>NZ_CABVPP010000150.1 GCF_902499075.1 Burkholderia pseudomultivorans | reverse complement strand
GAGGCGCAAGCTTCGCCGACAAACCCGCCCCCGCCGCCCCGCCCACAGCGCCCAATCCGCCGCCTGTCAAACCACCCGTCAACGCACCACCGGCAACATGCAACGCCGTCCGGCTGTCGCCGCCCTCTGCCCAGTCACGCGCCTCCTGCTGATACCTAGCCTTGAGCGCCGGATCACTCGCGCCGTCCGCGTTCTTCAGCGCTTCATCGCGCTTCCTGTCCGCGTAGTGACCGATCTGCTTCGCAACCGCTTCCGCCGCCGCCTGAGCCGCGTTGATCAGATCCGACTGACTGCCCAGCACCTGCTGCAAATCCGGCGTCCTGTTCACCGTGCCGTTCAGATTCGACGTATCACGATTGAGCGTCGCCACGTCCTGTTGCTGATTCGCTTCGTCCGTGATCGTGATGCTGCCGACACTGATCCCGCTCTTCGTCGTCGCGCTACTGCTATCGCTCTCGCTGACAAAGAGCGGCAACGCACCGCCGGTGTTCTTCCCGCTCT
>NZ_CABVPP010000149.1 GCF_902499075.1 Burkholderia pseudomultivorans | reverse complement strand
ATCCACCCGTAGTGCGACTGTGCTGAGGGCTGGGATTGCTTAGCGTACGATTTTTTCCGAATTCTGAAGTCACCCCTTGCACATCGGCTTTCTGCGCATGACTGGCCGGCCGCTCGGCTCGTACAAGCAGATACCCACGGTTCTCTGGCGACATCTTGGCCGGCAACTGAATGTAAAGCCGCCAGACCTCGGCACGTTACGTTCACTTTACGATGGCAACCTCAAGACCTTATCCGACCACCAGCGCTTTGCTCGGGACGCCATCAATTTTCGCGCCGTCGCGGAACATCAACGTCGGTATGTCATCCGTTGGCTCAAGGAACAACTCACCGGTCGCCCGGAACGCGGACAGTTGACGAACTATCTCAAACGTTGGTTCTACGACCATCGCATAGTGATACCACCGGAGCGCATGCTCAGGCAGTTTGTCGTCCAGGCCGTACGCGACATTGAGGGGCAACTGCACGGCGCGCTCGAGCAGGCTGTAGGTATGGAAAAACTCGAGAGTTGGGCGCG
>NZ_CABVPP010000148.1 GCF_902499075.1 Burkholderia pseudomultivorans | reverse complement strand
CTGTGTCGGTTTGCGGTACGGTCATCGTTAGACTGAAGCTTAGAGGCTTTTCTTGGAACCACTTCCAATTGCTTCGCGCCCTAGAGCGCTCGCGCCACACCCTTGAATCCCGCGCCCGGATTTGCCTAAGCGCCTTCTCCAATGCAGCGACCGGGACTTCCAACACCCGGACAACCTTCCGCGATCCGTCCCCCCATCGCATCTAACGACGGTGCAGGAATATTGACCTGCTTCCCATCAGCTACGCATTTCTGCCTCGCCTTAGGGGCCGACTCACCCTACGCCGATGAACGTTGCGTAGGAAACCTTGGGCTTACGGCGAGGGGGCCTTTCACCCCCTTTATCGCTACTCATGTCAGCATTCGCACTTCCGATACCTCCAGCACCCTTTACAAGGCACCTTCGCAGGCTTACGGAACGCTCTCCTACCATGCGTGCAAGCACGCATCCGCAGCTTCGGTATATGGCTTAGCCCCGTTACATCTTCCGCGCAGGACGACTCGATCAGTGAGCTATTACG
>NZ_CABVPP010000147.1 GCF_902499075.1 Burkholderia pseudomultivorans | reverse complement strand
GCGTCCTTCATCGCCTGTGATCGCCAAGGCATCCACCACATGCACTTGTTCGCTTGACCCTATAACGAGTCTGTCTCTATCGACAGTCGCTACAGGTTGAGTTCTCGCGTTGTGCCGTATTCCAAATTGAGCCGAACATGAAGTTCGAATCATCTTGAGATACATCGATACAATCACAACCCGGATAGTTTCCACGTCCATCTCAAAGACGCTTCCGCTATCCAAATTACTTACTTCTTCCAGATTGTTAAAGAACGACAGCCGATATCTGTTGATATCACTCTGACTGGCTCAATCGCCAATGCCAAATCCTCGGTTCGCTTTCGAACCAAGCACTTCGCATTGAAGATTGGTGGAGGCAGACGGGATCGAACCGACGACCCCCTGCTTGCAAAGCAGGTGCTCTCCCAGCTGAGCTATGCCCCCATACAGAGACGCCTCAGGTTTCTTCACGCCAGACAACTTGGTGGGTCTGGTTGGATTCGAACCAACGACCCCCGCCTTATCAAGACGGTGCTCTAACCGACTGAGCTACAGACCC
>NZ_CABVPP010000146.1 GCF_902499075.1 Burkholderia pseudomultivorans | reverse complement strand
GAGGCTCCGACTGTTTGTATGCATGCGGTTTCAGGATCTATTTCACTCCCCTCCCGGGGTTCTTTTCGCCTTTCCCTCACGGTACTGGTTCACTATCGGTCGATCACGAGTATTTAGCCTTGGAGGATGGTCCCCCCATCTTCAGACAGGATTTCACGTGTCCCGCCCTACTTGTCGTACACCTAGTTCTTTCATACTGTTTTCGCCTACAGGGCTATCACCTGCTATGGCCGCACTTTCCAGAGCGTTCGGCTAACAATACAAATAAAGAGTACAAGGCTCATCCCATTTCGCTCGCCACTACTTTGGGAATCTCGGTTGATTTCTTTTCCTGCGGTTACTTAGATGTTTCAGTTCACCGCGTTCGCTTCGCATGGCCTATGTATTCAGCCATGGATACTCCATACGGAGTGGGTTTCCCCATTCGGACATCCCCGGATCAAAGCTTGTTTGCCAGCTCCCCGGGGCTTTTCGCAGGCTACCGCGTCCTTCATCGCCTGTGATCGCCAAGGCATCCACCACATGCACTTGTTCGCTTGACCCTATAACGAGTCTGTCTC
>NZ_CABVPP010000145.1 GCF_902499075.1 Burkholderia pseudomultivorans | reverse complement strand
AGATCGAGCGCAACGTCGACGATCATGTCCTCCTGCCCGCCGACCATCCGGCGCCTGCCCAGCTCGACGAGAATGTCGACCGTCTTCAGCCCGTACTTCTTCGCGGCCACTTCCGCATGGCGCAGGAAGCTCGAATACACGCCCGCATAACCGAGCGCGAGCGTCTCGCGATCGACGCGCACCGGACGGTCCTGCAACGGCCGCACGATGTCGTCGGCCGCGTCCATCAGCGTGTAGAGATCGGTGCCGTGGTTCCAGCCCATCCGCTCGGCCGCCGCGACGAACACCTCGAGCGGCGCGTTGCCGGCACCCGCGCCCATGCCCGCGAGCGATGCATCGACCCGGTCGCAGCCCTCCTCGACCGCGACGATCGAGTTCGCGACGCCGAGCGACAGGTTGTGGTGCGCGTGCATGCCCGTCTGCGTCTCGGGCTTCAGCACGGCCTTCACCGCGCGGAACCGGTCGCGCACGTCGCTCATCGTCAGCGCGCCGCCCGAATCGACGACGTAGATGCAGGTCGCGCCGTAGCTTTCCATCTTCTTCGCCTCGACGGCCAGGTTCTGCGGCGT
>NZ_CABVPP010000144.1 GCF_902499075.1 Burkholderia pseudomultivorans | reverse complement strand
CGCATCCGCAGCTTCGGTATATGGCTTAGCCCCGTTACATCTTCCGCGCAGGACGACTCGATCAGTGAGCTATTACGCTTTCTTTAAAGGGTGGCTGCTTCTAAGCCAACCTCCTGACTGTTTTAGCCTTCCCACTTCGTTTCCCACTTAGCCATATTTGGGGACCTTAGCTGGCGGTCTGGGTTGTTTCCCTCTTGACACCGGACGTTAGCACCCGATGTCTGTCTCCCGTGATTGCACTCTTCGGTATTCGGAGTTTGCTATGGCGGGGTAATCTGCAATAGACCCCCCAACCATGACAGTGCTCTACCCCCGAAGGTGAGACACGAGGCACTACCTAAATAGTTTTCGGAGAGAACCAGCTATTTCCAGGTTTGTTTAGCCTTTCACCCCTATCCACAGCTCATCCCCTAACTTTTCAACGTTAGTGGGTTCGGACCTCCAGTACGTGTTACCGCACCTTCATCCTGGCCATGGATAGATCACCTGGTTTCGGGTCTACGCCCAGCAACTGAACGCCCTATTCGGACTCGCTTTCGCTACGCCTGCCCTATACGGTTAAGCTTGCTACTGAACGTAAGTCGCTGACCCATTATACAAAAGGTACGCCGTCACCCC
>NZ_CABVPP010000143.1 GCF_902499075.1 Burkholderia pseudomultivorans | reverse complement strand
TGTCCCCTTCGTCTAGAGGCCTAGGACATCACCCTTTCACGGTGAGTACAGGGGTTCGAATCCCCTAGGGGACGCCAGATTCAGCGGCGTTTCGTAGAAGTGTCGCGACGCTTGCAGGAACGTAACCGACGTCCTGCGAGTGAGGGTGCAGAAGTTGGAGCGGTAGTTCAGTCGGTTAGAATACCGGCCTGTCACGCCGGGGGTCGCGGGTTCGAGTCCCGTCCGCTCCGCCAGAACGAAGCCCGTTCAAGACGTCTTTGAGCGGGCTTTTGTATTAAAGGTGTAAGCAGTACGTTGTCCCCTTCGTCTAGAGGCCTAGGACATCACCCTTTCACGGTGAGTACAGGGGTTCGAATCCCCTAGGGGACGCCAGATTCAGCGGCGTTTCATCGAAGTGTCGCAAGGCTTGCAGGAATCGAGCAGTGTCCTGTGGGTCGCAGTGCAGAAAGCTGGAGCGGTAGTTCAGTTGGTTAGAATACCGGCCTGTCACGCCGGGGGTCGCGGGTTCGAGCCCCGTCCGCTCCGCCAGAACGAGGCCCGTTCAAAGAACGTCATTTTGAACGGGCTTTTGCGTTAAAGATGTAGGCAGTATGTTGTCCCCTTCGTCTAGAGGCCTAGGACATCACCCTTTCACGGTGAGTACAGGGGTTCGAATCCCCTAGGGGACGCCAGATT
>NZ_CABVPP010000142.1 GCF_902499075.1 Burkholderia pseudomultivorans | reverse complement strand
CTAGCAGGCTGTTGAAATTGGATACGGTGTAAACGGGCCCTGAGGGCAGTGCGTTAGAGATATCGTGTTCATGATCTTGGGCAGGCGAGAGCGATGCGCGGAATGGACGAGATGCAAGAACCGCTGTTCACGACGGTGAAGCTGGAAGACTTCGTGCCAGCCGATCATCCGTTGCGAGCACTTCGGTTGCTGGTCAATCAAGCGCTGAAGCGACTTAACGGATTGTTCGGCACGATTTACGCAGACAGCGGCCGTGCGTCGATTCCCCCCGAGAAGCTGCTGCGTGCGTTGCTGCTGCAGGTGCTGTACTCGGTGCGCAGCGAGCGCATGCTGATGGAGCAGATGCGCTACAACCTGCTGTTCCGCTGGTTCGTCGGACTGGCGATCGAAGACGCCGTCTGGGACCACTCGGTGTTCTCCAAGAATCGGGATCGTCTGCTCGAGCACGAAGTGGTCGAAGCGTTCTTTACCGAAGTCATGAGCTTGGCCGACAAGCAAGGGCTGCTCTCCAGAGAACATTTCTCGGTCGATGGCACGTTGATCCAGGCGTGGGCCAGCCACAAGAGCTTCCGGCCCAAGGACGGTTCGGACGATCCGCCGGCCGGCGGCGGCCGCAATGTCGACACCGACTGGAAGGGCAAACGGCGCAGCAACGACACGCATGAATCGAGCACTGATCCGGATGCGCGCCTGTTCCGAAAGGG
>NZ_CABVPP010000141.1 GCF_902499075.1 Burkholderia pseudomultivorans | reverse complement strand
CTCGTGCTGTACGGCGACGTGCCGCTCACGCGCGCGTCCACCCTGCATCGCCTCGCCGACGCGGCCCGCGACGGCCGCTACGGGATTCTGACCGTCACGCTCGACGATCCGACCGGCTACGGCCGCATCGTGCGCGACGCGTCCGGCTTCGTCACGCGCATCGTCGAGCAGAAGGACGCCTCGCCCGACGAGCTGAAGATCGCCGAGATCAATACCGGCATCATCGTCACGCCGACGGCGCAGCTGTCGATGTGGCTCGGCGCGCTGAAGAACGAGAACGCGCAGGGCGAGTACTACCTGACCGACGTCGTCGAACTCGCGATCGAGGCCGGCTTCGAGGTCGTCACCGCGCAGCCCGACGACGAATGGGAAACGCTCGGCGTGAACAGCAAGGCGCAGCTCGCCGAACTCGAGCGCATCCACCAGCGCAACGTCGCGGCCGCGCTGCTCGTCGACGGCGTCACGCTCGCCGATCCGGCGCGCGTCGACGTGCGCGGCACGCTGCGCTGCGGCCGCGACGTGTCGATCGACGTGAACTGCGTGTTCGAAGGCGACGTGACGCTCGCCGACGACGTGACGATCGGCGCGAACTGCGTGATCCGCAACGCGTCGATCGGCGCGGGCACGCGCATCGACGCATTCACGCACATCGACGGCGCCGAGCTCGGCGCGCACACCGTGATCGGCCCGTACGCGCGGCTGCGCCCCGGCGCGCAGCTCGCGGACGAAGCGCACGTCGGCAACTTCGTCGAGGTGAAGAACGCGGTGATCGGCCACGGCTCGAAGGCGAACCACCTCACCTACATCGGCGACGCCGACATCGGCGC
>NZ_CABVPP010000140.1 GCF_902499075.1 Burkholderia pseudomultivorans | reverse complement strand
GCGACACGGAGCGCAAAGAGGGTGGCCCACTCGAAGGCAACCATGGCCCGAAGCCGATCGTAGCCATCAATCGCCTCGCGCCACGCCCGCCCAAGCCTGATATTGACCCCGTCGGGTAGAAGAAAAGCGCGACGTCGATACAGCCCACGTAATAGTGAGAGTGCATCGACTACAGGATGAGCAGCCTCGGACTCGAACGGTAGCTGCACGATCCGATTCAAAAGGTTACGGGCGTAGTACCGCTTTCGGACCAGACACTGCCGGATCTGGCTCCGACGGCTGGTGGGATGCGGTTGCAAAACATCATCTGCAAGCAGACAAAGCTTCTCACCGAGCTGTTCGCGCGAGAGGCTTTCATCATTGGCGAGTGCTTTGACGGCAAGCGCGAACTCGCGGAGTTGATCCGCGGCCTTCATCCGCATCGCATCCACTTCGCGCGACGTGTCGTTGACAACCTTCAGTATCCATCTCCGGAGCATCTCGAGTACCTGATCAGTCGCGATACAGAGGGAATACCGCATGAAACAGGCGGCTTCGATTCGTCGGCTTTGGGGTTCGATTCGCTTGCTGATCGATGGCGGGCGACTTGCGCAACGGCGGGCGTAGTGGCGCACCACGGCATCGTTGCATTCAATCGGCCAACGCGTTGCCACCTCGTACATCGTGAGCAAATTGACTTTGTCGAGGATCTCGCTCATCTGATGGGTCGAGTTGCGCAGCGGAACGGCCCACAGCCATCGCTGGAGACTTGAATGTTCTCCATGGGGCTGAGCCAGAACTCGCGCCCAACTCTCGAGTTTTTCCATACCTACAGCCTGCTCGAGCGCGCCGTGCAGTTGCCCCTCAATGTCGCGTAC
>NZ_CABVPP010000139.1 GCF_902499075.1 Burkholderia pseudomultivorans | reverse complement strand
CCCCGGCAGCGCGCAGCCTTCGTTTGCATCATCTCCGCGATCGCGTTAGGCATCGCCCTCGCAGCCAGCCGCAACTTCCTGTCCAATTTCACGAACTTCCTGCTGTTTCTGCTTTACTTCATGACTCCATGGTCGGCTATCAATCTTGTCGACTATTACTGGGTGCGGCGCGAGCGCTACAAGGTCGCCCAGTTCTTCGCCAAGGACGGAGAGTACGGGCTTGTCAGGATCGGCGCCTTTGTCGCGTACTTCTTTGGCGTATTGATCCAGATTCCGTTCATGAACAGTTCGCTCTACGTCGGCCCCATCGCCCATCTGCTCGGCGGCGCCGAAATCGCCTGGGTGATCGGGCTCGCCGTCGCCGGCGGTCTCTATTACGCCTCCACCGGCTCCATCCGAAGGGTGATGGCCGCGACGTCTGCGAACCAAGGCATTTAATCGATTTCCAAATCCCTATCACTATTCGGAACCGCTATGAAGTACGATCCGTCCCACGAAAAAAGCCCTCTCCCGTTTTCGCCGTTCAAGAGCTGCACAGTACCCCGTCCCATCGGCTGGCTCTCCAGTAGCAGTCCTGACGGCATCGACAACCTGGCGCCATACAGCCAGTGGCAAAATCTAACGTTCGACCCGCCGATGGTGATGTTCGCGGCGAACCAGTACCCGGACGGGCGTCGCAAGGACACCGTGCTTAACGCCGAGCAGACCGGCTGGTTCGTCTGGAATATGGCGACCTACGATCTGCGCGAGGCAGTCAATATCAGCGCCATGGCCCTGCCGCGGGGAGAGAGCGAGTTCGATCGCGTTGGCGTAACCCGGCGACGCGCCGATCTCAGCAATGTTCAAATGGTCGCCGAGAGCCCCGTGCACTTCGAGTGCCGTTACCTATCCACTCATCGCTTCACCGGTAACTCGAACGTAGGCACAATTGACGTGGTCTTCGCGCAGGTGGAGCGAATCCATATCAATGAGGACTTTGT
>NZ_CABVPP010000138.1 GCF_902499075.1 Burkholderia pseudomultivorans | reverse complement strand
ACCGCGGCCGCGAAGGAGGCGCCGGCCGGCCGCGGCACCGCATCCGCCGGCGGCTACGGGCCGCGCCTCGCGAAGACGGCCGCCGCACCTGCGCCGGCCGCGAAGCCCGCGCTGCTGCGTCCGGCGCTGCACGGCGAGAAGCCGGCGCTGGCTGCGGCCGGCACATCCGACGACGACTGGGAGACCTTCTAAGCCATGCAGCCCGCGCGCGCGCCGTTTCGACCCGATGCACCGGATGCCTCGCCACGCGCGGGCGAGCCGGGGCGCGACTTCGCGTTCACGGGCGCGGATTTCGCGCGCATCCGCGCGCTGATCCACCGCCGCGCGGGCATCTCGCTGTCCGAGCACAAGCGCGACATGGCGTACAGCCGCCTTGCGCGCCGGCTGCGCGCGCGCGGTCTCGACACGTTTCGCGACTACCTCGACCAGCTCGAACAGGAAAACGATCCGGTCGAATGGGAGGCGTTCACCAACGCGCTGACGACCAACCTGACCGCGTTCTTCCGCGAGTCGCACCATTTCCCGATCCTCGCGGAGTTCGTGAAGGGGCGCGCGGCGCCGGTGTCGGTGTGGTGCTCGGCCGCATCGACCGGCGAGGAGCCGTATTCGATCGCGATTACGCTGATCGAGGCGCTCGGCGAATCGGCGGCGCGCGGCGCGTCGATCCTCGCGACCGACCTCGACACGCAGGTGCTCGCGAAGGCCGAGGCCGGCATCTACACGTACGACCAGGTCAAGCACCTGTCGCCGGAGCGGCTCAAGCGCTTCTTCCTGAAGGGCACGGGCGCGCAGGCGGGCCGCGTGAAGGTGCGCCCCGAACTGCGCGCGATGATCCGCTTCGAGCAGTTGAACCTGACCGATGCGGACTACGGGATCGCGAAGCCGTTCGACGCGATCTTCTGCCGCAACGTGATGATCTACTTCGACAAGCCGACGCAGGGGCAGGTGCTCGCGCGCTTCGAGCCGCTGGTGAAGCCGGGCGGGCTGCTGTTCGCCGGCCATTCGGAGAACTTCACGTACGTGACGCAGGCGTTCCGGCTGCGCGGGCAGACCGTCTACGAACTGACGCGCGACGCCGTGCCGGGCGCACGCCTGCGCGGCGCGCCCGCGCC
>NZ_CABVPP010000137.1 GCF_902499075.1 Burkholderia pseudomultivorans | reverse complement strand
ATGCCCCGTCCTGAAATAGGTTGACACTTTTTCGCCTAACCGAAGAGGTGCCAAGTGGAGCAAGGGATCAAGCGGACGCAGCGGGACTACAGCCTGGCTTTTAAGCTGTCGGTAGTGGCGCAGGTCGAAAAAGGCGAGCTGACGTACAAAGAGGCCCAGCAGCGCTACGGCATCCAGGGGCGCTCGACCGTGCTGGTATGGTTACGCAAGCACGGCTTGCAGGATTGGGCCGACCCATCCGGCCGTGCGCGATCGGGTTCCACCATGCCAAAGCCAGACTCAAAGCCGCTCACACCGGAGCAGCGCATCAAGGAGTTAGAGACGCAGTTGCGAGAGGCGCAGGAGAAAGCCGCGCTGTTCGAGGCGGTGCTCGACGTGATGCGCAAGGACTACGGGATCACCGTAAAAAAGCCTTCGGGCAGGTCGTCGCGCAAAAGCGGATCGAAAAGCTGAGCGTTGAGCGAGCCTGCCGCTACATGGGCATTAGCCGCCAAGCGTATTACAAGCGATGTCGCAGCGAGGAACGGCGCTGCTCGCAAGCCGAAACCGTGACTACGTTGGTGCGCAACGTCCGGCTTCGTCAGCCGAGACTCGGGACGCGAAAACTGCATCACCTGCTCGGGCCTGTGCTGGTCGAGCGCGGCATCAAGCTGGGGCGAGATCGGCTATTCGATGTGCTGCGCGCCGCGCGCATGCTGGTCGTGCCGCACCGGGCGTACCACAAGACGACGCAAAGCCACCATCGCTTCCGGTGTCATCCGAATCTGCTGAAACCCGGGCCGGATCAAATCGTGCCGACCGGGCCCGAACAGGTGTGGGTGGCCGATATCACGTACTTGCCGACTGCTGGCCCGTTTGTATATTTGAGCCTCGTCACGGATGCGTTCTCGCGCAAGATCGTCGGTCATCACGTTCACGACAGCCTGCAGACCGAGCAGGTCAGTCAGGCGCTGAAGAAAGCGTTGCGCAGGCGCCAGACCCGCCAACCATTGATCCATCACTCTGATCGTGGAGTCCAGTACTGCTCGACCTACTATCAGGACATTCATCGGCGTCACGGCCTGCGCTGTTCGATGACGGATGGCTACGATTGCTACCAGAATGCTCTGGCCGAGCGAATCAACGGCATCCTTAAAGGAGAGTTCTTGCTGCAGCGTCCTGCCGACCTCGAGCAGGCGGCCAAGATGGTCGAGCAGTCGGTGCGCATCTACAACCGCGAGCGGCCACACGCTGCTCTGAAATACAAAACGCCCGATGCGGTGCATCGGGCGTTCTAGCGTCCGGATACTGTCAACCTATTCCAGGACTTGACAC
>NZ_CABVPP010000136.1 GCF_902499075.1 Burkholderia pseudomultivorans | reverse complement strand
CAGGCTGTTGAAAAGCGCCTCGTTTTGACGGCCGGGGCACTGTTTAAAAGGGTTTCGTATGCGATTGGCTGCCGAGTTGCGGATAAATCGTCGCACCTGCCCCGCTGGCGAGCAGGCCAGCCGGCGCGTTGCCGCGCGACGGCCGCGCTTAGCCTGCTCATCGCATTACCTCTTGTGGCACCGCCGTCAGTATTCGGGCCATTCGAGTCAGGTTGCTCGCCAGCATCGTCAGCTTGAAGTGCTGGTCGACTCGTTTGATGCCGCGATACGCAGTCTGTCGAATCCTGCCGACGGTCTTGCCCCAGCCGAAGTGCTCCTCGATGCGTTTGCGAATCACCTGGCTGATGCCATAACCGACGTGCCGCGACGTCCGTCCGTCGATCGCGCTGCCGCCTTGATGCGCGTCGTTGCGCGCGACATGCGGCGTCACCTTGCGCGCGCGACAGTCCCGCACAAAGTCGCGCATGTCATAGCCCTTGTCGGCGCCGAGCGTCTTGGCGTGACGGCCCGGCACGCAATCGAGCAGGCGCAACGCGCTTGCGCGTTCGCCGAAACCGTCCGCGTGACTGACCACAGCGCCGACCACCAAGCCCGATCGGTTCTCCATCAGGATGTGCCCCTGGTAACACAGGATGGACGGCGTGCCTTTGCTCTTCCTAAACAGCCGCGCGTCCGAATCGGTGCTCGACTCGTGAGTCTCGTTGCTGCGCCGCTTGCCCTTCCAGTCGGTGTCGACATTGCGGCCACCGCCGGCCGGCGGATCGTCCGAGCCATCCTTGGGCCGGAAGCTCTTGTGGCTGGCCCACGCCTGAATCAGCGTGCCATCGACCGAAAAGTGTTCTCTGGACAGCAGCCCTTGCTTGTCGGCCAGGCTCATGACTTCGGTAAAGAACGCTTCGACCACTTCATGCTCGAGCAGACGATCGCGGTTCTTCGAGAACACCGAGTGATCCCAGACGGCATCTTCGATCGCGAGGCCGACGAACCAGCGGAACAGCAGGTTGTAGCGCATCTGTTCCATCAGCATGCGCTCGCTGCGCACCGAGTAAAACACTTGCAACAGCAGCGCACGCAGCAGTTTCTCGGGCGCAATCGATGCTCGGCCGCTGTCCGCGTAGATCGTGCCAAACAGCCCATTGAGTCGCTTCAGAGCTTGATTGACCAGCAGCCGAAGCGGCCGCAACGGGTGATCGGCCGGCACGAAGTCTTCCAGCTTCACCGTCGTGAACAGCGGCTCTTGCATCTCGTCCATTCCGCGCATCGCTCTCGTCTGCCCAAGATCATGAACACGATATCTCTAACGCACCACCCTCAGGGCCCGTTTACACCGTTCCGAATTTCAACAGCCTG
>NZ_CABVPP010000135.1 GCF_902499075.1 Burkholderia pseudomultivorans | reverse complement strand
TGTGGGCGAGGCGGTTGAACAACGCGTTATCCACGCGCCTGCGTAAATCGCTCTCCGAACAGGATAGCAAACTGGTTCATTGCTGATTTCCAGTCGAACGCAGTCCGCACGGTCTTGGCCAGTACGTTGCGCAGCGCCAGCCAGAGCAGCTTGACGGCCGCTTCATCATTCGGGAAGTGACCACGGGTCTTGATGATCTTGCGCAACTGCATGTTCAAACTTTCTATGGCGTTCGTGGTGTACACGACCCGTCGAATCTCCGGCGGAAACACGTAGAACGGCACGACGTGCTCCCACGCGCGTTGCCACGACTGCACGATCGTCGGGTACTTCGCGCCCCAAGGCCCGTCGGCGAAGTCTTGCAGCGCCTGCCGTGCCGCCTCTTCGCTGGCAGCCGCGTAGATCGGGCGCAGCGCGGCGGCGAGCACCCTACGATCCTTGTAGCTGGCATATTCGAGGCTGTTGCGGATCAGATGCACGATGCAGGTCTGAACGGTGGTCCGCGGATAGGCCGCACCGATGGCTTCGGTGAGCCCCTTTAGGCCATCGACCACGGCGATCAGGATGTCCTGGCAGCCGCGCGTCTTCAGTTCGTTGAACACCTTGAGCCAGAACTTGGCCCCTTCGGTCTGCTCGATCCAGAGGCCCAGCACGTCGCGCTGGCCGTCGGCCTGAATGCCCAAGGCCAGATAGACGGCCTTGTTGCTGACCACGCCGTCGTCGCGGATCTTGACCCGCAGCGCGTCGAAGAAGACGACCGGATACATCGTCTCAAGCGGGCGGCTCTGCCAGCTCAGCGCCTCGGCCATCACCTCATCGGTGACCGAGCTGATGAAGTCGGGCGACACTTCGGTGCCGTAATGCTCGGCCAGAAACCCTTGAATCTCGCGCACGCTCATGCCACGGGCGTACATCGCAATGATGCGTTCGTCGAAGCCGGTGAAACGGCGCTCATGCTTGGGAATCAGGATCGGCTCGAAGCTGCCGTCACGGTCGCGGGGAACTTCAACCCGAACCGGGCCGCGATCGGTGATGACCGTCTTACCGCTGGCGCCGTTGCGCTCGTTAGCCTGACCGGGCGGCTTGGGTTGGCCAGGCGGGTAGCCCAGATGCAGATTCATCTCGGCGCCCATCGCGCGCTCGATGACCGCCTTGTTGAACGCCAGCATCAGGTCCTGCACCTCGGCCGGCGTCATCGGCCCTTTGACCAACTGGTCCAGCAGTTCTTTAGGCAGTTCAGGCAGCGGCCCGCGGGCCGCTGCCTGGGATGCCACCGTTCGTTTCTTCTTCATTGGCATATCCATGGCTTTTACACCTCATGATATGCCCCGCCCACGAAATCACGGATAGGTCC
>NZ_CABVPP010000134.1 GCF_902499075.1 Burkholderia pseudomultivorans | reverse complement strand
CAGACTTGTTATAGGATCAAGCCTTACGGGCAATTAGTATCGGTTAGCTGAACGCATTACTGCGCTTACACACCCGACCTATCAACGTCCTGGTCTCGAACGACCCTTCAAGGAGGTCAAGCCTCCAGGGATATCTCATCTTAAGGCGAGTTTCCCGCTTAGATGCTTTCAGCGGTTATCTCTTCCGAACATAGCTACCCGGCGATGCGACTGGCGTCACAACCGGTACACCAGAGGTTCGTCCACTCCGGTCCTCTCGTACTAGGAGCAGCCCCCTTCAAATATCCAACGCCCACGGCAGATAGGGACCAAACTGTCTCACGACGTTTTAAACCCAGCTCACGTACCTCTTTAAATGGCGAACAGCCATACCCTTGGGACCGGCTACAGCCCCAGGATGAGATGAGCCGACATCGAGGTGCCAAACACCGCCGTCGATATGAACTCTTGGGCGGTATCAGCCTGTTATCCCCAGAGTACCTTTTATCCGTTGAGCGATGGCCCTTCCATACAGAACCACCGGATCACTATGACCTGCTTTCGCACCTGCTCGACTTGTCGGTCTCGCAGTTAAGCACGCTTATGCCATTGCACTATCAGCACGATTTCCGACCGTACCTAGCGTACCTTCGTACTCCTCCGTTACCCTTTGGGAGGAGACCGCCCCAGTCAAACTGCCTACCATGCACTGTCCCCGATCCGGATCACGGACCAAGGTTAGAACCTCAAACAAACCAGGGTGGTATTTCAAGGACGGCTCCACCGAAACTAGCGTTCCGGTTTCATAGCCTCCCACCTATCCTACACAGATCGGTTCAAAGTCCAATGCAAAGCTACAGTAAAGGTTCATGGGGTCTTTCCGTCTAGCCGCGGGTAGATTGCATCATCACAAACACTTCAACTTCGCTGAGTCTCGGGAGGAGACAGTGTGGCCATCGTTACGCCATTCGTGCAGGTCGGAACTTACCCGACAAGGAATTTCGCTACCTTAGGACCGTTATAGTTACGGCCGCCGTTTACCGGGACTTCAATCAAGAGCTTGCACCCCATCATTTAATCTTCCGGCACCGGGCAGGCGTCACACCCTATACGTCCACTTTCGTGTTTGCAGAGTGCTGTGTTTTTATTAAACAGTCGCAGCCACCAGTTTATTGCAACCCCTTCACCCTCCTGGCGCTGGCCAGTCAAGCTACAAGGGCGTACCTTATCCCGAAGTTACGGTACCAATTTGCCGAGTTCCTTCTCCCGAGTTCTCTCAAGCGCCTTAGAATACTCATCTCGCCCACCTGTGTCGGTTTGCGGTACGGTCATCGTTAGACTGAAGCTTAGAGGCTTTTCTTGGAACCACTTCCAATTGCTTCGC
>NZ_CABVPP010000133.1 GCF_902499075.1 Burkholderia pseudomultivorans | reverse complement strand
GCTCTTCGTCGTCGCGCTACTGCTATCGCTCTCGCTGACAAAGAGCGGCAACGCACCGCCGGTGTTCTTCCCGCTCTGCGGCCCATGCGTCGCGTAGCTGTTCCCTCCGTTGCCCACGCCGCCACCCGCGCTGATCCCGACACTGCTCGCAGCGTATTCCGAACGATTCCGGATATCCGAGAACGTCAGCGCCATGTGCTGCTCTCCGTCAATTACCGCTTCCAGCAATTGACCATCTCCCCCGATCACCACGACCGCATCGCCAATCGCGACATGACCGAACAGGAGATTCAGGACCGCATCCACCACGACGAACAATTCGCCGCTCAACAACGGCCTCGACGTCGTCGGCCTGCAACGTCAGCATAAACACCGAACCCGGCATACGCCGTGCTCGGTCGTTCAACTAAAAAAGATGTTCTTCAACACCACGTACACGATGAAGCCCATCATCGCCGCAAAACAACACCACCAGACGATTTTCTGTGCTCGCGTCTTCGGAACAGATGTAATTGACGGTCCCATGGCTACCACCTAACTCCCGTTTCACCTTGATCAACGGAGAAACCCCAACCAACAGATGCAGGATTGTTCGTTTTCCCTACGTTCACACCTGCACCGAAGCCGATAATGGTGGCCGTACCATTACCAGGCGACACCATAATGCCGCCTCCTAAACCACCATACAGTGCGGCCCCCCCACCTGCGTATCCGTCAGCAAAGTTATTTGTCTGGCCCGGCCTGACTGTACTCGTATTCAAATAGCCAGCCGATATATTCACGCCAGCACCAACCGTGTTCGGCAGCCCCATGTTCAATCCTCCGCCGAAGAATGCGTTTCCATCCCGTGTAAATGTCCCCCACACGCTTCCAACGAAGTAATCCACCTGGAAGTTCACGAAATCCGGTAACCGGAACAACCCCGGATTCTTGCCCGTCGTCGTCGACTGATACGAGAACCCGCTACCCTGTGCTCCCTTCGCAATATACGCCTGCAAATCAGGATCGCCCGGACCCAACGATTGCGTCCACACCGTCTGACCCGCCTTGTTCACGCCATACCGCGCCCACTCCGTCCCGTCCTGCGGCATCTCTCCCGACGCTACTCGCACATTGCCCGGCAACACCCCTCCATCGCTCATCACCAGATCCATTTGCGCCATCTGGTCTTGAATCTGCTGCATCGTATATTTTCCGGCGCTTTCCGCTGCCAGCTTCTTCGCCAGCGTCTGCTCCTTCGCCTTACCGTCCTCGTGCAACTGCCGATTAAACCAATCCACACTCGCCCCAGAGATCGCCCCAGCCCCAGCCCCACCCCCAACCACCGCCCCCGCCCCACCCGCCAGCAGGTTCGAAGCCAGATTCCCCAACAACGCATCCA
>NZ_CABVPP010000132.1 GCF_902499075.1 Burkholderia pseudomultivorans | reverse complement strand
AAAACACGACATTTCTTATATGGTCGCCTCCCATTTGCAAGGCAATTTTGATCGTGGCGAGGAGGGTGGTTGCGGACTTATATCCGGACTCGATCGCAGGACGTGCCTGCCGGCCCCGATGGATTTCGCCGCAAGGTTCCTAATCTAAATAGCGGACTCGAGGTCCGAGAAATGTCTCAGGCTTGCCCTTGCGCGGTCCAACCTGTCTTGCCATCTTTCAGCATCACCTGTGCAACCGTGGATGGGATAAAGGGATTGAAGCTTGACTACTGCGACGGTGCTGCCTCATACGTTCGGCCATGCGCCAGCAGCGCCCAGATTGTTCGCGCCATCTTGTTTGCGAGTGCAACAGCAACGACGTTCGTTGGTCGTCGGGACAGCATCTGGCGCAAACGCTCCGGCAAGTGCTTTGAGCTCGAGATGACCGATCGCGCGCCGTGGATCAGCAGCGTCCGCAGATAAACGTCACCGCGTTTGCTGATCCCACCGAGCTTGATCTTGCCTCCCGAACCGTTCTGCCGCGGCACGAGACCGAGATAGGCGGCAAACTCCCGCCCCGAGCGAAACGTTCTTGCCTGTCCAATGACCGAAACCGCGGCAGTTGCCGTGAGTACGCCCACGCCCGGAATCTCCGAGATGCGCAGGCATGCATCGTCGTTGCGCCGCCAACTGAGAATGCGTTGCTCGATCCGAGCAATCTGCTCATCGAGCGCACGGAGTCGCGAAAGCTGATCCTGCAGGCTGTCTAGCAGCATGTCCGGCAACTCGTCGGCCAGTGACGCCAGCGCGGCTTTGGCGGCTTCGATCGATGCACGACGGCCTTGAGGCAACACGACGCCGAACTCGTAGAGCAATCCGCGAAGTTGGTTGACCTGCATGACGCGAATCCGGACCAATTGCTGGCGTATCCGGTGCATCGCCAGCATGGCCTGCTGGTCTTCGGTCTTAACGGCCACGAACCGCATGCCGGGACGCTGGGCAGCTTCCCAGATCGCCGCGGCGTCAGCCGCATCATTCTTGTTAGACTTCACGAACGGCCGCACGAACTGAGCTGCGATGAGCCGCACGTCGTGGCCAAGCCGTGCCAGTACCCGGGCCCAATGATGAGCGCTGCCACAGGCCTCCATAACGACGCGGCTCGCCGGCCGGTTGGCGAAGAACGGCGCGAGCTGGGCACGTTTGAGTACCTTGCTGTGAATCGCGCCGGTTTCAGGCTCGACATAATGAATCTGGAAAACGCGCTTGGCCAGATCGATGGCAATGGTCGTGGGTTCCATTTGGTTCTCCTTGGCGGCTGGGCTGCCGAACCAGCAATGTCGCATGCTCTGGACGCGAGATTGCGGCGCCGGACGGCCCGTTAAGGCGGGAGGCGACCATTCCATCTATTTAGCGGAAACGCGACATCTGAACTTGGGACCTACAC
>NZ_CABVPP010000130.1 GCF_902499075.1 Burkholderia pseudomultivorans | reverse complement strand
CCGAAACGACGAGGCCCATCTGAGAGCAGCCATCGATTGGGAGGGGCCGTTGATGCAGTGATTGACGAAGTAGTGCACGTCTGGCTGCCCACTCAACGACATTTGGCGCATCCTGCAACCGATCTCGTGCTGGAGGTTCGACGCAGATGTGAGCTTGCCGGACTGCAACCACCAGGCCGAACCACCATAGGCCGGCGGTGGGCTCAGCATCGCGAGGCGGACGCCCTGCAGCGCGCGGCCCTTCCCAGCGCGCTGGCAGCGCCAGGTTCACTTGTCGCAAAGTATCCTCTGGAAATCGTTCAGGTCGACCATACCCAGGCGGACGTCGTTTTGGTTAGCGAACACGACAGACAGGTGATTGGGCGCCCGTGGCTGACTATCGCTCTGGACGTTGCAACCAGGTGCGTGTTGAGTTTTTACGTTGGCATGGAGCGTCCGGGAGCGGCTACCGTTGGTTTGCTGCTGACCAGGGCGGCACTGCCCAAAGGCCCCTGGCTCGCGAAGATCGAGGCGGACGCAGAGTGGCCAATGCGTGGGATTCCGAGCGTTCTACATCTGGACAACGCTGCCGAGTTCAAGAGCAGGGCGCTTCGCAGTGGATGTCGGGAATACGGTATCCACCTGATGTATCGTCCAGTCGGGCGGCCTCATTTTGGCGGCCATATTGAACGCCTGAACCGCACCCTGATGGAGCGTGTCCGGGGCTTACCGGGGGCGACTGGATCGTCTCCCAAAGGACGGAAGGCGCGAGAGTCTGAAAAGACGGCCTCGTTGACGCTTCGAGAATTCGAGCAATGGCTCGCGATCGAGATCGCCAGACGCTACCACCACGTTCCGCATCGCGGGCTGCTTGGAGCGACGCCAGCTGACACGTGGCGGATGCTTGCCCTTAGCCTTGATTCGCGGCAGCTTCCCGCTTCCAGCGACGCTGAGCTCAGGTTCCTGATTCGGTTTTTGCCCGTAGTGCAGAGGAAAATCCAGGCTGACGGACTGACGCTCTTCCATGTTCGTTATTGGCATCCGATTTTCGTCGCCTGGCGCCAGACGCGGCGGGCGGTCACCGTTCGGTATCATCCGGAGGACCTCTCGCGGGTTTTTGTGACAGCAGGGAGCGGCAACTACCTCGAAGTCCGTTACGCAGACATGCGGCGGCCGGCAATTTCTCTTTTTGAACACCGGGCAGCGTTGCATTCCATTAGATTGGAAGGACAACAAACTGTTTCTGAGTCGCTGATCTTCAGGACAATAGAAGAGCAACGGCATGTAATTTCCAGAGCCAAACAGACAACGGCCCGTGCACGTCGACCGTCACGCAAAGAGATCGTCCCATTGGAAGAGTTGCGCGACAGGATTGTCCCGTACAGGAGTGACGTGAAGGAGCAGGAGGCTGAGGCGGTCGACTACGCGACGCCAGTTCAGGCCTTCGATGTGGAGCAATGGTGAGGTGACACATGAAGGGTGGGGCACTTGCGCATCTGCTACCGGCTGCCAGACAGCAAGCCGAGTTAGGGAACGACGAACGAATCCTCGGACTTCTTCGAGACCGCTGGATCGACTATCCCCGCGCGACGCAAGCCCTGCAGCAACTTGAGCGCCTCTTTGAGACGCCCCGCCG
>NZ_CABVPP010000129.1 GCF_902499075.1 Burkholderia pseudomultivorans | reverse complement strand
GTCGCTTCGCTGTCGTCGTCGACTTCGACGGGGTTGTCGTCGGCAAATAGCTCGATCGGCTCGCTGTCGACGGGGCTCAGCTCGACCAACAGCTCGGTGCTGTCGTTGTCCACCTCGGCTTCGACCGGCATCAGTTCGTTGTCCACCGGCCTCAGTTCCACCAACAGTAACGTCGCTTCGCTGTCGTCGTCGACTTCGACGGGGTTGTCGTCGGCAAATAGCTCGATCGGCTCGCTGTCGACGGGGCTGAGCTCCACTAATAGCTCGGTGCTGTCGCTGTCCACTTCGACCTCGACCGGCATCAGCTCGTTGTCGACCGGCCTCAGCACGGCCAACAGTTCGATTCTGTCACTGTCCACATCGACTTCGACCGGCATCGGCTCGCTGTCCACCGGCCTCAGTACAGCCAACAGCTCGATCACGTCGCTGTCCACATCGACCTCGACGGCAATCGAGGCCGCAAAGACGCACTACTACAGCGTCAACGATGGCGGTACGCAGCAGGCCAACTACGACAACAATGGCGCAACGGGCGTCAACTCGCTTGCCGCGGGCGTGGCTGCGAGCGCCGCGGGCGCAAGCAGCGTCGCGGTCGGCGACAGCGCGAACGCAAAAGCAAACGGCGCAGTCGCGATCGGCCAAAACGCCGCCGCCAACAACGCCGGCGACGTCGCGATCGGCAGCGGTTCAGTCACGTCGGCGCCGAACCCGACGCCGACCGGTACCGTCGGCGGTACGACCCATACGTTCGCAGGCGGCAATCCGACCAGCGTGGTCAGCGTCGGCAGTCAAGGCGCAGAACGCCAGGTCACGAACGTCGCCGCCGGGCAAATCACCGCGAACAGCACCGATGCGATCAACGGTTCGCAACTCTTCGCGACCAATTCGACGCTGGACTCGCTGTCGACGACTGTGTCGTCGTCCAGCGGCGAGATCGCGTCGCTGTCGACCGGACTCAGCTCGACCAACAGCACCGTGACTTCGCTGTCGACCTCTACGTCGACGGGTCTGTCGTCGGCTAATAGCTCCATCGCGTCGCTTTCCACCTCGACTTCAACCGGTATCGGCTCGCTGTCCACTGGTCTCAGTTCGACAAATAGCACCGTCACTTCGCTGTCGACCTCCACATCGACGGGTCTGTCGTCGGCTAATAGTTCGATCGCGTCGCTGTCCACGTCGACTTCGACCGGCATCAGTTCGCTGTCCACGGGCCTGAGCTCGACCGATAGCACGGTCGCTTCGCTGTCGACTTCCACGTCGACTGGCCTGTCATCGGCTAACAGCTCGATCACGTCGCTGTCCACCTCGACTTCGACCGGTATCAGTTCGCTCTCTACTGGCCTGAGCTCGACCGATAGCACGGTCGCTTCGTTGTCAACTTCCACGTCGACCGGTCTGTCCTCGGCTAACAGTTCGATCACGTCGCTGTCCACCTCGACTTCGACCGGCATCAGCTCGTTGTCCACGGGTCTCAGCTCGACTAATAGCACCGTCGCTTCGCTGTCGACTTCCACGTCGACTGGCCTGTCCTCGGCTAACAGTTCGATCACGTCGCTGTCCACCTCGACTTCGACCGGCATCAGCTCGTTGTCCACGGGTCTCAGCTCGACTAATAGCACCGTCGCTTCGCTGTCGACTTCCACGTCGACGGGTCT
>NZ_CABVPP010000128.1 GCF_902499075.1 Burkholderia pseudomultivorans | reverse complement strand
GAGGTGAAGAACGCGGTGATCGGCCACGGCTCGAAGGCGAACCACCTCACCTACATCGGCGACGCCGACATCGGCGCGCGCGTGAACATCGGCGCGGGCACGATCACCTGCAACTACGACGGCGCGAACAAGTTCCGCACCGTGATCGAGGACGACGTGTTCGTCGGCTCCGACACGCAGCTCGTCGCGCCGGTGCGCGTCGGCCGCGGCGTGACGATCGCGGCCGGCACGACGGTCTGGAAGGACGTCGCCGACGGCATGCTGGCGTTGAACGAGAAGACGCAGACCGCGAAGAGCGGCTACGTCCGCCCGGTCAAGAAGAAAAGCTGAACCTTTTGCGGGCGCCCGTGCGGCGCCCGCGTCGACTTACAGGATTGTCCATTCATGTGCGGCATTGTCGGCGCAGTTGCGCAGCGTAATATCGTTCCGGTGCTGATCGAAGGATTGCGGCGCCTCGAATACCGTGGCTACGATTCGTGCGGCGTCGCCGTGCTCGAACCGAACGGCCCCCAGCGTGCACGCAGCGTCGCGCGCGTCGCCGATCTCGACGCGCAGGTGCGCGAATCGCACCTCGAAGGCACGACCGGTGTCGCGCACACGCGCTGGGCGACGCACGGCGCGCCCGTCACGCACAACGCGCATCCGATCTTCTCGTCCGGCGCGCTCGCGCTCGTGCACAACGGCATCATCGAGAACTTCGAGCCGCTGCGCGAAACGCTGCGCGCGAAGGGCTACGAATTCGTGTCGCAGACCGACACCGAAGTGATCGCGCACCTCGTGCACAGCCTGTATCGCGGCGACCTGTTCGAGGCCGTGCGCGAAGCGGTGCAGCAACTGCACGGCGCCTACGCGATCGCGGTGATCCACAAGGACCAGCCGCATACCGTCGTCGGCGCGCGCCAGGGTTCGCCGCTCGTCGTCGGCCACGGCGACGGCGAGAACTTCCTCGCGTCCGACGCGCTCGCGCTGGCGGGCAGCACCGACCGCTTCACGTTCCTCGAGGAAGGCGACATGTGCGAGCTGTCGCTCGACGGCGTGAAGATCGTCGATCGCCACGGCGCGCTCGCGCAGCGCGAGATCCGCGTGGTCAGCGCATACGGCGGCGCGGTCGAGCTCGGCCCCTATCGCCACTTCATGCAGAAGGAAATCTTCGAGCAGCCGCGCGCGATCGGCGATACGGTGCCGCACACCGAAACGTTCGACGCGTCGCTGTTCGGCGACGCCGCGGCCGCCGCGTTCGCGGACATCGACAGCCTGCTGATCCTCGCGTGCGGCACCAGCTACTACTCGGGCCTGACCGCGAAGTACTGGCTCGAATCGATCGCGAAGATCCCGACCCAGGTCGAGATCGCGAGCGAATACCGCTACCGCGAGTCGGTGCCGAACCCGCGCCAGCTCGTGCTGGTGATTTCGCAGTCGGGCGAGACCGCCGACACGCTCGCGGCGCTCAAGCATGCGCAGTCGCTCGGCCACACGCATACGCTCGCGGTCTGCAACGTCGCGACGAGCGCGATGGTGCGCCTGACCGAGATGCAGTTCCTGACGCACGCGGGCACCGAGATCGGCGTCGCGTCGACGAAGGCGTTCACGACCCAGCTCGTCGCGCTGTTCGTGCTGGCCGCGACGCTCGGCAAGCTGCGCGGGCACGTCGACGCCGCTCAGGAAGCGGAATTCCTGAAGCAGCTGCGCCACCTGCCGGCCGCGCTGAACAGCGTGCTCGCGCTGGAGCCGCAGAT
>NZ_CABVPP010000127.1 GCF_902499075.1 Burkholderia pseudomultivorans | reverse complement strand
TACGGCGACAGCGAGCCGATCCCGCTGTCGACGCTGATCCAGCCGAAGGTCGAGGCCGAGATCGCGCTGGTGCTCGAACGCGATCTCACGCACGACAGGCACACCTTCTCCGACATCCTGCGTGCGAGCGCCTATGCGCTGGCCGCGATCGAGGTCGTCGACAGCCGCATCGAGAACTGGAACATCCGCTTCGTCGACACGGTCGCCGACAATGCGTCGAGCGCGCGCTTCGTGCTCGGCAGCCGGCCGGTGCCGCTGTCGCAACTCGACCTGACGGGCTGCGCGATGACGCTCGCGCGCGACGGCGACGTGCTGTCCCAGGGCAGCGGCGCCGCGTGCCTCGGCAATCCGCTGAACGCGGCCGTGTGGCTGGCCGACCGGATGGCGCAACTGGGCACGCCGCTGCGCGCGGGCGACGTGGTGCTGACCGGCGCGCTCGGCCCGATGGTCGCGGTGCGCGAGGCCGGCACCTATGTCGCGCAGATCGACGGGCTCGGCAGCGTCCGGGCAACTTTCACCGCTTAACCGAGGCATTCGCATGGCTTCCGAAAAACTCAAGGTGGCGATCATCGGCTCCGGCAACATCGGCACCGACCTGATGATCAAGATCCTCCGTCATGGCAGGCATCTGGAAATGGCGGCAATGGTCGGCATCGACGCGAACTCGGACGGTCTCGCGCGCGCCGCGCGCCTGGGCGTCGCGACCACGCACGAAGGCGTCGAAGGGCTCACGCGCCTGCCGGTGTTCGACCGGATCGACTTCGTGTTCGACGCAACCTCCGCCGGCGCGCACGTGCGCAACGACGCGCTGCTGCGCGCGCTCCGGCCGTCGATCCGGATGATCGACCTGACGCCGGCCGCGATCGGCCCGTACTGCGTGCCGGTCGTCAATCTCGACGCGCACATCGACGCGCCGAACGTAAACATGGTCACCTGCGGCGGCCAGGCGACGATTCCGGTCGTCGCGGCCGTGTCGCGCGTCGCACCGGTGCACTACGCGGAAATCGTCGCGTCGATCAGCAGCAGGTCGGCCGGCCCCGGCACGCGCGCGAACATCGACGAATTCACCGAGACGACGTCGAAGGCGATCGAGGCGGTCGGCGGCGCGGCGAAGGGCAAGGCGATCATCGTGCTGAACCCGGCCGAGCCGCCGCTGATGATGCGCGACACCGTCTATACGCTGTCCGCGCTCGCGTCTCGCGACGCGATCGAGGCGTCGATCGAGGACACCGTCGCGAAGGTGCACGCGTACGTGCCCGGCTATCGGCTGAAGCAGAAGGTGCAGTTCGACGAGATTCCGGCGCATGCGCCGCTCCATATCCCGGGCCTGGGCCGCTTCAGCGGGCTGAAGACGTCGGTGTTCGTCGAAGTCGAAGGCGCCGCGCACTACCTGCCTGCGTACGCGGGCAATCTCGACATCATGACTTCCGCCGCGCTCGCGACCGCCGAACGCATGGCGCAGGCGCGCGTGGGCGCGTAAGGAGCATCCGGCGATGAGCAAGAAAATCTATATCTCCGACGTCACGCTGCGCGACGGCAGCCATGCGATCCGGCATCAGTACTCGATCGCGAACGTGCAGGACATCGCACGCGCGCTGGATCGCGCGAAGGTGGAAAGCATCGAGGTCGCGCACGGCGACGGCCTGCAGGGTTCGAGCTTCAACTACGGCTTCGGCGCGCACAGCGATCTCGAATGGATCGAGGCGGTGGCCGACGTGGTCACGCACGCGAAGATCGCGACGCTGCTGCTGCCGGGCATCGGCACGATCCACGACCTGAAGGCCGCGTACGACGCCGGCGCGCGCATCGTGCGCGTCGCGACGCACTGCACCGA
>NZ_CABVPP010000126.1 GCF_902499075.1 Burkholderia pseudomultivorans | reverse complement strand
GGCCGCCCGCCGGCCCGGCGCGCAGCAGCGCGCGCAGGCGGCCGAGCAGCCCGGCGGCGGCGGGCGCGGAGCGAGTGGCGTTGAGGTCGGAGTTCACGCGCTTCCCCTAATAGTCCGAATACAGGCGCACCGGCGTCGGCGTGACGAGCCAGTTGCGCGGCGCACGCGCGTCGAACGCGTAACGCAGGTACACGAGCGCCGAACTCGGCGCGTAGTCGTGCGAACGATCGATGTGCAGCTGCGCACCGACGCTCAGGTGCGGGTTCACGCGATACTCGACGATCCCGTTGACGCCGTACGAGAACGACACGCCGCGTGTCGAGCTGCCCGCATACGCGAGCGCCGCAATCGCGTCCGCCGACTTCAGCCCGGCGACGCCCGGCACCCCGAGCGGAAAGTACGGCGTGCCGCGCTCGTAGCTGTTCGAGACGCCGCCCGTCACGGTCAGGTCCCACGACAGCGCATCGGCGCGCCCGGCCCATTCGAGCGGCACGCCGAGCGACAGATAGCGCTGCGGGCTGTAGTAGCCGCCCTGCCCGTACGTGTAGTAGCGCAGGTTCTGCGCGTAATGCCATGCACTGCCGACCAGCCCCGTGCTCACGCGCATCGTCGCGCGTTCGTACACGGGCACCGTGAAGCCGGTGCGCAGCGTGACGGCCGCGTTGCGCTCGACGTTGCGGCCCGACAGCACGCCCGCGCCGAATTCCGCGAACAGGTTCGTGCGGCCGACGTCGGCCGACGCGCGCAGGTCGATGCCGTCGCGCCGCACGCCACCCCACACCGCACCCGTCCACGGATCGCGAAACCCCGCGTACGACAGCACGCTGCTGATCTCGGGCCGCCGCGACGCGTTCACCGTGAAGCTCGCGGGGCCCGCGTCGAACCGGTAGCGCACGCCGCCGACCACGTACTGCACCGGAAAGCCGAGCGGCGACGTGCCGACGTCGAAGCGCCACGCGTCGGTCTTGTAGCCGGCGCCGACCGCGACGCCGGTCGCCGACTGATGCAGCGAGCCCGGCGGATTCGCGGCCGGCGCGTTCAGCGCCGGATACAGCGCGAACGTGTTCAGCGCGTACGACGACGGATTGCTCGTGTCGAGCGAGCCCGCATCGAGATGCACGGTATCGATCTGCAGGAACGCATGCCCGTCGTAGCGCACCGGCAGCTGCATGTAGACCGGCACCTGCTGCGCGCGATACGCCGATACGCCGTCGTCGCCCGACTTGTACGCGGGCAGCCAGCCGATCTCGATCTCCGGGTCGCGCCGCTGCTCGAGATCCGCGAACGCGGCCTGCGCGGGCGTGCGGCCGTCGCGGCGCGGCGTCGCGCCTTCCGCGCGCTCCTGCGACAGCGACAGCCGGTACAACGAGGCCGCGTCGTCGTAGCGCCCCTGCGCCTCGGCGACGCTGCCCGCCGCGAGCGACACGTCCGAGCGCGCCGGATACGCGGCCTGCAGTTGCTCCGTGACCTCCGCGGCCTCGTCCGGGCGGCGCAGCGCATTCAGGCGCCGCACCGCCGACAGGCGCGTGTCGACATCGTCGTCCGGCGTGCGCGCGAGCACGGCCTGCACGCGGGCGAGCGCGGCGGCGCGCTCGCCGCTGTCCTCGTCGATACGTGCCAGCGCGAGCTGCACGTTCGCATCGTCGGGCGTGCGCGCGGCCAGCGGCGCGAGCGCGTCGCGCGCAGCGCCGTAGTAACCCTGTGCGCGTTCGAGATCGGCCAGTTCGAGCGCATAGCGCGGATCCGCGCGGCCGGCCGCGCTCGCGCGCTCGAGCTGCGCGCGCGCCTGCGCATAGTCCTGCCGAGCGATCGCGTCGTCGGTGCGGCGCAGCACGAGCCGCAGCGACTGATCCTCGAGCCGCGCGGACTGCGCGGGCGTCAGCGACGGCATGCCGCGCAGCGTGTCGAGCCAGGCGGCCAGCGCGTCGTCGCGCCCCGCGCGGCCGAGCAGGTCGCCGTAGCGCAGCCGCACGTCCGCGTCGGCGTCGGCCGGATGCGCGAGGATCCAGTCGTGCAGCGGCGCGAGGCCGCGATCGGCGTCGCCCGCGTCGATCCACTGCGTGCCGAGCGCGGCCAGCATGTCGGGATCGTCCGGCGCGCTCGCCTGCGCGTGCGCGAGC
>NZ_CABVPP010000125.1 GCF_902499075.1 Burkholderia pseudomultivorans | reverse complement strand
GTCGCGCTCGGGCGCCGCGGCGCGCTCGCCGAGCGAGCGGCGCGGCCACAGCCACGCGCCGAGCGCGATCGCGCAGCCAAGCGTGGAGATGGCGACGAGCGTCGGCGAGCGCACCAGCATCGCGGCGAACACGGCCGTCGCGAGCAGCGACAGCACGAACGGCACGCAGGTGTCCTCGGGCATCTTGAGAATCGCGCTCGGCGTCGCGGCGAGCGGCGACACCGCGAGCGCCTCGCGCCCGTCGGCGAGCCGGTAGCCGACGCGCAGGCTCGAGCGGTGCGGCTCGCCGCGCGTTTCCCAGAGCGGATGGCGCGACGCGATCAGCGGCAGCACCGCGAAGTTGTAGGCGGGCGTCGGCGACGCGACCGACCATTCGAGGCCCGGCGCTCCCCACGGGTTGTCGCCGGCGCGCGCGCCGCGCCGCGCGCTGACGAGCGCGTTGATCACGAACATCACGATGCCGATGCCGAACACGAACGAGCCGATCGTCGTCAGCAGGTTCGACGTGTCCCAGCCCATGCCGGACGGATAGGTGTAGATGCGGCGCGGCATGCCGAGCAGCCCCGACACGTGCATCGGAAAAAAGCCGACGTTGAAGCCGATCAGCACGACCCAGAACGTCCAGCGGCCGACGCGCTCGTTCATCATGCGGCCCGTGAACTTCGGAAACCAGTAGGTGATGCCGCCGAGCACCGGAAACACGTTGATCCCGAGCAGCACGTAGTGCAGATGCGCGACGACGAAGTACGTGTCGGTCAGCTGCCAGTCGAGCGGCACGGCCGCCGTCATCACGCCCGATACGCCGCCGATCACGAACATCAGCACGAAGCCCGCGAAATACAGGAACGGCGTGCGGAACACCGGCCGCCCGGTCCAGATCGTCGCGATCCACGCGAACACGGCGACCGCGCTCGGAATCGAGATCAGCATGCTGGCCGCGCCGAAGAACGCGAGCGCGAGCGGCGCGATGCCGGTCGCGAACATGTGATGCACCCAGACCTCGAAGCCGATCAGCATCGTCGCGACGGTCGACACCGCAACGGCTTCATACGCGACGAGCGGCCGCCGGCAGAACGTCGGCAGCGCATCCGACACGATCCCCATCGCGGGCAGCACGACGACGTACACCCACGGGTGCGCGAACATCCAGAACAGGTGCTGCCAGAGCAGCGGGCGGCCGTCGTGCGCGACGTCGAAGAAGTGCGTGCCCGCATTGCGGTCGAGCCACAGCAGGAAGAACGCGAGGCTCACCGACGGCACCGCGACGAGATTCGCGACGGACGCCGTGAGCGTGCCCCAGACGATGATCGGCAGCCGGTCGATCGACATGCCGTGCGCGCGCATGCGCAGCAGCGTGACGACGAAGTTGGCGGCGCCGCCCGTCGTCGAGATGCCGAGCAGGATCATCCCGAGCGCATAGATGTCGATGTTCGCGCCCGCGCTGTAGTCGAGCGACGTGAGCGGCACGTAGTTGAACCAGCCGCCGTCGGGCACCGCGCCGAGCGGAAAACTCGCGTAGAGGAACAGCCCCGCGAACAGGAACACCCAGTACGAGAACGCGTTCAGCCGCGGAAACGCCATGTCGCGCGAGCCGAGCATCAGCGGCCACAGATAGTTCGCGAAACCGGACAGCACGGGCAGCGCGTACAGGAAGATCATCGTCACGCCATGCATCGTGAACAGCGCGTCGTACTGCGCGGGCGTGAGCAGCGTCGCATTCGGCCGCGCGAGCTGGATGCGCATCACGAGCGCCTCGACGCCGCCGAGCAGCAGGAACGCGAAGGCGGTGACGATGTAGCGCAGGCCGATCCGCTTGTGATCGACGGTGCCGAGCCAGCCGCGCCAGCCCGGCTCGGACTCCCACAGCGCGGCGAGCGCGCGCTCCTCCGGCGAGCCGGGCGGCGCGTCGCCGAGATCCGGCACGCGCTCGAGCACGGGGCGGGAGTCGTGGGTGACGGCCATCGGCATCCTCCGTTCAGTGCAGCGTCGCGAGATAGGCGGCGAGATCGTCGGCGTCGCGCGGCGCGAGCGCGAACGACGGCATCAGCGTCTGCGGCTTGATCTGCTGCGCGTGTGCGATCCAGCGGCGCAGGTTGTCCGGCGTGTTGTCGAGCGTGCCGGCCGCGAGCGACCGGCGCGACGCGAGGTGCGTGAGGTCGGGGCCCGCATCGCCGGCCGCGTCGGTGCCGCGCACCGTGTGGCAGCCCGCGCAGCGCGCGGCGAACACGCGCGCGCCGTGCGC
>NZ_CABVPP010000124.1 GCF_902499075.1 Burkholderia pseudomultivorans | reverse complement strand
CGCGCCCAACTCTCGAGTTTTTCCATACCTACAGCCTGCTCGAGCGCGCCGTGCAGTTGCCCCTCAATGTCGCGTACAGCCTGGACGACAAACTGCCTGAGCATGCGCTCCGGTGGTATAACGATGCGATGCTCGTAGAACCAACGTTTGAGATCGTTCGTCAACTGGCCGCGCTCTGGGCGGCCGGTGAGTTGCTCTTTGAGCCAACGGATCACATACCGACGTTGATGTTCCGCGATGGCGCGAAAATTGATGGCGTCCCGAGCAAAGCGCTGGTGGTCAGATAAGGTCTTGAGGTTGCCATCGTAAAGTGAACGTAGCGTGCCGAGGTCTGGCGGTTTCACGTTCAGCTGTCGGCCAAGATGTCGCCAGAGAACAGTGGGGATCTGCTTGTACGAGCCAAGCGGCCGGCCGGTCATACGCAGAAAGCCGATGTGCAATGCGACCGCGAGCCGAAAAAGGTCCGTGCGTCGTGAATCAATGGCGACACGCTCCCGCTTGGAGAACGTGAAGAATGTGGCGAGCTCGAATTCGCTCAGTTCGCGCGGCACCTGCCGGATTCCGAGATAAGCCAATCGCCAGTGATCCATCAGCGGCTCCGCATCGATGATGAGAGCGGCCCAGCGTAGCGAGGTAAAAATTGAAGTGCTACAGGGAAAGTCGGGATGGCAGCTGTAGCCGTCGATCGCCTAAGGATGGTGTCAGAACGACAACGAGTCGGGGCAACAAAACGGGCGCGAGGCGGTCATTCGGGGCACGCCCGTGCGGCGGCCGCATCTGGCCCGAAGACGTATTTTTCTTGCGACCCTAAAAAATTGCTAGTTTAGCTTATGTCAAATTTGACTCGTTGTCCTAGCCAAGCGATGGATTCCAATTAACAACCAGCGCAAGCATGGCAGCACTCACCAATTCCTCGTCGACGCACTAGGCATCACGCCATTTAAGAGATCGATGAATGCCGCCGACAACTTCATCGGCATTTCAATGACACGAGCGAATGCACAATCGGTTTTTGCGCACCGATTGTGCCCTCAGCCGCCCCTTCAGAACTTGTGACGCAACCCAATCCGCAAGGAAACCTGCCTGTCGGTCGCGGACGGTGTCAACCCGGTGATCTGCGCAACCGCCGGTTGTCCGAGCGAATCCGTCCCGCTCGCCTTCTCGAACACGGCCACCGTATAAACGTCGGTACGCTTCGACAGGAAGTAGTCGACACCCGCGCTGACCAGGTTATAGTTTGCGCCGCCCTTGCCACCGGCACCGCCGTTCCTCGTGTAGTCGTAGGCAACCCCAGCGAGCAGCGACGGCGTAAACTGATATCTCGCGTTGATCTCAACGTTGTTGAACGCCGCGGTGCCCGCGTAACGCAGCGCATTCGGCCCCGACGCCGAGCCCAGCCCCTCGAAGCGCGTATTCGAATACGCGAGGTTGACGCTGAGTGCGGCCAGCGTCACGCCCGCCCCGACACCGGCGATTTCGAGCCGGTTCGCGGACGCATAGCCGGCGAACACGGGATTACTCTCCGGTGAGGTTGCACTGCCAGCACTGCCGAGGTTGTTGCTCGTCGCCGGGCCGGCATTCGGATTTGCACCGAAGAACGACGTGTTCGGATTGCGGACGTTCAGGTAGCCCGCACCGAACGAAAACGGCCCCGCCGCATACGACGTGCCGGCACCCCAGATCCAGTTGGTGGGGAAGGATCCGGCGGTGCCGCCGAGACTCAGCATCGCTTCGACCGTCAGCCCTCGGTAGCTTGCGCTGCGGAACTTGATCGAATTGTTGATACGCCGCGAATTGAGTGCATTATCAAGGTCACCCGGGTGCGACGTCATGTAGCCGCCCCACTGCGGCGCAGCGAGAAACGGCCCGTAAAAGTCGACGACGGGATCGTACTGGCGACCGAGCGTGACCGTGCCGATCGAATGGCTCAGGCCGACATACGCTTGCCGCCCGAACATCGCGCCCCCCTGGTTCAGCACGCCGTTGTTGCTGTAGAAGCCGCTCTCCAGCACGAACAGCGCCTTGAGACCGCCGCCGAGATCTTCGCTGCCCTTGAGCCCCCAGCGGCTCCCCTGCAGGCCCGCCGACCCGCCTTCGATCATCGCGATATGACGACCGCCGACCAGGCCGGCCGCCGTCCGCGCCGTCTGCACATTGCTGGTGTAATTGATGCCACTGTCGATGATCCCGTACAGGGGTGGCTTCAGAATTCGGAAAAAATCGTACGCTAAGGCGGCTCAGCCCTTGGCGCGCGCGGCTCCACGAGCGGGG
>NZ_CABVPP010000123.1 GCF_902499075.1 Burkholderia pseudomultivorans | reverse complement strand
CGGATGAAGCACTTTCGGCAGCGCGGAACGCATGCGCTTGCCGGTGCCTGCCGCCAAAATCACGATATTCATGGCGCGCGCTTGTCAGAGGAGTTCGAAGCCGTCCATTTTAGCATGCGGCCCCTGTCGTTCCGGGGCTGCCGAGGCGCGCCGGCAACGCCGGAACGGGCGTCCGGCGCACCGTTCCGGCGGGCCTTCCGGCCCCGCTTACAGGTCGTCGAACTGGACGATCGAGATCGGTTTCGCGGCGCCCGGTGCCGACGCGTCGTCGCCCGTCGCGCACGGCTCCTCGTCGAACGCGATGTCGCCCTGCGGATCGGCCTGGCCGGTCGCGCGCAGCGACGCGAACGGGAACAGGCCGGTATCCATCAGGTGCGACGGCACGACGTTCGCGAGCGCGCTGAACATGTTGTCGACGCGGCCCGGGAAGCGCTTGTCCCATTCGCGGATCAGCGCCTTCATTTCCGCGCGCTTCAGGTTCGGCTGGCTGCCGCACAGGTTGCACGGGATGATCGGGAACTCGCGCAGCTCCGCGTATTTCTCCAGATCGGTTTCCTTCACGTACGCGAGCGGGCGGATCACGACGTTCTTGCCGTCGTCCGACTGCAGCTTCGGTGGCATCCCCTTCAGCTTGCCGCCGTAGAACATGTTCAGCAGCAAGGTCTGCAGGATGTCGTCGCGGTGGTGGCCGAGCGCGATCTTGGTCGCGCCGAGCTCGCCGGCCACGCGATACAGGATGCCGCGGCGCAGCCGCGAGCACAGCGAGCAGGTCGTCTTGCCTTCGGGCACGAGCCGCTTGACGATGCTGTAGGTGTCCTGGTTCTCGATATGGAACGGCACGCCGACCTGCGTCAGGTACTCGGGCAGCACGTGCTCGGGGAAGCCCGGCTGCTTCTGGTCGAGGTTCACCGCGACGATGTCGAAGTCGATCGGCGCGCGCTCGCGCAGGCGCAGCAGCACGTCGAGCATCGCGTAGCTGTCCTTGCCGCCCGACAGGCAGACCATCACCTTGTCGCCGTCCTCGATCATGTTGTAGTCGCCGATCGCCTGGCCGACCTGGCGCACGATCCGCTTGAACAGCTTGTTGTTCTCGTACGCTTCCTTCTGCTCGCGGCGCGTCAGCGCGCGGCGGCCGACTGCGTCGGCGGAAGCTTCGATGACGGCCGCGTCGGCCGCCGTGTCATGTGTTTGGGGGGCGTTCATGCGCGCTCCTCGTCCTTGATGCGAAAGACCTCGACGCCGACGGCGTCGCAGTCCGGATAGGCGTCCGGTTTCTCGGTACGGACGCGTACCGCGCGCACGGCGTCGTGCGCCAGCAGCTGCGCGGCGATCGCGTCGCACAGCGTTTCCTGCAGATGAATGTGGCCGCGCGCCAGGCAGTGCGCGACGCTCTGTTTCATCAGATCGTAGTCGACGACTTCATGCAGTCGGTCGTCCACCGGGGTCGACAGCGAAAGCGGCACGAACAGGTCGACGTTGATGACGACGCGCTGCTCGCCGCGCTTCTCGTGTTCGAACGCACCGATATTGATGTGCACCTCGTAGTCGCGCAGGTAGAGCCTGCGGCAGTCCGCGAGGCGGGGGTGCAGGAGAGCGGAAAACATGGTCGTCCCAGTCAAATTGGCGTGCGGGCACGCAAAGCGGCGCGGGCGGCGGTGTCAGGCCGCGCGATCCGCGCAGTTCATTCATTCGGGCCGGCGGCGGGCGGCACCAGGTGCTCGCCGCCGTCGACGGTCAGCGTCGCGCCGGTGACGCCGGGCGCGCTCGCGAGATAGCAGGCCGCCGCCGCGATCTCGTCGGCGTGCGGCGCATGACCGCGCACCAGCGCCGCGACGCGCACCTTCGGCGCGAGCGCGAGCGCCAGCGCCGAGGTCGCGCGGTGCAGCGCGGCCTGCATCAGCGCATGCGGCAGCTGCGCCGGCGCCGGCTGAAACAGTGCCTGATCCAGCACATGGATCGCGCAGGCGCGCAGCGCTTCGTCGTCGCGCGCGGCGTCGGGCGTCGCGTCGGCCAGTGCGCGGGCCAGCGCGAGCGGCGCAGTGACGTTGCGGGCGAGCGCAGCGGCAAGCGCAGCAGCGAGTGGCGCGCCGTCCATGGCCTGCGCGTCGTCGTCGCCCGCGCGGGCGCTGACGAATACCGCGCACGCGGGCCGGCCGAGCGCGTCGCCGCATGCGGCGACCAGCGCCGCCGCATCGGTTTCCAGGGCCAGATCGGCGTCGAGCACGGCCGCGCGGCGGCCGTGCGCCGCGACTTCGGCGACGAGCGCGTCGGCGGCCGCGCGCGGCGCGCCGGG
>NZ_CABVPP010000122.1 GCF_902499075.1 Burkholderia pseudomultivorans | reverse complement strand
CGAAACAACGATGAGGTTAACAGAGCGTGCAGCGGGTTAACAGCCCTCGTAACTCTTTTTGTTAGAGCTTTTAAGCGCTGCGATGTGCTCTTGCATACCGGCTATCGCACGAGCCCGTGTATCGGCCGCCGTTTCGACTTGAGACCTCAGTCGTTGCAGTTCTCGTTCTGCTGCGCGCGCTTTGGCTTCCGCATCGAACAATTTCGTCGACAATTGGGTGACGGTAGGAGTCGATTCCACCGACGCGTTGGCTTTGGCAATGGCGGCCTGAATGGCTGCTTCCCACGAGGTTACGGCGGTCGCGAGCGCGTCGCGCACGGCTGCATCTTGTGCGTTGGCAGTTTCGTCGCGACCAGTTACGCGTTCAGACTCATGAACTGCCTGCATGTCGTTCAGCTGTGCCTGAAAGCTCTGTTGTAACGACTGAAAATACTCGGCGTTCGCCAGTAACTGCTGCTCGGCCTCCCAGCGTTCTCCGAGCAGCGAGAATCGGTGTCGAATGACTGTTGCTTTTTTCTCGGGCAAATTTGCGATCTTGAGCAAATCGGCAGGCGGATTGGTGCCCACGAGAAGGACACCCAGACCATGGCCGTGGATGAACTCGAATGCGGGGAATTGAGTTCGAAGTTCCGCCCAGAGCTTCCAGACGCCAAAATCGTGATGGCGCTCGTTCGTGTCGTGAAACAGGACGACCGCTCGGTCGCTCAACTTGGGTTTCCAAGTGTCGAAATCATGACTGACCGCATCGTACGAGTGCAGTCCATCGATGTGCAGCAAATCGATACTGCCATCGACGAAATGCTCGACCGCCTCGTCGAACGTAGAGCGAATCAGCGTCGAGAATGATGAGAAGCGGGCACGGTGATATTGCGAGAGGTCGGCAAAAATCTCTTCGCCGTATTGGCCGGCATGCTCGTCCCCAGCCCATGTATCTACTGCATAGCATCGTGCCGGCACCGCGTGCCGTTCCACCGCCGAGCACAGCGCGGCGTAGGACACACCGGTATGCGTGCCAAGTTCGACAACCATCCTCGGCTGCGTGACGCCAATCAACCAGTGTGCGAATGGGATATGCCCGCACCAGGCGCTATGCGCGTCCACTCGATCCGCTCGCCAGAACAGAGAGGCTAGCTGAGGAGCAAGAAAGGGTTCAATCGACGAGGGGGAGGATTCAGCATCTGGTGTGATCGCTTGAGGTACAGCAGGGTTCATACTCACCTTGTGCAAATTTGACGATCTCCTAATTATAGAGACGCGAAGACATCAAGTCGTTATTGTAAGGAGAGCTATAAGATCAGATTGGCAAGAATGGTAAATTCTGCTGACGCGGATGATGTGGAATCGGAATATTTCGGGAGCGGCGATAGCGGAATCACGCGCGATTCATGTTTTTGGGTAATTATTTCCGTTGATTCGGGTGTGATTACCGCTGCCGAGAAGCATATTGGGGGCGGCAACGGGCTTCGCTGGCGCGTGAAATTCCCGTTGGAAATGTTAAGCGCGCGAAAGAGATGTTTCTTGTTGTAATGCCCGGTCGCTACGACCGGATTCCGCACGGCTATTTTCGAATTTGCTTTCAGTATGAAGGGCACTAATCGCGCTGCATCGGCGGGGCGCTGCCCGTGGGGGCCGAATTTATTATGAAATATTACAAGTGGCCCCGCTGGCTCATGCCTGCGATAGAATCGCGCGAATTTGCCGATCCATGAGGCAAATGCAAGACAAGTGCATGCGTGGCGCACGGCACATCGCGAGATCCCGCCGTCGCCCACGTCTGCACGCTCCGTTTCTCCGACGCTATCGGAACGACGCTGATCAATTGCATGAGCGCCTGCGCACGCCACGATGAAAGAAATCGAATCCGATGCAGGGCCACCGAACGACGCCACATTAGTCGTCGTGCTGGGGATGCATCGCAGCGGAACAAGCGTCATGACGCGAGCCATGGAAACAATGGGCGCGGAGTTTGGCGACAACCTGATGCCCGCGGTGGCGGGCGTCAACGACAAAGGCTTTTTCGAGGATCTCGACATTTATGCGATCAATGTCGAAATCCTGATGGCCGCCGGGGCGGAATGGCATAGCGTCGGCCCCGTCGAACTCGACAGAATCGACAGCGACGTACTGCAGCGCATTCGAGGGAAAGCTGTCGAAGTCCTGACAAAGAAATGCGAGGGCCGCACCTTTGCGCTCAAGGATCCGCGGATAGCGCGATTGCTGCCGTTCTGGAAATCCGTTTTTAGAAGCTCTAACACAATGAGTTTTGCAGCTGTCGCCAGCAGATGATGCAAGCGGCGATTTTCATGAACGCCTCG
>NZ_CABVPP010000121.1 GCF_902499075.1 Burkholderia pseudomultivorans | reverse complement strand
CGGCGGCCGCGGCGGCGCCGGGCGCCGGGCTGGCGAGGCCCGCGCGGGCGTCGGGGTTGATCAGCGAATTGGCCTGCGAATCCATGCGTCGAGGTTCTCCGGAGCGGGACGACTGAGCCGCTCGGGCGAGCGGGCGGACAATGACACGATGCGATTATCGGGATCCGGGCGGTGCGCCGATCGACCGAAAAGAGCGGGGTTTCCCCCGTACTTTCACGGCTTTGCCGCGTGGGGCGCTGCTATGCTTGTTCGCGATCCGGCATGGCGCGCGCGGTGCGGCGCCGGCGGATCGCCCGGCGCGGCCGGGCCTTTCTTTCTATGTGTGCGTGGGGACGGCATGACTGCGAACGTCAGCGGAATCGGTTCGGTGTTGCAACAGATGCAGGCGATGGCCGCGCAGGCGTCGGGCGGCGCGTCGAGCCCGGCGGCGGCGCTCGCCGGCTCCGGCGCCGCGACGGCCGGCACGTTCGCGAGCGCGATGAAGGCGTCGCTCGACAAGATCAGCGGCGACCAGCAGCACGCGCTCGGCGAGGCGCAGGCGTTCGAGGTGGGCGCCGCGAACGTGTCGCTGAACGACGTGATGGTCGACATGCAGAAAGCCAACATCGGCTTCCAGTTCGGGCTTCAGGTCCGCAACAAGCTTGTGAGCGCGTACAACGACATCATGCAGATGTCGGTGTAATGGGGCGGCCATTCGAGGCGGCCATCCGGCGGCGGCTCCCCCGGGGACGGCTACCGTGAGCCCCGTTCCACCGGCCGGTCCGGCGTAAGCAGCCCGCCCGGCCGTCGGCGATCCGGGGCCGGTCGTCCGGCGATCCAGCCCCCGTTCCGCTTGCCTAAAGCTTTTCAAATCCCTTCCGATAACTCCGGGAGAACGCCGCGTCGTGGGACGCACGGCGGCGGTATCCGTATAGCAAAGCACCGAACAAGGAGAAGCGCATGTTTTCCCCAGGACACGCTGGAGCCAATGCGTACGCGCGTGTCGGCGTCGAGACGGGGGTGATGGGCGCCTCCCCGCACCGGCTGATCGCGATGCTGTACCAGGGCGCGCGGCAGGCCGTCGCGCTGGCGCGCATGCATCTGCAGCAGGGCAACGTGGCGGCGCGCGGCGACGCGATCGGCAAGGCGATCCGCATCGTCGAGAGCGGCCTGCAGACGTCGCTGAACCGCGACGCGGGCGGCGAGATCGCGGCGCGCCTCGATGCGCTGTACGCGTATATCGGCCGGCGCCTGCTGGAAGCGAACGCGCAGGCGAGCGACGCGATGCTGGTCGAGGTCGACGGGCTGCTCGCGACGCTCGAGGAAGCGTGGACGGGCATCGGCCCGGAGGTCGCGCGCATGGCCGCGCAACAGGCCGCGGACGTCGCCCGATGAATCGCAACGCCGACTACTTCGCGCGCTACGAGGCGCTCGCGGCCGTGTCGGGCCGGATGCTGCGCGCCGCGCGCGGCGCCGACTGGAGCGCGCTGCCGGGACTGCAGGACGAGTACCTGCGGCTTGTCGACGGGCTGAAGGCCGCCGAGCCGAGCGTGGCGCTCGACGAGTCGGAACTGGGCCGCAAGCTCGAGCTGATCCGCCGGATCCTGGCCGACGACGCCGCGATCCGCGATCTTGCCAGTCCGGAAGTCGCGCGGCTGTCCGCGCTGTTCGAGGCGCGGCGATCGACGCACGTGCTGACCGATCTCTACCGCGCGCGCGGGTAGCGCCGGTTTGTTCCGGGAGCGGGGCGGCTCGCGCGTTCGCGGGGGCGCCGCGTCCGGCATTCGCAACGAGGTGGCCGAGATGGGCAGGCTCCGATCATGACCGGTATCGACTCCGTTGCGGCCGCGCTGCTGGCGAGCCGCCTCGACAGCCTGCTGACCGGCACCGTGTCGTCGGCCGCCGGCGGCGGTGCGACCGCGCAGGTCGGCACGCCGGGTACCGGCGCGTCGCCGTCGTTCGGCACGCTCGCGCCGGGCGCCGCGCCGCCGGCTTCCACGCAGACGGCGCTGTCCGAGGTCGGACGCGTGCTCGACGCGATTTCGCGCGCGGGCGGCGACGCGACGCCGGCGGTGGTCGGACGCGCGCCGTTGCTCGCCGATCCCACTGTGCTGCTGGCCGATCCGGCGGATGCGTCCGCCGCGCCGGGCGCACAGGCCTCGGCCGCTTCGGCGGCGCACGACGCGGCGACGCTGCCGGCGGCGGCATTGCGCGCGGCGCTCGCGCAGGCCGTCAGCGAAAGCGGTCTGTTCTACGAATCCCATCTGGCGCAGTGGCTGGCCGGCCAGCGGCCGCTGGCCGCGCTGCTGCGCGAGCCGCAGGCGCGCCTCGCGGCGGCGCAGTCCGGCGACGCC
>NZ_CABVPP010000120.1 GCF_902499075.1 Burkholderia pseudomultivorans | reverse complement strand
GGGGACGCCGGCGCGACGGGCAAGCCGGGCGCATAAGCGGGCCGGTCGCGCCGACGGCGATCATCGTCCGCGGCCCGCCCGCACACCATCCCGCCCGCAGCGCCGATCGCAACCGCCCGCCCGAGCCGCGGCCGGACGGCCGACTTTGCACTGTTTGTCAAAATCGGCCGGAACCGCCGTCCTGCAATGCGGTCGGCTTGCGTTTTCGCGTGCGATTGACGATCCTACGCACTTTCAGTGATCGCGCCGTCCGTCGCGCGCGTCCGCCGGCGAGGCCGGGCCGCGTCCGGCCCGATCGCCGTGCCGCGGGCAGGCGCCCGCGACAGCCAGCGCCCCGCATCGCGGGCCGTCCGCAGCCGGGGCAGCCCGCCCGTCTCACCGGTTCTTCCCGGCGCCGCGCCGCGTTCCCGGCCGGCATCCCGAACCCGCCCGTCCAGGGCTTTCGCTATTTCCGCTTTATGTTTCGTTCCCTGACGACCCTGATCAAGAAGTGGCGCGCGTCGCGCAGTGCGAGCCACCAGCTCGACGCGCTGCTCGCGCATGCCGACGCCGACGCGTCGTACGCCGAGCGCAGCGAATGGCTGATCGAGCTCGCGCACTGGCTGCGGCGCAGCGGCACGATGCAGGCCGCACAGGACGCCGTCGAGCGCGACGACGACGCGCGCGCGTATCCGGCCCATGCGCGGCTGCGCTACCTGTTCCACGTGCTCGACCGCAATCCCGCGTGGAAGTCGCACGCCGCGCGGATCCTGCGCGGCGTCCTGCGCGAGTGCGACGGCATCTCGCTGCTGTGCGACGCCGGCATGCCGGTCCATTCCGGCTTCTTCGGCGCGCTGTTCGAACGGATCGATTCGTCGCTGATCCCGCCTGCGCCGAACCGCCGCGAGCTGTCGGCGCTGTTCACGCTGATGTTCCCGACGCCGGAAGACGCGCAATGGATCGACGCGCTGCCCGACGACCTGCTCGCGCGCCTCGTCGACCTGATCTCGTTCGACGTCACCGAAGCAGAACGCCACGAGCCCGGCTCGTTCTCGCGCGACCTGCTGGCCGCGCTGCACAACCTGACCTGCCAGATCAGCTCGACCGGCCTGTCGCAGACGGTGCGCAGCCGCTTGTCCGACGACGATGCGCGCAAGCCGCTCGAGGCGCAGCCGTTCTACCGGCTCACGCGCGCGATGCTCGCGGTCGAGACCGCGCACGCGGCCGTCGAGGACGGCGGCGACCCGAGCAAGCTGCTGCACGAGGTGAACTACCTGCGCGTGCTGCTCGACGAATGCCGGATCGCGGTCGACGACGTGTTCGCGCATCTGTACCGCAACGGCGTGTCGGTCGACATCGTGTTCCAGGTCGAGCGGATGCGCATGCGCATCCTGCGCGCCGAGACGCTGCTCAACGCGTGGATGGCGCGCGACGACCTGCGCGGGATGGCGCGCCTGACGGCCGAGCTGATCGACGCGAACCAGAACAGCCAGAGCGTGTCGCACCTCGTGCGCAGCAACTTCTCGCTGTTCGCGCGCAAGCTCGTCGAGACCAATGCGGACACCGGCGAGCACTACATCTCGCGCGGCCGCGCCGAGTATCTGAAGATGCTGCGGATGGCCGCCGGCGGCGGCCTCGTCACGGTCGCGACGGTGTGCGTGAAGTTCGCGATTACCGGCGCGCACCTGCAGTCGATGCTCGAAGGCCTGCTCGCAGGCGTCAACTACGCGGCCAGCTTCATGCTGATGCACTTCCTGCACTTCACTCTCGCGACCAAGCAGCCCGCGATGACCGCGCCGACGCTCGCGCGCGAGCTCGACGACACCGGCCACGACGAAGGCGTGAAGGCGTTCGTCGCGTCGGTCATCGCGCTGATCCGCACGCAGGCGGCGGCGATTTCCGGCAACGTGCTCGTCGTGCTGCCGGTGTGCCTGCTCGTGCAGCTGTTCGCGGGCAGCGTGCTGCACACGAACGTGATCTCGCCGCAAAAGGCGCACGCGACGCTGCACTCGTTCTCGCTGCTCGGCCCGACGCCGTTCTACGCGGCGCTCACCGGCGTGCTGCTGTGGGCGTCGAGCCTGCTCGCGGGCTGGGCCGACAACTGGTTCGTGCTGCACCGGGTCGGCGACGCGCTGACCTACAACCGCCGGCTGCGGCTCACGCTCAGCGCGGCCGGCGCGGCGAAGCTCGCGCACTTCTGCCGGTCGAACGTCGCGGGGGTGGTCGCGAACGTCGGCCTCGGCCTGATGCTCGGGCTGATTCCGGCGATCGTCACCGTGTTCCTGTTCCCGTTCGAGGTGCGGCACGTGACGCTGTCGGCCGGCTCGATCGGCGTCGCGCTCGGCGTGCTCGGCAAGGACGCGCTCGGCACGCCGGAACTCTGGTGGGCCTGCGCCGGCGTGCTGAGCATGGCGATCCTCAACGTGCTGGTGAGCTTCGCGCTCGCGTTCACGATGGCCGTGCGCTCGCGCAGCCTGCGGCCGACCAAGGTGCGCGCGCTCGTCGCCGCGATCGTCCGCGCGGTGCTCGCGAACCCGTTCGTGCTGGTCTGGCCGGCCGGCGGGCACGCGGCGCGCACCGGCCAGCCGGGCGCGCACTGACCGCCCGCAGGCGGCGGCGCG
>NZ_CABVPP010000119.1 GCF_902499075.1 Burkholderia pseudomultivorans | reverse complement strand
GCCGCGCTCGGCGCCGGCTGCGGCGGGCGCGGCCGGCGGACGCGGCGCCTTCACCGGCGTGTCGCGCACGAGGCGAAAGTCGATCTTGCGCGCATCGAGATCGACGCGGCTCACCTGCACGCGGACACGGTCCGACAGGCGATAGCGGATGCCGGTGCGCTCGCCGCGCAGTTCGTTCTTGATCTCGTCGTACTGGAAGTAGTCCGAGCCGAGCTCCGTGACGTGCACGAGCCCTTCGATGAACAACGTGTCGAGCTGCACGAAGATGCCGAACGACGTGACGCCGTTCACCATCCCGCCGTATTCCTCGCCGAGCTTGTCACGCATGAAGTAGCACTTGAGCCAGGCCTCGACGTCGCGCGACGCCTCGTCCGCGCGCCGCTCGTTCGCCGAGCAGTGCAGGCCGAGCTCTTCCCAGATCGCGGTGTTGGTGCGCGTGCGGCTGCGCGCCTCGTCGTCGGCCTGCTGCATCGCGCGTGCGCGCGGCGACAGCGCGGTGTTCAGCTCGAAGCCGTCCGGCGCCTTCGGCACATACTTCTTGCCCGACAGGATCGCGTAGATCGCGCGGTGCGTGAGCAGGTCCGGATAGCGGCGGATCGGGCTCGTGAAGTGCGCATAGGCTTCGTAGGCGAGACCGAAGTGGCCGATGTTGTCCGGGCTGTACACGGCCTGCTGCATCGAGCGCAGCAGCATCGGCTGCAGCATCTGCGCGTCGGGCCGGTCGCGGATCTGCGCCATCAGCGCGGCGTAGTCGCTCGCATGCGGCTTGTCGCCGCCGCCGAGCGTGAGCCCCATGCCGCGCAGGAACGCGCGCAGGTTCTCGAGCTTCTCGGGCGTCGGCCCCGCATGCACGCGGTACAGGCCCGGATGCTTGTTGCGCTTCAGGAAGTCGGCCGCGCAGACGTTCGCCGCCAGCATGCACTCCTCGATCAGCTTGTGCGCGTCGTTGCGCTGGCGCGGCACGATCTGCTCGATCTTGCCCTGCGCGTTGCAGACGATATACGTCTCGGTCGTGTCGAAGTCGATCGCGCCGCGCTTCTGGCGCGCGGCGAACAGCGCCTTGTAGACGCCGTACAGGTTCTGCAGGTGCGGCAGCAGCTCCGCCCGGCGTGCGGCCTCCGGCCCTTTCGTGTTCGCCAGCACCGCCGCGACTTCCGTATAGGTCAGACGCGCGGCCGAATGGATGACGGCCGGATAGAACTGGTACGCCTTGATCTCGCCGCGCGACGTGATCACGATGTCGCACGCGAGCACGCAGCGGTCGACCTGCGGATTCAGCGAGCACAGGCCGTTCGACAGTTTCTCCGGCAGCATCGGGATCACGCGGCGCGGGAAATAGACCGACGTGCTGCGCTCGAGCGCGTCGGCGTCGAGCCCGCTGCCCGGCTGCACGTAGTGCGACACGTCGGCGATCGCGACGATCAGCCGGAAGCCGTCGCCGCGGCCGACCTTGACCGGCTCGCAGTAGACCGCATCGTCGAAGTCGCGCGCGTCCTCGCCGTCGATCGTCACGAGCGGCACGTCGCGCAGGTCGACGCGGAAGCGCAGGTCGGTCGGGCGCACCTTGTCCGGCAGCGCGGCGGCATCGTCGAGCGCCGGCTGGCTGAACTCGTGCGGCACGCCGTACTTGCGCACCGCGATCTCGATCTCCATGCCCGGATCGTCGATGTCGCCGAGCACCTCGACGACGCGGCCGAGCGGCTGCGAATGGCGGCTCGGGAAATCGGTCAGCTCGACGACGACGACCTGCCCGACCTTCGCCTTCTTCACGTTCTGCGTGATCAGGATGTCGTGGCCGATGCGCTTGTCTTCGGGCGCGACGATCAGCGCGCCGTTCTCGTTGAGCAGGCGGCCGATCACGCGCTTGTTCGCGCGCTCGGTCACCTCGACGACATGCCCTTCGGGGCGGCCGCGGCGGTCGTAGCCGACGATCCGCGCCAGCACGCGGTCGTTGTGCATCACCTTCTGCATCTCGCCGTTCGGCAGGAACAGGTCATCCTGGCCGTCGTCGCGGATCACGAAGCCGTAGCCGTCGCGATGGCCCTGCACGCGACCGGCGACGAAGTTCGACGGATGGGTGAGCTGGTAATGCCCGCGCTTGTCGAGGCGGATCTGGCCGTCGCGCTCCATCGCGGCGACGCGCCGGAAGAACCCTTCGCGCTCCTGACGCTTGATCGACAGGGCTTCGGCGATGTCGTTGGCGGCCAGCGGCGCGTCGCTCGTACGCAGCACGCCGAGAATCTCTTCACGGCTCGGAATGGGGTACGGATATTTGCTCAAGGGTTTGTCGATGATTGTTCTCGTTGCGTTGTCTGATGGTGCACGGCATCAACATAGAAGTGTCCGTCAGACAGTTCTATAGTGACGGCGGCGGATCATTCTATCACCCGCGCTGTGTCGTCCGATGACACGAATGCCGCGCCCCTGCGCGGCGACGGCCGGTTCGCGGCGCGTTGCAAAAAAGTGTTGACACGGATAATTGGGGCGCTATAATCTCGCTTCTTTGCAGCAAGCAGCTACTGCAAAACGTGCCCAGGTGGCGGAATTGGTAGACGCACTAGGTTCAGGTCCTAGCGGTGGCAACACCGTGGAGGTTCGAGT
>NZ_CABVPP010000118.1 GCF_902499075.1 Burkholderia pseudomultivorans | reverse complement strand
GTAAGCGGCTCGGCCCGACCGTTTCCCCCATTCGCGCGCGCGTGGGGCATGATGGTGATGGCGTGGAGTAGTCCGTGTAGATCATGGGAGATCGTGTCCGCGATCGGCTGATCATGGGCACGATCCATCCAAATCTATCCAGATCTAGCCGGTTGATGGTGCGGGCGGAGTGGCCTGCTTCAGCTTGTCGGCCACGTTCCAGGGCAGCAATTCGTCGATGTGGGAGATCTTGTGATCAGCGATGTGGGTCAGGACGTATTCCAGATAGGCACGCGGGTTGATGCCGTTGAGCTTCGCTGTCCCGATCAAGCTATACATCGCAGCAGCCCGCTCGCCCCCGCTGTCGGAGCCGACGAACAGATAGTTCTTGCGTCCGAGCGCGACACAGCGCAGGGCATTCTCGGCAAGGACGTTACTGATCTCCGCTCGACCGTCCTCGCAGTAGAACGTGAGGGCTGCCCAGTGGTTCAGCGAGTAGTTTATCGCCTTGGCGAGCGCCGACTTCGTCGACAGCGTTGCGAGTTTCGCCCTGATCGTCGCTTCGAACTTCGCGAGCAGCGGCTTGGTCTTTTCTTGCCTCACGCGCAAACGCTCCTCAGGCGCCTTGCCGCGGATGTCGGCTTCGATGCTGTAGAGCTCGCCGATCATCTCGAGCAGCTGCTGGGTATCCGGAGTCGGCGTGCGCGCGTGAACATCGTAGATGTACCGTCTCGCGTGATCCCAGCATGCCGCTTCGTGGATTTCGCCGCTCGCAAACAGTTGATCGAACCCGGCGTATGCATCGGCCTGCAGGATACCGTGGAATGCGGCGAGCCGGGTTTGCGGGTGGACGCCCTTACGGTCCGAGGAGAAGTCGAACCATACCGCGGCTGGGTCGATCGAGCCGGAGCGGCGATCGTCTCGCACGTACACCCAGAAGCGACCGGTCACTGTCTTGCCGTTTCCGGGCGCGAGCACCGCGACCGGCGTGTCGTCGACGTGGACCTTTCCGGGAACCAGCGCGTAGTGCTGGATCGCTTCAACGAGCGGCACGCAGAGCTCGGCAATCTGCCCAAGCCAGCGGCCCATGCTTCCGCGATCCAGCGTCACGCCGTCACGTGCTGCGATTTCCGATTGGCGATACAGAGGCTGATGATCGGCGAACTTCGACACCGCAATATCGGCCAGCAAGCTCGGATGGGCGATGCCGTGCTCGATCGGCAGGCTGGGCATCGCGGGCTGTTCGATGTGACCGCAATCAGGGCAACACAGTTTATGGCGGATCGTGCGCAGCACTTTGAACGCGGCCGCCACGCGCGCCAGTTGCTCGGATACATCCTCGCCGAGCCACTGCATCGTCGTCGCGCACTTTGGGCAGGCCGGATCCGGCTTAAGTTCGATTTCGTCACGGGGCAAGTGCGGTGGCAGCGGCTCTCGCGTGGTCGCTCGACCGGGCGGTGCCGTCGACGTCTTGTCTCGGTGCCCTCGCGTCTCTGCAGCCCCCTGGCCGGCCGTCAGGTCTTCCAGTTGCGCCTCGAGCTTATCGATTTGCTGAGCCAGTTTTTCGGACTTGCTACCGAAGTACATCCGCCTGAGCTTGTCGATCTGCGCCTTCAGGCGTTCGATTTCGTCGTCGCGAGCGGCGATCTCGCGCACCATGTTTGCGATCGAAGCTTGCTGTTCAAGCAGCGACGCCTGCTGCGCGAGCACCAGGGCCTGGAGCTCAGCGACGGTGGCAGGAAGCGGCGCATCTTTGGACATGTGCCGCAGTTTACGAGCCTTCGATGCGGTTTACAACATCGACAGAGCGGCGGTGCGGCGTGGCTGCCGCCAATCGATGCCCTCGAGCAGCATCGACAGTTGAGCGCTCGTCAGATGGACCTTTCCGCCGTCGGCCTGGGGCCAAATAAACCGGCCTCGCTCCAATCGCTTTGCGAGCAGCCAGAGTCCGTCGTCGGTCGCCCAAAGCAGTTTCACGAGATCGCCGCGACGGCCGCGGAAGATGAACACGTGGCCGCCCAGCGGATTCTCTTCGAGCGCCGTCTGCACCTTCGCGGCCAGGCCCTGGAACCCGCAACGCATATCGGTCACGCCGGCCGCCAGCCAGATACGCGTACCTGCCGGCAGCGAGATCACTTCAGGCATTCCTGCAGGAACGCTTCGGCGCGCTCGGCAGACAGGCCGCGAATCTTCACGCGCCGCTTGCCGATCTCCACCTCGATCTCGCACACGGGTGTCGACATCGGTACGCCGCTCATTGCTCCCGATGCTACCGTCGGCTCCGGCGCCCGCAGCACCAATGCCGCGTCGATCACGTCGACGCTTAGCAGTTCCGTGCTTGGCACGCTCGGCACAGCATCCAATGCAGGGACGACCAGCTTGCCTTCACGATATTGCTTGCGCCACCCGAACACCACATTGGCGTTGATGTCGTGCCGCCGCGCAACAATCGACACCGACATGCCGGGCTCCAACGTCTCCCTGATCACCTGCTGCTTGAATTCTCGCGCGTACGTGCGATGGGGATGGACACGGGCACGGTTCCCTGCGTTCGACATGGCTAACTGGCTCCGGCAATCTAAACGCACCCATCATGCATTGGAAAAATCAGCATCGGGAAACGGTCCGGCCGAGCCGCTTAC
>NZ_CABVPP010000117.1 GCF_902499075.1 Burkholderia pseudomultivorans | reverse complement strand
CCCAAGATCATGAACACGATATCTCTAACGCACCACCCTCAGGGCCCGTTTACACCGTTCCGAATTTCAACAGCCTGTTAGGGCCTGTTCGCAGCGCCCGGCGCAGCGGCGCTCGCCCCGAGGTCCGCGCCCGCCTGCCAGCCGCCGCCCAGCGCCTTCAGCAAGCCGACCGCAGCCTCCATCCGGCGCGCGGCGATCTGGTCGGCCTGGCGCTGGTTCGTCAGCGCGATCGTCTGCGCGGTCACCACATCGAGATAGCTCACGGCGCCCGCGTTGAAGCGGTTCGTCGTCAGTCGCAGCGACAGGTCGGCCGCGTCGGTCGCACGCTGCTGGCTGACCGCCTCCGACGCGAGCGCGTCGAGCGCGGACAACTGATCCTCGACCTGCTGGAACGCGACCAGCACGGTCTGCCGGTAGTCGGCGACCGCGCCGTCGTATTGTGCATGCGCGCCGCGCAGCGATGCGCTGCGGCGTCCGTCGTCGAACAGCGTGCCGACCAGCTGCGGGCCGAGCGACCAGAACAGGCTCGGCGCGGTCAGCCACGGCGCGAAGAAGCCGCTTTCGAGCCCCGCGCTCGCCGACAGGATCAGGTCGGGGAAAAACGCCGCGCGCGCCTCGCCGATCTGCGCATTCGCGGCCGCGACGCGCCGCTCGGCCGCCGCGATGTCGGGGCGGCGCTCGAGCAGCTGCGACGGCAGGCCGGCCGGAATCGTCGGCGCCACCAGCGGCTGCACGCGCGGCGGCAACGCGAACGTCGACGCGTTCTCGCCGACCAGCGTCGCGATCGCATGCTGGAGTTGCGCGCGCGACACGTCGATATCGGTGTCCTGGGTGCGGGTCGCTTCGAGCTGCGTCGCGGCCTGCGCCACCGCGGACGCATCGATCGCGCCCGCCGCGAGCTGCCGCTGCAGCAGTTGCAGCGCGTCCGCGTACGCGCGGACCGAGTCGTCGAGCAACCGCTTCTGCGTATCGAGCGAGCGCAGCGCGAAGTAGTCGGTCGCGAGATCCGCCGTGACCGACAGCTTCACCGACTGCAGGTCGGCCGCACTCGCGTCGGCGTTCGCCTGCGCGCCGGTCACCGCGTTGCGCACGCGGCCGAACAGGTCGGGTTCCCAGCTCGCGGCCACGCCGACCTGGTAGTCGGACGTGCTCTGACCGGCGAGCGACGAGCCGAGCTTGTTCTGCGACACGCGCGCGCGGGTCTGCGCGACGCCGGCCGTGACGGTCGGCAGGAACCCCGCATGCTGGTAGTCGACCATCGCGCGCGCCTGCTGAAGATCGGCGACGGCTTTCTTCACGGTCTGGTTCGACACGTCGACGCGCGCTTCGAGCGCGTTCAGGTCGGGATCGCCGAAGGCGGTCCACCATGGGCCGCGCGAGGCGGCATCGGCGGGTGCGGCGACGTTCCAGCCGGATTGCACGGCCGGTATGCCCGATGCCGGTACGCCCGATGCCGGTATGCCAGCGTAATGCGCAGGCACCGCGACGGCGGGCGGAGAATAGGGCGGCAGCGTCGAGCACGCGGCCAGTGCGGCGGCGACGCCGAGCACGACAACGCGGCGGGTAAATGGAAACGGGCGAAGGAAGCGCATGGCGGGCATCTCGTGGATTCTCATGGATCAGCCGCGGGCTTTCGTCGCAGGCGTAGTCGCAGCGGAGCCGGAAGCCGGCGCGGCGGTCGGTGTCGCGCCGTGCTCGACCGACACGACCTTCACGATCTCGCCGGCCGTGATCGAATCGCCGGGGTTGTCGATCACGCGATCGGTCGCGGCCAGCCCCGACACGATCTCGACGTGCGTGCCGAAATCGCGGCCGATCTGCACGGTCCGCAGCGCGCTCCGCCCGTTCGCGTCGACGACCGCGACAGTCACGCCGTCGGGCCGGAACAGCAGCGCACTGGCGGGAAGTTCGTATGCGGGCGTGGTGCTTGCCACCTGCAGGTGCGCCTGCGCATAGGCGCCCGGCATCAGCGTGCCGTCGCGATTGTCGACGTCGATCTCGACCCGCATCGTACGCGTGGCGGGATCGATCGCGCCGGCGCTGCGCGCGACGCGCGCGGCGAAGCGTCGCCCCGGATACTGCTGCGTGGTCAGGTAAACCGGCGTGCCGGCCGACACGCCGGCCGCGCTGTCCTGCGGCACGTCGACGAACACGCGCAGCGTGCCGGTCTGTTCGAGATGAAACAGCTCGCCGGACAGGCCGGGGCTGCCCGGCGTGCCGCCCGCCGTGACGAGCGTGCCGACGTCGACGTTGCGCGCGGTGATCACGCCGTCGAACGGCGCCGCGATCGATTCGTACGACACGAGTTCGGTCAGGTGCGCGACATTCGCCTGCGCGGAAGCGAGCATCGCGCGCTTCGCATTCATGTCCGCGACCTTGGTGTCGGTGTCCTGCTGCGACACCGATTGCGTCTTCAGCATGTCCTGCCAGCGCAGCGCCGTCGACTTCGCGTAGTCGTAGTTCGCCTGGGCCGTCGCCGCGTCGGCGCGCGCCTGCCGCAGCTGCGCGTCGAGATCGGGCGCCGCGATCTGCGCGAGCGTCGCGCCGGCCTTCACGTGCGTGCCGATGTCGGCGCTCCAGTGCGCGATGTAGCCGCTCGTGCGCGCGTAGATCGACGCTTCCGCATACGGCATCACCGAGCCCGGCAGCGTCAGCGTCTGATCGGCCGGCGCCGCGCCGGGCAGGATCACGGACACCGGCAGCGCCTGCTGTGCGGCAACCTGCGCGCGCTGCGCGGCGCGCGCGTCGATGCGGGGCACGATGGCGAGCGCCAGCAGCGCGGCGGCGGCCGCGATCGCCGCGAGCGGCACGGCCAGCCTGCGGCGGGGGCGCCGCAGCGGCGCGTCGGGC
>NZ_CABVPP010000116.1 GCF_902499075.1 Burkholderia pseudomultivorans | reverse complement strand
GTGCACGCGCCCAGCAGCGTGCCGGCGGCCAGCGCGGCGGCCGCGACAGCCACGGCCGTCGCACGGCGCAGCGCGCGCGGCCGTCGACTGCGGCGGGCGACGTCGCACGTCGTCATGTCAATGCCCTCCTCCGGCACGTGCGGCCTTCACCGGCGAAAACAGGAATGTCAACGGAATGCACGCGGCACAAAACACCGCGAGCAGCGCGAATACGTCGATATACGCGAGGATCGTCGCCTGCGACACGAAGGTCTCGTAGAGCCGGCCGTTCGCGGTCTGCAGCGCGGCCGCCGGCGTGCCGCCCGACAGCTCCGCGATCGCTCGCGCGTTCGCATGCAGCGCGTCCTGGAAGTTCTGCGACAGCGGCGACGTATGCGCGGACAGATGCGCCATGCGTGCCTGCGTGCGTTCGCGAATCAGCGCGGTCGACACCGAGATGCCGATCGAACCCGCGACGTTGCGGAACATCGTAAACAACGCCGACGCATCGTCGTTCAGCCGCTGCGGCACGGTCAGATACGCGAGCGTCGTGATCGGTACGAACATGAAGCCGATCGCGAGCGACTGCGCGCAGCGGATCATCACCAGATGCCGATAGTCGATGTCGGGCACGAGCATGCGCGAATACGCCAGTGCGAACGCGAGCAGCACGAAGCCGAAGCCGACGAGATAGCGCGTCTGCACGTGCGGCATCAGCCGGCTCACGAGCGGAATCTCGAGCGTGATCAAGAGCGCGCCCGGCGACAGCACGAGACCGGCGAGCGTCGCCGTGTAGCCGAGATGCTGCTGGGCGAGCTGCGGCACGATCACCGCGCTGCCGTACAGCACGGCCGCGAACGTCGCGATCGTCACGCAGCCGAGCGCGAAGTTGCGATCGCGCAGGCACGACAGATCGACGACGGGCTTCTTCGTCCGCAGCAGCCAGAGCGTCGCGCCGACGAGCCCGAGCGCAGACAGTACCGCGAAAATACGGATGAACGTCGAGCCGAACCAGTCCTCGTCCTCGCCGCGATCGAGCATGACCTGCAGGCAGCCGAGCCCGATCGCGATCAGGCCGATCCCGACGTAGTCGACCGACAGCCCGCGCACCGCTCCGCGCCGCCACGGCGGATCCTCGACGAGCTGCATCACGGCGAGCACGGTCAGCACGCCGATCGGCACGTTGAGCAGGAACACCCAGCGCCACGAGAAGTGATCGGTGATCCAGCCGCCGAGCGTCGGCCCGAGCACCGGCGCGACGACGATCGCGATCGCCGACACCGAGAACGCGCGGTTGCGCTGCTCGGGCGGAAACGTGTCGAGGATGATCGACTGCTGGTTCGGCTGCAGCCCGCCGCCGAACAAGCCCTGCAGCACGCGGAACACGATCAGCTCGCCGAGGTTCGTCGCGATGCCGCACAGGAACGAGCATGCCGTGAACGCGGCGATACAGAGCACGAAGTAGCGCTTGCGGCCGAGCAGCCGGCCGAGAAACCCGGAGATCGGCAGCACGATGCCGTTCGCGACCAGATACGACGTGAGCGTCCAGGTGGCCTCGTCGTAGCTCGCCGACATCGTCCCCGCGATGTGCGGCAGCGCGACGTTGACGATCGTCGTGTCGAGCACCTCCATGAAGGCGGCGAGCGTGACGACGACGGCGACGAGCCACGGATTCGCGGCCGGCCGCCAATCGCCGCCGGGCGCCGCCGCCTGATCGGCGGGCCGGTTCATCGGCCGAGGGCCGCTCGGACGAACGGCAGTCGAAGGTCGGACATCGTTGCGCTCCGTGCGCGGCGCGCCGCATGCGGCGGCGGCCGGTCATTTCAGATGGACGGTCGGCTCGACCGACAGGCCGAGGCCGAGCGGCGGATTGCGCGGCAGCGGACCGTCGAGCACGATCTTCACCGGCACACGCTGGACGATCTTCACGAAGTTGCCGGTCGCGTTCTCGGCCGGGAACGCGGAAAACCGCGAGCCGCTGCCGAGCTGGATGCTGTCGACGTGACCGTGCAGATCGAGATCGGGATACGCGTCGACCGACACGTCGACGCGATCGCCGACGCGCATCCGCTTCAGTTGCGACTCCTTGAAGTTCGCGGTGATCCACACGCGCGGCGTCACGATCGAGAAGATCGACGTACCGGGCTGCAGGAACGAACCGAGTTGCACGTTGCGGCGCGTGACCCAGCCGTCCGACGGCGCGCGCATCGTGCAGTACGCGAGATTCAGCTCCGCCTGCTCGAGCTGCGCGCGTGCCTGCAAGACCTGCTGACGGCGTTCCTCGACGACTGTTTCGGCTTGCCGGATCTGCTGCGGCACGAGGCTCGCGGTGCGCGCCTGCGCCTGCGCCATCGCGACGTTCGCGTCGGCGCTCGCGCGCTGCGCGTCGGCCGCGTCGATCGCCTGCTGCGAGGTCGCGCGCACATCGACCGCGCGCTGCCGCGCCTGCGCGGCCAGCGCCTGCCGGTACGCGGCTTCCGCCGATTCGATCTGCGCGCGCGCCTGCCGGTACTGCGCCGGATACTGGACGCGCGCGATGTCGAGCTGCACGCGCGCCGCGTCGAGCTGCGCCTCGGCGAGACCGAGCTGCGCGTGCGCCGCGTCGACCTGCGCGCGATAGTCGCGCGGATCGATCTCGACGAGCACGTCGCCGCGATGCACGTAGACGTTGTCGTCGACCGCGAGGCGCGTCACGTAGCCCGACACGTGCGGCGCAACCGCAATGGCGTTGCCGTCGGTGTACGCGTCGTCGGTGCTTTCCTGATTGCGTGTCGCGAACCACCAGACGAGCCCGCCGACGACGAGCAGCAACGCGATCGCGCCGAGGATGATCAGCGGCTTGCGGCCCGGCCGCTTGCGTTCGCCGCCGTCGCCCGCGCCGTCGCCGTCGCTGCCGGTGCGGCCGCCGCGATCGTCGTGCGGATGCCCGTCTCCACCGCCGCCCCCCGGTGCGTCGGCGTCGCGCTCGCCGCGC
>NZ_CABVPP010000115.1 GCF_902499075.1 Burkholderia pseudomultivorans | reverse complement strand
GCCCGCGCCGGCCACCGCATCGCAGCCCGCGCCGCACGCCGAACCCGACGCGCCGGCCGCGCCGCCGCACGCGCATCACGACGACAAGCGCGCGCGCCCCGCCGCCGCGGCCGCGTCGGGCGGCGAAGGCAGCTCGATCCGCGTCGGCGTCGAGAAGGTCGACCAGCTGATCAACCTGGTCGGCGAACTGGTCATCACGCAGGCGATGCTCGCGGAAACCGCGAGCGCGTTCGATCCGGCGCTGCACGACCGCCTGTTCAACGGGATGGCGCAGCTCGAGCGCAACGCGCGCGACCTGCAGGAAGCGGTGATGTCGATCCGCATGATGCCGATGGACTACGTGTTCAGCCGCTTCCCGCGCCTGGTGCGCGATCTGGCCGGCAAGCTCGGCAAGCAGGTCGAGCTGGTCACGTTCGGCCAGGCGACCGAGCTCGACAAGAGCCTGATCGAACGGATCATCGACCCGCTCACGCACCTCGTGCGCAACAGCCTCGACCACGGCATCGAGACGGTCGACAAGCGCGTCGCGGCCGGCAAGGACGCGGTCGGCCAGCTCGTGCTGTCGGCCGCGCATCACGGCGGCAACATCGTGATCGAGGTCAGCGACGACGGCGCGGGGCTGAACCGCGAGCGGATCCTCGCGAAGGCCGCGAAGCAGGGCATGCAGATTTCCGAGAACATCAGCGACGACGAGGTCTGGCAGCTGATCTTCGCGCCGGGCTTCTCGACTGCCGAGACGGTGACCGACGTGTCGGGCCGCGGCGTCGGGATGGACGTCGTGAAGCGCAACATCCAGTCGATGGGCGGCCACGTCGAGATCACGTCGCAGGCCGGCCGCGGCACCACCACGCGGATCGTGCTGCCGCTCACGCTGGCGATCCTCGACGGGATGTCGGTGAAGGTCGGCGGCGAGATCTTCATCCTGCCGCTGAACTTCGTGATGGAGTCGCTGCAGCCGTCGAACGACGACATCTACACGGTCGGCAACGGCGAGCGCGTGGTGCGCGTGCGCGGCGAATACCTGCCGCTCGTCGCGCTGCACGAAGTGTTCTCGGTCGAGGACGCGCGCACCGACCCGACGCAGGGGATCGTCACGATCATGGAAACCGAGGGGCGCCGCTTCGCGATGCTGATCGACGAGCTGGTCGGCCAGCAGCAGGTGGTCGTGAAGAACCTCGAAACCAACTACCGCAAGGTGCACGGCATCTCGGCGGCGACCATCCTCGGCGACGGCAGCGTCGCGCTGATCGTCGACGTCGCGGCGCTGAACCGCGAAACCCGTGCGACGCACGGCGCCCGAGCCGGCGCCGAGCTCGCGATGTTCTGACTCTCGCCATTCAACCGATTGGGGGCAAACGTGTCTGCTGAAGTCCAAATGATCAATCCGGCCGCGGCGAACGCGGCCAATGCGACGACCGGCCGCCGCGACGCGGAGCAGGGCGACGCGACGGGCCAGGAATTCCTCGTGTTCACGCTCGGCGACGAGGAATACGGGATCGACATCCTGAAGGTGCAGGAAATCCGCGGCTACGACAGCGTCACGCGCATCGCGAACGCGCCCGAGTTCATCAAGGGCGTGATCAACCTGCGCGGGATCATCGTGCCGATCGTCGACATGCGCATCAAGTTCCACCTCGGCCGCGTCGAGTACGACCACCAGACCGTCGTGATCATCCTGAACGTCGCGCACCGCGTGGTCGGGATGGTCGTCGACGGCGTGTCGGACGTGCTGACGCTGCAGACCGACCAGATCATGCCGGCACCGGAATTCGGCGCGACGCTGACGACCGAGTACCTGACGGGGCTCGGCACGGTCGACGGCCGGATGCTGATCCTGATGGACATCGAAAAGCTGATGTCGAGCCGCGAAATGGCGCTGATCGAGACGCTCGGCGCGTAAGCGCCGGCCATTCCGGGAGAATCTGCGATGTTGCACAACTGGTCGATCCGCACGACGCTGACGGCGGTCGGACTCATCCTCGTGGCGCTGGCCGCAGCCGTCGGCGGGCTCGGCCTATTCGCGCTGAATCACGCGAGCCGCTCGCTCGACGAGATCGCGCACGTCGACCTGCCTGCGATCCACACGCTCGACGACACCTCGTCGTATCTGCTGCGCGCGCGCGTGTCGCTCGACCGCTTCCGCTCGCTGACCGAGGCCGGCAACACCGCCGAGGCGGGCAAGGTGCTCGACCGCGCGCAGGAGCTGTACACGAAGTCGAACCAGAACTGGCAGGCGTTCCAGGCGACGCCGAAGCTCGGCGTCGAGCAGGCGCTCGTCGACGAGCTGGCGGCGCGCTACGCGACGATCGTGAAGGAAGGCGTCGAGCCCGAGTTCGCGGCCGCGCGTGCGGGCGACATGGCCGCGTACCACGCGGTCGCCGACACGAAGATCAGCCCGATGTTCGTCGCGTACGACCAGGCCGCGTCGGCCGTGATCGCATCGCTGCAAAAGCGCGCGGAGCAGCGCCAGGCGGCCACGCAGTCGCAGATCTCGCTGATGATCGCGCTGATCGCGGCCGGCATCGCGCTCGCGTTCGTGGTCGTGGTCGCGATCCGCTTCGCGCTGCGCGGGTTGATCGTGAAGCCGCTCGAGGACGCCATCGGCCACTTCGAGCGCATCGCCGGCGGCGACCTGACGCAGCCGGTGCACGTGTTCAGCAAGAACGAGATCGGCCGCCTGTTCGGCGGCATCAAGCGGATGCAGGACGCGGTCACGACGATGGTGCAGGCCGTGCATCGCGGCACCGAATCGATCGACGTCGGCGCGCGCGAGATCGCGACCGGCAACACCGACCTGTCGCAGCGCACCGAGGAACAGGCTGCGTCGCTGCAGGAAACCGCATCGAGCATGGAGCAGCTGACCGGCACCGTGCGGCAGAACGCGGAGAACGCGCGCCAGGCGAGCCAGCTCGCGGTGAACGCGTCGGACATCGCGACGCAGGGCGGCGAGGTGGTCGGCCAGGTCGTGTCGACGATGCAGGACATCGCGGCCAGCTCGGGCAAGGTCGTCGACATCATCGGCACGATCGAGGGGATCGCGTTCCAGACCAACATCCTCGCGCTGAACGCGGCGGTCGAAGCCGCGCGGGCGGGCGAACAGGGCCGCGGCTTCGCGGTCGTCGCGGGCGAGGTGCGCTCGCTCGCGCAGCGCAGCGCGAGTGCCGCGAAGGAAATCAAGCAGCTGATCGGCGATTCCGCCGACAAGGTCGAAAGCGGCTCGGCGCTGGTCGCGCGCGCCGGCTCGACGATGGACGAGATCGTGCAGGCCGTGCGCCGCGTGACCGACATCATGGGCGAGATCAGCGCCGCGTCCGACGAGCAGTCGACCGGCATCGAGCAGGTCAATCGCGCGGTCGGCCAGATGGATGCCGTCACGCAGCAGAACGCGGCGCTGGTCGAGCAGGCCGCGGCCGCGGCCGCGTCGCTCGAAGAGCAGACGCGCCAGATGAAGGCGATCGTGTCGGGCTGGCGCGTTGCGGGCGGCATCGCGCTCGCGTCGCCGCCCGCGCGTTCGCTGGCGGCGGAACCGGCCGCGGCATTGCCGTCGGCCGTCGGTCACGCCGCCAAGTCGGTCGCCGTGCTGCCGGCGCCGCAGCCGGCGCGTCGCGCCGCTGCGGCAACGTC
>NZ_CABVPP010000114.1 GCF_902499075.1 Burkholderia pseudomultivorans | reverse complement strand
GAACAGGACCGTGAAACGACTCCACGCCGATGATAGTGCGGATTCCCGTGTGAAAGTAGGTAATCGTCAGGCTCCCTCAAGCCAGAAACCCCCGCCCAAACAGGCGGGGGTTTTTGCATTTGCGGCGCAAGAAAAGGGCGCCGCCAGAACCGCCGATTTTCTCTGTCGTCGGAACAGGCGCCATCGCTAACGGCCTCACCAGAACGAAACGACGCGATTTGATACGATCGAAACGTCACCGGCAGATCGCATCCGCCGGTGTTCCGTTCGCAATCAGGGGCTTGAGAAGAGGGCGTGGAATGAATATCGGCGACGCGTCGCGCGAATCCGGAGTCAGCGCAAAAATGATCCGGTACTACGAGCAGGTCGGTCTGCTGGCGCCGAGCAAGCGTAGCGATGCCGGCTACCGGCTCTACGGATCCGACGAAATCCATACGCTGCGCTTCATCCGGCAGGCGAGGCGGCTCGGTTTTCTCGTCGAGGATATCCGCAAGCTGCTGATGCTGTGGCAAGACCGGTCCCGCGCCAGCGCCGAAGTGAAGTCGATCGCACTGGAGCACGTCGCTGAACTCGACAAGCGCATCGCCGAGTTGACCGACATGCGCGACACGCTGGCCGACCTGGCCGCGCACTGCCATGGGGACGGCCGGCCCGAATGCCCGATTTTGGCGCGGCTGGCCGCCCCGGTCGGTGAACCAGATTAGTGCACGTCCTCGACGTGTCAGAAGGTGCTTAACTCGATATCTATAAAAATCAAAGAGTTACAATCGACGAAGGTGTATCCATTCCAGAATGGAATGGTTTCCATGCAAGCATTTCACTGGCTTCCTCGTGTGGCATCGCTATAATTCGGGATAACCCTATACGGGAAATCCCTGAATCTCGATTCGCCAGGGGTCCCCCTTCCTTGGAGAACATCATGATCGCCTACATCGTCGAAAAGCTGAGCAACTGGTTCGAATCCGCAGAACGTGAGCGCCGTGAGGCCTACCTCGCCACGTCGTCGGACATCGTCCAGCTCGAGCAACGCATCCGTTCGCTCGAATCGAACGGCTACTCGCTGTAATCGCAGTTGCCGTCAGGTGCCGTGTGGCACCGGTCGAGAAGCAAGCCCCGTATTGACGGGGCTTTGTTTTTTTGTGCGCCGAATCTGGCGAAATCGTGAGCGCGGCGCTATGGTATGGGCCTGTTTTTCAACCGAAAGGATAGAATCATGCGCCTGCGTTTCGATATGCGCCGCGTGTGCCGGGCACGGCTCGCTCTGGGCACGGCGGTGCTCGTCCACGGCATCGCAGCGGCGGCCGCGACGTCGTCGAAGCCGCTGGTTCTCGATACCCAGCGTGGTATCCAGGACGGCAAGGGTGGACTGATGCTGCAGACGGCTCCGCTGTCGTCGGAGCCGATTGTCGAGCCGGCGGGCATGCGCGCGCCGGCGGGGCAGGGGGCGAATACGCCGATTCCGCTGTTCGTCGCTCCATATATCAACGTGCCGGGCACGCAGCCCGCCGGCCGATCGAGGCCGACGCCGCGGCCGCAACTGCAGCCTTGACCGCAGGCCCGGCACTCAGCCGCCGCGCTGCTCGATCTGGCAACGCGCGCCGCTGTCCTGCCCGAGCGCTTCCACCAGATACGGCAGTGCGTCGTTCATGCTCTGTGCGAGCGTGTACGGCGGGTTCAGGATGAACATCCCACTGCCGTAAAGACCAAGGCCGTCCGCGGGCGGGTTCGATACCGTCAACGTCAGATGCAGCCAGTTGTCCGGCTGCAGCCGCTTGAGCTGCTCGGCAAAGCGCTGCGACTCCGTGCGCACGACCTGCGGATACCAGATCGCATAGCAACCCGTCGCAAAACGCTTCAGGCACTCTGCGACGCAAGTCACCGTGCGCGCGTAGTCCTTCTTGTCTTCATACGACGGGTCGATCAGCACGAGTGCGCGCCGAGGCGGCGGCGGCAGCAGCGCCTTGATGCCCTCGAAACCGTCGCCGGCAAAGATCATCGCGCGGCGCCCCGCGTCGCGGAAATTGTGGCGCAGCACGTCGATTTCGGTCGTGTGCATTTCGAACAGGCGCATCCGGTCCTGCTCGCGCATCAGCCGCCATGCGAGGTACGGCGAGCCCGGGTAGAAACGCAGTTCACCGTCGTCGTTCAGTGCGCGCACTTCGTCGAGATACTCGCCGAGTACAGTCGGCAGATTCTTGTCGTTCCACAGCCGGCCGATACCGGTGTCGTATTCGACGGTCTTCGCGGCATAGCCGTCGCGCAGCGAATACACGCCGGCGCCGGCGTGCGTGTCGATATACCAGTACGACTTGTCTTTCTTGTTCAGGTAGCGCAACAGCTGAACGACGACGGCGTGCTTGAGCACATCCGCGTGGTTGCCTGCGTGAAAACCGTGACGATAGCTGAGCATGGCGGGCTGCCTGAAACAGAGGGTGAATCGGTGAGCGATCGATCGTGCGCGGCCTCGGGGCCGCGCCGGTGCGGCCGCGTATTGTACGCGAGTGGCCGCGAATCGCCTTACTCGTACGCGTCGCCGATCACGGCCTCGATCCGTTGCTTCACGTCGGGCGTCAGTTTCCCGACGACGTCGAGCGCGGCCATGTTGTCGGCGATCTGCTCGATCCGCGATGCGCCCGTGATCACCGAACTCACGCGCGGATTCGCGAGCACCCATGCGATCGCGAGCTGGCCGGTGCTGCAGCCGAGTTCGGTCGCGATCTCGCCGAGCCGTTCGACGATGGCGTTGCTGCCAGGATCGGTCAGGCGCTCGCGCAGCCAGTCGTAGCCCTGCACCTCCGCCCGGCTGCCCGGCGGCACGCCGTTCCGGTATTTGCCGGTGAGCAGGCCCGACGCCAGCGGGCTCCAGGTCGTCAGGCCGAGGCCGTAATCGTCGTAGAGCCGCGCATATTCCTGCTCGACCCGCGTGCGATGGAACAGGTTGTACTGCGGCTGTTCGACGACCGGCCGGTGCAGGTGATGGCGCTCGGCAATCTCGTACGCGGCGCGGATCTCGTCGGCGCTCCATTCCGACGTGCCCCAGTACAGTGCCTTGCCGCGCGCGATCATGTCGCTCATGGCCCACACGGTTTCGTCGATCGGCGTATGCGGATCCGGCCGATGGCAGTAGACGAGGTCGACGTAGTCGAGCTGCAGCCGTCGCAGCGAACCGTCGATCGCGTTCAGCAGGTACTTGCGGTTCAGCGTGTGATGCTGGTTCGGCCCTTGCGCGAGGCCCCAGAAGAATTTCGTCGACACGATGTAGCTGACGCGCGGCCAGCCGAGCGCCTTGAGCGCATGGCCCATGATTTCCTCGGATTGGCCGCCTGCGTAGACCTCGGCGTTGTCGAAGAAATTGACGCCCGCGTCCCGTGCCGCGGCGAGACACTCGCGCGCGCGCCGCTGGTCGACCTGATTGCCGTACGTGACCCACGAACCGAGCGAAAGCGCACTGATCTGCAGGCCGGAGCGGCCCAGTCGTCGATAGTCCATGCGACTCTCCTGCGTGACGAAGCCGACCTTAAGCTTAGACGTTTTGCGCGCGAACGGCAGGGATGATCGTGCACAATAGCGGCTGGTTCGCCGGCGTGCCCGCGTGACGAACGCGGATGCGCGGGCGTGTGCTTTATCGATCCGATCACTGAAGGAGACGGGCATGGCAGCAGATCTGAGCGGCAAGACCGCAGTCGTCACGGGCGCCGCGAGCGGCATCGGCAAGGAAATCGCGCTGGAACTCGCGAAGGCGGGCGC
>NZ_CABVPP010000113.1 GCF_902499075.1 Burkholderia pseudomultivorans | reverse complement strand
TTCGGAGAGCGATTTACGCAGGCGCGTGGATAACGCGTTGTTCAACCGCCTCGCCCACAAAAATGCGGACAGGTTCGATCAAGGGCGAAAAACCGCGCTGGCGGTGGGGCAAGGACGATTGACCGCGATGCGCGGCACGCGCATGCCCACCGCCAAGCGAAGCCCGCCCCTCGCGTGCGGCGGCTCGTCGGTCAAAGGACGATCCGGCGCCACTGCGCAAGCTTCTGCTCGAACGACAGCATCGCATTCGCCGGGCTCGACGACGGCAGCACGAGCGTCTCGTAGCCGGCCTGGCCGATCACGTCCGCGAACCGCCCCGCCGTCTTCCCGTTGAAGCACACGCGCTTCAGCAACGGCGCATGCTCGCGCAACGACGCAAAATCGTTGGGTTTCGCGTTGCGGATCGCGGAATCGAGACTGCCCTGGCGATGGCATGCGTCGAGAACGTCCCAGATGCCGAAGCCATGCGAAAGCACGCGCTCGAGCCGCTCGTCGTAAGCGAGCTCGTGCAACTCCGGTTCGCTCAGCACCGCACCCAGCAAGCGCCAGAATTGGTTGCGCGGATGCGCGTAATACTGCGCGGCGTCGAGCGACGCCTCGCCGGGAAAGCTGCCGAGGATCATCGTATGCGTGTGCGGCGCGACGACCGGCGCGAAACCCTGCAGCATCACGTGCCTCCGCCCGGCCCGCCCGAGCGCGGCCCATCACCATGCGCATCGAGATGCCGCCACAGCGCGGGCAGCATGCACTCCGTCACCATCAACGGCTCGCCGTGACGCTGGAACACCGAGCGCCGCGCGGCAAACGCATGCGGCGCCCGCTCGCCCTGCAGCGCATGGCTCGCGAGCGTATAGAGCGGATGCCCGGCGATCACGCGGCGGCTGACGAGCGCCGAACGTTCGACCTGCGGATCGCTGTACAGCAGCTCCGCGAGCGGCCGCGTGCGCAGCCGCCGCATCGCCTGCCACACGCCCTTGCTCGCCGCAAGCGGCGCGATGCTGTGCGCGGCGACGTACGGCGTGCCGTCCACCGACAGGATCACCTCGCGCACCCACATCGGCGCGCGCGGCGAAGCGGCCACCGCCGCATGCTCGTCGAACCACGGGCAGTCGACCGACTCGCGCGTCACGCGCACGCTCACGCGGCCGAGCCGCGCGAGATGCGCGGTCAGCGAACCGCCGCGCGTCAGCCAGTCGCGCTGGTCGAGCGTGCAGCCGGGCCGCGGCGTGTCGCGCCAGCCCGCCTGCCCGCCGTCGAATCGCATGCGCGCGTTCACGCGGCGCGCGACAGCAGCAGCGCGTTGGTCCGCTTCACGAAGCTCGCCGGATCGTCGAGCATCCCGCCTTCGGCAAGCAGCGCCTGATCGAACAGCAGATGGCACCAGTCGCCGAAATCGGCGCTGTCGGCCTTCAGCTGCTTGACGAGCGCATGCTCGGGGTTGATCTCGAGGATCGGCTGCATCGCCGGCGCGTTCTGGCCGGCCGCCTTCAGCATCCGCTGCAGGTAGCCGCTCATGTCGTTGTCGTCCGCGACGAGGCACGACGGCGAATCGGTCAGGCGGAACGTGACGCGCACGTCCTTCACCTTGTCGCCGAGCGCTTCCTTCATCTTCTCGACGACCGGCTTGATCGCCTCGCCCGCCGCCTCCTGCGCCTTCTTCTCGTCGTCGTTCAGCTCGCCGAGATCGAGGTCGCCGCGCGCGACGCTCGCCAGCGGCTTGCCGTCGAACTCGTGCAGGAACGACAGCATCCATTCGTCGACGCGATCGGTCAGCAGCAGCACCTCGACGCCCTTCTTGCGGAACACTTCGAGATGCGGGCTGTTCTTCGCGGCCTGCCACGTGTCGGCCGTCACGTAGTAGATCTTCGTCTGCTCGGGCTTCATGCGCGCGACGTAGTCGGCCAGCGACACGTCCTGCGCGGCGGTGTCGCCGTGCGTCGACGCGAAACGCAGCAGCTTCGCGATGCGCTCGCGGTTCGCGTGATCCTCGCCGAGGCCTTCCTTCAGCACCTGGCCGAACGCGTTCCAGAAGGTCTTGTACTTCTCCTTGCCGGCATCGTCTTCCGCGTTCGCGAGCTCTTCGAGCATCGACAGCGCGCGCTTGGTCACGCCTTCGCGGATCGCCTTCACGTCGCGGCTTTCCTGCAGGATTTCGCGCGACACGTTCAGCGGCAGGTCGGCCGAGTCGACGACGCCCTTCACGAAGCGCAGGTACTGCGGCAGCAGCTGCTCGGCGTCGTCCATGATGAACACGCGCTTCACGTACAGCTTCAGGCCGCCGCGATAGTCGCGGTTCCACAGGTCGAACGGCGCATGCGACGGCACGTACAGCAGTTGCGTGTATTCGCTGCGGCCCTCGACGCGGTTGTGCGTCCAGGTGAGCGGATCCTGGTGATCGTGCGCGATGTGCTGGTAGAACTGCGTGTACTGCTCGTCGGTGATGTCGCTCTTCGAACGCGTCCACAGCGCGCTCGCCTGGTTGACGGTCTCGTCCTCGTCCTTCAGGACCATCTCGCCCTTTTCCTGATCCCACTCTTCCTTCTGCATCAGGATCGGCAGCGCGATGTGGTCGGAATACTTCTGGATGATCGACTTCAGCCGGTACGACGACAGCAGCTCGTCCTCGCCTTCGCGCAGATGCAGCGTGATCGTCGTGCCGCGCTGCGCGCGCTCGATCGCGTCGATCGTGAAATCGCCCTCGCCCGCGCTTTCCCAGCGCACGCCTTGGCTCGCCGGCAGGCCCGCGCGGCGCGTCTCGACGGTGATCTTGTCGGCGACGATGAAGCCCGAGTAGAAGCCGACGCCGAACTGGCCGATCAGCGCCGCATCCTTCTGCTGGTCGCCGGACAGCTTCGTGAAGAATTCCTTGGTGCCCGAGCGTGCGATCGTGCCGAGGTTCGCGATCGCCTCGTCGCGGCTCATGCCGATGCCGTTGTCGTCGATCGTGATGGTGCGCGCGGCCTTGTCGTAGCCGATGCGGATGCGCAGGTTCGGATCGTTTTCATACAGCGCGTTGTCCGCGAGCGCCTCGAAACGCAGCTTGTCGGCCGCGTCGGACGCGTTCGACACCAGTTCGCGCAGGAAGATTTCCTTGTTGCTGTAGAGCGAATGAATCATCAGGTGGAGGAGCTGCTTGACCTCTGCCTGAAAGCTCATCGTTTCGTGTGCCATGGATGCTGTTTCCTCTTACTTGAACTTGAATGGTGTGGCGCGGGCGCCCGGCGCGCGATGCCGGGGCCGGTCGAACCGCCGCGTGGCGCACGCGGCTTGCGCGGGTATCTGGGGATCGCGCCGGCGATTTCAAGAGCCGCCGGCGCCGCGTCATGACGCGCGCCGCACGGCCGAGTCGATATAGCGCGCGAGAAACCCCGGCAGCGCCGGATCGCCGCAGTTCGCGACGTTGAAGCGCGTCCACGTCGACGGCGACTGCTGCGGCGAGAACAGGCTGCCCGGCGTCAGCAGGAAGCCTTCCTCGTGCGCGGCGGCCGCGAGCGCGTCCGAGTCGACGCCCGTGTCGGCCCACAGGAACATCCCGGCCGCCGGCATCGCGAACAGCTTCAGCCCGGTGCGCTCGAGCATCCGCGCGGTCTTGTCGCGCACGCCGTCGAGCCGCGCGCGCAGCCGCTCGACATGGCGCCGGTAATGCCCTTCGGTCAGGATCTTGTACAGCACGCGCTCGTTGAGCTCGGGCGTCGTCATCCCGACCAGCATCTTCTGGTCGGTGATCGCCTTCGCGATCTCCGGCGCGCACGCGACGTAGCCGACCCGCAGGTTCGCCGCGAGCGTCTTCGAATAGCTGCCGAGATAGATCACGCGCTTCAGCTGATCGAGGCTCGCGAGCCGCGTCGCCGGATAGCTCGGCGGACACAGGTCGCCGTACACGTCGTCCTCGACGACGAGGAAGTCGTACTGCTCCGCGAGCTTCAGGATCCGGAACGCCTGCGCGGCCGACAGCGACGTGCCGGTCGGATTCTGCAGCACCGAGTTGATCACGAGCATCTTCGGCCGCCACATCTGCACGAGCGTCTCGAGCGCATCCAGATCGGGGCCGTCGGGCGTGTACGGCATCCCGACGAGCTGCGCGCCCTGCGACGCGAAGCGGCCGAACATCTGGAACCACGCGGGATCGCCGACGATCACCGCGTCGCCCGGCTGCACGTAGATGCGCGCGATCAGGTCGATCGCCTGCGTGATCCCCGACACCAGCACGACCTGCTCCGGCGTCGTGCCGATCTCGACTTCCGCGAGCCGCGTCTGCAACTGCTGGCGCAGCGGCAGGAAGCCCTGCGCGGTGCCGAAGCCGATCATCTGCGCGCCGGACTGGCGCCCGAGCGCACGCAGTGCGCCGGTAATCAGCTCGCCGTCGAGCCAGCGGCCCGGCAGATAGCCCAGACCCGGCCCCTTTTCCGGGCTGGCGGTATGCAGCATGTTGCGCAGCAGCCAGACGACGTCGATCGTGTTGTGCACGGGCGCGGCCTCGGCCACGCGCGCGACGCCGTCGAGCACCGGCTGCGGCCCGGCCGTGCGCTCGCGCACGTAGAAGCCCGAACCGCGCCGCGAATCGAGGTAGCCCTGCGCGACGAGGCGCTCGTACGCCTCGACGACGGTGAAGCGCGAGACGCTCTTGTCGAGCGCGAGCTTGCGGATCGACGGCATTCGCATGCCGGGCCGGAACACGCGCTCGTCGATGCGGCGGCGCGCCCACTGGACGAGCTGGTCGACCAGCGTCAGCGTGGCGGTGTCGTGCGGCGCGGGAATCTGGGCAAGAGGGACGGTGGACATGGGCAGCGGCTCCAACTGTACCGAAAGCTATCGAGGCGATTGTACCGTTACTGTGCCGGTGCGCACGATTACAGTTGATCGAAATGGCAGCCGGGCGGCCCGCGCATGCGCAGCCGCCGCGCGGCCACGGCGGCTGCCGG
>NZ_CABVPP010000112.1 GCF_902499075.1 Burkholderia pseudomultivorans | reverse complement strand
TCGCGGCGCAGGTTCACGAAGTAGCCCGACTGCGGCCGACTTTCGAGCAACCCGCGGCTTTCGAGCAGCAGGTACGCGTGCAGCACGGTCGTGATGCTGATCCGATGCTGCTGGCTTGCCTGACGGACCGACGGCACACGATCGCCGTGCCGGTACACGCCTTGCCGAATGAGTCTCTCGATGTCGTTCGCAAACTTCTCGTAGAGCTTCATCCGCCTCGCCTCGTCGGCGATGATCGGACGGGCCCCGCGTCGGCGCGCGGCGCGCGCCTGCATCGTCGCACGAGGCCGGAAAGCCGCGCACGGCCCGCGGCATGCGGGCTCGGGCATCGTCCAGTACCGTAAGTGAAGGCGGGTAGCAATGCGGATTCCATCGTGACAAGGATCGGCATCCTACTGCGTCAATTCGGCGAATGTAAGTGACAGTTTCGCGGGCCGACGCGAATTTCATCGGGTGTAATGAACAGATCGGCGCACCGCGCGACGTCTTCGTTGCCGCGCGATGCGCACGCGTGCGCTCACGCGTCGTCGACGTCGTTCGCGTCGTGGCCGATCGCGACCTTGCATGCGTCGACGACGACCGTCAGCTGCGCCGCGTCGAGCGCTTCGACCCATCGGCGAATCTGCAGGCACCGGCCGGTGCCGGGATCGGCAACGCGTTCGGCATCGTCGGTGCTCACGTCGACGGCCGCGATCGCGCGGTTGTCCGACAGCGGCGACAGCGGCGCCGAGATGTCCAAGCGCCGGTATGTCCGTTCGATCTGCATCGCTTCCTCGCGATCGGCATGCATCGACGCCGTGCTCAGCCGAGCGCGTGGCGCATCACCTTGCCGCCGAATCCCGTCACGACGTTGTCGACCGAGAACGGCGTCGCCTCCTTCGCCTCGAGAATCACGGCGGCGCTGCCGGGCGCGAGCGTCGCCGCAACCGATTCGACGAAGCGGCCGTCGAGCAGCGCGCTGCCCGCCGCATCGGCGAGCACGCCTGCGCCCGCACCGGCGGCGAAGCCCGTCACGACGCCCAGCGGGCCCGCGAGCAGGCCGAGCAGCGCGCCGGCGATCGCGCCGATCGCGGCGCCGCGAAACGGCCGCGCCTGGGCGTCCAGCACCGCGAGCTTGCCGGCCGCATCGCGTTCGACGACGACACCGTTGTCGATCGTGAATCCTTAGTTCTTCTCCGACAACGCGTCGAAATCGTTCGCCGCGCGTCGGGCCAGGTCCGCGCTGCCGAATACGGCAACGATCAGTTGCTTGCTCATCCGATCCCCCTCGTTTGCATGGCGCGCCCCGCCGCGGCGCGACGGTTCGGCGCGGGCGCTTGCCGGCCGGCGCGAAGAAGCCGCCGCGCGGCCGGCGTGCGTTCAGATGCCGATTGCGCGTTCGCGGGCGCGCGCGGCGTCGACATACGCGCGTGCGGCCGCAGCCTGCATCGCCGCAGCCGGTTCACGCTGCGCGCCGGCCGTATCGCGCGCAGCGCGCGCCTGCCGGTACGCCTGCTCGGCCGCGTGCTGCAAGTCGATCGCGCGTGCGAAGTCGTCCGGGTTCGTCGTCATGTGTGAGCCTCCGTCGTGCGCGTCGCGCCGCGACGCCGTGCCGTTTGCCAACCGAAAGCTTGCGCTCGCGTCGATCATCGGCTCGCACGCACATCGTCCTCGACGTCGCCGACTTCGGCCGGATACCGGTGCTGGCCGAAACTGAGGATCAGCACACCGAGCGCGAGCAACACGATGCCGAACGTCGTCATCAGCATCCGCTCGGGGCTGTCGGTCGCGCCGCGCAGGATCAGGTCGCGCGCGAGCGACGTCATCGCGATGAACAGCGGAAAGCGCACCGGCAGGCGGCCGAGCCGCAGATAGCGCACGTCCATCGCGAGCACTTCGAGATACAGGAACATCAGCAGCAGGTCGGTCAGCGACACCTCGCCCGCGAGCACGACCTTCCACGCCTCCTGCGCCATCGCGAACGCGGTCGCGAGACCGATCACGATCAGCCCCGCGAGTTCGGCCACATGAAGAAAGTGGCCGAAGCGGCGGCGAATGCGCTCGGCGGGCGAACAGGCGACGGTGGACGTATTCAGCATGTTTCGTGATTCGATGGAAAACGCGCTCAGCTCAGCGACGCGCGGCATGCAGCGCGTGCGGCGCAGCGCGGCGCGCCTCGGCGACGTGCGCGTCGGGCGGCCGGATGCCGGCATCGGCCATCGCATCGTCGACGGCCGACAGCGTGCGAACGCAACACTGATGAAACGCGATGCCGGCATCGGTGCACGCGACACCGTCATCGGCGCAACGCAACAGCAGACGGCAGCCGAGATAGCGTTCGAGGCCGTCGATCCGGTCGCTCACGTGCGCGGCGCCGAGCTTCAGTTCGGACGCCGCACCGGGCAATCCGCCGTGCTCGACCACCGCAACATAGATGCGCATCGCTTCAAGCAGATTCATCGTCGTGCTCCTCGTCGGCGGCCGAGCGAACCCAATCTACTGCACGCCACCTGCACAAACAAGAGCACAGCCGCGCGCGCGACAGGAGTACAGCCGCGCATCGGCACGATGGATTCGGTGCATGGTTTGCGCATTCGCAGGACAGATCGGCGATACGTGTTCCAAAGACTCGCCGAAGCTGCTAGATTGCAGGCTCGACCGCGCGATGCGGAGCGAACGTCGCGCACCGGGCGCATGCGCTGCGCCCGCGTGCATCGCTTTTCCGCATTCGCGGCGATTGCGCCGCATCGCGCGTTGCGACCGTACGCAACGCGTTTCATCCGCATGTCATACAAGAGAACAGTCGCATGACCGAGTTCATCCGTTTCCGTTCGCGCGCCGCGGCAGCCGCGCGCCGTCCGTCCCGACATGACTGACCGGCAGGCCGCGATGGAAACACGTGCCCCGCTCTCCCAGGCCGTCCACAGTCCGATCACGCGCAGCGCGATCTTTCTCGTCGCGACGATCAATCCCGGCGACGCCCATGCCGACACGATCCGCTCATGGTGCGGCGACATCGCCGCGCTCGTGCGCTCGGTCGGCAAGCGCGTGCCGGGCGGCAACCTGTCGTGCGTCTGCGGCTTCGGCTCGGACGCATGGGACGCGCTGTTCGGCGAACCGCGTCCCGCGGCATTGCATCCGTTCCGCGAATTCGGCGCCGGCCAGCGCGTCGCGATCGCGACGCCCGGCGACATCCTGCTGCACATTCGCGCCGATGCGATGGACCTCTGCTTCGAGCTCGCGACGCAGCTGCTCGCCGCGCTCGGCGATGCGGTGACCGTCGTCGACGAAGTGCACGGCTTTCGCAACTTCGACCAGCGCGCGATGATCGGCTTCGTCGACGGCACCGAGAATCCGGAAGGCCGCGATGCGGTCGACTTCACGGTGATCGGCGACGAGGATGCGGCGTTCGCCGGCGGCAGCTACGTGATCGTGCAGAAATACCTGCACGACATGGCCGGCTGGAACGCGCTGCCGGTCGAGACGCAGGAACGCATCATCGGCCGCACGAAGCTGTCCGACATCGAACTGGCGCCGGACGTGAAGCCGTCGTCGTCGCACAGCTCGCTGACGACGCTCGACGAGAACGGCAAGGAAGTGAAGATCCTGCGCGACAACATGCCGTTCGGCCGGCCGGGCGCCGGTGAATTCGGCACTTATTTCATCGGCTATGCGCGCTCGCCGGCGCCGATCGAGCAGATGCTCGAGAATATGTTCGTCGGCCGGCCGCCGGGCAACTACGACCGGCTGCTCGATTTCAGCCGCGCGGTCACCGGCTCGCTGTTCTTCGTGCCGTCGGCCGACCTGCTCGACGCGCTGCCCGATCGCGCCGCGCCCGCCGAGGCTGCCGCGCCCGCCCCGTCATCGAACGAGCCGCACCGCGACGGCTCGCTGAAAATCGGATCGCTCAAAGGAGTCAAAAGCGTATGAACAATCTGCACCGCGAACTCGCGCCGATCTCCAGCGCCGCCTGGGAGCAAATCGAGGAAGAAGTCGCGCGCACCTTCAAGCGGTCGGTGGCCGGCCGCCGCGTGGTCGACGTCGAGGGCCCGAAGGGCCCCGAACTCTCGGCCGTCGGCACCGGGCACCTGCGCGACGTCGCGGCGCCGCGCGAGCACGTCGATGCGCGGCTGCGCGAGGTGCGCACGATCGTCGAGCTGACGGTGCCGTTCGAACTCGACCGCGCGGCGATCGACAGCGTCGAGCGCGGCGCGCGCGACGCCGACTGGCAGGCGGCCAAGGAAGCCGCGCAGCGACTCGCGTTCGCGGAAGACAGCGCGATCTTCGACGGCTATCCGGCCGCCGGCATCGTCGGGATCCGCGAAGGCACGTCGAACCGCAAGCTCACGCTGCCGAGCGACGTCGGCGCCTATCCGGACGCCATCAGCGATGCGCTCGAGGCGCTGCGCCTCGCGGGCGTCGACGGCCCGTACTCGGTGCTGCTCGGCGCCGACGCCTATACCGCGCTCAGCGAGGCACGCGATCAGGGCTATCCGGTCATCGAGCACATCAAGCGGATCGTCAGCGGCGAGATCATCTGGGCGCCGGCGATCAGCGGCGGCTGCGTGCTGTCGACGCGCGGCGGCGATTACGAGCTTCATCTCGGCGAAGACGTGTCGATCGGCTATGCGAGCCACACCGACAAGGTCGTTCGCCTGTATCTGCGCGAAACCTTGACGTTCCTGATGCTGACGAGCGAAGCGTCGGTCGCGGTCGCGCCGGCCGCCGGCACGCCCGCCTGATGCGCCGCCCGCGCGCGATGCCGGCCCGGCGTCGCGCGCTTTGCGGCCGCACGACGGCCACCCGTTCGTCGCCGATCGAACCCATCCCGCATGGAGGGAATCATGAGCGATACGAATGATGCAATGCAGAAGCTGCAAGCCGCCGTCGACGGGCTGAAGCAAACCGTCGACGCCAACGCCGGCAGCCAGACCGCCGAGGTCGCCGTGCTGTTCACCGTCGTGTCGCTGATGCTGGCCGAACTGCCGCCCGACACGCGCAATCTGATCGAGGATTCCTTTTCCGTATGGGCCGACGGCCTGCCGGACGCCGCGTTGTCCGCGAGCGTCAAGCAGATCGCGCGACAGCGGCTCGCGATGACGTTCGACGCGTGACGCCGCCGCGTCGCGCGCGAGCGCCGGCCGGCTCGCGCCATGCAAGCCGCCCTCTTCGTCGCCGCTTGCGCGGCGCACAGCGGTTGCGCCGCGCGCGCGCCCGCCCCTGACACACCGGCCACCGCAGCCGCCGCGCGCCGTC
>NZ_CABVPP010000111.1 GCF_902499075.1 Burkholderia pseudomultivorans | reverse complement strand
GCCCGCAGCCTTGCGCGTCGCCGCGCCGCGGGCCGCCGAAGCGCTGCAGCGCGGCGCGCAGCCGCGCCTGCACCGCCCGGCGCGCCGCGTCGCCCGGTTCGAATGCCATCCGCCAGTCGGCGGTCTTCGCGCCGATCGTGCGCACCAGCGCGAGCTGGCGCGCCACTTCGTGCCGCACCTGCTGATCGGGCTCGGTCTCCGCGACGCGGTCGGTCAGCAGCCGGTACGGGTTCTCTCTGCAATGTGCGAGCCGCAGCGGAATGCCGGCGAGCCAGCACATCATCGCGGCCGGCAGCGGGCTCTGGCTATAGACGGTGAAGATCACCGCCGCGTCGAAACGCGCGGACAGCAGCCGGTCGATCATGTCGAGATCGGCAACCGGATTGGCCGGCGCGTCCGGATGCTTGACCCACGGCGCGTCGTACGTCCACACGTCGTCGACCATCGGCAGATGCGCGCCGAGCGCCGCGCCCGTGCTCGACGTGAGCAGCGTCAGATGCCGGCCGTTGCCGCTTTCCTTCAGCGCGCGCAGTGCCGGCGTCGTCATCAGCACGTCGCCGAGATTGTCGAGCCGCACGCACAGAATGCGGCGCGCGCGGTCCCACGCGGGCGCGCTCATTGCCGCACCCGCGAGCCGTGACGGCGCGCGGTTTCGCGCACGACGATGTCGGCCGCGAGATCGAGCCGGTCGACGACGAAGTGCGGCGTGCGTGTCGCGTCGATCCGCCATTCCGTCTCGTAGCCGCGATCGACGAGGATCGTGCGGCACTGCGCCGCGCGGCCGGCTTCGATGTCGTCGAGTATGTCGCCGATCATCCAGCTCGCGCCGGCCTCGACGCCGAGCGCGGCGACCGCGCGGCGCAGCATGCCGGGCCTCGGCTTGCGGCACAGACAGTCGCATGCATAGCGCGGCACGCTGCCCTGCGGGTGATGCGGGCAGTAAAAAAAATCCGCCAGCGCCGCGCCGTTCTCTTCGAACAGTTCGGCAAGACGCTGGCGGACCGCGCCAAGCTGAGATTCGGTGAAGCGGCCGAGCGCGACGCCCGGCTGGTTCGAGACGACCGCGATCGGCATGCCGGTCGACGCCAGCGAGCGCAGCGCACGCGCGGCGCCCGGCGCGAGCCGCATGCGGGCCGGATCGACGTTGTACGGCACGTCGTCGAGCAGCGTGCCGTCCTTGTCGAGCAGCACGGCGCCGCGCGGACGCGGATCGTGCTTCAGGGCCATGATGTCTCCTTCATCGGCAGCACCATCACTTCCGGTACGACCGTGCCCGGCGGCTGCGTCAGCACGAAGCGCACCGCGGCCGCGACGTTCTCGGGCGGCTGCAGCGTGTCCTCGTCGATGTCCGGGAAGCGGTCGAGCAGGAACGGCGTGCGCATCCCGCCGGCGACGATCGCCGACACGCGCACGCCGGCCGGGCGCAGCTCCGCATGAAGCGCATGCGACAGACCGAGCAGCCCCCACTTCGTCGCGTGATACGCCGATGCGTTCGGCCACGCGCGCTTCGATGCGGTCGACGCGATGTTGACGATATGCCCGCCGCCGCGCGCCTTCATCATCGGCACGACCGCATGGCACATCAGGTATGGACCGAACAGGTTCGTCATCAGCACCTGCTGCCATGCGTCGACGCTCACGTCGTCGATCGGCGCGGTCACGTCGATCGCCGCGTTGTTGACGATCACGTCGAGATCGCCGACGACTTCGCGCGCATCGTGCACGGCCTGCAGCACCGATGCCTCGTCGCGCACGTCGAGCGGACGACCGACCGCCTTCACGCCGTGCCGTGTGAGCCGCTGCGCGACGGCCGCCGCGCGGTCGCCGTCGAGATCCGCGACGACGACGTGCGCACCGTTGCGCGCGAGTTCCTCGCAGATCGCTTCGCCGAGCCCGCGGCCGCCGCCCGTGACGAGTGCGGTGCGGCCGGCGAGCGGCAGTTGAGCTGGATCGTGGGTCCCGTTCACATGTACCTCCCTGTCGGCGTCAGAAGAACTTCGTCGGAACGCTTGTCGTGACAAGCGTCATCGCAGGGAAGACAGCGAGATTCGTGCCCGTCCGTTTCGAACCGCGTTGCGTCGCGCGTCGCGGCGCGTTCGCTGGCTTTTTTATAACCGGCTGTAAAAACGTGCCCGCACCGCGCGGCGCGCGCGATCAGATCGCGAGCGCGTCGGGCGTCGCCTGCGCGCGATGCTTCGCGAGCGCGCGCAGGCAATGCGCGATGCAGCCCGCGAACGCCTCGTCGAACCACGGCTGCGCGCCCGATACGCCGACCACGATCCCGTGCTGCGCGACGGCGCCCCACAGGTTCGTGTCGCCCGCGCGCAGCCGGTACGGCTCGAGCGCCTGCACGACGTGGCCGTCGCGGCCGGTTTCCCACGACAAACGCGCCTTCGCGCGTGCATACGCGCGATAATCGGCGTCCCAGTCCTTCGGGTCGGGCAGCGAGAACTCGTAGAGGATCGCGTCTTCGAACGACGCGTCGTGCGGGCCGAGCGCCGGATCCATGATCACGATGTGCAGGCAGCCGCTGTCGCCGACGAAGTCGCTCTGCAACGCGGCCGACAGCGTCGGCAGCAGCAGTTCGACGGCCGCGATCGCGGCCTGGCGATCCGCGAACGCGCTACCGCCGCGACGTGCGGTCAGCCCTTCGGGGGACGGATTCAGATGAGTGGGCATGTGAGTCTCCGGAGGAAAATGCGAGCGCGCGCAGCGCCGCGATCAGGTCGGCCGGCGCCGCCGGCTTGGTCAGATACGCATGGAAACCCGCTTCGACGGCGCGCGCGCGGTCGCGCTCGCGCGCGTGGCCCGACAGCGCGAGCGCTTCGAGGGACGACGCGCCGTCCTCGTTCGCGCGCGCCGCTTCGAGCTGACGCACGCGCGTCATGACCGTATAGCCGTCTTCCTCGTCGTCGCCGAGGTCGATGTCGCAGACGAGCAGCGCCGGCCAGTCGGCACGGCGCGCGCGCCATAGCGTATCGAGCAGCGCCTGGCCCGACGCGAATGCGTCGACCTGCGCGCCGGCCACCGTCAGCAACGCGGTCAGCGCATCGCGCGCTTCGTCGTGATCGTCGACGCAGGCGATGCGCAGGCCGTCGAGCGGCCTGTCGGCGATCGGCGCGGGCTCGGCATCGGCCGGCTGCATCGACGCCGGCGCGATCGCGCAAAGCGGCAGCGAGACGTGCAGCGTGACACCGGTGTCGTCGCGTTCGCGCACGACGTAGCCGCCCGCTTCCTCGATCGCGTTCTGCAGCGGCTCGAGCGCGAGCAGCGACAGCTCCGGCGCATCGACGCCCGCGCATGCGACCGTGATCCGTGCGTCCGGATCGTGCCGCTCCGTATAGACCTGGACGCGCCCGCCGCTGCCGCTCACGTCGATCCCGTTGCGGCACAGCTCCCACACGAAGCGCCGCAGCGCGGCCGGATCGGCCTTCACGATCAGGTCCTCGTCGGACAAATGGCGGAACACCGGCACGCCGCGCCGCTCGGCCGCGTCCGCGAGCCCGTCGAGCACCTGCGACACGAGCGGATTGATGCGCACCGGCTGCCGCGCGAACTTCGCCTCGGTACGTTCGAGCTCGCGCTGCTTCGCCTGCAGCGCCCACATCTGCGCATAGACGCCGCCGTTTGCGAGCAGCTCGTCGTGCGTGCCCTGTTCGACGAGCCGGCCGTACTCCATCACGAGGATGCGGTCCGCATCGACGATCGTCGACAGCCGGTGCGCGATGATCAGGCTCGTCCGGTGTTGCGCGACGCGCATCAGCTCCTGCTGGATCGCGCGCTCCGACCGCGTGTCGAGCGCGGACGTCGCCTCGTCGAACACGACGATCGGCGGCGCCTTCAGCAGCGCGCGCGCGATCGCGACGCGCTGCCGCTCGCCGCCCGACAGCCGCACGCCGCGTTCGCCGACGCGCGTGTCATAGGCATCGGGCAGCCGCTCGATGAACGTGTCGAGCTGCGCGCTGCGCGCGGCCGCGACCACTTCCGCGCGCGTCGCCTCGCGCTTGCCGTACGCGATGTTGTACGCGATCGTGTCGTTGAACAGGATCGTGTCCTGCGGCACGATGCCGAGCGCGTCGCGCAGGCTGCGCTCGGTGACGAGGCGCAGGTCCTGGCCGTCGATGCGGATCGTGCCGGCGTCGGGCTGGTAGAGCCGGAACAGCAGCCGCGCGAGCGTCGACTTGCCCGAGCCGCTGCCGCCGACCACCGCGACCGACTGGCCGGGCTCGATCCGGAACGACACGTCCCACAGGATCTGCCGGCTCGGCTCGTAGCCGAAGTCGACGTGTTCGAACTCGATCGCGCCGCCGCGCACGACGAGCGGCTGCGCACCCGGCACGTCGCCGTCCTCGCCCGGCTTGCCGCGCGCGTCGAGCAGCCCGAACAGCCGCTCGATGTTCGTCATCGCGTCGTTCGCCTCGCGGAACACGAAGCCGAGCGCGTTCAGCGGCAGGCTGATCTGGATGATGTACGCGTTGATCAGCACGAGGTCGCCGACGGTCATCGCGCCGGTCGCGACGCGCTCGCCGGCGAGCAGCATCACGGCCGCGATGCCGGCGCCGATGCAGGCGCTCTGCCCGATGTGCAGCGTCGACAGCGCGTACTGGTTGTCGACGCCCGCGTCGGACCACGCGTTCAGCACGCGGTCGAGCCGATCGCGCTCGACGTCCTCGCGTGCGAAGTACTTGACGGTGTCGACGTTCAGCAGGCTGTCGACGATCCGCGAATTCGATTCGGCCTCGAGCGCGTTCACGCGGCGCTGGTAGCGCATGCGCCGCCGCGTGAACACGATCGTGTATGCGGCGTAGACGGCGAACGTGACGAAGATGATCGCGGTGAAGCCGCCGCCATACTTGCTGACGACGATCACGAGCACCGAGCCGATCTCGATCGCGGTCGGCATGATCGTAAACACGGCGACGCCGAGCAGATAGCCGATACCGGCCGTGCCCTTCTCGAGGTCGCGCACGACCGCGCCCGTCTCGCGCTGCGAATGGAAGCGCGCGCCGAGCCGGTGCAGATGGCCGAACGTGCGCACCGTGAACGCGGCAACCGTGCTCTGCGTGACCTGCACGAACGTCATGTCGCGCACTTCGTTCAGCGCGTTCGACGCGAACCGCACGACCGCGTACGCGAACAGCAGCAGCACCGGCAGCGACGCGGGCCGCTGCGCGAGCTGACCGAAGTCGTCGACGATCTCCTTCAGCAGCAGCGGCACCGACACGGCCGCGGCCTTCGCGAGCACCAGCAGCGCGATCGCCGCGAGCACGCGCGCGCGATAACGCCAGATCGCGCGCCACAGCTCGCCGGCGATCCGCAGCCGCAGGCTGCGCGTATCGCGTCGCGTGTCCCCGGTCGCCGGCGTCATGCGCGCACTGCGTTCCGTTGTGGCGGGTTCATGGCGGCCGTCCTCCGTCAGTGATGGCGCTCGCGGCCCGGCGTGCCGCCCGCCGCAGTGCCGCCGGTGCCCGCTGCAGTGCCGCTGCCTGCGGCGCCGCTGCCTGCAGTGCCGCCGCCGCCCGCGTCGCTGCTGCCCGCGCCCTGGGCCGACGTGCCGGGCTCCGGCTCGCGCACGGCCGGCTGGGTCGGCGTGACGGTCCGCTGCGCGGGGTGCAGCACCATGCCGCTGTCGTGCTCGCCTTCGCGCTTCACGCGCACGCGGTTCTCGACGTCGCGCACGCACATGCAGTCGTCCGCGATGTCCTCGATCGCGTGCTTCGTCCAGCGCGCGGGCACCGTGCCGTCGAGTTCGACGCGGCCGTCGCTGACCTGCACGCTGACGTCGCTGACGTCGATGTCGAGCGCGTGCGCGAGCCGCTCGCAGACGTCCTCGCGGATCCGTTCGTCCGAGCGCGTATAGCCTTTCGGGCCGCGCCGGCCGCGCATGGCGTCGCGCGCCGCGCCGCTGCCGAAGCGCGACAGGTCCGGCGCGTCGGCCGTACGCGGATCGTCGTAGCCGCGCTCGCCGCCGCCGTACCAGCCGAGCCGGAAATGTCCGCGCAGGCCCGGCGCCTCGTCGCGGCCGCCGCCGTATCGGTGCGGGTCCGGCCCGCCGCC
>NZ_CABVPP010000110.1 GCF_902499075.1 Burkholderia pseudomultivorans | reverse complement strand
CGTGGCCGGCGCCGCGCGGCGCGCCGCAAAGACCGCGCGCGCTTAGCCGCCCGCGCGCGCGATCGAGTTCGCGACGCTGCGAAAGACGAGCGGCTGCTCGTCGCGCGGCGTCGCACGGCGCGCGAGCCGGACCGCGTGCTCGACGCGGCCGTGATGCGCGGACTTCGCGCACACCGGGTCGGCCTCGGCCGGATCGCCGGCGAGCAGGTAGGCCTGACAGCGGCAGCCGCCGTGATCGACATGGCGCTCGTCGCAGCTGCGGCACGGTTCGCGCATCCAGCCGTCGCCGCGAAACGCGTTGAACGCGTCGCTGTCGTACCAGATCTCCTTCAGTGAGCGCTCGCGCACGTTCGGCAGCGCGAGCGCGGGCAGCGCACGCGCCGCGTGGCACGGCAGCGCGGTGCCGTCCGGTGCGACGCCGAGGAATACCGATCCCCAGCCGTTCATGCATGCTTTCGGACGCTGCTCGAAATAATCGGGCACGACGAACAGGATCCGGCATCGCTCGCCGACCAGCTTGCGGTAGCGGTTCACCGTCTCCTCCGCATCGCGCAGTTGCTCGGCGGTCGGCATCAGCTGCTCGCGATTGAGCATCGCCCAGCCGTAGTACTGCGTGTTCGCGAGTTCGAGAAAATCCGCGCCGAGGTCGAGCGCCATCTCGATGATGCGGTCGACGTGCGGCAGATTGTAGCGATGCAGCACGCAGTTCAGCACCATCGGATAGCCGTGCGACTTGATCAGGCGCGCGACGCTGCGCTTCAGTTCGAACGTCCGCGTGCTGGTCAGGAAGTCGTTCAGCTCGCGCGTCGAATCCTGCAGCGACAGCTGGATATGATCGAGCCCGGCCGCCTTCAGCCGCTCGATGCGCGCGGCGGTCAGGCCGATCCCCGACGTAATGAGGTTCGTATAGAAGCCGAGCGAGCGCGCGTGCTCGACCAGCGTTTCGAGATCGTCGCGCTGCAGCGGCTCGCCGCCGGAAAAGCCGAGCTGCGCGGCGCCGAGCGCGCGCGCGTCGGCGATCACGGTGCGCCACGTGTCGGTGTCGAGCTCCGCGCCGTGCGTCGCGAAGTCGACCGGGTTGTAGCAGAACGCGCAATGCAGCGGGCAACGGTAGGTGAGTTCGGCGAGCAGCCACAGCGGCGGCGACGGCGACGGCGGGTTCGGATCGCGCGTCATGTCAGTCCAGCCAGCCGCGCAGTCGCGCATGATCGAGGAAGCGATACACGTCCGACGCGAGATCGGACGTGCTGAACAGCCGTTCGAGTTCGCCGATGATCTCATCGAGTTCGCGCGTGCCGTCGCAGCGCGCGAGTATTTCGCCCGCGCTCGGATTGAGCTTCACCATGCCTTCCGGATACAGCAGCACGTAGGCATCCTGGGCCGCCTCCCATTGCAGGCGGTACATGCCCCTCAGCGTGGGGCGCAGCGGCACGCCGCTGACGTCGACGGAATTCATGCGCAATACGCCTTTTCAATGGCATCGAGGATCGACCACAGCACGTCGAGCTTGAACGTCAGAATCTCGAGCGCGCGCCGTTGCGCGTCCGCGGTCGTGAAATGCGCGAGCGTGACCGCGAGGCCGTGTTCGACGTCGCGCTGCGCGAGCGGCAGGCGGCTGCGGAAATACTGCAGCCCGTCCGCGTCGATCCACGAATAGTGCGACGGCCAGCCGGCGAGACGGTCGAGGTGGATCTGCGGCGCGAACATCTCGGTCAGCGACGAGCAGACCGCTTCCTGCCACGTCGCGCGCCGCGCGAAGTTCACGTACGCGTCGACGGCAAAGCGCACGCCCGGCAGCACGTGCTCGAGCGACCACAGCGCCGCGCGATCGAGACCGACCGCCTCGCCGAGCCGCACCCACGCTTCGATGCCGCCGGCATCGTCGCCGTGCCCGTCGTGATCGAGGATGCGCTGCACCCACAGCCGGCGCGTGTCGCGGTCCGGACAGTTCGAGAGGATCGCCGCGTCCTTCAGCGGGATGCTGATCTGATAGTAGAAGCGGTTCGCGACCCAGCCGCGAATCTGCGCGGGCGTGCACGCGCCCGCATTGAGCCGCCGGTTGAACGGATGGTGAATGTGATAGCGCGATTCGAGCGCGCGCAGACGCGCCTCGAATTCGTCGGCGCTCCACGGGCTCGCGTGCAGCGCCGCCGCGGAAATCGGTGCGTTCATGGTCATACCTCGAAATGCATCCCGTCGTGCGCGACCTCGATCCCGTGCCCGTGCAGATGCGCGCGCTCGGCCGAAGCGGGATCGAGAATCGGGTTCGTGTTGTTGATATGCGTGAGCACCTTGCGCGTCTGTGCCGGCAACGCGCGCAGCCGATCGATCATCCCCGGCCGCATGCCGTCGCCGCGTTGCGCGAGATGGCCCATGTCGGCCGCGTGCTTCGCCGACAGGCCGAGTTCGATCATCTCCGTGCCGGTCCAGAACGTACCGTCGACGAGGACGAGATCGGCATCCTGCATCGCGGCCTGCACGCGATCGTCGACGTCGGCAAGGCCCGGCGCGTAGAACGCACGGCGCCCGCTCGCGACGTCCTCGATCAGCAGCGCGACGTTGTCGCCCGGCGCGGCTGCCGCGCGTCGCGGCGAATACGGCGGCGCCTTGCTGTCGACCGGCACCGCGGTAAAGCGGATGCCGCCCGCGCCCGGAATCGCGAACGGCTCGTGCAGCGCGATGGCGTGCGCGTCGACGCCGCAGTAGTGGCCGAGCAGCGGCACGATCGGCAGCGCGGTCGACAGATCGTCGAGCACCGGCGCGCTCGCATACAGCGGTAGCGGCGACGTGCGTTCGCGCAGCATCAGAAGCCCCGTGACGTGATCGATCTGCGCGTCGCACAGCACGACCGCGACGATCCCGCTGTCCCGCACGGCGCGCGCCGGCTGCAGTTCGGGCGCGGCGCGCAGCTGCGCGAGGATGTCGGGCGATGCGTTGACGAGCACCCAGTCGACGCCGTCGCTGCTGACGGCGATCGACGACTGCGTGCGCGGCACGATGCCGTCGGTGCCGGCGCGTGCGCGACGGCAGTTCGCGCAATTGCAGTTCCATTGCGGCAGTCCGCCGCCTGCGCCCGATCCGAGGATCCTGATCTTCATCGATGCGTGCTCCGATGCCGGCCGCCGCCTGCGCGCGGCAGGCGGCGGCACGGCGTACGCCGATCAGCGGTTGGCGATATACATCGTGATTTCGAAACCGAAGCGCAGATCGGTATAGGCGGGGGTCGTCCACTGCATGGCATGTCTCCTTGTGTCAGTTCAGTTGAGTTGCATCGAATGAACCGCGTCGATCGGCGGTCGATCACTGTTCAGCAAGGAGCGTGCCGGGCGTGCAGAGCGCGGGCGCGACGACGTGCGGATGCCGCTGCGCCGTCGTTGCGGCCGCAACATTACCAATAGCCTACAAAACGGTTTCGGTTTCCATCGTCGCGGGGGCAGAACGGTGCGCGTCCCCGCGCGCGACTGTTGAATCCTTGAACACCGGTGTTGCAAGCTGACACAGCCGATGTGACAGTGAGGCCGCGCCTCAGTGTTCATCCGTGCGCAGCGGCGCCGTGCCGGCCGACGGCATCTTCCGGTAGATCGTGTTGCGCGACACGCCGAGCGCGCGCGCGGCGGCCGACACATTGCCGCCGTGCCGCGCGAGCGCCGCGGCGATCGCGCACGCCGCCACGTCCTGCAGCCGCGCATCGCCGGCCGCGAACGGATCGGCCGCGACGGGCGGCGCGGCGACGCCGTCCTGCGCAGATTGCGCATCGTCGCACCGCAGATCGTCGAAAAAGTCCTCGGGCAAGTGTTCGCAGCGGATCTCGCCGTCGTCGTCGACCATCGCGGCGGCCGTACGCAGCAGGTTCGCGAGCTGGCGGAAATTGCCGGGCCACGCGCAGCGCTCGAATAGCGCCATCACGTCGGGCGCGACGCTCAGCGGCCGCCGGCCGGGGCCCGACAGCGTCTCGCGCTGCAGCATCTTCTGCACGACCACCGCGAGATCGGTACGGTCGCGCAGCGGCGGCAGCCGCACGACGAGCCCGTTCAGCCGGTAGTACAGATCCTCGCGGAAGCGGTTCTGCGCGATCATCTCGCGCAAATCGCGGTGCGTCGCGCAGATGATCGCGATGTCCACGCCGATCGCCTTCGTCGAGCCGAGCGGATTGACGATGCGCTCCTGCAGTACGCGCAGCAGCCGCACCTGCAGCGGATACGGCATGTCGCCGATCTCGTCGAGAAACAGCGTGCCGCCGTTCGCCTGCAGCAGCTTGCCGGTCGCGCCCTTGCGGCGCGCGCCCGTAAACGCGCCCTCCTCGTAGCCGAACAGCTCCGACTCGATCAGCGTCTCCGGAATCGACGCGCAGTTCACCGCGACGAACGGCCCGTCGCGACGCGGCGAATCGTTGTGGATCGCCTGCGCGAGCAGTTCCTTGCCGGTGCCGGTCTCGCCCGTGATCAGCACCGGAATGTCCTTGCCGATCACCTTGCGCACCTTCGCGATCACGGCCGCGACCTGCGGATCGCCGGTGTCCAGATAGCTGAGCCGCGATAGGCTCGCGGCGCCATGCGCGGCCGCGGGCCGCGCGGCCGGTACGGCGCCGCCGTCGTGCACGTCCGCGGGGCGGCTGCCCTCCGCGCGCAGCGCACGCCGGAACTGCACGCGCGCACAGACCACCGCGCCGTTGCCGAGATTGAGCATCACGTACGGCTCGGTGCTCGCGCGCATCCGGTCGATCAGCTGCGCGCTCGTCACGTCGAACAGCGACGCGAGCGTATGCGCACGCAGCGCGGACAGCGGCATGCCGAGCTGGAACTGCGCGCTGCGGTTCGCGGACAGAAAGCGGCCGTCGGCGGTGAACGCGACGATCCCTTCCATCAGCGTGCCGAGAAATTCCGGCCGGCCGTGAAACGACACCTGCAGCGTCTCCTGGAACGTCGTCGTAAACAGATGGTTCTCGATCATCTGCACCGACATCTTCGCGAGCGCCATCGTGTGCTGGTGATAGCTGCGATGGTCACCCGTCACGTCGAGCACGCCGATCACGTCGCCGTACGGATCGAGAATCGGCACGCTCGAACAGGTCAGGAAGTGGTTCGCCGCGAGAAAGTGCTGGTCGCCGTGCACGACCATCGGGCAGAGCTCGGCCAGCGCCGTGCCGATCGCGTTGGTGCCCTGCCGGTCCTCCGCCCAGTTCGCGCCGGGGCGCAGCGCGACGCGCTCCGCACGGCGCAGGAAGTCGTCGTCGCCGATCGAATTCAGGATCAGCCCTTCCGCATCGGTCAGCACGATCATGCTCTGCGTATTGACGATCTGCTCGTGCAGCGTCTCCATCACCGGCATCGCATGCACGCACAGCACGCGGTTCTGCTCGCGCTTGAGCGCGAGTTCGCTGGCGGACAGCACATCGTAGTCGGGGCGTGCGGACGCCTGCAGGCCGAACGTCTCGGACCGCTGATGGGACTTCCGGATCGTGGGCGTCGGCCAGCCGGGCGCTTGCGCAGCCCGTGTGTCGGCGGCCGGATGAACGTCGTCGCGCATTGTCTCCTCCGGGGATCCTTCCGGTCGGTTGCCGGACTCTTCTGTCCCGATACAAGCAAACATCGGGCCATCGAGGCGATCGCGACGCGATCTTATGACGCGTGCGCGCCGCGCCGACGATTCGAAAGGTCATTGAAAGACGATCAACGGTTGTCGCGGTCGCTCATCGAAAAGCCGTGATGAGCGCATGATCTGCGACGCGACCCGGACGAACGCAGTCGCGCGCGAAGCGCGCCTCGATTGCGCATGCGTTGCCATGCCGTTCGCGCTTTGGCGCGCCGCCGCCGCCCGCGTTCCTCTATCATCGCCCGCATGAACCGACGACCCGAGCGCCGACCGTCTGCTCCATCCCTTCGCCGTCTGTCGCGCGACGGCTGCGCGATCGCCTGGCGCGAAGCCGGCCATCCGCGCGGCCACCCGGTCGTCGTGCTGCACGGCGGCCCCGGCAGCGGCAGCCGGCCCGCGATGCTGCGCCTGTTCGACCTGCAGCGGATGCGCGTCGTGCTCGTCGATCAGCGCGGCGCCGGTGCGTCGACGCCGCGCGGCGGCTTGCGTCACAACAACACGATGCGGCTGATCGACGACCTCGAGGCGCTTCGCATGCGGCTCGGCATCGCGCGCTGGGGCGTCGTCGGCGGCTCGTGGGGCGCGGCGCTCGCGCTCGCCTATGCGGGACGGCATCCGGCCCAGGTGACGGGCGTCGTGCTGCGCGGCCTGTTCCTGACCTCGGCACGCGAACTGCGCGCGTTCTTCGTCGGCTCGCGCGCACGGGCGCCGCGCGCGTGGCGGCAACTGGCCGCGGCGGCCGGCACCGCGCGCGCCGATCGCCTGCT
>NZ_CABVPP010000109.1 GCF_902499075.1 Burkholderia pseudomultivorans | reverse complement strand
CTGCAGCTGCTCGCGTATCACACGGCATGCGCGCGCGGCACCGATGTCGACAAGCCGCGCAACCTCGCGAAGTCGGTAACGGTGGAGTAAGACCAGGCAGCGGGCTAGTCCTGCAAGACTGCCCCGCTGCCCAACACCACACTGACGTTCGATCTGAGAAGGCGACGAATACAGTCTCCTGAATCGAGACACTTTAAGTTCGGCCTTACTCCTCCAGGCCGGAACTTGAGACGCGCTACAGGCGCAACAGCCGCTATTCGTTCGACACCGCGCGCACCGTCGGCACGCTCTGCAGCACCGGCGCGACGGCCGACTGGTATTCCGGCACCCAGCGCCGCAGGTCGCGCCGGACTTCGTCGTCGCTCAGCACACGATGCTGCATCAGCCACGGCAACAACTCGTCGAGCAGATTGTCCGGCACTTCCCGCGCGCGGGCGATCCGCAGCTTCGGATGCGGCGTGCGCGTCGTCGTCTCGTCGTCCGCGAGCAGTTCCTCGTACAGCTTCTCGCCCGGACGCAGCCCCGTGAACTCGATCCGGATCTGCCCTTCCGAGAAGCCGTACAGCCGGATCAGGTCGCGCGCCAGATCGACGATCTTGACCGGCTCGCCCATGTCGAGAATGAAGATCTCGCCGCCGCGCCCCATGCTCGATGCCTGCAGCACGAGCTGCGACGCCTCCGGGATCGTCATGAAGAAGCGCGTGATCTCGGGGTGCGTGACCGTCACCGGGCCGCCCTTCGCGATCTGCTGCTGGAACTTCGGGATCACGCTACCCGCGCTGCCGAGCACGTTGCCGAAGCGCACGGTCTCGAACTGCGTGCCGCCGCTCGTCTGCTGCAGCGCCTGGCAGGCCATCTCCGCGAGACGCTTGCTCGCGCCCATCACGTTGGTCGGATTGACGGCCTTGTCGGTCGAGATCAGCACGAAATGGCGCACGTCGTGGCGGATCGCCGCGCGTGCGACGCGGTAGGTTCCCAGCACGTTGTTGCGCAACGCCTGCCATGCGTTGTGCTCCTCCATCAGCGGCACGTGCTTGTAGGCGGCCGCATGGAACACGATGTGCGGCGCATAACGCGACATCACCTGGTCGAGCAGCAGCGAATCCTTCGCGTCGCCGATGATCGGCACGACGGGCTGATCGGGGAAACGCTCGCGCAGTTCCTCGGCAAGCCGGTACATCGCGTATTCGGACAGGTCGAACGCAACCAGCTGCGCCGGCGCGAAACGCAGGATCTGCCGGCACAGCTCGGAACCGATCGAGCCGCCTGCGCCCGTCACCATCACGACGCGGCCGCGCAGCAGCGCCTCGACGTGCGGCGTGTCGATCGTGACCGCATCGCGGCCGAGCAGATCCTCGAGATCGATGTTCCGTACCTGCGACAGGAACCCCTGCCCCGGCATCAGCGCGGTCAGCGACGGCAGCACCATCGCCTTGATGCCGGCCCGCACGCACAGCGTCGCGACGCGGCGCTGCGTCTCGACGGACGCCGACGGAATCGCGATGATCGCGTACTCGACCTTCATCGCGTCGGTCCAGTGCTTCAGGTCGTTGAACGAGCCGAGCACCTTGTAGCCGTAGATTTCACGCCCCTGCTTGGTCACGTCGTCGTCGAGCAGGCCGACGAGGCGCCATTCGCCGGAACGCGACAGTTCGCGCGCGAGGTTCGCGCCGGCGGTGCCGGCGCCCAGCACGAGCACGGGCTTGCCCTGCCCGACGAGACCGCCGTACAGGTAGAACTCCTTCATCGCGCGGTACAGCGCACGCGCGCCGCCCATCGCGAGGAATAGCATCAGCGGCGACACGAGCAGCACCGAGCGCGGAATGATCGGCGACGGCTGGAACATCACCGCGCCGACCATCACGATCACGCCGCCGCCGATCAGCGCTTTCGAGATGCGCATCAGGTCGGGCAGGCTCGCGAATACCCACAGGCCGCGGTACAGGCCGAATACGTGGAACATCAGCGCGTAGACCGGCAGCACCCAGACGAGCGCCGTCAGCGCGCCGCCGAGGAAATCAGGCGGAATGCTGCCGTTGAAACGAACGAGATACGCGAACAGCCACGCGGCGATAACCGCCAGCAGGTCAAACAGGAAAGCACTTAGCGACAGCCACGAGGCTTTGGATCGCAACATCGGCGGGAAACCTCAAGAGTTGTTTTCAGCGGCCGACTGAAACCGGCGCCAGCGCATGTCGATCGACAATCCGAGCAATGCCAGTACGCCATACCATACGAAGAACGACAGCCACTGCTGCGGTTCCGGACGGCCCTTCGCCCATAGGGCGACAGCAACGCCCATGAGCATGATGAGGTACCAATACAGAGCGGTACGACCGTGGCCTACGCCCGATCGGACCATCCTTTGATAATAGTGCTCCCGGTGCGCCTGCCAGAACTTTTCTCCGCGTAACAGACGTCTCAAAAGTGTTACAGATGCGTCGGCGATAAAGGGCGCGAACACCAATGCCGGAAACCAGATCGGCCAGACGTCGGTGCGCCAGCCCCAGTAGCCGAGGGCGCCGGCCAGAAAACCCAGCGGAATCGAGCCTGCATCGCCAAGAAACAGCCGCGCCGGATGGAAATTCAGCAGGAGAAAGCCGAGTGCGGCGCCGGCGACTGCCGAGCCGGCCACGATGAGATCCGGCGACGGATTCGCGGTGCACAGGGCTGCGACCGCGTAGCCGCCGAAGCCGAACAACGCCATGCCGCCTGCAAGCCCGTCGGCGCCGTCCATGAAGTTATACAGGTTGGTTAGCCAGACCATCACGAACCCCACGCCCGCGAGCAGCCACCACGGCGCATCGGCGGGATAGACGACGATCAGCGCAACGACTGCCGCGAGGTGTGCGGAGAAGCGTACGCGGGCCGGCAGCCCGCGGCGGTCGTCGATCTGGGATATCGCGGCGAGTCCGGCCGCGGCCGCGGCAATCAGCCAGAGGCGCGGCGCAAGCGCCAGCAGCGCGACGACGCATACCGGTACGATGCCCCAGCCCCCGACGCGGGGTGTCGGCAGCGTATGGAGTGAACGATCGTTCGGAATATCGGTGGCGAGGCGCCATGCGAGGCCGGTCGCGAGCAGTACGCGCAGGATGGCCGTCGACGCGATGCCGGCAGCCACGGCCACCATGACGGCAGCAAGCCACGTGGGTATCGGGAGATGCATGTTCGCTATTTTTGTGTATCGCGCGAACGATACCATGCGGCGGTCGCTTCGAGGCCCTGTCGAGTCGTATAAGGCGGATGCCAGCCCAGCACGCGGCAGATCCGGCCAGTGTCTAGTTGCAGGCTGCCCGTCAGGCGATCGATGGCCGCGCGACGGCCGGCCAGCCTGCCGAGCACCCGCAGCGCGGCCGGCGGCACGCCGACCAGGCGCGCGGGCTTGCCGAGCGCATCGCCGACCATCCGCAGCAGTTCGGTGACCGACGGCGCATCGTCGTCGGCGACGTGAAAGCATTCGCCGGCAGCGTACGGGTTGATTGCGCACTGCAGCAGCGCATCGGCGAGATTCTCGACGTAGACGATGCTGCGCCGGGCGCCAACGGCGCCGAGCGGCAGCGGCGTGCCGCGCGCGATCGCATCCATCATGCGCAGGAAGTTCGCGCGGACGGTCGGACCATAGACGAGCGGCGGCCGCACGATGACGACATCGAGTCCCACTGCCTTGCCGAAGTCCGCGAGCTGCCGCTCCGCGCGCAGCTTCGAGCGGCCGTAAGCGTCCTGCGGATCGGGCGACGCGTGTTCCGACAGCGGTATTCCACCGTCGCCCTCGCCCACCGCCTTGATGCTGCTCGCGAACACGATTCGGCCCACGCCGTGGTTGCGCGCGGCTTCGGCGAGACGCAGCGTGCCGGCGACATTGGTCGCGTCGAAGGCGGCATCGGGATCGGGCGACTCGTCGCGCATCACATGCACGCGCGCGGCGAGATGGATCACGCAGTCGGCGGCCAGGTCGGTCGGCCACGCAGCGTCGAGGCCGTCGAAGTCGACCTCGGCGTGCACCCATTCGCGCACGCCTTCGACGCATTCCCCAGGCCGCCGCACGAGCGCGGCCACGGTGTGCCCTGCCGCCAGCGCGCGCCGACATACCGCGCGGCCGACGAAGCCGTTCGCGCCGGTGACGACGAGATGGCTCACCACAGCCTCCAGCCGAAGCGGTTGTAGAACTTGAACGCCGACGCGGCGAACATGCGGATGTGAGCGAAGCCCTTGCGGGACGCGCCGCCGCCGTGGTGAATCACGCGGACGGCGGGGACGTAGGCTACGCGGGCGACATCGTGCGTGCGCAGGCTGAGGTCGTAGTCTTCGAAGTAGAGGAAGTAGCGTGGATCGAAACCGCCGAGTCGCTTCAGGACGTCGGTGCGGAACAGCATGAAGCAGCCGCTAACGATGGGGGGATCCCAGACGATGTCGTGGTCGTTGATGACGTCGCGCATTTCGTAGCGCGCGAGGCGGCCGGCGAACCATTGCCGGATGCGAGCCGGCAGGAAGCCGCGGACAAGCAGGTCGAACAGCGCAGGGTAACGCCGGCAAAGATACTGGATACGGCCACCGTCATCGCCTATCTGCGGAGTCAGTAAACCGGCGTCGCGCTGCGCGTCGAGAAAATCGAGCCCTTGCTCGAGCGCGTCGGGCACCATGTCGATATCGGGATTGAGGACGAGGTGATAGTCACTCTCCGCTTCCCGGATCGCGAGATTGTGACCTTGCGCATATCCGATGTTACCGTGACCGGTCAGCACCTTGCAGTCGATCCCCGAGTTCGAGAAGACCTCTCTCGCAGACGCCAGTTTCGTTGCATCGCCACCGTTGTCGACGAGGCAAACGCTCGCGGAAAATCCGGGGCGCGACGCCTGCAGCCTCTCGACAGCGGCGATCAGGCTCGAAAACGTCTGCGTGAGCATGGCCTCGTCGGAGCGAAAGGTCACGACGGAAACCGACAATGCGTTGCTCCCCGTCGCGGACGAGGGCGAAAAGGACTTACCGAGAGGAGATGCCACGTTCTGCCGAGGTAGATGAAGGGACGAAACGCAGCCAAGTGTGCCACAGTCGTCCGCTCGCGCAACCGAGCTTGCTAGATTTCACATTCGAGGTCGAGCCGGGCCGCGCGCCACCGTCCGATCGATCCAGCGTGCGGCGAGACCACGCCGGCTAGACGTCGCAACGGAATATTGCGACATCCGTATGCGAACCGATGCGGCGTACCGACTCGAACTTTCCCGTCTTGCGAAGTGATTCATCGAGCGGCTCGTAGAAATAGACCATCGAATTTTCGGCGCGGCCTTCATAATCTCCGGCATATCCCGAAACGATCAAGGTCCGATCGGTACAATCGGCCAGAAATCTGATCAGTTCTCGATACTCTGCCTCGCTGCGCTGATGGATCAACACCTCGAAACACAACACCATTTCCCGGCGAAACGGCAATGCATCCCGACGACAGTGATCGACATGCGCGAACATCCAGTCGGGCCGCAGGCCCCGTGCTGTCTCGATCGCGAGGTGCGAGGTATCCAGCCCCAGATAATTCCTCAACTTCAGTGGCTTGACAACCTCCAGGTCGCCACAACCGACATCGAGCACGCTCGCCGACTCTTCGACACCCTGCTCTATCAGCAATTTGCGCTTGTACAACAGGTTTTCGCCACGCGACCCCACGCCTGATCCTCGTTCAGGAAAACGGCTGTATCGCAGATTCCAGAACAGCGAGTTCTCGAATCCTCGACTGATCTGTCGATTGGCCTGCTCGACGGCTCTGCGCTCGCGCGGATCGAGTACCGCCGGCGGCTCAAGCTTGCCGAGCACGTTCAGACTCACGTCGTGGTAGTGCAACAGCACGATGTCACTCGCCGGATCCAGATAGTTGTGCGCGCCGTTGAAATGAACGTAGTAGTTCACGTTGGATGCGGCGGCGCGATAGGGAATGCCAGCCACATTCAACGCCATCCACATGGAAACCTGATCGACATGAACCTCCTTGCCTATCTTGCGCAGCGGCTCGATATGATCGATCAGCCACGTCGCCCAATGCCGCCACGCGTCGTCGACGCGACGACAAAGGTGGCGCGGAATCCCGTAAAAGCCACCGTTGAAGTTTCCCGCGAGCGTGAAGTCCGCCGATGCATCGACTTGCACAGTGGCCGGCAACGATGCCATGCCGGCCAGCCGTGCAATTTCTTCCAGCACGGCTGTCGACGGATTAGGCAGGTCCACAGGCTTGGCAACGAGGTGGGAATCACTCAGGAACGGGCGAATATCTCCGAGCGCGATCATGTCGGTGTCGAGCAGCACGACAGCATCGAACTCGAGCGCATGCAGATTCTCGAGTTGTGCGATCTTGTTGCAATATCGCCCGTCGCCAAAGCGCTCGATCCGATGCTGCGAGCAACCGAGTTCCGTAAACAACGCGCGCGTTCCGACCGGAACTTCCGCCGTGAACTGCACGTGAACGTCCTCGGCGGCGTCAACGCTATATTCGATCAGAGATCGCGCAAGATGGTATCCCTGATAAGCGAACTTCGGATCTGCATCGACGACGAATGAAAAAATCACGCGGCCGGTGGGCGTCCCGTCGAACGACTTACCCGCCTCGGCCGCCCAAACCCTGCGCCCCGATTCGCATAGTCCGCGTATCACCCATGCCTCCTGAATGTAAAACGTGCGCCGTACATCCTGTTATCCGTCCAGTAACGCTGCGGATCATGTCATCTGCGAGGCAACATATATTTGCGGATCGTGCGCAGTGGACCGGTAATACGCCACGATGTCGACTGCAGCATTTGCTCGATCGTATTCTCTGCGCGTTCCAGCGCGGCACGCTGCGCACTCATCCCCGCTATCGCTTCGTCGCGCGACCGGTTCGCCGCGATCAGGGACTCCAGTTCGCTCTTCAGCGCATGACTCTCGGCACGCAAGGTCTCCGCGACCTCGGACGCCGATTGAGCACGCGTCTGCCAGTCGCAGATCGAACTCGCCTGCATTTCGATATCCCGTTGCTGCGCCGCTATTGTCTCTCTACCGGCAGCAATCTCTCGCTGCAGATGCGATATCGTTTGCTCAAGTTGCGACTCGAGTTCCAGGATCGGTGCAATACCGTCGAGGTATCTGCGCGCCGCCACAATGGCCGGCTCCACCTCGCGTTCGAATCGTTCGGCATCGAACACGTGTGCGGACACGAGCGCACAAAAAAGCGCTTTGGCAAGCTGTTCCGTCAAACTCGTGGCACCAAGGTCGTCCATCACAAAACGATTGTGTCGCAGCCGTCCGTCCAGAAACTCGTCCTGGAATGCGATCACCCGCCGCGCGTCGAGCGGCAACCCCAGACGTGCGGACACGCGCGCCAGTTCCTCGTGCGCATGCTCCATCAAGCGGTCGTAATCGACTATCGCCCGTGGCAAGCCTCGCGTTTCTTCCAGTGAGGCGACGGTATGGATCAACCACAGCAGCAACGATTTCTCGGTCGGAAACTGGTCCCGCCTTTCAAGCGACCCACTGACACTTTTCGGATTGCGAACAGCGACGACGTAGACGACACGCGCGGACAAGCCAGTAAAAAGCTCTAACAAAAAGAGTTACGAGGGCTGTTAACCCGCTGCACGCTCTGTTAACCTCATCGTTGTTTCGCTA
>NZ_CABVPP010000108.1 GCF_902499075.1 Burkholderia pseudomultivorans | reverse complement strand
AGCGAAACAACGATGAGGTTAACAGAGCGTGCAGCGGGTTAACAGCCCTCGTAACTCTTTTTGTTAGAGCTTTTTAGCGTGGACTCCAGTTCGCTGACGTACTTGCCGGCCATAGCTGCGGAAAAACCGAAGCGCCGCGCCGCCGCAGCGAGGCTACCTTCGTCAACTGCGGCCACAAAGACATTGATGCATGTGAATTGATCCATGAGCGTCTCGCCGATTCGATACCTACATTATCGACTGCATATCTCGAAACGTGAATTGTCTCTAGGGGCACCAACTTTTACGATGCCGCTACGGATTCAACGCTGGCGCAGTCAGCGTGGGTCGTGTCGCAATCGGTAGTGGACATGGAGTGCAGCAAGGATGGCAACGGATATTCAATCAAACGGCGTACGAATTCGCGTCGCCGACAAGGGGCATGGCGACGTGGCAGTGGTCTTCCTCCACTACTGGGGCGGATCGTCGCGCACGTGGAGTATGGTTACGGACGACTTGTCGAACGAGTTCCGGACCGTCGCGACCGATCATCGCGGCTGGGGGAACTCGGAGGCGCCCAAGGCAGGCTACTCGATCTCGCATCTGGCTGATGACGCGCAGGGTGTAATCGAGGGTCTGGGGCTGTCGCGCTACATTCTCGTGGGCCATTCGATGGGGGGAAAGGTCGCGCAGCTCATTGCGTCGCGTCGCCTCAAGGGTTTGGAGGGACTGGTGCTGGTCGCACCGTCGCCGCCGTCCCCGATGGCGCTGTCCGAGGAGCAACGTACGACAATGACGGGCGCTTACGATTCACGGGAGTCGATCAGCTGGGTGCTCGACAACGTGTTGACGGGTAGTCAGCTTGCTGCCGAGCTTCGTGAACAGGTCATCGAGGATAGTCTCCGCGGAGCACCGAATGCGAAGTTTGCATGGCCGAACATCGCAATGAAGGAAGACATTACCGCCGACGTCGCAGCGATCGATATCCCTGTCCTGGTGATCGCCGGCGAACGAGACCAGGTCGACCGTGTCGAGACACTTCAAGCAGAACTTCTGCCCCGTGTTGCGCACGCTCGGCTCGAAATTCTCCCCGGGGTCGGCCATCTGTCGCCTCTTGAGGCGCCGACCGAGATCTCTGCCCGCATTCGGAAGTTCGCTAACGAGCTTGGGGAAGGTCGCACGCGACACTGATCTGCCGAAGGGGCGTCGAGCGGTGCGACTTGAGTAGCCGGCCGGCGACGACGCTTTGTCTGGATTGAATTCGAAAAGGAAGAAGGATGAAAGACAATTTGCCGAGAGAGACGGACCTCCCGTCGGTCAGAGCTCTGCGGGAAGATCTTGCAGCGCGGGCGGAGAGACCATTTCGGGTTGCCATCGTAGTCGGACCGGGATTTATCCCGATGGATATGGTGGGCGTACAGACGGTGTTCGGGTTGATGCCCGGGGCCGAAATCCTATTGGTTTGGAAGAACTATGACCTCGTTGAAGGTTTCCCGTCGTGGTGGACCAAGCCGAACGAGACGTTTTCAACATGCCCGGATGTGGACGTGCTCGCGGTACCAATGCTTCCGCCTGAAATTCAGAACGATCCCGAGGTTGTCAATTTCGTCGCGGACAAGGCGAAGGACGCGAAATACGTTATCGGTATCTGCAACGGAGTAGTGCTTCTCGGCGCCGCGGGCCTGCTCAAAGGTAAGCGAGTGACGTCGAGCTACAACTCGCTATCGATCGTCGAGAGTCTGGGGGCGTCCGAGGTCGTTCGCGAGGGCGGCGGCACGGTCGTCGACGGGAACCTCTACACCGCTGGGCCAGGGATCGGCAGTTTCGAGGCGTCGCTGCTCGTCGCGGCGAAGGCGTTCGGCGAGCCGGCCGCACAGTTAGCGGAACTGATCATCGAGTATGACCCGCATCCGCCTTACAAGACTGGGACGCCACAGAGTGCTGGGCCTCAACTGGTCTCCGCGTTCGAGGGCATGATGGAAACGATGGTTCGTTCCTATCGCGACGGCGCAATGGCTCACTATAACGCTCTGCCTTAATAGGCTATTCGTGCATCGTGGGTCGAATAGATCTCCCGGGAACCGTGCTGGCCGACTGCATGATTAATCCCCGGCGTTGAGATTCACGAGGCAGGACACCTTTAGTTTCAAGCCGTTGATGTAGCCGATAACCCGAGCTTCGCGAGATACCTTTCGAGTTGGACTCGGGCACACATTTGCTAGAGCGAAGAATCGTACCCGACGTACGGTTACGATCTTCGCTTCCCACTACACATCTGAAGACGCTCGTCCGTTGGTGCGCGTCGCCTTCGGGATTTATCTTTGACCGTACTAGTGTCCCGGTGCAAGCAAAGCGCGGGCTAGCAACCGAGTGATGCCATCGAGTACGAAACCCAGCGCGCCGATGACGACGATCACCGCGGTCAGCTCCGCGTACGCGAGCCGGTCGCGCGTATCGAGGATCAGGTAGCCGAGGCCCGCGTTGACGCCGAGCATCTCGGCCGGCACCAGCACGATCCACAGGATGCCGATCGCGAGCCGGGTGCCGTTGAGCAGCGGCCCCGCGATCGCGGGCAGCACGATATGGACCAGCAGCTCGCGGCGGGTGGCCGCGAGGCTTGCGCCGAGTTGCAGCCAGCGCCGGTCGATCTGCTTGACGCCGGCCGCCGTGCTCATCAGCACCGGCCACAACGCGGCGAACCCGAGCAGGAAGTAGATCGCGCGGTCGCCGATGCCGAACGACATGACCGCAAGCGGCATCCACGACAACGGCGACACCATGCGCAGGAACTGGAACGTCGGCGACAGCATCCGCTCGACCCATTGCACGCGGCCGAGCAACAAGCCGAGCGGGACGCCGGCCAGCAGCGCCGCGCCGAGCCCGACGCCGATGCGTCGCAGGCTGACGAGCGCGTGTTCGAGCAGATGATCGTCTGCGCATAGCGAGCGCAGGCTGACGAGCGCGCTGTCCGGCGCGAACTGCCGGCCGAGCGAGCCAGGCTCGGTCAACGCATGGATCGCGGCCCACCAGACCACGACCGTCGCCACGAGCCCGGCCACGCCGAGCCATCCCGCGGCCGCATGTGCCGGGGAACGGGCGCCGCCGGTCCGGCGCGTGCCGGGTGCGGACGAGCGGCGGGTAGCAAGCGCATCAGACAACGACGATCTCCTCGCGGCGGAACCCGCCCGATTGACCGAACGCGGTCAGCCCGCCCACCGCGTCGATGCTCTTGCGCACGAACCGGTCGTCGACCAGGTCGCGGGCCGCGAACGCCGGATCGAGCGACGCGAGGAATGCGCTGTCGCCGTCGACCACCGTCCGCTTCAGCCGCTGCACCAGCGCCTCGGTATAGCTCGGGAACGGATACGGCTGGAAGTCGATCCGCTTCGCGTGCCAGTCGGCGTGGCGGATCGCGCCGCTCGCCCGATAGGTATCGGCCAGCGACGCCGACGGCACCAGCACGCGATCGAGCGACGCGAGCGTGTGCGGCGAATAGCGGTGCGTGCCGTCCTTCGACAGCAGTTGCGCGGTTTCCTGCGGATGCGAGCGCGCCCACAGCTGCGCCTTCACGATCGCGTTGACGACCTTTTGCGACCACGCGGGGCGCTGCGTCAGATCGTGCTCGTGCATGAACACGACGCAGCACGCATGGTTCTTCCAGACATCGCCGGTGAAACGCAGGATCTTGCCGATCTTCATCAATTCCGCGGTCGCGTTGAACGGCTCCGCGACGATATACCCGGAGATCTAGCGCGCGGCGAGCGCGGGCAGCATGTCCGACGGCGCCATGACGACGAGGTTGACCTCGTTCGCCGCGGGCGTGCCGCGCCGCTTGAGCACGGGGACGAGCCCCTGCTCGCGCAGCATGTCCTGCAGCACGACGTTGTGAATCGAGTACCAGAACGGAATCGCGACGGTCTTGCCGCCGAGATCGCGCAGCGAATCGATGTCGGGCGCGACCGTCAGCCCGGAGCCGTTCACATGGTTCCATGCGACCACCTTCGCCGGCGCGCGGCTGCCGTAGCGTGCCCACAGCGTCATCGGCGACAGCAGGTGCACGACGTTGACCTGGCCGGACAGGAACGCCTCGACGAGTTGCGCCCAGCTGCGCAGCAGCTTGGGTTGCTCGACCGTCAGCCCTTCGGACGCGAAATAGCCGTTGTTGTGGGCGACCAGCAGCGGGGCCGCGTCGGTGATCGGCAGATAGCCGATGCGAACCGGCGCATCCGGTTCGGCCGCGGCGTGCGCGTTCGCCATCGACAGCAACGGGGCGGCGCCCGTCGCGGTGAACAGGGCCGCGAGCTTCAGCCATTCGCGGCGCGACATCGGAATCTGGCACATGGATAGGGAGGTCAGTTCAAGGGATGGGGTTCGGACGCGTGCGGGCGCTTCATGCCGGCCTGCAACGCCTTCAGGATGTCGATGCGCATCGTGCCGAGTTCGCTGACGAACGCGTCGCGCGGATGCGGGAAATCGACCTGCCACGCGTCGATGAAGCGGCCCTGCGTGCCGAGCAGCACGATGCGATCGGCCACCAGCAGCGCCTCGTCGATATCGTGGGTCACGAGCACCGTCGCGCAGCGCGTCGTCGCGACGATGTTCAGCAGCAACTGCTGCATCGCGGCGCGCGTGACTTCGTCGAGCGCCGAAAAGGGCTCGTCGAGCAGCAGCGCGTGCGGCTGACGCGCCAGTGCGCGCGCCAGCGCCGCACGCTGCGCCATCCCGCCGGAAAGCTGAGCCGGGCGCAGCGACGCGGCGGCGTCGAGCCCGACTGCGCGCAGCGCCGAGCGGACGCGTTCGCGTTGCTGATCGCGCGTGAGGCGTTCCTGATGCGCGAAGGCAAGCCCGAACGCGACGTTTCTTTCGGTCGACAGCCACGGCAACAGGCACGGGTCCTGGAACGCGATCGCGATCCTCGGGTGCGGGCCCTGCAGCAGCGCGCCGTCGACGGACACGGTGCCGGATTGCGGCCGCTCCAGCCCGGCCAGCGCGCGCAGGAGGCTCGACTTGCCGGTCCCGCTCGGGCCGATCAACGCGACGATTTCGCCGCACTCGACCGACAGCGACACGTCGGCAAGCACGGTCGTGCGCGGCTCGTCGCCGTAGCCGAGCGTCAGGTGACGGACGTCCAGCAGCGGGGGCGTCATGCGGCGATGCTCCGCGTCCGCGCGGCGAGTTGCGCCTTCAACTGCACCACGCTCGGCGTGACGATCGGAATGAACGCCGCTTCGCGCCAGCGTCGCTCGAAGCCGAGCCCCGCATCGCGCAGATAGCCGCGGCCGCCGCTCGCCTCGAGTTCGAGGTTCACGGCGGTGGCCACTAGCGTCGCGAGCGCGATGCGCAGCTCGAACAGGCGGTTCGGATGCAGGCGCAGGCTGCCGTCGGCGATGCCGGCCGACAACTGCGCGCACGCGGCGGCCAGTTCGGCCGCGCACGATTCGACTTCGGGGCCGAGAATGCCGCGCGTCGTCTCCGCCGCGCGCCGCGCTTCGGCCAGCGAGCGCCGCGCGAGCCCGATCGAGAGCCCGCACTGCAAGCCGAGGAATGCCGGTCGTACCGCGGGCAGGAAGGTTTGCGCATCCGGATGGATCAGCCATGCGGCGTCGCTCGGCACGTCGTCGAGATGCAGCGCGGCGGTGTTGCTGCCGCGCAGCGCGATCAGGTCGAGATCCGTGCTGCGGGCCAGGCCGCGCGCGTCATCCGGAATCGCGACGATCGCGGACGGCCGGCCATCGTCGAACGCGACGGCTGCCGCCACCACGAACCGTTCGGCGCGCAGGTTCGTCACCCACGCCATCCTGCCCGTCAGCCGCCAGTCGTCGGCGCTGTCCGCGTGCCGCGTCGCGTCGATCTGAAGCGACTCGATGCCGCACAGATACTTCATCGCGTTCGACAGCCCGCTGGCGCCGGCGCAACGGCCGTCGAGCAGCGCCGGCAGCCGGCGCGCGCGCAGTGCGGCGTTCGGGCTTTGCAACAGGTACTCGATGAAGCTGCGCTGGCCCCACAGCACGAATGCCGCGGTCAGCGAATGCTCGGCCACCGCGGCGATGCCGGCAATGGCGTCCGCGGTGGTGCCGCCGGCGCCGCCGAGGCCCGCCGGCACGCCGATCCGGAACAGTCCGGCCGCCGCGAGGCGCGGCACGACTTCCGCTTTCAGCGCGGCGCGCGTGTCGAGCGACGTGGCGTTCGCGTCGAGCCAGTCGACCAGCGACGCGTCGAGTTCGGGCGCCGTCAGGCGGCCTGTGTCCGGGGTTCCCATCGGTATGCCGCCAGTTCGGGGTTGAGTTCGTTGCGCGACAGGTTGTTCGCGAAGTTGCACAGCGTCGCGAGGCTCACGCCCAGCACCACTTCGAGCGCGTTCGCCTCGGTGAAGCCGGCGGCCAGGAACGCGTCGAGCGCGTCGTCGGGCACGCCGCCGCGCGTCGCGATCACGGCGCGCGTGAATGCGGCGACGGCGTCGAGCCGCGGATCGGCGACCGGTTCGCCGTCGCGCAATGCATCGACGTCGGCGTGGTCGACGTGGGCCTTTTTCAGCGCCGCCGCGGTGTGTCCGGCCACGCAGAACGCACAGCCGTGGACGGCGGCCGCGGTGATCTGCACGGCTTCGCGCTCGGCGAACGTGAGGCCCGCGCGGCTGTTGATCTCCGCGACGGTCAGATAGGTTTCGAGCGCGACCGGCGCGTTCGCGAGCGAGCGCACGAGGTTCGGCAGGAAACCATTCGCGCGCTGCGACTTTTCCAGGAATGGCTGGCTGGGCGCGGGGGCGGTTTCGATGGTGGGCAAGGGCAGGCGGCTCACAGGATTCTCCGGAAAGGCAGTGAGATCATTGTCGAGGCGGCGTCACCGCCGGACAATGCGCGAACATCCGCGATTCCTGTGCGTTCGTCCCGCGCCACGCGTCCCGACGTCGCGCCGCCCGGCTAGTGCTGGCGCGCCGCCGATTGCGACGCGTTGTCACGGTCCCGGCGCCATGCGCCGGGCTGCATGCCCATCGTGCGCTTGAACGCATGCGCGAACGCCGACTCGGACTGATAGCCGACGAGTTCGCCCGCACGCGAAATCGGCAGCCCCTGCTGCAACAGGTCTGCCGCGAGCCGCATTCGGACCATCGTGACGAACTGCATCGGCGGATGGCCGGACGCTTCGCTGAAGTGCTTGCAGAACGCGGTGCGCGACATGTTCGCGAATGCGGCCATCGAGTCCGTGGTCCATGCGTCGGCCGGCGCGTCGATGATCGCGGCGATGAGCGTGCCGAAACCGGTCCGCTGCATCAGCGACGCGAGCCCGCTGGCCACGGTATCGTGCCCTGCGGCGTCCCGCACCGCATAGAACAGCAGCAGTTCGACCAGCTTGTCGATCAGCGGGGAAGGCGCGTCGACGCCGTAACGGCCTTCGGCGCGAATCAGGTCGAACAGCCCGTGGATGCCGCGATAGGCGTCGTCGCCGCGCCGCACGATCAGGTACTCGGGAAAGAGCGACACGATCGCGCGCGACACGGTGGAGTGGAATTCGATGAAGCCGCAGGCGAGCCCGACGCTGCCGTCGACCGACGGGTCGAGCGGTTGCATCGACCCGCGTCGCTCGAGCGGGTGGCCGCCCGCGACGGCGCAGACCTGCGGGTTGACCGGGCTCGGCGATAGCCCGTGCGGCACGTCACGCAGCAGAAAGACGGCTTCACCGGCGGCGACCGGGATGCTGTCGCGCCCGTCGGCGAAGTGCAGCCACGCCGATCCATGCAGGATCACGTGGAAGCTCGCTTTCGCACGGCCGGCGGTGGACGCCTGCCAGTCGCCGCAATACTGGCCGACATGAAAAAGCTGGCTTCTCGGCTCCAGGCTGGACAGCAGCCAATGGACGACCTTGTCTGTTTGCGCGGACATTCCGATGCTGGAGGACGGGTGACGCGCCCATGCTACGGGCTGCGCCGCGCCGCTCAAACCAACGAATCGTACATTGCATTTTCTCAATGCGACTATGCATCGTTGAGCGCTCATCGACGGCGGAGGGATGCATGTACTGAGCTCAAAAAATCCCAGCTTTTCGCTTAGAAGCTCTAACACAATGAGTTTTGCAGCTGTCGCCAGCAGATGATGCAAGCGGCGATTTTCATGAACGCCTC
>NZ_CABVPP010000107.1 GCF_902499075.1 Burkholderia pseudomultivorans | reverse complement strand
AGCGAAACAACGATGAGGTTAACAGAGCGTGCAGCGGGTTAACAGCCCTCGTAACTCTTTTTGTTAGAGCTTTTTAGAGCAATTGAAGCAATTGCCCATCAATTAAAGGGCGAGAACTGGTCGGCACGGCAAAAATATCGGGCAATCTATGGAACGGTATTCCCAGCTTAACGATTCACATCTGCAGCCGGCGGCCTCGCTCGAAGGGCAGTTGCGGGAGATGTACGCGCGAGCCGCGTACACCCACAAGACTCACGAGAAGATGGCCGACCGATACATTTCGCGTTACAAGCTCGTCAAGAACGCGGAAATCTTCCTGTCGGCCGTGACGACGAGCAGCTTGTTGCTGGCCGTTCTCGGGGACACCCATCCATATACGCTTGTCGGCGCAATCCTCTCGACAATCCTGTTGGCCTTCACGCTGTACTTCAAGGAGGCCAGTTTGGGCGAGCAGGCCCAGAAGCACACTATCGTTGCGTCCAAGCTGTGGGGTATCCGCGAAGCCCTCCTATCACTTCTGGTCGACATGAACGATGGTCACGCTGTCGATGAAATCCGCGCTGCCCGAGACCAACTGAACGCGACACTCGAAGACATCTACAAGGCGGCTCCCCGGACTAACAGCCAAGCCTACGCAGATGCTCAAAAGGCGCTCAAGCAGGCTGAGGAGCTCTTCTTCACCGATGATGAGCTGAACCGACTGCTACCGAGGGAATTGCGCACGAAGCGCAGCCAGCCGTAGCTACATTTGGCCGCTTTGCCGGTGGCCTTTCACTCTGAATGTGACCGAACACATGACGTACGCCGAGGCGATTCGCCCAATCCGCAACCGGCTCCGGAAATTTTCCTACGGCAGCGTTCTGGCCGAGCTGTCTCAGTTCATCAAGGCTGAATCGACAGCAGATGATGGGAAGCCACACGCGCCATGGCTCGCCGAGCGCGTCGCAGTGTGGGTGCTGCGCGATGAGCCACGTATGTATGGTTCGGTGGGAATCTCGCGGCAAGAACTACGGCGATGTATTGACTTGGCCTGGAAGGCTTCCGACCTAGCGTTCACCGGATTCGGGCCCGGACGCTCGTTTCATCTCGCGCTTCGGTCGTGGATTCTCCCGCAGATTCCGCATCAACGACAGCAAGAGCTGGGACCTTTCGCGCGCCAGATTGACATCATCAACCAACTGCAACCGAACTCGCATCTCTATCGTCTGTTCGAAGACAGCTTGGGCATGCCTCCGATGGACTTTCTCGGCATCGCGACCATCTTTCGCAAACACTCACTCGAAAATATTTCGACAGTCATTGCCCCGAGATACAGAGCTGGTCTGCAGGATATATTTGGCCGAGCACCTGTCGAGCGATTCTATCAAACCATGCTCATCCCCCGCGAGGTGACTGCGGAACATTTCGGCGAGGTCAGTACAGACGAATGGTTTCAACCGAACCTGCTCTATAGGTCCCCCTTCACACGGCTCAGCAACGATGCTTGGTATTTTTGGGGACGCTGTTGCCTTGACCGCAATCTGGGATACGCGTTAAGTGACATCGTTGGCCGCAGCGAGAATCCCGCGATTCGACAGAGCTTCGAAAAGATGTTCGAAGAGTACGTCGGGCGCAGCCTGAGTCTAACTGGCCTTGAGATTCTGAACGAAGAGCAAGTTCGGACCCGTTTTTCGGTCGACGGCAAGTGCTGCGATTTCGCAGTTTTAGATGGGGCTGATGTGGTGTTGCTCGAGGTCAAGAACAAGGCCTTGACTCACACACTTCCCGCCGCTGGAACAGCACGTGATTACGCATCAAAGCTCAGTGCAACCGTGAAAAAGGCGGATGAACAACTGAGGAATGTCGAGACTTTCCTACAGAAGACCTATCCAAACGCGGCCGTGCACAAGGTCGTCATCACGTACGGTGACCTTTTTGCGGCTGAGACGGACCAGCTATTCACGACAAGTGCAGACCACTTCGCATCGGGGAACCCGGTTTACATTCTCAGCGTCGACCATGTCGACCGGCTTATCGAGGCCGTCCGCCTGAAAAAGTGCGGATTTGCGATGTTTTTCGAAGACTACACAAGGCGTCGAAGCATCCCGGAAAAGCGTCTTTTGCTGCTGTCCGACCTTCTGCACGAGGCCCCTTACCGCGGCCCAGAGCTGCCGCCTCACCTTTTCGATGTCTACGCCCCCTTCTACGAGAAGTTGATGGAGCGAGCGAGACCGAAGCAGATGGCGATAGCTTCCTGAAGCTAGCGCCGCCGATACGACTCAATGTTCACGACGATGCGCGCGGGTAACTACATAACTTTGAACCTATCGCCGGCAAAGCAGGACACATCGCGATGTTCTGCCGGCATGATTACCCAACACGCAGGGGCCTTATGCAACGGATGAAGACGCCGAATATTCGAACCTTCGACATGAAACTTGTCGACGACCTGTTCGAAATGAATGGCGGGTATGTGCTCGATTTCTCCGACCGAACCATGGGCATCTTCTTCCTGGAAGAGCTCAACGTCGACATCGACGACCCCGCCTACCTTGATAACGGTACCTCCAAAGCGAAGCGCCTGAGGTGCTTTCTGAACAAGGTCGACTTGGCCACCGCCATTACGACGCTCAAGGCGCTCTGGAAATATCGCGAAGCCGTTCGTCATTCGCAAGGTCGTGACGACTGGGTCATCGACGCCGAAGGACAATTCCTATCCCTGATTAACCGTCTGGAAGGGAAGCCCGAGGGCGCATCTGCTGCGAATCCGCCGCCCAAGCCCGCGCTCGATGGCCGCCGGATTCTGGCACTCAAGACCAAGCTTCTTGAGCTGTCGGCATTACCTCCGCATCCGCGCGGCTACGCGTTTGAAGCATGGCTCAAGGAGGCGTTCGACTGCTTCGGCCTCGAAGCGCGGGAGCCTTTTCGCCATCGCGGCGAGCAGATTGACGGCAGCTTCGTGCTGCAAGGTGAGACTTATCTCGTCGAGGCGAAGTGGCAGTCAGAGCAGACTGGCGCGGCAGATTTGCACGCATTCCATGGAAAAGTAGACCAGAAAGCAGCCTGGGCTCGCGGCCTGTTCGTGAGCAACAGTGGGTTCAGCGCGGACGGCCTGGCTGCATTCGGTCGAGGCAAGCGCGTCATTTGTATGGACGGACTCGACCTGTTCGACGCCCTCGACAGGCAGATTCCCTTGAACCATGTGCTCGAACGGAAGGTTCGACGTGCCGCAGAATCGGGGCTTCCCTTCGAACGCGTGCGCGACCTTTTTGCCTGAGCGCAATCTGGAACGAACCGCGCGCTGACCGCGCGTTGACAGACACATCAAATGGAAATCATCGTTGAGACGTAATGTGCCCTCTGACGAACCTTCGTCGGCAGGTTTGCGCGTGAGGCCGCTTCCTGGGCAGGGGGTATAAAGATATGGCTTAGAGCCCGTCCATGCTTGTTGTCGGCAATGTGCCGGTCAATGAATCCTCGATAAGCTCAAGCTACCAAAAGAAAAGACCCATAAATTTCTCAATTTATGGGTCCGTTTTTCTCAGGATATGCGTCTATCTACAGGCAGCCTCAAACATCAATATTCCCCGCCCTCAACGCATTCGACTCAATAAACGCCCGTCGCGGCTCGACCTCATCCCCCATGAGGGTAGTAAAGATCCCATCCGCCGCGATCGCGTCTTCGATCTGCACGCGCAGCAGTCGCCGCACGGTCGGATCCATCGTCGTTTCCCACAGCTGCTCGGGGTTCATCTCTCCCAGCCCCTTATAGCGCTGCTTCGACACGTTCCGCTCCGCATCCGCCAGCAGCCACTTCATCGCACTCTTGAAGTCGCTCACAGCCATGCTGCGCTCGCCGCGCTTGATCACCGCCCCAGCCTGAATCAACCCCTCAAACGTCTTGGCTGTAGTAACAAGCTGCTGATAATCCGCCGTATGCTGGAACTCTTCATCGATAACCGAAACGCGCACATTCCCATGATGCGCGCGCTCGACCCGCAGCGACCGCAGCTCCCGCACCGGATCATACGAAGGCACGACCCGCACTTCATTCTTCAGCGTCTCATCATGCAACGCCGCATGCATCGCCTTCGCCGACGCCTCCGTCGAAGCCTCGCTGGACAGATCCACCACAACGCCATCCATGATCGCCTCGAGCGCCGCCGGGTCATACAACCGGCCCAAGCGCTCGATCACGCTCTGCGACATCAGATACGACCGCGCCAGCTCCCCGAGCGCATCGCCCGAAATCGGCACCGCATTCTCGCTCGGCACCAGCTCCGAGCCCTGCAGCGCCAGGCGCAGCATATGCGCGTTCAGCTCCGCATCGTCCTTCAGATACCGCTCGTCCTTGCCCGCCTTGATCTTGTAAAGCGGCGGCTGCGCGATATACACATACCCGCGCTCGACCATTTCCGGCATTTGCCGATAGAAGAACGTGAGCAGCAGCGTCCGGATGTGCGCACCGTCGACGTCCGCGTCGGTCATGATGATGATGCGGTGATAGCGCAGCTTGTCGAGGTTGTAATCGTCCTTGCCGATCCCGCAGCCGAGCGCCGTCACGAGCGTGACGATCTGCTCCGACGACAGCAGCTTGTCGTAGCGCGCCTTCTCGACGTTCAGCACCTTGCCGCGCAGCGGCAGGATCGCCTGGAACTTGCGGTCACGCCCTTGCTTCGCCGAGCCGCCTGCCGAGTCGCCCTCGACGATATAGATTTCCGACTTCGACGGATCCTTCTCCTGGCAGTCCGCGAGCTTGCCCGGCAGGCCGACGCCGTCGAGCACGCCCTTGCGGCGCGTCATCTCGCGCGCCTTGCGCGCCGCATCGCGCGCGCGCGCAGCCTCGACGATCTTCCCGCAGATGATCTTCGCGTCGTTCGGCGTTTCCAGCAGGAATTCTTCCAGCGCCTTCGCCACCACTTCCTCGACCGGCGCGCGCACTTCCGAAGAAACCAGCTTGTCCTTCGTCTGCGAGCTGAACTTCGGCTCCGGCACCTTCACGGACAGCACGCACGACAAGCCTTCGCGCATGTCGTCGCCGGTCGTCTCGACCTTCGCCTTCTTCGCGATCTCGTTATCGGCGATGTACTTGTTGATCACGCGCGTCATCGCCGCACGCAGGCCGGTCAGGTGCGTGCCGCCATCCCGCTGCGGGATGTTGTTCGTGAAGCACAGCACGTTCTCGTTGTAGCTGTCGTTCCACTGCATCGCGACTTCCACGCCCACGCCGTCCTTCTCGCCGTTGACGTGGAAAATCGTCGGGTGCAGGTTGCTCTTCGTCTTGTTGATGTACTCGACGAAGCCCTTCACGCCGCCGGCGAACGCGAAATCGTCTTCCTTGCCCGAACGCAGGTCGGTGAGACGGATCCGCACGCCGTTGTTCAGGAACGAAAGCTCGCGCATCCGCTTCGCGAGAATGTCGTAGTGGTACTCGACGGTCCCGAAGATCGTCGGGTCGGCCATGAAGTGGACTTCGGTGCCGCGGTTCTCGGTATCGCCGATGATCTGCATCGGCGACACTTCCTCGCCGTCGATCTTCTCGAGCACGCGATCCTGCGCGACGCCGCGATGGAACTCCATGAAGTGCTTCTTGCCGTTGCGGCGCACGGTCAGGCGCAGCCAGCTCGACAGCGCGTTCACGCACGACACGCCGACGCCGTGCAGGCCGCCCGACACCTTGTAGCTGTTCTGGTCGAACTTGCCGCCCGCATGCAGCTCGGTCATCACGATCTCGGCGGCGCTGCGCTTCGGCTCGTGCTTGTCGTTCATCTTCACGTCGGTCGGGATCCCGCGGCCGTTGTCGGTCACGGAGATCGAGTTGTCCGCATGAATCGTCACGTGGATGTCGTTGCAGTAACCCGCCAGCGCTTCGTCGATCGAGTTGTCGAGCACCTCGAACACGAGGTGATGCAGACCGGTGCCGTCCGACGTGTCGCCGATGTACATCCCGGGGCGCTTGCGCACCGCTTCCAGACCTTCGAGGATCTGGATCGACGAGGCGCCGTAGCTGCTGTTATCGGGTTGCGAATTGTGCTGTTCACTCATGGATATCTTCCGGTTCTGCGAGGCCACTCTCGTGGCGGCGCGGTGCGTTTCAGCGAATGAAATCGCCGGCCGCTCCAGTTTCCTGGCCCGTCCGCGGCGCCGGAAAGGCGCCAAAGGGACGGGTTGTCAGTTCGCCATAAAAACGCCAAAGGGGCTTGCCGCCCCCTGGTGTGTGTCGTGATGTCGGCTGCGTCAGATGCGCATCGGCATCACGACATACTTGAACTCGTCGTTCTCGGGCACCGTGATCAGCGCGCTCGAGCTGGCGTCGCCGAGGCTCACCTGCACGGTGTCGACCTTCAGGTTCGCGAGCACGTCGAGCAGATAGGTGACGTTGAAGCCGATGTCGACGGTATCGCCCTGATACGCGATTTCGAGTTCTTCCTGCGCCTCTTCCTGGTCGGCGTTGGTCGACATGATCTTCAGCTGGCCCGGTGCAACGATGCAGCGCACGCCCTTGAACTTGTCCGACGTGAGAATCGCCGCGCGCTGCAGCGAACGCTGCAGTTCTTCACGGCCGATCTCGAACGTGTTCTTGTGCGCCTTCGGGATCACGCGCTGGAAGTCGGGGAACTTGCCCTCGACCAGCTTCGACACCAGCTCGACCTGGCCGAACGTGAACTTGGCCTGGGTCTGCGCGATGTCGATCGTGACGGTGTCGTCGATGTCCTCGAGCAGGCGCTGCAGTTCGAGAATGGTCTTGCGCGGGACGATCACTTCCTGGCGGCCGAACGTGCCGCCTTCGAGCTTCATCGACGAGAACGCGAGGCGGTGGCCGTCGGTGGCCACGGCCATCAGCTGGTCGCCGTCGACGACGAGCAGCATGCCGTTCAGGTAGTAGCGGATGTCCTGCTGCGCCATCGCGAAGTGCACCATGCCGAGCAGCTGGCGGAACGACTTCTGCGGAACCGTCAGGCTCGCGCCGAAATCCTTCGCCTGCGCGACGGTCGGGAACTCGTCGGCCGCGAGCGTCTGCAGTGCGAAGCGGCTCTTGCCCGATTGAACGGTCAGGCGCTTGTCGGCGAGCGACAGCGTGACCTGGCCGTCAGGCATCGCGCGCAGGATGTCGAGCAGCTTGCGCGCCGCGACGGTGGTCGCAACCTGGTCGCCGCCGACGCCGAAATCGGCGCGCGTCGTGATCTGCAGTTCCAGGTCGGTCGACAGGAAAGACACGTCCGGGCCGTTCTTGGTGATCAGCAGGTTGGCGAGGATCGGCAACGTATGACGGCGTTCGACGATGCCGCTGACCGTTTGCAGCGGCCTGAGGAGGGTGTCTCGTTCGGTCTTGACCAGTTGCATAGAGTTCCTTCGTTGAGATAACGGCCTGCAGCGCAGCAGCCTCGCAACGCCCCGCCGGCCGGGCTCTGGGCCCGCCGCCGCCGGAGCGGTCAAACCTGTATTGTGCCTCAAAACCGAACCGCCCCCCTTAAATTGGGGCGGACGCCGAATTCTCAAGCGCGCCGTGCGCTCAGCCCTTCAGCGTCTGTTCGAGCACGTGCAGCTCGTGGTTGAGCTGCGCGTCCTTGCTGCGTTCGTCGGCGATCTTGCGCACCGCGTGCAGCACGGTCGTGTGATCGCGCCCGCCGAACAGCTCGCCGATTTCCGGCAGGCTCTTCTGCGTCAGTTCCTTCGCCAGGTACATTGCGATCTGCCGCGGCCGCGCGATGTTCGCCGGACGCTTCTTCGAATACATGTCGGCGACCTTGATGTTGTAGAAGTCGGCGACGGTCTTCTGGATGTTCTCGACCGAAATCTGCCGGTTCTGCACGGTCAGCAGGTCCTTCAGCGCTTCCTTGGTCAGCTCGATCGAGATCTCGCGGCCGTGGAACTTCGAATACGCGAGGATCTTGCGCAGCGCGCCCTCGAGCTCGCGCACGTTCGAGCGCAGGTGCTTCGCGACGAAGAACGCGACGTCTTCCGACAGGTTCACGCCTTCCGACTGCGCCTTGCGCATCAGGATCGCGACGCGCATTTCCAGCTCGGGCGGCTCGATCGCGACGGTCAGGCCCGAATCGAAGCGCGAGATCAGGCGGTCATCGATCCCTGAAATTTCCTTCGGATAGGTATCGCTGGTGATGATCACCTGCGCCTTGTTCGCGACCAGCGCCTCGAACGCGTAGAAGAATTCCTCCTGCGTGCGCGACTTGCCGGAGAAGAACTGGATATCGTCGATCAGCAGCAGGTCGAGCGAATGATAGTAGCGCTTGAAATCGTCGAACGCCTTGCGCTGGTACGCCTTCACGACATCCGACACGTACTGTTCCGCGTGGATGTAGCGGATCCGCGCGCCGGCCTTGTCGAGCAGCAGCTGGTTGCCGATCGCGTGGATCAGGTGGGTCTTGCCGAGGCCGACGCCGCCGTACAGGAACAGCGGGTTGTACGAGATGCCGGGATTGTCCGCGACCTGGATCGCGGCGGCGCGCGCGAGCTGGTTCGCCTTGCCGGTCACGAAGTTGTCGAACGTGAGCACCGGGTTCAGCTTCGAGCGCTCGTACATCGAATCGGCTTCGCCGGCGGCGGGCGCACCCGAGCCCGGCCGCCACGTGCGGCGGCCCGCGGCCGCTTCGTGCGCGGGCAGGCTCGGCAGGTCGATGTCGGCGTCGTCGGCGTTCAGGTGCGCGGCGGCCGCGGCCGACGGCGTCATCGGCACGTCGGCCGGTGCGCTGGGCGCAG
>NZ_CABVPP010000106.1 GCF_902499075.1 Burkholderia pseudomultivorans | reverse complement strand
GTTTCTTCTTCATTGGCATATCCATGGCTTTTACACCTCATGATATGCCCCGCCCACGAAATCACGGATAGGTCCCCCTTGATCCAGCACACGGCAGTCAGCAGCGCGACGAGCGCCACGATGCATGCATCGTATGCGACCGGCGAGCGGTTCGGCGGCGCGAGCCATGCGCTCGCGATGATCCCGAGCACGAACACCAGCAGCACGACCCATCCCTGCCACGCGACCGGCAAACCCCATCCCCATCCGTAGCGCTTCGCGGGAAACCAGATCTTCCTGTCGTTCGAGGTCACGCGATCTCCGGTTGTCAAAGGATCACTGCACGTTGTAGCGTTCCAGTTCGAGCGAATAGCCCGACGGATGGTTTTTCATGAACCCGTTGCGCACGCTATCGTAGCGGACGATCCGCTTGACCGACGGGGCATACCAGATCGTGAGCGTGGCGCCGGCATGCGCGCGCCCGTCCAGCTTTTCCCACGAGCCGTGGCCGTCGATCCTGATCGCGTCGAAGGTGCCGGCGGGAACCGTCACCCTGGCCGGACCGGCGACGGTAAAGTTCATGTCCTCTTCGAACGGATCGCCCGACCGGTTGAGCCAGCCGTGCGCGCTTTGCCAGCGCTTGCCGGGCGTCAACGGGAAATCCAGATAGCGGTAGGTCGACGGCTCTCCGTCGATCTCGGTCGACATGGCCCAGCTCCGGTCGGTCTGGCTCGTGACCGGCTGAGCGTCGCCCGACATGACGGACACCGAAACGACGTCGCCGGAAATCGCCGTGACCGTCACCTTGACTTCCGTCGTCCGGTTTTTGTCGAGCAAATCGCGTTGCGTGTAGTCCCAGCTGTCGCCGACCGCAAGCGTCGGCGCATCGACCGCGGGGCCGCCGTCTTGCGCCGGCGCCGCGCCGCTCCACGCGAGCGCCAGCACGGCCGCGGCAAATCGCTTGTTCATGTCGGGCTCCCGTTCGTGGTTGCGGTCCGGCGTGACGCACACGGAGGATCGGATCCCTATGAGCTCGTTATAGTACCGCGGCACTGCGCTGTAAATGCCGGAAACGCCGGGTGGCGCCGATCGCGCGGCGGCGTTCGCGCAACCGCCTTTCCCGCTGCCGCGACGCGCCAATGCTATCCTCTCGTCCGCTCATCCAGCGTCACCCAGCGAGATTCACACATGACCCGACTGATCAAGCGCGCGTCCGCCGAGGCGCGCGCGTTCAAGCAACGCAAGCCGTCCGCGTACAACGGCTCCGAAAAACTCCAGCCGCCGCGCGTGAAGCGCCGCAGCGACCTCGACGAGCACGACGACGTGCCCGTGCTCGAAGCGCCGCGCAAGCCGCGCTTCGCGCCTGTCACGTTCTCCGAAGAGCGCGGCGTGCGCTTCCTGCATTTCGGCACCGAATGGGTGCAGGGCGCGATGCGGATCTCGAAGCCGCTGCATATCGAGCTCGAATACGCGCAGCAGATGATGGCGTGGCTGCTGTTCCTCGAAACCCCCGAGCGGATCGTCCAGCTCGGCCTCGGCACCGGCGCGCTGACGAAGTTCGCGCACCGCTTCCTGCCGCGCGCGAAGGTCGAGGCCGTCGAGCTGAACCCGGCCGTGATCGTCGCGGCGCGCACGATGTTCGCGCTGCCGCCCGACGATGCGCGCCTGGTCGTGCACGAAGCCGACGCGTGGGACTTCGTCAACGATCCGGCCAACCGCGGCACGACGGGCGCGCTGCAGATCGACCTGTACGACGCGACCGCGCGCGGCCCCGTGCTCGACAGCGTCGCGTTCTACCGCGCGGTGCGCGGCTGTCTCGCCGACGCAGGCATCGCGACGATCAACCTGTTCGGCGACCATCCGAGCTTCGTGCGCAACATGAAGCACTTGAACGCCGCCTTCGATCACCGCGTGATCGCACTGCCCGAAGTGCACGACGGCAACCGGATCGCGATCGCGTTCTCGGGCCCCGCGCTCGACGTGCCGTTCGAACAGCTCGACGCGCGCGCGAAGCTGATCGAGGACACGCTGAAGCTGCCCGCGCGCAAATGGGTGAAAGCTTTGAAAGAAACGACCGGCGCCCGCGGCGCGTCGTTCGCGATCTGACGCTGCATGCACCGGCCGCATGCCGGTGCAACCGCACGACAAGGGGCGGATCACCTCGGGTTCGCCCCCGCTTGACCGCATGAGCGCGGCTCCTATACTGGCGCGAAGCCAGGGGGGCTGCCGCTACCCGTTCCGCCGCTCCTCTCGCCGCCGTACCCGCTCAACAAGATCGATAACCGGGAAAGATGAGGAGACGTCATGGCTCACGATGCCGACGCCAACCGGGCCGCCAAGCGCTGGCTCTGGCTGCTGGTGCTGCCGTTGATCGCGATGGTCTGGGTGCCGTCGTACAGCAAGATCGAACCGCAATGGTTCGGGTTTCCGTTCTTCTACTGGTACCAGCTGCTGTGGGTCTTCATTAGCGCGGTGATTACCGCCTTCGTCTATTACAAGACGAAGAACGCGTGGAAGTCGAGCGGCCCGCAGGGAGGTGCGCGATGAATCTCGGCGCAACCTTCGTCTTCGTGCTGCTGTTCATCGGCGTCACGATCCTCGGTTTCCTGGCCGCGAACTGGCGGCGCGGCGATCTCGCCCATCTCGACGAATGGGGCCTCGGCGGCCGCCGCTTCGGCACGATCGTCACGTGGTTCCTGCTCGGCGGCGACCTCTACACGGCGTACACCTTCGTCGCGGTGCCCGCGCTCGTGTTCGGCGCCGGCGCGATGGGCTTCTTCGCACTGCCTTACACGATCCTGATCTATCCGTTCGCATTCGTCGTGTTCCCGAAACTGTGGAGCATCGCGAAGCGGCACGGCTACGTGACGGCCGCCGACTTCGTCAACGCGCGCTACGGCAGCCGCATGCTCGCGCTCGCGATCGCGGTGACGGGCATCGTCGCGACGATGCCGTACATCGCGCTGCAGCTGGTCGGCATCGAGGTCGTGATCGGCGCGCTCGGCTTCGACACGACGGGCTTCGTCGGCGACCTGCCGCTGATCATCGCGTTCGCGATCCTCGCCGCGTACACGTACACGTCGGGGCTGCGCGCGCCGGCGATGATCGCGATCGTCAAGGACATCCTGATCTACATCACGATCGCGGCAGCCATCATCGTGATTCCGGCGAAGCTCGGCGGCTTCGGTCACATCTTTGCGAGCGTGCCGCCCGCGAAGCTGCTGCTGAAGGCGCCCGACGCGGCGAACCTGAACGGCTACAGCGCCTACGCGACGCTCGCGATCGGCTCGGCGCTCGCGCTGTTCCTGTACCCGCACTCGGTCACGGCGATCCTGTCGTCGTCGTCGGGCAACACGATCCGCCGCAACATGGCGATGCTGCCCGCGTATTCGTTCGTGCTCGGCCTGCTCGCGCTGCTCGGCTACATGGCGCTTGCGTCCGGCGTGAAGGACATGCCGCAGTACGCGCCGTACTTCAAGGCGTTCGGTCCGAACTTCGCGGTGCCTGCGCTGTTCCTGAACTACTTCCCGTCGTGGTTCGTCGGCGTTGCATTCGCGGCGATCGGGATCGGCGCGCTGGTGCCGGCGGCGATCATGTCGATCGCGGCCGCGAACCTGTACACGCGCAACATCCATCGCGAGTTCGTGAATCGCAACATGTCGCACGAGCAGGAAACGCATGTCGCGAAGCTCGTATCGCTGATCGTCAAGGTCGGCGCGGTCGCATTCATTCTCGGCCTGCCGCTGACCTATGCGATCCAGCTTCAGCTGCTCGGCGGGATCTGGATCATCCAGACGCTGCCGGCGATCGTGCTCGGCCTCTATACGCGCGTGCTCGACCATCGCGGCCTGCTGGTCGGCTGGGCGGCCGGCATCGTGTGCGGCACGTGGATGGCGATCTCGCTGAAGCTGGCCGGCTCGATCTTCACGATCCACCTGTTCGGTCTCGCGATCCCCGGCTATGCGGCCGTGTGGTCGCTGATCGTGAACCTCGTGGTGTCGATCGTCGTGAGCGTACTGGTGCGCGTGATGGGCATCGCGCATGCGGAAGATCGCACGCGGCCCGAAGACTATCTCGACGTGGTCGAAAGCTGACGCGGGCCGCACGGCCGGCCCATGAAAAAGCCCGCCACGGCAACGTGGCGGGCTTCGTTTCTGTGCGTTATCCCTGTGCGTGCTGCGCGAGTTCGTCGCGTTGCGACAGGTCCTCGACGTTGACCATCCAGTGCACGCCGAAACGATCCTTGGTCATCCCGAAGCCGAGCGCCCAGAACGTCTTGCCGAACGGCATCGTCACTTCGCCGCCGTCGGCGAGCGCGTCGAACAGCTTCTGGCCTTCCTCGACCGTCGCCGGGTTCAGCGACAGCGAATAGCCGGCGTGCCTGCCGCCTGCCGGCTGGCTGCAGTCGCCGTCCGAGCACATGATCATCGAGTCGCCGATCGTGAAGCTCGCATGCATCACCTTGTCGGCCATCTCGGGCGTGATCGGGTGCTCGGCGTTCGGCGGTGCATCCTTGAAGTGCATCTTGAACAACGTCTTCGCGCCGAGTGCCTTTTCATAGAACCGAAGGGCTTCGTCGGCCTGGCCGTAGAAGGTCAGGTACGGTTGGACTTGCATTGCTGTCTCCTGTGGTCCGGGCCGGCATGCTGGCGCCGGCTCGGGTTCATGCACGGTTGACTGGGAAGGGACGCGCCGGGAGCGGCCTGCGTATCCGTGACGTGGATTGTAGTGCGCGCGCTTGACGATGGAATGAAAAATAAAAGCGGCCGCGAACGCAAGGTTCGCGGCCGCTTGCAGGCTGCTGCTGACGGCTGTTGCCAGCATTGCCGACAGCAGCCGACGTGACGCGCGCTTCAGCGCAGCGCGTCGATCAGCTTCTCGAGCTTCACCGCGTCGGCGGCGAACACGCGAATGCCTTCGGCGAGTTTTTCCGTCGCCATCGCATCGTCGTTCAGCTGGAAGCGGAACGACGCCTCGTCGATCGCGACGCGCTCGGTCGGCTTGTCCTGCAGCGCGTCCGGCGACAGCTTGCGCGCGACCGCATCGTTGCTGTCCTGCAGCTTCTGCAGCAAATCGGGACTGATCGTCAGCAGGTCGCAGCCGGCGAGTTCGGTGATCTGGCTGGTCGTGCGGAAGCTCGCGCCCATCACTTCGGTGTGGTAGCCGAAGGTCTTGTAGTACGTGTAGATGCGGCGCACCGACTGCACGCCCGGATCGTTCGCGCCGCCGTTCTTCGCCTCGTCCCAGTCGGCGCCGGCCTGCTTCTTGTACCAGTCGTAGATGCGGCCGACGAACGGCGAGATCAGCTGCGCGCCGGCTTCCGCGCACGCGGCGGCCTGCACGAGCGAGAAAAGCAGGGTCATGTTGCACTTGATCCCTTCCTTCTGTAGCACCTCGGCCGCGCGGACGCCTTCCCAGGTCGACGCGAGCTTGATCAGGATGCGTTCGCGGCCGATGCCGGCCGCTTCGTACAGCTTGATGAGTTCGCGACCCTTGTCGATCGAGCGCTTCGCGTCGAACGACAGGCGCGCGTCGACTTCGGTCGACACGCGGCCCGGGATCAGCTTCAGGATCTCGGTGCCGAATGCGATCAGCAGGCGGTCGATGATGACGTCGTTGCTTTCGTTGCGATGATCGCGGACGGTTTTCTCGAGGATCGGCTTGTACGCGTCTTTCTGCACGGCCTTCAGGATCAGCGACGGGTTCGTGGTCGCATCCTGCGGCTGGTATTGCGCGAGCTGCTGGAAATCGCCCGTGTCGGCGACGACGGTCGTGTACTGCTTGAGCTGGTCGAGTGCGGTAGTCATGGCGATTCGAAAGGAGGGCGCGGGGCGCCGGGGTTCTGACGTGCCGCGCGGCGCGCGGCGGCGAAGCGAAGCGGCGCCGGGCGCCGCGTCCGATCCGTTATTCTAGGCCCGATTCGTGTCGAGTACGTTTTGCCGCGGCTTTGCCGCGCCGCTCGGCGCCGCGGCGCCCGCTGCCCGCCGCGCGCACGGCCGCGTCATGCGGGGCGGCGCGCGTTCAGGATCACCTGCGTGACGATGCCGGCGACGAGCCCCCAGAACGCCGAGCCGATCGACAGCAGCGTGAGGCCCGATGCGGTGACCATGAACGTGACCAGCGCGGCTTCGCGCTGCTTCACGTCCTGCATCGCGTTCGCGAGCCCGCTCATGATCGAGCCGAACAGCGCGAGCGCGGCGACCGACACGACCAGCGCCTTCGGCAGCGCCGCGAACAGCGCGGCGATCGTCGCGCCGAAGATCCCCGCGATCAGGTAGAACGTGCCGCACCACACGGCGGCCGTGTAGCGCTTCGTGCGATCCTCGTGCGCCTCGGGGCCGGTGCAGATCGCGGCCGTGATCGCCGCGAGGTTCACGCCGTGCGAGCCGAACGGCGCGAGCAGCAGCGATGCGAGGCCGGTCGTCGCGATCAGCGGCGACGACGGCGTCTGGTAGCCGTCCGCGCGCAGCACTGCGATGCCCGGCACGTTCTGCGACGCCATCGCGACGACGAACAGCGGAATGCCGATGCTGACGATCGACGCGATCGAGAAGGCCGGCATCGTGAACACGGGATGGGCGAGCGCGATATGGAAGCGGCTGAAGTCGAGCAGGCCGAGGCCGCCCGCGACCGCGGTGCCGACGATCAGCGTCGTGACGATCGCATAGCGCGGCGCGAGCCGCTTGACGATCAGGTACGTGAAGAACATCGCGAGCACGAGCGCGGTCTGGAACTGTGCGGCGCGGAAGATCTCGATGCCGATCTCGAACAGGATGCCCGCGAGCAGCGCGGCGGCGATGCCGGCCGGAATCCGGCGCATCAGCGTGTCGAACAGCCCGCTGACGCCGACGGCCGTCAGCAGCACCGCGCACACGACGAACGCGCCGATCGCTTCCGCATACGGCACGCCGGGCAGCGACGCGATCAGCAGCGCGGCGCCGGGCGTCGACCATGCGACGACGACGGGCGCGCGAAAGCGCAGCGACAGGCCGATCGTCGTCAGCGCCATGCCGATCGACAGCGCCCAGATCCACGACGAGATCTGCGCATCGGTCAGGTGGGCGGCGCGGCCGGCCTGGAACATCAGCACGAGCGAGCTCGTATAGCCGGTCATCATCGCGACGAAGCCGGCGACGAGCGCCGAGACGGACGTGTCGGAAAAGAAGCGGCCGCCGGCGCGGTCCGCGCTCGCGGTGGGCGAAGGATTCATGCTATCTCCGGGGCGGGCCGCTCGACGGCGGCCTCGTATCTGCTGGTTTGGGATGCGTTACTTGCTCAGGGCGCGCATCGCGGTTTCGAGGCCCGCGAGCGTGAGCGGATACATGCGCTGGCCCAGCAGGTCGCGAATGACCGCGACCGACTGCCGGTATTCCCATAGCCGCTCGGGCTCGGGATTCAGCCATGCATGATGGGGGAACTGGTCGGCGAGGCGGCGCAGCCACACGGCGCCGGCCTCCGCGTTGTTGTACTCGACCGAGCCGCCCGGCTGCAGCACCTCGTACGGGCTCATCGTCGCGTCGCCGACGAAGATCAGCTTGTAGTCGGGCGTGAACTTGTGCAGCACGTCCCAGGTCGCGGTGCGCTCGGCGTGGCGGCGGCGGTTGTTCTTCCACAGGTGGTCGTACACGCAGTTGTGGAAGTAGAAGAACTCCAGATGCTTGAATTCGGCCTTCGCGGCCGAGAACAGCTCCTCGGTGCGCTTGATGTGGTCGTCCATCGAGCCGCCGACGTCGAGCAGCATCAGCACCTTCACGTTGTTGTGGCGCTCGGGCACCATCCGCAGGTCGAGCCAGCCCGCGTTCGCGGCGGTGCTGCGGATCGTGCCGGGCAGGTCGAGCTCCTCGGCCGCGCCTTCGCGCGCGAAGCGCCGCAGCCGTCGCAGCGCGACCTTGATGTTGCGCGTGCCGATCTCGACCGAATCGTCGTAGTCGCGGTACGCGCGCGCTTCCCATACCTTCACCGCGGTGCGGTTGCCGTTCGACGGGCCGCCGATGCGCATGCCTTCCGGGTTGTAGCCGCCGTGGCCGAACGGCGACGTGCCGCCGGTGCCGATCCACTTGTTGCCGCCTTCGTGCCGCTCCTTCTGTTCGTCGAGCAGTTCCTTCAGGCGCTCCATCAGCTTGTCGAGGCCGCCCAGCGCTTCGATCTGCGCCTTTTCCTCGGGCGACAGCTCGCGCTCGAGACGCTTTTCGAGCCAGTCGAGCGGCACGTCGAACGCATCGGACGGCAGTGCGGACACGCCGTGGAAGTACGCGCCGAATGCCTGGTCGAACTTGTCGAAGTACTGCTCGTCCTTGACGAGCGTCATCCGCGCGAGGAAGTAGAACGCGTCGATCGACGGCTCGATCAGCCCGGCCTTCAGCGATTCGAGCAGCGTCAGGTATTCCTTCACCGAGACGGGCAGCTTGGCCGCACGTAGCGCGTAGAAGAAATTGAGCAGCATGGCCGGGCCTTTGCGAGGGGAGGGATTACCGGTTGTGCCGGTTCATGTAGACGAGCCGCTCGAGCAGGCTCAGGTCCTGTTCGTTCTTCAGCAGCGCGCCCGCCAGCGGCGGCACGATCTGCTTCGCGTCGGCGCCGCGCAGCGCGTCGGCCGGGATGTTCTCGGCGAGCAGCAGCTTGAGCCAGTCGAGCAGTTCGGAGGTCGACGGCTTCTTCTTCAGCCCCGATACGCCGCGCAGCTCGAAGAAGCTCTCGAGCGCCGCATGCAGCAGCTCCTCGCGGATGTTCGGGAAGTGGACCGCGACGATCTTCTGCATCGTCGCCGGGTCGGGGAACTGGATGTAGTGGAAGAAGCAGCGGCGCAGGAACGCGTCGGGCAGCTCCTTCTCGTTGTTCGACGTGATGATGACGAGCGGGCGGTGCTTCGCGCGCACGGTCTCGCGCGTCTCGTACACGTGGAATTCCATCCGGTCGAGCTCGCGCAGCAGGTCGTTCGGGAATTCGATGTCGGCCTTGTCGATCTCGTCGATCAGCAGCACGCTCGGGTGCTCGGCGTCGAACGCCTGCCACAGCACGCCCTTGACGATGTAGTTCGCGATGTCCTTCACGCGCTCGTCGCCGAGCTGCGAATCGCGCAGCCGCGACACGGCGTCGTATTCGTACAGGCCCTGCTGCGCCTTGGTCGTTGACTTGATGTGCCATTGCAGCAGCGGCATGTCGAGCGCGGCCGCGACTTCCTCGGCGAGCATGGTCTTGCCGGTGCCGGGCTCGCCCTTGATCAGCAGCGGGCGTTGCAGCGTCAGCGCGGCATTGACCGCGAGCTTCAGATCGTCGGTGGCGACGTAGTGCGAGGACCCTTCGAAACGCATGGCGGCGCTCTTCTCTGTCGGGAAAAAATCCCAGTATAAGTCAGAAGGGCTGTCGGGTTCGGCGTGGCCCGCGTATCGTTGCGGGGCTGCGGCGGGGCGGACCGGGGCGCCCATATGGACGCGTTCCCCGCCGGCGCGGTACAATCTGGCCGTTTTTTTTGGCCTGCGTGGCGATCCGATAAGCAAAACGGCGCGGGCCGTTGCCGCTTCGGCGCCAGTTTCCCCTCAAGCTAGGTTACAAGAGCTATGAACAAATTCGTCGGCAAACACGTCGTTGTCGCAGCGCTCGTGGCGCTCGCGGGCAGCGCGCAGGCGGCCGGTGTGGTCGGCAACCCGAAGGACGGGGCGAGCAAGGCCGCCATGTGCATCGGTTGCCACGGCATCCAGGATTACCGCGCAGCGTATCCGGAGGTCTACCGGGTGCCCGTGCTCGGCGGCCAGAACCAGCAGTACCTCGAGAACGCGCTGAAGTCCTACCGCAAGAAGGATCGTCACTTCCCGTCGATGAACGCGATCGCCGGCTCGCTGACGGACCAGGACATCGCCGATCTGGCGGCCTACTACGCCGCCCAGAAGGTCGACTCGAAGGACAATCCCTACAAGTAAGCGCGCGCCGCTGATCTCAGCAGCGGGACAGGAGCATTCATGAACAACGCATTCAAGACGGCGGCGGCGATTGCGGTCGCGGCCGGCCTCGCGATCGGCACCGCGCACGCGGCCGATCTGGCGAAGGGCAAGGACCTGGTCGAATCGCACAACTGCGCGGCCTGCCACGGCGCGCAGCTGAACCAGCCGATCAACGCCGAGTATCCGCGCCTCGCGGGCCAGCACGCCGACTATCTCGTGTGGGCGATGCGCCAGTACCAGATGGGCCTGACGAACCCGCTGCTCGGTCGCAACAACGCGATCATGCAGGCGCAGGTCCAGAACCTGTCGGTCAGCGACATGAAGGACATCGCGGCCTACATCGAGTCGCTGAAGGGCGATCTGGTGTTCAAGAAGTAAGCGCGCCGGGCCTGTGGGCCCGCGCAGCGGACGTACCCCGCCGAGGCGGGGTATTTTTTTGTTCGCGCCGGGCGCTGCGCTGCGGTTCAGTCGCGCGACGCGCGGCGCAGGATGCGCTGCAGGTATGCGTCGGTATCGGGCGGCGTGTTGGTGCGCTGCGCTTCCCAGATCGTTTCGCCGAGGCACTCCATGATCGCGTGCTGCGCGTCGTGGGTCGAGCCGAACTTCGCCGCGAGCTTGTCGTGCGCGGCGCGGATCCCGGGCGGCTGGTCGATCGACAGCTGCTCGCTGATCGCCAGGTGCATCGACAGGTGCAGGAACGGATTCGTGCGGCCTTCCTCGGGCGTGTAGCTGCGCGCGGCCGCGCCGTCCGCGTCCGCGAGTTCGGCGTGGTATTCGGGGTGCTCGACGATCCAGTCGGCGGCCATCGCTTCCAGCGGCGTCAGGATCTCGCCGGCGCGCTGCTTGCGCCAGGTCTCGGTGAAAAAGCGACGGACTTCGTCGCGACTCGGATTGAACATGGTGGGGAACGTCGTGATTCGCGCGGCGTCATGCCGCGTCGCGCATTGTACGCCGGGTCGGCGGATGGCGCTGGCGCCGGCCGTGCCGTGCTGCGCTCCGGCGTGAGGAACGGCCCTAGCAGGCTGTTGAAAAGCGCCTCATTTTGACGGCCGGGGCACTGTTTAAAAGGGTTTCGTATGCGATTGGCC
>NZ_CABVPP010000105.1 GCF_902499075.1 Burkholderia pseudomultivorans | reverse complement strand
ACCGCCCGCCAGCGCCGCGAACACCGCCGGCGCCGCCGGTGCGAGTGCGGCCGCGACGTCCGGCGACGCCGGGCCGATCGTCGCCACCAACCAGCCGCAGACCCGCGCACAAGTTTACGAAGGCGTGCGCCGGATGACCGCGCTCGGCAAGCAACTTTTCTTCGACCCTACGCTGTCAGGTTCCGGCAAGCTGGCGTGCGCGTCGTGCCACAGCCCCGAGCACGCGTTCGGGCCGCCGAACGCGCTGCCGGTGCAGTTCGGCGGCGACGACATGCGGCACGCGGGTTTTCGCGCGGTGCCGTCGCTCAAATACCTGCAGGGCGTGCCGCAGTTCACCGAGCACTTCCACGATTCCGACGACGAGGGCGACGAGAGCGTCGATGCCGGTCCGACCGGCGGCCTCACGTGGGACGGCCGCGTCGACACGGGCGCCGCGCAGGCGCGCATTCCGCTCACGTCGCCGTTCGAGATGAACAGCTCGCCGGCGCAGGTCGCCCGGGCGGTGAAGGCCGCGCCGTATGCCGACGAATTCCGCGCGCTGTTCGGCGTGCACGTGCTTGACGACGATCAGGCCGCATTCAACGCGGTATTGCGTGCGCTCGGCACGTTCGAGCAGACGCCCGACGTGTTTGCGCCGTACACCAGCAAGTACGACGCGTACCTGGCGGGCCGCGCACGACTGACGCCGGCCGAGCTGCACGGGTTGCAGCTGTTCAACGACGAGACGAAGGGCAATTGCGCGAGCTGCCACGTCAGCCAGCGCGCGCTCGACGGCACGCCGCCGCAGTTCAGCGATTTCGGGCTGATCGCAATCGCGGTGCCGCGCAACCGCGCGCTGCCGGTCAATCGCGATCCGCGCTTTTACGATCTCGGCGCGTGCGGCCCCGAGCGCACCGACCTGAAGGGCCGCGACGAATTCTGCGGGCTGTTCCGCACGCCGTCGCTGCGCAACGTCGCGTTGCGCAAGACCTTCTTCCACAACGGCGTGTACCACTCGCTGGAGGACGTGATGCGCTTCTACGTCGAGCGCGACATCCATCCGGAGAAGTTCTATCCGGTCGCGCACGGCAAGGTGCAGATCTACGACGACCTGCCGAAGCGCTACTGGCCGAACATCAATCGCGAGCCGCCGTTCGACCGCAAGCCGGGCGACAAGCCGGCGCTGAACGAGGCGGAGATCAAGGACGTGATCGCGTTCCTGAACACGCTGACTGACGGATATCAACAAACGGCCCCGCAAACGGCCCCGCAAACGGCCGCGCAGGCGGCCCGCTAGCAGGGCCCCGTCGCGGCACGCATGCTATGCTCGCTCGCTGACGGGCGTGGCGCGCACCGGTTCGCCGGGGCGCGCCACGCCGTTCGATCGAACATCCAAGGAGAACAACATGTCGATGCGTGCATCCCTTTCCCTCGTCTCGCGTGTGCTGGCCGGCGCCGCGTGCGCTGCCGCGATGCTGCCCGCCCATGCGCAGAACAACCTGAACTTCCTCAGCGACACGCCGATCAGCTATTTCAGCAAGGCGGACCGCGCGTCGCTGTCGAAGGCGGTCGCGCAAGTGCGCGACGAAGGCAAGGACGGCGAGACCACGACGTGGCAGAGCAGCGGCCGCGGCACGCAGATCGATGCGAAGCTCACGCCGACCACGACCGAGAAGGACGGCAAGACCTGCCGCGAAGTCGCCACCGAAATCGCCGCGAAGGGCCAGACGATGACGCTGCGCCCCGTCTACTGCAAGACGGCCGCGGGCAACTGGCAGTTCCAGAAACGCTGAGCCCGCGCGCGATGAAGCGGAGCGCCGCGCCGCGTACGGTATCGTGCGGCGTCGTGATTCTCGACGGGGCCGGGCAGGTGTTCCTCGCGCATGCGACGGATACGACGCACTGGGACATCCCGAAGGGGCAGGGCGAGCCCGGCGAGTCGCCGGCCGACGCCGCGCTGCGCGAACTGCGCGAGGAAACCGGCATCGTGTTCGCGGCCGAGCGGCTGCTCGATCTCGGCCGCTTCGCGTACCGGCACGACAAGGACCTGCACCTGTTCGCGGTGCGCGTCGCCGACGGCGAGATCGATCCCGCGCACTGCACGTGCACGTCGCTGTTTCCGAGCCGTCGCGACGGCTCGCTGATTCCCGAGATGGATGCGTACCGCTGGACGGCGCCCGCCGACGTCGACACCTATGCGAGCCGCAGCCTCGCGCGGCTGTTCCGCACGACGCTGCCGCTGGCGGAGCTGCATCGGCGCCTGCTGCGCGCGTGACGATGCGGCGTCGTGTCGATCGGGGTTCATATGCAATAAAAAACCGGCGAAAGCCGGTTTTTTATTGGTTCGTCCGATGACGTCATGACCGGACGCGGCCGATCGCCGCCGCGCCCGGCCGGCCATCAGGCCGGCTTGCCCCAGCTGTCGCGCAGCCCGACGATCCGGTTGAACACGGGCTGGCCCGGCTTCGAATCGATGCGGTCGGTGACGAAGTAGCCGTGCCGTTCGAACTGGAAGTGCGTCTCCGGCGCGGCGTCGCCGGCGCCCGGCTCGACGAACGCCTGCACGACCTTCTTCGAATCGGGGTTCAGCGCGTCGAGGAAGTTCGCGTCGCCCGCGTCCGGATGCGGCTCCTTGAACAGGCGGTCGTAGATGCGCACTTCGGCCGGCTGCGCATGCTTCGCGCTGACCCAGTGGATGTTGCCCTTGACCTTGTAGTTGTTCGCGCCGTCGGTGCCCGACTTGCTGTCCGGGAAGTAGTTGCAGTGCACGGCCGTCACGTTGCCGTCGGCGTCCTTGTCGAAGCCCGTGCACTCGATCACGTAGCCGTAGCGCAGCCGCACCTTGTTGCCGGGGAACAGGCGGAAATAGCCCTTCGGCGGGTTCTCGACGAAGTCGTCGCGCTCGATCCACAGCTCGCGCGAGATCGGGAACGTGCGCACGCCGCGCTCCGGATGATGCGGATGCACGGGCGCCGTGCACGCTTCTTCCTGGCCTTCCGGATAGTTGTCGATCACGAGTTTCAGCGGATCGAGCACGGCGACCGTGCGCGGCGCCTTGTCGTCGAGATCGTCGCGCAGCGCGCCTTCGAACACGCTCATGTCGATCCACGAATCGACCTTCGTCACGCCGAGCCGCTCGCAGAACAGGCGGATGCTGTCCGGCGTGAAGCCGCGGCGCCGCACGCCGACGATGGTCGGCATGCGCGGGTCGTCCCAGCCGTCGACGTGGCCTTCGTTGACGAGCTGCAGCAGCTTGCGCTTGCTGGTGATCGCGTAGGTGAGCTTCAGGCGCGAGAATTCGATCTGTTGCGGCAGCGGGCGCGTGAACACGCCGGCTTCGGCGAGCTCGTTCAGCACCCAGTCGTACAGCGGGCGGTGATCCTCGAACTCGAGCGTGCACAGCGAGTGCGTGATGCCTTCGAGCGCATCCGAGATGCAGTGCGTGTAGTCGTACATCGGATACACGCACCACGCGTCGCCGGTGCGGTAGTGGTGCGCGTAGCGGATCCGGTAGATCACCGGGTCGCGCAGGTTCATGTTCGGCGAACCCATGTCGATCTTCGCGCGCAGCACGTGCTCGCCTTCCTTGAACTCGCCGGCCTTCATCCGGCGGAACAGGTCGAGGTTCTCGTCGGGCGTGCGGTCGCGGAACGGCGACGGCTTGCCCGGCTCGGTCAGCGAGCCGCGGTTCGCGCGCATCTCTTCCGCGCTCTGGCTGTCGACGTAGGCCTTGCCGCGCTTGATCAGCAGCTCCGCGTATTCGTACAGCTTGTCGTAGTAGTCGCTCGCGAAATACTGGTGGTCGACCGCGTCCTTGCGCCAGTCGAAGCCGAGCCAGCGCACCGCGTCGACGATCGAGTCGACGTATTCGACGCTTTCCTTTTCCGGGTTCGTGTCGTCGAAGCGCAGATGGCAAACGCCGCCGTAGCTGTTCGCGACGCCGAAGTTCAGGCAGATGCTCTTCGCATGGCCGATATGGAGATAGCCGTTCGGCTCGGGCGGGAAGCGCGTTTCGACGCGGCCGCCCCATTTGCCGGTGCGGTTGTCGTCGTCGATGATGTTGCGGATGAAATTGGAAGCCGCGGGGGCGTCGTTGCGTTCGGTGCTCATGCGGATGGCGTCAGGTTGTGTCGGCGCGTCGCGCCGGTTTAATCCTGCAATTCTACCTGACCGGGGGCCCTCCCGCGCGGCTGGCCATTGGCGGCGGGGCACGCGTGTCGCGTAATCGCAATATCTCGACTTTGTGTCGGCTGTAACACGACGTAAATCGGATTGCCCGCGCCATTCGGGTTTTTCTATGATGGGTTTCACCGTTTCAATGCCGCCGCTCGCGTTGCCGCACGGCGGAAGGACACTAACAACCATGATGAAGAAGACCACTTTTCTCGTTCGCACCGCGGTGATCGTCGCGGTCCTGTCGCAACTCGGCGCATGCGCGATGACGCATACGCAGCGCAATGCCGGTATCGGCGCGGCCGCGGGCGGCGCGCTCGGCTACCTGATCACGGGCGGCCCGGTCGGCACGGTTGCCGGCGCGGCCGCAGGCGGCCTGGTCGGCGCGGGCGTACGCTGAACGACGCCGGCGCATCGCGCGCCGGCCGATTGCGACGCCTGCGGGCGTCGCGCACATCCTTCCGGTTTTTTTGACAGGCAAGATCAGGGAGGAACGGATGTGCGACACTGCGTCGACACCCTATAACGACTTCATGCGTCGGCGCCTTCCTTCATGAGCGACTCCCGCATTTTCATCCTGCCGGGCTACGGCAATTCCGGCCCGCTTCACTGGCAGAGCCGCTGGGAGTGCGCCGACGCGCGCTTCACGCGCATCGCGATGCCCGACTGGGAGCGCGCGTTCCGCAACGGCTGGTGTCTCGCGCTCGACCGGGCGGTCGAGGCCGCGCGCGGTCCGGTGCTGATCGCCGCGCACAGCCTCGGCACGCTGACGACCGCCTGGTGGGCGACGCGCTATGCGCGGCCCGCTGCGCTCGCGAAGGTGCGCGGTGCGCTGCTCGTCGCGCTGCCCGATCCTGCCGGGCCGGCCTTTCCGGTCGACGCGCACGGCTTCGGGCCGGTGCCGCGCGAACGCCTGCCGTTTCCGACCTGCGTCGTCGCGAGCGGCGACGATCCGTACGGGTCGCTCGCGTTCGCACGCAGCTGCGCGCACGCGTGGGGCAGCACCTTCCACGATATCGGCCGGCGCGGCCACATCAATGCGGACAGCGGCCTCGGCGACTGGCCCGACGCACGCGGCTGGCTCGACGCGCTCGCGCGGCGGACCGGCCCCGCCGCCGCGTGACGCGCCGGTTGCCGGCAGGGCCGTTCGCTCAGATCGCCTGTTTCGCCTTCAGCGCGGCGATCCGCGCCTCGTCGTAGCCGAGCATGTCGCGCAGCACCTCGTCGGTCTGCGCGCCGAGCAGCGGCGGAGCGGTGCGCGCATCGGGCGGCGTCGCGCTCATCCGGATCGGATTGCGCACGAGCTTCACGTCCGCGCCGCACGGGTGCGGCAGCGCGACCTGCATCCCGCGCGCGATCACCTGCTCGTTGTCGAACACCTCGTCGAGATCGTTGATCGGGCCGCACGGCACGCCGGCCGCTTCCAGCGCATCGATCCACGCGGTCTTGCTGCGCGTCTTCACCATCTCCGCGAGGATCGGCACCAGCGTGTCGCGGTGGCGCACGCGCGCGGGATTGGTCGCGAAGCGCTCGTCGTCGGCGAGTTCGGCGCGGCCGCCGGCCTCGACGAACTTGCGGAACTGCCCGTCGTTGCCGACCGCGACGATGATCCAGCCGTCGCGGGTCTGGAACGTCTGGTACGGCACGATGTTCGGATGCGCATTGCCCCAGCGCACCGGCGGCTTGCCGCTCGCGAGGAAGTTGGTGTTCATGTTCGCGAGCAGCGCGACCTGCACGTCGAGCAGCGCCATGTCGATGTACTGGCCTTCGCCGGTGCGGTCGCGGTGCGCGAGCGCGGCGAGCACCGCGATCGTCGAGTACAGGCCGGTCGCGAGATCGGCGATCGCGACGCCGGCCTTCTGCGGGCCGCCGCCCGGCTCGCCGTCGCGCTCGCCGGTGATGCTCATGAAGCCGCCGATCCCCTGCACGATGAAGTCGTAGCCCGCGCGGTGCGCGTACGGTCCCGTCTGGCCGAACCCGGTGACCGAGCAGTAGACGAGATCAGGCTTCACCGCGCGCAGCGATTCGTAGTCGAGCCCGTATTTCTTCAGCTGGCCGACCTTGTAGTTCTCGAGCACGACGTCGCTCTGCGCGGCCAGCTCGCGCACGATCTGCTGGCCTTCGGGCGTCGCGATGTCGACCGTCACCGAGCGCTTGTTGCGGTTCGCGGCGAGGTAGTACGCGGCCTCGGCGGTGTCCGCGCCGTGCGCGTCCTTCAGGTACGGCGGCCCCCAGTGGCGCGTGTCGTCGCCGGCGCCCGGGCGCTCGACCTTGATCACGTCCGCGCCGAAATCGGCGAGCGTCTGCGCGCACCACGGGCCCGCGAGTACGCGGGTAAGGTCCAGCACGCGGATATGGCTCAGGGCACCCATCGTCGAATCGTCTCCTTGGTTGGCTTGGCTGCGCGTTGCGCCGGCAACGCGAATCGGGATGCCGAGCATCTTAAGGCGAATCGGCCGCGGCAGTGGCCCAGCCGGGGCGGCTGGATGGCCGAGCCGCTTTGCCGGGAACGGCTGCCGATCCCGTATAATCGATCGTTTCCGAATATGCCGCCGTGCGCCCGTCCGGGCCGCCGGCGTTTGAAGCCGTCTTAGCCAGACTGTCCCTGCACGCCATGAAAGCTGCCGAAATCCGCGAGAAATTTCTCAAATTCTTCGAATCGAAGGGCCATACGATCGTCCGCTCGTCGAGCCTCGTGCCCGGTAACGACCCCACGCTGATGTTCACGAACTCGGGCATGGTCCAGTTCAAGGACGTGTTCCTCGGCACGGACCAGCGCCCGTATTCGCGCGCCACGACGGCGCAGCGCAGCGTGCGCGCGGGCGGCAAGCACAACGATCTCGAGAACGTCGGCTATACCGCGCGTCACCACACGTTCTTCGAGATGCTCGGCAACTTCTCGTTCGGCGACTACTTCAAGCACGACGCGATCAAGTTCGCGTGGGAGCTGCTGACGACCGTCTACCAGCTGCCGAAGGAAAAGCTGTGGGTCACCGTCTACCAGGAAGACGACGAGGCGTACGACATCTGGGCGAAGGACGTCGGCGTGCCGACCGAGCGGATCATCCGGATCGGCGACAACAAGGGCGCGCGCTACGCGTCGGACAACTTCTGGACGATGGGCGACACGGGCCCGTGCGGTCCGTGCACCGAGATCTTCTACGATCACGGCCCGGACGTGTGGGGCGGCCCGCCGGGATCGCCCGAGGAAGACGGCGACCGCTACATCGAGATCTGGAACCTCGTGTTCATGCAGTTCAACCGCGACGCGCAGGGCAACATGACGCGCCTGCCGAAGCAGTCGGTCGATACCGGCATGGGCCTCGAGCGTCTCGCCGCGGTGCTGCAGCACGTGCACAGCAACTATGAAATCGACCTGTTCCAGAACCTGATCAAGGCCGCCGCGCGCGTGACCGAGACCAGCGACCTGAACAACAACTCGCTGAAGGTGATCGCCGACCACATCCGCGCGTGCGCGTTCCTGATCGTCGACGGCGTGATTCCCGGCAACGAAGGTCGCGGCTACGTGCTGCGCCGGATCGTGCGCCGCGCGATCCGCCACGGCTACAAGCTCGGCCGCAAGGGCGCGTTCTTCCATCGGCTGGTGGCCGACCTCGTCGCCGAGATGGGCGTCGCGTATCCGGAGCTGAAGGAAGCCGAGCAGCGCGTGACCGACGTGCTGCGCCAGGAAGAGGAGCGCTTCTTCGAGACGATCGAGCACGGCATGTCGATCCTCGAGGCCGCGCTGGCCGACGTCGACGCGAAGGGCGGCAAGGTGCTCGACGGCGAACTCGCGTTCAAGCTGCACGATACGTACGGCTTCCCGCTCGACCTCACGGCCGACGTGTGCCGCGAGCGCGGGATGACGGTCGACGAGCCGGCGTTCGACGACGCGATGGCGCGCCAGCGCGAGCAGGCGCGCGCGGCCGGCAAGTTCAAGGCGACGCAGGGCCTCGAATACGCGGGCGCGAAGACCACCTTCCACGGCTACGAGGAAATCGCGTTCGACGATGCGAAGGTCGTCGCGCTGTACGTCGACGGTTCGGCCGTCAACGAGGTGAAGACCGGCCAGGACGCGGTCGTCGTGCTCGACCACACGCCGTTCTACGCGGAATCGGGCGGCCAGGTCGGCGACCAGGGCGTGCTCGCGAATGCGGCGACGCGCTTCGCGGTGGCCGACACGCTGAAGGTGCAGGCCGACGTGATCGGCCATCACGGCACGCTCGAGCAGGGTACGCTGAAGGTCGGCGACGTGCTGCGCGCGGAAATCGACGCGCACCGCCGCGCGCGCACGCAGCGCAACCACTCGGCGACCCACCTGATGCACAAGGCGCTGCGCGAAGTGCTCGGCGCGCACGTGCAGCAGAAGGGTTCGCTCGTCGATGCGGACAAGACGCGCTTTGACTTCGCGCACAACGCGCCGCTGACCGACGACGAAATCCGTCGTGTCGAGCAGATCGTCAACGACGAGATTCTGGCCAACGCGCCGGGCATCGTGCGCGTGATGCCGTACGACGAAGCGGTGAAGGGCGGCGCGATGGCGCTGTTCGGCGAGAAGTACGGCGACGAGGTGCGTGTGCTCGATCTCGGCTTCTCGCGCGAACTGTGCGGCGGCACGCACGTGAGCCGCACCGGCGACATCGGTCTGTTCAAGATCGTGATGGAAGGCGGCGTCGCGGCCGGCATCCGTCGCGTCGAGGCGATCACCGGCGACAACGCGGTGCGCTACGTGCAGGAACTCGACGCGCGCGTGAACGAAGCGGCGGCCGCGCTGAAGGCGCAGCCGTCGGAACTGACGCAGCGCATCGCACAGGTCCAGGACCAGGTGAAGTCGCTCGAGAAGGAACTGTCGGCGCTGAAGTCGAAGCTCGCGTCGAGCCAGGGCGACGAGCTCGCGCAGCAGGCCGTCGAAGTCGGCGGCGTGCACGTGCTGGCCGCGACGCTCGACGGCGCCGATGCGAAGACGCTGCGCGAGACCGTCGACAAGCTGAAGGACAAGCTGAAGAGCGCGGCGATCGTGCTCGCGGCGGTCGAAGGCGGCAAGGTCAGCCTGATCGCCGGCGTGACGGCCGATGCGAGCAAGAAGGTCAAGGCCGGCGAGCTCGTGAACTTCGTCGCGCAGCAGGTCGGCGGCAAGGGCGGCGGCCGTCCGGACATGGCGCAGGCGGGCGGCACCGAGCCGGCCAACCTGCCGGCGGCGCTCGCGGGCGTCAAGGGCTGGGTCGAAGCGCGGCTCTGATCCGCGCAACGTGCGGCGCGATCCTGTGAAGGGATCGCATGAAACGACCCGATCGGCGTTGGCCGGTCGGGTCGTTTGCATTTTCATCCGGGAAACGTTGCGCGGCCCGTGCCGCCCGCCGCCGACCGCGCGCAGTCAGGCGGGCATCGCGACGGGCGGTTTCGCCGCTGCGTTGTCCGCCTGCCGCGCCGCTTCCGCAAGCGCATCGCGCAGCGCGGCGAGCGCCGCCGATGCGTACCCGTGCCGCCACGCGAGCAGCGTGTCGATGCCGTGCAGTTCGGCGATTTCGTGCTGCGCGAGGCTGCCGACTTCCGGCTGCCGGTCGAGCACCGAACGCGGCGCGACCGCGATCCCGGCGCCGGCCGCGACGCACGCGACGATCGCGTGGTACGAGCCGAGTTCGAGCACGCGCGCCGGCTTCATCCCGTGCGCCGCATACCATTGTTCGACGTACTTGCGGTACGAGCAGCCGCGCTCGAACGCGACCAGCGTCGGCAGGATCACGTCGCGCGGCGTGCGCACCGGCGGATGGCCGCGCGGCGTCAGCAGCACCAGGTCCTCGCGGAATACCGGCACCGTCTCGAAGGTGTCGGGCAGCATGTCGGGCGCGGGCGGCCGCGCGAACAGCGCGGCATCGACCTCGAAGTCGCGCACCTTGTCGATCAGCCAGCCGGTCGTACCCGTCACGAGTTCGAGCGACACGTCGGGCCATGCATGGTGATAGCGCGCGAGCACGGTCGGCAGCCGGCTCGCGGCCGTGCTCTCCATCGTGCCGAGCCGCAGCCGCCCGCGCGGCGTGTCTTCGCGCACCGCGTCGCGCGCCTCGTCGGCGAGCGCGAGCAGGCGCTCCGCATACGGCAGCAGCGTCTGCCCGGCCGGCGTCAGCACCAGCCGGCGGCCGTCGCGCACGAACAGCGCCGCGCCGAGCTCTTCTTCGAGCTGCTTGATGCGCGTCGTCACGTTCGACTGCACGCGATTGAGCTTCGCCGCCGCGCGCGTCACGCCGTTCTCGCGCACGACGGCACGGAAAATCGCCAGCGCCGCCAGGTCCATGGTTCTCTCCATGTGATGACTCGATTCTGAATTATTCATTTTTCGAGAATGTTTGGTCAAGCTAGGATACAAACATTCCGATTTCCGTTCAGGCCGGCGCGTGATGCGCGGCCGATACCGCCATGTCCCGTTCCGATGCCCCGACCGCCGCGCTCGACGCGCGCCCGTCCCGCGAAGCCGATCGCCGCGCCCGTGCGGCCGCGCTGGCCTGCATGGTCGGGCTGGCGGTCGCGCTCGGCGTCGGCCGCTTCGCGTTCACGCCGCTGATGCCGCTGATGCTCGCCGACGGCTCGATCGGGCTGAAGGCCGGCAGCTGGCTTGCTTCGGCGAACTACGCGGGCTATTTCGTCGGCGCGGTCAGTTGCGCGGCGCTGCGCGTCGCGCCCGCGCGGATGGTCCGCCTCGGGCTCGCCGCGACCGTGCTGCTGACCGCCGCGATGGGCGTCGGCCATCTGCTGCCGGTGTGGCTCGCGGTGCGCTTCGTCGCGGGCGTCGTCAGCGCGTGGACCTTCGTGTTCATCTCGCAATGGGGGCTGCGGCGGCTCGCGGAGCTGCATGCGCCCGAGTGGAGCGGGGTGATCTACGCGGGGCCCGGCGTCGGCATCGTGTTGACGGGGCTGATCGGCAGCGCGCTGGCCGGCCATCGCGCGGCGCCCGGCTGGCTCGGTTTCGCGGCGCTGGCGGCGGTGCTGTCGGCCGCGATCTGGCGCACGTTCGCCGTTGCGCCGGCGACAGGCGTGCCGAC
>NZ_CABVPP010000104.1 GCF_902499075.1 Burkholderia pseudomultivorans | reverse complement strand
CTCGTCCGGCGACGCGCGGCGCACGATCAGCGGCCAGCCGTGCTCGGCCCAGCGGCGCACGCACGGATCGGCGGCCAGCAGCGGATCGCGCGCAAACGCCGCGCGCCACCCCGCCGCCGTCAGCGTGACGAGCGTGTGGCGGCGCAGCGGTGCGTCAGCGTGCGGCACGCGCGAGCGCCTCGACGCGTTGCGCGACCTCGGCCGCGACCGGCCGCCCGCGCGCGGCGCGGCGATCGACGCGGTCGGCCGGCTTCGCGAGCCATGGCGCGACCTGCGCATCGAGCGCACGCGCCGGATCGAGCACCGCATCGACCGCGCCCATCTTCACGAGATTGTCGAGGCCCGGCGCGAACACGGCCGTCGAACGCGACATCTCCTTGAGCACGTCGATCGGCAGCTTCGTCACGCGCGACATCGACGGCAGGTCCATCACCTCCGGCTCGGCGCCGGGCAGCGCGAGCAGCGTGCGCGTCGCGAGCGCGGTCGCGATGAACGCGCCGGCCGCCGTGTGGCCGTACAGCACGCCGATCGTCCGGTGCCCGGCAAGATCGGCGTGGATCAGGCACTTCGCGAGATGCGACAGCCCTTCGTTCAGGCCCAGCAGTTCGTCGCGCTTGCTCATCCGCTGGCTGTCGCTGTCGACCAGCACGAGGATCGGCGTCGCCGCGCCGCGCTCGATCGTGTCGAGCACGTGCGACGCGAGTTTCAGCGCTTCGTCGATGCCGAACGGCAAACGTTCGGCCACACCGATCACGTCCACGCGTGCGCCGCCCAGTTCCGCATGACCGGCGAGCAGGCCGCCGTCGCGCGCGATCGCATGGCCGTGCGGGAACAGCGAGTTCAGGACTTCATCGAGCGTCATGCGATGCCTCCCGCCGGGCCGCCCTGTTCGAGGCACCGCGAACCAAGTGAGCGTGATTTCATTTCAACTCCTGCAGTTGATCGGCGAGCGCGACGAACGCGTCGTCCGGCATCCCGGGAATCGCTTCCGGCGCGCTTGCGCCCAGCGCGCGCCACACGTCGAGCGCATCCGCGCACGCGCCGAAACGCTCGACGCGCGCATCGAGCCGCGCCTGCTCGGCGCGCAGCATCGCCGTGTCGAACTTCGGCGCGCAGCCGATCAGCTCGAGCGCCGCCGCGCGAAACGCGTGCGGCGTATCGGCGACGTAGCGGTCCGCGCCGCCGATCAGCCGCCGGTGCTTGCCGCCCATCGTGCGCCAGATCAGCGCGCGGTCCTTCGCATCGAACTCCTCGACGCCGCGATTGGTCTCGATCACTTCCGGGCCGGACACACTGATGCGACCCTGCTCCGACACCGCGAGCGCCGAGCAGCATGCGGCAAGCAGCCCGCCGCCGCCGTAGCAGCCCGCGCGGCCGCCGATCAGCCCGATCACCGGCACGCCGGCCGCGCGCGCCTCGACGAGCGCCCGCATGATCTCGGCGATCGCGAGCTCGCCCGCATTCGCTTCCTGCAGCCGCACGCCGCCCGTATCGAACAGGATCAGCACCGGCGTGCCGCGTTCGCGTGCCGCGCGCAGCAGGCCGGTCAGCTTCGCGCCGTGCACTTCGCCGAACGCGCCGCCCATGAAGCGGCCCTCCTGTGCGGCGACGAACACCGGCCGGCCATCGAGCCGCCCGTGGCCGACCACCATGCCGTCGTCGAACTGCTGCGGCAGGTCGAACAGCGGCAGGTGCGGGCTGGTCACGCGTTCGGCCGGACCGAGGAATTCGCCGAAGCTGCCCGCGTCGAGCAGCCCGTCGATGCGCTGCCGCGCCGACGCTTCGTACCAGCTCGCGTCATTCGCGACGAAGGCCGGCGCATCGTGACTGACGTTGACGTCGCTCATGCCGCATCCCCCTCGATCGCACGCACCGCCTGCGCGAGCCGCAGCGACACCATGTCGGGCCGCGCGCCGCCGTCGTTGATCGACAGCTTCAGGCCGCCCGGCGCGCGCCGCTCGACAAAATCCGCGACGACCGCCTGCCAGACCGCGCCGAAGCCGACCGCCGCGGTGCGGATGTCGATCTCGCATTCGCTGCCCGGCAGCGTGCGTTCGACCAGCACCTCGAGATTGCCGGACGCGACCACGCCGACCAGCGCCGAGTCCCGTTCGCCCTTCGCGCGTTCGCGCGCGGTGAAGCGATAGTTCAACTGTTCCATGCCGTCTTCCTCACCAGTTGCGGAACCGGGCCGGCGGCGCATACAGCCCGCCCGACCAGTGCACGAGATCCTTGATCGAGCGCGCGGCGAGCCAGCGGCGGTCGGCGTCGAGCGGATCGATGCCGAGATCCTCCGGGCGGCGGATTACGCCGCGCTCGCGCAGCCGCTCGACCATCCTGCGGTCGCGGCCGCGGCCGATCTCCGTATAGCCGGCGACACCGCGAATCGCGTGCTCGCGCTCGTCGCGGTCGCGGCACATCAGCAGGTTCGCGATCCCTTCCTCGGTGACGATGTGCGTGACGTCATCGCCGTAGACCATGATCGGCGCGAGATCGAGCTGCAGCTTGTCGGCGAGCTTCAGCGCGTCGAGCTTCTCGACGAACATCGGCACGTTCTTGTCGCCGAAGGTCTCGCCGATCTGCACGACCAGCTTGCGGCCGCGCCGCAATGCCGCCGGCGTGTCCGGATCGGCTTGCGCGCCGGCCTTCAGCCACGGCTCGCTCGGATGACGCCGGCCGCGCGCGTCGCTGCCCATGTTCGGCGCGCCGCCGAAGCCGGCAATGCGCTCGGCCGTGACCGTCGACGAATGGCCCGCCAGGTCGATCTGCAGCGTCGAGCCGATGAACATGTCGCACGCATAGAGGCCGGCCGTCTGGCAGAACGCGCGGTTCGAGCGCAGCGAGCCGTCGGGGCCCGTGAACCACACGTCGGAGCGCGCGCGGATGTAGTCGTCCATCCCGACTTCGGAGCCGAAGCAGTGGATCTGCTCGACCCAGCCCGATTCGATCGCCGGAATCAGCGTCGGGTGCGGATTGAGCGCCCAGTGCGTGCAGACCTTGCCCTTCAGCCCGAGCTTCGCGCCGTAGGTCGGCAGCAGCAGCTCGATCGCCGCGGTGTTGAAGCCGATCCCGTGGTTCAGGCGCTTGATGCCGTACGGCTCGTAGACGCCCTTGATCGCGAGCATCGCGGTCAGGATCTGCGTCTCGGTGATCGCGGCCGGATCGCGCGTGAACAGCGGCTCGACATAGAACGGGCGACCTGCCTCGACGACGAAATGCACGCGGTCGCCCGGAATGTCGACGCGCGGCACCTTGTCGACGATGCGGTCGACCTGCGCGATCACGATGCCGTCCTTGAACGCGGTCGCTTCGACGACGGTCGGCGTGTCCTCGGTGTTCGGGCCGGTGTACAGGTTGCCGTCGGCGTCGGCGCTGACCGCCGCGATCAGCGCGACGTGCGGCGTGAGGTCGATGAAGTAGCGCGCGAACAGCTCGAGGTAGGTGTGCACCGCGCCGAGCGCGATCTTGCCGCCGAACAGCAGCTTCGCGATCCGCTGCGACTGCGGGCCCGAATACGCGAAATCGAGGCGCTTCGCGATGCCGCGCTCGAACACGTCGAGATGCTCGGGCAGCACGACGCCGGACTGCACCATGTGCAGGTCGTGCACCTTCGCGCTGTCGACGTCGGCGAGCGCCGTCGCGAGCAGGTCGGCCTGCTTCTGGTTGTCGCCTTCGAGACAAACGCGATCGCCGGGGCGCAGCACCGCTTCGAGCAGCGCGACCGCGTCGCGCGCATCGACCCGCTTGCCGCGCGCGAACGGCGCGCCGGCCGCGAGGCGTGCATCGCGCGCCTGCCGCGCGTGATTCCATCCGGTCATGAACAGTTCTCCTGCTTCGATGGTTCAGCGGCATTCTAAGCCTGGCGCCGCCGCCGATTGATGATGTTGCCGAATCCGACTCAGAGGCGGCCGCGATGGATGCGTGTGGCGCGCCGCCCGCCCGGGCGCGGCGCGCAGTCCCCCGTCGCGCTACGCGCCGACCAGCGCGCGCGTCGTGAAGAACAGCACCGACGGCCCGAGCAGGCAGCCGACGCCGGTGTGGAAGGTCGCGACCAGCGCGCCGTACGGCACGAGGCGGCGGTCGGTCGCCGCGAGCCCGGCGCTCACGCCGCTGACGGTGCCCGCGAGGCCGCCGAAGATCATCGCGGAGCGCGGCGTCTTCAGGCCCATGAAGCCGGCCGCGACCGGCGTGCCGATCATCACGATGATCGCCTTCACGAGCCCGGTCGCGATGCTCAGCGCGATCACGTCGGAACTCGCGCCGATCGCCGCGCCCGTGACCGGCCCGACGATGTAGGTGACGGCGCCCGCGCCGATCGTCGTCATGCTGACCGCATCGGTATAGCCGAACGCGCGCGCGATGCACGCGCCGACGACGAACGGCAGCACGGTGCCGAGCAGCAGCGACAACACGCCGACCAGCCCGGCCTTGCGCGCCTCGGCCGGCTGCACTTCGAACGCGGTCGCGACGATCGCGAAATCGCGCAGCATCGCGCCGCCCATCAGCCCGACGCCCGCGAACAGCGGCAGATCGGCGATACCCTTCTCGCCGCCGGTGAACGCGCCGCCGACATAGGCCAGCGCGAGGCCGATCACGATCGCGATCGCGGAGCCGTGCACGCGGCCGAACGTGAGCTTGCGCGACGCGATCGACGACACCCACATGATCAGGCCGACCAGCGCGAACGACGCGACGAGCCCGTTGTGGGCGACGACTTTTTCGAGCATCTGCAGCATGGCGGCCTCCGTCACTGTTCTTCGAATTGCGGCACGCCCGCGAAGGCCGTGTCGTCGCGCCCGGTGCGCACCAGTACCGCAATGCAGCATGCGCAGATCGCGACCGCGCCGAGCGCGGCCAGCAGCGCGACCGGCCCGCCCTTCAGCGCGGCGACGACGTTCTGGTTCGCGGCCATCGCGACGACGACCGGGATGTACATCGCGCCCCAGAAGCCGACGCCGGCCTCGGTCTCCTTCGGCAGCCAGCCGCGCCGATGCAGCCACAACCGCAGGCAGATCAGCAGCAGCATCGCGATGCCGACGCCGCCGACGTTGGTTTTCACGCCGATCGCGGCGCCCAGCAGGTCGCCGAGAAACAGCCCGGCCAGATGGCAGAACGCCAGCAGCGCGGTTCCGTAGATGATCATGAGTCGTCTCCAGTCTCTTCGTGACGGGCGCGTGGCCGTCCGCAGGAGGCGTGCGGCGCCCCGCGCTTGCGCGCCGGGCTGTCTCCTGCGGCGGTGCGCCGCGGCCCGGCGCGCCGTCGTGCGGACGCGTTCTCGGGCGGTCGATGGGATGATGCGGTTTCGGGCCGGACGCCGTAGACTGACCGATGCAGCCGCCGGCGCGACACGGGCGACGCATCCGGCTGGCCTGCCATGCGGGCGCACCGGTGCGTGATCCGATACTAGCCCCGCCGCCTCCGGCCATTTATGAAGTTGTCGAAACCGATTCAGTGGATTTAGCAATGCGCCCGTTACCGCCCGAGCTGCTGCGCAGCTTCGTCGCCGTCGCCCAGTCCGGCAGCTTCACCGCCGCGTCCGAACGCGTGAGCCTGTCGCAATCGACCGTCAGCCAGCACATCCGCCGTCTCGAGGAACTGCTGGACCGGCCGCTGTTCGAGCGTGACACGCGCAATGTGCGGCTGTCGCAACACGGCGACGCGCTGTTTCGCTACGCGGTGCGCATCCTCGAGCTGATGGACGAGGCCGTCACGTCGGTGTGCGGGCCGCCGCTGTCGGGCAAGGTGCGGCTCGCGATGTCCGAGGATTTCGCGTCCGCGCACCTGACGGCCGCGCTCGCGAGCTTCGTGCAGCGCAATCCCGACGTCGAGCTCGCGATCGCCACCGGCCTGTCGGGCGACCTGTTCGACGCGCTCGACGAAGGCCGGCACGACCTGGTGTTCGCGAAACGGATCGCCGGCAGCCGCCGTGGCCGCGTGATCCGCAGCGAGCCGCTGTACTGGTGCACCGGCCCCGATTCGCGCATCACCGGCCACGAGACCGTGCTGCCGCTCGCGATGCATCCGGAGCCGAGCGTGTCGCGCCGCCGCGTGCTCGAATCGCTGGAGGCGGTCGGGCGGCCGTACCGGATCGCGGTGGTCAGCAGCAGCGTCGCGGTGCTGCGCGCGGCTGCGAGCGCGGGGCTCGGCGTCAGCGCGTTCGCCGGCTACGTGATCCCGGCCGGGCTCGCGCGGCTCGACGCCGGCTTGCCCGAACTCGGCGAACTCGAATACGTGATCGACCGCCCCGCCGCCGCGTCGCGCTCGACGCTCGCGCTCGAAGCGACGCTGATCGCGGCGGCCGCCGAGCTGTAGCCGCCGCGCGGGCGCATTCGCACCGCGTGCCGCACCGCAACTGACAGCATTGCCCGGAACGCGTCAGCGTCCTCGCAGCACCCGCTCCCGACAATGGGATGTCCCGAAAACGCACGGCGTGCCGCCGGGCATTTTCGTCGTCCCCTCTCGATCGGAGCGTGCACCATGAACGTGATGCGATTCGCCGTCGCGACCGCTGCGGCCGCCCTGCTGTCCCCCGCCTTTGCACAGACCGACGCCGCGCCGCCCGAACCGGGCCTGACGCGCGCGGACGTCATCGCCCAGCTGAAGCAGGCTTACCTGAACGGCGACCTGCCGACGACCGACGGCGACTACCCGCCGAGCGACCGGACCCGCGAGCGCAATCGCGAACTGATCCAGGCCGCGCATCCGGCATGGCTCGACCAGGCGCCGCAGGCGGTCTCGCAGCAGCAGTAGCCGCCCCCGCGTGCCGACGCGCGCGCGGCGCCGCCTCGCCGCGCTTCGCGCGGTTACGGCAAGAAACTGCGCCGCCGCGCGTCGATCAGCTCGACGAGCAGCCGGTCGCGCTCGGCCGCAAGGTCCTGCATCGAGCGCTCGCCCTGGATCGCGCGCAGTTCGTCGATCAGCTTGCGATCGACGTTCGCGTCGAACGACGGCGTGCCGAGGTCGTCCCACCAGCTCGTCATCGGGCCCGACAGGTGTTCGAGGAAATGCGCGATACCGCCCGCGCCGCCGCCGAGGTGATAGGTCAGGCACTGCCCCATCAGCGCCCAGCGCAGCCCGGGCCCCCATGCGACGGCCTTGTCCGCGTCGGCGACGCTCACGACGCCCTCGCCGACGAGGTGGTACACCTCGCGAAACAGCGCAGCCGCGAGCCGGTTCGCGACATGTCCGGCCATCTCCTTGTTGAGGACGATCGTCTCCTTGCCGAGCGCGTCGTAGAACGCCTTCGCGCGCGCGATCGCGTCGCTGCCGGTCGCGTCGCCGCCGACCAGCTCGACGAGCGGAATCAGGTGCGGCGGGTTGAACGGATGCGCGATCAGGCAGCGTTCCGGATGCTTCGCGCACGCGGTCTGGATCTCCGACATCTTCAGTCCCGACGAACTCGACGCGATCAGCACGTGCGCGGGCAGCACGTCGTCCATCCGGCGATACAGCTCGCGCTTCAGGTCGAGCCGTTCGGGACCGTTTTCCTGCACGAAATCGACGCCGTCGAGCGCGCGCTCGAGATCGGCATCGAACGCGAGCCGCTTCGACAGCGCGTCGGCACGCTCGCCGAGAAACGCGGCGAGCGCGTCGCGCAGCCGTGCGTCGGCCTGCGGCGCGGGGTCGGTCGCGACGACGTCGAAGCCCTTCGACAGATAGAAAGCGGCCCAGCTCGCGCCGATCACGCCGGCGCCGACGATCGCGATGCGTTGAATGTCCATGTGCGTCCCGTCTCCGTGATTCGTTGATGGCGCGGCGATTGTCGCATCGAAGCGCGTCCGTGCGCGTTGACGAAGATTGCATGCCGCGCTCTTGAAATGCGCGGCAGCGATCACTAATTACGCTTCACCCCGCGGCCGCATGCAGCGCGCTGCCCGTTCCGACCTGCTGGAGAAGCCGGTCGCGCCCGCCGCCGGCGGCGCGCCGTCGCGTCTCCCGCGTATCCTGTTCCGGAGGACCAACATGAGCGGTATCCATTTCGGCAACGACCTGTTCGACGAATTCGCCCGCGTGCAGCGGCAGATGGCGAACCTGTTCGGCGAACTCCCGTCCGGCATCCGCGCGGTGCGGCCGAACGCCTTCCCGGCGCTGAACGTCGGCGCCACCGACGACGCGATCGAAATCGTCGCATTCGCGCCCGGCATGGCCGCGGCCGACTTCGACGTGTCGATCGACAAGGATCTGCTGACGATCAGCGGCGAGCGCAAGCGTGCGCCGCGCGGCGAAGGCGACGACGTGCGCGCGTATGCGCAGGAGCGCTTTCACGGTGCCTTCCGCCGCGTCGTCGAGCTGCCGCAGAATGCGGACCCCGACAAGGTCAGCGCCCGCTATGAAAACGGCTGCCTGCTGATCCGCGTCGGACGCCGCGAAGCATCGAAGCCGCGTGCGATCGCCGTCCATTAATCGCTGAGGAGAACGACATGAATACGAGCCAGATCCTGACCGAACGCCAGACCGGCACCGCTCCCGCGACCGCAGCGGAGGCCGTGCGCCGGCCCGCCGCGACGCCGGCGGTCGACATCGTCGAGGACGGCCGCGGCGTCACGCTGTGGGCCGACCTGCCCGGCGTGCCGCGCGAGAATCTCGACGTGAAGGTGCACGACAACACGCTGACGATCGAGGCCGACACGCGCATCGATACGCCGGCCGAGCTGCGCGTGCGTCATGCCGAAGTGCGCGCGCCGCGCTTCGCCCGCAGCTTCGTGCTGAGCCCCGATCTCGACACGTCGCGGATCGAAGCGAACCTGCGCGACGGCGTGCTGACGCTGACCATCCCGCGCCGCGAGGAAAGCCGGCCGCGCCGGATCGACGTGACGGCCGGCAACGCGTAAACGCGAACGCGCGCCGCAGCGCGGCGCGTATTGAAAAGCCCCGCCGGACATGCAGTCGGGCGGGGCTTTTTCCTATCCGGCGGCGCACCGGCATACGCGTCGTTCAATCGAAGTCGAACAGGTCGAACATCGATCTGCGCCGGCGCCGACCGTCGTGACGGGATCGATCGTCGTGCGGGCGGCCGTCGCGACCCCACGCGTCGTCGCGACCGTGGGCTGCGCGGGCATCGCGTTGCGCGAGCGCCGGTTCGCGCCGCACCGGCGTATCGCCGGTATCGCGCGCGATCAGCTTGTCGAGTTCGCCGCGATCGAGCCACACGCCGCGGCACGTCGGGCAGTAATCGATCTCGATCGACTGGCGCTCGGCCATCAGCAGGTCGGGCGTCTTGCAGACGGGGCATTTCATCGTATCGCTCCTTTCATCCTGCGGATGCCGCCGGCATCCGGTCGAACCTGCCGCCGCGGCGGCAGGCGTCGGTCAGTGGCCGTCCGCCTGCGCGGCACGCTTCGCCTTCGCGCGCCGCGCCAGCATGTTCATGCCTTCGACGAACGCGGAGAACGCCATCGCCGCGTAGATATAACCCTTCGGCACGTGCGAGCCGAAACCTTCCGCGATCAGCGTCATGCCGATCACGACCAGGAACGACAGCGCCAGCATCACGACGGTCGGGTTGCGGTCGATGAAGCGCGCGAGCGGTTGCGCGGCGAACAGCATCACGGTCACGGCGGCGATCACCGCGACGAACATGATCGGGATGTGCTCGGTCATGCCGATCGCGGTCACGATGCTGTCGATCGAGAACACGATGTCGAGCATCAGGATCTGGCCGACCGCCGCCCACATCGTCAGGCCGGCCGCGCCGCCGGACGCGCCGTCGCCGCCGCCGTCGCGCGACACGTGATGATGGATTTCGGTGGTCGCCTTCCAGACCAGGAACAGGCCGCCGGACAGCAGGATCATGTCGCGCCACGAAAACGCATGGTCGAACAGCGTGAACACCGGCTCGGTGAGGCGCGCGATCCACGCGACGGTGCCGAGCAGCGCGAGGCGCATCACCAGCGCGAGCCCGATGCCGAGCCGCTGCGTGCGGGCGCGCTGCGCCTCGGGCAGCTTGTTGCTCAGAATCGAGATGAAGATCAGGTTGTCGATGCCGAGCACGACTTCCATCACGACGAGGGTCAGGAGCGCGGCCCAGACTGCGGGATCGGCGGCAAGCGTCAGCAGGTAGTCCATGAGGCGGGTTTGGTGAAGTGGAAAGCCTCGATGATATTTCGGCCCGAACTTCGAAAAAATCAGAGAGAATCTGATATTAGGTTCGATTTTTACGAAGTTTCGATCGATGCTGAATTTCCGACATCTTTACTACTTCTGGGTCGTCGTGAAGGAAGGCGGGTTCGCGCGCGCGGCCGAGCGGCTCGACATGGCCGTGCAGACGATCAGCGCGCAGGTGCGCGAGCTCGAGAAAGCGCTCGGCCATCAGCTGCTGCGCCCCGCCGGACGCGGCGTCGCGATGACCGACGCCGGACAGGCCGCGTACGCACGTGCGGAGGCGATCTTCGAGCTGGGGCGGCTGATTCCGGACGAAGTGCGCGCGGCCGCCAGCCAGCCGACGGTGCGACTCGCGGTAGGCCTCGCGGACGGGATCTCGAAGCTCGCCGCGCATGCGATCCTCGCGCCGGTGCTCGACACGCCCACGCTGCGGCTGCTGTGCCACGACGGCGAGCACGACGCGCTGCTCGCGGAACTCGCGCTGCACCATCTCGATCTCGTGCTGGCGGACCGCGGCGCGCCGTCGGGCTCGAACCTGCGCGTGACGAGCGAGCGGCTCGTCGCGTCGCCGGTCGACTGGTACGGCCCCGCCGCGCGGGTCACGCCGGCCGCGCGGCAGCGCTTTCCGCACGGCCTCGCCGAACTGCCGGTGCTGCTGCCGACCGCACATTCGGCGCTGCGCGCGCGCCTCGACCGCTGGTTCGAGGCCGAGCGGATCGTGCCGCGCATCGTCGGCGAATTCGAGGACAGCGCGCTGATGGCCGTGTTCGCGGCGCGCGGGCTCGGCGTATTCCCGCTCAGCGAGCTCGGTGCGAACGACGCGTCGCTGCTGCGCGGGCTGCGGCGGCTCGGGCGCGCGGGCGACGTGACCGAGGAGATCCATGCGATCCGCTCGCGGCGCGGCGAACATCACCCGCTGACGGCGCAATTGCTTGCCGTCGCGCGTGGCGCATCGGCCGGCTGAAGCGAGCGCGACATCAAACGAAACTATAATAGCGCCCCGGCCATACGAGATTGCCGTACGCCATTTGCCGGCGCTGCCGGCGCGCGGCCCGATCCGGCATCTCGCCGAGCCTTTTGAAAGACGCCATGCACAACCGATTCCGTCTGTTTTCCGTTTCGTGCGCACTCGCGGCCGCGACCGTGCTGGCGGCGTGCTCGTCGCCGCCCAAGCCGATCTACCAGCAGGAGCAGTTCGACGCGACCAGCAGCCCGTATGCGCACACGTTCCATGCGAAATCCGACGCGGCCTGCGAGGCCGCGCGGCGCGCGCTGCTGAGCCAGGGCTACGTCGTATCGTCGTCGCGCAACGACGCGGTCGACGGCAGCAAGAATTTCCAGCCGAACAACGACATGCACGTCGTGATCGAATTTCACGTCGTGTGCGCGGACGCGAATGCGGACGGCACGTCGAGCATCGCGTACGTGAACGCGGTGCAGGACCGCTACACGCTGAAGAAGTCGAACACGTCGGCGAGCGTCGGCCTCAGCGTGTTCGGCTCGCTGTCGCTGCCGATCGGCTCGAGCGACGATGCGCTCGTCAAGACCGCGAGCGAGACGATTCCCGCCGGCGTGTTCTACGAGCGCTTCTTCAACCTCGTCGAGCATTTCCTGAAGATCGATCCGGCCCGCCGCGATCGCGCGGCCGTGAAGGCCGCCGAGAAGGAAGCCGTCACGCCGCTGCCGGAACCCGCGCCGACGCCGCAGGGCGAACCGATGAAGATGACCACGCCGGTCGTGCCGACGCCGCCTGCGGCGCCGGTACCGCTGTCCGTGCCGGGCATCGCGCCGGCCGCCGGCGCGGCCGCGGTGCCGGCTGCGGCATCGGCCGTGGCGGTGCCGTCGCCGGCTGCGCTTCGAGGCGCAGCGCCC
>NZ_CABVPP010000103.1 GCF_902499075.1 Burkholderia pseudomultivorans | reverse complement strand
GCCCCGCTCCCGCGACGGCGCCGCGCCCGCCGGTGCGGCCAGTCGCCGGAAGCGGCGCCGCCGGCACGCCTGCGGACCTGTCGCGCCGCCGTACGGCGACACCGCCGCCGAAGCGCGCGCCGCTCTATGCGTGGGCGGAAAAGCCGGCGGCGCCGATCTCGCCGGCGCCGAGCGTTCATGAAACGCTGCGCTCGATCGAGGCCAGCACCGCGCAATGGGCGGCGATGGCCGGCGCGCAGCAGCCGGGCGACACCGCACGTGCGGCGGCAGCCGGCGTGGCCGGGATCGCGGCGGCGGGGAACGGCATTGCTGTGCCGTTCTCTGCGAGCGAATCGGACGGGATCGTTTCCGGCATTGCCGACCATGCCGCGCATCATGGCGACCAGGCGGTCGTACGCGAGGCGGCACCGACCGCGCACGACGACGATGCGCCGATCGTACTGGACGCGTTCGTGCCGGTTGAACCGGAAGGCTTCGCTTCGACGATCGGCGTAAGCGCGCCGACGACGTTCGGAGCGCCCGCGCAGGAAGAACTGCCGCGCAGCAGCGTCGACGATCCTCGCGCGCTTGCGCCCCACGCTGGCAACGAGATGCAGAGCAGCGTTGCGGCCCCTGTCGTGCCGACGTTCGACGCCGCGCCGGCGTCCGCGCCCGATGCGGCGATCGATCTCGCGCCGTGGGAAGACTTTGCCGGTCAGGCGGCCGCTGCGTTTGGCGCGTCGGCCGACGGTTCGTCTGATGCGCTGTCGTCGCCCCTCCCCGCTTCGTCGATCGGTGAAACATCGGCGAGCGTGGTGCGCGACGCCGCTCCACTCGCATCGACGCCAGTGGCGGCCGATCCCGCAGCGCAAGCCATCGAGCCGGCGGCAGCCGGAAGCGTCGCGACGAAGCCCGTCGCCGATGCCGGATCGTCGCCTGCATCGGCGCGGGACGGGGTGCAGCCGGCTGCGAAGCCGGCGCCGGCTTCGGGCGCCACTGCGGTCGCATCGACGCCGAAATCCGCGGTGGCTCGACCATTCGCAGCCGCGACGACCGCCGCGGCCGCCGCGTCGTCGCCTGCCGACGCCGCATCGGGTTCGACGCTCGCGGCTTCCGCGGCGAAGAGCGTGCCCGTTGCGGCGACCGTTTCGTCGTCCGTCGGCTCGACGGTGTCCGCTGCCGGCTCCGCGACGCCGGTATCGGCCGCGAACACCGCAGCCATTGCGGCGACGCCTTCGTCCGTCGAGGCGGCAACATCCTCGACCGGTTCCGCAGCGCAAGTACCGGCATCCGCCGCATCCGTTGCCACGACGACCTCGCCTGTCGGCACGGCAGCGGCGACATTCGGTTCGCTCCCGCAGCCGACCGCATCGGCATCGAGCGACGGATCGTCGCCGATCGGCGTCGCGCGTGCGGCAACCGATGCGATTGCCCGTCCGTCGGCGCCTGTCGCGCAGCCCGTTGCCGCGCCGTCATCCGCTGGCGCCGCGGGCTCGGCATCGGCTTCGTCGACGCCTGCCGGCACGTCCACGTCGGTCGGCGTCGCGCGCACCGCGTCCGGCTCGGCTTCGCAATCGTCGGTGCCCGCACCTGCGGTCTCCGGCCTGACGTCGGCGAACGCGCTGCCCGGCTCGACAACCATGCAGCCTTCGGCAACGCCCGTCGCCAATACCGCGCCCCGCACGCCGGCTACGGCGCCGCTTACGGCAAGCGGCACGCCCACGCCTCAAGCGTCGGCCATCGCGCCGACACTGTCCGCCGCGATCGCGTCCCCGGCGGCGCAACCGAGCGTCGCGGTATCCGCGCATCCCGCAACGACGACCCCGGCGCCGGCCGCTCAGTCGAATCGCGCAACCGACGTCCCCGCTGCCGCTGCTACGCCGTCCGCCACAACCGGAACGGTGCGAACCGCGATCGATGCGCCTGTCGTCGCGACGTCCGCCGCAACGCCTGCGCTGCCCACCGCTACCGCCCCGATGACGACGGGAACCGCCGCTTCCGTTCGCTCGGCGACCAGCCCTCTCGCGACGACGACCGGCGCGACCGCCGGCGCCCTCGCGACGGCTGCCGCGCCGGTGTCGCCGACATCGCCCGCGGCCACGCTTTCCGCCAGCTCCGCTGCACCGGCCGTACCCACCGGTACGCCGGGCACGCCCGCCGGCGTCGAGACGGCCGCGCTGGCTACTGCACCGGTCGCATCGACAACACCTGTCGCCGCAACCTCGCCCTCCGTCGCCCAGGCCGCGCCGTTCACGACACCGGCCGGCCCTGCCCTCGCACCGGCAAACGGAACCGCGTCGAGCGCCGCCGCGGCGCCGTACGGACTCACGCAGAGCATCCCGGCAGCACCGTCGAGCGGCGCAGTGCCGCATAGCGCAGCGGCACCCGCCGCTGCATCGCCCGCGCCGCAACCGCCGGTCGCCCCCGCCGCGACCATCGCACCCGCGTCCCTCCCGGCTACGCCAGCTGCCACCGTTGCCGGCACAAACCCGCTCGCGCCGCCGGTCGCCAGCCCGACCGCCGCTGCCGCACCCGCGGACTCGCCCGCACCGGCAACGGCCGCCCCGAGCGCCGACACCGCAGCACCCGCGCCGACGCCCGCCGCCCCCGACACACCTGCCCGCCAGCCGCGCCCGAACGCGTTCGAATTCCACGCGCCCGCGTCGTTCGACGTCGAACTGCCGACGCTCGACCTGCTCGAGCCCGCGTCGGACGACATCGAGACGATCAGCGACGAACACCTCGCGCAGACCGGCCAGGTGATCGAGCAGCGCCTGCAGGAATTCAAGGTGCCGGTGACGGTCGTCGGCGCGTCGGCCGGCCCGGTGATCACGCGCTTCGAGATCGAGCCCGCGCTCGGCGTGCGCGGCAGCCAGATCGTCGGGCTGATGAAGGATTTGTCGCGCGGCCTCGGTCTCACGTCGATCCGCGTCGTCGAGACGATTCCCGGCAAGACCTGCATGGGCCTCGAACTGCCGAACGCGAAACGCCAGATGATCCGGCTGTCGGAGATCCTCGAGTCGCGCCAGTACCAGCATTCGACGTCGCAGCTGACGATCGCGATGGGCAAGGACATCACCGGTCATCCGGTCGTCACCGATCTCGCGAAGGCGCCGCACATGCTCGTCGCGGGCACCACCGGTTCGGGCAAGTCGGTCGCGATCAACGCGATGATCCTGTCGCTGCTGTACAAGGCGACGCCCGACGACGTGCGCCTCATCATGATCGATCCGAAGATGCTGGAACTGTCCGTCTACGAAGGGATTCCGCACCTGCTCGCGCCGGTCGTCACCGACATGAAGCTCGCGGCGAATGCGCTGAACTGGTGCGTCGGCGAGATGGAGAAGCGCTACCGGCTGATGTCGGCCGTCGGCGTGCGCAACCTCGCGGGCTTCAACCAGAAGATCCGCGACGCCGAGGCGAAGGAAAAGAAGATCGGCAATCCGTTCTCGCTGACGCCGGACGATCCGGAACCGCTGTCGACGCTGCCGCTGATCGTCGTCGTGATCGACGAGCTGGCCGACCTGATGATGGTCGCGGGCAAGAAGATCGAGGAGCTGATCGCCCGTCTCGCGCAGAAAGCGCGCGCGGCCGGCATCCACCTGATCCTCGCGACGCAGCGTCCGTCGGTCGACGTGATCACCGGCCTGATCAAGGCGAACATCCCGACCCGCGTCGCGTTCCAGGTGTCGTCGAAGATCGATTCGCGCACGATTCTCGACCAGATGGGCGCCGAATCGCTGCTCGGCCAGGGCGACATGCTGTTCCTGCCGCCGGGCACCGGCTATCCGCAGCGCGTGCACGGCGCGTTCGTCGCCGACGAGGAAGTGCACCGGATCGTCGAATACCTGAAGCAGTTCGGCGAGCCGCAGTACGAGGAAGGCATTCTCGACGGCCCCGCGGCCGACGGCGCGACGCAGGACCTGTTCGGCGACGCGCCGGACGCGGAAGCCGATCCGCTGTACGACGAGGCCGTCGCGTTCGTCGTGCGCACGCGGCGTGCGTCGATCTCGTCGGTGCAGCGGCAGTTGCGCATCGGCTACAACCGCGCCGCGCGTCTCGTCGAACAGATGGAAGCGGCGGGGCTGGTGTCGTCGATGGGCATCAACGGCAGTCGCGAGGTGCTCGTGCCGGCCGCGGCGGACTGAGCGATCGATCCGGCCGATACCGCGCGAGCGGCCGCCACCGGAACCCGCGAAACCGGCGCGCGCGCCGGCCTCGCGAAATGCCAAGGGCGCTGCGGTTCGCCCGCAGCGCCCTTTTCATTTACTGCGGCACCGCCACCAGCTTGAAATCGACCGGCTTGCCGACCGAGACCTTCTGCGGATTCGCGCCCAGCAGGCCGGTGTCGACGTCGCGGCTGAACACGTAGAACGTGTCGCTGTCCTGGTTGCCGACGATCAGCCACTTGCCGGTCGGGTCGATCAGGAACTCGCGCGGCGTGCGGCCGAGGCTCGACTGACGGCCGACCGTCTTCAGCCGGCCGTCGGCCCGGTTCACCGCGTAGATCACGATGTCGTTCGCGTCGCCGCGGTTGCTCGCGTACAGGAAGCGGCCGTCCGGCGACAGATGGATCGCGCCGCCGCCGACCTTGCCCTTGAAGCCCGGCGCCGTCATCGATACGGTCTCGACCGGCGTCAGCTTGCCGTCGTGATAGCCGAACACCTCGACCGACGCGTTCAGCTCGCTCGTCACGTACGCGAACCGGCCGTCGGCGCTGAACACCATGTGACGCGGCCCCGAGCCGGCCTTCACGGGCGTGTAGCGCGTGTCGGTCGGGCTGATCAGGCCGCGGCTGCCGTCCACCGTGTAGCGGTAGCCGTAGATCTTGTCGGTGCCGAGGTCCTGCACGAACAGATAGCGGCCGTCCGGCGAGAACACCGTCGAATGCACGTGCGCGCCGTCCTGGCGGCCCTTCACCGGCCCCGTGCCTTCATGGTGCACGGTCAACACGGCCGGCCCGACCGCGCCGCCGTTGCCGATCGGGAACACCGCGAAGCTGCCGCCCGGATCCGCCGCGACCGAATAATTGGCCGTCACGAGGTATTTACCGTCCGGCGACAGCGCCAGATAGCAAGGATCGTTCCCTTCCGAAGAAACGCGGTCGATGAAGGTGAGCGCTCCCGACTTCGCGTCGAAGCGGAATGCGCTGACGCCGCCGCGCTGGTCGGCCGGCCCGTTGTCGCCGGGCAGTTCGTTGACCGCGTAGACGGTCTGACCGTCGCGGCTAGGCAACAGATAGGACGGATTCACCGTCTTCGCCGACGACACCGGCGCGACGCTGCCGGTTTTCGTATCGAAACGGTAAACATAGATCCCGTCGCTGCCGCCGCCGGTATAGGTGCCGACGAGCAGGTTGTAGACGCCGTCGGCCGGTGCCGGCGATTGCTGCGCAAAGGCATGGGTCGCGGACAGCGAAAGCACGATCGCGAAACCTTTCATCCAGTGAGCGAACCTAAGCGGGAACCCTCGTGTCGAAGCGCGCGCGTCATGCTCGCGTAAACGGTTGGGCATTGAATCCTCCTTGCGTCGAGTCGCTTCAAGTGTTGAGATAGGACGAAACGCCGGCCGTTCATGCGCTCCGCCGCCCGGCCGAGTATACGGGCCGTGGCGCCCGGGCGTGAAGCCCGCTCGCCGTAGTCCGCATTGTGAACTCGATACCCAAGGACCGCCGCCCATGCCCGCCCTGATCGAAGACTACGCCCTCGTCGGCGACGGCCACACGGCCGCGCTGATCGCAAAAGACGGCTCCGTCGACTGGCTGTGCTGGCCCCGCTTCGACTCGGGCGCCTGCTTCGCGGCACTCGTCGGCACCCCCGAGCACGGCCGCTGGCTGCTCGCGCCGGCCGCCGACGCCGCGATCACGCACACGACCCGCCGCTATCGCGGCGACACGCTGATCCTCGAAACCGACTACGAGAGCGCCGACGGCGCCGTGACCGTGGTCGACTTCATGCCGCCGGGCAACGGCTGGTCCGAACTGGTGCGGATCGTCGTCGGCCGGCGCGGCGCGATGAAGATGCGCATGGAACTGGTGTTGCGCTTCGACTACGGCTTCTCGATCCCCTGGGTCACGCAGCTCGCGCGCGAGGACGGCATGAAGGCGATCGCCGGCCCCGACACGGTCGTGCTGCGCACGCCGGTGCCGCTCACCGGCAAGAACCTGCACACGCTCGCCGAATTCACGGTGAACGCCGACGAGCGCGTGCCGTTCTCGCTCGGCTACGCGCCGTCGCACCTGCGGCTGCCGCCCGCGCGCGATCCGCTGTCGATGCTCGCGCGCACCGAGAACTACTGGCTCGAATGGTCGGGCCGCTGCCAGGTGCAGGGCCGCTACGCGGCCGCCGTGCGCCGCTCGCTGATCACGCTGAAGGCGCTCGCGTACGAGCCGACCGGCGGCATCGTCGCCGCGCCGACCACGTCGCTGCCGGAGAAGATCGGCGGCAACCGCAACTGGGACTACCGCTTCTGCTGGCTGCGCGACGCGACGATCACGCTGCTCGCGCTGATGCGCGGCGGCTACTACGACGAGGCGCGCGCCTGGCGCGCGTGGCTCGGCCGCGTGATGGCCGGCTCGCCCGAGCAGATCCAGATCATGTACGGGATCGCCGGCGAGCGCCGGCTGCCGGAGATGGAGCTCGACTGGCTGCCCGGCTATCAGGATTCGAAGCCGGTGCGGGTCGGCAACGGCGCGGCGAACCAGCTGCAGCTCGACGTGTTCGGCGAGGTGATGGCCGCGCTGCACCTCGCGCGCGTGGGCGGGCTGCAGGCCGACGATACGGTGTGGTCCGTGCAGTGTGCGCTGCTCGATCATCTCGAGAAGATCTGGCAGGAGCCCGACGAAGGCATCTGGGAAACGCGCGGCGGCCGCCGCCATTTCACGTTCTCGAAGGTGATGGCGTGGGTCGCGTTCGACCGCGCGATCAAGTCGGCCGAGATGTTCCGCCTGTCCGGCCCGCTCGATCGCTGGCGCGCGATGCGCGAGCGGATTCACGCGGACGTGTGCGAGAAGGCCTGGCACGAGGAGAAGCAGGCGTTCGCGCAGAGCTACGGCAGCGACGAGCTCGACGCGAGCGTGCTGCTGCTGCCGCTGCTCGGCTTCCTGCCGCCGGAAGACCCGCGCATCGTCGGCACGGTCGACGCGATCGAGCGCGAATTGCTGCACGACGGGCTCGTGATGCGCTACCGCACGACCGAGTACAACGACGGCCTGCCGCCCGGCGAAGGCACGTTTCTCGCATGCAGCTTCTGGCTCGTCGACAACTACGCGCTGCTCGGCCGGATCGACGACGCGCACCGGCTGTTCGGCCGGCTGCTCGGGCTGTCGAACGACCTCGGGCTGCTCGCGGAGGAGTACGACCCGGTCGAGGGGCGGCTCGTCGGCAACTTCCCGCAGGCGTTCTCGCACGTCGCGCTCGTGCATACGGCCATGAACCTGATGCACCACGAAGATGCGATGGCGCGCGCGGCCGGCCAGCCTGCGCCGGCCGTGGCCACGGGCCGCTGAAACCGGCGTTCGGGGCTTCGTCAGAGAACGTCAAATCGCAAAAGTTTGATGAAATATCGGGGAAATGTTGCATTGCACCACCGATCGTTGTCCGATATGATCGACGCGATTGTCCGGCCGCAGTGCAACATGGCCGGCCGCTGACCCACACGGCACGCGGCGACGCCCCACGCCGCCATTGCGCACCGTCCCCCACGCGGGAGTAGCCTGCATGCTTTACCAACTGCACGAATTCCAGCGAGCGATGCTGAGCCCGCTCACGGCCTGGGCCCAGGCCGCATCGAAATCGTTCGCCAACCCGTCCAGCCCGTTCTCGCTGATGCCCGGCGCGCCGCGCATGGCGGCTGCCTACGAGCTGCTGTACCGGCTCGGCAAGGATTACGAGAAGCCGGAATTCAACCTTCACCAGATCGTCAAGGACGGCCACAACATTCCGATCGTCGAGCAGACGATCATCGAGAAGCCGTTCTGCCGGCTGCTGCGTTTCAAGCGCTATTCGGACGATGCCGAGGCCGTCACGCAACTGAAGGACGAGCCTGTCGTGCTGGTCTGCGCGCCGCTGTCGGGCCACCACTCGACGCTGCTGCGCGACACCGTGCGCACGCTGCTGCAGGATCACAAGGTCTACATCACCGACTGGATCGACGCGCGGATGGTGCCGGTCGAGACCGGTCCGTTCCACCTGCACGACTACATCGCGTACATCCAGGAATTCATCCGCCATATCGGCGCGCGCAACCTGCACGTGATCTCGGTGTGCCAGCCGACGGTGCCGGTGCTCGCGGCGATCTCGCTGATGGCGAGCCGTGGCGAGGATACGCCGCTCACGATGACGATGATGGGCGGCCCGATCGATGCGCGCCGCAGCCCGACCTCGGTGAACTCGCTGGCGACGCAGCATTCGCTGTCGTGGTTCGAAAACAACGTGATCCACACGGTGCCGGCGAACTATCCGGGCGAAGGCCGCCAGGTCTATCCGGGCTTCCTGCAGCACACCGGCTTCGTCGCGATGAACCCGGAACGCCATGCGCAATCGCACTGGGATTTCTACCAGAGCCTGCTGCGCGGCGACGAGGAAGACGCGGAGGCGCACCGCCGCTTCTACGACGAGTACAACGCGGTGCTCGACATGGCCGCCGAGTATTACCTCGAGACGATCCGCGTGGTGTTCCAGGAATTCCGCCTCGCCGAAGGGACGTGGGAAGTCGACGGCGAACTCGTGCGTCCGCAGGACATTCGGCGCACCGCGCTGATGACGATCGAAGGCGAGCTCGACGACATCTCGGGCAGCGGCCAGACGCACGTCGCGCACGAGCTGTGCACCGGCATCCCGCAGGACCACCGGCGCAGCCTGACCGCAGAGAAATGCGGCCACTACGGGATTTTCTCCGGCCGCCGCTGGCGCACGATCATCTACCCGCAGCTGCGCGACTTCATTCGCGAGCATGCGCCGGAGCCAAAGCCCGGCGCGGCCAAGGATCGCCCCGACGCACCGACGGCCAAGTCGCTCGCGGCCGTGCCGGCCGCCGACAAGGCGCAGGCCGAAACCGCCCGCGCGACCGCCGCGAAGCGCACGCGCGCGAAAGCCCCGGCCGCGGCGCCCGCGAAGGCGGCCGCTCCCGCCGCGAAGCGCGCGGGCGGCACGCGCGCGAAGCCCGTTCGCGCCCGCAAGGCCGCCTGACGCCGCGTTCCGACGCAAAAACGCCGCCGTGTGCATAGCACGGCGGCGTTTTTGTTTCTGCACCCGATGGCGCTACGGGCTGCGCCCGGTCAGCGCCGCAGCAGGTAAGCGAGCAGCACCTCGGTGTTCATCCTGACCATTTCCGCGCGCTCGTCGGCTTCGCTGAAGTCGCGGCCGAGCGTCGCCGCGAGCGTGAAGCGGTTCGACACGATGTAGTAGCCAAGCCCCGACAGCGTCACGTAGAAGCGCAGCGGATCGACGTCGCTGCGGAACAGCCCGGCCTTCTGGCCGCGCGTCAGCACGTTGGCGAGCATCGACACGATCGGCGACATCATCTCGCGGATCCGGGTCGACTTGTGCAGGTAGCGCGCTTCGTGCAGGTTCTCGTTGTTGATGAGCCGCAGCAGGTCGGGATGGTCGCGGTAGTAGTCCCAAACGAAATGCGCGAGCCGCGTGACGGCTTCGACGGGGGCGACGCCATCGAGATCGAGCACGCGTTCGGCTTCGGTGAGCGCGGAGAATGCGTGTTCGAGCACGGCGGTAAACAACTGCTCCTTGCTGCCGAAGTAGTAATAGAGCATGCGCTCGTTGGTCTCGGCCCGCCGCGCGATCTGGTCGACGCGCGCGCCGAACAGCCCTCCACTCGCGAACTCTTCGGCCGCCGCCATCAGAATGCGACGGCGCGTACCTTCAGGATCTCTTTTGATTTTTGGCTGATTCATGGTGGCGTTTTGCTATGTGAGCCGCTTGATCCGGACCGGTACCCCCACCGCCTCGGCGCCGGCCGCCGTGGAACGGACGCGCCGCGTGCGGCCGCCCTCCTGCTGCGCTCCTGCAAAAAAGCGGTTCGATTATGCGCACAGACGGCGTCCAGCGCAATGCGGGAAATCGGCGATAATCTGGGTTTGGCAAACCTTTCCGGCCGCACCCGCTGCGGCCGAGAGCCATTCGGCGCCACAGCGCCCGTTGTCACCGTGACCGATTCCAAGACACTCGCAGATCGCATCGAAGATCTGCTTCCCCAGACCCAATGCACGAAGTGCGGCTATAACGGCTGTCGTCCGTACGCCGAGGCGATCGCCGCCGGCGACGCGAACTACAACCAGTGCCCGCCCGGCGGCGCCGAAGGCATCGCGCGCCTCGCGGGCCTGCTCGGCAAGCCGGTGATTCCGCTGAACCCGGTGAACGGCAGCGAGCATCCGCGCGCGGTCGCGTTCATCGACGAAAGCCTCTGCATCGGCTGCACGCTGTGCATGCAGGCCTGCCCGGTCGACGCGATCGTCGGCGCGCCCAAGCAGATGCATACGATCGTCGAGTCGCTGTGCACCGGCTGCGACCTGTGCGTGCCGCCCTGCCCGGTCGACTGCATCGCGATGGTGCCCGTCACCGACGAGCGCACCGGCTGGGACGCGTGGACGCAGGAACAGGCCGATGCCGCGCGCGAACGCCACGACCGGCGTCTCGTCCGCCAGCGCCGCGAGCGCGAGGCGGCCGAGGCGCGTGCCGCCGCACGGCGCGCCGCCAGCACGAGCGCCGCGAAGGCGGGCGCGGAACCAGTTGCACCGGCCGCCGAGGACGATGCCGCCGCGAAGAAACGCGCGATCATCGCCGCCGCGCTCGAACGCGCGCGCAAGAAGAAGGAAGAACTCGCGTCGCAGGGCGCCGCGCCGAAGAATACCGAAGGCGTGAGCGCGGCCGTGCAGGCGCAGATCGACGCGGCCGAAGCGCGCCGCAGGCGGCTCGCCGAACAGCGGGCCGCGCGCGATGCGGAGGCGGCCGGGCCGGCATCCGGCGACGACGCTCCCGCAGCCAACGACCAGGACGACCCCGGCCCGTCCGCGCCGCCCGACAAGAACGCTCCATGAACGCCAGCAAACGACGCGCGATCTACGAAACGCTGCAGAGCCTCAATCCGCATCCGACCACCGAACTCGAATACTCGACGCCGTTCGAGCTGCTGATCGCGGTGATGCTGTCCGCGCAGGCGACCGACGTGTCGGTCAACAAGGCGATGCGCAAGATGTTCCCGGTCGCGAACACCCCGCGACAAATCGTCGCGCTCGGCGAGGAAGGCGTCGCCGACTACATCAAGACGATCGGGCTCTACCGGACCAAGGCGAAGAACGTCGTCGCGGCCTGCCGGATCCTGCTCGAACACTACGACGGCGAGGTGCCGGCCGACCGCGAAGCGCTCGAAAGCCTGCCCGGGGTCGGCCGCAAGACCGCGAACGTCGTGCTGAACACCGCATTCGGCCAGCCGACCATCGCGGTCGACACGCATATCTTCCGCGTCGCGAACCGCACGGGGCTCGCGCCCGGCAAGGATGTGCGGGCCGTCGAGGCCGCGCTCGAGAAGTTCACGCCGAAGGAGTTCCTGCAGGACGCGCATCACTGGCTGATCCTGCACGGCCGCTACGTGTGCAAGGCGCGCAAGCCCGAATGCTGGCACTGCGCGATCGAGCCGCTGTGCGAATTCCGGCCGAAAACGCCGCCGCCCAACGAATAAGCCGGCAGCATCGGCCGACGGGCTGTCACGCGAGCCCGGTCGATCGCGGCGAGCCGCAACGGGTTCGCCCGACTGCCCCGCAGCCCGGCAAGCGCCCGGGCATATGCACCCGCGCGCCGGCCCGGCCCGTCGAACCGGCCGGCCCCGCGCCCTCTCCAGCCGGCTATGCGTTCGACGTCGCGGTCGCGTCGTCGGCCGCCGCACCGCCCGCGCGCACCAGCGCCAGCACGGCCGCCAGAATCGCGACGCCGCCTGCCCACTGCATCGGCGACAGCGCCTCGCCGAACAGCAGCGCGGCCAGCGCGACCGTGACGACCGGCTCCAGCGTCGACAGCATCGACGTGCGCGCGGCCCCGAGCCGCTGCAAACCCGCAAAGAACGCGAGCATCGCCGCGACCGTCGACACGAGCGCGATCGCGAGCATCGCGGCCCAGCCGCCCGCGTTCGCCGGCCAGCGCGGCGGCGCGTCGAATGCCGCGGTCCGCACGACGGCGATCGCGACGAGCGTCGCGGTCGCCGACAGGCAGATGATCGCGGTGGTCGCGAGCGGATCGACGCCGCGCGTCGCCTTCGTGCCGCCGACGATATACAGCGAATAGATCACCGCGGCGGCCAGCGCGAGCGCGATGCCGAGCGGCTCGCCGTGACCGCCGCCGACCATCAGCGCCGAGCCGGCGACGCACAGCACGAGCGCGACGGCCTTCGCGCGCGTGAGCCGCTCGCCGAGCCACCACGCGGCAAGCAACGTGACGAATGCCGGATACAGGTACAGCAGCAGCGCGACGAGGCTCGCCTGCGCATGCTGGAGCGCGCTGAAATAGCAGAACGACTGCCCGACGTAGCCGAGCGCACCCATCGCGACGAGCGGGATCAGCGCGCGGCCGCGCGGCCAGGCGACGCCGCGGTGCCGCGCGATCGCGGCCAGGATCGCGCCGCCGATCGCGAAGCGCACGATCAGCAGGCCGAGCACGTCGACGCCGGCCGCATACGCATAGCGGCCGAAGATCGCCATCGCACCGAACGCGGCGGCGGACAACGCGACGTAGAGTGCGCCCTGCAGCGCGGCGGAAGACGAGCGGGTGGCGACGGTCATGGCGGTACGGGCACGCGCGATGCGCGGCAACGGGAAAGACGGGACGATGGAGACCGTCGGAGTGTAGCGGGAGTCGGGATGCGGGCCTAGCAGGCTGTTGAAATTGGATACGGTGTAAACGGGCCCTGAGGGCAGTGCGTTAGAGATATCGTGTTCATGAT
>NZ_CABVPP010000102.1 GCF_902499075.1 Burkholderia pseudomultivorans | reverse complement strand
GGCTGCGCGAGCCGTCCGTCGGCGCCGCGCTTCGGCCCGGCGCGGCGCTGCGCGACAGCCGGCGGCGCAGCGCGCGCGTCGTCGCCGTGCGACGGTAACGCGACCGCCTCCGTGTCGAACGGATCGGCGGAATCGGCAACTGCGGCGGAACGGCGTGGTGACACAGGCATCGGATCGTGAGGAGGCTTCGCAAGGCAAGTACAATAGCGGCTTTCACGTCGTCCGAACGAACGACGCCGGCCAGGCCGCGCATCCCGCCATCATAGCGGCTCGCGCGCCCCGATTACGCGTTTCCGCCCTGCCGGCGACGCCCGCCGGCCGTTTCGAACCAGCCCGCATGTTCACGCTTTCCGATTTCGATTTCAATCTGCCGCCCGAGCTGATTGCGCAAACCGCGCTGCCCGACCGCACCGCGAGCCGCCTGCTCGAGGTCGACGGCGCCGCCGAACCCGCGCGCCTCGTCGATCGCCGTTTCGCCGACCTGCCCGCGTGCATCGCGCCCGGCGACCTGCTCGTGTTCAACGATACCAAGGTGCTGAAGGCGCGCTTCTTCGGCCAGAAGGCCAGCGGCGGGCGGATCGAGGTGCTGGTCGAGCGCGTGACGGGCACCCACACGGCGCTCGCGCAGATTCGCGCGAGCAAGTCGCCGGGCGCCGGTACGACGCTGCGGCTCGCGGATGCGTTCGACGTGACGGTCGGCGAACGCGTCGAGCCGTTCTTCACGCTGCATTTTCCCGCGCCGTGCCTGACGCTGATCGAGCAGTACGGCCGGCTGCCGCTGCCGCCCTATATCGAGCACGACCCGGACGCGACCGACGAGACGCGCTACCAGACCGTCTATGCGAGCAACCCGGGCGCGGTCGCCGCGCCGACGGCCGGCCTGCACTTCGACGAGCCGCTGCTCGCGAAGCTCGACGCGATGGGCGTCGAGCGCGCGACGCTGACGCTGCACGTCGGCGCGGGCACGTTCCAGCCGGTGCGCGTCGAGAACATCGCCGAGCACAGGATGCACAGCGAGTGGTACGAGTTGCCGCAGTCGCTCGTCGACAAGATCGCCGCAACGCGCGCGCGCGGCCGCAAGGTGATCGCGGTCGGCACGACGTCGATGCGCGCGCTCGAAGCCGCGGCGCGCGACGCCGACGCGGCGGGCCGCCCGCTCGCCGCGACGCAGGCCGAGACCGACATCTTCATCACGCCCGGCTATCGTTTCCGCGTGGTCGACCGGCTCGTCACGAATTTCCACCTGCCGAAGTCGACGCTGCTGATGCTGGTGTCCGCGTTCGCGGGCGTCGAGACGATCCGCGCCGCGTATCGGCACGCGATCGCCGAACGCTACCGCTTCTTCAGCTACGGCGATGCGATGCTGCTCACGCGCCGCGACACGCCGGAGGCGGCGGGCGCGTAAGGCGCCGCACCTGCGACGGCCGACGCACGGCACGGCCGCCGCGGCGCCTTCGGCGGCGGCCCGCCGCTCGCCTGCGCCGCGCGCTACGATGGCGCACATCCATTCTTTCCGCCGCCGCTACCGCGGCGGCTTTTTCCAACTCGCGCCGGACTGTTTTCCGGTGGCCAGGAGCACCCCACGATGACCGACGGTTCATCCCACGATACGCACGCGCAAGAAGCCGCGCCCGCCCGCCCCGCCAACGGGCTCGAATTCGAACTGCTGACGACCGACGGCCACGCGCGCCGCGGCCGCGTGAAGCTCAACCATGGCGTCGTCGAAACGCCGATCTTCATGCCGGTCGGCACCTACGGCACCGTGAAGGCGATCCAGCCGCGCGAACTGCACGAGATCAAGGCGCAGATCATTCTCGGCAACACGTTCCACCTGTGGCTGCGCCCGGGCCTCGACACGATCGACGCACACGGCGGGCTGCACGGCTTCATGGGCTGGAACAAGCCGATCCTGACCGATTCGGGCGGCTTCCAGGTGTTCTCGCTCGGCGACCTGCGCAAAATCACCGAGGATGGCGTCACGTTCGCGTCGCCGATCAACGGCGACAAGCTGTTCCTGTCGCCGGAAGTGTCGATGCAGATCCAGAAGGTGCTGAACTCGGACATCGTGATGCAGTTCGACGAATGCACGCCGTACGCGACCGACAACGTGCCGACCACGCACAAGGAAGCGGCCGACTCGATGCGCATGTCGCTGCGCTGGGCGAAGCGCTCGCTCGACGAGTTCAACCGGCTCGGCAACCCGAACGCGCTGTTCGGGATCGTCCAGGGCGGGATGTTCGAGGACCTGCGCGACGAGTCGCTCGCGGGCCTGTCGGAGCTCGGTTTCCACGGCCTTGCGATCGGCGGGCTGTCGGTCGGCGAGCCGAAGGAGGACATGATGCGCGTGCTGCGGCACGTCGGCCCGAAGCTGCCGGCGAACAAGCCGCACTACCTGATGGGCGTCGGCACGCCGGAGGATCTCGTCGAGGGCGTCGCGAACGGCGTCGACATGTTCGACTGCGTGATGCCGACCCGCAACGCGCGCAACGGCTGGCTGTTCACGCGCTTCGGCGACGTGAAGATCCGCAACGCGACGCACAAGAACTCGCTGAAGCCGCTCGACCCGAGCTGCACGTGCTACACGTGCAGCAACTTCTCGCGCGGCTACCTGCATCACCTGCACCGCGTCGGCGAGATCCTCGGCGCGCAGCTCAACACGATCCACAACCTGCACTACTACCTGCAGCTGATGAGCGAGATCCGCGAGGCGATCGAGACCCATACGTTCGACGCGTTCCGCCAGCGCTTCGCGGAGGATCGCGCGAGAGGCGTCGACTGACGGCGCGGCGGCCCGTCACATCGGACGCGTACTAATTATTGCCACCCGACTGCCGGCCGAGGCCGCCAAAACATTACAATTACCTTTCCAAGCAAGTCGCAACGGCGTCGGTTCGCGCTTTAACAGCTTGATCCGAAAGCGCATTTGCCGCGCCGTTTGCGCATGGGGCCGGTGGTAGAATATCCGGCTTATTTTTCGATCTTCCCCTTACGGAGAGACCAACGTGCCGTTCATTTCCAACGCGTTCGCGCAAGGTGCCGGTGGCGCCGAATCGAGCCTGATGAGCTTCCTGCCGCTCATCCTGATGTTTGCCGTGCTCTACTTCATCATGATCCGTCCGCAGATGAAGCGGCAGAAAGAGCACCGCAACATGCTCGCGGCCATGGCCAAGGGCGACGAAGTCGTCACGAGCGGCGGCCTGGTGGGCAAGGTGACGAAGGTCAGCGAAGGCTACATCGGCGTCGAAATCGCCGAGGGCACCGAAATCACCGTGCAGAAGGCTGCCGTCACGACCATTCTGCCGAAGGGCACGATCAAGTCGCTGTAAGCCCTTCACCGAGCGTCCGGCCCCCCGCGCCTGCCCGCCGATGATCGCGCAGGCCGCCGCGGCGCCGGACGCGACGCTTTCACGCCAACCACCCGTTCGGCCCCCTCATGAATCGTTACCCACTCTGGAAATATGTCGTGATGGTCGTGGCGCTCGCCATCGGCTTTCTGTACACATTGCCCAATTTCTTCGGCGAAGCGCCGGCGGTGCAGGTGTCGAGCGGCAAGGCCACGGTCAAGCTCGACTCGACCACGCTGACCCAGGTCGAATCGGCGCTCGCGTCCGCGCAGATCACGCCGGACGACGTCACCTTCGAGAACACGGCGACCAACGCGAACATCCGCGTGCGCCTGAAGGACACCGATACGCAGCTGCGCGTCAAGGACCTGCTGCAGAAGTCGCTGAACGCCGACCCGAACGATCCGCAGTATGTCGTCGCACTGAACCTGCAGAGCGCGTCGCCGCGCTGGCTGACCGCACTGCACGCGCTGCCGATGTATCTCGGCCTCGATCTGCGCGGCGGCGTCCACTTCCTGCTCCAGGTCGACATGACGGGCGCGCTGACGAAGAAGCTCGACTCCGACGCGTCCGACGCGCGCACGCTGCTGCGCGACAAGAACATCCGCGACGGCGGCGTGAGCCGCGTCGATCAATCGGTTGTCGTCAACTTCAGCGATGCGCAGACGGCGGAAGACGCCCGCAAGACGCTCGCCGCGTCGATCACCGAACTGCAGTGGGCGACCCAGCCCGGCGGCGGCGGCACGCAGGTGGTCGGCACGTTCACGCCGGCCGTGCAGAAGGCGGTGGAAGACGCCGCGCTCAAGCAGAACCTGACGACGCTCCACAACCGCGTGAACGAACTCGGCGTGTCCGAGCCGATCCTGCAGCAGCAGGGCAGCGACCGTATCGTCGTCGAGCTGCCGGGCGTGCAGGACACCGCGAAGGCGAAGGACATCATCGGCCGCACGGCGACGCTCGAAGCGCGTCTCGCCGATCCGCTCAACACGCATCCGAACCCGAACGACCCCGTGCCGCCGGGCGAGGAGCTGTTCACGCAGGGCAACCAGGTGCCCGTGCTGCTGAAGAAGGACGTGATCTTCACCGGCGACCGCATCATCGACGCGTCGGCCGGCTTCGACGAGCATCAGCGTCCGTCGGTCAACATCCGCCTCGACTCGGCCGGCGGCCGCGCAGTGCGCGCGGTGTCGCGCGAGAACATCGGCAAGCCGATGGCGATGGTGCTGTTCGAAAAGGGCAAGGGCGAAGTGCTGACGGTCGCGACGATCCAGTCGGAACTGGGCGACCGCTTCCAGATCACCGGCCAGCCGACGCCGCAGGCCGCCGCCGACCTCGCGCTGCTGCTGCGCGCCGGTTCGCTCGCCGCGCCGATGGACATCATCGAGGAACGCACGATCGGCCCGAGCCTCGGCGCCGACAACATCAAGATGGGCGTGCATTCGGTGATCTGGGGCTTCTGCGCGATCGCCGTGTTCATGGTCGCGTACTACATGCTGTTCGGCGTGATCTCGGTGATCGGCCTGTCGGTGAACCTGCTGCTGCTGGTCGCGGTGCTGTCGCTGATGCAGGCGACGCTGACGCTGCCCGGCATCGCCGCCATCGCGCTTGCGCTCGGCATGGCGATCGACTCGAACGTGCTGATCAACGAGCGCGTGCGTGAGGAACTGCGCGCCGGCCAGCCGCCGCAGCTCGCGATCCAGGCCGGCTACGCGCATGCGTGGGCGACGATTCTCGATTCGAACGTGACGACGCTGATCGCCGGCCTCGCGCTGCTCGCGTTCGGCTCGGGCCCGGTCCGCGCGTTCGCGATCGTGCACTGCCTCGGCATCCTGACGTCGATGTTCTCCGCGGTGTTCTTCTCGCGCGGGATCGTCAACCTCTGGTACGGCGGCCGCAAGAAGCTGAAGTCGCTCGCGATCGGCCAGGTATGGAAGCCGGAAGGCGCCGCTGCCGACGCGTCGTTCGCCGCGGCCGACGCATCGACCGACACCGCGCGCGCCGCGAAGCTTGCCGCCCCCGCGAAGGGCAACGCGCCGCGCGCCGCCGGCAAGCCGCAGCTGCGCAACCGCGCGCAGCAGGGCGTGTCGCCGAAAAAACCGGGCTCGACCCAATAAGGCCCCGGAGAAGACCATGGAATTTTTCCGCATCCGTAAAGACATTCCGTTCATGCGGCACGCGCTGGTGTTCAACGTGATCTCGCTGGTCACGTTCCTCGCCGCCGTGTTCTTCCTGTTCCACCGCGGGCTGCACCTGTCCGTCGAATTCACGGGCGGTACCGTGATCGAGGTGCAGTACCAGCAGGCCGCGCAGCTCGAACCCGTGCGCGACACGCTCGGCAAGCTCGGCTACGCGGACGCGCAGGTGCAGAACTTCGGCACGTCGCGCAACGTGCTGATCCGCCTGCAGCTGAAGCAAGGCCTCACGTCCGCGCAGCAGAGCGACCAGGTGATGACCGCGCTGAAGGCGCAGAGCCCGGACGTCACGCTGCAGCGCGTCGAGTTCGTCGGCCCGCAGGTCGGCCGGGAGCTCGCGACCGACGGCCTGCTCGCGCTCGCGTGCGTCGTGATCGGCATCGTGATCTACCTGTCGATCCGCTTCGAATGGAAGTACGCGGTCGCCGGCATCATCGCGAACCTGCACGACGTCGTGATCATTCTCGGCTTCTTCGCGTTCTTCCAGTGGGAGTTCTCGCTGGCGGTGCTCGCGGCGATCCTCGCGGTGCTCGGCTACTCGGTCAACGAGTCGGTCGTCATCTTCGACCGGATCCGCGAGACGTTCCGCCGCGAACGCAGGATGAGCGTGCCGGAAGTGATCAACCACGCGATCACGACGACGATGTCGCGTACGATCATCACGCACACGTCGACGGAAATGATGGTGCTGTCGATGTTCTTCTTCGGCGGCCCGACGCTGCACTACTTCGCACTCGCGCTGACGGTCGGCATCATGTTCGGCATCTACTCGTCGGTGTTCGTCGCGGGCTCGCTCGCGATGTGGCTCGGCATCAAGCGCGAAGACCTGATCAAGGAAAAGAAGACCGCACACGATCCGGACGACCCGAACGCGGGCGCGCAGGTTTGAGCGCTGCTGCGTCGCCGCTTCGGTGAACGCGCAAAGCCGGTCCGACAGGGCCGGCTTTTTTCATGTTTCGTCGCACGGCGACGGCCGCGTTCACCGCCGGGATTGAAGCGTTGCCGCGGAGGCTGAAGCGTTGCCCTTCCCCGTCGCCTGCCGCATTGGCCGCACCACTGCCCGGCAGCCACAGCGATACCTCCGGCGCGCGCCGCGCCAACGGCGCCCTTTCACCGAAACCCGAACCGCCTGCGCAGCACCACCAGCGCCACGAGGCTCAGCACGGCCGCGAACATCAGGTAGAAGCTCGGCGCGGTGTTCATCCCGGTCGCCCTGATCAGCCACGCGATGATGAACGGCCCGAAGCCGCCGAAGATCGTCACCGCGACGTTATACGCGAGCGACATCCCGGTCGTGCGCGTCTGCACCGGGAACACCTCGGACAACAGCCCCGGCAGCGCCGCGAAGTAGCCGGTCATCAGGAACGCCAGCAGCACTTGCAGCGCGATCAGCGTGCCGAAGCCCGGATGCGCGACCAGGTACGCGAACGCCGGATAGATCAGCACGAGGATGCCGATCGCGGGCGCGAGCATCACGCGCACGCGGCCGTAACGGTCCGACCAGTGGCCGACGAGCGGCGCAAACACCATCTGGATCACGCCGACCACGAGGATCGCCGCGAACGCGGCGGACGGCGCAAGGCCGAGCTGCTTCACGCCGTAGGTCGGCATGAACAGCACGAGATAGGTGGCGACGGTGCCGAGCACGACCACGCCCATCGCGGCGGCGAGGCGCGCCTTGTGCGACGCGAACGTGTCGCGCAGCGGGCTCGTGCTGCTTTCGGCCGCGAGGAACTCGGGCGTCTCGTCGACCTTCTGGCGGATGTAGTACGCGACCGGCCCCAGCAGCAGCCCGAAAAAGAACGGCACGCGCCAGCCCCACGCCGCCATCTGCTCGGCCGTCAATTGCGCGTTCAGCACGGTACCGAAGCCGGCGGCCAGCAGCGTCGTCAGGCCCTGGCTCGCGACCTGCCAGCTCGCGAAGAAGCCGCGCCGCCCCGGCACGTGCTCGGCGAGAAACGCGGTCGCGCTGCCGAACTCGCCGCCGGCCGAGAAACCCTGCATCAGCCGCGCGGCGACCAGGATCAGCGGCGCCGCGACGCCGATCGTCCGGTAGGTCGGCAGCACCGCGATGATCAGCGTGCCGCCCATCATCAGCAGGATCGACAGCGTCAGCGCGGCCTTGCGGCCCGCGCGGTCCGCATACGCGCCGAGCACGATCGCGCCGAGCGGACGCATGAAGAACGACACGCCGAACGTGCCGAGCGTGAGCAATAGCGACACGGTGTCGTTGCCGGCCGGGAAGAACAGCTTCGAGATCGTCACCGCGAAGAAGCCGTAGACGACCAGGTCGAACCACTCGAGCGCGTTGCCGATCGACGCGGCAACCACCGCGCGCCACACGCGCGGCGACGAGTCAATGGAACGGGGCTGCGTGACGGCATGCATCGGCGATCTCCTTGTCGTTGTACGTTCTGTTCGAAGCGTCCGCTCGTGCGCCGCCGGCCCGCCCCGCGCGCCGCGTGCCACGACAGGCGCCCGGACGATTATAGGCGCGTAAAAAAACCGCCGCGCCTCCGTTCGAACGGAGGCGCGGCGGTTCGCGCGCGGCGCGCCGGCCGGCGGCCGGCCCGGTCGCAGCCTTACTGCTGCTTGACCGCTTCGGCCGTGATCAGCAGCTTCGTCTTCATCTTGAAGCCGTACTGCTTGCCGTAGTCGAGGCCGAAATCGTCGCGGTTGAATTCGCCGACCGCGTCGACGCCGCACACTTCACGCTTGAGCATCGGATGCGGCATGCACTTGAACGAGTCGATCTTCAGCGTCAGCGGCTTGGTGACGCCGTGCAGCGTCAGGTTGCCGACCACCGACACCGGCTTGTCGCCGTCGAACTTGATCGTGCCCTTGTAGTTCGCCTGCGGAAACTTCGCCGCGTCGAAGAAATCCGGCGTCTGCAGATGCTCGTCGAGCTTGGCGCTGCCGGTGTGGATCGACGCGATGTCGGTCGTCACGTCGACCGTGCCCGTCTTCGCCGCGCGGTCGAGCGTCACGGTGCCGCTGGTCTTGTCGAACTTGCCGCGCCAGACCGACAGGCCGCCGAAGTGGTCGGCCTCGAAGCTCGGGTACGTGTGGCTCGGATCGAACTGGTACGTCGCGCTTTCGGCGAAGGCCGAGAACGACAGCGATGCAGCCAGCGCGCCCGCGGCGATCATCAGATGCTTTTTCAACTCATTCTCCTTGGAACAGCGCCGCGCCCTCGCGCGGCATTCGGTGAAGCGTCGGGCCGCCGCTTACTTGGTGGCGACCAGATGGAACTTGATCTGCACTTCGTCGGCGACGACCGACGTGTCCTTCCATTCGCCGGTGCCGACGTTGAAGGTCGAGCGCTTGATCGGCAGCACGCCGTCGAAGGTCTGCGTCGCGCCGTTCTGCGTGACGGTGACGGGCACCGTGACGGTCTCGGTCTTGCCCTTGATCGTCAGCTTGCCGGTCACGTTGTACTTGTTGCCGCCGGCCGGCGCGATCGCCGACGACACGAAGGTCGCCTGCGGATAGGTCTTCGCGTCGAACCAGTCCTTGCCCGCGACCTGGTCGTTGTACATCTTGTCGCCGAGGTCGTAGCTGGCGACGTCGATCGTCATCTGCGCGCTGCCCTGCGCGGCCTTCGCCGGATCGAACTTCACCTGCGCGGAGAACTTCCGGAACGCGCCCTCGGTCGGCACGTTCATCTGCTTCGACACGGCGGACACCTTGCTTTTCGCGAGATCGACATCGGCGAGCGCCGCGCCCGACGCGGCAAGCGACGCCGCGGCGAACGCGGCCAGCACGGAGCGGGAGAAAGACACTTTCATGGGATCCTTCATTTGGCAAAGGGAAGCATCCGCGACAACAGGCCGTCGCGGTCCAACAGCTGATGCTTGAGCGCGGCGAGCACGTGCAGCGACACCAGCGCAAGCAAAATGTAATTCAAGGACACGTGAAGCGTCTTGAAGGTTTCCTTCAGCACCGGATCGGGATCGATCAGGCGCGGCAGCGGCACGATCCCGAGGTACACGACCGGGATGTTCGACGCCGAGCTGTACAGGTAGCCGGTGATCGGGATCACCAGCATCAGCACGTACAGCAGCATGTGCACGCCGTGCGAGCCCAGCCGCTGCCAGGCCGGCATGCTGACCGGCAGCGCCGGCGGCACGTGGGTCGCGCGCCACAGCACGCGCACCACCGCCAGCGCGAACGCGGTCACGCCGATCCACTTGTGCCACGAGAAGTACTTCAGCTTGGTCGGCGTGAAGCCGGGAATGTCCGTCATCACCCAGCCGAGCGCGAAGCCGCAGACGATCAGCAGCGCGATCAGCCAGTGCAGCGCGATCGCGGTCTGCGTGTAGCGCACCGGCTTGGCCGGCAGCGGATTCGATGCCATCTTGGGTTCCTCAGTTCAGCGAACGGCTGCGCCGGAATCGATCCGACGCTTGTCAAGGGCGCCATGCTACCGCAACCTTTTGACGCGCGCGGACTCTGAGGACAGACGCGCCAGCCGGACGCCCGTTTTACGCCATGTTACAAACCGGTCACACAACAGCCGGGCGTTGACACGGCCCAAAAAGCGTTTTGGTAAGATTGGCGCGGGTTCCGGCCCCGTCGACGTGTTCCCCCAGCCGTCGCGCAACCGCTTTTTCCATGCAACGACACGACCTGATTGCCTGTCACGAGTGTGACGCACTGTTGCACAAACCGCACCTTAGCGGCCGCGAAGTCGCGCGCTGCCCACGCTGCGACGCGCTGCTCTATCGCAACAGCGCCGCGCAGATCGAGCGCATCTGCGCGCTCGCGCTCGCGGCGCTGATCACCTTCGTGATCGCGCAGGCGTTCCCGATCCTCGAGATGGACGTGAACGGCAATCGCGTGCAGACCACGCTGATCGGCGCGATCGACTCGCTGTGGCACCAGGACATGGCGATCGTCGGCGTGATGGTGTTCTGCTCGACCGTACTGTTCCCGCTCGTCGAGATGGCCGCGCTGCTCTACCTGCTGCTGCCGATGCGCCGCGGCGTGATCCCGCCCGGCTTCAACGCGGTGCTGCGCGCGATCCAGCTCGTGCGTCCGTGGGGGATGATCGAGGTATTCATGCTCGGCATCCTCGTGACCATCGTGAAGATGGTCAGCCTCGCGCGCGTCGTGCCGGAAGCGGCGCTGTTCGCATTCGGCGCGCTCACGCTGATGATCGCCGTCGTGCTGATGTTCGACCCGCGCACGCTGTGGGACATCGCCGACGAGCTGCGCGCCCGGCGCGCGAGCGGCACGCCTCCGGGCGACGCGGCGTCGCTGCCGGAGGGCGCCCGCCGATGACGACGCCGACCGCCGCCCGCGAAGGCCTCGTCAACTGCCACGCATGCGGGCTCGTGCAGACGCTCGACGCGCCGCACGCGCACTGCGCGCGCTGCGGCACGGCGCTGCACTTTCGCATTCCGAACAGCATCATGCGCACCTGGGCGCTGCTGCTCGCGGCCGCGATCCTCTACATTCCGGCGAACCTGCTGCCGATCATGCGCACCGCGTCGATCGTCGGCTCGCAGGAAGACACGATCATGAGCGGCGTCATCTACTTCTGGGTGTCGGGCGACTGGCCGCTGGCCGTCGTCGTGTTCGTCGCGAGCATTCTCGTGCCGATGCTCAAGCTCGGCGTGCTGCTGATCCTCGCGATCAGCGCGCAGCGCCGCACCGCGTGGCGGCCGATGCAGCGTACGCGCCTGTACCGGATCGTCGAGCGCATCGGCCGCTGGTCGATGCTCGACATCTTCGTCGTGACGCTCACCGTCGCGCTCGTCCATTTCCGTTCGCTTGCCGTCATCACGGCCGGCCCCGGCGCGCTCGCGTTCGGCTCGGTCGTGATCCTGACGATGCTCGCGTCGATGCAGTTCGATCCCCGCCTGATCTGGGATCCAGTCGAAACCTCAGGGAAACACCATGAATAGTCCGCAAGGCCCGCAACACGACGAGTCCCGGCCGCCCGACCCGGTGATCTCGACGAAAACCGGCTGGCTGCCGTCGCTCGTCTGGCTCGTGCCGCTGATCGCCGCGCTGATCGGCATCGGCCTCGTGATCAAGTCCGTGCGCGAGCGCGGCCCGGAGGTCACGATCAGCTTTCACAGCGCCGAAGGGCTCGAGCCGGGCAAGACGCAGGTCAAGTACAAGGACGTCGAGATCGGCATGGTCAAGACGATCAAGCTGTCGAAGGACCTGTCGCGCGTGCTCGTGCAAGTGCAGCTGAAGAAGGAGGCCGAGGACTTCGCGGTCAAGGGCACGCGTTTCTGGATCGTGCGCCCGCGCGTCGGCGCGACCGGCGTATCGGGGCTCGGCACGCTGCTGTCGGGCGCGTACATCGGCGTCGACGCCGGCCGCTCGCAGGATACGCAGACCGACTTCACCGGCCTCGAGACGCCGCCGGCCGTCACCGGCGACCAGAAAGGCACGCAGTACGTGCTGCGCGGCGACTCGCTCGGCTCGGTCGACATCGGCTCGCCCGTCTACTACCGCCGCGTGCAGGTCGGCCAGGTGGTCGGCTTCTCGCTCGACAAGGGCGGCACGGGCGTCACGTTCAACGTGTTCGTCAACGCGCCGTACGACCAGTACGTCGGCATGAACTCGCGCTGGTGGCAGGCGAGCGGCGTCGACCTGCGGCTCGATTCGAGCGGCCTGAAGCTGAACACGCAGTCGCTCGCGACCGTGATCCTCGGCGGCATCGCGTTCCAGACGCCGCCGAACCAGGAAACCGGCGCGACCGCGCCGAACAACACGACGTTCCGTCTCGCATCCGACGAGGGCGACGCGATGCGCGCGCCGGACGGCCAGCCGCTGCAGGTCGTGATGAACTTCAACCAGTCGCTGCGCGGGCTCGGCGTCGGTGCGCCGGTCGACTTCCGCGGCATCGTGCTAGGCGAAGTCACGAACATCGGCATCGACTACGATCCGAAGACGAAGAACTTCACGATGCCGGTCACGATGAACGTGTATCCGGAACGCCTCGGCCGACGCTTCCGCGAGACGATCGAGAGCAAGGGCGAACCGGCCCGCCGCGAGATCGTCGAGCGCCTCGTCCAGCACGGGCTGCGCGGCCAGCTGCGCACCGGCAACCTGCTGACGAGCCAGCTGTACGTCGCGCTCGACTTCTTCCCGAAGGCGCCGCCCGCGAAGATCGACGTGTCGCATCAGCCGCTCGAGCTGCCGACCGTGCCGAACACGCTCGACGAACTGCAGCTGCAGGTCGCCGACATCGCGAAGAAGCTCGACAAGGTGCCGTTCGACCAGATCGGCGCGAACCTGAACAGCGCGCTGTCGAATGCCGACAAGCTGTTCAAGCAGCTCGACACGCAGGTCGCGCCCGAAGCGCGCGACACGCTGTCGGCCGCGAAGCAGACCTTCTCGACCGCCGAGGCGACGCTGCAGCAGGATTCGCCGCTGCAGTCCGACGTGCGCGGCGCGCTGAAGGAGCTCACGCGCACGCTGCAGTCGCTGAACGCGCTCGCGGATTATCTGGAGCGCCATCCCGAATCGCTGATCAAGGGCAAGCCAGGAGATCAACCATGACGACCACACGCGTGAACGGTCTCGCGAGCGGCGCGGCGGCCGTACTCGCCGCGTTCGCCGCACTCGCGCTCGCCGCGTGCAGCTCGCCGCCCGCACGGTTCTATACGCTGAGCCCGGCCGACGCCGCGGCGCCCGTGCGCACCGCGCCCGCCAATCCTGCGTTCCTGATCGAGGTGCCGTCGGTCGGCGTGCCCGAGCAGGTCGCGAAGAACCAGCTGGTCGTGCAGAAGAACGCCGCGCAGGTCGACGTGCTCGAGCAGGAACGCTGGGCGTCGCCGCCCGCCGACGAAATCCGCCGCGCGCTGTCCGACGATCTCGCCGCGCAGCTCGGCACGATCGACGTCGCGAATTCCGCCTATCCGCCCGGCGTGCCCGTGTATCGGATCAGCGTGAACGTGCAGCGCTTCGAGTCGTGGCCCGGCAAGCGCGCGGCGATCGACGCGGTCTGGAGCGTGCGCTCGCTCGCCACGCAGGCCGTGATGACGTGCCGCACGAGCGTCGCGGAGCCGGTCGCCGACGGCTACGATGCGCTCGTCGCGGGCCACCGGCGCGCACTCGACGTGGTCGCCTCGCAGGCTGCCGCCGGCGTGCGTGCGCTGGCCGCGCGGCGCAGCGCGGCCGCACCGGCC
>NZ_CABVPP010000101.1 GCF_902499075.1 Burkholderia pseudomultivorans | reverse complement strand
GAGGCGTTCATGAAAATCGCCGCTTGCATCATCTGCTGGCGACAGCTGCAAAACTCATTGTGTTAGAGCTTCTAAGCTCTGCAGAGCGAGCCTTGAACTGAAATACATCGCTTCGGTACACATATGAACCGCTGCCAGGCGCAAGCCAATACGTCTGCGATGCTTCTAAGTTCGCGAGGTAGTTGAAGAAATCGCGAGTCAGGTAATCGTAGTAGAGGTACGACTTGTCGCGATGCGCCCAGTTGGCAATAAACTGATAAGCAAGCGTGTCGATTAGCATCCCGCTCATCGAAACGTTGTTTGTGTCGCGCCATGCTCGCGCCATTCGGCTCAGCTCGACCAGATTCTCGTTGCAGGCTGCGTTCCGGGTAGAGAACGCATTCATCTCGTGTTTCGGCTTGCAGACGCGCCATGCGCCGCCGCCGTTTGAGTCTGCAAACGTGTAGCTCCCGTCGGTATTCACGAACGCAGGCAAAACCTCAAACCGCACGCCATCGTCAAAATTGATGACCACAACCTGGCCATCGCCTGCCATATCGGAGACTCTATAGGTGTTCCGGATTGAGTTTTTGACAAGCGCAAGCAGCGCCGACTGGCCATTCCCGGCATGCCCATGGAACCGCTGGTAGAGCGCATACGGGAGTTCGTAGAGCAGGTCGACATCGCTAACACTTGGGATAGCTGTACTGCGACCGTACGAGCCGACGTAAAACCGATAGGCGGAATTCGAGTCCAGCTTGTCCCGAAGGTCATAGTTCAACTGACCAACAATACGGCCGGTCCGGTAACTAATGGAACCGCGTTTTTCAGCGTTGATACGAAGCGCACCACAAAACTGAGAAAACCACTCTCCTTCGCCCATTTCTTCCCTTCTTCTCTCGATTGTTATTTCGCCTTGGAAGCAATCCGCGCTAGGCCTCATTGAATTCCACGCTAGGCGTCGGCCATACATTGGCTTTCACAAGACACAGTATCAGGAAAGCGCGCGCTCTCTGCAGTCGCGCGCCGGTCTTGCCGGCCAACCTATTCGATGGGCACGTCAATCCGGTCGCGGGCGACGCAGACGCCGTTCTTTATCACGAAACACTCTACAAAGTGAGGCCCGTGGAAGTTCGCGGTCTCCTTGCGTTCGCGGCGGCCCTCGTCACGAACGATTTGGCCTCGAATCTGGTTCCGGCGGACGGCTTCGTCACCGACGTTTCGCACTTTCCACATCACCTCATAGGGTTGCTGGACGTCGCACTCTGCAATGTGGAACCGTAATGACATTCCGTGCTTGAGCCACGGAAAAACCTCGGCGAGTGCTCGGAGGCGCCCGCTGTTGGTGGTGCCGGCGTAAGCACAGTCGATTTCGAGCTTCCTCCGGATGTCTACGGGATACTTGTCCTCGATAAACTCCTCGGCTGCGTCTCCATAGTCCCGCGTGAAGGAGAGGCTCTCGGTGGCTGCGGTCCTGACGACTTGGACCTCGAGCGGGAAATCACGGCCGAACACCTCACGCCAGAGCTTTGCCCGCTTTCTCTCGTCTTTCTCATCGCGCGCTTGGGTGCAGGTTTGCGCCGCCTTCTTAGCCTTCCGATGGAAATTGCCCTTGCTCGCGATATGCGCCTGGCTTCCTGGTGCGCGCCAATAGTCCTTTTGCTCCAGGCCCTCGAGATAGGTAAAGAGCGCTGCGACGAGCTCTGGGTACGCGCCATAAGACTTCTCGTCGAAGTCCTTACAGCCTTCGAAGAACCGGTAGCAGAGCGTGTCAATGAGAATGCCGCTCATTGGCGCACCGTGCTCATTCTTCCACGACCGGAGCATCTTGCAAGCATGGCGGAAATTGCGATTCGTGCGCTCGTTCATCTCGCGCATCGCGTCCATTTCTTGCTGTGGGTACGTGACCTTCCAGCTTCCCCCATTATTGGTGTCAGGATGAAGGTAGTCGTTCGTATCCTTGCGATAGAACGCGGGCAAGACTTCAACCTTGAATTTTTGGAACTGAACGACGACCACCTGGCCGTCCCCCTTTATTTCTGTGCTTGGGTAGCGCGTCTTTAGAGAGTCGCGCACGGCCTGCAACAGTTGGGAGGGGCCATTGTTTTCGCGTTGGCGATAGCGCTCATACAGGTTCCACGGCAACTCAAAGAGCATATCGAGGTCGCTGATGCCGTGAATGGCCGTGTGTCGGCCATACGAGCCGACTTGCAGGCAATGTGCGTTATTGGAATCGGACTCGTAAAAGTCCTTGTTCAAACGCGTCGTGATGCTCTGGTAAGACGTCGAGATGTCAGACGCGTTGCCGACGGAAATGTTTTTCCGGAATTGCTGGAACAGGGCGGAGCTCATGACTTACAGGGCGGCGAATTGAAAAGGACGGTCAGAAGACCGGGATGGAGGTAGATGGCGATGCTGAATCCGACCAGCAAGAACAAGGTCACCCACGCGCTAAGCGGGACTTTGTCCCGCCAGAAGCTGAGTTGCAGCTCATTGTTGACCCAGCCAACCTGATGCTCCCAAAAAAACTTCATATGGGCGTACCACGGGGCGAGAAAAATCTGCTTGCTAAGGGACACCCCTGACGCTTCTTCTACGATGTCCATTCGCCTTTTCGCGAATGCGCTCATATCCGCACTGTCAGGCTGCGCTTTGACCTCGGCGTAGAGCTGTCGAAGCGCGTGATAGGCGCGCGTCAGCGCTGCGCCCGCCTTGTCGTATTTCTCTTTGTCGGAGTTGTAGAAGTTGATGTAGAGCGTCAGTGACGAGGCGATGACAAGTGTGGCGGAGATTCCCGCAAGGGCGAGCGCCGGAAAGATGAGGCTGTACACCCCGACCACGAAACCGATGACGTTGACCCAGCCAGGCGCCTTTTCGACGATGTCCAATGTCGCAAAATGCAGCTTCGCGCCAAAGCCGACGTTATACCCGCTCTCCGCGACCATGCGTAGCAGGTCTTCCTTTCTCATTTTGTGTTCCCCGGATAAAAAGCATAGGGCTTCGCCTATTTGCGGTTGCGCGCTTATAGGCCGTCATCGAAGCAGATACGGTCACCTTTCTCGAGCCCACGAAAGCTTCGAAAGATATTACTGTAACGGTGGCGAATTCGGCAGCCTTCCCGCGAAGGACGCTGCGACCACTCATCTACCTTCGGGTCTCGACTACAGTCCTGCGCCACGTGGGCCGGTGTGTCGTTCGCGCAGCGCCTCATACAACTGCGCGGGCCCGAGCAGAACATCCTTGATACCGTCCTGAATCCGTTGCGAACCGAGCGCCTGGGTGCTCATCTTGGTATGTGCGTCGAACGCATCGATGATAGCGTCCGTGATGGCCTTCACCAGGTCCGGCGAATTCGAGAACTGCTCCTTGCTGTTGCTCGCGGCCTGCTGGACCAACATCTCGTTCTCGAGCAGCTTGCCCTTGATGACGCCGTTAACGTAAACAAGCTGGTCGTCGTCGGTCAGCTCGCCCTCGAATAGCCCGTTCACCTTCTGGATAATCTCGTCGAGCAGGACCTTGTCCTTATCTTGGACAGCTCCAGTGCCAACCTCGTCCATCGCCGGGAGCTTCGGAGTTTCACCTTGCTTCAGGTCAAGCGCGCGCTTGCCCGTATTGCGCAGGTTATGGTGGGTCAGCACCACTTTCGAAAGGTCAACGGTATCGCGCTCACGCCCGAATTCCAGCAGGGGAATCAGACGCTTGTAGAAGAGGAAGCGCTTCTCGATGTCCGTATTGCCGTAATCGAAAATCTGCGACAGGAAGGCATACAGGCGAACGAATGCGCCCATGTCGCTCTTAAACAGCACCAGCGCATCGAGCGCGTCCTTGGCTGCCTGTTCGGCACCAGCATGCTTCTGCTCAATCGCGGTCGCATGAGCTTGCTGGGCCGCCTTGTATTTCGTCAACAGACGTTGGGCCACGGGTGCAATCGCGGCACTGAGCTGCTGCTGGGTGCCCTGTGGGTTTAGTTCGACTTTCGCTACCCGGTCCACTTCGAAATCGTCGTAATGCCCACTGGCATCGAGCTTGGCGCGCAGGTCATAGACCAGATGCGGGTCGGTTTTCGCTTCCAGCTCGGCTGTCTCGTAGTAGGTCTTGAACGCCTTCAGGATTTCGTCGGCGTCGTTGACGAAATCGAGGATGTACGTGGTGTCCTTACCGGAATGCGCGCGATTCAGGCGCGACAGCGTCTGCACCGCCTGGATGCCGCCGAGCATCTTGTCGACGTACATACCGCACAGCAGCGGCTGGTCGAAGCCCGTCTGGAATTTGTTGGCAACCAGGAGGAGGTGGTATTCCGGCTTCGCGAACACCTCGCGAATATCGCGACCGTTCAGACCCGGGTTCAAGTCTTTGCTCGTCTCGGTGACCGGCGTCTGGTAGCTTTCCGGGTCATCGATTTCGCCGGAGAAAGCGACCAGAACGCCGAGCGTATAATTCTGTTGCTGGATATAGGCACGAATGGCCTTCTGCCAGCGGACCGCTTCCCTCCGGCTCGCGACCACGACCATCGCCTTCGCCTTGCCGCTTAGCAGCGGCTGGACGTTCTCGCGGTAGTGCTCGACGATAATCCGGACCTTCTGGCTGATGTTGTACGGATGGAGTCGAACCCACTGCATGATGCCTTTCATGGCCTCACTGCGCTCGACCGCCTTCTCGTCGTATTCCTTGCCGTCGTTGGCCAGCTTAAACGCGAGCTTGTAGGTCGTGTAGTTCTTCAGCACGTCGAGAATGAAGCCTTCCTCGATGGCCTGACGCATGCTGTACACATGGAATGGTTCGGGCAGACCATTGGAGTTTGGACGGCCGAACAGCTCCAGCGTCTTCTGTTTGGGCGTCGCGGTGAACGCAACATAGGTTAGGCCCGCGCTGCCCGTGCGCCCGGCCATCTGTGCCGCGAGCAGGGCTTCGGTATCGACTTCACCACCGTCCTGCAGGTCGGCCCATTCCTCGGCGGACAGGAGCTGCTTGAGCTTGGCGGCGGCCTCGCCCGTCTGCGAGCTATGCGCCTCGTCGGCAATCACGGCGAAGCGCTTACCTTCGGTGGCGGCCAACGACTGCACAGCCTGCAGTGCAAACGGGAACGTCTGGATGGTGCAAACGATGATTTTCTTGCCGCCCTTCAGAGCTTGCGAGAGCAGCGCGCTCTTGCTGCCGTTCTCGTTGGTGATGGTTTCGACAACGCCGGTCGTGCGCGAGAAATCGAAAATCGCTTCCTGCAACTGGGCGTCGAGTACCGTGCGGTCCGATACGACGAGCACGCTGTCGAACAGTTTGCTGTTCGCAACATCGTGCAGGTCAGCAAGAAAGTGCGCGGTCCACGCAATCGAGTTCGTTTTGCCGGAGCCAGCCGAGTGTTGAATCAGGTAGCGCTGGCCGGGACCGCTCTGCAGAACGTCGGCGACCAGCTTTCGGGTGGCGTCGAGTTGGTGATAGCGAGGGAAGATGACGCTCTTCGGCTGCTTCTTGTCATCGCGCTTGACGATGAGATAGCGGCCCAGGATTTCGAGCCAGCTCTCGCGAGCCCAGACTTCTTCCCACAGGTAGGCCGTTGCGTAGCCATTCGGATTCGGCACATTCCCGGCCGCGCCCAGGTTGCCGCGGTTGAATGGCAGAAAGTAAGTGCTCGTGCCTTCCAACTTCGTCGTCATCTGTACTTCGCTCTGGCTGACGGCGAAATGCACCAGCGCGCCACCCGGGAATCCGAGAAGAGGCTCAGCGAGACCACCCTTCGGATGCGGATTGCGGTCGAAACGGTACTGGTCGACTGCATCTTGGACGCTTTGAGTGAAGTCAGATTTCAGTTCGACCGTCGCGACCGGGATGCCGTTGGCAAGTAGCACGAGGTCGATGGCGTCGTGCGGATTGTTCAGCGAGTGACGCACCTGCCGAATGACGCGCAGTCTGTTGGCGGCGTAAAGCTTCTGGATTTCCGGATTCAGGCCGAGTGCAGGCTTGAACTGGATGAGCGAAAGCGGCTGCTTCAGGCCAAGCATCTCGACACCACGGCGCAGCACATCGAGCGTGCCGCGCTCATTCATGTTCTTGCGGATGCGCTCGGCCAGCACCGTGGCCAGCGTCGAGCCATGGTTCTTGGCCAAAGTCTGCCAGGCATCCGGTTGGGTGGTTTCAATCCATGCGAGCAGGTCGGGAAGATAGAGCGCGCTGGTCCGGTCGTAATTCGGTGCTGCATCACCTTGCTCGTACAGCCAACCGTGCTGCGCCAGATGTTCACTGATGGCCGTCTCGAAATGATGTTCCTGGTGCAGGTCGCTCATGCTATCCCCGGGGCTGCTTCGTTCTTGTCTGTTTCAGGCTGCTTCTGCCAATGCAGAAGGGTACTCGCGGACGTCGATTTTGCCGGTGACGGCTGCGGAAATCAGGGCGCTGCGGCGCTCCGTGAGCAGGTCGATGGCTCGTGCAGCTTCTGCTTTGAGGCCGTCTAACCTCGTGATTTCTTGCTCAACGAACTTTGCGATGTCGGCTTGCTCATCAAGCGGCGGAATTGGCAACTGCATCGAAGTCCATGCATCCATGCGTAAGGCCTTTGTCCCGTGCCCAGCTTCATCCAGCCGCTGCAGCGATTCGTCTTCTGAACCCCGCAATAACCAAGCGAGGAACGGAGCGAATAAACCCTTGCGAGGAATGATGGCCTTGAGGTCTTGGTTAATGGCCATAGTCGTCAAGGTTTCTACCACTGGAAACGTACGGGCCAATATCATGCCTCTCACAACAACTAATATAACCCCCGCAGGAACAAGCGCTGCCGCACCAGTTTTCACTGCGTATTCAGTGATATGGTCTGCGGTGTCTGCTAGTTTCTCAACTTTAAGGTCCTTTGCTGACGCCCAAGGAACGTCGCCATCCCAATAATCGAGATTATCTTTACTCGGCGTGCCACCGCTTCTCAATGTTACTAAGTATTTGAGCGGAACCACTTTCCAGTGCTTCGGCACCATCCCCAACCATTCCACGCCAGAATCCTTCATCGGCACATCTGGATTGAGCCCGCGTGTAACTGCATGCGAAATCGTTGCCTGGCGCTTTTCAGCAAGCAGCTCGAGAAGTTTCTCCTGCTCGGCAATCAAGGTATCAATCTTGTTGATTTCGCAGTCGAGAAACGTTGCGATAGTATTTTGCTCAGATAAAGGCGGAACTGCCACCGGTAGGTCGCCCAACACACCCATTCCAATGTTCTGCTGCGTTCCAAAACTCCAATTAAGAGCGATAGCTTCTTGAAAATTTCTTGAACGCAGGAAATTCAAGACAAAAAAAGGATTTGCGAGCTCTCGGGCACAACGAATGACGGCAAGCGGTGACCAGATGTTGAAATTGGTATGGCTATCGACAATCGCAGTGGTTCCAGTTGTTGCGCCCGATTTCACCAAATAGATGTCATGGAGTTGAGGTCGGTATTTGCTGGAATAGCGCTGATTGTCCTCCTCAGAAATATAGCCACGAATCTTTTGGAAATTAATGTACCCGCCCGATACTGCCTCCGCAGAAACGAATGGCACTCCCGCATCAAGAAACTCAGGCGTTTCGTGAGGGCCATCAGTAATTGGCGTCTGAACAACGCGCTTAAGCGCAATAACTCGCCAGTGGCTGGGCACATCACCCAACCAGGACACTTTGCTATGCTTATATGTGGTGTACTGGGCCAAGCTCATTCCGCCAACTCCTCGAGCATCTTCATAATGTTGGCAGAAACAGCCTTCAGCTCTTCATCAATGGTGTGCAGGTCGCGCGGCGGCTCAAACACATAGAAGTGCCGGTTGAACGGAATCTCGTACCCTACCTTGCTCTTTTCCTCGTCAATCCACGCATCTGGCGCATGCGGCAGCACTTCCCGCTCAAAGTACGCGGCGATGTCCTCTGATAGAGGCACGTTCTCGGTATCGCGCAACGCGCTATCTGCCTGCGGCTTGCCTTTCTGTTTGCCCTTCACGCCAAGCACAATCTCGCCGTTTTCATCACGCTGCGGCCGCTCGACCGTGATGGTCGTGTACCCGAAATCCTCGTTCCGGAAAATGCGCGAAATCGGTGCGAGCTTAACCGTCTCGCCAGCCTTGACCTCCGGAACCTGCTCACCCGCGGGCACAATATGACGAGCGACTTCCTTGCCACCGGCATCGAACACGGTCACGAGCTGTGCTTCCAGAAAGCCGCCGAACAAGCGCGTCACGCCCGCAATTTGCTCGTCCGACATCTCCTTTCGCTTGCTGCCAAGCGACTTGCGCATCTTCTGCCAGAAGCTTGAAGCGTCGATGAGCTGTACCTTGCCTTTACGTGCGGTCGGTTTCTTGTTCGACAGAATCCACACGTAAGTGGCAATGCCCGTGTTGTAGAACATGTCGGTCGGCAAGCCGACGATGGCTTCGACCAGGTCGTTTTCCAGCGCATAGCGGCGGATTTCACTCTCGCCCGAGCCAGCACCGCCGGTGAACAACGGCGAGCCGTTCAGCACGATGCCAAAGCGGCAGCCGCCATCGACGGCCGGTCGCATCTTTGAGATGAGGTGCAGAAGGAATAGCATCGAGCCATCCGAGACCCGCGGCAGGCCTGGGCCGAAGCGGCCGTCAAAGCCCTTGTCCTCATGCTCCTTCCGCACGGCCTTTTCGACCTTCTTCCACTCGACGCCGAACGGTGGATTCGACAGCATGTAGTCGAACTTGCGCGCCACATGACCATCGTCGGACAGCGTATTGCCGGCCACGATATTGCCAACGTCCTGCCCTTTGATGAGCATGTCTGCCTTGCAGATGGCGAAGGACTCGTCGTTGAGCTCCTGACCGAACATGTTGAGACGGGCAGCGGGGTTGTGTTCAAGCAGGAACTCGCCTGCAACGGACAGCATGCCCCCCGTACCTGCCGTCGGGTCGTAGATGGTGCGCACGACCGCATTGCCGGGCTGCAGCACCTCGTCGTCTTCGATGAACAGCAGGTTCACCATCAGGCGAATCACTTCACGCGGCGTGAAGTGCTCACCGGCGGTCTCGTTCGAGATTTCCGCGAACTTGCGGATGAGCTCCTCGAAGACCAGTCCCATCTGCGTGTTGTCGACAGCCTCGGGATGCAGGTCGATGTTCGCGAACTTCTCGACTACGAGATACAGCAGGTCCGCCTTGGCCAGCCGCTCAATTTGCGTGTGAAAGTCGAAGCGTTCGAAGATGTCCTTCGCATCGGGCGAGAACGCCGCGACGTAGTCGTACAGGTTCTTCCTGATGTTGTCCTGGTCGCCGAGCAGTTTCACCAGGTCCAGTGGCGAGGTGTTGTACACCGCCTGCCCGGTAATCCTGCGCAGGAAAGGGTCAGGGTTCAGACCGGTTTTGTTGATGGTGACAAGTTCGGACAGCACCTTTGTCTTCGTGGCATCGAGCACGCAGTCGAGGCGACGCAGTATGGTGAGCGGCAGGATGACCTTGCCGTATTCAGACTGCTTGTAATCACCGCGAAGCAGGTCGGCAACCGACCAGATAAAGGAGGAAAGCGCCTGATGGTTCATGGTTTCCGTAGGGATGCGGCAGGTATGTGTATATCGACTATCGCTTAAATCGCAAGTGAGTCACGTCGGACGGATTTTACCTACGGTGCGGGCATCAGGGGCGAGTTCCGATGCATGGGGCAGCATGGGGCGAAGTATCTCGTACGCATCATTCTTCCAGCTTGAAAATCCCCCCGACGTTGCCTAAGGTAAACCGGCGTCAACGCAATGCTGGCGCGCAGTTTTGAGAATGAACCAGTCTTCGCAGTTTACCCGCTTACGCGGTCGAGCCCTATTTATGAGAGGGTACGACGCAGGAGCGGGCGATGGGACAGGTCATCTTCTGGAGGGTTCGGCGGGGTGTCAGTCGGTGCGGCGCGAAACATCGCGCTTCTGCACTCGCCGTTTCGACGGATGTTGGTGGCGTTTGCGGCGGGCAGCAACGGGCAGCCAGGGGCCGCACTCGGGAATCGGGTCAGGACATCGGCTATCGACCAGTCCGCCACAGCCACTGGCCCGCCAAGGGTGGATGCCCTGTATCGACTGCCTGCAATACATTTCCCGCTCTTCGTACGCGCCGTGTCGCGCTCCGAAAATCCGATTTTCGACGCCGTGTAACGCTCACGTTACAACGATGTAACGCGAAAAATATTTTCGCAGAAAGGGCGCTCGTCGTACCGGTCGTTCCCAGTCATTCGGCGCGTAACGTCGCCCAATCAGGCGCTAAATTCCATAGAATTCCCGCCGTAAGCCCTGCAGTTAATCACTCGTTGAACTGCATTGTGTACGACCGACATCACCTCGCCACATCGTCAGACCGGCTCGGACGGGTCGGCATGGCTTCGCGCATCACCGCCCATCGCATTTTCTTGACCAGGCTGCATCTGACGGCGGGAGGTGCGCGATGAGCCGCATCGCTTACACCTACGGTCGCCGCGGACGTCTGAATTCCGCGAACAGCGGCATTCGCGAAACCTCACCGACATACGGCAAGTCGCGCAACAGCTCGTTCAGTGAGAAGGCGGGCGGGCACTTCAAGGTCGAGCTCAATGCCGAGCGGCTGGTTGCGCATCTGCTCATCATCGACCCTCGTGTCAAAGCGTTCCAGCCGCAGCCGTTCACCGTCGACCTGATTGACCAGCGCATGCTTTTCACGCGAGACGCCGCTCGGCAAGCCTGGCACAAGCATCGTGATATTCCTGGCCCAAAGTTCTACACCCCGGACTTCAGCGTCGACTGGACGGATGGCTTGCATCACGCCATTGAGGTCAAGGGCGAGGGCAATGAAGGCGACGACGTCTATTGGGACAAAATCGCGCGGGCGCGCCCGCTTCTGGCGGCAAATGGCTATCCGCTACGCAGCGTTGTCGTGCCCCAAAACGGCAGGCACCCGCTGCGGATGACCCCCGGTGTGCTGAAGCAGGCCATTCACCGGCTCGATGCCTGGCTGACCGATGAACTCGTTGCACGCGTGACGTCCCGCTGTGAAAGCGGCCCCATATCGGTCGGCGCGCTGTGTGCAGACCTTCATCTCCTGCCTGGCCTGATTCCCGTCCTCTTGGTTGGCGGCGTAATCTCGGGGGACATCGCGCATCACATCATCTGTTCAACGTTAGAGGTCGGCCTGGCATACGGTGACCTCTCTCACCTGTACCTCCTCGAAGAAATGGAAAACGCACTGGGGGTGACCGGATGATTCCCACGCTACGCCTGCGGGACCGGCTCGCCCCGCCGGGAAATCACGATGCCTACAAGGAAGTGCTCGACCCGCATCCGCACGGCGGATGCATCAAGGTCTTCGATTCCACAGAAAGACAGGACCGGTACATCCCAATCGCGGAAATTCATGACGAAATTTATCGCGGGAAGATAACTGTGCTGCGCGCCGGCAAGCCGCGTTACAGCCTTGCCGCGCAACCTGATGATGCTGAGCTGCATGAACATAATCAGTTCGCCCGCAAAATCATGGGGAGAATCAAGGAGATTCAGAAACAGCGCGGCGTTAGCTTCCGGAACGCCTACCACTTGATGGCTGATGAGTATCAGAAGAACGCCTCACAGAACTCACGCCCGCTGCCCGGGCAGGCAACGATGTACCGGTATCGCGAACGCGACCTGGCTGGCGAACCGATGCTACGAGGTAAGGCGAATCAGGGAAACCGGTCGTTGCGGCACCCCATCGAAGTCATCAACACAATTTGTGTGGTTGCCGAGGACCTCTACCTGGTCCCACATTCGCGTTTGACGCTTGTGGACGTTTTGAACGAAGTCAATATGCGGGTGCATGGCGAGCTTCACCCGAAAGTCGCGCGCCCAATCAGTCTCAGGTTTATCCAGAAGACCATTCAGCGCTATCTGTCGGCCGACCCTGAGCACGACCGGATGCTTCCTGAGGACGCGATTGCGGGCAAATCCATCGCAGCGAAGCGCATCATCGCTGACCTGCCGTTCCAGCGCGTAGAACAGGATGCCGTGCATCTGCCGTTCTATGTCGAAACGGAAGATGGGGTTACCAGCGACCTCTGGCTGATACATGCCATTGATTGCGCGACGAGCTACCCACTTGGCTGGCGCCTGGTTGTTGGGTCACCGACCGAACGCGAGGCGCTCGCATGCATCGAAATGTACATGGCACCGCTCAAGCTGAAGCAGCTCAAAGAGCTGGGGGTCGACCACGACATGAACATCTGCGGGACACCCGGCCTCCTGGTTTTCGACAACGGTCCAGAAAACAAATCGGCGCGTATCGATAACCTCGAGAAACTCGGAACGGAGACCAGATATTGCCGGGGCCGGGCTGGGCAAGAAAAGCCCTTCATTGAACGCCTGAACCTCTCGCTGAAAAAAGCAATCGGCAAGCTTATCGGCAGCACGAGATTTGACGATGAGGACGGAACGCGCGACCCGGTCACACTGGGGGACCAGGCGAGGAACTGCGCGTGCTGCACGGCAACGGCGGCTTCACCAAATGGCTGCTGCAGGTCGCCCGCGTTGATGTTCTCCTGCTGGACGATTGGGGAATGGCTCCCCTCGACGCGATGGTTCGAAACGATCTGCTCGAGATGATCGACGACCGCGCGGCGGGCAAAGCCACCATCGTGACCAGCCAGTTGCCAATTGAGCACTGGCATGGCTGGATCGGTGACGAGACCATCGCCGATGCGATGCTCGACCGCCTCATGCAGCGTCATCACCGGATCACGCTCACCGGCGAATCGCTCAGAAAGACATCCCCCAAACCCAACCTCCTGGAGCCCGAACTCGACCAGAACTGACAAGGAATCTACAATCGACACCGCGCAACGCCCAATCCCGCCGAATCGGTCACGTTCCCGAAATCGGCGGTCACGTTCGCCGAAATACGCACATGCCCTCGAGGACGACTCCACCGTTTGTCGAGCGGTCTCCCTTCTTGAGATAGAACCGTATCATGATGCTTCGCCTTATTTTATTAGGTATGCGAAGTCATAACATCTACTTCGTCGGGAAGCCATTGGACAGGTACGAAAATCTCTCTACGTCCGATGCATGTCTTCTTTACGTATCGGCCGTTTAGCTATCCGACAAGTAAATCGATTTATGAGATACGCCACGAACTAAACTGTCCGAATCGTGCCGATAGAAGAGATGGCCGCGCTAGAAATCGTGAATTCGATGGAAAGCTGAAGAGATCAGAGCAGTAAAAGCGCGGGCCGCATGGGCTGCCACCCATACGACCCGCTGACCACAACCAACTCACTCGAGGAGTCGGAAATGGCTAACGCCAATAGTAAATCACGTCCCAAGAAGCGCAAACCGGTCGACATGACCGAGACGTTTGCGGAGGTCCTCCGCAGCGAGCCGGACCTTCCTCAGCCGGGCTGGCCGTACCTGCCGTGGATGCGCATCATCGATCTGCACTGCAAGATATTTGGATTCGAACCGGGCGAGCGGGTCTACCTCGACATCAACCACGTCACGCGGAAAATCACGATTTCGCCTGACTACAGCCAGCTAGCGCTGCGAGAGCAGCCGTACTATGACGAGGATCGACCAGATCCGTTTGCATAACCAACAAGGGCCGCTTCATGCGGCCCTTGTTGGTTGTAGAGGTTCGGGGGATCTCAGTGTGCCCTTCGTGGCTTCGGATAGCGCTCTGGCTATTTATCAACCACCGTCAACGACTGTCACGGCGCGCAACTTTCCGTCATCGTGTGTTGCGCCCTTTTCCGCCCCACAAATGCAAAAACCCCCGCCTGATCGGGCGGGGGTTTCTGGCTTAGGGAGCCTGACGATTACCTACTTTCACACGGGAATCCGCACTATCATCGGCGTGGAG
>NZ_CABVPP010000100.1 GCF_902499075.1 Burkholderia pseudomultivorans | reverse complement strand
GGCTCGACCGGCGCGCGCGGCGCGACAACGTCGCCGCGGCCTTCGCGGTCGCGGGCGACGTCGCGGGCCGCCACGTGGCGCTGGTCGACGACGTGATGACGTCGGGCGCGACGCTCGCGGCCGCCGCGCATGCGCTGAAGGCGGCCGGCGCCGCGCGCGTGACGAATCTGGTTGCGCTGCGCACCGCGAGGGATTAATTAGATAGCAGAATCGAAGGCCGGCCGCCGCCGTGCGGCCGGGCCGCCATGAACCGGCCGCTGCGCCCGGGCCGAACCGCCCGGCCGCGCACGGCCCAGCCAGACCGAAACATGTTCAACGTCGTCCTCGTCGCTCCCGAAATTCCGCCGAACACCGGCAACGTGATCCGCCTGTGCGCCAATACGGGCGCGCGCCTGCACCTGATCGAGCCGCTCGGCTTCCCGCTCGACGACGCGAAAATGCGCCGCGCGGGCCTCGACTATCACGAATATGCGCAGATGCAGGTGCATCGCGACTGGGACGCGTTCGTCGCGGCCGAATCGCCCGACCCGGCGCGCATGTTCGCGTTCACGACCCGCGGTTCGGGCCGTTTCCACGACCATGCGTTCCTGCCGGGCGACTGGTTCGTGTTCGGCTCGGAAACGCGCGGCCTGTCCGCCGACGTGCTCGAGCGCTTCGCGAACGAGCAGCGCGTGCGCCTGCCGATGCGGCCGGGCAACCGCAGCCTGAACCTGTCGAACACGGTCGCCGTGGTCGTGTTCGAGGCATGGCGCCAGGCGGGCTTCGAAGGCGGCGCATGACGGTGCCCGGACGGCGCGCGGCGATCCGCCCGCCAGTGCCGCCAACGCGGCCAGCCAGCACTACCGGCGCGCGAGCCGCGCGCGATACAACTCGTGGATGTCGGGGGAAAAGCACGCGAACACCACGCGTGCGACGCTCGGCGCCTGCGGCAGCATCTCGACGACGGTGCCGACCGCAATGTCGACGGCCTCGTCGGCCGGATAGCGGTAGATCCCGCAGCTGATCGCCGGAAACGCGATCGACGTCGCGGCGACCTCCTCGGCCAGCTCGAGCGCGCGCCGGTAGCACGACGCGAGCAGCTCGGGCTCGCCGCGGCCGCCGCCGTGCCACACCGGGCCGACCGCATGGATCACGTAGCGCGCCGCTAGCGCATGGCCGCGCGTGAGCTTCGCGTCGCCCGTGTCGCAGCCGCCGAGCGTGCGGCATTCGGCGAGCAGGCCGGGGCCGGCCGCGCGGTGAATCGCGCCGTCGACACCGCCGCCGCCGAGCAGCGAACCGTTCGCGGCATTGACGATCGCGTCGACGTCGAGCGTCGTGATGTCGACGAGCTGTGCGTCGAGCGTGGTGGAACCGATCTGCAGCATGACACCCTCCCGAAAACGCCGGAGACGGTTCAAGCGTAGTGCGCTTTCGCACATCGCGCGCGGCGTTACTCGGCGCGCGCGTCCCGCCGCAGCAGCCCGCTGACTGCGTCGCGCGGCGCGATGCCGTCGAACAGCACGCCACAGACGGCTTCGGTGATCGGCATCTCGATCGCATGCGCGCGCGCGATCGCGAGCACGGCTTGCGCGCAGCGCACGCCTTCGGCCACATGGCCGAGCGCACCGAGGATGTCGTTCAGCGACCGGCCGGTCGCGAGTTGCAGGCCGACCGTGCGGTTGCGCGACAAGTCGCCGGTCGCGGTGAGGATCAGGTCGCCGAGGCCCGTGAGGCCCGTGAAGGTTTCCGTGCGGCCGCCGAGCGCAACGCCCAGCCGCGACATCTCGGCAAGCCCGCGCGTGATCAGCGCGGCGCGCGCGTTCAGCCCGAGGCCGAGCCCGTCGGCGATGCCGGTCGCGATCGCGAGCACGTTCTTCACCGCGCCGCCCACCTCGACGCCGACCACGTCGTCGCCCGTGTAGATCCGCATCGCGCCGTGATGGAACGCGGCGAGCGTGCGCTCGCGGCAGGCGGCGGACGCGCTCGCGACCGTCAGCGCGACGGGCAGCCCCTGCCCGACCTCGCGCGCGAAACTCGGCCCCGACAGCACGCCGTTGCTGCGCTGCTCGGGCAGTTCGGCCGCGATCACCTGATGCGGCAGCAGATGCGTGTCGGCCTCGAAACCCTTGCAGACCCATACGACATGCGCAGGCACGCAGCCCGCATCGCGCATCGCGCGGCACAGCGTGCGCAGCCCGGCCACCGGCGCGGCGATCACGCACAATGCGTCGTCCGCGGCGCCGTGCGCGAGCGCGACGCCGAGCTCGGCGTCGTAGCGCAACGCGTCGGGCAGCGCGATGCCGTCCAGATAGCGGGAATTTTCGTGCCGGGCCTGCAGCCCGGCGATCAGCGCGGCGTCGCGCGCCCAGAGAAGCGTGTCGTGCCGCGCGGCCAGATGGCCCGCGAGCGCGGTGCCCCAGGCACCGGCGCCGAGAACGGCTACTTTCATACCCAGCACCGGTCCGCAGCGAAACGTCAGTTCAGCGTCGTGCCATTCGGCGCGCCGTTCGGTGCGCCTGCTGCGCCGCTCTGCTGCTGAAGCTGCGCGAGACGCTGCTCGTACAGCGCCTGGAAGTTGATTTCCGCGAGGTGGATCGGCGGGAAGCCCGCGCGCGTGATCGCGTCGGCGATGTTCGAGCGCAGGTACGGGAACAGGATCGTCGGGCACGCGATGCCGACCAGCGGGTCGAGCTGTTCGTCCGGAATGTTGCGGATGTCGAAAATGCCGGCCTGCTTCGCTTCGATCAGGAACGCGACCTTGTCCTTCACCTTCGCGGTGACGGTGCCCGACACGACGACTTCGAACACGCTCTCGGCCAGGCGCTCGGCCTTCACGTCGACTTCGACTTCAACCGACGGCATGTCCTGCTCGAGGAAGATCGCCGGCGAATTCGGCTGCTCGAGCGACATATCCTTCAGGTAGACGCGCTGGATGTTGAAGAACGGTTGATTTTCGACGTCGGACATGGTGTTTCCCTAAAAGTGGTAACGGGCCGCCGGCTGCTGCCGGCGTCCCCGGATGAATCCTGCGCGCAGGCCGCGGCGCGGCCGGCGGCCATTCTGCCCTAATCAGGCCGCTTGCAGAAGCGGCACGAGGCCGCCTTCGCGGTCGAGCTTCGACAGATCGTCGTAGCCGCCGACGTGCGTGTCGCCGATGTAGATCTGCGGGACCGTGCGACGGCCCGTGCGCGTCATCATCTCCTCGCGGCGCGCCGGATCGCGGTCGATCAGCACCTTCTCGATCTGCTCGACGCCGCGCAGCTTCAGCAGGCGCTCGGCCTGGATGCAATACGGGCACACCTGGGTGCTGTACATGACTACCTTGTTCACTTCGCCACTCCTTGTTTGACGACCGGCATCCCGGCCTGCTGCCAGGCGGCGACGCCGCCTTCCAGCACGTGCACCTCGGCATAGCCCGCCGCCTCGACCTCGCGCGCCGCCTTCTGCGACTGCTGGCCGTTCTGGCAGACGAGCAGCACCGGGGTGCTCTTGTTCTTCGCAACCTGCGCAATTTTCGCGCCGATCTCGCCCGCCGCGACCTGGCGTGCCGACGGCAGATGCCCCGCCGCGAATTCGGACGCGGCGCGCACGTCGATCACGACCGCGTTGCGGCGATTGATGAGCTGCGTCGCCTCGGCAGCCGACAGGCCGCCGCGGCCGCGGCGCAGCGCCGGCCAGGCCAGCAGGCCGCCCGACACCAGCAGGATCGCGATGAGGGCCAGGTTCGTGTAATCGGTAAAGAACTTCACGGAATTCCGCCGGAAAAAGAGAAATCGGAAAAGGACAATCCCGCCATTATAAAATAACCGACTTGCGCGATGGCGCGCCCGGGGTCGGGCGCCGTGCGACGCGTACCGCTTCCTTCACTACCGACCGCAAGATCCATGTACAAACTCGTTCTCATCCGCCACGGCGAATCGACGTGGAACAAGGAAAACCGCTTCACCGGCTGGGTCGACGTCGACCTCACCGAACAGGGTCGCAACGAGGCCTACCAGGCCGGCGAATTGCTCAAGGAGGCCGGCTACGCGTTCGACATCGCGTATACGTCGGTGCTCAAGCGCGCGATCCGCACGCTGTGGCACGTGCAGGACCGGATGGACCAGATGTACCTGCCGGTGGTCCACTCGTGGCGCCTGAACGAGCGCCACTACGGCGCGCTGTCGGGCCTGAACAAGGCGGAAACGGCCGCGAAGTTCGGCGACGACCAGGTGCTCGTGTGGCGCCGCAGCTACGACACGCCGCCGCCCGCGCTCGAGCCGACCGACGAGCGCGCGCCGTACAACGACCCGCGCTACGCGAAGGTGCCGCGCGAGCAGCTGCCGCTCACCGAGTGCCTGAAGGACACGGTCGCGCGCGTGCTGCCGCTGTGGAACGAATCGATCGCGCCGGCGATCCGCGCCGGCAAGCAGGTGCTGATCGCCGCGCACGGCAACTCGCTGCGCGCGCTGATCAAGTACCTCGACGATATTTCGGACAGCGACATCGTCGGCCTGAACATCCCGAACGGCGTGCCGCTGGTGTACGAGCTCGACGAAAACCTGAAGCCGATCCAGCACTATTACCTCGGCGACCCGGACGCGATCGCGAAGGCGCAGGCCGCCGTCGCGAAGCAGGGCAAGGCCGGCTAAGGTCCGCCCCCTGCGGTGCGGCCCGCCCGGGCCGCGCGAACCTTCGCGGCCCGGGCACTGTCGAACCCGCTTCGAGCGCGTTGCGCGCGCCGCCGGGCAGGCCCGGCCGGCGCCATCCGCCGGATCCGTTTCGCACCGTTCCACTGAGTAATCGGACGAACAGTTATACTTGTCCGCTACATCTCCGCTACCGCCACGCGCTTCCCGACCGCACCAGACTCTCTATGCGAATGAAATTGAAGAACATCGGCCTGATTGCCGCGGGCCTCGCCACGGGCGTGTTCGCCACGCTGCAGATTTCCGCATCGGCCGAGCAGACCGCCACGGCGCCGCTTCCCCTCGACCAGCTCCGCCTGTTCGCGGAAGTGTTCGGCCAGATCAAGCGCGAGTACGTCGAGCCGGTCGACGACAAGAAGCTGCTGACGGCGGCGATCAAGGGCATGGTATCGAGCCTCGACCCGCACTCGTCGTTCCTCGACAAGACCGACTATGACGAGCTGCAGGAGCAGACGAAGGGCCGCTTCGCGGGTCTCGGCATCGAGATCTCGCAGGAAGACGGCCTCGTCAAGGTGATCTCGCCGATCGAAGATACCCCTGCGTTCCGCGCCGGCATCCGCCCGGGCGACCTGATCACGCGCATCAACGACAAGCCGGTGCGCGGCATGACGCTCGACAAGGCCGTCAAGCAGATGCGCGGCGAGCCGGGCACCAAGGTCACGCTGACGATCTTCCGCAAGAGCGACGACCGCACGTTCCCGGTCACGGTCACGCGCGCGATCATCAAGGTCCAGAGCGTGAAGATGAAGATGCTCGACCCGGGCTACGCGTACATCCGCATCACGAGCTTCCAGGAGCGCACGACGCCGGATCTCGCCGCGAAGCTGCAGGACATCGCGCGCCAGCAGCCGAACCTGAAGGGCCTGATCCTCGATCTGCGCAACAACGGCGGCGGCCTGCTGCAGAGCGCGGTCGGCGTCGCCGGCGCGTTCCTGCCGCCCGACTCCGTCGTCGTGTCGACCAACGGCCAGATCCCCGATTCGAAGCAGGTCTACCGCGACACCTACGACAACTATCGCCTGCCGTCCTTCGACGGCGATCCGCTGAAGAACCTGCCGCCGATCTTCAAGACGGTGCCGATGGTCGTGCTGACCAACGCCTATTCGGCGTCGGCATCGGAAATCGTCGCCGGCGCGCTGCAGGATTCGAAGCGCGCGCAGATCATGGGCAAGACGACGTTCGGCAAGGGCTCGGTGCAGACAGTCCGCCCGATGACGGCCGACACCGCGCTGCGCCTGACGACCGCGTACTACTACACGCCGAGCGGCCGGTCGATCCAGAACAAGGGCATCACGCCCGACGTGCCGGTCGATCAGTATGCGGACGGCGATCCGGACGACGTGCTCGTGACGCGCGAGGTCGACTACTCGAACCACCTCGCGAACACGCAGGATCCGAACGAGAAGAAGGAACAGGAAGAGCGCGAGCAGCGCCGCATGGATCAGCTGCGCATCCTCGAGGAGCAGAACGACAAGAAGACGCCGGAGCAGCGCCAGAAGGATCGCGATCGCAAGCCGATCGAGTTCGGCAGCGCCGACGACTTCATGATGCAGCAGGCGCTCAACAAGCTCGAAGGCAAGCCGGTCCAGGAATCGAAGTCGCTGCTCGCCGAGAGCACGGCGAAGAGCCCGGCGGGCAAGCCGGCCGCGGCAGCGAAGGCGTCGGGCGCGAGCGCGAAGCCGGCGTCCGCCCCGAAGCCCGCGTCGACGCCGCAGTAAGCGCCGAGCGGCATCCGACGGGCCATCGCGGGAAGACCGCGATGGCCCGTTTTTCATGCGCGCCTACAATACGCGAACATGCACGCGCCGCCGCCCGCGGCGCGCTTCGCCCGATACGCCCCATGAACGACGACCAACTCCTCCGCTACTCCCGCCACATCCTCGTCGACGAAATCGGCATCGAGGCCCAGCAACGCTTTCTCGACGCGCATGCGATCGTCGTCGGCGCGGGCGGCCTCGGCTCGCCCGCGGCGATGTACCTCGCGGCATCCGGCGTCGGCACAATCACGCTGGTCGACGCGGACACGGTCGATCTCACGAACCTGCAGCGGCAGATCCTGCACGCGACGGCGTCGGTCGGCCGCAGCAAGGTCGAATCGGGCCGCGACACGCTCGCGCGGCTGAATCCCGAGGTGACCGTGCACGCGGTCGCCGCCCGCGTCGACGACGCGTGGCTCGACGAACACGTGCCGCGCGCGAGCGTCGTGCTCGACTGCACCGACAACTTCGCGACGCGCCACGCGATCAACCGCGCGTGCGTCGCGCACGGCGTGCCGCTCGTGTCGGGCGCCGCGCTGCGCTTCGACGGGCAGATCAGCACGTTCGACTTCCGCGACGCGGCCGCGCCCTGCTATGCGTGCGTGTTTCCGGAAGACCAGCCGTTCGAGGAAGTCGCGTGCGCGACGATGGGCGTGTTCGCGCCGACGGTCGGCATCATCGGCGCGATGCAGGCCGCCGAGGCGCTGCGCGTGATCGGCGGAATCGGCACGACGCTCAACGGCCGGCTGATGATGCTCGATGCGCTGCGCATGGAATGGACCACGATGAAGATCGCGCGCCAGGCCGACTGCCCCGTATGCGAGGGCCGGCACTGACGCGCATCGAACGCATGCGCCGCGCGCGCATGCGTGACACGGTGCAACGATAGCGAACGCTACGCGGCGGCGTCCGCGCGCGGTTCCGCGACCGCGAGACGCTTCAGCGCCGCCTGCACTTCCTCCGGCTCGAATGCGGCGAGCACGTCGGCCGCCGGCTTCTCGAGCGCCTTCAGGTGCGCGCGCAGGATCTCCTGCTTGACGACCAGCAACTGGCTCGGATGCATCGAGAACTCGGTGAGCCCCATCCCGAGCAGCAGGCGCGTGAGCGCCGGATCGCCGGCCATCTCGCCGCACACCGACACCGGCACGCCCGCGCGCTTCGCTTCGCGCAGCGTGTACGCGATCAGGTGCAGCACCGCCGGATGCAGCGGGTCGTACAGGTGCGCGACCGCGTTGTCCGCGCGGTCGATCGCGAGCGTGTACTGGATCAGGTCGTTGGTGCCGATCGACAGGAAATCGAAGCGCTTCAGGAACAGCGGCAATGCGATCGCCGCGGCCGGAATCTCGATCATCGCGCCGATGCGCACGTTCGGATCGTAGGCGAGCCCCGCGTCGTCGAGCTGGCGCTTCGCCTCGCGGATCAGGTCGAGCGTCTGGTCGATCTCCTGCGCGTGCGCGAGCATCGGGATCAGGATCTTCACCTGCCCGAACGCGGACGCGCGCAGGATCGCGCGCAATTGCGTGAGGAACATCTGCGGCTCGGACAGGCTCCAGCGAATCGCGCGCAGGCCCAGCGCCGGGTTCGGCGCGGTTTCGTAGCCTTCGTCGAGCGCCTCGAGCGGCTTGTCCGCGCCGACGTCGATCGTGCGGATCGTGACGGGCATCCCCTTCATCCACTCGACCGCGCGCTTGTACGCGGCGAACTGCTCTTCCTCCTCGGGCATCTCCTTCTGATGCATGAACAGGAATTCCGAACGAAACAGCCCGACGCCGACCGCGCCGGCCTCGACGGCCGCCTTCGCGTCGTCGGGCAGCTCGATGTTCGCGTACAGCGCGATCGGCGTGCCGCACAAGGTCTGCGTCGGCGAGAACTTCAGGCGCTGCAGCTTGCGCTGCTCGAGTAGCTTCTCCGACTGCCGGTACGAATATTCCTCGAGGACGATCGGCGCCGGATCGACGATCACGATGCCCTGGTCGCCGTCGACGATGATCAGGTCGTCCTGGCGGATCAGCGCGCTCGCATGCTGCACGCCGACCGCGGCCGGAATGCCGAGGCTGCGCGCGACGATCGCGGTGTGCGACGTGCGGCCGCCGAGATCGGTGACGAACGCCTGAAACGTTTGCGTCTTGAACTGCATCATGTCGGCCGGCGCGATGTCGTGCGCGACGACGATCATCTCATTGGTGCCGTTCGCGGCCGCGCCGTCGAGCGCCTGCGCGGCGGACGGCGCCCCGGCGAGCGCCTTCAGCACGCGCTCGACCACCTGTTCGATGTCGGCCTTGCGCTCGCGCAGGTATTCGTCCTCGATGTCGTCGAAGTGGCGCGTAAGCAGTTCGAGCTGCTCGGTCAGCGCCCATTCGACGTTGTAGCGCCGCGCACGGATCAGGTCGATGGTCTCCTGGACGAGCATCGCGTCGCCCAGGATCATCGCGTGTACGTCGATGAATGCGCCGACTTCGCTCGGGGTATCGTCGGTCAGGTCGGCGCGCAGCGCGTCGAGTTCGCGATGCACGGCATCGAGCGCCGTGCGGAAGCGCTCGACCTCGGCGTCGATCTGGGTCGCCTCGACCAGGTAATGGGCGACGTCGAGCGCCGCCGGCGCGATCAGATACGCTCGCCCGATCGCGATACCTCTTGAGACGGGAATGCCATGCAGCGTGAAGGACACGCGCACCTCCTCTGTACATGTAAAGCCGCGGCACACTGCTGCGATGCGCTTATGACCCCGGATACCGATTATAAATTCCGCACGTTGCCGCTGACTGCATGCAGCGCAGCATTGCGCGTTCTGCATCAATGCTGCCGGCGAAAAAAATGCCGCGGAATCCGCGGCATTCTGACTGGAATCTGAAACGATCCTGTGCGTCGGGTCATTGCCCTTCGCCGAACTTGTCGGCAATCAGCTTCAGCAGCGCGTCCATCGCTTCCTTTTCGTCGGGCCCTTCGGTCTCGATCGTGACCGTACTGCCGATGCCCGCCGCCAGCATCATCACGCCCATGATGCTCTTCGCATTGATCTTGCGCCCGTTGCGCGACATCCAGACTTCCGACTGGAAATTGCCGGCGAGTTGCGTGAGCTTGGCCGAGGCGCGCGCATGGAGCCCCAATTTGTTGACGATGGTGGTTTCTTGTTGAAGCATGATTCTCGGTCGGGTCGGTCGGGGCCGCCGGCGGCGCGCGTCGGCGGCACGGTCTAAAACGGATGCTCAGTGTGATTCGGTGCGCGGCTGCGGCTCGGGCGGAATCGGCGCGCACTGCCCGCAGCCGGTTTCCGACGGCGGCGGCGGTGCGCCGGCCGCAACTTCGTGGACGCCCTTCGCCCCGCCGGACAACGCCTTGTCGACGAGCTTGTCGAGCGGCATCGTACGATAGCAGACCGCACGCACCAGCATCGGCAGGTTCACGCCCGCCAGCACGCGCACGTTCGCGAGCTTTGCGAGCTGGCCCGCGATGTTCGCCGGCGTCGCACCGTACATGTCGGTCAGCACGACCGCGCCGTTCTCTTCCTTGAGCCGCGCGAGTTCCGCGTGCGCGAACGCCATCACCTGGGTCGGATCGCTGTCCGCCTGCACGTCGATACAGCCGATGCGTGCGGGCACGCCGCCGTAGATGTGCGCGATGCAGTCCCGCAGCGCGGTCGCGAGCGGCGCGTGCGCGATGATCAGAATCCCGGCCATGTCAGATCGCTCCCGGCCGCCCCTGGCGGGCCGACACCCCGCGGCGGGGCAACGAGCGTAGCGAGTATGGGGATCGTTTCATGTTCAGCCTTGCAACAGTAGCGGCCCGACCGCCGGGCCTTCGGCGCGTCGCAGCGCGGCGCCGGGCAAGCGGGCATTGTAGCAGGCCGGTCATGCCGGGCCGGCGACGGGGGACCTGCGCGGCCGCCGCCGGTCTTGCGCGCAACGCAGCCTACGCGGCCGCGCGCTCCAGCGCGTCGACGAACATCGCGGCGACGTCGAAACCCGTCTGCTCCATGATTTCGCGGAAACACGTCGGGCTCGTGACATTCACCTCGGTCAGCCAGTCGCCGATCGCGTCGAGGCCGACCAGCAGCAGCCCGCGCGACGCGAGCACCGGGCCGAGCGCCGCGGCGATCTCGCGATCGCGCTCGGTCAGCGGCTGCGCGACGCCGAGCCCGCCCGCGGCGAGATTGCCGCGCACCTCGCTGCCCTGCGGAATCCGCGCGAGCGAATACGGCACCGGCTCGCCGCCGATCAGCAGGATGCGCTTGTCGCCGGCCTTGATCTCGGGAATGAATTTCTGCGCCATCACCGAGCGCGTGCCGTCGTGGCTCAGCATCTCGATGATCGAGCCGAGGTTCATGCCGTCCGGCTTCACGCGGAACACGCCCATCCCGCCCATGCCGTCGAGCGGCTTCAGGATCACGTCGCCGTGCTCGGCGTGGAATGCGCGCAGCCGCTTTGCGTCGCGCGTGACCAGCGTGGGCGCGACGAACTGCGGAAACTCGCCGATCGCGAGCTTCTCCGAATGGTCGCGGATCGACTGCGCGCGGTTGAACACGCGCGCGCCCGCGCGCTCGGCCAGTTCGAGCAGCCACGTTGAAGTCACGTACTCCATGTCGAACGGCGGATCCTTGCGCATCAGCACCGCGCCGAACGATTCGAGGCGGCGCGCGTCGACAGGCCCCGCGTCGTACCAGGTCTCGCGATGCAGATCGTCCAGTTCGCCGACGAAGGTGATGCGCCGCACGTCGGCCTCGACGGCCGAGCCCGTCCATGCGAGCTGCTGCGGCTCGCACGCGTAGATCGCATGCCCGCGCCGCGCGGCCTCCGCCATCATCGCGTAGGTCGAATCCTTGTAGATCTTGAAGCGCTCGAGCGGGTCGGCGATAAAAAGAATGTCCATGCGGGTCCTGTACGTAGCGAAGGTCCGTTACACCTGGATGGCTTCGGGATCGGTCTTTTCCAGTTCGATCGACGACGCGATCAGCGACAGCCGCGCGACGACGCCGTACATGTAGAAGCGGTTCGGCGGCGCGGCGCCGGGCTTGGCGCCGGCATCCGGCAGCGCGGTGTGCTCGAAGCCGAGCGGCACGTAGTGCATGCCGGGCGCGTTCAGGTTCTGGTCGCGCTCGCGGCCGCCGTGCGTGCGGTAGAAGCCGCCGACCACGTAGCGGTCGATCATGTAGACGACCGGCTCCGCGACTTCGTCGCCGACGCGCTCGAACGTATACACGCCTTCCTGCACGATCACGTCGCGCACCGCGAGGCCGGCCTTCGACTCGGCCATCTGCTCGCGCTCGGCCTTCGACAGGCGGCCGATCTCGGCCGCGTCGTGCACGGTCATCACGCCGCGCCCGGCGGTGCCCGCATCGGCCTTCACGACCACGTAAGGCTTCTCGCTGATGCCGTATTCGCGGTACTTGCGCGCGATCTTCTTCAGCACGCCGTCGATCGCGTCGGCGAGCGCCTGCTCGCCTTCATGCGCCTGCCAGTCGACGCCTTCGACGTGCGCGAAATACGGATTCACCATCCACGGATCGACGCCGACCATCTTCGCGAACTTCTTCGCGACGTCGTCGTAGCACGCGAAGTGCGTCGACTTGCGGCGCACGGCCCAGCCCGCGTGCAGCGGCGGCAGCAGGTACTGTTCGTGCAGGTTTTCCAGCACGGCCGGAATGCCGGCCGACAGGTCGTTGTTCAGCAGGATCGAACACGGATCGAAGTTCTTCAGGCCGAGACGGCGCTGCGAACGCTCGAGCGGTTCGAGCACGATCTTCTGGCCGTCGGCCAGCGTGATCGGCGTGATGTCGGTGATGCTCGGGTCGAGCGAGCCGAAGCGCACGTTCAGGCCGGCCTGGCGCATGATCGTCGCGAGCCGCGCGACGTTTTCCAGGTAGAACGCGTTGCGGGTCGGCAGCTCGGGAATCACGAGCAGGTTCTTCGCGTCCGGGCAGATCTTCTCGATCGCGGCCATCGCGGCCTGCACGGCGAGCGGCAGCACTTCGGACGGCAGATTGTTGAACGCGCCGGGAAACAGGTTCGCGTCGACGGGCGCCAGCTTGAAGCCGGCATTGCGCAGGTCCACCGAACAATAGAACGGCGGCGTGTGTTCCTGCCATTCGAGCCTGAACCAGCGTTCGATCGCAGGCGTCGCGTCGAGGATCTTCTGCTCGAGTTCGAGCAGCGGACCGTTCAACGCGGTAACGAGGTGGGGAACCATGAATCACTCGCGAGCGGGAGAATGAAGATTGTAGAGCAATTGCCTTGCCCATTTGGGGATTGTTCCCGCCTTCACAAGGATATGGAGGAAGTTTCTGGCTATTGACCCGATAGCGCGCAGGGTTATCCGCTGCGGGGCCGCGCTGCAGGAGAAAAAAAACCCGCCGGGAAGGCGGGTCGAAGTCGCTGCGCTCATTCGGGGCGGGCGTCGTCGTCGCGACTGCCCGCCGTGATCGTCATCGTTTATTCGACATGCTCGCCGTGCAGGATCACGTCGAGGCCTTCGCGCTCCTCTTCCTCGGTCACGCGCAGGCCGATCGTCAGGTCGATCAGCTTCAGCAGCACGAAGCTCAGCACGCCGCTGTAGACGAGCGTGATCAGCACGCCCTTGGCCTGCAGCAGCAGGCTGCCGTCGGCGCCGCCGATGTCCTTCACCGCGAACACGCCGGTCAGCAGCGCGCCGAGGATCCCGCCCACGCCGTGCACGCCGAACGCGTCGAGCGAATCGTCGTAGCCGAGCTTCGACTTGAGCCAGGTCGCCGACCAGAAGCACACGACGCCCGCCGCGATGCCGATCACCAGCGCGCCCGCCACGCCGACGAAACCGGCCGCCGGCGTGATCGCGACCAGACCCGCGACCGCGCCCGACACGATGCCGAGCACCGACGGCTTGCCCTTCGCGATCCATTCGGCAAACATCCAGCCGAGCGCCGCGCAGGCCGTCGCGACTTGCGTCGTCAGCATCGCGAAGCCGGCACGGCCGTCGGCCGCGACCGCCGAACCCGCGTTGAAGCCGAACCAGCCGACCCACAGCATCGAGCCGCCGATCATCGTCAGCACCAGGTTGTGCGGCGCCATCGATTCGCGGCCGTAGCCGACGCGCTTGCCGAGCACGAGGCACGACATCAGGCCCGCGATGCCGGCGTTGATGTGCACGACGGTGCCGCCCGCGAAGTCGAGCACGCCGTCCGCCGACAGCCAGCCGGTCGGCTCCCACACCATGTGCGCGATCGGCACATAGACGATCAGCGACCAGAGCGTCATGAACACCAGCATCGCCGAGAACTTCATGCGGTCGGCGAACGCGCCGCAGATCAGCGCCGGCGTGATGATCGCGAAGGTCATCTGGTAGACGAAGTAGACCGATTCCGGAATCGTCGTCGCGAGGTGGCTGACGGTCAGCGTCGTCGCCTTGTCGCCCTTGATGTAGTTCATCCCGTGCAGGAACACGCGCGACAGCCCGCCGATGAAGCCGTTGCCCGGCGTGAACGCGAGGCTGTAGCCGATCACCGTCCACAGCACCGTGATCAGCGCGGTGATCGCGAAGCTCTGCATCACGGTCGCGAGCACGTTCTTCTTGCGCACCATGCCCGCGTAGAACAGCGCGAGGCCGGGGATCGTCATGAACAGCACGAGCGCGGTGGACGTCAGCATCCACGCGGTGTCGCCCGCGCTGATCTTCGACGAATCGACCGAGAACGGCGCGGTCGGCGCGGCGGGAGCGGCCGCGGCGGCGGCCGATGCATCGGCGGGGGCCGAAGCGGCGCCCGAAGCCGGTGCCGCGGCGGCGGCGGAAGCGTCGGGGGCGGCGGAGGCCGTGGCCGCG
>NZ_CABVPP010000099.1 GCF_902499075.1 Burkholderia pseudomultivorans | reverse complement strand
AAGATCATGAACACGATATCTCTAACGCACCACCCTCAGGGCCCGTTTACACCGTTCCGAATTTCAACAGCCTGCTAAAGACTGGCCGGCGATTTTTCCGCTCCGGAGTGTGCGAGCATTCTGTACGCTCGCACACCGGTATCTTGCAATGGATTCAGACGTTCGGAGTCCTCATGCGCTTTCGTCATTCGCAAAAGCCGCTTGTGAAGTTTTTGATGTACGGCATCTATCCCGAGAGATTCAGCAAGGAATATGGCGATGGATGGTTTGCCGTCCTGTTCGGCGCCTTCGGAAGGACGCTGCCGATCTCGGTCGGGATAGCGGCACTGAGCTGTGTCGTTGCGCCCGGCGCGCTCACTACCGGAGGGCTGGCATTCACGACAGCGATTCTGTTCGCGTACAACGCATTTCTGGAATGGCATTTGATTCGCCGGTCCCGACGCGAGGAGGCATAGTCGATTGAGGTAACCTGCATGCCGATTCCGCGTCACGAGCGGTGGGTTGCCTTGCAACGGCCCAGGAGCGCTTTTCGATCCTTCCGAAACGTGGCTGACGCACTTCCCGATCTCATCGCCCGGCATCTCGACATGCTGTTCTCCAGGATCCCTCCCCGCACGGCCGCCGCGACCGGCCGTCATGTTGAGCGATGCCTGCCGTCCGCTTCGCATGACGGTGCTCGCCATTGCCGATCATCGGCCGGAGGTGCCGCATGACGCGAAACACGCGCGCGCCGGGCTGGCCGGGCACGCCGCTGCCGCGCGCGTTCTTCGATCGCGCCGCCACCGAGGTCGCGCCGCAACTGCTCAACAAGATTCTCGCCGCGGCGGACGGCCGCGCAGGGCGGATCGTCGAAGTGGAAGCCTATGCCGGCGCGATCGACCCGGCCGCACACACCTACCGCGGCAAGACGCTGCGCAACGCGACGATGTTCGGGCCGCCGGGGCATCTGTACGTGTACTTCACGTACGGCATGCACTGGTGCTGCAACTGCGTCTGCGGCCCGGAGGGCGCAGGCACCGGCGTGCTGATCCGCGCACTGGAACCGCTGTTCGGAATCGAGCGGATGCACGCCGCGCGCCCGCCGCGCGTGAGCGATCGCGATCTGTGCCGCGGCCCGGCCCGGCTGACGCAGGCCATGGGCATCGACGGTGCGCAGGACGGTATCGATCTGGTGAGTGCCGGCGACGGCTTCACGATCGTCGACGACGGGACGCCGCCGCCAGCGAAGCCGGCGCGCGGGCCGCGCATCGGCATCCGCGCCGGCCAGGAATTGCCGTGGCGATGGTGCGTGCGGGGCAGTCCCCATGTATCCGGCGTTGTCCGGCCGCGCGCCTGATTCCGGCGGGTCGGTCCCTTGCACGAGATCGACGCTCGTCACGAGCGCGCCATTATTGTCCGGCTAAGCTGATCCTTTCGACGTTTTTGATCGAGGGGGGAAGCGCGATGCGACGGGTCGTATTCAACCAGAAGGGCGGCGTGGGCAAATCGACGATCGTCTGCAATCTGGCGGCCATCAGCGCGAGCGAGGGGCTGCGCACGCTCGTGATCGATCTCGACGCGCAGGCGAATTCGACCCGCTATCTGCTCGGCGATCGCGCCGCCGACGCGCATCCCGGCGTCGCCGATTTCTTCGAAACTGCGCTGACGTTCAATTTCCGTCCGGTCGACGTCGCGTCGTTCATCCACCCGACGCCGTTCGAGCTGCTCGACGTGATGCCCGCGCATCCCGATCTCGACGCGCTGCACGGCAAGCTCGAATCGCGCTACAAGATCTACAAGCTGCGCGACGCGCTGAACGAGCTCGACACGTACGACGCCGTCTACATCGACACGCCGCCCGCGCTGAATTTCTACACGCGCTCCGCGCTGATCGCGGTCGAGCGCTGCCTGATCCCGTTCGATTGCGACGATTTCTCGCGTCGCGCGCTGTACACGCTGCTCGAGAACGTGAAGGAGATCCAGCAGGATCACAACGCGGCGCTCGAAGTGGAAGGGATCGTCATCAACCAGTTCCAGCCGCGTGCGAGCCTGCCGCAGCGGCTGGTCGACGAACTCGTCGGCGAAGGGCTGCCGGTGCTCGCGTCGCGCCTGACGTCGTCGGTGAAGATCCGCGAGTCGCATCAGCAGTCGACGCCCGTCATCCATCTCGAACCGGGGCACAAGCTCGCGCAGGAGTTTCGCGCGCTGCACCGCGAACTGGCCGGCTGACGCTCATGCGCGCGGCATTTTCGCCGTGCGCCGCATATCGTCCGATTATTGAATCCGTTATTAATAATCCATAAATCGGTTTCGATGCAAATTCAAAAAAACGATTACATCAGCGGTTGCTTAATTGTCGACGCACGCGGGCGCTTGTTTTCTAATAGTCGTAATAATCGGCGTGTAAATATTGCGGCAGGTCACGGCGCGTTATGCTGAAAAAGGTGAAAATCCTTCCGCAGCCGGTACTGCGACGCGGACCCGGCAATTTTCAGGACGCCAGGCTTGACGGCCTTCTATCGGCGAGTTAGGGTTTGCACCTAGCATTAAAGACATTTAATTGACAATTAGTCGCTCTAGAATGGCCTTCCTCAACATCCCGTTCAGAATGAATCACGGGATTTCGATAAGGAAGCAGGCTGTCGATTTGACTTCCAATCTCTTTACGTCGTCTCTCGCATTGCTAACAGGAGCGTGCCCGATGTCTGTATTTGCCCCCGAAAAATTCGCCGCCGATTATCAGTCCGGTATCGCCGCCTGGTTCGCGATTGCCCGTCCGGCAATCCAGGGTTTCGAAGCCGTCGTCGAACTCAACCTGCAGGCGACCAAGACCGCGCTCGCAGAGTACGAGGACAAGCTGAAGGACGCGTTCAACAGCAACAACCCGGCCGCCAGCTTCGCGCAGCATGTGGCCGCGCCGCAGGAAGCGACCGGCAAGGCCGTGTCGTACGGCCGCCATCTGTTCGACATCGCGGTGTCGACGCAGGCCGAATGGCAAAAGGTCGTGCACGCGCAGTACGAGCAGGCCGACAAGCGCCTGAAGGACGTGCTCGGCGAGCTGACGAAGCACGCGCCGGCCGGCTCGGCGCCGGTGGTGGCCGCGCTGAATTCGGCGTTGTCCGCGGCGAGCGCGGCGGCCGATTCGGTGCGCGCAGCGACGGGCCAGGCGATCGAGGCCGCGCAGAGCAGCTTCGAGGCGGCCGGCGAGACGGCGGCGCGCAGCGCCAAACAGACGGCCGCCGCGACCCGCAAGGAAGCCGCCGCGCGCGAAGCGTCGGAATGACCGCGTGTCGCGCGTCGGCGCGACACGATTGAGCGGCGCCGGATGTCGCGACGCCCCGCGTGTGCCACGCGGGGGGCGATGCAAGTCCGGTTTGCCGCAATGCGCCGGCGTGCGTTTCGAGCACGCCCGGCGCCCCTCGACACGGGCGGAGCGACCGGTTGGCGCGCTTTCGTTCGTGCTGCGTGCAACGGGCGCGCGAGCGGCCGCAGCATGCGGCGTTCGCGTCCCGACGCGCGTCATTGCCGGCGCGGCCAGTCCGTGGGCGGCGTCTACACGACAATCTGATTTCGATGCAGGAACTGAACATGACGGACGTAGTGATCGTATCGGCCGCGCGGACCGCGGTCGGCAAATTCGGCGGCTCGCTGGCGAAGATCGCGGCCCCCGAGCTGGGCGCGACGGTGATTCGCGCGGTGCTGGAGCGTGCGGGCGTGAAGCCCGAGCAGGTGAGCGAAGTGATCCTGGGCCAGGTGCTGGCGGCGGGCTCGGGCCAGAACCCGGCGCGCCAGTCGCTGATCAAGGCGGGGCTGCCGAGCGCGGTGCCGGGGATGACGATCAACAAGGTGTGCGGCTCGGGCCTGAAGGCGGTGATGCTGGCGGCCAACGCGATCGCGGCGGGCGACGCGGACATCGTGATCGCGGGCGGCCAGGAGAACATGAGCGCGGCGCCGCACGTGCTGCCGGGCTCGCGCGACGGGTTCCGGATGGGCGACGCGAAGCTGGTCGACACGATGATCGTCGACGGGCTGTGGGACGTGTACAACCAGTACCACATGGGGATCACGGCGGAGAACGTCGCGAAGGAATACGGGATCACGCGCGAAGAGCAGGACGCGTTCGCGGCGCTGTCGCAGAACAAGGCCGAGGCCGCGCAAAAGGCCGGCCGCTTCGACGACGAGATCGTGCCGGTGTCGATCCCGCAGCGCAAGGGCGAGCCGCTGCAGTTCAAGACGGACGAGTTCGTGCGCCACGGCGTGACGGCGGAATCGCTCGCGGGCCTGAAGCCGGCGTTCGCGAAGGACGGCACGGTGACGGCGGCCAATGCGTCGGGGATCAACGACGGCGCGGCGGCGGTGCTGGTGATGTCGGCCAGGCGCGCCGAGGCGCTGGGGCTGACGCCGCTCGCGCGGATCAAGGCGTACGCGAACGCGGGCGTCGATCCGAGCGTGATGGGCATGGGCCCGGTGCCGGCATCGCGCCGGTGCCTGGAGCGCGCGGGCTGGACGCCGGGCGACCTGGACCTGATGGAGATCAACGAGGCGTTCGCGGCGCAGGCGCTGGCGGTGCACAAGCAGATGGGCTGGGACACGTCGAAGGTGAACGTGAACGGCGGGGCGATCGCGATCGGTCATCCGATCGGCGCGTCGGGCTGCCGGATCCTGGTGACGCTGCTGCACGAGATGGTCAAGCGCGATGCGAAGCGCGGGCTGGCGTCGCTGTGCATCGGCGGCGGGATGGGCGTCGCGCTCGCGGTCGAGCGCGACTGAGCAGGATCGGGCGACACCGCGCATCCGCGCGCGGCGCATGCCGGCGCCGCGGATGCGCGCAGCGTTTTCGCGCAGGACAAGCAGCGAACCACAAGCGCGATGTTCCGGTGCGCACGCCGGCCCTGTCGGGCAGCGGGACCGGCGGCAGCGCATCGCAGCGGGGGGCGGCGGCATCGACGATGCCGCGGTTCCGGATCGATGACTTTCTTTTGTCTGTAAATAATAGGATGACTAAGCGAATTGCAGTGGTGACAGGAGGTATGGGCGGGCTCGGCGAGGCGATCAGCATCCGGTTGCACGATGCGGGTCACCGGGTGGTGGTCACGTATTCGCCGAACAACACGGGCGCCGATCGCTGGCTGACCGAGATGCACGCGGCCGGCCGCGCGTTCGATGCCTATCCGGTGGACGTGGCCGACCACGACTCGTGCCAGCAGTGCGTCGAGAAGATCGTGCGCGACGTCGGTGCGGTCGACATCCTGGTGAACAACGCGGGCATCACGCGCGACATGACGCTGCGCAAGCTCGACAAGGTGAACTGGGACACGGTGATCCGCACCAACCTCGATTCCGTGTTCAACATGACCAAGCCGGTATGCGAAAGCATGGTCGAGCGCGGCTGGGGGCGGATCGTCAACATCTCGTCGGTCAACGGCTCGAAGGGCTCGGTCGGCCAGACCAACTACGCGGCCGCGAAGGCCGGCATGCACGGCTTCACGAAATCGCTCGCGCTGGAAGTCGCGCGCAAGGGCGTCACGGTGAACACGGTGTCGCCGGGCTATCTCGCGACGAAGATGGTGACGGCGATCCCGCAGGACATCCTCGACTCGAAGATCCTCCCGCAGATCCCGGCGGGGCGGCTTGGCAAGCCCGAGGAAGTCGCGGCGCTGGTCGCGTACCTGTGCTCGGACGAAGCCGGCTTCGTGACGGGCTCCAACATTGCGATCAACGGCGGCCAGCACATGCACTGACGCGCGGCGGCCCGGGCGGCGTTCGCGCGCGTCCGGGCCGCGCTTCCGCTGTATCCAGTGCCGGCGCAGCGCACGCACGACGACGCGAGCCGTCTCGTCGCGTGAAGCGCGTCGGCCTCGCATTCCGGAGGAGGCATGGGTGAAGACTGGATGGGTGTCGCGATCGGCGGTGCGGCGCTGGCCGTCGCGCTGACGATGACGATCGCGCTGCACTGGCTCGAGCGGCGTCGCGCACGGCTGCTGCGCAACTTCGATCACCGCGACTGCTGGCTCGTCGCGTACGGCAGATGCTTCGCGCGCAAACCGGCGACAAGACCGGCGCGCCGCACGCGACGCGGCGCATGACGTGACGGATGGCGGGGCGGCGGTGCGGAGCGTGAACCGCGCCGCCGCGCGCGCTCAATCGTTGCGGTCGTTCGTGTCGTTCTTGTGGAAGATCCGCTTCGTCGTGCGCTTGGTGGCGTCCCAGCCTTCGCGCGACGCATGCGCGATGCCGTGGCCGACCGTCTTCGCGGCGCTGGCGGTCGCGTGGCCGAAGCTGCGCGCGGCCTCGCCGGTCTTGTGCGCGGCTTCCTTCGAATCGCGCTTGATGTCCTGCTTCACTTCCGACATGTCCGCGTGCGCGATCGGGCTGATCAGCGCAAGCACGAGCGCGGTGCAAACGAACGGGCGAATTTTCACGACCTGATTTCCTTGAGTGTGTTCATCGGGCGCCTTGATCGGCGGCAAGCGGCGCGCGCAATGCGCCGGCCGCCGCGGCGTCGAGCATGATCGTCGCGCGGCCGCTCAGCAGTACGCGCTCGCCGCAGCGCAGCGCGAAGCCGTACAGCACCGAACGGTCGTCGCCGCCGATGCGTTCGGCTTCGACCGTCAGCGGCAGGTCGAACGTGTCGAGTCGCTCGACGAACGCGTCGACATTGCGCACGCTCGCGAGGTAGCCGACGCGCGGACGGTCCTGCTGCGCGCCGAGCAGCGCGCCGTGCACGGCCATCGCCTGCGCCGCGTACTCGATTCCGCAGACCGACGCGAGCCGGTCGTGCGAACGCAGCGGATTGTGCGGATCGCGGTGGCTCGTGGCCGTGCAGCGAATTCGTGCGGCGTCCCATGCGTCGACCGTATCGAGCACGCACATCGCACCGGCGTGCGGAACGTGCGCGGCGATCCACGCGTGGTCGAGCGTCGGCGTGCCCGTCATGGTGCGCGCTCCGCGGACGCATCCGCCATCGCGACATCGACCTGCACACGCGTATCGTCCAGATAATCGAGCACGACCCGCGTCGCGCGCCGCGCGACCAGCGCGTCGAGCAGCGGCAGCACGCGTGCGGCCGGGTTGCCGATGCGCAGCGCCTCGAGTTCGGCGTGTGCAAGCGTCGTTGCCGGCGCATCGGTGAGTTGCACGTCGATGCGCGCGAGCGTCGTTGCATTCGCATCGGGCGCGAGCAGCAGCGCGACACCGAACGCGTCGTCGATCGGCCGCACCGCATGCAGCGGTTCCGGATAGTCGGTGTCGTACGCGATCAGCAGGCTCGGCACGCGATCGACCGCGACCTGGCACAGGCTCTCGAGCAGCCCGGCCGCGAAGCTGCCGTCGTGCGCGCACAGCACGTTCGAGGTCGCCATCGCGCGGGTCGCGATGCTCCAGTAGCCGGCGGGCGCGTTGTGCACGGAGTTGTGGAAGCGCGTCGGCGACAGCTGGCGATCGTCGCCGGCGAGCGTTTCGCAGATCGCATGGCAGTTCTGGCCGTCGCCGCCGGACGCGCTGAACACGGTCGCGAGCGTCGCGGCATCGCGCCCGCTCGCAGCTACCGCTTCATGGCCGACCGCGAGCGCGACGCGCACGACGGGGCCGGTGCGGCGCCGTTCGGCCGACGGCAGGCCGGCCGGCGGCGGCAGCACGGTGCGCGCCGACGCGTATGCCGCGCGGCCCGCGAGCACGTCGGCCGCGTGCGGCCAGTCGTTCAGGCCCGGGCCGACGAGGCCGATGCTTTCGATGAAGGCGGTCAGTTTCATGGAGCGGCGGCGCCGTGGCGGCGCGCATGATCGGCATGGCCGAGGATCAGGCTGCAATTCGTGCCGCCGAAGCCGAACGAATTGGAGAGGACGGCGCGTACGCGCGCATCGCGGCTCGCGAGCAGGTAGTCGGGCGCGAGGGCCGGGTCGGGCTGCGTCGTGTTGACGCCGGCCGGCACGAACTGCTCGCGCAGCGCGAGCGCGCAGACGACCGCTTCGAGCGCGCCGGCGGCGCCGAGCGTGTGGCCGGTCGCGCCCTTCGTCGAGCTGCACGGCGTGCCGGCGAACAGCGCGCCCATCGCGCGGCTCTCGGCCGCGTCGTTGCTCGGCGTCGCGGTGCCGTGCAGGTTCACGTAGTCGATGTCGGTCGCGTCGAGGCCGGCCGACGCGAGCGCCTGCCCGATCGCGACGCGTGCGCCGAGTCCTTCCGGATGCGGCGACGACATGTGATGCGCGTCGCTCGATTCGCCGATGCCGAGCAGCAGCACGGCGTCGTCGGCGGGCGCGGCGGGCAGGCGCTCGACGAGCGCGAACGCGGCGGCCTCGCCGATCGAGATGCCGTCGCGCGCGACGTCGAACGGCCGGCACGGCTGCCGCGACAGCAGTTCGAGCGAATTGAAGCCGTACAGCGTCGTCAGGCACAGCGAATCGACGCCGCCGACCACGGCTGCGTCGATCAGTCCCGCCTCGATCATGCGGCGCGCGGAGCCGAACACCTTCGCGCCCGACGAACACGCAGACGAGATCGCCATCGCCGGCCCGCGCAGTGCGAAATACGCGCGTACGAACGCGGCCGGCGAATACGGGTTGTGGGTGTGCGCGTAGCGGAACTCGGCGGGCAGCGCGCCGCTCGCCGGATCGCGGCGCCGGTACGCGCGCTCGGTCTCGAGGATGCCGGCCGTGCTCGTGCCGACGAATACGCCAACGCGTGCTGCGCCGTAGCGCGACACGGCCGCGGCGACGCGTGCGGCGAAATCGTCCTGCGTCAGGCCGAGCTGCGCGAGACGGTTGTTGCGGCATTCGAAGTCGGCGAGATCGGCGCGCACCGGCTGCGCATCGACGCCGTCCACCGCGCCGATCCATGTGTCGAGATCCGCGCGCTCGAAGTGGCATGGCGCGAGCCCGCCGCGCGCGTGACGCAGTGCGTCGAGGGTCGCGTCGAGGCCGCGGCCGATGCAGCTGGTGGCGGTGAAGTGCGAGAGCAGGAGAGGTTTCACGAGGGTCGCATCCGGGGGCCGGAACGGGCGCCGCAGCAGGGCAGGCAGGCGCGCCGAAGATGGTCAGATTTTATCAAACGGGGGTACGCGGACGGCCGGCGTGCCGGGCGGTTCGGGCGCGAGCGCGGCGCGCAGCGTGGTCCAGCGCAGCTGCGCGTCGGCGGCCGCGCGCAGCACCGTTTGCAGCACGTCGAGCACGACCGGTTCGCCGCGCGCGTCGCGCGCCGCGTGGCCGTCATGCACGAGCAGGATGTCGCGCGGTTCGAGTCCACCGCGCAGCAGGCGGCGCGCGACGCTGCCGGCATCGCGCGCGCGCGTGTCGAAGCCGCGCCGCGTCCAGCTGGCGAGTTGCAGGCCGAGCTCGCACAGCACCGGTTCGAGAAACGGATTGCGCAGGCCCGCGGGCGCGCGGAAAAACAGCGGACGCGTGCCGGCGATCTCGGTCAGCGTCTGTTGCGCGGCCGCGATTTCGCGCCGCAGCGCGGCGGGCCCCGACAGCGAGAACGTATGCCGGTGCCGCTCACTGTGGTTTTCGACCGCATGGCCGCGCGCGACGATCGCTTCGATCCACTGCGGATGGCGGCGCGCGCGATCGCCGATGCAGAAGAACGTCGCGCGCGCGTCGTAGCGGTCGAGCAGGTCGAGCACGCGCGGCGTGACGTCGGGGTCCGGACCGTCGTCGATGGTCAGTGCGATGCGGCGGCCGGCGTCGGCCGGCAGCCGCGTCCAGTTCGGACCGAGCAGCGCGCTGCGCGGCCACAGGCCGGCCGCGGTCAGCGCGAGATGCGACGCGACCACGCCGCCGACGGCCCACGGCCACGTGCCGGGCTGCGCGACGACGGCGGCGGCCGCGCCCGCATGCAGCACGGCCGTGCCAGTGATCAGCGGCGCGGGTTTCCAGCGGCGCGGAGCGCCCGGCCGATGCGGCGCAACGGCCGATCGCACGTTCATGCCCGACCTCGCTGCAAAGGATTGCCGCTCGCGCCCGGGCTTGCCGCGGCGGTACGCGGCGCGAGAATCGCTGCGAACGCGAGCGCGAGGATCGCGCCGGGGCCGACGGTCAGCCCGAAGGTTTCGAGCAGCGGCACGTGCGACAGCGCGAGCAGCCCGAAGCCCGCGACCGTCGCGAGGTTCGCGATCAGCAGCGACACGAGCGTGTACGGCGTGACGGGCTGCGCATCGTCGCGCTTGCAGAAGAACAGCGCGTAGTTCGAGCCGACCGCGACGATCAGCAGCATCCCGACGAGGTGCAGGATCGTCAGCGGCACGCGGGCGAGCGCGAAGCCGGCCGCCACGACGAGCACGGCCGCGACCAGCGGTGCGAGCGCGCGCGCGGCGCGTCGCGGCGAGCGCAGCGCGATCAGCAGCAGCACGGCGATCGCCGCGAAGCCGGCGAGCGACAGCCGGATGTCCTCGTGCACGTAGTCGACGTACAGGCGGTCGGCTTCCGCCTTCATGTCGACGAACAGCGCATCCGGCACGCCCGCGCGCGCGACGGCCGCGCGAATCGCGTCGGTGTCGAGGCCCGCCGCCGGCTGCGCGGCGGGCGTGGCGTCCGGCGCGCGCAGCGGCAGCATCGCGCTCCAGCGGCCCGCGCGTTCGGTCAGCAGCGCGTCGACGGCGAGCGCCATCGACGTGCCGCGCAGGTCCGCGCGCGTGATCGGCGGCGCACGGCGCGCGGCTTCGACATCGGCGATGAATGGCGCGAACAGGCCGGGCTTCAGTTCGATCGGCTGGTTCGCGACGGCGTCGCGCATCCGCGCGGCGAGCGTGTCGGCATCGGGCAGGCTCGCCTGGCGCGCCCGCTGCGCGGCGTCGCTTGGCAGGTAGCGTGCGGGGCTTTCGAAACCCGCGAGCGCGCCGCGTTCGACGAGCGGCTGTAACTGCGCGGCGACCCGTTCCGCGCGTTCGAGCGCGGCCTGCTCGGTCGGCACGCCGATTACGACGAGATAGCGCACGTCGGGCGCGCCGACGTCGGCGCGCAGGCGTGCGTCGAGCGCCTGCGCGCGCGCCGGCACCGGGCTCAGCGCGACGAGCTCGCGGCTCCACAGCGCGTCGCGATGCAGCACGAGCGTCGAGCCCGCGGCGACGACGAGCACGGCCAGCGGCCAGCGCAACCGCGGCGCGGCGTCGGCCGCGCGCGCGAGCACTGCGCCGACGCGCGACACGTCGCGGATCGCGATGTGCGCGCCGCGCAGGTGCGGCAGCACGAAGCGCGTGACGAGCGCGGCGGCCGTCAGCCCGACGATCGAATACAGCCCGAGCTGCACGAGGCCCGGAAAGCCGGAGAACAGCATCGACGCGAAGCCGCAGACGGAGGTCAGCACGCCGAGCCGGATCGTCGGCCAGTACGCGGCAAGCCACGCGCGCGTCGCGTCGGCCGGGCGCGCCGTACCGGCCTGCGCCGACTGCACGAACAGGTAGATCGAGTAGTCGACGGCCTCGCCGATCAGCGTCGTGCCGAAGCCGAGCGTGAGCCCATGCACGGTGCCGAACACGACACTGACCGCCGCGACGCCGGCCGCGACGCCGGACAGCACCGGCAGCAGGCCCAGCGCGAGCGTGCGCGGCGAGCGGTAAAGCGTCAGCAGCAGCGCGACGATCAGCACGATGCTCGCACTCGACAGGCGTTCGACGTCGTGCCGGATCGTGTCGCGCGTCTCGACCGAGAACACGCCCGGGCCCGTCATCGCGAGCGAGCAGGCGGCCGCGTTCGGCAAAGCCTGCGTCGCGGCGGCGAATGCGCGGCGCACCGCGTCGATCGCGCGTGCCTGCGCATCGGTGTCGGAGCCGGCGGCGGCCGTCTGCACGACGAGCACCGCGCGCGCGCCGTCGCGCGATGCCCAGACGCCGTCGCGGATCGCCGGCTGCGCGCCGCTGTCGAGTTGGTCGACGAGCGCGCCGACTTCGCCGGTCGGGTCGCGCGGCAGCAGGTCCTTCGCGACGAGGCCGGCGGACGAGCTCAGCAGGTCGAGGCTGTCGCCGAGCGCCTGGTGCAGGCCGGCGGCGGAGAAGCGCTGCGGCGTGACCGCCGGGCTCAGCAGGTAGCGATGCTCGAAGACGAACTGCCGGTCGCGCGCGTCGTTCACCGCTTCGCCGTTGTTGACCGCCGCGAACTGCGGATCGGCGCGCAGCGTGCCGGCCACGCGCCGCGACAGCGCCGCACGCGTGGCCGCGTCGCCGCCGTCGATCGCGACCAGGATCAGCCGCGACACGATGCCGTCGCGCAGCTGATCGACCAGCACCTGCTGGCCGGCGCTCGGCGAGCGCGGCAGGAACGCGGACAGGTCGGCCGTGAAGCTCGCGCGGCCGATCGCGATCCCGCACGCGACGAGCGCGAGCAGCCATACGAGCACCGCGCGCTGCCGCAGCGCGTGCAGGCGGCGCGCAACGGGCGAGGGCCGGGTGCGCTCGTCCATCAGTTGGCCGGAACGGGCTGCAGGCGCATCAGCGAATGATCGCCGTCGGCCTGCCGGATCGCGACGCTGCGCAGCACGTCGCGCGTGCCGTCGAGCGTGATCGTGCTGACGACCTTCAGCATCCGCGCGTCGAGCGGCGTGAGCGTCAGCGTCCAGTCGTCGCCGCGCCCGGCGAGCGCGACCTTGTACACCTGCTCGAGCGCGACGCGGTTGCCGGCGAGCGTCGCGCGGATGCTGTCGATGAACGCGCCGAGCTCCGGATAGCGTGCGAGCGCGAGCGTGTACTTGCGATTGTTGCGCTCAACCGTCAGCATGTCGCCGTCGACCACCATGTGTTCGGGCTTCGGGCTCAGCGTGTGCTTCTCGAGATGGTCGGGCGCGACGAACAGGAGTTCGCCGGACGATTCGACCGGTTGTGCGGCGATCGACAGGTACTTCGTCTCGGTGAAGGTCGCGCGCCCCGACTTGTGCTGCGCGAGCGTCGACATCAGCCGGTCCAGCGTCCACGCCGGTGCGGTGTCGGCCGCGCGGACGGGCAGGGCGAGTCCGGCCGCGGCGACGGTAACGGCAACGGCGAGCATGCGGGCGGCGCGGTGCAGCGCGGGCGGAAAGCGGCGAACGGCGGTCATGCGTCGGAGTCTCTCGTGACGGACAGGTCGGCGGGCGCGCGCGCGTCGTCGCAGTGCGCGGCGGCAGCGCCGTCCTGCCAGAAGTCGAAATAGTTGAACCAGTTGTATGGCGCCGCGCGGCAATACCGGTCGAGCAGCGCGACATAGCGTGCGAGCGCGTCGTCGATGGCGGCCGCGCGCGCGTCGCGCCGCACGTCCGAGAAATCGGCGAGCGGTTCGAAGTGCACATCGTAGCGGTTGCCGTCGCGATAGAGGCCCGTCATGAAGATCACCGGGCGCCGCAGCATCGCGGCCATGTACAGCGGCCCGAGCGGAAACGCGGCCGGCGCGCCGAGCAGCGGCAGCCGTCGCAGCGACGCGGCCGCATCGTCGAGCAGCGTGCGGTCGGCGAGCATGCCGACCATGCAGTTCGCGTCGAGCCGCTCGCGCACCTTCAGCATCGAATCGACCTGCCCGAGCGGGATCACTTCCGGCTGCGCGGCGGGATTCACGGCGGCGAGCGTCGCATTGATGCGGCGCGCGTTTTCCTCGTACATCGTGACGACGACGCGCAGGTCCGGACGCGTGCGGCCGATCGCGCGCACGACCTCGAAGCTGCCAAGATGCGCGCCCATCAGGAACGCGCCGCGTCCGCCGGCGAGCGCATCGTCGACGAGCGTCTGGCCGTGCACGCGGATGTCGAACAGGTCGAAGCGCGCGTTCATCAGGTAGATGCGGTCGTGGATCGTCGCCGCGAACGTGAACACGTGCCGGTAGACGTCGCGCCAGCGCGCGGGACGGCCGAGCACGCGACGCAGGTAGTCGCGCGATGCCGCGCATGCGGCCGGCGAGAACAGCACGAAATACGTCGCGACCGCATGCAGCACGATGCGTGCGGGCCGTCGCCCGAGGCGCAGCGAGATCCATGTCATCGCGCGCAGCAGCCCCGCATTGCTGCGTTCCTGGCGCTCGGCCCAGGCGGTGCGCTTCATGCCGGTGCGCCGTCCTGCGCGGCCGGCGGCGCGGACAGCACGCCGGTCGCGACGTCGCGCGCGCCGGCGCGCAGCGTGAAGCGGATCGTGCCGCCGGCGGCCGCGTCGTACGCGAGATCGAGCGGCTCGCCGGGCGCGACCGGGCTCAGGAATTTCGCCGAACCGAGCCGCCACGTGTGCAGCGGGCGCGCGAGCGTCGCGGCGAGCGCGGCGATCGCGTGGTCGAGCAGCACGACGCCCGGCACGATCGGGTGGCCGGGGAAGTGGCCGGGCAGCGCCGGATGATCGGCGGGAATGGTGAAGCCGAGCGGCGCGGCCGGCGCGTCGGCTGCCCGGGGCCCGGCCGTCGGCGCGGCTGCC
>NZ_CABVPP010000098.1 GCF_902499075.1 Burkholderia pseudomultivorans | reverse complement strand
CCGGAACCGCCGGAACCGCCGGAACCGCCGGAACCGCCGGAACCGCCGGAACCGCCGGAACCGCCGGAACCGCCGGAGCCCTCAACCTCGTTCGCACCGCAAGCCGCCGCCTCGTCCATCCCGTATTCTTCGAGCACATCCCGCGGCGTCGCGGTGAGCTTCGCGCCATCGCGGATCAGCGCATGGCAGCCCTGCGCGAGCGGCGCGTGGATCGAGCCCGGTATTGCGAACACGTCGCGCCCGAGTTCGTTCGCGAGCCTCGCGGTGATCAGCGAACCGGAACGCGGCGCGGCCTCGACGACGAGCACGCCGATCGCGAGCGCCGCGATCAGCCGGTTGCGCTGCGGGAAGTGCGACGCGCGGGCCGGCGTGCCGAGCGGCCATTCGGACACGATCGCGCCGCGCGCGGCGATCGCGTGCGCAAGGGCGCGGTGCCGCGCCGGGTACACGAGATCGGCGCCGGTCGCGATGACCGCGATCGTGCCCGAGCGGCCGCCCAGTGCGCCCTGATGCGCGGCGCCATCGATGCCGAGCGCGAGGCCCGACACGATCGCGAGCCCCGCATCGGACAGCGTGCGCGCGAAGCGCGTCGCGTCGGCGAGCCCCTGCGGCGTCGCATGGCGACTGCCGACGACGGCGAAGCCGCGCGCGTGCAGCAGGTCGAGCCGCCCCTTTACATATAGCAGCGGCGGCGGATCGTGCAGATCGCGCAGCCGCGCCGGATAGACGGGATCGTTGAGCGTGACGAGCGCGTTGCCCGGCGCGTCGAGCCATGCGAGCGCCGCATCGGTGCACGCGTCGAGATCGTCGCGCTCGCTCGCGCGCACCGCCTGCGCGGCCGCCGGGCTGCTCGCGGCGGTGATCGCGCTATCGGACGCGCGCAGCAGCGCCGCCGGCGAGCCGAACGCATCGAGCAGCGCTTGCAGTGCGGCGGGCGCGAGGCCGGGGGCGTGCGCAAGCTGCAGCCACGCGCGCAACTCGCCGGTGGTCAGCGCTTGCGGCGACATGAGGCGTCCCTCGAATGCGGCGGCCAGCGCATGGCGTGTCGCCATGATAAAATTTTCATCATCCGAAATACTCGACGAGGCCGTGCGCGCAGGCGCGCGGCCGGTTGCAGGAGGCGCGATCCGCGGCATTGATTCGCCGCGCATCCGCCTCATCTTCATTGCATCGCGGCGACGGCGCCAGCCGGCCGGATGGCCGATGCGGCACGCCGCTCCACCGAATACCGAACGCCATGGCTTTGCTGAACATCCTTCACTACCCCGACAAGCGGCTGCACAAGGTCGCCAAGCCCGTCGACAAGGTCGACGACCGGATCCGCAAGCTCGTCGCCGACATGGCCGAGACCATGTACGCCGCGCCGGGCATCGGCCTCGCGGCCACCCAGGTCGACGTGCACGAGCGCGTGATCGTGATCGACGTATCCGAGGAGAAGAACGAGCTGCGCGCGTTCATCAATCCCGAGATCGTCTGGTCGAGCGACGCGAAGCAGGTCTACGAGGAAGGCTGCCTGTCGGTGCCCGGCATCTACGACGAAGTCGAGCGTCCCGACCGCGTGCGCGTGCGCGCGCTCAACGAGCAGGGCGAGACCTTCGAGCTCGACTGCGAAGGCCTGCTCGCCGTGTGCGTGCAGCACGAAATGGATCACCTGATGGGGCGCGTGTTCGTCGAATACCTGTCGCCGCTCAAGCAGAGCCGCATCAAGACGAAGATGAAGAAACTCGAACGCGCGATGTGACGCGCGTTCCTCCTGCCCGATCCCGAACGCTGTCATGACCCATACGTTGCGCGTGATTTTTGCCGGCACGCCGGAATTCGCCGCGGCCGCGCTGGCCGCGATCCACGCGGCCGGCTTCCCGGTGCCGCTCGTCCTCACCCAGCCCGATCGCCCCGCCGGGCGCGGGATGAAGCTGCAGGCGAGCGCCGTGAAGCGCTACGCCGTCGAGCACGGAATCCCCGTCGCGCAGCCGCCGTCGCTGCGTCGCGCCGGCAAGTACCCGGCGGAAGCGGCCGACGCGATCGAGCGGCTGCGCACGACGCCGCACGACGTGATGGTGGTCGCCGCGTACGGCCTGCTGCTGCCGCAGGAAGTGCTCGACATCCCGCGCCACGGCTGCATCAACATCCATGCATCGCTGCTGCCGCGCTGGCGCGGCGCCGCGCCGATCCACCGCGCGATCGAGGCCGGCGACGCCGAGACCGGCGTCACGCTGATGCAGATGGACGCGGGCCTCGATACCGGCGCGATGATCCAGGCATCGCGCATCGCGATCGCCGGCGACGATACGACCGCGACCCTGCACGACCGGCTGGCCGCCGACGGCGCGCGGCTGATCGTCGACGCGCTCGCGCGGCTCGAGCGCGATGGCGCGCTGGCGGCGACGCCGCAGCCGGCCGACGGCGTGACCTATGCGGAAAAGATCGGCAAGCACGAAGCGGCGCTCGACTGGCGCAAGCCGGCCGACGTGCTCGCGCGCCAGGTGCGCGCGTTCGATCCGTTCCCGGGCGGCGTCGCGTCGCTCGACGGCGCGGCGATCAAGCTGTGGGCGGCGGAGCCCGCGGCGGCGTGCGGCGACGCGGCGGCGGGCACGATCGTCGAGGCGTCGGCGGACGGCGTGCTGGTCGCGTGCGGCAGCGGCGCGCTGCGCGTGACGCAGCTGCAGAAGCCGGGCGGCAAGCGGCTGCCCGCACGCGAATTCCTGGCCGGCGCCGCGCTGGTCGCGGGCCAGCGTTTCACGCTGCCCGACGCGTCCTGACCGCCATTCGACACGGTTTGCGCGCCGCGCGCCATCGGCCGTCCGGCCGAGTCGCGCGGTGCGGCGGGCGCGCGTAGAATTTCCCTGCGCTTCCCGGTTTCGAGGTTTCCATGCTTGGCATCACCCATTTCGGCTTCTTCCTGCTCGCGGTTTTTCTGCTGAACATCACGCCCGGCCCCGACACGGCCTACATCGTCGGCCGCAGTGTCGCGCAGGGGCGCGGCGCGGGGCTGATGTCGGCGTTCGGCATCTCGGCCGGCTGCTGCGTGCATGCGCTCGCGTGCGCGTTCGGCCTGACCGCGCTGCTCGCGGCGTCGGCGGCCGCGTTCACGGTGATCAAGCTGGTCGGCGCCGCGTACCTGATCTATCTCGGCGTGCGGATGGTTTTCGCGAAGCCGCCGGCGCCGGGTGCGGGTGCGGCGCAGCTCGCCGCCGCGAAGCCGCTGCGCCAGCTGTTCATGCAGGGATTCTGGACGAACGTGCTGAACCCGAAGGTCGTGCTGTTCTTCGTGTCGTTCTTCCCGCAGTTCGTGTCGGCCGACAGCCCGCACAAGGCGCTGGCGTTCCTGACCCTCGGCGCGGTGTTCGTCGTGATGAGCACGATCTGGACGAGTCTGGTCGCGTGGGTCGCGGGCAGCGTCACGCAGCGTTTTTCCGGCAAGCCGGGCGTCAAGAAGTGGCTCGACCGCACGGTCGGCAGCGCTTTTGTCGGGCTCGGCCTCAGGCTGGCCGCGTCGCAGCGCTGAAATTGAATTTTTCCGGCAAGCCCTTATCTAACAGATCGCTTACAATTCTCCGCCGCGCCCTGTGAGGCGCGGCGGGTCCCCGGATAAGGAGTGGGTATGTTCAATTGGGTCAAAACGGCGATGCTGATGGCCGCGATCACGGCCCTGTTCATCGTGATCGGCGGGATGATCGGCGGTTCGCGAGGCATGACGATCGCGCTGCTGTTCGCGCTCGGCATGAATTTCTTTTCGTACTGGTTCTCCGACAAGATGGTGCTGCGCATGTACAACGCGCAGGAAGTCGACGAGAACACGGCGCCGCAGTTCTACCGGATGGTGCGCGAGCTGGCCACGCGCGCGAACCTGCCGATGCCGCGCGTGTATCTGATCAACGAAGACGCGCCGAATGCGTTCGCGACGGGCCGCAACCCCGAGCACGCGGCGGTGGCCGCGACGACCGGCATCCTGCGCGTGCTGTCCGAGCGCGAGATGCGCGGCGTGATGGCGCACGAGCTTGCGCACGTGAAGCACCGCGACATCCTGATCTCGACGATCACCGCGACGATGGCGGGCGCGATCTCGGCGCTCGCGAACTTCGCGATGTTCTTCGGCGGGCGCGACGAGAACGGCCGGCCGGCCAATCCGATCGCGGGCATCGCGGTCGCGCTGCTCGCGCCGATCGCCGGCGCGCTGATCCAGATGGCGATCTCGCGTGCGCGCGAGTTCGAGGCCGACCGCGGCGGCGCGCAGATTTCCGGCGATCCGCAGGCGCTCGCGACCGCACTCGACAAGATCCATCGCTATGCGGCGGGCATTCCGTTCCAGGCGGCCGAACAGCATCCGGCCACCGCGCAGATGATGATCATGAACCCGCTTCACGGCGGCGGCCTGCAGAACCTGTTCTCGACGCACCCGGCCACCGAGGAGCGCATCGCGCGCCTGATGGAGATGGCGCGCACCGGCCGCTTCGACTGAGCCTCGCGCGGCGCCTGCCGCGCTCGCCCCCGCCACCCCGCACGCCTCGCGCTGCGGGGTGTTTCATTTGCGCGCCACAAAGGGGCCGCATGACGCCACGCTACAATGCGCGGTTTGGGATCGTGGCGGCCATGCGTCCGTCCGGCTCCCGCCGCTTGCCGATTTCGATCCGATGACACGAACCCGTTCCTCCGCTCCGTCTTCTTCCGGCCGTCACGCGCGCCTGTCCGTGCTGCGCGTCGCACCCGATTCGCTCGGTTTTGCGCTCGATGCGGCCGCGCAGGCGGTCGACGCGGTGCGGCACGGCACCGCGCTGCCGGCGGCGCTGTCCGCGGTGTTCGCGCAGATGCCGTCCGGGGCGCAGGCGCTTGCGCGCGGCGCGACGCAGGACGTCGCGTATCGGACCATGCGTCGTCTCGGTAGCGCGGACTGGCTGATCGGCCGGCTCGTCGGCAAGGCGCCCCCGGCGCATGTGCACGCGGTGCTCGCGGGCGCGCTCGCGCTGCTGCTCGATGCCGGCGACGAAGCCGCGTATCCGCCGTTCACCGTCGTCGATCAGGCCGTGACGGCGATCGGCGCGCGACGCGAGTGCGCATTCGCGAAGGGGATGGTCAACGCGGTGCTGCGCCGTTTCCTGCGCGAGCGCGACACGCTCGTCGCGGCGCTGCAGGCCGACCCGGTTGCGCGCTGGAATTACCGCGCATGGTGGATCGACGCGGTGAAGCGCGCATGGCCGGACGCATGGCAGGCGATCCTCGCGGCCGGCGATCGCCAGGGGCCGCTGACGCTGCGCGTGAACGCACGCTGCTCGACCGTCGACGCGTATCTCGACACGTTGCGCGCAAACGGAATCGAAGCGGCTGCGATCGGCCGGCATGCGGTGCGGCTCGCATCGGCGCTGCCGGTCGAGCGCATCCCGGGCTTCGCCGACGGCGTCGTGTCGGTGCAGGATGCCGGCGCGCAGCTCGCGGCCGAATGGCTCGGCGCGCGCGACGGCATGCGCGTGCTCGATGCGTGTGCGGCGCCCGGCGGCAAGACCGGCCACCTGCTCGAACTGGCCGACGTCGAAGTCGTTGCGCTCGAAAGCGATGCGACGCGCGCGACGCGCATCGGCGAGAACCTCGCGCGGCTGTCGCTCGCGGCGGACGTGCGCGTCGGCGATGCGGGCGCGCCCGACGCGTGGCACGACGGCCGGCCATTCGACCGGATCCTGGCCGACGTGCCGTGTTCGGCGTCCGGCATCGTGCGGCGCCACCCCGACATCCGCTGGCTGCGGCGCGAGGCCGACATCGCGGCGCTCGTCGCCGAACAGCGCCGCATCCTGTCCGCGCTGTGGCCGCTCGTGAAGCCGGGCGGCGAACTGCTTTACGTGACCTGCTCGATCTTTCCCGAAGAGGGCGAACTGCAGGCGCGCTGGTTTGAAGCGGCCTGTGAAGATGCGGTACGATTGGACGCGCCCGGCCAGCTGCTGCCGCGTGCCGTTCCGGACGGAGTGCGGGGAGGGGCGGCCGCCGGCGCACTCGACCAGAACACCGATCACGACGGATTTTTCTACGCGCGGTTTCAGAAACGGTGACGATCAAACACCTTTTTCCACTTCGGCTGGCGGCCGTCCTGATGGTCGCGTTGACGCTGTGCGTGGCCATCGTGCGGCCGGCGCACGCCGAATCGATTGCCGTGCAGCGCGCGTCGCTGCAGGCCGACGGCAACGGCTGGAGCCTTGATGCCCGTTTCGATTTCGAGCTGAACCCGAACCTCGAGGATGCCGTCAACAAGGGCATCCCGCTTTACTTCACGACCGACTTCGAGCTGAGCCGCGCACGCTGGTACTGGTTCGACGAGCAGCCGGTGTCGGTGTCGCAGACGATCCGTCTGTCGTTTCAGCCGCTTACGCGCGAATACCGCGTGTCGACCGGCGGCCTGCAGCTCGGCTTCGGCACGCTGAAGGATGCGCTCGCGGTCGTCAAGCACGTCACGTCGTGGCACGTGATCGAACGCAACCAGGTGCGCGCCGGCGAAACCTATACGGCGTCGGTGCGAATGCAGCTCGATACGGCGCTGATGCCGAAGCCGTTCCAGGTCGACGCGGTGAACAACCGCGACTGGACGCTCGGCTCGGACTGGAAGCGCTTCAACTTCACGGTGACCGAACGTGCTAAATAAAGTGCGCCGCGCGGCCAGCGGGAAGAGCCTCCTCGTTCGCGTAATCGTCTCGACCGTCGCGTTCACCGCGCTGCTGCTGCTCGTGCTGCTCGCGGCCGCGAGCGCGAACACCGAATTCTTCGACCGCTACTACTCGTGGCTGTACGCGACCAACATCGTGGTCGCGCTCGTATTCCTGCTGGTCGTGCTCGGCCTGATCGGGATGATCGTCGTGCGCCTCAGGAAGGGCAAGTTCGGCACGCGGCTGCTCGCGAAGCTCGCGGTGTTCTTCGCGCTCGTCGGCGTGGTGCCGGGCGGGATCATCTACATCGTGTCGTACCAGTTCGTGTCGCGCAGCATCGAGTCGTGGTTCGACGTGAACGTCGAGACCGCGCTGACGGCCGGCCTGAATCTCGGTCGCGGGATGCTCGACGCGTCGCTGTCGGACCTGCAGACGAAGGCGCGCATGATGTCCGACCAGCTCGCGAGCGTCGACGCGAACACGAACGGAACGACGCTGACGCTGCTGCGCCTGCGCGACCAGTTCGGCGTGCAGGACGCGACGATCGTCGAGCCGAGCCGCTCCGGCTCGGGTGCGGCGCCGGACCTGCATATCGTCGCGCAGGCGTCGGGCAATTTCGCGGCGCTGATCCCGGACGATCTGCCGACCCCGCTGATGCTGAGCCAGGCGCGCGAGCATGGCGCGTATGCGGCGATCGAAGGCGAAGTCGACGGCGACCCGCGCGCGCACGGCGCGAAGGGCGCGCTGCGGCTGCGCGTCGTGCGGCCGATTCCCGATGCGACGACGTCGCTGCTGCAGCCGGCCGAGCGCTTCCTTCAGCTGACCCAGCCGGTGCCGCCGACGCTCGCGCACAACGCGGACGCCGTGCAGCGCGCGTACCGCGAATACCAGGAGAAATCGCTCGGCCGCACCGGGCTGCGCAAGATGTACATCGGCACGCTGACGCTCGCGCTGTTCCTCGCGACCTTCATCGCGATGATGCTCGCGCTCGCGCTCGGCCAGCAGCTCGCGCGGCCGCTGTTCCTGCTCGCGCAGGGCACCAAGGAAGTTGCGGAAGGCGACTACACGCCTAAGCGCGAAATCAAGACGCGCGACGAGCTCGGCTTCCTCACGCAGTCGTTCAACGCGATGACGCGCCAGTTGTCCGAGGCGCGCCTCGCGGTCGAGCGCAACCGGGTCGCGCTCGAGCATTCGAAGACCTACCTCGAAAGCATTCTCGCGAACCTGACGGCCGGCGTGTTCGTGCTCGACCGTCAGTTCCGGCTGACGACCGCCAATCGCGGCGCCGAGCGGATCTTCCGGCAGCCGTTCAATTCGCTGATCGGCACGACGCTCGACCAGATCGGCGTGGTTGCCGGCTTCGGCGCGATGGTGCGCAAGGCGTTCGCCGACCGCGAGGCGGCCGACAGCGGCAGCGGCAACCACGGCCACTGGCAGCAGCAGTTCGCGGTCGAGGTGCCGGGCGAGACCGATCCGCTGACGCTGCTGGTGCGCGGCACGCGCCTGGTGTCGACGGTCGACGGGCAGGCCGACGATCCGCAGACCTCGGGCTACGTGGTCGTGTTCGACGACATCTCCGACGTGATCTCCGCGCAGCGCTCGGTCGCGTGGGGCGAGGTCGCGCGCCGGCTCGCGCACGAGATCAAGAATCCGCTGACGCCGATCCAGCTGTCGGCCGAACGCCTGCAGATGAAGCTGTCGGACAAGCTCGCGCCGGCCGATGCGGACGTGCTCAAGCGCGGCGCGACGATGATCGTGAACCAGGTCGCCGCGATGAAGCGGATGGTCGACGACTTCCGCGAATACGCGCGCACGCCGCCGGCGGTGCTGGCGAACCTGCAACTGAATGAACTGGTGAGCGAGGTGCTCGGGCTGTATGGCGTGGGCGAAGGCAAGAGCGCGATCGTCGCGGAGCTCGCGGCGTCGCTGCCGGTGATCCGCGGCGACGCGACGCAGTTGCGCCAGGTGATTCACAACCTGCTGCAGAACGCGCAGGATTCGGTCGCGGAGTCCGAGCATCCGCGTGTGTTGATCGAAACCAAGACAGTAGAATATGGCGATCCCGACGCCGACGGCAAAACGCGCGTCGCGGTACGTCTTACCGTGTCCGACAACGGGCCCGGTTTTCCGGCGCGCATCCTGACCCGTGCGTTCGAGCCTTACGTGACGACGAAGGCGAAGGGCACGGGGCTCGGATTGGCCACGGTCAAGAAAATCGTCGACGAGCACGGGGCGCGGATCGATCTGCGCAACCGCATGCACGGCGAGGCCGTCGAGGGTGCGCAGGTGTCGATCCTGTTCCTGCAGATGGCGAGCGATGCGCCGGATGCCGAGCAGGGCGGGCCGGCCTCGGGTCAGCAGGCCCCGGCAAAGACAAAAGCAAGTGTGCAGACAAAGGCAGCGTAAATGGCAACCATCCTGGTGGTAGATGATGAAATGGGCATCCGGGAATTGCTCTCGGAGATCCTCAGCGACGAAGGACATGTCGTCGAGGCGGCGGAGAACGCGCAGGCTGCGCGGGAATACCGGCTGAATCAGGCGCCCGATCTCGTGCTGCTCGATATCTGGATGCCGGATACCGACGGCGTCACGTTGCTCAAGGAATGGGCGGCGCAGGGCCTGCTGACGATGCCGGTGATCATGATGTCCGGGCATGCGACGATCGACACGGCCGTCGAGGCGACCAAGATCGGCGCGCTCGATTTCCTCGAGAAGCCGATCGCGCTGCAGAAGCTGCTGAAGGCGGTCGAGCACGGTCTCGCGCGCGGCGCGGCGCCGGTGTCCGCGAACGCGGCGGCGAAGGCCGGCGCCGGACAGGCGGCGGGGCCGGCGTCGGTCGCCTCCGCGGCGGCGCTGCCGACGCTCGGCGACGACGTGGCCGCGGCGCTCGGCCTCGCCGGCCAGACCGCGGCGATTCCGTTCGACATTCCGCTGCGCGAAGCGCGCGATGCGTTCGAGCGCGCGTACTTCGAATATCACCTCGCGCGCGAGAATGGCAGCATGACGCGCGTCGCGGAAAAGACCGGCCTCGAGCGCACGCACCTGTATCGCAAGCTCAAGCAGCTCGGCGTCGAGCTCGGCAAGAAGCCGTCCGAAGGTGCCGCATAAAATTTTTTGCGAAAGTACTTGTACAGTCCAAAGAGGCTCGCTATAATCGCTTTTCTTCGTTGGCCCGGTAGCTCAGTTGGTAGAGCAGCGGATTGAAAATCCGCGTGTCGATGGTTCGATTCCGTCCCAGGCCACCAGCAGTTCCAACCCCAAGAATCGTCAGGTTCTTGGGGTTTTTCGTTTGTGGCGGGCCTCGCGTGCCCGGCAGCGTTCGCGGCGGCATGATAAAATCCGTGCCCGCTCAATGACTTAGCGCATCACTTCAGGCGCGGGCAGCGCCGCCCGCGCGGCGTCGCCGTCAAGCGCGACGCCGATGGCGCGCAATGGGCGGTATAAGCGGCCTGCCGCGTTCGCGGCCGACGGCGCTGCCTATACTGGTCGAGCCGGCGCAGGCCGGCACGCGTCGGGCCGTCCGGCGGCAGCCGGCCACCGGGCGCAGCGCGACGCGAGCCTACACATTCACGGAGTATCACGGTGATTCGGACAGACGCTAAAGACGGCGCGCTCGTGTTGTTTTCCGGCGGCCAGGACTCGGCCACGTGCGTGGCCTGGGCCCTCGAACGCTACCAGACGGTCGAGACGCTCGGCTTCGACTACGGCCAGCGCCATCGCGTCGAACTCGAATGCCGCGAAGGCGTGCGCGAAGCGCTGAAGCGGCAGTTCCCGCAGTGGTCGGACCGGCTCGGCGACGATCACATGATCGACCTGTCGGTGCTCGGCGCGATCAGCGATACCGCGATGACGCGCACGATCGAGATCGAGACGGCGGCGAATGGACTGCCGAACACGTTCGTGCCCGGCCGCAACCTGCTGTTCATGACGATCGCCGCGGCGATCGCCTACCGCCGCGGGCTGCGCGTGCTGGTCGGCGGGATGTGCGAGACGGATTTCTCGGGCTATCCCGACTGCCGCGACGACACGATGAAGGCGCTGCAGGTCGCGCTGAACCTCGGGATGGACACGCGCATCGTGCTCGAGACGCCGCTGATGTGGCTCGACAAGGCGCAGACCTGGCAGCTCGCCGAACAGCTCGGCGGCGAAGCGCTGGTCGAGCTGATCCGCGTCGAGACGCATACCTGCTACGTCGGCGAGCGCGCGGAACTGCACGACTGGGGCTTCGGCTGCGGCGAGTGCCCGGCCTGCAAGCTGCGCAAGCGCGGCTACGAGGCCTACCTGAAGGGCGAACGCGTGACCGAAGCGCCGCTGTGAAGCGGCTGCCGCGGCACGGTGAATGAACAACGGATTCTGATCGACAACGAGCGGCGCGAGCCGGACGAAGCACGATGACTTACGCGGTCAAGGAAATTTTCTACACGTTGCAGGGCGAGGGCGCGAATGCGGGCCGGCCGGCCGTGTTCTGCCGGTTCGCCGGCTGCAATCTGTGGTCGGGCCGCGAAGAGGATCGTGCGGAGGCCGTGTGCCGCTTCTGCGATACGGACTTCGTCGGCACCGACGGCGAGAACGGCGGCAAGTTCAAGGACGCCGACGCGCTCGTCGCGACGATCGCGGGCCTGTGGCCGGACGGCGAGGCGCATCGCTTCGTGGTCTGCACGGGCGGCGAGCCGATGCTGCAGCTCGACCAGCCGCTCGTCGACGCGCTGCACGCGGCAGGCTTCGAGATCGCGATCGAGACCAACGGCTCGCTGCCGGTGCTCGAGTCGATCGACTGGATCTGCGTGAGCCCGAAGGCCGATGCGCCGCTCGTCGTCACGAAGGGCAACGAGCTGAAGGTCGTGATCCCGCAGGACAACCAGCGGCTCGCCGATTACGCGAAGCTCGACTTCGAGTACTTCCTGGTCCAGCCGATGGACGGCCCGTCGCGCGACCTGAACACGAAGCTCGCGATCGACTGGTGCAAGCGCCATCCGCAATGGCGCCTGTCGATGCAGACCCACAAATATCTGAACATTCCCTGAGCCACGGCTTTTGACATCGTGCTGATTACCCGAAAACTCGAATTCGACGCGGGCCACCGCATTCCCGATCACCGCAGCCAGTGCAGGAACCTGCATGGGCATCGCTACGTGCTCGAAGTCACGCTGCGCGGCGATCTCGTCGATACCGAGGGGGCGCCCGACCGCGGCATGGTGATGGATTTCGCCGACGTGAAGGCGCTCGCGATGGAGCATCTCGTCAGCAAGTGGGACCACGCGTTCCTCGTCTATGCGCGCGACGAGGTGGTGCGCTCGTTCCTCGAGCAGATGGCCGACCACAAGACCGTCGTGATCGACCGGATCCCGACCGTCGAGAACCTCGCGGCGCTCGCGTTCGACATCCTCGCGAACGTGTACGACGCGCATTACGGCGTGAACCTGCGCCTCGAGCGCGTGCGGCTGTACGAAACGCCGAACTGCTGGGCCGACGTCGAGCGCCAGCCGGGCCGCTGATCGCCGGTTGATCGGCCGCTGATCCGCCGGCGCCGCGCCGGGCTGCCGCTTCGCGGCCGGCCGCGCGCCCTTCGCCCGATGCGTGCGGCACCGTCCGCTTTCTCCTCCCCACATTTCGCCCGGCGCCGCGCTATGATCGTTGCGTGGCATCGCGAAACGCGTCCGTCGCCGGGCGCGGCGGGCCGCCGCGTCACGCCTTCTCCTTGCCTGTTCCGTTCGATTGCCTGTCCGCCGGGAGGCCGTATCGATGAGCACGCTCACCAATTCCCTGAAACAACGTCTGCATGACGGCGACGAGCCGCTGTACGGGCTGTGGCTCACGCTCGGCAGCGACGCCGCGGCGGAAGCGCTCGCGCATGCGGGCTACGACTGGCTGTGCATCGACATGGAGCACGCGCCGAACGACAGCCGCGATGTCGCATCGCAGCTGCGCGCGCTGGCCGCCGCGCACCTGCCGAGCGAGCCCGTCGTGCGCGTGCCGGGGCGCGAGCCGTGGCTCGTGAAGCGCGCGCTCGACGCGGGCGCGCGCACGCTGATGTTTCCGGGTATCGAGACGGCCGACGACGCCGCGCATGCGGTGCGGCTCACGCGCTTTCCGTCGCCCGAGTCGCCGGACGGGCTGCGCGGCGTCGCGGGCATGGTGCGCGCGGCGGCGTTCGGGATGCGCCGCGATTACCTGCTGACGGCCAATGCGCAGGTCGCGGTGATCGCGCAGATCGAGTCGGCGCGCGGCGTCGACGAAGTCGAGCGGATCGCGGCGACGCCCGGCGTCGACTGCCTGTTCGTCGGCCCGGCCGATCTCGCGGCGAGCCTCGGCCATCTCGGCGATGTCCGTCATCCGGACGTCGAATCGGCGATCGCGCGCGTGCTCGCGGCCGGCCGGCAGGCAGGCGTCGCGGTCGGCATCTACGCATCGGATGCGGCGAGCGCGCGTCCGTACCGCGACGCCGGCTACCGGATGATCGCGCTGTCGGCCGACGTCACGTGGCTGCTGCGCGCGACGCGGCAGGCGCTGCAGGAGGTGCGGTCATGAACGGCGGCGACGGCGCGTGTCGCGCGAGGCCGGGTGCGCGGGGAATCGGCGGGCGCTGCGCGGCGCTCGGCCTGTGGGCCGTCTGTGTCGCGGCGGCCGCACAGAATGCGCCGCATCCGAAGCCCGATCCCGCGCACGAGACGCAATCGGCGGTCGCCGACTACAACGCGGGCGACTACCGCGCGGCGCTGGTCCAGTTCCACGACGCGGCCGAGCGCGGCGATCGTCTCGCGCAGTTCAACTACGCGATGATGCTGCTCACCGGCGAAGGCGTGACGGCGAACGTCGAGGAGGGCCTGCGCTGGCTCAGGCGCGCGGCCGACGCGAACATGTCGCACGCGCAGTACGTGTACGGCCGGATGTTCGACGACGGCGAGTTCGTCGCGCGCAATCCGGTCGAGGCGCACCGCTGGTTCCTGCGGGCCGCGAAGCAGGGGCACGTGCAGGCCGAGCTGTCGCTCGCGAACCAGTTCCTCGACGGGCGCGGCACGCCGCGCGACAACCGGCAGGCGTTCGTCTGGTACAAGCAGGCGGCCGACGCGGGCGAGCCGACCGCGCAGTACGTGACCGCGTCGTTCTACGAGCGCGGCGGCGACGGCGTCACGCAGAACCTGAACATCGCGCGCGCGTATTACGCGGCCGCGGCCGCGCAGGGCGACGAGACGGCCGGACTGAAGTTCAAGGAACTGAGCGCGCGGCTCAAGGCGCAGGGGCCGGCCTCGGGCGCCGGCGGCGCGGAGCCGGGGAGCCCGCGCGCGGCGCCGCCGCAGTGAGCGCACGGCCGGCGCGCCGGCCGCAGCCGCGGCTCAGCTTTTCATCAGCCTGCGCTGCCGGCCGACGCTCATGATCATCCCGATCGCGATGCCGAGCGTCGTCAGCGCGGTGCCGCCGTAGCTCATGAACGGCAGCGGCACGCCGACGACCGGCAGCACGCCGCTCACCATCCCGATGTTGACGAACGCATAGACGAAGAACGCGAGCGTCAGCGACCCCGCGAGCAGCCGGCCGAACAGCGTCGCGCCCTGCGCGGCGATATACAGCCCGCGCGCGATCAGCGCCATGTACAGCGTCAGCAGCACGAGGCCGCCGGCGAGCCCCCATTCCTCGGAGAACACCGCGAAGATGAAGTCGGTGTGCTTTTCCGGAATGAATTCGAGGTGTGCCTGCGTGCCTTTCAGGTAGCCCTTGCCGAGCACGCCGCCCGAGCCGATCGCGATCACCGCCTGGATCGTATGGAAGCCCTTGCCGAGCGGATCGGACGTCGGGTCGAGCAGCGTGCACACGCGGTGCTTCTGGTAGTCGTGCATCAGCGGCCACTGCACTTCCGGCTGGCAGATGCGCTCCTCGAACACCGCGATCGAGCCGACCGCGATCACGCCCGCAACGAGCACCGGCACGATCAGCTTGAACGACAGGCCCGCGAGATAGATCACGAAGAAGCCGGCCGCGAACACCAGCAGGCCCGTGCCGAGGTCGGGCTGCTTCGCGATCAGCCCGACGGGCACCAGCAGGATCCCGAACGCGGCGACGAAGTCGTACCAGCGCAGGCCGCCTTCGCGGCGCTGGTAATACCACGCGAGCATTAGCGGCGTCGCGATCTTGAGGATCTCCGACGGCTGGATCACGACGCCGACGTTCAGCCAGCGCTTCGCGCCCTTCTTGGTCATCCCGAACAGCGCGACCGCGACCAGCAGCGCGACCCCGAACGTGTAGAGCGGGACCGCGAAGCGCATCAGCGTCGTCGGCGGGATGTTGGCGATCACCCACATCAGCACGAACGTCAGCAGGATGTTGCGCAACTGGTCCTCGACGCGGCCCGGCATGTCGATGCTCGCGCTGTACAGCGTGACGATGCCGACGCACAGCAGCAGGAACACGATCAGTGCGAGCGGGCGGTCGAAGCCCGCGAACATCTGCTTGATCTTGTCGAGCCAGGCGCGCTTGTCGAATTGCATGCCTTTCTCCGTTAATGAGCGGGTCCTGCGTTCGCCGCTTGCTGGGCGGGCGTCGCACGGTGGTTGTCTTCACGCGGCGCGGCGGCGAGCGGCTGCGCTTCGCTGGCGGGCCGGCGCGGCCGGTGCGGGCGCCGGATCGGCGGCAGGCTCGCGGGCCGCGG
>NZ_CABVPP010000097.1 GCF_902499075.1 Burkholderia pseudomultivorans | reverse complement strand
CGGCGCGGCGCCGGCGGGCCTGCCCGCCGCGGCGGCCGCACCGAACGGCGCGCCGGCCGGCTATCCGCTGTGGGAAAGCGGGCTGCGCACCGAAGTCGCGCGGCTGCTGCGCGAGAATTCGGCCGACGTGATGGACGAGCTCGCGCGCCGCTTCGAGGCAGCCGTGATCCGCGAGGCGCTCGACTTCACGCGCGGCCGCAAGGTCGAAGCCGCCGAGCGGCTCGGCATCGGCCGCAACACGATCACGCGCAAGATCCAGGAATTGCATCTGGAGCCCTGAGCGTGGCACATGGCATGCGCGGGCGCCGCGCATGCCGCGATCGGACATAATCGCGGTTTGCCGTCACGCGGGTTTGTCATGTCCGAATCTTTCCGCTGGCCCGCCGGGGCCGATCCGTTCCGTTATCTCGAAGCGCTCGGCAGCACGCGCGCCCGTGCGTGGGTCGACGAGCAGAATGCGCGCACGCGCGCCGCGCTGCGCGACGACGATGCGTATCGCGCGCTCGCCGCGCGTCTCGCGCAGGCGTATCTGCCGCGCGAGCGCCCGGTGATTCCGACCCGCTGGCGCGACTGGGCCTACGACCTGTGGCAGGACGACCTGCATCCGAAGGGACTGTGGCGCCGCGCGCGCTGGGACGACTGGCGCGCGGGCCGGCCTGACTGGGAAACGCTGCTCGACGTCGACGCGCTCGGCGCCGAAGAGGGCGAGTCGTGGGTGTTCGAGCAGGACGCGATCCTCTATCCGGACGGCGATCGCGCGCTGCTGTCGCTGTCGCCGGGCGGCGCCGATGCGGTCGTCGTGCGCGAATTCGATCTGGTGCAGCGCCGTTTCGTCGACGACGGCTTCACGATCGACACGCCGGGCAATCACACGGTCGGCTGGATCGACCGCGATACCGTCTACGTGAGCTGGGATCGCGGCGAAGCGCATTCGACCGCGGCAGGTTATCCCTATGACGCGCGGCGCTGGGTGCGCGGCACGCCGCTCGCCGACGCGCCGGTCGTGTTTCGCGGCGAGCCCGACGACATCAGCGCGGGCGTGTGGTTCGATCCGATCGACGGCCGCCACGTCGCATGGCGCAGCGTCGACTTCTTCGACGCGCATGCGTACCGGCTGACCGAAGCGGGCGAGTGGGCGCGCTACGACGTGCCGACGCACGTCGAGGTCGGCTTCTGGGAAGGCTGGCTCGTGCTGGAGCCGCGGCTCGACTGGGACTGCGACGGCGTGCGCCATGCGGGCGGCTCGCTGCTAGCGATTCGCGAGCAGGCGTTTCTCGAGGGTTCGCGCGCGTTCACCACGCTGTTCGCGCCGCAGCCTTCGACCTCCGCATGCACGTGGACGCATACGCGCCACACGCTGATCGCGAGCTGGCTCGACGACGTGCACAACCGCACGCTGCTGTGGCAGCCGCATCAGGCCGACGACGGCACCTGGCGCTGGGATGCGCGGCCGTTCGACTGGCCGGGCGACGCGCAGATCGACGTCGAGCCGGTCGAGTCGACGCTGAACGACGAGGTGTACGTGGACGTCGACACCTATCTCGATCCGCCCGAATGCTGGCTGGCCGATCTGGCCGATTGCGCGGCCGATGCGGCGTCGCGCCGCCTGCTGCTCGACCGGCCGCCGGTGCAGTTCGACGCGGCCGGGCTCGTCGTGCGCCGCGCGAGCGCGCGTTCGCGCGACGGCACGCTGGTGCCGTACACGCTGATCGGCCCGCGCGACGCGCTCGACGGCGACGCACGCGTCGCGCGGCCGTGCCTGCTGTCGGGCTACGGCGGCTTCGCGTTGCCGAACCTGCCGGGCTACAGCGACGCGCTCGGCATCGCGTGGCTCGAACGCGGCGGTGTGGCCGCATTCGCGCATATCCGCGGCGGCGGCGAATTCGGGCCGCGCTGGCATGTCGACGCGCAGCGCGAGCACCGGCAGCGCTCGTTCGACGATTTCATCGCGGTGGCCGAGGATCTGATCGCGACCGGCGTGACGACGGCGGCGCAGCTCGGCATCGAGGGCGGCAGCAACGGCGGGCTGCTGGTCGCCGCCTGCATGGTGCAGCGCCCGGCGCTGTTCGGCGCGGTACTGTGCCGCGTGCCGCTGCTCGACATGCGGCGCTATCCGAAGCTGCATGCGGGCGCCGCGTGGCTCGACGAATACGGCGATCCGGACGATCCCGACGAAGGCGCGGCGCTGGCCGCGTATTCGCCGTATCACCGCGTGCGCGAAGGCGTCGCGTATCCGCCGCTGTTGCTGACGACGTCGACGCGCGACGATCGCGTGCATCCCGCGCATGCGCGCAAGATGGCTGCGCGCATGCACGCGCTCGGTCACGACCGGGTGTGGTACTGGGAGAACACCGACGGCGGCCACGGCAGCGCCGACGATCTGGAGCGCGCCGAGTCCGATGCGGCCGAATTCGGTTTTCTGTGGGCCCATCTCGGGCCCGCGCCCGCGCGTCGCTGACGGCGCGCGGGTACGGAGGCGCGCGCCGTCAGCCGACGACCGCGACGACGGGCGTGTGGTCGGACGGTTGTTCCCAGGTGCGCGGCGTGCGATCGACGACGCACGACGTGCAGGTGTCGGCGAGCGCCGGCGACAGCAGGATGTGATCGATGCGCAGCCCCGCGTTGCGGCGGAACGCGAACATCCGGTAGTCCCACCACGTGAAGGTTTTTTCGGGCTGTTCGAAGCGGCGGAACGCATCGACGAAGCCGAGTTCGATCAGCTGCGCGAAGTGCGCGCGCTCCTGCGGCGACACGAGGTTCTGGCCTTCCCATTTCGCGGGATCGTGCACGTCGCGGTCTTCCGGCGCGATGTTGTAGTCGCCGAGCAGCGCGAGCTTCGGGTAGCGCTGCATTTCCGCGCGCAGCCACGCCTGCAGCGCATCGAGCCACTGCATCTTGTAGACGAACTTGTCGGAGTCGGGCGCCTGGCCGTTCGGGAAATACGCGGACACGATGCGCACGCCGTCGATCGTCACGGCGACCACGCGCTGCTGCGGATCGTCGAAGCCGGGGATGTTGCGCACGATGTCCGACTCGTCGAACGGCAGCGTATCGCGCGCGAGGATCGCGACGCCGTTATAGGTCTTCTGTCCCGTGAACCAGCTGCGATAGCCGATCGCCTCGAGGTCGGCGCGCGGGAATTTCTCGTCGGGCAGCTTCAGCTCCTGCAGGCACAGCACGTCGGTCCCGCTTTGCGCGAGCCAGTCGAGCACATGCTGCTTGCGGACGTTGAGCGAGTTGACGTTCCAAGTTGCTATTTTCATTTATCTCTCATCGCCTTATGTGGCGGGCGTTTCCGGGTGATGGACAGCTGAAAAATGGATTTGGCTATCCATCTAGCTACCCGATGTTGTTCGGGTGCGACACAAGCGCCGCCAAACTGGCGGCGGTGATGCCGCTCGAACGCTTGCCGATCTTGACGAGCGTGAGTTTGCCGTCGCGCACCAGATTGTAGACGGTGGCCCGGCAGACGCCGAGCATCTTCGGACCGGACCGCGCAGCGGCGACAAGCAAACGAATATGACAAAAGTGTTGACGTGAGTGCTTAACCACCCTATAATTTATTTCTCTGACGCGGGGTGGAGCAGTCTGGCAGCTCGTCGGGCTCATAACCCGAAGGTCACAGGTTCAAATCCTGTCCCCGCAACCAAGCACACCAGACGATGTGCAGCGCACCGACCGATGCGCGCTTCGTCGACAAGAACCCGGCTCCTGCCGGGTTTTTTGTTTTCCGGCGCCGGTTTCTTGATAGGCGCCGAGGCCGGCTCGAACAGCCCGGCCCTTGCCGACAGTCAACCCGCCGCCCACTCGACGGCGGCCTTCGCATGCAGCGCTGTCGTATCGAACACGGGCAGCGGCGAATCGTTCGCGCCGATCAGCAGCGTGATCTCCGTGCAGCCGAGAATCACCGCCTGCGCGCCGCGCTGCGCGAGCGACTCGATGATCCGCACGTAGGTCGCACGCGATGCCGGCTCGACGATGCCGTGGCACAGCTCGTCGTAGATGATCCGGTGCACGTCGCCGCGCTGGCTGTCGTCGGGCACGAGCACGTCGAGGCCGAACCGGTCGCGCAGCCGCTCCGCATAGAACGGCAGTTCCATCGTATAGCGCGTGCCGAGCAGCGCGACGCGCTCGATGCCCGCGTCGCGCAGCGCCGTGCCGGTCGGATCGGCGATGTGCAGGCACGGCAGCGCGACCGCCGCCTCGATCGCGTCGTACACGCGGTGCATCGTGTTGGTCGTCAGCACGACCAGATCGGCGCCGGCCGCTTCGAGCTGCCGCGCAGCCGCGGCCATCCGCTCGCCGAGCGCGGGCCAGTCGTGCGTGCGCTGCAGCGCCTCGATCTCGGCGAAATCGACCGTCACCAGCACGCTTTTCGCGTTGTGATGCCCGCCGTGCAGCGCCTTCGAATGGCGATTGATCATCCGGTAATACTCGGCCGACGATTCCCAGCTCATGCCGCCGATCAGTCCGATCGTCTTCATCCGTCTCCTGTTGCATTTCGTGTGTTGCGGCAGACGAGTATAGGCGGCCGCGCGCGCGCCCGGCGGTACGATCCGCGCGAAGCGGGCCGGTACGGCACTGCTGCGCGCGGCGGCCGGCCGCCGGCCGCGACAGCACGTGACAGTTGAAACGCCCACTGTGTTTTTGTACAGTATCGGCACCGTGAATCCGACCATCCTTCCGAGCGCCGCTCCAGGCCTGCCGCCGCCGGGCGACGCGCCGCCGCGCGTGCGCAAGATCATCCACTGCGATTGCGACTGCTTCTACGCGTCGGTGGAGATGCGCGACGACCCGTCGCTGCGCAACCGTCCGCTCGCGGTCGGCGGCCGGCCCGACCAGCGCGGCGTGATCGCAACCTGCAATTACGAGGCGCGGCGCTACGGCGTGCATTCGGCGATGTCGTCGGCGCTTGCGATGCGCAAGTGCCCGGACCTGCTGATTCTGCCGTCCGCGATGGACAAGTACCGCGCAGCGTCGCGGCTGATCATGGCGATCTATCGCGACTACACGCCCGACGTCGAGCCGCTGTCGCTCGACGAGGCGTATCTCGACGTCAGCGGGTCGGAGCGCTGCCAGGGCAGCGCGACGCTGATCGCCGCCGAGATCCGCCGGCGCGTGTACGAGACGGTCGGCGTGACGGTGTCGGCCGGCGTCGCGCCGAACAAGTTCATCGCGAAGATCGCGTCCGACTGGAACAAGCCCGACGGCCTGTTCGTCGTGCGGCCGCACGAGGTCGACGCGTTCGTCGCGGCGCTGCCGGTGCGCAAGCTGCACGGCGTCGGCAAGGTGACGGCGTCGCGGCTCGACCGGCTCGGCATCCAGACCTGTGCGCAGCTGCGCGACTGGTCGCTGATCGACCTGCATCGCGAGTTCGGCGCGTTCGGCCGGCGCCTGTACGAACTGGCGCGCGGGATCGACGAGCGGCCGGTGCAGGCCGACCAGGAGCGCAAGTCGGTCAGCGTCGAGACGACCTACGTGACCGACCTGACGACGCTCGAGCAATGCGCGGCGGAAATCCGCCGGCTCGTCGTGCAGCTCGATGCACGGATCGAGCGGGCGGGCGCGCTGCGCGCGATCCGCAAGCTGTACGTGAAGATCCGCTTCGCCGATTTCCAGCGCACGACAGTCGAGTGCGTGGCCGACGCGACCAACGCGGAAACGGCCGTCACGCTGCTCGCGAAAGGGCTGCTGCGGCGCGCGCAGCCGGTGCGACTGCTCGGCGTTGGCGTGCGCATCGACGAAGACACCGCCGAGCGCCACGGGCAGATCTCGCTGTTCGACGACGAACCGCCGGCGCAATAAAAAAGCACCGCCGAAGCGGTGCTTCCGGTGCAGCGAAGGCCGCTGCGCTCAGTGCGCGGGCGACGCCATCCCGTTGTGACGCAGCAGCGCGTCGATCTCCGGCTCGCGGCCGCGGAACGCTTTGAACGACTCCATCGCCGGTCGGCTGCCGCCGACTTCGAGGATCTCGCGGCGATAGCGCGTGCCGGTTGCCGCGTCGAGCACGCTGCCGCTGGCGGCGGCCGCTTCCTCGAACGCCGCGTAGGCATCCGCCGACAGCACTTCGGCCCACTTGTAGCTGTAGTAGCCGGCCGCATAGCCGCCCGCGAAGATGTGGCTGAAGGTGTTCGGCCAGCGCGAGAACGGCGCCTGCGGAATCACGTGATAGCGCTCGTTGATCTCGCGCGCGAACGCGTTCACGCCGGTCGCGCCGGCCGGATCGAAATCGACGTGCAGCAGCATGTCGAACATCGAGAACACGATCTGGCGCAGCGTGCCGAGCCCGCTCTGGAAGTTCTTCGCGGCGATCATCTTGTCGAACAGCGCGCGCGGCAGCGACGCGCCGGTATCGACGTGCGACGACATCGACGACAGCACGTCCCATTCCCAGCAGAAGTTTTCCATGAACTGCGACGGCAGCTCGACCGCATCCCATTCGACGCCGTTGATGCCCGACACGCCGAGTTCGTCGACGCGCGTGAGCATGTGATGCAGCCCGTGGCCGAACTCGTGGAACAGCGTGATCACCTCGTCGTGCGTGAAGCAGGCGGGCTTGCCGCCGACCGGCGCCGAGAAGTTGCAGGTCAGGTAGGCGACCGGCGTCTGCACGCCGTCGTCGCGCTTCGCGCGCGAGCGCGCGTCGTCCATCCACGCGCCGCCGCGCTTGCCTTCGCGCGCATACAGGTCCAGATAGAACTGCGCGACGAGCGAGCCGTCGCGGTTCTCGACGCGGAAGAAGCGCACGTCCTTGTGCCAGACCGGCGCGTCGTCGGGCTTGATCTGCACGCCGAACAGCGTCTCGGTGACGGTGAACAGCCCCTTGAGCACGGCCGGTTCCGGGAAGTATTGCTTGACCTCGTTTTCGGAGAACGCATAGCGCTGCTGGCGCAGCTTTTCGGCCGCGTACGCGACGTCCCACGGCGCCAGCTCGCTCAAGCCCAGCTCCTTCGCGGCGAATGCGCGCAGCTCGTCCCAGTCCTTGTCCGCGTGCGGACGCGCGCGCGTGGCGAGATCCTCGAGGAACGCGATCACCTGTTGCGGCGACTCGGCCATCTTCGGCGCGAGCGACACTTCGGCGAAGTTGCGGTAGCCGAGCATCTGCGCTTCTTCGCGGCGCAGCTTCAGTTCGTCGGCGACGATTGCCGTGTTGTCCCATTCGGCCTTGCCGCCGCCGTATTGCGGCCCGAGTTCCGACGCGCGCGTCGCATACGCGCGGTACAGCGTTTCGCGCATCGCGCGATTTTCCGCGTACTGCAGCACCGGGAAATACGACGGGAAGTGCAGCGTGAATTTCCAGCCGTCCTTGCCGTCCTTCTGCGCGGCTTCGCGGGCGGCTTCGATCGCGTCGCCGGGCAGGCCGGCCAGCTCGGCCTCGTCCTGCGCGAAGTACGCATACGCGTTGGTCGCGTCGAGCACGTGGTCGGAGAATGCCTTCGACAGCGCAGCCTGCTGTTCCTGCAGTTCGGCGAAGCGCGGCTTCTGGTCCTCGGGCAGTTCGGCGCCCGACAGGCGGAAGTCGCGCAGCGCGTTGTCGAGGATCTTGCGGCGCTCGACCGACAGCGTCGCGTATTCGGCACCCGCGGCGATCGCCTTGTACTTCTCGTACAGCGCAAGGTTCTGGCCGACGCTCGACCAGAACTCGGTCACGCGCGGCAGGTTCTCGCCGTAGGCGGCGCGCAGCTCGGGCGTATCGGCGACCGCGTTCAGGTGACCGACGATGCCCCACGCACGGCCGAGCGGCTCGGTCGCATGCTCGACCGTCTCGACGACGTCGGCCCAGGTCGCCGGCGTCGTGGGCGCGCTCGCGGCGTCGACCGCGCGGTTGGCCGCCTCGAGCAGCGTGTCGAGCGCGGGCGTCACGTGTTCCGGGCGGATCTCGCCGAAGCGGGGCAGGCCGGAGAAATCGAGAAGCGGGTTGGAATTGGCGCTGGCGGACATAAGACTCCCTGTCTGTTGCCGGATGAACCGGGATGAAAAGGGTAAGGCGCGGCGGCGGCGCCCGATACCGACATTATTGGGGCGCATCGCGCGCTTTCCAATCGTTAGTTTCTAACGACGCGATTGACGCGGGGTCGGATGCGGGGCGGGCGGCCGCGACACGACGCGGCCGGCGGGACGCCGGCGCGCGCACGCGCGCCGGTCGGGAGAGGGGGGCTCAGACGGCTGCGGCGGCGCGCTCGGCGGATTCGATCGTGTTGATCAGCAGCATCGTGATCGTCATCGGGCCGACGCCGCCCGGTACAGGCGTGATGTAGCCGGCGACTTCCTTCACGCCCGCGAAATCGACGTCGCCGCACAGCTTGCCCGCGTCGTCGCGGTTCATGCCGACGTCGATCACCGTCGCGCCCGGCTTCACCATGTCGGCCGTCAGGATGTTGCGCTTGCCGACCGCCGCGACGACGATGTCGGCTTGTCGCGTGTGCGCGGCGAGGTCGCGCGTCTTGCTGTGGCAGATCGTCACGGTGGCGCCGGCGTCGAGCAGCATCATCGCCATCGGCTTGCCGACGATGTTCGAGCGGCCGATCACGACCGCGTTCGCGCCCTGCAGCGGAATCCGGTGCGCTTCGAACATCTTCATCACGCCGTACGGCGTGCACGGGCGGAACAGCGGCTTGCCGGTCATCAGCCCGCCGGCGTTCGCGACGTGGAAGCCGTCGACGTCCTTCTCCGGCGCGATCGCTTCGATCACCTTGTGGCTGTCGATATGCGCGGGCAGCGGCAGCTGGACGAGGATCCCGTGGATCTTCGGATCGCGGTTCAGCGCATCGATGCGCGCGAGCAGGTCGGCCTCCGACAGCGATGCCGGGTGCGCCTCTTTCAGCGAGTAGAAGCCGTTGTCCTCGCACGCCTTGATCTTGTTGCGCACATAGACTTCGCTGGCCGGATTGTCGCCGACCAGGATCACCGCGAGGCCGGGCTGGTGGCCGCGGGCGGTCAGCGCGGCGGCGCGTTCGGCGGCCTGGGCGCGCAAGGTCTTCGAGAGGGCGTTGCCGTCGATGAGGAGGGCTGTCATGGTGGTGGGTCCTGCCGGGAAGTTGGAATGCGGGCGTGCGGCGCCCGCAAGCGCCGCAGCAAAGCACGGAATTATACCGTCCGCCTGCTGCCGTCCGACAGCGAATGCACGGGAAGCGTCATGCACGGGCGCTCGCACGACGCGGGGAAACGCCGCCGCCGCGCGAGCGGGCCGCGTCGCGCGGCGGGGCGGGGCGGCGGCGCGGCCGGCCGGGCAGGGCTGCCCGGCGCCGCGCCGCAAGGTCAGGCCTGCTTCTTCGACAGCGCGAGGCGCAGCAGGTCGGCCACCGTATTGACGTTGAGCTTTTCCATGATGTTCGCGCGGTGCGCTTCGACCGTCTTGATGCTGATGCCGAGGTCGTCGGCGATCTGCTTGTTCAGGCGGCCGGCGATGATCCGTTCGAGCACCTGCTGCTCGCGCGCGGTCAGCTTCGACAGGCGTTCGCTCGCGGCGCGCTGTTCCTGGACGCTCTTGCTTTCGCTTCGGGCCTTGTCGAGCATCCGCTCGACGAGCTTGCGCAGCTCGGCTTCGTCGAACGGTTTCTCGATAAAGTCCATCGCACCCTTTTTCATCGTCGACACGGCCATCGGCACGTCGCCGTGACCGGTGACGAAGATGATCGGCAGCGCGGCGTTGTCGGCGATCAGGCGCTCCTGCAGTTCGAGGCCGCTCATGCCCGACATCCGCACGTCGAGGATCAGGCAAGCGATCTGGCCGGCCTGCTGCGCCGGCTGGTACGCATCGAGAAACTGCTCGGCGCTCGAGAAGCACTGCACGCGATAGCCGTTCGCCTCCAGCAGCCAGCGCAGCGAGTCCCGCACGGCCTCGTCGTCGTCGACGACAAAGACGGTTTCCTGAGTGGTGGTGACAGGGCTATTCATAGTTCTCCCGTAACGGTATGTGATGCCGATGCCTCGCGCCCCCCTTGGCCGAGATCAGCGGGTTCCCCAATGGGCAGGCTGCAGTGGAACGTCGCGCCGGAAATGCGGCCGTCCGGCTCGACGTTGTTGACCACCCACAGGCGCCCCCGATGCGATTCGATGATCGAACGGCAGATGTTCAGCCCCATGCCCATGCCGTCGGACTTGGTGCTGTAAAACGGTTCGAACAGGCGTTCGGCGGTCGCTTCGTCGACGCCTGGACCCTGGTCGATCACGCGGATGTCGACGAAGCCCGCGTCGATGTCGGCGACGACGCGGATCACGCCGTCCGCCGACGCCGGCTTCACGTCGGCCATCGCTTCGGCCGCGTTCTTCATCAGGTTCACGAGCACCTGCTCGATCAGCACGGGGTCGACATAAATAATAGGCATTCTTGCGAGGATTTCCGTGACGATCCGGATCCTGCGCTTGCGGGCCTCGATTTCGGCGAGCCCGACCGCGTCCGCGACGATGTCCGCGACGCGCGCCGGCTGGCGCTTCGGCTCGCTGCGCTTCACGAATTCGCGGATGCGCTTGACGATCATCCCCGCGCGCAGCGCCTGCTGCGCGGTCTTTTCGAGCGCGGGCTGCAGCGTCTCCGGCGTGCCGCGCCCGCTCTTGACGAGCGCGAGCGTGCCCGAGCAATAGTTGTTGATCGCCGCGAGCGGCTGGTTCAGTTCGTGAGCAATCGACGACGCCATTTCGCCCATCGTCATCAATCGGCTCGTGAACTGCAGCTTCTCTTCCTGCTGATGCGCGAGCTCCTGCGCCTTCTTGCGGGTCGTGATGTCGGTCGCGATCTGCATCTGCGCGAGGTGGCCGTCGACCCACTGGATGTACTGGCGGCGCACCTCGAACCATTTCTGGATGCTCTCGACGTACACCTCCTGCGCATCGGCGGCGCTGCTCGTCAGCGCGGCGGCGGGCAGGCCGGCGAACGCATCGACCATGTCGATCGAGTCGGACGAGGCCTGCGCGCGGTCGAAGCCGCCGCCGGACAGTTCGAGATGGCCGTCGGGGCGGATGCCGAACAGGTGGCGGTAGTAGCGGTTCGCGAACAGCAGCTCGGCCTCGTCGGCGGCGAGCACCGACACCGCGGCGTCGAGGCTTTCGAGCACCGTCGTGAAGCGCTCGTGCGCGGCGGCGAGTTCTTCTCTCGCGCGCTTCGGCTCGGTGATGTCGGTCATCGACGACATCCAGCCGGTCTGGCGGCCCGAGCTGTCGATCAGCGGCGATACGTAGAGGCGCGCATGGAACAACGTGCCGTTCTTGCGGCGCACGCGCAGCTCGAAGCCCGAGCTCGGCGCCTTGCCGCGCAGCGTCATGTCGAGCTGGCGCTGCATTTCGGGGTAGGCGTCGCGCGGCCAGTACGGGAACGGCGCGACCTTGCCGACGAGATCGGTTTCGTCCCAGCCGGTCATCCGGCAGAACGCGGGGTTCACGTGCGTGATGCGGCCGTGCATGTCGAGCACGCGCATGCCGATCAGCACCGAGTTTTCCATCGCGCGGCGGAAGAACGCTTCCGCGTACAGCGCCTGCTGCGCCTCGAAGCGCTGCCGCGTGTGCTTCCACAGGCTCCAGAGGCTCCACAGCACGAAGCACGACAGGCCCGCGACGAGCCAGACGAGCGTATTGTTGGTCAGGTTGGTGAGCTGCGGGAATGCGTAGACGCGCACGGTCAGCCCCTGGCCGGGCGGATCGAGCGGCAGGTCGTAGTGCGAGTCGCGCGGCAGGCGCGGGCGCGTCGACGTCGACGACAGCTCGCGGTTGTTCGCGTCGGTGATCGAGATCTTGTACTTCGACGACAGCTCCTGCGGGATGTCGTGCTTCAGGATCCCCTCGACCGAGAACACCGCGGCGATCGAGCCGAGATAGTCGCGGTCGCCGCGCATCACGGGCGTCTGCAGCGTGATGTAGCCGTTGCCGAAGTCGTCGTAGGTCAGCGGCGAATAGGCCTGGCGGCGCGAGCTGCGCGCCTCGTCGTAGGCGCCGCGCACGGCGTCCTGCAACTGCGCGTCGCCGGGCTTCGCGAGTCGCTGGCCGAGCAGCGGCGGATGCACGGCCGGCCAGCGCTGCACGCCGGGCGCGGTATACCAGTTCAGGTAAAGGATTTCGGGATGCGTCTGCATCACGTCCGCGACCGCCATCTGGAATGCGTTCTGGTCGAGGCGGCCCGATGCGAGGTCGCGCGACAGCGCCTGCAGCTGTTCCTGCGCGCCCGTCATCGACAGGCGGATCTGCTGCTGTGCCCACGCGACGTTGCGGAACAGCGTGTCTTCCTGCTGCTGCTGTTCGCGGCGGTTGAGGCTCCATAGAATGAGGCTCATCACCACCAGAAACACGAGGATCGACAGCAGCGGCGTCAGCAAATAGGAATTGGACCACCACGGTCCGTGGTGCCAACGGGACGGCTGCGACTCCGCCGGCGGGCCCGACGGTCGCGCCGAGCGTGCGAAAAGCCGATCGGTCAACATGGCAGGATTGTAGCGCAGCGCAATACATGGAAAACCTATACCGGATATGTTGAACGGAAACGGATTTGTGCCGGCGGAACGGGCCGGAGAGCCCCGAAATATGGGTGCGGCGCAGCAATATTCCGCATTACGAGAAAAGATCTCATAATTCGAAAATTTTGTTGCGCGCGGCCGGACAGGCTCATTACAATCCGCTGGAGCTTGCCCGCAGCCGGCCGCGTCGCGTCGTCTGCACGAGTGCGATCCTCACATTCCAGGACCCAGGAGACGAGAATGTCCGCTGTACCGAACGAAGTGATGAAATATGTCGCCGCCGAGCGTGACGACGACCCGCAAGAAACCGTCGAATGGCTCGAAGCGCTCGACGGCGTGATCTCCTCCGTGGGCACCGGCCGCGCGCACTACCTGATCGAAAAGCAGATCGAATTCGCGCGCATGCACGGCGAACACCTGCCGTTCTCCGCGAACACCCCGTACATCAACACGATTCCGGTCGAAGCCCAGGCGAAGATTCCGGGCGACCAGGACGTCGAGCACCGCATCCGTTCGTACACGCGCTGGAACGCGCTGGCGATGGTGCTGCGCGCCGGCAAGGACACGAACGTCGGCGGCCACATCGCGTCGTTCGCGTCGGCCGCGACGCTCTACGACGTCGGCTACAACCATTTCTGGCACGCCCCGTCCGATCAGCACGGCGGCGATCTCGTGTTCGTGCAGGGCCACTCGTCGCCGGGCGTCTACTCGCGCGCGTTCCTGCTCGGCCGCCTGAGCGAGGAGCAGCTCGACAACTTCCGCCAGGAAGTCGGCGGCAACGGCATCTCGTCGTACCCGCACCCGTGGCTGATGCCGGACTTCTGGCAGTTCCCGACCGTGTCGATGGGCCTCGGCCCGATCATGGCGATCTACCAGGCACGCTTCATGAAGTACCTCGAAGCGCGCGGCATCGCGAAGACGGAAGGCCGCAAGGTGTGGGCGTTCCTCGGCGACGGCGAGACCGACGAACCGGAATCGCTCGGCGCGATCGGGATGGCGAGCCGCGAGAAGCTCGACAACCTCGTGTTCGTGATCAACTGCAACCTGCAGCGCCTGGACGGCCCGGTGCGCGGCAACGGCAAGATCATCCAGGAACTGGAGTCGGAATTCCGCGGCGCCGGCTGGAACGTGATCAAGGTCATCTGGGGCAGCCGCTGGGATGCGCTGTTCGCGCGTGACAAGACGGGCGCGCTGATGCGCCGCATGATGGAAGTCGTCGACGGCGAATACCAGACCTACAAGTCGGAGTCGGGCGCGTTCGTCCGCGAGCACTTCTTCAACACGCCGGAACTGAAGGCGCTCGTCGCCGACTGGTCCGACGACGACATCTGGAACCTGAACCGCGGCGGCCACGATCCGCACAAGATCTACGCGGCGTTCCACGAAGCCAGCCACACCAAGGGCGCGCCCACCGTGATCCTCGCGAAGACGATCAAGGGCTACGGGATGGGCGAGTCGGGCCAGGCGATGAACATCACGCACCAGCAGAAGAAGCTGCCGGTCGAGCAACTGAAGAAGTTCCGCGACCAGTTCCGCCTGCCGATCACCGACGAGCAGATCGCCGACGTGCCGTACCTGAAGTTCGAGGAAGGCTCGAAGGAGCTCGAATACATGCGCAAGCAGCGCATGGACCTCGGCGGCTACCTGCCGCAGCGCCGCGAGAAGGCGACCTCGCTGCCGGTGCCGGCGCTCGATGCGTTCGAGCCGCTGCTGAAGGGCACGGGCGAAGGCCGCGAGATCTCGACGACGATGGCGTTCGTGCGGATCCTGAACATCCTGCTGAAGGACAAGGCACTCGGCAAGCGCGTCGTGCCGATCGTCCCGGACGAGTCGCGCACGTTCGGCATGGAAGGCCTGTTCCGCCAGATCGGCATCTGGAACCAGCAGGGCCAGAAGTACGTGCCGGAAGATTCCGACCAGCTGATGTTCTACAAGGAATCGGAAACCGGCCAGATCCTGCAGGAGGGCATCAACGAAGCGGGCGGCATGTGCGACTGGATCGCGGCGGCGACGTCGTACTCGACGCACGGCGAGATCATGGTGCCGTTCTACATCTTCTACTCGATGTTCGGCTTCCAGCGGATCGGCGACCTGGCCTGGGCGGCGGGCGACATGCGCTCGCGCGGCTTCCTGCTCGGCGGCACCGCGGGCCGCACGACGCTGAACGGCGAAGGCCTGCAGCACGAAGACGGCCACTCGCTGCTGTGGGCGGCATCGGTGCCGAACTGCGTGAGCTACGACCCGACCTTCGGCTACGAACTCGCGGTGATCATCCAGGACGGCCTGCGCCGCATGGTGCAGGACCAGGAAGACGTGTACTACTACATCACGGTGATGAACGAGAACTACGAGCACCCGGCGATTCCGCAGGGCGAGCACGTGGCGGCCGACATCATCAAGGGCATGTACGCGTTCCGCAAGGCCGACGCCAGCAAGAAGGCGCCGCGCGTGCAACTGCTCGGCGCGGGCACGATCTTCAACGAAGTGATCGCTGCCGCCGACCTGCTGAAGAACGACTGGGGCGTCGCCGCCGACCTCTGGAGCGTGCCGAGCTTCACCGAACTCGCGCGTGAAGGCCACGAGGTCGAGCGCTGGAACCTGCTCCATCCGACCGAGGAGCGCCGCCTGTCGCACGTGCAGCAATGCCTGAAGGACACGCAGGGCCCGGTGATCGCATCGACCGACTACGTGCGCGCGCTGGTCGACCAGATCCGCGGCCAGATCGACCGCCGCTTCGTCGTGCTGGGCACCGACGGCTACGGCCGTTCGGACACCCGTGCGAACCTGCGTCACTTCTTCGAGGTCGACCGTTACTGGGTCACCGTCGCCGCACTCAACGCGCTGGCCGACGAAGGCACGATCGAGCGCAAGGTGGTCGCCGACGCGATCGCCAAGTACAACCTCGATCCGTCCAAGCCCAACCCGATGACGGTTTAACCCACACGCCGTGTGATGCCGCGCGCCGCTTCCGGGAGGGGCGCGCGCGGCCATGGAGACACCAAAAGATGAGTCAAGCGATCGAAGTGAAGGTGCCGGATATCGGCGATTACAAGGACGTGCCGGTGATCGAGATCGGCGTGAAGGTCGGCGACACGGTCGAGCCCGAGCAGTCGCTCGTCACGCTCGAGTCCGACAAGGCGACGATGGACGTCCCGAGCCCGGTGGCGGGCGTCGTGAAGGAGATCAAGGTCAAGGTCGGCGATTCCGTGTCGGAAGGCTCGCTGATCGTCCTGCTCGAAGGCGGCGGTGCCGCTGCGCAGCCGAACGGTGCGGCTGCAGCGGCTCCGGCCCCCGCTCCGGCGGCGGCCCCGGCACCGGCTGCTGCGGCGCCGGCCGCAGCCGGCGGCACGCTCGAAGTGAAGGTGCCGGATATCGGCGACTACAAGGACGTGCCGGTCATCGAGATCGGCGTGAAGGTCGGCGACACGGTCGAGAAGGAGCAGTCGCTCGTCACGCTCGAGTCGGACAAGGCGACGATGGACGTGCCGAGCCCGGCCGCGGGCGTCGTGAAGGACATCAAGGTCAAGGTCGGCGATGCCGTGTCGGAAGGTTCGCTGATCGTGCTGCTGGAAGCCGCCGGCGCCGCGCCGGCTGCGGCACCCAGCGCACCGGCT
>NZ_CABVPP010000096.1 GCF_902499075.1 Burkholderia pseudomultivorans | reverse complement strand
ACGGCCAATCGCATACGAAACCCTTTTAAACAGTGCCCCGGCCGTCAAAATGAGGCGCTTTTCAACAGCCTGCTAGGCGAACGCCTCGAGCGACACCCGCCGCCGCTCGTCGACCATCGCCTCGATCAGCGACACGAGATCGTCGGTCAGCGGATCGCAGATCCCCGGCGAGCGATGCAGTTCGAGATCGGCCGCCGGCAGCGGCGGAAACCCGTCCGCTTCGTCGAGCACGCGCCAGTTCTCCGGCAGCGTGCAACGATCGATCATCGTCACGGCCGCGCCGTGGTTCACCGCGATCTTGATGCCGGTCGGGCTCTGGCTCGTGTAGACGACATGAAACGGCCGGTCGATCGTCGCGAGCGCCTGCAGGCCGCGCTGCCGGTAGCAACAGGTTTCGGGAAACAGCGCGAGCGGCACCGAGGCCTGGCGGTCGAGCGCGAAATCGCGATGCGCGGCCCATACCACGTCGTGCCGGCCGAGCAAGCGCCCGCCCGCGCCCGGCCCATGCCGCACGACGAGCGCGACGTCGAGCTCGCCGGCGTGCAGCCGTTCGAGCAGTTCGAGCGACATCCGGCAATGCACGTGCAGGCGCGCGCCCGGCCGCAGCGCATAGAACGACTTCAGCAGGTCGGGCAGCCACAGCTCCGCGTAATCCTCGGGCAGCCCGAAGCGCACGATGCCGCGGTCGCTGCTGCTCTGCTTCAACGCGATGATCGCGTCGTTCTGCACCTGGATGATCCGCCGCGCGTGGATCAGGAAGTTCTCGCCGTCGCGCGACAGTTCCAGCCGCCGGCTGTTGCGCATGAACAGGTGCGTATCGAGCCGTTCCTCGAGCGTGCGGATCCGCAGGCTGATCGTCGACTGCGTGCGATGCAGTTGCCGCGCCGCCGACGTAAAGCCGCCGCTCTCGACAACCGCGACGAATGCCCGGATCAGCTCGGGATCGAGCGAACTCAGCTTCGACCAATCGGGCTTCTGAATGGCAGCCATCGGAATTACTCGCTTTCGAAAATGGAAGGGACGACGAAAGATAGGGTTCGGGGTTCGAGGTACGCCGATTGTTGTCCAAACGCCGCCGCCCCTCCAGCCCTGTCCGGGTATGACAAACCCGGAGCCGGCCCCCGTCCGTCTGCACGCCCGCATCGTCCCGCGCATCCGCGCGGCAGCCACGGTCGTCCGTCCGACGGGCGTTCCCGGGCGGGATTCAGGGCTTTCCCGGAGACGACGAAAACTCATACCCCGATCAGAAAACATCGATTCACCGGCTGCGCCGCGGCCCACCACAATCGCTTCACACCCAACCTCATCGACGAGACATCGCAATGACCGCACTGCAACCCAGACAGCTCTACATCGGCGAAGGCTTCGAAGGCCCCGGCGTCAACCTCGCGCACATCAACGTGCTGATCGGCCCGCGCAACGGCCCGGCCGGACAGGCATTCGCCACCGCGCTCGCAACGCCGTCGGCCGGCCATGCGCCGTTCGTCGTGATCGCGCAACCGGGCGTGCCGACCAAGCCGCTCACGCTGTACGTGAACAAAGCGCAGATCGACGGCGACTTCCACGGCAATGCGACCTGGGGCGCGTCGCAGGCCGGCATCGCGAAGGCGGTGGCCGAAGCGCTGGAGAACGGCACGCTGCCGCCCGAAGCGGAGAACGACTGGGTTGTCGTGTCGGCCAACTGGGTGAACCCGAAGACCGACGATCTCGACGCCGTGTTCGAGAACAACTACCGCGCGTGCCGCAATGCGATCGTCGCCGCGATGGAAGGGCTGCCGCACCGCGACGCCGTGTTCGCCGCCGCGCGCGACGTATCGAACCCGTTCTACACGCCGAAGAAAAACTGACGACGACAAGCGGCCGGCACAGGCCGCATCTGGAGGAAACATGGAATACGTCCGCCTTGGCCAGTCCGGCCTGAAGGTGTCCCGCCTGTGTCTCGGCACGATGAACATGGGCACGCCGCAATGGAAGCCGTGGATTTTCGATGAAGCGCAGAGCGAGCCGATCGTGCGCCGCGCGCTCGACGCCGGCGTCAACTTCATCGATCTCGCCGACTTCTACTCGACCGGCGTCGGCGAGGAAGTGGTCGGCCGCATCCTGAAGCGCGCCGCGCGCCGCGAGGAGCTGGTCGTGACGACCAAGGTCGGCTACGACATGGGCAGCGATCCGAACGCGGGCGGCCACTCGCGCAAGCACGTGCTCGACGGCATCGACGGCTCGCTGAAGCGCCTCGGGATGGATTACGTCGACATCTTCATGCTGCACTTCTTCGACGTGAACACGCCCGTCGAGGAAACGATGAGCGCGATGCACGACATCGTGCGTGCCGGCAAGGCGCGCTATATCGGCGTATCGACGATGTACACGTGGCAGTTCGCGAAGATCATGCAGGCCTGCGAACGCAACGGCTGGGACAAGCCGATCAACATGCAGCTGCAGCTGAACCTCGCGTATCGCGAGGAAGAGCGCGAGATGATCCCGTACTGCATCGACCAGGGCGTCGGCGTGTCGGTGTTCAGCCCGCTCGCGCGCGGCCTGCTGACCTGCGAGCCGCAGTCGACGCGCAACCAGACCGACTTCTTCACCGCGCAGATGTATGGCGACGCGTCGTCGCTCGCGATCGCCGAATCGGTCGCGAAAGTCGCGAAGCGGCGCGACGTCCCGCCCGCGCAGATCGCGCAGGCGTGGGTGCTGAGCCGTCCGGGCGTCGCGAGCATGCTGGTCGGCGCCGATTCCGTCGAGCAGTTCGACAGCGCGCTCGGCGCGCTCGAAACGCGGCTCACCGAAGACGAGCTGCACGAACTCGAACGCAACTACACGCCGTGCGACCTGATCAACGACTACACGGCCGGCAAGCGCATCGCGCGCGCGCCGCGTCCGGCGCAGGGCAGTTTCGCGGCAGACTGAAGGAACCCATCACGATGAGCGAATTTCTGAGGAGCGGCCATTACATCGGCGGCGAATGGCATGAACCGCATGCGGCGAGCGACGCCACTTATGCGGTGCTGAATCCGGCGACCGGCGAAACCATCGCGAAGGTCGCGAAAGGCGGCGCCGACGACGCGCAGCGCGCGATCGACGCGGCCGCGCACGCGTTCCCCGCATGGCGTGCGCTGACCGCGAAGGAGCGCGGCGCACGCGTGAAGCGCTGGGGCGAGCTGATGCTCGAGCACCGCGACGCGCTCGCCGAGCTGCTGACGCGCGAGCAAGGCAAGCCGCTGACCGAGGCGCGCGGCGAAGTGGCGTACGCGGCCAGTTTTCTCGAATGGTTCGCGGAAGAAGCGAAGCGCATGTACGGCGACGTGATCCCGAGCCCGAAGCCGAATGCGCAGATCGTCGTCACGCGCGAGCCGGTGGGCGTCGTCGCGGCGATCACGCCGTGGAATTTCCCGCTCGCGATGATCACGCGCAAGGCCGGCCCCGCGCTCGCGGTCGGCTGCACGATGGTGTTGAAGCCGTCCGAGGAAACGCCGCTGTCCGCGTTCGCGCTCGCGGTGCTGGCCGAGCGCGCGGGCGTGCCGGCCGGCGTGTTCAACGTGGTGTCCGGCGATGCGGTCGCGATCGGCGAGGCGCTCACGCATTCGCCGGTCGTGCGCAAGCTGTCGTTCACGGGTTCGACGCGCGTCGGCAAGCTGCTCGCGAAGCAGTCCGCCGACACGCTGAAGAAGCTGTCGCTCGAACTCGGCGGCAATGCACCGTTCATCGTGTTCGACGATGCCGATCTCGATGCGGCCGTCACGGGCGCGATCGCGTCGAAGTTCCGCAACACGGGCCAGACCTGCGTGTGCGTGAACCGCTTCCTCGTGCAGGACGGCGTGTACGACGCATTCACGCGCAAGCTCGCGGACGCCGTGAACGCGCTGCGCGTCGGCAACGCGCTGGCAGGAGAAGTCGACCAAGGCCCGCTGATCAACGATGCCGCACTCGACAAGGTCGAGCGGCACGTGGCCGACGCGACCGCCAAGGGCGCGACCGTCGTCGCCGGCGGCAAGCGCCATGCGCTCGGCGGCACGTTCTACGAACCGACCGTGCTGACCGGCATGACGCCCGACATGCTGATCGCCGAAGAGGAAACCTTCGGCCCGGTCGCCGCATGCTTTCGCTTCGCGACGGAAGAAGATGCGATCGCCGCGGCCAACGACACGCCGTTCGGACTGTCCGCGTACTTCTACACGCGCGACCTCGGCCGCGCATGGCGCGTGTCCGGCGCACTGGAAAGCGGGATGGTCGGCGTCAACGACGGGATCATCTCGACCGAAGTCGCGCCGTTCGGCGGCGTCAAGCAATCGGGGCTCGGCCGCGAAGGGTCGAAGTACGGCCTCGACGAATATGTGGAACTGAAGTACACGCTGATGGCCGGTCTCGGCCGCTGATCCCGACCGCTCCCCGCGGTCGATCCGCGCCGCGCGCCGTCCGGCCGCGCGGCGCCCCGCACGGCTTCGCAGCGGCGTTTCGCCTCCGCGCGCCGCATGCATACACACAACAATCCAGGAGGCAGCTTGACTCAAGCCAACGTTTCATCCGGCACGGCGCGCGCCCTGCCGCTTTCGCGCGGCGCCGATGCGCCGCACCGCCCCGTCGCGCTCGACGACGTGCCGCTCAATCGTTTCCACGTAAAGATCGCGGGCCTCACGTTCGGCGCGCACTTCACCGAGGGCTATACGCTCGGCACGATCGGCTACGCGCTGGCCGCGCTCGGCAAGCAGATGCCGCTCGATGCGTTCTGGATGGGGATGATCGGCAGTTCCGCGCTGATCGGCATCTTCTTCGGCAGCCTCGTGTTCGGCTGGCTGTCCGACCGAATGGGCCGGCAGAAGATCTTCCTGACAAGCTTCGTGATCATCACGGCGGCCGCGTTCGCGCAGTTCTTCGTCGGCTCGCCGCTCGAACTGTGCGTGCTGCGCGTGCTGATCGGCTTCGGGATGGGCGGCGACTTCACGGTCGGCCACGCAATCCTCGCCGAATTCTCGCCGCGCAAGCAGCGCGGCGCGCTGCTCGGCTCGTTCAGTGTGATCTGGACGATCGGCTATGTCGCCGCGAACGTGCTCGGCCTCGCATACAGCGACGTCGCACCCGACGCGTGGCGCTGGCTGCTCGCGTCGGCGGCGCTGCCGGCGCTCGTCGTGCTCGTGCTGCGAATCGGCACGCCCGAATCGCCGCGCTGGCTGCTCGGCAAGGGCCGCGAGCGCGAGGCGCGCGCGATCGTCGCGAAACATTTCGGGCCGCACGTGATGCTCGACGGCGCGATCGAGCCGCATGCGCACGGCGGCTTCGCTCGGCTGTTCCACCGCGACCTGATCCGCCGGACGGTGTTCAACTGTGCGTTCTTCGTATGCCTCGTGATTCCGTATTTCGCGATCTACACGTTCCTGCCGACGATCCTGAAGACGATCGGCCTCGCCGAAGGCTTCGGCGCCGATCTGCTGCTGAACGGCTTTCTCGTGCTCGGCGCGCTGATCGGGATCTGGCTCACGATCCGGCTGTCGCGGCGCGGCTTCCTGATCGGCTCGTTCGCGGTGACGTGCGCGTCGCTCGTCGCGCTTGCGGTGCTGCCGTCGTCGGCCGCCGTCGCGATGATCGTCGCATTCGCGATCTTCACGCTGACGATGTCGGCGTTCAGCAATCTCGTCGGCGTGTTTCCGCCCGAGTGCTTCCCGACTGAAGTGCGCGCGTGCGGCGTCGGCCTCGCGATCGCATGCAGCCGGCTCGGCTCGGCGATCGGCACGTTCCTGCTGCCGGTCGGCATCGCGACGCTCGGCTTCCACGCGACGATGTTCGCCCTCGCCGGCGTGCTGCTGATCGGGATGATCGTGTCGATCGCGTGGGCGCCGGAGACGAAGCATCTGACGCTGGAGCAGGCGTCGGGGCATTGATGGGCGTATGAGGCCGGACGCTTCGGCAGGTGTGGGCGACAGCAATAGCGATAACGGTGGCGGAAGCGCAGCGTGGTGGCGCCGAGCCGTTGTAAAAGCCGCCGCCTGCGCCGGCGCGCCGTTCGGCCTGCTGCCTGGCCGTTCGGCGGACTCGGCGGCCCGGAGGCTCGACGATATGCTGGGGCACACCCGACATTGATCCGGTCGGAGAATCGGGTCTCCGTGCTTCAGACTTCGGATACGTCCGTACTCGAACTGGGAACGATCGATCTCCTCGACAACGCTATCGCAGGACTCGGCGCGGTAATGCTATGGCGGATCGTCCGCGCGTGCGCTAAGTTGGGGATCGCCTGGATCATCACATTCGCGATAGGCGGTCGCAAAGCCGCGCCGGAACCTGATGGCCCGCGGCTTTACGGGTACTACGCATGGCCGCGATTCGGCTTCGATGCGCCGATTCCCGATCGGCATGGCGACGAAGCAGCGCTGTTCCAGTACTTCCAGGGATACCCGGTCGGTCTGGCCGACGGTTCGCTTCGATCGCTGCGCGCACTCTACGAGACGCGCTTCGGACGAGACTTCTGGCGAGTTGCCGGGTCGCATCGCTGGATGACATTCGACGTTGCGCCGCACAGAGATTCGGTGCGCACGCTGCAACGATATCTAATCGAGAAGGGGATTTACGCATGACGAAGAAGCACTGTCCGATTGCCGGCTTCCGGATCGCGAAGCCTGTCGCGAAGCGCAATCGCGCGATGAACGAGAATCGGCCCATTCGCCTCTCGGAGATACGGCAGCTCATTGGCGAACTCGTCGCGAACGGACGCCGCGACGACGGCGGGATGCCGGCCGCGCTCATGCCTGCCGCCGGGCCCGACACACAGCCGGTGCTGCCGCAAAGGAAAGTCTTCGACGTGGCGCGCATCGATCGCTCGAAGAGCACGCTGCGTGTCATCACACTCGCCGAAGCGGAGGCGAGGGGCCGCCGGGAAACGCTCGCGCACTTCGGACTCGATCCCGACCTGTAGCCGGTGCGGGCGCTGCAGAAACAGCTGATCGAAAAGAGGATTGACGAATGACCGAAAAGCACACGCCGATCACCGGCTTCCGGATCACGCGTCCCGTCACGAAGCGCGGCCGACCGACGAACGAGAATCGGCCCATTCGCCTCTCGGAGGTGCGCCGTCTCCTTGACGCACTCGTCACACGCGAACTCCATCACAGCCTCGCGCGGGTCATGCACAGCTCCGCCATCGAGCACGACGCACGGGCGGCTACCGCATCGGCCGTTCCGCGACGACGAGCCGTCTTCAACGTGGGACGCATCGATCTCTCGAAGTGCCAGTTGCCCATCTTCTCGGACGCGGAAGCGGAAGCCATGGCGCGGCGGGAAACGCTCGCGCACTTCGGACTCGACCCCGACCGGTAACCCGCCACGCGGAAAGAAGCGGCTCAGGCCGGTGACGATTTCGCCGCGCCTGCTTCGGTAACGATCGTTGACAGATCCGGAGGCGGCAAACCCGGCACGACAAACACGACCGAACCGATCCTTTTCTCCATCCGTTCAGCCGCGTCCGAAATCCGCGCCCTTACCCCCTCCTCGATCATCGATGGGCCGGGTGCAGAAGGCAGGACGCGCTGCATCCGACACGCAACGCGCGCCTTTTCTCGAACGAAAGAAGGCGGAAATCCGCCGCCCCGCTCAGAACAGAATGCTTGCGTAGTCCCGTGCGCCGTGCAGCACATGCAGCACGTCGATCTGCACGGGAGGATCGCCTTTGACCCGATAGAAAATCTGGAAATTGCCGTATCCGCGATGCCGGACGCCATAAGCTTCGAAGCGCGGCACCAGTGGAAACGCGAACGGCATCTCGGCAAGGCTCAGGCATTTTTCGCGAAGCGCCCGCACGAACGTGATCGCGCGTTGCGGATTGTCGCGCGCGATGTAATCGGCTATCAGCTCGAGTTCGGTGATCGCAAAACCGGACAGGCGCACGGTCACGCCTGACGATCCGCCTGCGCGCGATACTGCGCTTCCAGACGATCGAACACGTCCGCTGCTTCCGCGCCGCGTCCCGCGTCCGCATCGGCGAGGCTGCGCGCGATCACGGCATCGAGTGCGCTCAGCTGTGCTTCGCGATCCTGAATCAATCGCACCCCTTCGCGAAGCACTTCGCTTTTGGACCCGTAACGGCCCGACTCGACCAGCTTTGCGACGTAGCTTTCCAGCTGCGTGCCAAGGTCGGCACTGATCATGTTGCCCTCCATGCGGCGTGGATTCCGATGCGGGCAGGTTAGCCGGATTATCAACTATTATCAAGAACGGGCCCTCCTGACAGATCGGGTCTCGATATCACCCCGTTGACCGGGCGGATGGTGCGGCACGCGGATCGGATACGTTCGCCGACATGCGGCGCCGCTTTGCCTCCGTCGGCGCAGCCATTCCGGACTTCGCTGTCCGAACGCCGATCATGATCGACGATATCGCCACGTCACAAGTCGGCCCGATGGACAACGTCAGTCGCTACCCTCTGGAACCGGCCAGTCGGCACAATCGGCGAGCCACGCCCCACGCCGCCTACCCTTTCCTCGCGGCCTGCCCCCTCAACCACGCGGCAAACGCCGTCACATGCTCGAGCGCAACGCTCTCCGGCTCGACATCGAGCCAGTATCCGAACGGCCCGATCGGCTGCACCGGCGACAGCCGCACCAGGCTGCCTTCGGCGATCTCCTCCTCGATCATGTTCAGGTCGACCACCGCGAGCCCCGCGCCCTTGCGCGCCGCGCGAATCGCCTGTTCGAGCGTCGAGAACTCGATGCCGTCGCCGATCCGCGCGGCATCGACACCCGCCTGCTCGCACCAGTCGGCCCACAGCGTCAGCCGCTTGCCCTCGTGCAGCACGTGCAGCGACGGCAGCCGCCCGAGCAGCGCATCGAGCGTGTCGCCGCGATAGCGCGGCGCACCGACCAGCGCGTGCCGCTCCATCATCAGCAGCTCCGACTGCATCCCCGGCCGCGCCGCGCGGCCGAAGCGGATGTGGCAATGGCAATCGTCGGCCGGTTCCGTGCGGATCGACAGCTCGACGTCCGGCAGCGCCTCCGCGAGCGTGCCGAGCCGTGGCGAGAACCATTGCGTCGCGAAGGTCGGCGGCAGCGACACCGTCAGCCGCCGCTTCGCCCCCGGCCGCCCGGCGGCCACCTCGCCGACGCCGCGCTCGATCGTGTCGAACGCCTGCCCGACGAACGGCAGCAGGCGCTGGCCCGCTTCGGTCAGACGCACGCCCTTGTGGTCGCGCTCGAACAGCCGTACGCCGAGCGCGTCCTCGAGCAGCCGGATCTGCCGGCTCACGGCGCCCTGCGTCACGCACAGCGACACGGCCGCGCGATTGAAGCTCAGATGACGCGCGGTCTCCTCGAAAAATCGCAGCGCGATCAACGATGGCAGGCGTCGCATGATGTGTGTTCCTTGTTTCCGTCTCGCTGCCGGTCGGCCCCGCCGGCACACTTGCGGGCAGCTTTATCGCAGAAAAGCGCGCCGCGCGGCAGGCCGTGAAAACCCCGATGTCCGGCGCGGGCGGTTCCGGTCATGCCGCGCCGCCGTCGCGCCCCTCGCGTCCGGCCCGGCGGCTGCATACAATAAGCATCCCGCACCAAACGACGCCCCGCCCCGTGAGACGCAAGATGCCGGCGCTGAACGCGCTGAAAGCCTTCGAGATGGCCGGCCGCACCGGCAGCTTCACGCGTGCCGCCGAGCTGCTGAACGTGACGCAGAGCGCGGTGAGCCGCCAGGTCCGCCAGCTCGAAGGACAACTCGGCGAAACGCTGCTCGAGCGCCGCCATCACCAGCTCGAACTGACGGCGGCCGGCCGCGTGCTGCTGCGCGCGCTGCAGCAATCGTTCGACAAGATCGAGCTGACCGTGCGCAGCCTGCAGGAAAAGACCCATCTGAACCGCCTGCGCGCGAACGTGCCGCCGACCTTCGCCGCGCGCTGGCTGATGCCGCGCCTCGGCCGGCTGCGCGACGCGCATCCGGAGTTCGAGCTCAGCCTGACGACGCGCATCCACGACAGCCTCGGCGAATCGCGCGTGCTCGACTGCGCGATCCGTTTCGGCGACGGCGAATGGGACGGCTTCGACAATGCGCTGCTGATGCAGGAGCAGCACATCGCCGTCTGCGCGCCCGCGCTCTACGCACGGCTGCGACAGGACGACGCGCCGATCGACCTGAACCGCTTCACGCTGCTGCACGTGCTCGCGACCGACGACCAGCGCTACCTGACCTGGCAGCACTGGCTGAAGGCGGCCGGCATCGCCGACGTCGACACGCGCGGCGGCTACGAATTCGACCTGCTCGACCATGCGATCCGCGCCGCGATCGACGGGCTCGGGATCACGATCGCCGACCGTCATATGGTCGCGCGCGAACTGGCGACCGGGCAGCTGATGCAGGTGCTCAACGTGCACGTCGACGGCCACCAGTCGTACTGGTTCGTCACGCGCCCGGAGCAGACCAACCTGCCGCACATCGTGCAGTTCCGCGACTGGCTCCAACAGGAAGTGTGGCTCGCGAAACGTCATCTCGAACCGTCGTCGCCGCTGCCGCAGTTGCCGCTGCGCTAGGCGCGCGGAACGCCGTCCGGCGTCGCGCGACGCCGCAACGCGCGGGCTTCGGCGAAAAATTCGCGCCCACCCGACCCCGCCCTCGCCGCACCCGCCTTGCCCGGCGGGCGATTCCGGCCGCCGCTCCCAGTAACATGCGTTTTTCTCACGTTCGACACGAAAATAAGTCGTTTGTCGTGCGATAAACGCATGATCAGAATGGCTCCTGTCCCGTGCAGCGATCGCCGCCCGAAGCGATCCGCCCGCATCCATCGGAGGAGCCTCTTCATGCGCACCGAACGCAATTACGTGAACGGCCGTTTCGTCGCCCCGGAAAGCGACGCGTTCATCGTCGTCCACAATCCCGCCACCGAAGCGCCGTTCGCGCGCGTGCCCGCCGTAACGCCGGCCGACGCGCTCGCCGCCGTCGACGCCGCGGCCGCCGCGCAGAAGGCGTGGCGCAAGCTGCCGAGCGCCGAACGCGCAGCGTTCCTGCACCGGCTCGCCGACGCGCTGACCGACCACGCGCCGGCAATCGGCGCGGCGCTCGCGCAGGAATCGGGCAAGAGCGTCGAGGATGCGTCGAACGAAGCCGTCTACGCGGGCCAGATCACGCGCTATCACGCGGAATGGGCGCGCCGGATCGAGGGCGAGATCATCCCGAGCGATACGCCCGACGAGAACCTGTTCCTGCAGCGCGAGCCGATCGGCGTCGTCGCATGCCTGATCCCGTTCAATTTCCCGGTCTACACGCTGCTGCGCAAGATCGCGCCCGCACTGATCGCCGGCAACACGGTGGTCGTGCGGCCGAGCAACCACACGCCGGTGTCGGCGTTCGAGATCGCGAAGGCCGTCGACGCCGCCGGCTTCCCGCCGGGCGTCGTCAACATCCTGACGATGGACCACGCGACCGCCGAGACGCTGTGCACGCATCCGGCGATCGGCATGATTACGCTGACCGGCAGCGTGAACGCGGGCCGCAAGGTGCTCGACTACTGCAAGGCGAACATCGCGAAGCCCTCGCTCGAACTCGGCGGCAAGACGCCGGCGATCATCGAGCCCGACGCCGATCTCGAACGCGCGGCCGCCGCGCTCGTCGCGTCGAAGACCACGCACTGCGGACAGCTCTGCACGGCGATCGAGCGCGTGTACGTGCACGACAGCGTGCACGACCGCTTCGTTGCGCTGCTGAAGGACAAGATGGCGGCGGTGCGCATCGGCGACCGCGCCGAAGACGCCGCGCGGATGGGCCCGCTCGTCAGCGCATCGGCGCGCGCGCACATCCACGGGATGGTCGAACGCGCGATCGCGGCAGGCGCGACGCTCGAAACCGGCGGCGCGATTCCGGCCGGCCCCGGCTTCTTCTACCCGGCCACGCTGCTCACCGGCGTGCGGCAGGACATGGAGATCGTGCAGGAGGAAACCTTCGGCCCGATCATGCCGGTGCTGCGCTACACGACGATCGACGAAGCGATCGCATGCGCGAACGACCATCAGTTCGGCCTGTCGTCGGTGCTCTACACCGAGAACTACCGCACCGCGATGAAGGCGGCGAACGCGATCGAAGCGGGCGAGCTGTACGTCAACCGGACGCCGGCCGATCCGTACCAGGGCTTCCATGCCGGCTGGAAACGCTCGGGACTCGGCGGCGACGACGGCAAGCACGGGATGCTCGAATTCACGCAGACGCGCCTCGTCGTCATGAAGTACTGACCGGCCGCCGCGCCGTTCCCGGCGCGCGCCGCCCCTGACCCCACCCGAACATAAGAAATCTGCAGGCCTCCGCATGACGGACGCCTGATGGAGGAAGACACCATGCCGACCCAACCGTCGACACCCGCCCCGTCGCTCGCGTTGCCCGCCGACGCCCACGCGTCGCACGATTCGCGCGTGCAGCGCTATCTGCAACTGCTGCTGCTCGTGATCGCCGCGGGTGCGATCTATCCGATGCTGTACCTGCGCCAGGTGTACCAGCCGACGATGCTGCACTTCTTCCGCATCGACGACGTGCAGCTCGGCTATCTGTATTCGTCGCTCGGCACGATCTTCCTGATCAGCTACCTGCCGAGCGGCTGGCTCGCCGACCGCCTGTCGCCGCGCTGGCTGATCTGCTTCTCGTTGCTTGCGACCGGCGCGCTCGGGCTCGTCTATGCGACCGGACCGTCGTTTCACACGCTCGTGCTGATCTTCGGCGGCTGGGGGCTGACGACCGGCCTCACGTTCTGGGCCGCCGTCATCAAGCGCGTGAACATGATCGCGGGCGCCGACGAGCAGGGTCGCTTCTTCGGCCTGCTCGACGGCGGCCGCGGCCTCGTCGAGGCGCTGCTCGCGACCGTCGCGATCACGCTGTTCGCCTATGTGACGCAGACGCGCGGCGGCACCGACGCAGCCGGCTTCGCGCTCGTCGTGCATCTGTACGCGTTCTTCTGCATCGCACTCGGCGTGCTGCTCGCGTTGATCCGAGAACCGGCGCGCACCGGCGAACGCACGACGGCTACGAAGCAGCGCCGCGGCAACGTGCTGGCCGACCTGAAGACGCTCGCGGCGATTCCCGAACTGTGGCTCGTCGCGGCGATCGTGTTCTGCGGCTACCAGGTGTTCTGGGCGACCTACAGCTTCTCCGCGTATCTGCACGAAGGCAACTTCGGGCTCAGCGCGACGGCGGCCGGCTTCATCACGACGCTGAAGCTGTGGATGCGCCCGGTCGGCGGAATCGGCGGCGGCTTCCTCGGCGATCGCGTGTCGAAGGTGTCGGTCCTGTTCTGGGCGCTCGTGCTTGCCGCGCTGTCGCTGGTCGGGCTGATCGTCGCGCCGGCGCACAGCCCGCAGGCGATGCTCGTCGTGCTCGTGCTGTTCATCGGCATCCTCACCTACGCGATTCGCGGCCTGTACTGGTCGCTGCTCGACGACTGCCGGGTGCCCGGCCATTGCGCGGGCCTCGCGATCGGCCTGATCTCGGTGCTCGGCTATTCGCCCGACGTGTTCGTGCCGCTGATCAACGGCTACGTGACGCAGGCCTATCCGGGCGCACACGGCTACCAGCTCTATTTCGGCTATATCGCCGCCGTCGCGCTGTGCGGCGCGGGCGCCGCCGCGTTCCTCAAATACCGCCTCAACCGCATCCAGGAGTCCGCATGAAGATCGTTTCGCTCGAAACCCATATCGTCGCCGTGCCGCCGCCGCATGTCGGCGGGATGTACTGGATCTTCGTGAAGCTGAAGACCGACGACGGCATCGAAGGCGTCGGCGAGATCTACTCGGCGACGTTCGGCCCCGCCGCCATGGGCCCGATCATCGACGACGTGTTCGAACGCTACCTGCTGAATCACGATCCGCACCACGTCGAGCGGCTGTTCCGCCAGACGTATTCGAGCGGCTTCACGCAGCGGCCCGACCTGACGATGATGGGCGTCGTCAGCGGCCTCGAGATGGCGTGCTGGGACATCGTCGGCAAGGCGGCCGGCAAGCCCGTGTATGAACTGCTCGGCGGCAGGATTCACGACCGCCTGCGTTCGTACACGTACCTGTACCCGAAGAACGCGCGCGGCGAATACGACTACGACGATCCCGACCTCGCGGCCGAATGCGCGGCCGAGAACGTCAAGCTCGGCTTCACGGCCGTCAAGTTCGACCCGGCCGGCCCGTACACGGCCTACTCGGGCCACCAGCTGTCGCTCGAAGTGCTCGACCGCTGCGAGCTGTTCTGCCGGCGCGTGCGCGAAGCCGTCGGCAGCAAGGCCGACCTGCTGTTCGGCACGCACGGGCAGATGGTGCCGTCGTCGGCGATCCGGCTCGCGAAGCGGCTCGAGAAGTACGACCCGCTGTGGTTCGAGGAACCCGTGCCGCCGGGCCAGGAAGAAGCGATTGCGCAGGTCGCGCAGCACACGTCGATTCCGATCGCGACCGGCGAGCGCCTGACCACCAAGTACGAGTTCCACAAGCTGCTGCAGGCCGGCGGCGCGTCGATCCTGCAATTGAACGTCGCGCGCGTGGGCGGCCTGCTCGAAGCGAAGAAGATCGCGACGCTCGCCGAAGTGCACTATGCGCAGATCGCGCCGCACCTGTACAACGGGCCGGTCGGCGCGGCCGCGAGCATCCAGCTCGCGACCTGCACGCCGAACTTCCTGATCCAGGAAAGCATCATGACGTGGGGCGGTTTCCACGCGGAAGTCGTGAAGACGCCGATTCGCTGGGAAGACGGCTACATCATCCCGTCGAGCGAACCGGGTCTCGGCATCGAGCTCGACATGGACGTCGTGAAGCGGCACACGCCCTACACCGGCGAACGGCTGCACCTGCAGATGGGCGAGAAGCCCGTCGACGTGAAGGATCTTGCGCCGGCGAAAGGCTGAGCACGAAGGAAGCGACATGAGCTACGACTACATCATCGTCGGCGCGGGTTCGGCCGGCTGCATTCTCGCGAACCGCCTGAGCGAATCGGGCCGGCACTCGGTGCTGCTGCTCGAGGCGGGCGAACGCGACGCGTCGTTCTGGTTCAAGGTGCCGGTCGGTTTCACGAAGACCTACTACAACCGCCGCTACAACTGGATGTACTACAGCGAACCCGAAGCGCAGCTCGCCGATCGCAAGCTGTACTGTCCGCGCGGCAAGGTGGTCGGCGGGTCGGGCTCGATCAACGCGATGGTCTACGTGCGCGGCCAGCGCAGCGACTACGACGACTGGGCGGCCGCCGGCAATCCGGGCTGGGGGTACGACGACGTGCTGCCGTATTTCCGCAAGCTCGAGACGCATGCCGCCGGCGCGACCGATCCGCAGCATCACGGCTCGACCGGCCCGATCCACATCACGTCGATGAAGGACGACGTGCATCCGATCGTGCACGAGTTCCTGAAGGGCTGCGCGCAGCTGAACCTGCCGCGCACCGACGATTTCAACGGCGCGCAGTTCGAAGGCGCAGGCATCTACGACCTGAACACGAAGCATGGCGAGCGCTGTTCGAGCAGCTTCGCCTACCTGCGCCCCGCGCTGGGCCGCGCGAACCTCACGCTGCGCGCCGGCGTGCTGGTGCGGCGCGTGACGTTCGACGGCACGCGCGCAACGGGCGTGGTCGTCGCGGGCGAACACGGCGACGAGACGCTCGTCGCCGCGCGCGAAGTAATCCTCGCGGCCGGCGCGGTCGATACGCCGAAGCTGCTGCAACTGTCGGGCGTCGGCGATCCGGCGCTGCTCGCGCGCCATCGCGTGCCGCTCGTGCACGCACTGCCTGCCGTCGGCCGCAACCTGCAGGACCACCTGTGCGTGAGCTTCTACTTCAAGGCGAACCGGCCGACGCTGAACGACGAGATGGGCACGCTGCTCGGCAAGATGAAGATCGGGCTGCGCTACCTGCTGACGAAGCGCGGCCCGCTCGCGATGAGCGTGAACCAGGCGGGCGGCTTCTTCCGCGGCGCGGCCGGGATGCAGGAGCCGAACCTCCAGCTCTACTTCAACCCGCTGTCGTACCGGATCCCGAAGAGCGACCGCGCGAGCATCAAGCCCGAGCCGTACTCGGGCTTCCTGATCGCATTCAACCCGTGCCGGCCGACCAGCCGCGGCACGATCGAGATCGCGTCGAACCGCGCGGAAGATGCCGCGAAGATCCACATCAACGCGCTGACTACGCAGAAAGATCTGGATGAAGCCGTGCAGGGCAGCAAGGTGATCCGCGCGCTGATGAAGGCGCCGGCGCTGAAGTCGATGACGGTCGAGGAAATCTCGCCGGGGCCGCAGGTCGATTCCGACGCAGCGATGCTGCAATACTTCCGCGAGCAGTCGGGCTCGATCTATCACCTGTGCGGGTCGTGCGCGATGGGGCCCGACGCGGCGACCTCGGTCGTCGATGCGTCGCTGCGCGTGCACGGTCTGCAAGGGCTGCGCGTCGTCGATGCTTCGGTGTTCCCGAACATCACGTCGGGCAACATCAACGCGCCGACGATGATGGTCGCGGAAAAAGGTGCGGACTTGATTCTCGCCGATGCGTTGCGCGGCGACACGGCTGGCGTTCAGGCCGGTCAAGTCCAGCGGGAAACCGTCGCGCACTGACACGAAAGCAGTCAGCGCAACAAAGGGAGCCGATGAAGATCGGCTCTCTTCTTTTTAGCCGGCCGCTCCTCACGCCGGCGGGGAACCTGTCCGCATTTTTGTGGGCGAGGCGGTTGAACAACGCGTTATCCACGCGCCTGCGTAAATCGCTCTCCGAA
>NZ_CABVPP010000095.1 GCF_902499075.1 Burkholderia pseudomultivorans | reverse complement strand
CTGCCCGCCGCCGCGCCTATCCTCGCTTCGACGAGCAACCCGGCGCCCGCCGGTTCGCCGCTCGCGGGGCCGGGCGGCACGGGCACCGGCGTGCCGGGCCTCGCGCTGCCGCAGGGCAAGGCGGCCGGCACGAACCTGGCGCCGTCCGCGCCGACGCATGTGCTGTCGCTCGGCAATCGCGTACCGGCGCTGGCGCCGCATGCGGCGGCGCAGAACGGGCTGCCCGACAATGCCGTATCGATCGCGCCTGCGCTCGAACCGCGTGTCGGCGGCGCGGCGCTCGGCGTGCCGCAGGCGCATGCGGCGGCATCGGAGCAGGCGGCAAGACAGGCGTCGCCGTACTACTTCACCGATGGTGCGTTGCAGGGCTGGCACGCGACGCCGCAGGACATCGTCGTGCCGTCGAGCGGCCTCGCGTTGCCGGAAGCGTTCGGCCTGCCGGGCGACGATGCACTGCGCGAACTGCTCGCGGTGCGTCGCGACGCGCCGGCTTCCGGTGCACCGCGCGCCACGGGGGCGGACGTGCCGCGCTACTTCATCGACGACGCGCGTGCGGCCGAACCGCATGCGCTGGCCGGCGGCGCGCATCCGCCGTTCGACGTGAACGCGATTCGTCGCGACTTCCCGATTCTGCAGGAGCGCGTGAACGGCAAGCAGCTCGTCTGGTTCGACAACGCGGCGACGACGCACAAGCCGCAGGCCGTGATCGACCGGCTCGCGTATTTCTACGCGCACGAGAACTCGAACATCCACCGCGCCGCGCACGCGCTGGCGGGTCGCGCGACCGATGCGTACGAACATGCGCGGGAAACCGTGCAGCGTTTCATCGGCGCCGCGTCGCCGGACGAGATCGTGTTCGTGCGCGGTACGACCGAGGCGATCAACCTGATCGCGAAGACGTGGGGCGTGCAGAACGTCGGCGAAGGCGACGAGATCGTCGTGTCGCATCTCGAGCATCACGCGAACATCGTGCCGTGGCAGCAGCTTGCCGCGCTCAAGGGCGCGAAGCTGCGCGTGATTCCGGTCGACGATTCGGGGCAGGTGCTGCTCGACGAATACCGGAAGCTGCTCAACGATCGCACGAAGATCGTGTCGGTCACGCAGGTGTCGAATGCGCTCGGCACGGTCGTGCCGGTGAAGGAGATCGTCGAGCTTGCGCATCGCGCGGGCGCGAAGGCGCTCGTCGACGGCGCACAGTCGATCTCGCACATGCGGGTGGACGTGCAGGCGCTCGATGCGGATTTCTTCGTGTTCTCCGGGCACAAGATCTACGGGCCGACGGGTATCGGCGTCGTATACGGCAAGCGCGCGATCCTCGACGATATGCCGCCGTGGCAGGGCGGCGGCAACATGATCGCGGACGTCACGTTCGAGCGCACGGTGTTCCAGCCGCCGCCGAACCGCTTCGAGGCCGGCACCGGCAACATCGCCGATGCGGTAGGGTTGGGCGCGGCGCTCGACTACGTGAGCCGGGTCGGCATCGAGAACATCGCGCGCTACGAGCACGACCTGCTCGCGTATGCGACCAGCGTGCTCGCGCCGGTGCCGGGCGTACGGCTGGTCGGCACCGCGCGCGACAAGGCGAGCGTGCTGTCGTTCGTGCTGAAGGGCTACGAGACCGAGGAGGTCGGACAGGCGCTGAACGAAGAGGGGATCGCGGTGCGTTCGGGGCATCACTGCGCGCAGCCGATCCTGCGACGCTTCGGGCTCGAGGCGACGGTGCGGCCGTCGCTCGCGTTCTACAACACCTGCGACGAGGTCGACGCGCTGGTGCGTGTGGTACGGAGGCTGGCGACGCGGCGTTGAGCGCGCGGCAGCGGCAAGCCGCTTGCGGGCGTCGTGCGCGACGGTTCGCAAGCGGCTTTTTTGTCGGGCGCGTTCAGGTGCGCAGATATTCGCGCAGATATTCGGTTACGCGCGCCTGCAAGTGTTCGATCGCGTCGGGCAGACGCAGGTACGCGTCGACATGCATCAGCGTCCATTCCTGGCCTTCGTTGCCGAAGCGGATCGCGGCGATGTCCGCGGCGCTCAGCCAGCCGGCGAAGAACCACTGCGGCAGGCCGTCCTGCCGCGTCGACGGATAGACCTTCGACCAGCGGATCCGGTCGGTCGGGATCGTGATGCCGAATTCCTCATGCAGTTCGCGCAGCACGCAGCCGGTCGGCGTCTCGCTGCCTTCCCTGCCGCCGCCGGGCAGATCCCACCGACCGGGAAACGGGATGTCGGGCTTGTCGTCGCGCCGATAGACGAGGATCTCGCGATCCTTGAACAGCGCGATCTTCGAGCCGCTGAACGGGGTGGGCCATGCCATGCCGGGTCCGCAGTGGGGAGTGAGGCAGTCAGTATAGATTTGCCGGTGTCCGCGCTTCAGCACGATTTCAGATAAGCATCCGCCTGAGCGGCGCCGCGACGCCCGACCCTCACCGTCCCGCCAGCATTTTCCCGCCGAGCCCCATCAACAGCAGCCCGGCCGTCGTATCGAGCACGGCCTTGCGCCGGATCAGCAGGCCGCGCACCGCCGGATGCGACGCGAGCAGCGCCATCGCGCCATACCACGCGGCCGAGATGCCGACGGCGATCGCGACGACGGCGGGTGCGAACCACATCGGCGCATCGGCCGGCACCATCAGCGCGAAGACGCTGCCATAGAACGCGACGGCCTTCGGATTCGTCATGCTGACCACATAGCCTTTCTTCGCCGCGCGCCAGTCGGAGCCGGCGGTCCCGGCCGACACGGCGAGCGGCCGGCGCGCGGTCACGAGCATCTTCGCGCCGAGCCAGATCAGATAGGCGGCGCCCGCGAGCCGCAGCGCGGTGTGCACCCACGCGACGTGGGTTACGAGCAGGCTCAGCCCGGCGATCGCGATCGCCGCCCAGGTGCCGGACGCGGCCGCGAGGCCGATGCTCGTCATCACGCCCGCGCGTCGCGATGCGACGGCGGTCGACGTGACGATCACGAAGTTCGGGCCGGGGCTGGCGACGCTCAGCAGCAGGACGCCGGCGAGCGGGAGCAGGGTGGCGAGGCAGGCGGGCATGGAGCGCTCGGCGAGACGGAACGGACGTTCATCTTAACCGAGGACAGCCGGGCCCATCCGCCCCGGCGCACGGATGGCGCCATTGTTGACGAGGCTGGAAAGGTCCAATCCAGACCGGGCAATAGGTTCCGGAGAAGCGACCGATTATGCTCCCGACCGCAGCATCGGGCCACGCGCATGCGGGCGCTTTCGTACTGCTTACAAAATCAATGGCTCAGGGGGACCTTTCGTGAGACGCATCGTCATTTGCGCCGGGATCGGCGCGATTTCCACCGTTGCTGCATCATCCGCATGCGCGCAGAGTTCCGTCACGCTGTACGGCCTCGTCGATACGGCGATCCGCTACCAGACCAATGCGGGGCCGGACGGCAAGGACATGATCGGCATGACGGTCGGGCCGGAAACGCACAGCCGCTGGGGGCTGCGCGGCAGCGAGGATCTCGGCGGCGGGCTGTCGGCGATCTTTCGCCTCGAGAACGGCTTCGAGGCCGGCGACGGCAAGCTGCACGTCGCGAACACGCTGTTCAGCCGGCAAGCGTATGTCGGGTTGTCGAACGGCCGCTACGGCACGCTGACGTTCGGCAACCAGTACGCGCCGCTGTACGACACGATGGGCGACATCTTCGATCCGATGACCGTCGGCGACTACTGGCAGGACAGCTGGGCGTACAACGGCATCGGCAATTACCTGACGGTGCCGAACTCGGTCAAGTACACGTTCGCGTACAACGGCCTGAGCGTCGATGCGATCTACGGCTTCGGCAATCACGCGGGCGCGATGGGGCTCGACAGTACGTACGGGGTGGAACTGACTTATGCGCAGGGACCGGCGTCGATCAACGCGGGCTTCCAGCAGACGTCGGTATCGTCGCTGAACGGCAGTGCGGTCAACGGCGCGAAGGTGAGCTTCCTGCACGTGAGCGGCGCGTACCGGATCACGCCGTCGGTGCGCGTGCTGGCCGGCTGGCTGCACGGCCAGGACAGGACCGGCACGACCGACTTCAACATGCAGCAGGCCGGCGCACCCGCGCTGAGCGGCGGCAGTCCGAACCGCATCGACGATACGTTCTACGTCGGCGCGAACTGGCAGGCCACCGCGCCGCTGCTGATCACGGTGGCCGGCTATTACGGCCGCGCGCGCAACGCGGAACGGCTCGACGGCACGCTCGGTGCGGGGATCAACTACTCGGCGACCGTGCTGGCCGAATATGCGCTATCGAAGCACACCGAGGTGTACGGCACGGTCGATTTCGCGCGCGGCAACGGCGCGTTTGCCGCCGACTATCCGGGCGCGACTGATCCGCTCACGGGCAAGGTCGACCAGATCGGCAGGACCCACAGCGTCGGCGCGGCGATTGGCCTGCGTCAGATGTTCTGACGACGGTTCGCGCGGAGCAAAAAAAACGCGTGTCGGCCAGCGCCGCCACGCGTCTCGCGTCGGAGCGTGGCCGTCCGTTTCCGGGCGGCCACACAGGCAGGCATCAGAAATCGAAGCCCGGCCCGCCCGCGCCCGGGCCGCCCGGCGCGGCAGCCGGCGCCGCGTCCTTCGGCGCTTCGAACACGGTTGCGTCGGTCGTCAGCAGCAGCCCGGCGACCGATGCCGCGTTTTGCAGCGCGGTGCGCGTGACCTTGGTCGGGTCGAGCACGCCCGATTCGACGAGGTCGCCGTATTCGCCCGTCTGCGCGTTGTAGCCGAAGTTGCCCGAGCCTTCCGCGACCTTCGCGACGACCACGCTCGATTCCTCGCCCGCGTTCGCGACGATCTGGCGCAGCGGTTCCTCGAGCGCGCGCAGCACGATCTTGATGCCCGCATCCTGATCGGCGTTGGCGCCCTTCAGCTCGCGGATCGCCTGCCGCACGCGGATCAGCGCGACGCCGCCGCCCGGCACGATGCCTTCCTCGACGGCCGCACGCGTCGCATGCAGCGCGTCGTCGACGCGGTCCTTCTTTTCCTTGACCTCGATCTCGGTCGCGCCGCCGACCTTGATCACTGCCACACCGCCGGCCAGTTTCGCGACGCGCTCCTGCAGTTTTTCGCGGTCGTAGTCCGACGTCGCTTCTTCGATCTGCACGCGAATCTGCTTCACGCGCGCCTCGATGTTCTTCGCGTCGCCCGCGCCGTCGATCACGGTCGTGTTTTCCTTGCCGACCTCGATGCGCTTCGCCTGGCCGAGCTCGGCCAGCGTCGCCTTCTCGAGCGTCAGGCCGGTTTCTTCCGCGATGACCTGGCCGCCGGTCAGGATCGCGATGTCCTCGAGCAGCGCCTTGCGGCGGTCGCCGAAGCCCGGCGCCTTCACGGCGACCGTCTTCAGGATCCCGCGAATGTTGTTGACGACGAGCGTCGCAAGCGCCTCGCCCTCGACGTCTTCCGCGATGATCAGCAGCGGCCGGCCCGACTTCGCGACCTGTTCGAGCACGGGCAGCAGGTCGCGGATGTTCGCGATCTTCTTGTCGTGCAGCAGGATGTACGGATTCTCGATCTCGGCGATCTGCTTGTCGGGATTGTTGATGAAGTACGGCGACAGATAGCCGCGATCGAATTGCAGCCCTTCGACGACGTCGAGCTCGTCGGCGAGCGACTTGCCGTCCTCGACGGTGATCACGCCTTCCTTGCCGACGCGGTCGATCGCTTCCGCGATGCGCTGGCCGATCGATTCCTCGCCGTTCGCCGAGATCGTCGCGACCTGCGCGATTTCCTTGCTCGTCGTGGTCGGCTTGCTGATCTTCTTCAGCTCGTCGACGGCCGACGCGACGGCCTTGTCGATGCCGCGCTTCAGGTCGAGCGGATTGAGTCCGGCCGCGACGTACTTCTGGCCTTCGCGCACGATCGCCTGCGCGAGCACGGTGGCCGTCGTCGTGCCGTCGCCGGCCGCGTCGCTGGTGCGCGACGCGACTTCCTTCACGAGCTGCGCGCCGATGTTCTGCAGCTTGTCGGCGAGTTCGATTTCCTTCGCGACCGACACGCCGTCCTTCGTGACGACGGGCGCGCCGAAGCTGCGTTCGAGCACCACGTTGCGGCCCTTCGGACCCAGCGTGACCTTCACCGCGTTGGCGAGAATGTTCACGCCTTCGGTCAGCTTTGCGCGCGCGACGTCGCTGAAGATGATTTCCTTGGCTGCCATGATTGTGCTCCGTTATTGATTGACGACGGCGACGATGTCTTCCTCGCGCAGCACGAGGAGTTCGACACCGTCCACCTTGACCGGCTGGCCCGCATATTTGCCGAACAGCACGCGTTCGCCGACCTTCAGGTCGGGCGCGATGCGCTGGCCGTCGGTGTCGCGGCGGCCGGGGCCGACTGCGATCACTTCGCCCTGGTCGGGCTTTTCCGCGGCGCTGTCGGGGATCACGATGCCCGACGCGGTGGTGGTTTCCTGGTCGAGTCGCTTCACGATGACCCGGTCATGCAAGGGGCGTAGGCTCATCTGTCGTTCCTGTGCTGTCGAGTTGGATTGGCACTCTTGAGTGGAGAGTGCTGACGAGTATAAAAACGCGCGACGGCGCAATCCAATAACGGATTCCGAAAAGCATTTGCGTGGGCGCGCATAGGCGCGATTCGCGCAAGGCGTCGTCGCGGCTATTGCGATGCGGACGGTGGTTGCGGCGCGGGCGTGCAGACCGGCCGGATTTTCTCGCCGGCGAGCACGCGCTTCACGAACGGAATCGAATCGGCGAGCGAGGCGTTGACGGTGCCGTTGTGATCGCGGCCCGCATAGAGGTGCGCTTCGACCGTCGTGCCGGCCGCACACGCGTCGCTGGCGAGCGCGAGTTCGAGCGGTGCGAGGCCGTCGTCCGCGCCCGCGCCGATGAACACGGGCGTATCGATCTTCAGCGTCGGGTACTTCAGGTAGGCGTCCCACCATGCCTGCAAGCGCGCCTCGCCGCCGGGCCTTACGGTGTTCGCGTGTGTGAGACGGGCGAGTGCGGCGTCGTCCTCGAGCGACGCGAGGCAACTGACGCGCGCCTGTTCGAGAAGCGGCAGCGCGCGCTCCGTCAGCACTTCGTCTGCGCGCAGCGCCGGATCGATCTGCTGCGCGGACAGGACCGAGTAGAACTGATAGGCCAGCGTTGGGTCGACGCGCTCGGGGTCGCGCCGATACGCGGTGTCGAACTTCGGCAGCGACGCGAGCGTGTCGCGCGACGCGTTGTAGATCGTGCCGGTCGCGACGGTCGCGCGCACCGCGAGTTCGGGCGCGTAGTCGCGCGCATAGCCGGCTGCGGCGAACACGGCAGAGCCGCCCTGCGACTGGCCGACGAGCACGATCTCGTTCGCGAGGCCCGGCACGCCGCGCAGCACCGCGCGCACGCTGTCGAGCAGCGTGTAGCTGTTCGAGCGGTTGTTGAGCTGCGGATTCGGGCCCGGCGTGCCGAGCCCCTGGTAATCGGTCGCGACGACCGCGAATCCCTGTTGCAGCCATGCGTTCAGGTAGCGCACGTCGCGATACGAGCGGCCGAACCACGACGGCGCGCAGATGTCGGCCATCCCGAACGTGCCGTGTGCCCACGCGACGATCGGCCAGCCGCCGGCGGGCGGCGTGCCGCGTGGCACGAACAGCGCGCCGGACACCGCGATCGGCGTGCGGCCGCCCACGCCGTCGGTCGACGAATACAGGATGCGCAGCTGTCGCGCGGCGCTCGCGAGACCGAGCGTCGCGGGCAGCGGCTCGCTGCGCAGCAGTGTGCCGGGCGTGGCCGGAATGTCGCGATCCCACGTATAGAACGCGGAGACGCGGCCGTCGCCTTGCAGCGGATCGGGCGCCGGTACGCGGGCTGCAGGAGCGGCGAGCGATGCGAAGGACGAAGCGGCCAGGGCGGAAACCAGCAACGTGCGCGCGACGTTGCCGCGCAGGGGAAAGAGAGTCATGTCGATCGGATCGAGAAAAGTCGGTACGGAATTCGCGGACCGTCGTGAAGCGGGCCGCAACAAGCGAATGGAGCGCAACGCAAGATTCGAACCAGCGTGTCGCGTCCAGTCCTTGCCGTGCGTCGTGCGATCGGCGGGGCCGCCACCGATGCGTGCACTGTGTCGCGTGCAGCAATGCAGGCCGCACGCTGTTGCTGTCGCAGCAGCGAATGGCTGCGGATCGTCCGCTTCGCTGCGCAACGTGCCCGCGTGCACGGCGCTGACCGCGCGTTCGATACGCATGCATCGCTGCTGGCACGATTGCTGCTGATTCGTTCGCGGCATGCCGTCATCCGGCGGCACGATTCGTTCAACCGAAAAAGGAATCCGCATCCATGTCAGTTACCTCGACCATCGACAGCGGCGAACTCGTTGCCTTCGTCGAACGCGCGACGCGCGAATTCGCGCAGGCCGTGTGCGTGCTGAAGGACACGCGCACGCTGTCCGCGACCAACACGTTCCAGGCGTTCCAGCGCGTGCCGGGCACGGATCTCGTGGTCGCCTTGTCGGCGCCGAGCCCATGGGCGGCATCGCAGGAAATCCAGCCGGTCGTCGTCACCTTCGACGGCGACGTGCTGCACGGCGACGCGCGCGCGGGCGGCAACGGGCCGCGCTACGCGGACGTGTTCCGCGAGGCGCCGGAAGTCGACGTCGTGATCCACGTGCACGGCCCGTATCTCGGCGCATGGGCGAGCGCGCACCGGGCGCTGCCGATCCGCTATGCGCCGGCCGCGCGCCATACGCGGGCGCGCGAGATTCCGATCTACATCGATCGCCGGCCCGGCGAGCCGCGCTTCATCGTCGATACGATCCGCCGCGATCCGCAGGTGCCGGCGATCCTCGAGGCGAACGGCGGCGCGACGTTCTGGGGCAAGTCGATCGTCGACGTGTCGAAGTACATCCTGATCCTCGAGGAAGCCGCATATTTCCAGGCGCTCGCGGAGCCGCTCGGCGGGTCGCGCGAATTCGGCCCGGGCGCGCTGGAGCAGCAGTGGAAGATGACGGGCCTCGCCTGACGCGACACGCAGGCCGGATGCGCGACGCAATCCGGCCTGTGTCATACCGATAGCTCGATGAATTGGTTCGTCCCCGGCGCGCGTCTTGCTATCGTCGGGCTTCCCCGTTCATCACGCCGGTCGTGCCATGGCCATCTTCAGTTTGCCGGACCCGACTTCGCACGCGATCACGATTCGTGCGAAGGCCCTGACGTTCGACGACCCCAAATCGCGTGTCCTGCTCGAACGCATCCATCTCGTCGCGCCGAGCGACGCCACCGTGCTCGTCACCGGCGAGAGCGGCACCGGCAAGGAGCTGATCGCGCGTCTCGTGCATTCGCTGAGCGAGCGGTGCGACGGCCCGTTCGTCGCGGTCAACTGCGGTGCGTTCTCCGAAACGCTGATCGAGAGCGAACTGTTCGGTCACGAGCGCGGGGCGTTCACCGGCGCGATCAACAGCCAGCCGGGCTGGTTCGAGTCGGCGAATCGCGGCACGCTGTTTCTCGACGAAGTGGGCGACCTGCCGCTGTCCGCGCAGGTGAAGCTGCTGCGCGTGCTGCAGGAACGCGAAGTGACGCCGGTCGGCTCGCGCAAGACCGTGAAGATCGACGTGCGGCTCGTCGCAGCAACCAACGTGAATCTCGAAGCGGCGGTGCGCGCGGGCAATTTCCGCGAGGATCTCTACTACCGCCTCAACGTCGTGAAGCTGAGTCTGCTGCCGTTGCGCGAGCGGCCCGGCGACATCGCGCCGCTGATCGACCATTTCGTCGATGCGTATGCGAAGCGGCTGCGCGTCGCGGCGCCCGTGCTGACCGACGCCGCACGCGCGCGGCTGCACGCACATGCGTGGCCCGGCAATATCCGCGAACTCGAGAACGTGATCCATCACGCGGTGCTGATCTGCGCGGGTGGCGCGATCGATGTTGGCGACCTGCAGTTTTCCGCGCTGTCGCTCGCACCGGACGCCGCCGGCGCAGGCAGCGCGGCGGCGGTGCTGCCGCGTCGCGCGCGCGATGTCGCAGAAGCGACCGATGCGCTGCGCAATGCGGTGATCGAACTGCTCGACCTCGGCGCGCCGAACCTGTGGCAGCACATCGAGGACACCGTCTATCGCTGCGTGTTCGACTACAGCGAACACAACCAGCTGCGCATGTCGCGCCTGCTCGACCAGTCGCGCAACATCGTGCGCGCGCGGCTCGCGCAGCTCGGCATCCTGAAGCCGCGCGACGCCAGCGATGCCGACACGCGGCTCAGCCGTCAGGCGTGACCCGTCACGCGTGATCGCGCCAGCGCATCGCGCGCCGCGCGATCCGCTCGCACAGCATGCTCATGCCAGCCGCCAGCGCGGTCACGCCGAGCACGCAGACGAGCAGCACGTCGGCGCGCGCGCCGGCCTGTGCGTTCTGCATCAGGTTGCCGACACCGGCGCCCGCATTGAACAGCAGCTCGCTGCTCGTCGCGGTGATCCACGCGAACGGCACGGCCTGCAGCACGCCGGTGAACAGGTCGGGCAGTGCGCCGGGAATCAGCACGTCGCGCCACAGGCCCACGCGCGTCAGCCGGTACGACTGCGCGAGTTCGACATAGCGCGGATCGACGCGGCTCAAGCCGTCGAAGCTCGCCGTCGTCATCGGATAGAACGCGGCGAGCGCGACGATGAAGACCTTCGCGAATTCGCCAGTGCCGGCCCACAGGCTGAGCAGCGGAATCAGCCCGAGCAGCGGCACGTAGCGCAGCGCCTGGAACGCCGGCTCGCACAGCTTGCGTGCGAGCGTCGAGCGCGCCATCGCCGCGCCGAGCGCGAGCCCGGCCGCGATACCGATGGCGAGCCCGAGCGTCGTGCGGCGCAGGCTCGCGCCGAGATCGGTCGCGAGTTCGCCGCTGCGCGCGAGTTCGAACAGTGCGCTGCCGACCTGCTGCAGCGGCACGAACGCGTACTGATGGGCCGCGTCGCCGTGCGATGCGAATTGCCATGCGGCGACCAGCGCGGCGGGAACGACGCAGCCGCGCAACTGGCGGCGCCACGCGGCGAGCGGAATTCGTCGGGTGAGGGCGTTCATCGTGAAACTCGCTTGAATGGATAACGCATGAGTCATCGCGCCGGCGCCTGCCAGCGCAGCGCATGCCGTTGCACGAGTGCGATCGAACGGTCGAGCGCGAAGCCGATCAGCCCGATTACCGCGACATCGACCAGCACGACGTCGAGCCGCAGCATCTGCCGCGCGAGTTCCATCATCTGTCCGATTCCGCTGTCCGCGCTCAGCAATTCGACGGCGACGAGCGCGAGCCAGGCGCGCGCGAGGGCGATCCGGATGCCCGTGAGCAGCGGCGGCAGCGCGGCGGGCAGCAACACGTCGCGCAGCAGCGCGAAGCGGCCGACGCCATAGTGGCGGGCCATTTCGACGAGATCGCGCGGCGTGCCGTGCACGCCCGCGAAGGCGGCCAGCGCGACCGGAAAGAACACCGCCTTGCCGACGACGACGAGCTTCAGCGGCTCGTCGACACCGATCAGCACGACCAGCAGCGGAATCAGCGTGAGCGTCGGCACCTGACGCAGCAGGTCGAAGGTCGGCCGCAGATAGTCGGAGAACAGCCGGCTCGACGCGAGCAGGATGCCGAAGGCGGCGCCGCTCGTCGCGCCGATCGCGAAGCCGAGCGCGAGCCGGTGCAGCGTGATCAGCAGGTTATCGCGCAGTTCGCCGGTTTCGATCAGCACGAGCAGCGTCGATGCGATGCGTTCGGGCGGCACGACGAGTTGGGGCGGGAACCAGCGCTGCGCGCTGGCGAGCCACCACAGCGCGGCGAACGCGGCGGGCGTCGCCCACCACAGTGCCTGTGCGCCGATCCGCGCGATGGCGAACGGGCGCGCCGTGCGCGGGGCGTTCGAGGTGGGTGCGTGCATCGTCATCAGCGGCTCGCGACGCGCGATGCGTCGGCGCGCCAGTAACCGTCGAGGCCGAGCTGCCTGAGCGCGGTCGACACGAAGCGCGGCGCGAGCAGCGCATTCACGTCGACCGGCGTCGACGTCAGCCCGGCTTGCCGGCTGTAGGCGATCACGTCGCGGTAGTGGTCGGTCAGCGCGGGCGTGAACAGCGGCGTCCATTGCTCCTTCCACGGCGTCGCTTCGTCGGCGTACTCGCGCCGCACGACGTTTTCCGGCTGGCCCGACGCGCTCAGGATCTTCACGTACGCATCGCGGTTCTGCGGCTGCGAGATCCAGTGCGCGGCCCGCACGTATGCGGTTGCGACGAGCTGCGTGATGTCGGGGTAGCGCCGCACGAAGTCGTCGGACGCCCATAGCTCGGCGCGCATCTTCCAGTCGTCGGGCGCGGTCTTGGTCGACCAGATGATCTTGCCGACGTTCTTGTCGACCAGCGAATACGCGTCGGACAGCGTAAAGAACCCGTCGACGCGACCGGCTGCGACCGCCGCCGCGCCGGCCTGCGGATCGAGGTTGTAGATCCGGAAGTCGGACAGTTTCAGGCCGTTCGCGGCGAGCAGCTTGCCGAACGTGACTTCCCACGGTCGGCCGCGATTGAGCGCGATGCGCTTGCCCTTCAGGTCGGCGATCGATTTCGCGGTCGAGCCGGCCGGCACGACCAGATACGTGTTGCTGCCGACGCCGCCCGGCACGACCAGCCGCGTATGCGTGCCCGACGCGTTGACGACGACCGACGGCAGGTCGCCGTAGCCGGCGAAATCGATGCTGCCGTTGGTGAATGCCTCGTTGACGAGCGTGCCGACCGCGGCGGTCGACACGGGTACCCATTGCAGCTTCACGTGCCGCGCGGCGAGCGCCTTCTCGAGCGACTTGTCGGCGTCGATCAGCGCGGACGCGCCGGCGTATTGCGTCTTGCCGCCGCTCGAATAGGCGACGACGGCGATTCGCACGACCTTCGGTGCGTCGTCGGCGCGCACGGACGGCGCGGCGAGCGAGGTCGCGGCCACCGGCAGCGCGACGAGCAGCGCGCGCAGCAGGCGGCGCGGCGTGGCGAGGGGGAGCGTGTATTTCATGATGTCCGGAATGAGTGGCGGGAACGGGCGGCGCTCACGCGCGCCTTTTCAGCGACGGCTGCAAGACGTCGGCGAGCGGGCGCGGATCGATCCAGTCGGCGACGTCGAAGTCCGCTTCGAGAAAGCCCCAGTCGTGCAGGAAGGTCTTGAAGTCGTCGAGCGCGGCGATCGATTCGTCGTCGAGATTGACGCCGAGATGCCGGTGAAGCTGGTTGCCGTATGCGGCGCGCACCCAGTCGATCGACGACGCGGTTTCGCCGGCCACGTAGTGCGCGGTTTCGTCCGGATGCGTGCGCGCCCAGTCGCCGGCCGCGACGACGAGCTTCAGGAAGCCGGCGACGATGTCCGGGTGGTTCGCGAGCACGTTCGCGTTGACGGTCAGCGGGCGCGGCGTGCCGTTGTTGTTGCGGATCGCGCGCTCCGGATGGAAGCCGATGTCGATCACGACGTGCGCACCGATCAGTTGCGCGATCTCGAGGCCGGTCGATCCTTTTACGTAGATCGCGTCGACTTCGCCGCGCAGCAGCGCGCCGGCTTCGGACGCATACAGCGCGCGGCTCGAGAAACCGTGCGGCGATGCGAACAGGCTGGCGGCGCGCGCCGGGCTCACGGCCTGCAGCGTGCGGGCGCGTACGTCGACCAATTCGACGTCGCGCGTGGTCAGTCCTTCGAGGCTCAGTGCATTGACGATGCCGCGCAGCGCCGATGCGCGAAAGATGTCGATGCGGTCGTCGGGCCGGCTTGGTAGCGCGACGCGTCGGCCGCGCAGCGCCTTCACCGAGCGGATGCCGGACTCGGGCCGTGCGAGGATCAGCTGCGACTCGTCGACCCACGACAGCCCGATCACGCGCGTGTTCGCGGCGTTCGAGCGCGCCCACATCGCGGGGATGCTGCCGCCTTGGCGAAACGATTGCGCGAGCGTGTGATCGCTGATCGACGACACGTCGAGCCGCGTCTCGACGCGCGGCGAGCGGATCGCGACGCCGTCGGCCGAGGTCTCGCCGTTGAGCCAGCCGAGATGCACCGCGATGCCGAGCGGCGTCGGCACGGGCGAACGGGCATACCAGAACGTCTGCTGCTTGTCCGATGACGAATCGGGCCTGTCTGTCATGTGTGAGATTCCCTCTCTGGGCAATGCATGGTCGAAGCGCCGCAGCGCACGATGTCGCACGCGCGGGCCGATCAGGACATTGCAAATTCCGGGCCAGCGGCTGCGTCGTCGCGCGATCGCCCGCGCGGCGCGGCATGCCGGTGCGCGATGTCGCGCGGGCTGGTAACGCGGGTGTTGCGCCAGCAACAGTCGCGTGGCCGGCTGTTGCACGCGCAGCACCGGCGCTGCGTATGCAGCAGCGCGACGCGAAGCCGGACGACGGGCGTGTCGCCAGGTTCGCCGCATCTCGGACGATCCGCGCACAGCCGCATGGAGCAAGGCGTCACGCGCCCTGAGCGGCACCCCGGCGCACACCGCGCGACGACGCTTGGCACACCGCGTGCTTAACAGCGGCGAACACGCGCGGCACGCCGGTGCCGCACGCATCCGAACCGGCCGACAAGGAGAACCCCGATGGCTGTTGAATTTCTGTGGCGGCTGCCGATGCACGGCGACGGCAGGCGCGCCCATGACCTGCATACGCGCGGCGAGTGGAATCGCCAGCGCGCGTCGCGCGTCGCGCCGAAGCTCGACGACGATGCATTCGGCTATATCGACTATCTGTCGCAGGTTGCGCGCGCGGCCGATATCGCCGGCTTTCACGGCGCGCTGATTCCGATCTTCCGCTTCACCGAGGAGCCGTGGGTCGTCGCGGCCGCGCTGGCGCGCGAGACGCGCCGGCTGCGCTTGCTGATCGCGCTGCAGCCGCATTTCGTGCATCCGGTCTATGCGGCGCAGATGGCCGCGAGCCTGCAGCGGGTCAGCCGCGGGCGCGTCGAGTGGAACGTCGTCACCGGCGGCGGCGGGCCGGACCAGCGTGCCTACGGGGACTTCATCGATCACGACAGCCGCTATGCGCGAACCGACGAATTCCTCGACGTCGTGCGCGGCGTGTCGGCCGGCGCGCCATTCACGTACGACGGCCGCTTCTATCGCGTCGAAGCGGGCGGCCTGCTGCCGCCGCTGAGCGGGCAGAAGCCGCCGCGCATCTACCTGGCCGGCGCGAGCGACGCGGCGCTCGCGGTCGCGGCGAAGCACGGCGACGTGCACCTGAGCTGGGGCGAACCGCTCGCGAAGCAGAAGGAGGTGATCGACGCCGCGCGTCGCGCGCTCGACCGGCAGAACGCCGAGCGCGACCTGCGCTTCGGGATGCGCATCGACATTCTCGCGCGCGAGACCGAGGAGCAGGCGTGGGCCGAGTTGCGGCAGATGTTCGGGACCGTCAGTGCGTCGACGCGCGACGGCTTCGGCGCGCGCGGCGATGCGTCGGAATCGGTGGGCGCGAAACGCCAGTTCGCGCTGCACCAGGGCAACACGCAGCATTTCGACGACCTGATCGTCGGACCGAACCTGTGGGCCGGCATGTCGCAGATCCGCGGCGGCCCTGGTTGCGTGATCGTCGGCAGCCACGAGCAGGTGGCCGAGCGGCTCGCGGAATACGTCGACATCGGCGTGTCGACCTTCATTCTCGCGAGCAATCCGCATCTCGAGGAGGCGTATCGCGTCGGCGAGGAAGTGCTGCCGCTCGTCGACGGCGCGCTGAACGCGCGCAGCACGCAGGCGGCGCTGCGCGTCGCCGGCGCATGAGCGGGCGCGATGCGCACCGCGTTTCAACGATCGGGACAAACACAATGACGACATACGCAGCGCAGGCGGCCGCCTGCGACGCACTCTGGTATACGCGCTGCCCGGTGCCGACCGCGCTCGGCATCGCCGTGCATCGCGGCTGGTTCGACGAGGAGTTCGGACCCGACGGCATCGCACTGCATTCGCTGCAGGAGACGGCAGACGCCGACAAGCGCGAATCGCACTTCGATCACAGCCTGCCGCACTCGTTCCGGCAGGGCGGCAACATTCCCGCGCTGTGGGCGCGGGCACGCGGCGCCGACACACGCGTGATCGGCCTGTCGTGGACCAACGAATTCCAGGCGATCGTCACGCTGCCCGAGCGCGGCATCCGCACTGCGCGCGACCTGCGCGGGCGACGGCTCGGCCTGCCGCGGCACGCGATCAGCATCGACTTCTGGCGCGCGGCTGCGCTGAAAGGCTTTCTTAGCGCGCTCGAACTGGAAGGGCTCGGCCACGGCGACGCGGAATGGGTCGACCTGCCCGAACTCGCGTCCGGCGCACGCACGGGCCGCGCATCGTTCCTGCGCGGACCGCACGAATACGGGCTCGAAATCGCGGCGCTGATGCGCGGCGAAGTCGACGCGGTGTTCGTGAAGGGCGTGGCGGGACTGGAAACCGTGCACCTGATCGATGCCCAGGTCGTGATCGATCTCGGCGCGCATCCGGATCCGCTGGTGCGGATCGGCAACGGCACGCCGCGCACGCTGACCGTCGATCGCGCGCTGATCGACGCGCGCCCCGATCTCGTGAGCCGCTTCCTGTCGGTCGTGGTCGGCGCGGGCGACTGGGCTGCGCGCCATCCGGCCGAGACGGTCGCGTATATCGGCCGCGAAACGCGTGCGTCCGACGAGTGGGTCCGTTATGCGTACGGCGCGGACGTGCACCGGCATCTGGAGACGGGGCTCGCGCCGGCGTCGATCGACGGACTGGTCGCGTTCAAGGATTTTCTCGTCGAATGGGACTTTCTCGAACGGGATTTCGACGCGCGCGCATGGATCGATCCGGAGCCGTTCACGCGGATCGACCGGCATCGCCACGCGTGGGTCGCGTAGCGCGCCGCCAGGCGCCATTGCAAGGAGTCGAACATGACAGGACTCACGATCCGTTACGGCGCGCTGCATGCGCGCCGATACGCGGCACGGGCGGTGCGCGCAGCGCCGCCGCTCGCGGCGCGACCGCCGTTGCCGCTGCCGCCCGCGCCGGCCGACACGCGGCGCGCATCGAACAACGGATGGCGCGACGCGGTCGCAGCGGCGCTCGCGGTCGCCGCGTTGCATGCGGGCGTTGCGCTGCTGGCGGCGCGCGCGCCGGCCACGCCGGCCGTGCAGCCGCCGCGCCCGCTGCCGATGACGGTCGAACTGACGCGGCCGCCCGAGCCATTGCCGCAGGCTGCGCATCCGCCGCCGGTCGTGCCCCCGAAGCCGCTGAAGCAGGCGCCGACGCCGAAGCCGCACGTGGCTCA
>NZ_CABVPP010000094.1 GCF_902499075.1 Burkholderia pseudomultivorans | reverse complement strand
ATCATGAACACGATATCTCTAACGCACTGCCCTCAGGGCCCGTTTACACCGTATCCAATTTCAACAGCCTGCTAGGCTCGACGACCAACATTTTCTCACGACTTACTTCACCACCTCCGCGCCTTGTGCTACTCGATCCAACTGAAGCACAACCGGCACAACTACGCGATCTAAAAAACGTTCATGGGTGTAGATAAGGCTCGGCCCTTCCGGGTCGTAGGTCAACCCGGCGAATAGCACTGTTTCCATTACGTGCGGGGATTCATCCGCAAGACGGACGTAGTTCTTGACCGTCCACCGGAGGACCGCCCTGTGCAAAGCTTGCACACCCTTGTTGCGCTCGGAGCGATGCAACTTCAATCCCAAAACATTGAGCAGCATTCCCAACACACGTGTGCTCTTGTAGTTCGCGAACTTATCCATCCGGGTCACTTCTTCAAGAAGCTGACGTCTCAGTTTGAAGCCGATGATGTCGGCGGCGGTGCCTTTCGGATACAGACTTTCAAAAAATCTACTCCACACAGCGTTATGCTGCACAGACCAGCTCAGGTCGCGAGGCCTTTGGATCTGCGATGCGCAGACTACTAACTCGAACATCAGGTCCGCGACCAAGTCACATACATCCTTCCGGTAGTCGCCTTTGCCGCGCCTCAGCGTCACATGCCGATGGTCAACGTGGCCGTCCATAAGCTTGATGAACTCAAGCACAAAGTCGACCGCAACATTGAGCTTTCTGACATCGTCATGGTCCCAGGCCGCCGCCGAAACACCATCGAGCTGACCGAGACTCATCACTGAGTGTTCGATGTCGTCGAACGCACGGCCGAGCACTGGTGGATATTCGGAAAAGTTACCGCACTCAAAGTAATCACGTGCCGTGACTAGAAGCAGACGACAGTATGCTTCCCATTGCGACGCATCCCATCGCCTCTGTTCCTCGAAGGGGATATCGAACGCAACATCCAACGTGTGAACAACGGCATACTGCCCATACAGTGCGCTTGAGATGGGCTTGGTATAGCCAATCATGCCCGTGTAGTAGCCCTCAATCTCGTGATATGCAAAAGAGTCCTTGTTTTCGATTGCAGCCGCCGTGAAATTTCTTGCGAACGTGCCAAGCGGCACGTAGTAGCGCTTCTGATCACGCAGCTCGGAAAACAGCGCGAGGGCAACGACTGGAGCCGAAATAACGGCCTCACGGCAAAATTTCTTATCTGCGATCAAGAGGAGCGCTTCGTATGCGCACTGACGGACCAGAAAGCGGCGACTTGGCTTCTTACCCTCCTGGGGCGACATCTCTTTGGCGAGCAAGTCTTCCCCCCTTTGCCATGAATGGCGAATCAGCGCGCGTGCAGAGCGTGCGAGTTCGTCGGCAATTACGGCAAGTTGCTCTGGCGAGCCACGAAGAACGATGCGATACAGCTCGCGAGTAAAGCGGAAAGCGTTCAACCGACAGTAGACCGGTGGCTTGATAAAAGCAAAGTACACCCAGACCACGAAATTCGTGAGAAAAAGAAACCCAAGTAAGGCCTGCCAGCCGGCCGGACTGATCACTCTTCCCATCGGAACGAGCCATTGTTCAGCGCGCCACCAGTCGGTCAGTAACGTCAATAGCCCAACGCCGCCGACCACTGCGAACGTGACCGTCTCAAGCGGTACGGGTGCGGTGGCAACGCGGAATTTGTATCGTGAGTCAGCAATCGTCCACGCCAAAGCCATGAGTGCGACGGCGGCAAGATACTCTGCGAATCCGAAGAACTTCGGATCATCTTTTTGCAGGTGAACAAAACACACCGACCAATAGCAAACATGGGGCATCGGCTCTGTCTCCGGGACCATTGTTGATATGGTAGCAGGCGCATTCATCGGCGCTTGATCACGCGATTTGGCGAAAACATCCTCGACTGGAGCTAAGTGTTACATGGGCGAGAAAACTCCCGAGCAATCGAGAGGCGATCGACCTCAAGCCCAGCAGCGTGTCCGAAATCGAACCCTTTCGGACACTATCGCGAAGCCATGTCCGAAAATAAGCTTACGCAACTTTCGGACATAGGCTATCATTCGGACATCCATTTCGTACACAGAGAGCAGCATGTCCCGAACCTTCGCATACGCCCGAGTAAGTACGACTGATCAGACTGCGGCCAACCAACTTCGCGAGATCGAGGCGGCAGGCTTTTCGGTCGACAAGCGCCGCGTCGTTACGGAAAGCATTTCTGGAAGCGTAAGCGCGCACCAGCGACCGGGGTTTTCCGAGCTGTTACTTAAGATGGAGGAAGGTGACGTTCTGATCGTGACGAAACTCGATCGCCTCGGCCGTAACGCAATGGATGTTCGCGCGACCGTCGAGATGCTGGCAGAACGAGGCATTCGGATTCACTGTCTCGCACTCGGAGGGGTCGATCTGACCAGCGCTGCCGGCCGCATGACGATGCAGGTATTGAACGCCGTCGCTGAATTTGAACGCGACCTGTTGATCGAGCGCACCCAATCCGGGATCGCGCGGGCAAGAGCAGAAGGGAAGACTATGGGTCGACCGACTGCGCTAACGAAGGAACAACAAATCGAAGTGCGGCACTTACTCGGCGAAGGCGCGTCTGTGGCCGCACTTGCCAAACAGTATGAAACGAGTCGTCAGACGATTATGCGGGTTCGCGATGCAACCTAAGTCCGATGAGGCAAAGACACTTTTCGAGGCGCAGCGCGATCCACGATGCAACGAATTCATTCAAACGGACAACACAAGAAAAGCGACGTCAATTAAGCGTCGGATTTCTTCCGAATCTCCAATATCGTACAAATCAACTCGTCCGAGTATTTTCGCTTCATCCGCATCAAAAAATCCGGCTCGACATCGCAAGCGAAGCCTAGCAAGCCCTGCAATCGATAGACCTCGGCCTGCGGAAGCTCGGACAATGTAAATTTGTGCACAAGCGCACTTATCTCTCGCTTCCTATCGCGCCCTAGCGAGAGCTGGCCTTGGTTATTAATAACAATTCCCGTTACCCGACGACTATGCTTAGTCGAAAGCGAGATTGTTTTCTTATTATTAAATCGAAGCGAAGGATACTCAACATCCCTCGCAACACCCCGGATAAATTTTTCAATTACCGCCGATTTATTTCTCTCATTCGTCGAGAAAGTCATATCGTCGGCGTATCGAGTGTAAACGACCCCCTCCCTAGAACACCATTCATTCACTAGAGAATCAAATTCGAACATTATCGAATTTGACAGCAATGGCGAACTAGGCGCCCCAATACTGAGGCACAATTTCTCGCCAACCTTTAGTTGGATACACGACACTCTAGCAATATCATGAATCGCATCAAGATCAAGCACTTCGCTCAAATGCACACGCATGTGCTCAATCAAATCATCTGACTTGATTGAAGTGAAAAAATTCTTAAAATCAAATTTCGTCAAATAGCGCTGCGCCTTATGCGCATCGGCATTTCTCTTAATACTAGAACCGGGTTGATACGCACTAGCACACGAATGGACAGGAAGGCTATTAAAAATATTTTCTATTAGCCAGTTTTGAATAAATTTCGTCTCTTTCGCCGGCTGCGCGATCGTCCGTTTTCCGCCCGTTCTCTTAGGAATGGTGTAAACCTTGTAGGTATGCGGAGAACGAACAATCAAGCGATTGAGCTGTGCCTCACTCAATCCTAGCGATTCCTGCAACGACTCTCGAAGATTTATAGTCACGCGCTTGCTCCCGACGACAAGGCTTGCGCAATGACCCGCTGCCGATGTTTTTGCTTCAGATCCTCGTTGTAGAACTCAAGACATTGAGCCTTCAGCCTGAGATAGTCATGAGCATGAGGTTTCTTCCACGAGAATCTGAGCTTATGATACGACTCCCCAGTTCGAATATAGAACTGAGAATCACTATACGCGACCTTTCTGATCAGCCGGAAGCGCTCAAGCAAGAACAATCGGCTTCTCAACTCCTTCTTCGTCAAAACGACACCAAGACCCGAAATATATTCTAATATCTCACCCTCTTTTAAAGCACTAAACAGCTTTATGATCTCACATATCAATACAATCACATGAGAGCGAGAGTTAGTCTTAAATGTTTGACTCTTGTCCAGCTTGTCCAGCTCTTCCCTGACATCGGCAATGACGTCACCAACAACATCAGCCGCAATATCACGAGGCCTTTCAATGATCCACGGATAACTTTTGACCCGTGAGTTATCAATTTCGCGAATAAATCGCAATATTCCAAGATTAATAAACGAATCAGCGTCACCAAACTGCGTGGAGGTAATGGCGATCATTTTCTCTCGAAACTCACCCAGCTGAGAAAACGCCCCCAATTCAACCAACGACCCCGCACTTTCCAAAATAATGACGACAAGGGAGCAAATGCTTCCCAAGTCGGACTCGAAGTCCATCAGATTTTGGAAAACACCATCGGCTTGCCAAGAAGTAATTTCTTCAGGGCGGAAGATTTCGTAATCTGCGTCATGCGAGCGGGTGATCGCATCGCGCATTGACTTGATGTCGGGAACAGGGTCGTCGGCTCGCTCCTTCTGAGCGACCGGCCCCCCGCAGAGCAGCACGATGGGGCTGTCACAAAACTCGACCCTGCTGGTCGCAATCTCGACGTTGGATAGGATCGCGGGCCGAGGATCTGACAGCATAGAAATTGTGTTCTTTACCTGAACCGGCCGCAGATAACGGCTGTGGACCGTAAGGCAGCGCCTGGAGGGCCGCAGCCGTTAGCTGCGGAATAAAACCAAGCAATGAAAATGAGTCTGGCTAAACGCCCGACTAAGCTAAGCAAATCGTTCTAGCTATATTCGCGTAAAGAACGCGTTGGAGTATGACTTGCGCGAACCGGCGCTGTCAACACGATCGTTAGCCTCTACGTCGGGAGGCACACACATCCGGCTCAGCGTGCCTAGCAAGCTCGCCGGGAGGGCGGCGGGCCGGGCAAGATTTTGCGCGCAGTGTTCCAGACGGAGCATCGAGACGCCCCGGCAAGCGCTGCCTGCAAGCACCGCCTATCTCCAACGTTGTCTCCAAAAAAATGTGTGTTTTGGAGATAGACTTGGAGATAGCCTCCGCCTTACCAGACAGGGCTGACAAGGCGAAACGAGTGCTTGTCTCCAAATCTCCAAAGATTTTTCTCCCGGCGACACAACAGCGGTTACTTACCGCATCCACTCCCATCGACGGCGTCTACCTCTAGATACCTGTTGGTATTTTTGTTGGTATATCCGACGAATCTCCGCCGGAGTCGGCCTTGTGGTGGAGAGATATGAATTCTGTCGGGGACCAGCCATGCTTTTTCCCCTTCGCTAATGCTTTCCCCTCGCTAACCGCCGCGGCGCCGTCCTGTTTGGTGCTGTTTGCGCCGCGATCCCGGCCCCCAGTCATGCTTAGTACGCGTCCTTAAGATGCGTAGAGAAATGTGGACCGGTATTATTGAGATAACTGCTGCCATGTCCCTTTTAAAGCACAGCTTATCCCTCTATGCCAAGTCTCACTCTCTGGAACGACTACACGCGCCAAGACGTTCACGCAATCTTTTCACCCAATACGAAATTTACCCCTCAAGCCGGCACGTGGGGACTACAGGGCATGGTGCGGGTTCCGGCGCGCCAAGGTGATTGGGTCTTTTTTGTCACGTTCGGCCAAGAGCAAGGCGATCACGTTTTCGACGAGTCGATCACGGAAGACGGTGTTCTGAGCTGGCAATCTCAGCCTGCGCAACGCCTCACGGACGACGTCATCCAAGAACTGATTGGTCATGACGAGCAGATCAACAATATCTATTTGTTTCTACGCACGAAAAGTCGGGCCCCGTACTGCTACCTCGGAACGATCGGCTATCTGACGCACGACTCATCGCGAGAAAAGCCCGTACACTTCCAGTGGCAATTGCTTCAATGGCCAGTACCGCACGACACTATGGATCGGATTGGCTTGTCGCCGACAACCGTACCTTCACCTTCGCTGGTCGAGCCCACCACTCAGCCCTCCGCCGGGATATCATTTTCCGCCCCACCTTTGCCGAAGACTGCTCGACAAGGCGTGTCATCTGATGATTTTCGTCATCGAAAGTCGCCCGACTACTCTGCTCAAGACGCTCGGAATCGCGCGCTAGGCTTGCAAGGCGAACTGCTCGTGCTCGAACATGAGAAAAACACACTGATCGCAGCCGATCGAAGAGACCTAGCCGAACGTGTCACACACGTTTCCGTTACAGAGGGCGACGGTGCAGGATACGATATCCACTCGTTTCTTCCGGACGGGCGCGATCGTTACATTGAGGTCAAAACGACTCAAGGCGATGCTCGTACCGCCTTCTATATCTCACCGAACGAACTCGCATTCAGCGTCAAAAATCCCGGAACTTACGTGCTGTACCGGCTGTATCAGTTCGATAAAAACGCACAAACTGCGCAGGCCTATGTATTGAAAGGTGATTTGACGGCACAACTTGCATTGAGCCCTTTGGCATACAAGGCAGAGCTACAGGTCGCGCCCGATCAATAACAGGTACGTCAACAACGCGTCGGATGTTCGTCCACCATACGAATATCTTGACGCATGCGTGAGCGTTCGCGCGGGCCACGTGGCCCACGCGGCCTCGCGCTTCCTTACTGCCTCCCCCCCTCCCGCACTTCCTTCGACGCATTCCAAACGCGATACCGCACTTCAAACCCCTCCGGCACATAAACAACCAGCGGCAAACGGCTGTTATAACGCAGCAGTTGTTCACCACCACGCACCTGCACGAACCGCTGCTGCGGCGCCTGCCCCGGACACGCCATCAGCGTCGACGCCGGCCCCTTCACGTCGGCCAGCCGATAGTACGTATAGCCCCAGCCCTTCACATCCTCGGCAGTCAGTTCTCCGCCGAACCACTGCTGGTTGCAGTCGGTCTGCAGCGTCTTGCCGATCATCAGTTCGACACGCGCGTCGCCTTCGTTCTCGAGCGCGGGCAGCGCGATCACGACGCGCTGCTGGCCAGCCGTCGGCTGCGGAAACATCTTGATCGATTCGGCCGGCACGGCAGGCGCCGACGCCGGCCCCGCCGCACACGCGGCAGTCGTCACGCAGAAAGCGGCCAGCGCGGCCCGGATCGCGAATTTCATCGATGTGCTCCTGAAAAACAAATGAGCCCCGGATGCTAACACTTTCGTCGCGAGACCTTACGGCGCTGTAATTTCAAGACACAATTCCAAACAGCCGGCAACCGCGTCGCGCGGTACTTATAACGAAACAACGGAGAACATCATGCTGAAGCTCATTGCTGCCGCCGGCGTCGCCACCCTGCTGGCCGGCTGCGTCGTCGGCCCGGACCCCGGTTATGGCTACGGCCAGCCCTACTATTCCGATCCCGGCTACGCGTACGGGCCTTCTCCCGTCTACGGCACGGTCAATATCTGGGGCGGTGGCGGCGGACGCGACTGGGACCGCGGACACCGCGACTACCGTCGCTGGGACCGCGATCGCGGCGACCACGGCGGCTGGCGCGGCGGACGCCGCGACGACTGGAACAACGGCGGCGGCGGACGCGGCCACGGCGACGGCGGCCATCGCCACTGACGCAATTGCAACCGTTTGTATCCGCGCGCGCTCGTCGTTGATCACCGGTGTCGCGCGCGAAACGGTCGTATGCCGGGACATCGGCGCAAAAGCAAAGGCCCTCGCACGACTGCGAGGGCCTTTTGTCGTTATCGCACCGGACGTCCTACCGATGCCAGTCGAGAATCAATCGCTGCTGCCGACGCCGTCTCAAGCGAATAGTGACTCCGCAATCACGCGCAAACGTCAACCCACGGATACATCGGCGGCCCGACGAAACCACCGGGCCTCATGACGGCTCCACCGCCCTCCGACACCGTATCGACTCACGCGTCCCTCCGCTTACCAGCCGGCCGGCTGCGCATAACCGTAACCACTCGACACCGGTGCGCCGCACACGTACGCGCGTTGATAGCGGTCATAGCAATAGCGCGAGCCGTCGTCCTGGTACTGCGCCTGCTGATAGGTCGGATACGCCGGTTGCTGATACGCCGGCGCCTGGTAATACGTCGGCGGCTGATAGGCCGGCGCCTGATACACGGGTGCCTGATACGCAACCGGCGGATTCAGCGCGGACGTGACGATCGCACCCAGCACGGCGCCGCCGATCAGCGCGCCGATCACGGCACCGCCGTCGCGGCCGTGCGCGGAAGCCGGGCCCGCCACGACGAGCGAACCGGCGAGAACACAGACTGCGGCAATTTTTTTCATGATTGGACTCCCACGCGAAGTGGTACGGGATGCGATGCATTGTGGCCGCAAGTCGCCGTAATAGATGCAGCAAGTGGTAACGCGCGATTACCGGTGCAATGCCTGCCGAAACGCGGCAACGCCGTGCTACGATTTTCCGCACAAAGGAGACACCGTCATGCAGCCCGAAACCGCCCGCCGTTTCGATACCGAATTCGCGCCGCGCATCGCGCGGGCGATCGCCGCCTTCTTCTCCGATCACGTCCAGGCCGACGTCGTGCCGTATGGCGGCCACGGGCATCCGACGCGGGTTCAGATCCGCAGCGCGCCGCACGAACACGTCAGCGGCTTCACGCATCCGCTGAACCTCGAGCTGACCTGGGACACCGACGAAATCGAACGCCTGATGGAACCCGGCGGCCCGCAGCGTTTCGAGCACTATCTGGCCGCACTTCCGAAGAAGCTCGGCGCCTGGCAGGGCGCGCGCGACATCGACCTCGCGTCGCGCACGCAGGCCGACCCGCTCGTGCGGCTCGGCGGCCTCGACTTCGAAGGCTGAGCATGCGCGCCGGCCGGCGGCCCGGCGGCGCGGTACGTCCACGTCGTCCGATGCGGGCCGGTGATACACTCGGCCGATCCCGATCCGGCGCGCTTGCATCGGCCGGACCGCTCACCGCCGCGTCCGCCCGGCGTCATGGTTGCGCATGCAACCGGCCGCCGGATGCGTGCACAACCCTGCAATCGCTCCCGTCATGAACGCCGATACCGGCCTGCCGATTCCGCAACGCTACTGGGCGATCGTCTGCGTCGCCCTGGGCATCACGCTCGCCGTGCTCGACGGCGCCATCGCGAACGTCGCGCTGCCGACCATCGCACGCGACCTGCACGCATCCGACGCCGCATCGATCTGGATCGTCAACGCCTATCAGCTCGCGGTCACGATCACCTTGCTGCCGCTCGCGTCGCTCGGCGAACGCATCGGCTATCGCCGCATCTATATCGCCGGTCTCGCGCTGTTCACCGCCGCGTCGCTCGGTTGCGCGCTCGCCGGCTCGCTGCCGATGCTCGCGGTGATGCGCGTGATCCAGGGCTTCGGCGCGGCCGGCATCATGAGCGTCAACGCGGCGCTGGTGCGGATGATCTATCCGTCGTCGATGCTCGGGCGCGGGCTGTCGATCAATGCGATGGTGGTCGCGCTGTCGTCGGCGATCGGGCCGACGGTCGCGTCCGCGATCCTGTCGTTCGCGTCGTGGCCTTGGCTGTTCGCGGTCAACGTGCCGATCGGCATCGCCGCGGTGCTCGGCAGCGTGCGCGCGCTGCCCGCCAACCCGCTGCACGACGCGCCTTACGACTTCGCGAGCGCGCTGATGAACGCATGCGTGTTCGGCCTGCTGATCATGGCCGTCGACGGGCTCGGTCACGGCGAAAGCCACACGTACGTCGCAGCCGAACTGGCCGTCGCGTTCGTGGTCGGCTATTTCTTCGTGAAGCGCCAGTTGACGCAGCCGGCGCCGCTGCTGCCCGTCGACCTGATGCGCATCCCGATGTTCGCGCTGTCGATCTGCACGTCCATCGCGTCGTTTACGTCGCAGATGCTCGCGTTCGTCGCGCTGCCGTTCTGGCTGCAGAATTCGCTCGGCTTCTCGCAGGTCGAGACGGGCCTGTACATGACGCCGTGGCCGCTCGTGATCGTGTTCGCCGCGCCGCTCGCGGGCGTGCTGTCGGACCGCTACTCGGCCGGCATCCTCGGCGGCATCGGGCTCGCGCTGTTCGCGGCCGGCCTGCTGTCGCTCGCGACGATCGGCGCGCATCCGGGCACCGTCGACATCGTCTGGCGGATGGCGCTGTGCGGCGCGGGCTTCGGGCTGTTCCAGTCGCCGAACAACCGCGCGATGCTGTCGTCGGCACCGCGTTCACGCAGCGGTGGAGCGGGCGGCATGCTGAGCACCGCGCGGCTGACGGGCCAGACGCTCGGCGCCGCACTCGTCGCGCTGATCTTCGGGCTCGCGCCCGATCGCGGGCCGACGATCGCGCTCTATGTCGCGACCGCGTTCGCCGCGGCAGCGGCCGTCGTCAGCATGCTGCGCATCGCGTCGCCGCAGCCGGACGCGTCGACCTGATGCCGCCGCGCGGCGCTCACGCCGCGTCGAGCGTGTCCAGCACGAAGCGCACGCGCGCCTTCACGCTCGCGCGCGGCAGTTCGATCAGCCGGTAACCGTACGACGTGTAGCACTCGACCATCGCGTCGTAGGTGCGCACCGCCTCCGCGAAATCCTGCCGGCGCTCGGTGTCCTGCGCGTAGATGTCGCGCCACGGCGGCGCGATGAACACGCGCCGGTGATAACGAAAATGCCGCGCCGCCGCTTCCGCATGCGCGGGCACCGCGAGGCCGGTCAGTCGCAGGTAGCCGATCACGTCCGGCATGCCGCGGTCGAAGAACACCGGGCCGCGCGCATGCCGCGCCAGATGGTGCGAGCGCATCTCCCAGCTCAGCATCAGTTCGGCGAATGCGGCCGGATCGCGCCACGGCAGCGCGTGGCCGTCGACGGTCATCTGGTCGCGGATCACGCCGCGCCCGGCCTCGTGCGAGCGCGCGAAGCCGGCGCGTTCGAGCGCATCGAGCAGCGTGCTCTTGCCGGAGCCGGGGCCGCCCGTCACGACGAAGAAGCGTTCGATCGCATCGTCGGCGACGCCCTCTTCCGTCGCGCCGGCCGGCTGCGCGAACTCACGCATGCGCGACCCGCCGGCCCGCGCGCTGCGTGACCGAGGCGGCCGCCGCGACGCTGCGCAAGTCGGCGACGAACGTGTCGCGCCACACCGACAGGTCGTTCGCCCGCAGCCGCGCGAGGTTTTCCTCGTGACGCGCCTGCCGCTCCGCGAGCGGCATCGACAGCGCGCGTTCGAGCGCGTCGGCCATCTGCGACAGGTCGTACGGATTGACGAGCAGCGCGCCGGTCAGCTCGGCCGCCGCGCCCGCGAACTCCGACAGCACGAGCACGCCCGGATCGGCCGGATCCTGCGACGCGACGTATTCCTTCGCGACCAGATTCATCCCGTCGCGCAGCGGCGTCACGTAGCCGACCTGCGACATCCGGAAGAACGCCATCAGCAGGTTGCGCTCGTACTTGCGGTTCAGGTACTGGATCGGCGTCCAGTCGAGCTGCGAGAAGCGCCCGTTGATGCGGCCGGCCTCGCCCTCGAGCGTTTCGCGGATGTGCTGGTAGGTCTGCACGTCGGAGCGCGTCGGCGGCGCGATCTGCACGAGCGATACGCGCCCTTGCCAGCCCGGCGCGTTCGTCAGCATCCGCTCGAACGACTGGAAGCGCTCGACGAGCCCCTTCGAATAGTCGAGGCGGTCGACGCTCATCACGAGCTTGCGGCCGTCGAGCGCGTCGCGCAGCATCTTCACGGGCTTGCGCGAGCCGTACTGGACGGCCGCCTGCGCGATCGCGTCCGGATGCACGCCGATCGGATAGGCGGCCACCTTCACGACGCGACCGTGCGCATGCAGCATCCCGTCGTCGCTCGCCGCGCCGATGCCGCGCCGCTCGATGTAGTCGGTAAACGCCTGCTTGTCGGCGTCGGTCTGGAAGCCCGCGACGTCGTACGCGCACATGAACTTCACGAGCTCTTCGTGCGGCGGCACGAGGCGCAGCATGTCGGGCGACGGAAACGGAATGTGCAGGAAGAAGCCGATCGGATTCTTCACGCCGAGTTCGCGCAGGCAGTGCGCGAACGGCAGCAGATGATAGTCGTGCACCCAGATCAGGTCGTCGGGTCGCAGCAGTGCGGCGAGCTGCTTCGCGAGCATCGCGTTCACGCGCAGGTAGCCGGCGTACTCCTGCCGGTCGAAGCGCGCGAGATCGCCGCGGTAGTGAAACACCGGCCACAGCGTCGCGTTCGAGAAGCCGCGGTAGTACTGATCGTAGTCGCGCCGGGTCAGCCCGAGCGTCGCGTAGGTGACGTTGCCGTCGCGCTGGATCGCGGGCGCGGCGTCGGGCGCGCCGACGATCTCGCCGTTCCAGCCGAACCACACGCCGCCGGTTTCCTTCAGCGCGTCCATCACGCCGACTGCGAGGCCGCCCGCGCTCGGGCGCGTGTCCTCGCCGGCGGCGACACGGTTCGATACCACGATCAATCTGCTCATGCGGCTTTCCCTCCTCGATTCGATTGGATGACACGCGGCGCGCGCCACGGCGGGCGCGGCGGCCCGCAGGCGGCCGCGCGGCGATTCAGACGTGAGAGATGCAATGAAATGCGACAGCGGAATGCAGCGGCGACAGGGTCAAGCGTCCTGCTCCTGGCCGAGGTCGCGCTGATAGTCGAGCCCTTCCGGGCGGGCACCGCCCTGGTTGTGATCGCCGTCGGACGGCGTCTCGCCAGGCGTGCCGGCAGGCGGTGCGGATGGCGCATCGGTCGTTGGGCGCGAACGATCGGCGCCCTCGTCGGCGGGCCGGTGCGCAGGCCGTTTCGAACGGCGCATGACGGGGTGTCTCATATGCGGCGCGGCTCGGAGCCGTCGTTGAAACCTGTCATAACGAAATAGTTTAGGGCGCTTCTTCGCGTGTCGCGGTAACAAGACCCTTCAATTTGTAACGTTTCGACCCCTCGTCGGCCGTCTGTTCGAAAATGACGTCGCGCGCCCGCGCGCGTACCGGCGGTGTCCGTTTCCGCCGCCGATTTGTCAAAGCTTTGCAGTTTTCCTATGACAATTGCGAAACAATGACGCGGCATGGGGCGGGTCGCCGCTCACCCAGACAGGACTTGCACTCAGGGATGAACATTCGTTTCGAATCGCCGCGTCGGGCCATGCCGGCGCGCATCGTGCTGGCCGCGGCCGCCACGGCTGCACTGCTGTCCGGCTGCAACTCGCTGTACAGCGAAGGCGCGACGGCCGGCGCCGGCATCGCGGGCGCGGCAATCGCGTCCAAGGTCACCAACAACGCCGCTGTCGCGACGGGCATCGGCCTCGGCGCCGTCGCCGGCGCGCGTGCCGGCGTCCAGTACACGCAGCGCGTCGCGCACCGCTATACGCAGGAACAGATCGCGAAGGCGGCCGGCCCGCTCGAGGTCGGCGGCGTCGCGCCGTGGTCGACGCACCATTCGTTTCCGATCGAGGACGACGAACAGGGCCGCGTGACGGTCAGCCGGATGATCAGCGTCGGCCCGCTCGACTGCAAGGAGATCGTGTTCGCGGTCGATACGCCGGCGAAGCCCGACAAGGCCGCGCAGTCGGCGTTCTACGTCGCCACGATCTGCCGCGACGGGCCGACCTGGAAGTGGGCGTCCGCAGAGCCCGCGACCGAACGCTGGGGCGCGCTGCAATGAGCGTCGCGATCCGGGTCGCGTCGCTCGGCGCGCTGTGCGCGGCGACGATCGCGCTGTCGGGCTGCGGATCGGTCGGCGCGGCGAGCGGTGCACTGGCCGGCGCGGCGACGGGCCTCGTCACCGCGAACCCGGCCGTCGGCGTCGGGGTCGGCATCGCCGTGCAGGCGGCGACCGACGAGGCCGTCAATCGCACGATGAAGCAGCTCCATCAGAACCAGCAGGACGCGATCGCGCGGGTGGTCGGCAGCAGTGCGGTCGGCGACGTGAAGCCGTGGAAGGTGAAGAACACGATTCCGCTCGAGAATGGCGAAGGCGAAGTGCGCGTCACGCGCGCGTATTCGTCGGCGCTCGCGATGTGCAAGGAATTCGCGTTCTCGGTGAAGGACGGCGACAAGGCCGACTGGTATTTCGCGAATGCGTGCCAGCAAGGCACGCACTGGAAGTGGGCGTCGGCGGAGCCGGCGGTCGATCGGTGGGGGAATTTGCAGTGACGGGTTGTGCGGGCGGGCGAGCGCCCGCGTGCAAAACGGCGAGCGCCCGGTCAGGAATACGCGGTACCGGCTCGCGACCCTGAAGGACCTCGCCGTATCGCATCAGGACTCGACGTCCTAGCGTCTCAATACTTGCTCACGCATAAAACCCAAAACTATCATAGCGTTACAAAAACCCGCCAGCAGAGAGCTCGGCTGTTTATAGTGTCTTGTAGGCACCATGTAGGCATTTCGATTCTCCATCAATCCATGTAAGTCCATGTCGACAAATAGGACATGATCAAATTGAATCGAGTTTTGACCTGCTTGCCGTACCGGCCGAGGTCCATGACCATGCGACGCTAGTCGGGAACAACGTAAAAGCTTTGCAGAACGCCAGCTATCGTCAAGTCCTGACTCTCAATGGTCGGGATGGTCAATTTTGGGCCTCGGTGTGGCGAGTTAGAAATAGCCTATCGCTTGCCAGCGGTCCATTAACCATCAAACACGCCTGTTAGCCAAGAAATGAAAGGGACTTCACGTATCCGTTCAGTGCGGAACGATGAAAGCCTTTGTCACGAGGGCTGCGACACTAGAGCCAGGCTGTCGAAGAGCTGAGACAGTGATACCGGCCGAACCATCCGGCATACAACCCCTCAAGCGGCGGATCAAACTGCAAAGTAGCTGTGCCAGGCAGCTGCAAGCCGCTCCACTGAACCTCACGGCGGTCGTTCACCTGCCTGATCGTTTGTCCGATCAGCTTGCTTCCCTTCGGAATGGCAACGTTGCCAAAACGGTCATAGACGTTGAGCGACACGATGCCGATCATCATGCCGCCAATTCCGGGATCACCCGTTTCCAAGCCAACAGCGATGGGAGTGTCATCCGTGATTTCGTACGGCCGGATGTGATGGAATTTCGCCACGATGGGCGCATCCGGATCCGTGCCATCGGCGGCTTGGGCCCGCGCTCCATCCGAGAGCATCAACATCACCACGCACGACAGGATGATCAGGGGCAACTTCACGGCGAACTTTTCCGTTGCTGAAGGGTCGGTGCCAGCCACATGCGTGCGAGCAAATACAGTGTCTTGATCCGATCATACGAGACTCGATATCAGGTGACAGCCACATGTGGCGCGATGGCCGTGACGCGCGATTGGAAGGCCGTCATCCATCATCGATGCGTCGCCCTCTTCGATGACGTTGGGTGATACTTCAGGATGCTGAGGGCACGACACATAGTCGCCTTTTCGTGCGACGTAGCGGCCGTCAAAAGACATTGTCGAAGAGGCCGTAATCACCTTGCCTTTGTGGTCAGTGTCATCGTGAAGGCGGATTAAATTTATCATGATATTTCGTCTTGACAAAAAAATTATCCTAATTTTCTGTTTTGCAAGAAGAGAATGAATTGGGGATGGCGACCATCTTAAGATTATCGTCGAGAATGAATTTACGCTCCCGGCACTCCGCAGGCTTTCCGTTCGATGCGTCGATATAGTATTTCGCGACAAGCATCTTGCTGTCTGCCTTGCTTAGCAATTCGGTGATATATGATCTACCATCCTGAATTTTGTTAGGCGCCTTGCCATTTGACGAAAACATATCCAGGGAGTTTAAATCCTTTCCCGTTGAAAGATCTGATAAAGTGTAATAACGACACTCCATGCCACAACTATGGACCCCGATGTGATATTTTCCCGCGAAATTTATTACAGGAGGCTCCACTAGCTTGCCATCATCATCTCGCCAGCCGGAATCGGTTTTTTTGTAGTACTTTGGTATATGCAGAGAACCTCGATAAAGAGCGGAAGGATGATTTGCGAAATCGATATCCTGCCCCCAGCACAAGGCATGGCTCATTGCTGTAACCACAATGGCAAATTTCAGTAAAATATCACTCTTCATTGTTCGCTTTTTATTTAATCAAATCATCAAGACCACCAACAGGAACTGCAAGATCACTATTTCCCGCGAGCTCGTCCGCCACATATTTTTCAAAATGCTCCTTCACTGATTTCATGTTGACGCCACCTTGACCATACTGATCGCCTGGCAGACTGGCCCACTCATTATTGGCATGATGCGTGAAAATCGCTCGTTCCAAGTCAGCATTTTTCACATCATCGAGACAATTTCGTTTGTATTTCATGATCGCAACAATATACCTATCTTGAGAAATTGGCGAGAAATCTTTGACCTTTGCCAATCTTCTGTAGGTTTGCCCCTCTTCCGGGAACCAGTTATATCCCATGATCTGATATGCGCCTGCAGCCGACGAGGTTATGCTCTTTCCGTTATGTTCTCGCGTGACAAATATCTTCGGATGGTCGCTAAAATCTCGATGATAATCTTTGATGAAAGACTGTCCGCCATATAGCCTCTCATATCCTTCTGGCCCCTCGGTGCCTTCGCCGACTCGAAGCATTCGTAAAAACGCACGCACCCTGGCTTCTTCTAGAGTAATACCAATCCCGCTCAGACCGCAGAAGTTACCGATAATCCCAATCGGATGAAAATGCCACGGATTTGGATCATCAGGAAATCCGTCCACTTTTTTCGCAGCAACCGCCTCCCACCATTGAAGCTTCCCGATGCGCTCGATTTCGGCCTTCCACAACCACAGTAGCTTCTTCATTAATGGCGATAACTCCTCCCATTTTCCCAAGCCTCCGCCCCATTCACTTTCACAACGCACGATGAGGTGGGAAAGCGCTTTCAACGACCAATCTACTTCTTGCGCATGTTTCAATTCTTGTGCAGTCACCTTGCCATCATGGTTTGCATCGAGGGCCTTCTCAAGCTTTGCGATAAGCGGGCTCGAATTGACCGTTGCCGCGCTTGTTTCGAATTCCGTCTTGCTCTCATCGGCAAGAAATTGCTCTCCGACGTGGATGTAACGTTTGAACATGTCTCATAGCGATTAAATCGGCTCAGAACGAATCCACGAGGTGTTAGCTAGTCGACTTTGTCATGGTCGTCAGTGGGCCTTAATCGGCTCCTGACGACTAGACGCCCCGAACCATTTCATCTTCGGTCCGGCGCGCCCAGTCCTCGGCGTCACGTTTGGTGCGGAAAGTCTTGGCCGTAGTCGGCCAACCGATCTTGCGGATGACTGCCTTCCACGTGCCGGAAGGCGTCTTAACGATGGTCGCCATGTACCTGTTCTGTAAGCGGCTCGGCCGGACCGTTTCCCGATGCTGATTTTTCCAATGCATGATGGGTGCGTTTAGATTGCCGGAGCCA
>NZ_CABVPP010000093.1 GCF_902499075.1 Burkholderia pseudomultivorans | reverse complement strand
GCCGGCGGTGTTCGCGGCGCTGGCGGGCGGTGCGGGAGGCGCGCCCGCGCCGGGCTGTCCGTCGCAGCCGGCAACGGTTGCCAGCCCGGTCGCCAGCGCGAGCGCGCCGGCCAGATGCAGCCACGAGCGCGTGAGCGCGCGGGTGGTCGGATGGCGAAGCTTCATCGATTCATCGGAAAGTGGGTTCAGGAGCGGCCGGAGTTTATGTCAGCCGCGTGTCCGTTCCATGACGGCACATCGACAGGCAATCGAAAGGACGCCTACACCTGCCTGTCAAATCGCGCCCTCAAAATGCTTACAGCCGGACATGCCGCGGTCGGCTTCGGGAGCCGACCGGGAAAACGACGCGCCGGTCCCCACGCGACAAGAGAGATGAGAGCACAACGCATGAAGAACCACGCCTGGATTCGCTTCACGCCGATCGCCATTGCGGCGGCGGCCGCCCTTTCCGCCTGCGGCGGCGACGACGTACAGCAGCAGGGCCTGTCGGCCGTGAAGAACGTCGTCGTGATCTATGCGGAAAACCGCAGCTTCGACAACCTGTACGGCAACTACCCGGGCGCGAACGGCCTGCAGAACGTGACGGCCGCGAGCGCGCAGCAGAAGGATCGCAACGGGCAGCCGCTCGCGACGCTGCCGAAGGTCTGGAACGGCCTGACCGCGAAGGGCGTGACGCCGGCCGTGACCGAGGCGATGACGGAGAACCTGCCGAACGCGCCGTTCGCGATCGACGATCCGAAGGGCTTCAACACGTCGATGAGCGTGACGACGCGCGACCTGTATCACCGTTTCTACGAGAACCAGATGCAGATCAACGGCGGCAAGAACGACATGTTCGCCGCCTGGGCCGACTCGGGCGGCCTCGTGATGGGCCACTACACGGCCGATGCGTCGAAGCTGCCGCTGTGGAAGATCGCGCAGCAATACACGCTCGCCGACAACTTCTTCATGGGCGCATTCGGCGGCTCGTTCCTGAACCACCAATACCTGATCTGCGCATGCGCGCCGTTCTACGCGAACGCGGACAAGAGCCCGGCGGCCGGGTCGATCTCGGCCGTGAACGCGGACGGCAAGTCGCTGACGCTCGCGAGCAACTCGCCGGCTTCCGCGCTCGACGGCGTTCCGAAGTTCGTGAACTCGGGCAACCTGACGCCGGACTTCTACGCGATCAACACGATGCAGCCGCCGTATCAGCCGAGCGGCAACAAGGCCGCGTCGGGCGGCGATCCGAACCTCGCCGATCCGTCGGCCGCGACGACGCTGCCGCCGCAGACGCAGAAGAACATCGGCGACCTGATGAGCGCCGCCGGCGTGTCGTGGGCCTGGTACGGCGGCGCCTGGGGCCAGGCGCTGCAGGCCGCGCAGAACGGCACGGCGAACGTGATCTACGGCGCGAACATGACGGCGCCGAACTTCCAGCCGCACCACCAGCCGTTCAACTACTACGCGAACCAGGCGCCGGGCAGCACGAACCGCGCGCAGCATCTGCTCGACGGCGGCGCCGACGGCAGCGAGTTCATCAAGGCGATCGACGCGGGCACGCTGCCGCAGGTCGCGTTCTACAAGCCGCAGGGCAACCTGAACGAACACCCGGGCTACACGGACGTCGCAAGCGGCGACCAGCACATCGCGAACGTGATCGCGCACCTGCAGGCGAGCCCGCAGTGGAAGAACATGGTCGTGATCGTCACGTACGACGAGAACGGCGGCTTCTGGGATCACGTCGCGCCGCCGAAGGGCGACCGCTGGGGTCCGGGCACGCGGATTCCGGCGCTGGTCGTGTCGCCGTTCGCGAAGAAGGGCTTCGTCGATCACACGCAATACGACACGGCGTCGATCCTGCGCTTCATCACGCGCCGCTTCTCGCTGCCGCGCCTCGCGGGCCTGCAGCAGCGCGACGACGCGCTGAAGGCCAACGGCGCGCAGCCGATGGGCGACCTGACGAACGCGCTCGAGCTGTCGCCGAACCTGTAACGGCGCAGCGGCCGGCTTCGCACGCCGGCCGCCGCCCGTCACGCCACCGTTCCCCCTCGCCGACCGATCGCTCGCGGTTCATGCGCGCGACCGGTCGACGCCCTCGAGCGCAACCGCCAGAATCATCGCGTGCGCATTCGGCGGCGTCGGCCGCCCGCTCGGGCGAAACACCGCATCCCCGCATGCGATCCGCGCGCCCGACAGCGCGCAGATGTCCGCATGCCGCGCTCGCCCCGGCTTCCAGTGCTGCTCGCCAAAGTGTGCGCGCCCCGGCTCGACCCATCGCACGACCAGCAGCCGCGCCGAGCGCTCGAGCACCTGTACCTGCGGCCGAACCGCCGATACATTCGGACGGTCGAGCGCCGCGGCGAGGATCATCGCTTTCGGATCGGCCGGCGTTCGCCCGCGCGGGCTGAAGACGACATCGCCGCAAACGATCTTCGTGCCGGACAACGCGCAGTGGCCGGAGCGCAGCGCGCGCCCGAGCGTCCAGCGCTGTTCCGCTCGACCGGACGCATGCCCGTGCACGATCAGCATCTCGTCCGAATAAGCGAGCACCTGCACTCCCCCGGCTGTCCGACGCGCCGCGACATGCGGCGGTTCGGCGGCCGAGGCGCGGCAGTCCGTGCCCGCCGCGCCGCTTCGACACGCGCTACCACCCATACTTGAGCTCGACACCGACGTAATCGGCGTTGTGCCCGCCCGCCTGCCGGATCGCGTCGCCGACCTGGAAGTGCACGGCCTCGATCGCGCCGATCAGGTTCGCGGCGATCGTCCAGTCCGCGCGCAGCTGCACGTACATGCCCGTCCACAGGCCGCCCTTGCCCGCGGTGCCGGGCACCGCGACGCTGCCTTGCTGGTAGACGGCGTCCGCGGTCGTCTCGCGCCACTGGAAACCGAGCGCGCCGAGCAGCGACAGGTTCGCCGACGGTTTCAGCGTCACGGACGGCTTCACGTGAATCAGGTTCGAGTAGCCCGTGTAGCCGGCCAGCGTGAAGTAATAGCCGTTCGGAAACAGCGGGTTGAAGGTGCCGACGCGGCCGTCGTGCGGATGCCGGTCGCCCGACGCCGCATCGACCTGCAGCGCGACGCGCGGCGACCACGGCGCATCGAGCCGGTAGCCGGCGATCGAGCCGACCGCCCACGCGCGGATCGTGCTGCCGCCGACCGTGCCCGTCTGCAGCATCGTTTCGAGATCCCAGTCGAAGCGGCCCTGCGTGCCGCTGTAGCGCAGGTCCCACACGTCGCGCCGCTCGGCGCCGCTCGCGTCGAGAAAGCGCGCGTTGCTGCGGTTGTAGCGCGACCAGTAGCCGGACAGGTCGCCGGGCCCGACCGACTGCCGCTCGAAGCGCACGCCGCTGAACGTGAGGTCGCGGTTCGACACGTCGTCGAATGTAGACGTCGAGCGATTCTGCACCGGCTGCGTTGCGTATCCAATGAAGCGCCATTTCTGATATTCGTAGTCGGCCCACACCGCATCGAACGCCTGCCGCACGTTCGGGCCGTCGCGCGCGGCGATGAAGCGCTGCAGATCGAACGCCATCTCCTGGCGGCCGACCCGGAACTTGAAGGTGCCGCCGCCGAGCGCACCCGTGTAGGTCGCGAACGCCTGCTCGAGATCGAGCGGGTTCTTGTCGACCGGCGAAATCGTGTTCTTGCCGAACGCGCGATCGTCCTGCAGCTGCACGAAGAACTGCCAGTGCTGGCCGAGATGCGCATCGGCATGCACTTCGACGCGCTGGATCAGGTATGTGTCCGACTGCGCGGAGCCGATGCCGAATAGCGGCGCGTCGTTGGTCTCCAGCCGCTCGCGCAGGTTCACGCCGAGCGATAGATAGGAAGCCGGATCGTTGCCGAGCGGGATGTACTTCAACCCGTCGAGCGGCGCGCGCGGCACGCACGGATTGGCGAGCACCGACCAGTCTTCCTGCCAGCGGTTGAACAGCACGGTCGGCCGCTTGGCCGTGCACGTCGCGGCGGCGGCCGGGGCCGTCGCGCTGTCGGCGGCCGTCGGCGTGCTCGCCGGGTCCGCGAACGCCGGATCGGCGCCCGCGAGCAGCAGCCCCACGACGACCGACGCACGGGCCGCCCGGTCCACGCAATACCCCCGCTTTGCCACGCCACCCTGTCTTGTCATGGCAGCCATCTCTTCACGAACCCATTCGTCGACGCGGCCCGTGCGGCCGCACCGTCCCCTTTCTTCCCGCACGATCATGCGCGCTCCTGCGTGACCGGCGGGGCGAACGCCCCCGCGCACACCGCCAGTGCCGCCAGCGCACCGGCCGGCACCAGCAACGCCCAGAAACCGACCTGGCGGAAGCCGAGCGCGCCGCCCATCGCACCCAACGCGAACGCGACGATCGCCGGCAGCATCTTGCCGAAGCGCGCCCGCGCGGTCGCGCGCGCGGCGTCGGCCGTGCCGGCGGACAGCAGGTCGACGACATCGAGGATCGCCTGCGTGACGTTGCCGGTCATCACCGTGTTGGGCACGCCGGCACGCGGAATCACGCGCGGATGCGCGTTCTGGATGCCCATCGCGAAGGTACCGACGATGCCGGCCACGAGCACCGGCAGGCTGTCGGACTGCGTGACCGGCGTCGCCCACACGCCGGCCAGACAGAAGCCGAGCAGCAGCACGGCCTGCACCGCGTGCAGCGCGCGGGCACCCTGCCACGCGGGCCGCGCGGACAGGGACCGCGCGATCAGGCTGCTCGCGACGACGCCGCACACGAACGCCGGAAACACGCTCAGCTTCAGCAGGACGCCCTGCCCGAAGCCCGCGACGCCCGCACCGATCAGCACGAAGTTGCCCGTCACGTGCGCGGTGAACAACCCGAACAGCGCGACGAAGCTCAGCGTGTCGACGAAGCCCGCCACCGCGGCAAGGATCGTGTCCTCGTGTTTCATCGCGCGGCGCTCGCGTGGATCTCCGCGACATAGCCGCCCGGGAACTGCACCAGCGCCGCTTCGCGACCGTCCGACGCGAACGGCGGCACCAGCACCGTCACGCCCGCCGCTTCCGCCTTCTTCAGCGTCGCCGCCAGATCGGCGACCTCATAGCCGGTCATCTCGCGGCCGAACGGGTAAGGCAGATGCCCGTCGGTCACCAGCACGGTCATCTTGCCGAAGCCCGACTCGATGCGGATGCGGCGATAGGTGTCGTTCGGCCGGCCGATCTCCACGCCGGGCGCCTTGAGCGTGTCGGACACGACCTTGCCGTTCGAGAACTTGACGAAGTCGTGCACGAACTTGCGCACGCTCTGCGGCGACACGTAGACACGATTCTCCGGAATCGTCTGCAGCGCATCGTAGTGCGGCGCCTCGGTGTGCCAGTAGAGCTGCATCTTCACGCCGCCCGCCCACGCGATCACTGCGTCGCGGCCGATCGGATCGGGAAACGTGTCGACGATCACATCTGCGCCGTGTGCGCGCGCCGCCTTCATCGCGGCGTCCATGTCGGTGACGAGATAACCGGTACGCTCCGCGCCGAACGGCCAGGGAACCGGCGTCTTGAAGCCGAACACGGAAATCGTGCCGGCCGGCGTGAACACGAGTTGCGACATCGTCTGGCTCGGCGTGGGCGTGACCTGGAACACGCCCTGCTTCGACTTCGCGCCGCCGAAGGTCGCGACGAAGCTGTCGGTGAAGCGGTCGAAATCCTCGGGCGCCACGTACACGTGCGTCGTGTCGTACTGCGGCCCGACGGCCAGCACCGGCGCCGCCGCGGCAACCGCCGGCGGCTTGGCGAACGACGCCGGCGCCGCGACGAAGCCGGCCGCGATCGTGATCGCAAGCAATGCGGAACGAATGGTTTTCATGATCTGAGGTCCTTGTTGTTTCATCGAATGATGCTGCCGGTTACGCGTGCGCTTCGTCGCTCGCACGCTTCGCATCGTCGAGCACGGTCGCGAGCACAAGCGCCGCGATCAGCCCGAGATGCTCGAAAAAGCTGTTGAGCGCCATGAAACGCGCGGCGCCCGCCTGGTTCCAGAAGTCGTTCGCCACCGTCGTCGCGACGAGCGTCAGCATGCCGAGGCCGCCCGCGCCGAGCCACGTGAAGCGGCGCAACACCACGCACAGCGAGCCGACGATCTCGACCGCGATCGCCAGCACCGCCCATAGCGCGGCCGGGTGCAGGCCGAAGCGCGCCTGCTCCGCGACCGCGCCGTCGAAATCCAGCGCCTTGCCGATGCCGCCGATCAGATACGCGGACACCAGCGCGAGCCGCGCGGCCGGCAGCATCCACGGCTGCGACAGCAGCGCGCGGATCCATGCCGGATTGCCAGTTCCGGGCGCCATCTCAGACGGCCCAGCACGAACAGCCGAACGCGCCCCAGAAGCCCTTCGCGTCCGAGGTCGGCAACGCGCTGCCCCACGCGCTCGCATGCGCGTGCCCGTGCAGCCCGCACGCGGTCGCGCAGCCGCACATCGCCGCGGCCGCCGCGCGCTGCAGCGGTGCGCCGTTGCGCTGCGTCGCGCCCCAGCCGCCGTAGCCGCCGTACTCGCGCACCGGCGACCAGTCGGGCATCGCGGGCGGAATCGGCGCGTCGTGCGACGCGAACGGCCCCGCGCCCCACACGATCTTGCCGCCGACCACCGTCAGCAACGCGGTCGTGTCGGCAATCTCGTCCTCCGCGCACGCGAAGAAATCGCGATCCGGGACCATCAGGTCGGCCAGCTGCCCGACCGCGATGCGCCCTTTCCTGCCTTCCTCGTTCGAGAACCACGTCACGTACTCGGTCCACATACGCAGCGCCGTCTCGCGATCGAGCAGGTTGCGCTGCGGATACATCCGCAGCCCGCCGACCGTCTTGCCCGTCACCAGCCACGCGAGCGACACCCACGGGTTGTACGACGCGACGCGCGTCGCGTCGGTGCCGGCCGACACCTTCAGCCCCTTCGACAGCATCTTCGCGACCGGCGGCGTCGCCTCGGCCGCCTGCGCGCCGTAGCGCTCGACGAAATACTCTCCCTGGTACGCCATCCGGTGCTGGACCGCGATGCCGCCGCCGAGCGCGGCGATACGATCCATCGATTTTTCGGATACGGTTTCCGCGTGATCGAAGAACCAGTTCAGACCGGCCAGCGGAATGTCCTTGTCGACCTTCTCGAACACGTCGAGTGCGCGGCTGATCGTTTCGTCGTAGGTCGCGTGCATGCGCCACGGCCAGCGGTTCTGCGCGAGCACGCGCACGACGCCTTCGAGATCGTCCTCCATCTGCGCCGGCAGGTCCGGGCGCGCGACGCGGAAATCCTCGAAGTCGGCCGCCGAGAACACCAGCATTTCGCCCGCGCCGTTGTGGCGGAAATAATCGGTGCCGTCGTGATACGTGACGCTGTTCGTCCAGTTCACGAAGTCTTCCTTCTCCGCGTTCGGCTTCTGCGTGAACAGGTTGTACGCGATGCGGATCGTCATCTCGCCCGCGTCGTGCAGCTTGCGGATCACCTCGTAATCGTCGGGATAGTTCTGCGAGCCGCCGCCCGCATCGATCACGCCCGTCACGCCGAGCCGGTTCAGCTCGCGCATGAAGTGGCGCGTCGAGTTGTACTGGTATTCGAACGGCAGCTTCGGGCCCTTCGCGAGCGTCGCGTAGAGGATCGTCGCGTTCGGGTTCGCGAGCAGCAGGCCGGTCGGATTGCCCGCCGCATCGCGCAGGATCGTGCCGCCCGGCGGCTCGGGCGTGTCCTTTGTGTAGCCGACCACGCGCAGCGCGGCCGCGTTCAGCAGCGCGCGGTCGTACAGGTGCAGGATGAACACCGGCGTGTCGGGCGCAGCCGCGTTGAGTTCGTCGATCGTCGGCAGGCGCTTCTCGACGAACTGATGCTCGGTGAAGCCGCCGACCACGCGCACCCATTGCGGCGCGGGCGTGACCGCGACCTGCCGCCTGAGCATCTCCATCGCGACCGCGAGCGACGGCACGCCGTCCCAGCGCAGCTCCATGTTGTAGTTCAGGCCGCCGCGAATCACGTGGCAGTGGTTGTCGATCAGGCCCGGCAGCACCGTGCGGCCGTCGAGGTCGACGACCTTTGTCCCACGGCCGGCAAGCGGCATCACGTCCGCGTCGTTGCCGACCGCGACGAAGCGGCCGTCCTTGATCGCCACGGCCGCGGCGATCGGGTTCGCACGATCGAGGGTCGTGAACCTTCCGTTGTGAAGGATCAGATCCGGTTGAGTATCGGTTGCGCTCATGAACGTATCCTCGATGAAATTAGAAGCCCAGCCAGTGACGAACCGGCGCGACGATCTGCGCGCCGACCAGCATCCCGGCCAGGCCGATCAGTGCAATCAGCGGCGGTGCGGGCGAGCGGACCTTGATGACGCTGTACACCACGCCGATCAACACACCCGCGCCCAACGAAAGTAGATAAGATTCCATACGGTTGTTCTCCCGGCCGGATTAGAATGGGCCTTCATCGCCCGCCTTGCTGCACGACGCGTCGCATCGGCTTCGTGATTCGCTGCAGCCGGCCCGCTTCATTGCCACCTCTTCCAGCCATGCAACACCTTCCCGATCTCGAAGCCTGGGCCATCTTCGCGCGCGTCGCGGAGACCGGTTCGTTCGCAAAAGCCGCCGACCTGCTCGGCGTGTCGCAGCCGACCGTGTCGAAAGCGATCGCGCGCCTCGAAAAGCGCCTCGGCGCGATGCTGCTGTACCGGACCTCGCGCAAGCTGTCGCTCACGCCCACCGGCGAACTGCTGCGCGACCGCGCGATCCGCCTGCTCGCCGATGCGGAGCTGATCGAGAGCGAAGCGTCCGCGCAGGCGCTCGAACCGCACGGCCTCTTGCGCGTGAATGCACCGATGTCGTTCGGCCTGCGCCATCTGTCGCCGTTGCTGCCCGGCTTTCTCGAACGCTATCCGCGCGTCGACATCGATCTCGTGCTCACCGACCACATCGTCGACATCGTGTCCGGCGGCTTCGACGTCGCGATCCGGATCGCCGAGCTGAGCGATTCGTCGCTGCGCTCGCGCCGGCTCTGCGCGGTGCGCCGGCCGCTCGTCGCGTCGCCCGCGTATCTCGACCGGTGCGGCTGCCCCGCGCATCCGGGCGATCTCGAACAGCACGTGTGCCTGACCTACACGAACCTGCCGACGCCCGAGTTCTGGCGTTTCCGCCACACGGCGTCGGGCGAGGAATTCGGCGTGCCGGTGCGCGGGCGCATCCGCACCAACAACGCCGACGTGATCGGCCCCGCGCTGATCGCCGGGCATGGCCTCGCGCTTCAGCCGGAGTTCCTGGTGTGGGACGCGCTGCAGCGCGGCGAGCTCGAGGAAGTGATGCCCGACTGGAAGATCGCCGACATCAACGTCAACCTCGTCACGCCGCCCGGCATGCTGCGCGCTGCGCGCGTGACCGTGTTGCTCGAGTACCTCGCCGAGCACTTCCTGCATGCGCCGTGGGCGCTGCCGGCCGGCTGAGCGATCGACAGGCCGCCGCGACCGCGGCGATCCCTTGCAGCGGGCGGCCGCGACGATCACGACCGGCAGCCCGTCACTTCGCCGGAACGGCGGCGAGCGACTCGTGCGGCGTCGCCGTGCGCGGCGGCGCCTTGTGGACCATCGTGTACGCGTAGTCGACACCCATCCCGTACGCGCCCGAGTGCTCCTTCACGACATCCATCACCGCGTCGTACGTTTCGCGACGCGCCCAGTCGCGCTGCCATTCAAGAATGACCTGCTGCCACGTGACCGGCACCGCGCCGGCCTGTACCATCCGCTGCATCGCGAAGTCGTGCGCGTCCTTCGACGTGCCGCCCGAGGCGTCGGCGACCATGTAGATCTCGTAGCCGCCTTCGAGCATCGCGCACAGCGCGAACGTCGTGTTGCAGACCTCGGTCCACAGCCCCGACACGATCACCTTCTTGCGGCCGTTCGCGGCCAGCGCATCGCGCACCTTCTGGTCGTCCCACGAGTTCATCGACGTGCGCTCGAGCGTCTTCTGGTTCGGAAACACGTCGAGCAGTTCCGGGTAGGTGTGACCCGAAAAGCTTTCGGTCTCGACCGTCGTGATCGTGGTCGGAATGTTGAATGCCCTGGCCGCCTTCGCGAGCCCGACGACGTTGTTCTTCAGCGTCTGGCGATCGATCGACTGCACGCCGAACGCCATCTGCGGTTGCTGGTCGATGAAGATCAGCTGGCTGTTCTGCGGAGTAAGTACTTCAAGCTTCGGATTGCTCATGGCGCGTGCGTCCTTTGAACGGAGAAAGGAAAGGCCTGCCTCGACCGTCGTAACGGGAGGAGCCCGGTGTGCGATGCACCGGATCGTTTCCGGCTCGAAATATTTAAGCCGCAAACGCTTGACGCGAACACCCAAAAAACGGAATCGGTGCGATTCCATAAAGGACGCCGCGCAGTGGCGTACCGAGCTTTTTTTATTCACGCAAACCCGCTACCCTTGCAAGACCTTACGGCATGCGATGAGTCGCCGATCAGCCCTCACGAGACACTCGACATGAAATCCTATTTCTACTCGCTGCTCGCCGGCATCCTCGCCGGCGTCATCTACGGCGCGATCGGCGTCAATTCGCCGGCGCCGCCGATCATCGCGCTGACCGGGCTGCTCGGCATGCTGGCCGGCGAGCAGATCCTGCCCGTCGCGCGGCGGATGCTGGCCGGGAACCGGCTGCACACGGCATGGCGCGATGCACAATGCAGCCAGCACATGTTCGGCCCGCTGCCGGGCGGCAAGATCGCCGGTGGCGCCGCGCACAAACGCGAGCCGTCCTGATGAGCCGCCTGCCTGCTCGCGCATGAGCAACGTCGAGCTGTTCCATTACCTGCTGCTGTTGATCTGCGGCGCGGGCGCGCTCACGTGGCTCGCCGAGCGCGTGTCGATCCCGCCGGCCGTCGTGCTGCTGCTCGGCGGCTGCGTGGTCGCCGTCGCGGGCCGGCGCGTGCCCGACATGGATCCGGCGCTGCTGCTCGCAGCAGTGCTGCCGCCGCTGCTGATGTCGAGCGGCTTCTATACCGCGTGGAAGGAATTCCGTCACGAACTGGCATCGATCGCGTCGCTCGCGCTCGGCGCGGTCGCGTTCACGACCGCCGCGGTCGCCGTCGCCGTGCATGCGGCCAACCCGGCGATGCCGTGGGCCGCATGCTTCACGCTCGGCGCGATCGTGTCGCCGCCCGACGCGGTCGCCGCGAAGGCGATCCTGCAGCGCTATCCGCTGCCCGCGCGGCTGGTCGCCGTGCTCGAAGGCGAAAGCCTCGTCAACGATGCGTCCGGCCTGCTGCTGTACCAGATGGCCGTATCGGCCACGCTGGCGGTTGCGATCACGACCGCCAGCGCGACCGGCCTGTTCTTCTCGCTCACGCTGATCGGCATCGCGATCGGCCTCGCGTGCGGCCATGCGATGAGCTGGGCGATTCCGCGCGTGCGCGATCCGATGCTCGGTATCGTCGTGACCTTCGTGATGGCCTGGGCCAGCTACGGAATCGCGGAAGCCGTGCACGGCTCCGGCGTGCTGTCCGTCGTGACCTGCGGCCTCGTGCTCGGCGTGCGCCAGCATCGCGTGTTCGACGCCGACCTGCGGATCAAGGCGAAGGCGACCTGGGAAGCGATCGTGTTCGTGCTCGACGCGCTCGTGTTCATCCTGATCGGTCTGGCGCTGCACGGCATCCTCGCGCGCGTGAACCATGAAGGCGCGGTGCTGATCGCCGGCCTGCGCGTCGCGCTGCCCGCGACCGCCGCCGCGATCGCCGCGCGCGTCGTGTGGGTGCTCGCCGCGATGTGGCTACCTGGAAAGTTGCGCACGCAACGACATGATCGACCGCGCTGGTCGTTTCGCGAGGCCGTCGTGCTCGGCTGGTCCGGCATGCGCGGCGTCGTCAGCCTCGCGGCCGCGCTGGCGCTGCCGACCGACTTCCCCGGCCGCGACCTGATCGTCTTCAGCACGTTCCTGCTGATCATCGCGACGCTCGTGCTGCAGGGCGGCACGCTCGCGCCGATGATCCGGCTGCTGAAACTGCGGCCGGCCGCGCGGCACACGATGTCCGAGCACGCGGTGCGCGCCCACACGTTCGGCGCGTCGCTCGCCGCGCTCGAACGACGCGGGTCGGACCTCGAACGCGCAGCGCTCGACCGGCTGCTGGCCGAATACCGGAACCGCGTGACGGCGAACGAAGGCGCGCACCTGCGCGGCGCGGCCCGCGCCGACGCGCGCGCCCGCATGCTGCGCGTCGAACTCGAGCTCGTCGGCGTGTCGCGCCAGGCGCTGCTCGATCTGCACCGCGACGGCAAGGTCGACGACGCGGTGCTCCACCGCATCGAATCCGAACTCGATTTCGAGGAACTGCGCCTGCAGCGGCTGCTCGAACCGTAACGGCCGGCGCCGGTGCCGGCCTCTTTCCTACCTGGAATTCCCATGAGCGAACTGTCCGTCGAAGCGAGCATCGGCTCGATCGATTACCTGGTCCACTTCAGCGACGGCGTCCACCAGTGGCGCGCCGACGAACCCGCGCCGCTCGGCGGCGGCGACGCCGCGCCGACGCCGGTCGCGCTGCTGCTGTCGAGCCTCGGCGCATGCACGGCGATCACGCTGAAGATGTATGCGCAGCGCAAGGGCTGGCCGCTGGCCGAAGTGCACGTGAAGCTCGCGCACGAATCGGGCAGCGCCGGCAGCACGATCACGCGCCGCATCACGCTCGACGGCGAGTTGTCCGGCGAGCAGCGCGAACGCCTGCTGCAGATCGCGAACGCATGCCCGGTGCACCGGATCCTCACGCATCCGATCGCGATCGACACCGCGATCGCGTGACGCACCGAACCGACTACGAGGCCCTCATCATGTCCGCATCGATCAAGACCCTGCTCACGCCGCGCGAAAGCGACATCGGCAATCTCGTCGTGCGCCGCGTGCTGCCCGCGCGCGCCGCACGTCTCGTCGGCCCGTTCATCTTCTTCGACGAGATGGGGCCGGCAGTACTGCCGGCCGGCCGCGGCATCGACGTGCTGCCGCATCCGCATATCGGCCTCGCGACCGTCACCTACCTGTTCGACGGCACGCTGATGCATCACGACAGCCTCGGCTTCCGGCAGAAGATCGTGCCCGGCGACGTGAACTGGATGACGGCCGGGCGCGGCATCGTCCACTCGGAACGCTCGCCCGACGACGATCGCCCGCGCGAGCAGCCCGTGCACGGCATCCAGACCTGGGTTGCGCTGCCGGTCGAGCACGAGGACACAGCGCCCGCGTTCGCCCATCATCCGGCCGACACGCTGCCGTCGTTCGAACGCGACGGTGCGCGCGTGTGCGTGATCGCGGGCACCGCGTTCGGGCTCGCGTCGCCGGTCGCGGTGTTTTCGCCGACGCTGTACGCGTATGCCGAATTCGCCGCGGGCGGCCGGCTCGCGCTCGATGCGGAGCACGACGAGCGCGGCGTCTATCTGGTCGACGGCGACCTGAGCATCGACGGCACGCCGCTCGCGCCCGCGACGATGGCCGTGCTCGAACCGGGCGCGAGCGTCGCGCTGGCGAGCGCGAACGGCGCGCGCGCGATGCTGCTCGGCGGCGCGCACCTGCCCGGCGAACGCTTCATCGAATGGAATTTCGTGTCGAGCTCGCGCGCGAAGATCGACGCGGCGCGCAGCGCATGGGCCGCGCAAACCTTCGGCAAGGTGCCCGGCGAGGAAAACGAATGGACGCGCCAGCCGGAACGCAACGCGCACTGAGCGCGCATCGGCGCCGGCGCGGCGTGAGGCGAGCCGAACGCACGCGCGCCGCCCGCCGCGCGTGCGCGTCTCAGCGCGTCAGCCCCATCAGCCTGGCCAGCACCGGCCAGCGCTCGAGCGCGTCGACATACGCGCGGCGCGCCTGCTCGTCGACATAGCATTCGGGATCGAATGCGGGCAGATGCCGCGCGAAGCCGAGCACGTCGTTCGGCTGCGACAGGCGATCGTCGTCGCCGTCGGTCGGGTTCACTGTTCGTCGATCCATACGCCATCCGGAGTCTTGACCGCGTAGCCCGCGGCCGTCTGCATCGTCACCGTGCCCTCGTTCTCGCCGACCATGCGCGTGCGCGGCAGATCGGCCGCGTACTGCGCAAGCGTCGCGCCGGGCTTGAACGGGCTGTTCGACACGAGGTTCGACAGCAGCTGCGCGAGCGCGAGGAAGCTGGTCGGCTGGTCGATCACGGTGGTCGTGCCGTGGTTGCCGGCAAAGCCGACCAGCCGCACGCCGACCGGCCCGTGCACGATGCGCGGCGTCGGGATCTCGCGCAGGCCCGCGACCTGGTTCTTGTCGCCGCGCAACGCGGCGCCGTGCTCGGGCACGAACACGATCACCGCGCGCCGGCCCGACTGCGCGATCAGGTCGGCGAGCCGGTCGAAGTCGCTCATCAGCCTGGTCGCGCGCTGCGGATACGAATCGATGCTCGTCAGCGAACTGCCGATCACGCGGTTGCCGTCATGCAGGCTGATCGTGTTGTAGTACAGCGCGACGGGCCCAGGCACCGACGCGCGCTGCGCGTACCAGTTCGCGAGCGTCGCATAGTCGTCCTTGATCGCCGAGCCGTCGAACGCGTGCATCGCGACGGGTGCCGCGTCGTTCGACACCAGCGGCGCATCGGGCACGCCGATGTTGTCGTGCACGACCTGCAGGAAGTTGTCGAAATGGCCGTCGTGGTTCAGCAGCGACTGCACCGTGTAGCCGGCGCTCGCGAGCTGTGCGAACAGGTAGCACTGTTGCGGCGCGGGTTTGTACAGGTCCGCGTGCGCCTCCTGCCCGCAGCTCGCGCGCAGCACGCGAATCGCCGCGGGGCCGCTGTAGCTCGCCGCCGTGCTGAAGTTCGTGAACAGATAGTCGAAGTGGCTCAGCATCGGATGGTTGCGGATTTTCGCCGCATCGAGGTCGTCCCACGACAGCGAGCAGATATGCAGCACGATCACGTCGAACTGCGCGGCCGGGTCGCTGCCGAGATGGCCGAACGCGACCTGCCGCTGCGACTCCTGCGCGCGGAACGTCGCGAGCGCGGCGTTGTGATCCTCGGGCTGGTCCGCGCGCGCCGTGCCGGTCGCGTTCGCCTGCTGCACGCTCGGCGTCGCGCGCGCGAGCAGCCCGCTGCCGGCCTGCCACAGCGGCATCACGATCAGCGCCGCAATCACGAAGGTCGCGACGCGCAGCCAGCGGTTGACGATGAAATAGACGATCAGCGCGCCGGCCGCCGTCAGCAGCAGCACGGGCGGCAGCAGCCGCGGCAGGATCTCCATCCAGTAGTCGAGCCGGAACGTGCTGACCTCGCGCGCGGCCTCGACCAGCCGCGCGAGCGGCGGCGCATGCAGCTCGCGCGCGAGCAGCGGCACCGCGATTGCGACGGCCGCGACCTGCCGCACGATCCGCCACGCGCGCGCGCGGATCGGCGCGCTCGCCGCGAGCGCCAGCGCGAACCCGAGGTTGGCGAGCCAGAACGGCTGCAGGTGACCGGTCGCGAACAGCGCGAACTTCAGGATGAAATACAGATTCCAGAACGTCATCGAAACCACTCCGTGATGGCCGCGCGATCAGTCGCGCGCCCGATCGAGCTTCGGCGCCAGCAGGGCCTGCAGCCCGCGCATCGCGCCCTTCCACATCCGCACATAGCCGTCGAGGCCGACGCGCAGCACTTCCTTCAGTCCGCGCAGCGGCGTGTCGGTCCGTTCGCCCGCGTGCCAGTCGAGCCACGCGTCCGCGCGGCCGAACGTGCATTGCACGAGCTGACGCTCCTGTTCGAGCGTCAGCGCGTCGAAACTCAGGCCGACGTGCGTCGGCGTCACGCGGCTCACGCGCGCCGGGAACGGGAACGAACGGTCGCCGCGCGTCACGCACACCGTCAGCGGGTCGCCGACCGCGAGCGACAGGCCCGGCACCGCTTCGAGACCGAGGCCGCCGGTCGAATAGTCGCTGGTGAAGCATGCGGCCGTGGTGCCGTCGGCGAGCAGCAGCGTGGCCGGCACGCGCATCGCGATGCGGTGCGTGACGCGCACCTGCTTCGTCTCGCGCGCGACGGCCAGCGCCGCGCCGAGCATCGCGAGGTTGTACACGGTCCAGCCGAGCGTGATCAGGATCGTCGACGCCTCGTCGCCCTGGTCGGCCACGAGCCGCCACAGGCCCGCGGCGATCGCGAGCACGTTCAGCGCGAACAGCACGAGATACGGCTTCGACGTCGACCAGTCGACGTAGCCTTCGTCGATCCGCCCGCCCTTGTCGGTCACGTTGAACTTGCCGTGCTGCGGGCTGAAGAACGCGACGGTGGTCGGCAGCGCGATATACCACGCGAGCACCGACTCGTAGACCTCGGCCCAGAACGAATGGCGGTAGCGCCCCTGCATCCGCGAGTTCGCGACGTTGGCGAGCACCAGGTACGGCACGACGTAGCTCGCGAGCGCGAGCGCCGACGCGTTGATGAAGTACAGGTGGAAGAACAGGTACGCGAGCGGAATCGTCAGGAATACGAGCCGCGGAATCCCGTAGAAGAAATGCAGCATCGCGTTGCCGTAGCAGATCCGCTGCACGAAGCCAAGCCCGCGCCCGAGGAACGGGTTGTCGATGCGGAAGATCTGCGCCATCCCGCGCGCCCAGCGCGTGCGCTGCTTCACGTGGCCCGCGAGGCTTTCGGTCGCGAGGCCGGCCGCCTGCACGGTCGGCAGGTATGCGGACGTGTAGCCGCGGCGATGCAGCTTGAGCGCCGTATGCGCGTCTTCCGTCACGGTCTCGACCGCGACGCCGCCGACTTCCTCGAGCGCGGTGCGCCGGAGCACCGCGCACGACCCGCAGAAGAAAGTCGCGTTCCACAGGTCGTTGCCGGACTGCACGAGCCCGTAGAACAGGTTGCCCTCGTTCGGGATCTCGCGGAACGTGCCGAGGTTGCGCTCGAACGGATCGGGCGAGAAGAAATGGTGCGGCGTCTGCACCAGCGCGCATTTCGGGTCGCGCAGGAACACGCCCATCGTCGTCTGCAGGAACGAGCGGGTCGGCACGTGATCGCAGTCGAAGATCGCGATGTACTCGCCGTGCGTCTTCGGCAGCGCGCGGTTGATGTTGCCGGCCTTCGCGTGCCGGTTGTCGTCGCGCGTCAGGTAGTCGATGCCGGCTTCGCGCGCGAACGCCTCGAATTCGGGGCGCCGGCCGTCGTCGAGCAGATACACGCGCAGCTTGGCCGCAGGCCAGTCGATGCTCTGCGCGGCGAACACGGTCGGCTTCACGACCGACAGCGGCTCGTTGTAGGTCGGGATGTACACGTCGACGCTCGGCCACGTGTCGGGATCGCCGGACAGCGGCACGATCGGCCGGTCGAGCGGCCATGCGGTCTGCACGAAGCCGAGCAGCAGGATCATCCACGTATACGCTTCCGCGCCGTACAGCAGATAGCCGGCCACCGCCTCGACCGGGCCGCGGAAGTCGAGTGTCTGCGTCGTGCGCCACCACACGTAGCGCACCGTCGCGAGCAAGGCCAGCGACGCGAGCGCGAGCGTCGGCAGATGGCCCGGCAGCCGGCGCAGCGCAAGCGCCAGCACCGCGACGATCGCGAAGAACGCGAACTGCGCCCCGGGCATCAGCGGCGACATCCCGGCCGCCGCCCACATCAGCGCGCCGGCCAGCAGCAGCAGCGGCGCGAGCCAGCGGCGCCGGCCGACGCCGTTCGCGCGCGCGTCGAGCCAGCCGCCCCAGCGGTCCCACGGCAGGCGCGCGAGCGCC
>NZ_CABVPP010000092.1 GCF_902499075.1 Burkholderia pseudomultivorans | reverse complement strand
CGCCTCGCGTGCGCCGGCGCGCCATTCGCCGCGCGCGACGCCGAGCCCCGCACGCGCGTCGCCGAGCGTGCCGGACACCCATACGTCGTCGCCGTCGCGCGCCGCATCGCGCCGCAGCGCGGCGTCGGGCGCGACTTCTCCGAAGACGGTGACGCACAGGTTCAGCGGCCCGCTCGTGGTGTCGCCGCCGATCAGTTCGCAATCGAAGCGCTCGGCCAGCGCGAACAGGCCGTTGCTGAACGCCTCGAGCCACGCGGCGTCGGCGCGCGGCAGCGCGCACGCGAGCGTGAACGCGCGCGGTTCGGCGCCCATCGCCGCGAGGTCGGACAGGTTGACCGCGAGCATCTTGTGGCCGAGCGCGTCGGGCGCGACGTCGGGGAAGAAGTGGCGGCCCTCGACCAGCATGTCCGTCGAAATGGCGAGCAATTTCCCGGAACGCGGTGCGATCAGCGCGCAATCGTCGCCGATGCCGAGGGTCGACGCGCGTGCGCCGCGTGCCGCGCGGCGCGCGAAGAAGCGATCGATCAGCGAAAACTCGGAGAGGGCGGCTGGCACGGCGGATGGACCCGAAGCGGTTGAAGGAACGGCATTGTACGAGGCGAACGGCGGCGTTTCCTGCACCGTTCAGTACATTTTTGTCGCGGCTGTTGCACCCGAATCGACGGTCAGAGGGGCGTCGATTGGCGCTACAATGCCGTCGAACAGTCATTCTAATCCGCACGTCAGAGACACATGTCCACCCAAGCCTCTTCCAAAGCCAAGCTCCGCGAAGCCGCCCTCGACTATCACGAATTCCCGACTCCCGGAAAGATCGCGATCGCCCCGACCAAGCAGATGATCAACCAGCGCGACCTTGCGCTCGCGTATTCGCCGGGCGTCGCGTACGCGTGCGAGGAGATCGTCGAGAATCCGCTGAACGCGGCGCGCTTCACCGCGCGCAGCAACCTGGTCGGCGTCGTCACGAACGGCACCGCGGTGCTCGGGCTCGGCAACATCGGCCCGCTCGCGTCGAAGCCGGTGATGGAAGGCAAGGCCGTGCTGTTCAAGAAGTTCGCCGGCATCGACGTGTTCGACATCGAGCTGAACGAATCCGATCCGCACAAGCTGGTCGACGTGATCGCCGCGCTGGAGCCGACCTTCGGCGGCATCAACCTCGAAGACATCAAGGCGCCCGACTGCTTCATCGTCGAGCGCGAAGCGCGCAAGCGGATGAAGATCCCGGTGTTCCACGACGACCAGCACGGCACTGCGATCGTCGTGGCCGCGGCCGTCACGAACGGGCTGAAGGTCGTCGGCAAGGACATCAAGCAGGTCAAGCTCGTCGCGTCCGGCGCGGGCGCGGCCGCGCTCGCGTGCCTGGACCTGCTGGTCGACATCGGCCTGCCGATCGAGAACATCACGGTAACCGACCTCGCCGGCGTGGTCTACAAGGGCCGCACCGAGCTGATGGACCCGGACAAGGAGCGTTTCGCGCGCGAAACCGACGCGCGCACGCTGGCCGAGGTGATCGACGGTGCGGACATCTTCCTCGGCCTGTCGGCCGCCGGCGTGCTGAAGCAGGAGATGGTCAAGGGGATGGCCGAGCGGCCGCTGATCCTCGCGCTCGCGAACCCGACGCCGGAAATCCTGCCGGAACTCGCGCTCGAAGTGCGCCCGGACGCGGTGCTCGCGACCGGCCGTACCGACTACCCGAACCAGGTCAACAACGTCCTGTGCTTCCCGTTCATCTTCCGCGGCGCACTCGACGTCGGCGCGACGACGATCACGCGTGAAATGGAAATCGCGGCCGTCAACGCGATCGCCGAGCTCGCGCAGCAGGAGCAGAGCGACATCGTCGCGACCGCGTACGGGATCCAGGACCTGTCGTTCGGGCCCGAATACCTGATTCCGAAGCCGTTCGATCCGCGCCTGATCGTGAAGATCGCGCCGGCCGTCGCGCAGGCCGCGATGGACGGCGGCGTCGCGACGCGCCCGATCGAGGACATGGAAGCGTACAAGGTGCACCTGCAGCAGTTCGTGTACCACAGCGGCACGACGATGAAGCCGATCTTCCAGCTCGCGCGCAGCGCGCCGGCGGAGAAGAAGCGCGTGGTGTTCGCGGAAGGCGAGGAAGAGCGCGTGTTGCGCGCCGTTCAGATCATCGTCGACGAGAAGCTCGCGAAGCCGATCCTGATCGGCCGCCCGTCGGTGATCGAGCACCGTATCCAGCGCTACGGCCTGCGTCTCACGCCGGGCGTCGACTTCACGGTCGTCAACACCGAGCACGACGAGCGCTACCGCGACTTCTGGCAGACGTACCACAAGCTGATGGCGCGCAAGGGCATCAGCGAGCAGCTCGCGCGCGTCGAGATGCGCCGCCGCACGACGCTGATCGGCGCGATGCTGGTGAAGAAGGGCGAAGCGGACGGGATGATCTGCGGCACGATCAGCACCACGCACCGCCACCTGCACTTCATCGACCAGGTGATCGGCAAGCGCCCGGGCTGCAGCGTATACGCGGCGATGAACGGCCTCGTGCTGCCCGGCCGCCAGATCTTCCTCGTCGATACGCACGTGAACGTCGATCCGACCCCGGAGCAACTCGCCGAGATCACGATCATGGCCGCGGAAGAAGTGCGCCGCTTCGGTATCGAGCCGAAGGTCGCGCTGCTGTCGCACTCGAACTTCGGCACGAGCAACGCGCCGTCCGCGCAGAAGATGCGCGATACGCTCGCGATCCTGCAGGAACGTGCGCCGGAGCTGAAGGTGGACGGCGAGATGCACGGCGACGTCGCGCTCGACGCGGCGCTGCGCAAGGAGATCCTGCCGGAATCGACGCTGGAAGGCGACGCGAACCTGCTGATCCTGCCGAACATCGACGCGGCGAACATCGCGTACAACCTGCTGAAGACGGCCGCCGGCAACAACATCGCGATCGGACCGATCCTGCTCGGCGCCGCGCAGCCGGTACACGTGCTGACCGAGTCGGCGACCGTGCGCCGGATCGTCAACATGGCGGCGCTGCTCGTCGCGGACGTCAACGCCGCACGCTGACGCTTCGCCGCGCAACGCGGCGCGCGGTGCCGGTCGAACCGGCGCCGCGGTCGGGCGAAATTGCAAACAAAAGCAAAAAAGAGGCGTGCCCGTCACGGGCACGCCGCCGGGCATCGCGCACAGGCGCGTCCCGCAAGCAACAACAGCATCTCTCCGCCCCTGGCAGCAAGCGTGGCAAGGAGGCAGGTACTTGCCATTCGAGAGATGCCGCCGGCATTTTATCCTACATAAGATAAAAATTGCCGAAATTCGGTAAGAAATACGCGATTTGGCGTCGCGCCGAGCTTTCGATTCCCAAACGAACATTGATTCGCGCGGACAATAGCGCTACGCTAACGCCTTTGCTGGTCGTTCAACTATTTGATTTAACAGCGGGAACCCCGGTTCATGGCACGCAAGTGGCTCCGCAACGGCGCGCTCGCGTCCGTCTTCGCGATGTTCGCGATGGGTATCGTCGGCACGCCGACGGGCAGTCTGGTTTCCGCCGCCTACGCACGGCAGGCCGTTACGGCCGACGGGCTCGATACGATCCCGTCCGCCCGTCTTCCGCGCGAGGCCGTGACCACGCTTGGCCTGATCGGTGCCGGCGGCCCCTATCCGTACGAGAAAGACGGCGTCGTATTCGGCAACCGCGAGCGGATCCTGCCGAAGGCGAAGCGCGGCTTCTACCATGAGTACACGGTGCCGACGCCGCGCGCACGCAATCGCGGCGCGCGCCGGATCGTGTGCGGCGGGCCGCTGCGCCGGATCGACAACTGTTATTACACGGACGACCACTACAACAGTTTTAAACGTATTGTTGAATGACTTTGGGATGAACGGCATGAGCGACTCCATCTACGCGCACGAGGCGGCGGCGGAACTGTTCGCGGCCGGCGACGGCAATCTGTTTCAACGCGTCATGCAATTGCGCGCGACGGCACAGGCCGAGGCCGCGCCGCCGGACCAGCGGGAAGCCGTCGACCCCGGGCTTTCATCGAACGAGGAGCCTATGAGCCTTTTCACGACCGTGCGACCCAATCTCGTGCAGTCGATCCGCGCGTTCCGCGTGCAGGATCTTGCCGATGAAGCCGGCCGGCTCGGCCAGCATTTCCTGTACGCGTATTGCGGCGCCGCGCAGTCGAAGCAGGAAGTGATGGAAACGATCGCGACGTCGTTCCTGTTTCCGAAACACTTCGGCAAGAACTACGACGCGCTGTACGACTGCCTGACCGACCTCGTCGCGAAGGCGGGCGCGCAGCCCGGTTTCGTGATCGTCCTCGAAGGGCTGCCGATCGCGCAGAAATTCGACAAGGAAGGGCGCGAAACGCTGCTCGACGTGTTCCGCGAGGCGGCCGAGTTCTGGGCCGAGCGCAAGGTCGCGTTCCGCGTGTTCTATTCGTTCGCGTAAGCGCGAACCGGCTGGCCGTCGCCGGCCGCACCGACGAAAAAGCCCGCAACTTGCGGGCTTTTTTGCGTCTGTACGCCGCGCGTTCGCGGCGCGATCACCATCCGCCCCAGCGCGCGGCGAGCGCGGCGAGCACGGCCGCGCCGGCCGTCTCGGTGCGCAGCACGCGCGGGCCGAGCGACAGCGCGGTGAATCCGCGCGCGCGCGCCGCGTGTTCCTCGTCGGGCGACAGCCCGCCTTCCGGGCCGATCAGCAGCGTGACGGGCGCCACGGGCGGCGCGTCGGGCAGCGACGCGAACGGGATGCTCGCGCGCGGCGACAGCAGCAGCCGCAGCTCGCCGTCGGCCGGCGCGGCCGGCAGCGCATCGAGCCACGCGCCGAAGCCGCGCACGGCGTCGACCTGCGGCACACGGTTGCGCCCGCACTGTTCGCACGACGCGCGCACGACGCCGCGCCAGTGCGCGACGCGCTTCTCCGCGCGCTCGCCGGACAGCTTCACGACGCCGCGTGATGTCGACAGCGGCACGACCGCCGCGACGCCGAGCTCGACGGCCTTCTCGATCACCCAGTCCATCTTGTCGCCGCCGGCGATGCCCTGCGCGAGCGTCACGCGATAGGGCGGCTCGGCTTCGGCCGGATCGAACGCGTCGATCCGCGCGAGCGCGCTGCGCTTGTCGATCTCGACGAGCTGCGCGCGATACTGGCCGCCGCTGCCGTCGAACAGCGCGAGCGCGTCGCCGGGCTGCAGCCGCAGCACCTGCGCGTGGCGTGCGACCTCGGCGGGCAGCGCGAGCGTCGCGTCGGCGCGCAGCGCCGCTTCGACGAAGAATCGCGGCACGGCCGCGGTGGTGGTGGCTTCGCTCATGCGTGCGGCTGCTCCGTGGCGGCGTCGAGCCGGCGCCCGAGCGCCCAGCGGTAGCCGTCGAGATCCTCGATCTGCGCGAAGCGGTCGCCCCAGAACTGGTCCTGCGGCGCGGTCAGCGATTTTGCGCCCGCGTCGAGCGCGCGCTGCCAGGTCGCGTCGACGTCGTCGACATACAGGTAGAACGACTGCGGCGCGGTGGCGTTCGCGCTCTTCGGCGTGCGCGCGGTCGAGCCGAACGCGCCTTCGGGCGCGAACATCACGATCAGCTGGCCGCGATAGGCCATCTCGACGTGCATGATCGCGCCGTCCTCGTCGTGCGCGTCGCGCAGTTCGAAGCCGAAGGCGGCCTTGAAGAAGTCGATGGCTGCGCGCACGTTGCGTACGGCCAGATAAGGCGTCAACCAAGGCACGTTGGCCGGACGTGGATCGGTCATCGAAAAATCTCCTGGTCTTGCGCGCCGCTTCGCGCCTGCATGCGAAGCCGCGCCGGAAAATGCACGGGGTACGGCCGCCCGGAATTCAGCGGCGAACGCCCAGTGTATCGCGCAGCGCGCGCGGCAGCGCAAAGAGGGCCGCATGCAGCCGCGCGTCGTAGTAGCGCAAGCCTTCGATGCGGCGGGCGGCGAGGCGTTCGTCGACGTCGTGCGCGAACAGCGACGCGGCGTCGAGCGTGTCGCTCGCGATCGCCATCAGCCATTGCGAGCCATAGAGCGGCACGTGCGCGGACAGCGGATCGACGACCGCGAAGCTCGCGCGCAGGTCGTCGAGCAGCGCGGCGATGCGCGGCGCATGGAACAGCGGCGAGCCGAGATGCATCGACACCGCGCCGCAGGGCGTGAGGATCCGCTTCAGGCGCGCGTAGAACTCGCGCGTATAGAGGCCGGCGGCCGGCGAATCGGGCGGCGTGAGGTCGAACACGACGAGGTCGAAGTGCTCGACGGTCGATTCGACGAAATGCGCGGCGTCGCCGATCACGAGCTCGACGCGCCGGTCGTCGAGCGCGCCCTGGTGCACGTCGTCGAGATAGCGGCGCGCCATCCCGACCACCTCGCCGTCGAGTTCGGCGACGACGATGCGCTCGATGCACGCGTGCTTGAGCAGCTGGCGCGCCGCGCCGCCGTCGCCGCCGCCGAGCACCAGCGCCTTTCGCGGCGACGGGTGCGCGAGCGCAGCCGGGTGCGTCATGCACTCGTGGTACACGTATTCGTCGCCCACCGACGTCATCGGCCGGCCGTCCAGCGTAAATAGGCGGCCGAGCTGCGGCGTTTCCCAGACTTCGATCTGCTGGTGCGCGGACGCGACGCGCGCGAGCCGCCGCGCGTTCGGGAAGCCGTAGGTGGCGTCGGGGGTGGGGTGGAAGAGTAGCGTCGTGCTCACGGGCGGGCCGCGCGGGGCGGACAGTTCCAACGTCTGGATTATAGGCGGCGCGCGGTTCGGCGGAAAACCGTGCCGGAACACCGCGCGCCGGCAAGGGAAATGTCAGCCCATCTGTTAAAATGATGAGCTTTGCAGCCTCGTCCGTAGGCTCCGTCCGCTTCGCGTCCGTCAGGCGCCGCACCGCGCGCCGGGAACGATCGACGCCCGAGCTTCCGGATGCCGCCGTGCCCCCGTTTCCTCGACTCGTTCTCCGGACTCGACATGACGACTTCGTCTCCCGCCTCCACCACCCTGATGGCCAACGCGATCCGTGCGCTCGCGATGGACGCCGTCCAGCAAGCGAACTCCGGCCACCCCGGCATGCCGATGGGCATGGCCGAAATCGGCGTCGCACTGTGGTCGCGCCATCTGAAGCACAACCCGACGAACCCGCACTGGGCCGACCGCGACCGCTTCGTGCTGTCGAACGGCCACGGCTCGATGCTGCTGTACTCGCTGCTGCACCTGACCGGCTACGACCTGCCGATCGAAGAGCTGAAGAACTTCCGCCAGCTGCACTCGAAGACGCCGGGCCACCCGGAATACGGGATCACGCCGGGCGTCGAGACGACCACCGGCCCGCTCGGCCAGGGTCTCGCGAACGCGGTCGGCATGGCGCTCGGCGAAGCGCTGCTGGCCGACGAGTTCAACCGCGACGGCGCGAAGATCGTCGACCACCACACGTACGTGTTCCTCGGCGACGGCTGCCTGATGGAAGGCATCTCGCACGAAGCCTGCTCGCTCGCCGGCACGCTGAAGCTGAACAAGCTGATCGCGCTGTACGACGACAACGGCATCTCGATCGACGGCGACGTCGTCAACTGGTTCCACGACGACACGCCGAAGCGTTTCGAAGCGTACGGCTGGAACGTGATCCCGAACGTGAACGGCCATGACGTCGACGCGGTCGACGCGGCGATCGCGAAGGCGAAGCTGTCGGACAAGCCGACGCTGATCTGCTGCAAGACGGTGATCGGCAAGGGCGCGGCGACCAAGGCCGGCGGCCACGACGTGCACGGCGCGGCGCTCGGCGCGGAAGAAATCGCGAAGACGCGCGAAGCGCTCGGCTGGAAGTGGGAGCCGTTCGTGATTCCGCAGGAAGTCTATGCGGCATGGGACGCGAAGGAAGCCGGCAAGCGCGCCGAGTCCGAATGGGACGCGACGTTCGCGCAATACCGTGCGAAGTACCCGGCCGAGGCGGCCGAATTCGAGCGCCGGATGGCCAACAAGCTGCCGGCCGACTGGGCGGAGAAGGCCGCGGCGATCATCGCCGGCGCGAACGAGCGCGCCGAGACGGTCGCGACCCGCAAGGCGTCGCAGCAGGCGATCGAAGGGCTGGCTGCCGCGCTGCCCGAGCTGCTCGGCGGCTCGGCCGACCTGACCGGCTCGAACCTGACCAACTGGAAGGCGTCGAAGGCGGTGCGCGCGAATCCGGAAGGCGCGGGCGTGCTGCTCGGCAACCACATCAACTACGGCGTGCGCGAATTCGGCATGAGCGCCGCGATCAACGGCCTCGCGCTGCACGGCGGCCACAAGCCGTTCGGCGGCACGTTCCTGACGTTCTCCGACTACAGCCGCAACGCGCTGCGCGTCGCCGCGCTGATGAAGGTGCCGTCGATCTTCGTGTTCACGCACGATTCGATCGGCCTCGGCGAAGACGGCCCGACGCACCAGTCGATCGAGCATGTGTCGAGCCTGCGCCTGATCCCGAACCACGACGTGTGGCGCCCGGCCGACACGGTCGAGACGGCCGTCGCATGGACCCACGCGGTCGCGGCCGACCGTCCGTCGAGCCTGATCTTCAGCCGCCAGAACCTCGCATTCAATCCGCGCACCGATGCGCAGATCGCGAACATCGAGAAGGGCGGCTACGTGCTGAAGGACTGGGACGAAGAGATCGTCGCGCGCAAGATCATCCTGATCGCGACGGGCTCGGAAGTCGAGCTCGCGATGAAGGCCGTCGAGCCGCTCGCACAGCAGGGCATCGCCGCGCGCGTCGTGTCGATGCCGTCGACCAACGTGTTCGACCGCCAGGACGCCGAGTATCGCGAACGCGTGCTGCCGCACGGCGTGCGCCGCGTCGCGATCGAAGCGGGCGTGACGTCGTTCTGGCACAAGTACGTCGGCCTCGAAGGCGGCGTGGTCGGGATCGACACGTTCGGCGAATCGGCGCCGGCCGGCGTGCTGTTCAAGTACTTCGGCTTCACCGTCGAGCACGTCGTCGAGACGGCGAAGGCCGTGCTGGCCTGAGTGCCTGCGCGACGCGCGCCTGCCCCCGCGCGCGTCGCACCGTGAAGCTGCACGAAACGAATTTTTTCAGCCATCAGGAGATAGACCATGACGATTCGCGTCGCAATCAACGGCTACGGCCGCATCGGCCGCAACACGCTGCGCGCGTTCTATGAAAACGGCAAGAAGCACGATCTCGAGATCGTCGCGATCAACGACCTGGGCGATGCGAAGACCAACGCGCACCTGACCCAGTACGACACCGCGCACGGCAAGTTCCCGGGCGAAGTGTCGGTCGACGGCGACTACCTGGTCGTCAACGGCGACAAGATCCGCGTGCTGGCGAACCGCAACCCGGCCGAACTGCCGTGGGGCGAGCTCGGCGTCGACGTCGTGATGGAGTGCACGGGCTTCTTCACGTCGAAGGAAAAGGCGAGCGCGCACCTGAAGGGCGGCGCGAAGAAGGTGATCATCTCGGCGCCGGGCGGCAAGGACGTCGACGCGACGATCGTCTACGGCGTGAACCACGACGTGCTGAAGGCCGAGCACACCGTGATCTCGAACGCATCGTGTACGACCAACTGCCTCGCACCGCTCGTCAAGCCGCTGAACGACAAGATCGGCCTCGAAACGGGCCTGATGACGACGATCCACGCGTACACGAACGACCAGGTGCTGACCGACGTCTACCACGAAGACCTGCGCCGCGCGCGTTCGGCTACGCACAGCCAGATCCCGACCAAGACCGGTGCTGCTTCGGCGGTCGGCCTGGTGCTGCCGGAACTGAACGGCAAGCTCGACGGCTACGCGATCCGCGTCCCGACGATCAACGTGTCGATCGTCGACCTGTCGTTCATCGCGAAGCGCGACACGACGGTCGAGGAAGTCAACGCGATCATGAAGGAAGCATCGGAAGGCGCGCTGAAGGGCATCCTCGGCTACAACGACGCACCGCTGGTGTCGATCGACTTCAACCACAACCCGGCTTCGTCGACGTTCGACGCGACGCTGACCAAGGTGTCGGGCCGCCTCGTCAAGGTGTCGAGCTGGTACGACAACGAGTGGGGCTTCTCGAACCGCATGCTGGACACGGCTGTCGCGTTCGCGAACGCGAAGTAAGTCCCGCACAGCGCGCGCCGCGGCAACGCGGTGCGCGCGGCGATCGAACCCGGTCCGGTTTTCCGGCCGGGTTTTTTTATGCCTGCGCGCGCGCCGTCGGCGGTTCGCGCACGTCGACGAATGCGTGCTCGGGCGGGCTGTCGAGGCCGAGCCCACGCAAGCCCGGTGCCGGTTCGGTCGAGGAACCGCTTACTGCGCGACCTGCCGCGCGCCGACGCGCTGCGACGCGAGCCACAGCGCGATCAGCACGCCGGCCAGCACCGCGCCGGCCGCGCACACGCCGCGCCAGCCGTCGAGACCGAACGCGAAGCTCGCGGCGAACGACCCGAATGCGCCGCCGATGAAGTAGCTCGTCAGGTAGATCGTCGTCACGCGGCTGCGCGCATCGCCCGCGAGCGCGTAGATCACGCTCTGGTTCGAGATGTGCATTCCCTGCACGCCGACGTCGAGCAGCAGGATGCCCGCGATCAGCGCGGCGAGCGAATGCGCGCCGGCGGCGATCAGCGCGAACGATGCCAGCACCGCGGCCGCGAACAGCCCGGTCGCCGCATTGCCGTGCCCGCGATCGACGAGCCGGCCGGCCGAGCTCGCCGCGAGCGCGCCCACCGCGCCGACGATGCCGAACAGGCCGATCCGGCCTTCCGTATAGCCGTACGGCGGCTGGCTGAGCAGGAACGTGAGGCCGGTCCACAGCAGGCTGAAGCACGCGAACACGAGCGCGCCGTAGGCGGAGCGCAGCGCGATCAGCGGCTGCGCGCGCACCAGCGCGGCGAGCGACTTCATCAGCGCTGCGTAGTCGAGCCGCGTGTCGCGGCGATCCTTCGGCAGCTTCACGGCGAGCACGCCGGTCAGCGCCAGCACCATCACCGCGGCGATGCCGTACACCGCGCGCCAGCCGAGCCAGTCGGCGATCGCGCCGGCCGCGACGCGCGCGAGCAGGATGCCGAGCAGCAGTCCGCTCATCACGGTGCCGACCGCGCGGCCGCGCGAGCGCGCATCGGCGAGCGACGCGGCGAACGGCACGAGCAGCTGCGTCGAGCAGGTGACGAAGCCGACCGCCACGTTCGCGGCGACGAACATCGTGTAGTTGGTGCTGAGCGCGACGCCGACCAGCGCGACGACGTTGAGCGCGAGCAGCCGCACGATCAGCGTGTGGCGGTTGAGCGCGTCGCCGAGCGGCACGATCAGCAGCAGGCTCGCCGCGTAGCCGAGCTGCGTCAGCGTGACGAGATAGCCGAGCGCGGCCGGCGCGCGGCCGAAGCTATGCGCGATCGCGGCGAGCAGCGGCTGCGCATAGTAGATGTTGCCGATGACGATGCCGCACGCGCAGGCGAACAGCAGCGTCATCGCGCGGGTCAGCGGAGGGTGGGCGTCTTGATGCGGTTTCATGATGGTCGAGCAAACAGCGGCGCCGGCCGGCGGCGTCGGGACGCCGGCTGCGCAGGGTGGGTGGAATCGGGGCCGGCAGACACGCTCGGCGGATGAACCGGTGCGGCGCGCCGGGCGAATCGCGCGGCGTGCCCGGATCGGGCGGGCGGCGGACCGTCGCGCGGCGGGCGTCGGCAGACGGGCCCGGGCATGCCGCTCGGCGCGGCGGCAGGGCGCGGGAGCGGGTGGGCGTATGATGCGGGAATCGAACCATAGCGTCCAAGACCGGTTCGTTATGATGTTCATTGGAAAATCCAATACCTGGGTCGCGATGCTTCTTCGCCATATCCGCTATTTCCTGGCCGTCGCCGAGCACTGCAACTTCACGCGCGCGGCCGACGCGCTGCACGTGTCGCAGCCGACGCTGTCGCAGCAGGTGCGTCAGCTCGAGGAAACGCTCGGCGTGCCGTTGTTCGACCGCTCGGGCCGTACGGTGCGCCTGACCGAGTTCGGCGAGGTCTATGCGCGGCATGCGCGCGCGGCGCTGCACGAACTCGACGCGGGGCAGCGCGCGTTGCACGACGCTGCCGATCTCGGCAGCGGTTCGCTGCGGCTCGCGATGATGCCGACCTTCGCGGCCTACCTGAGCGGCTCGCTCGTCGATGCGTTCCAGGCGGACCATCCGAACCTCGTGCTGACGATCGACGCGATGCCGCAGGAGCGCATCGAGGCGCTGCTCGCCGACGACCGACTCGACGCGGGCTTCGCGTTCGTGCCGGCGCATTCGCCGGACATCAACGCGCTGCCGCTGTGGGACGAGTCGCTCGCGCTCGTGACGGGCCGCACGCATCGCCTCGCGCGCCGCCGCCGCGCGCTGACGCCGGCCGAACTCGGCGGCGAGCCGCTGGTGCTGCTGGGCCCCGCGTTCGCGACGCGCGAGCGCATCGACCGGTACTTCGTCGAGCACGGCGCACGGCCGCGGGTCGCGGTCGAAACCAATACGGTCAGCGCAGTGCTGGAACTGGTGCGGCGCGGCCGGCTCGCGACGGTGCTGCCCGACGCGGTCGCGCGCGAGAGCGGCGACCTGTGCGCGCTGGAGATCGCCCCGCCGCTGCCGACGCGCACGGCCGCGCTGCTCACGCGCAAGGGCGCGTACCGCAGCGTCGCGGCGCGCGCGTTCATCGAGCGCGCGCGGGCGTATCGCGTGGCGTCGGGGGCGTAGCGTTCGCGATCAGGCGCGCGGGGTGGGGAAAAAGATGCCTGCGCGTTGCGCGGCGTTCGAGATATGCGTTTCGATTGCGGTGCCGGCGGCGGCCGCGTCGCGCGCGATCAGCGCGTCGACGATCGCGCGGTGCTCGTGCCACGTCGACAGCAGCAGCTCGCGCCGGTAGAACGGCATGCGCTGGCTTTCCTTCATGATGTCGGCGCTGCTGCGCAGCACCGATTCGATCGCCGCATTGCCGGCAAGGTGGATGATCCGCATGTGGAAATCGAAGTCGAGCTGCGACGCGTCGTCGAGCGCGTTCTCGGTCAGCGCGACGTGCAGGTCGGCGAGATTGTCCTCGAACCATGCGATGTCGTCGTCGGTGACGACGCGCGCGGCCATTCGCGCGGCGAAGCCTTCGAGCGCGTAGCGCATCTGGTAGGTGTCGGGCGGCGACGACTGCTCGGCGAACTGCCACGCGTGCGCGGTCGTCGCCCGTGCGCTCTCGACGTATACGCCCTTGCCGGCGCGAATGCGCAGCATCCCGAGCGCTTCGAGCGTCGACAGCGCCTCGCGCAGCGACGCACGGCTGATTTCCAGCTCCTCGGAGAGCTGGCGCTGGGCCGGCAGCAGGCTGCCGACCGGATACACGCCTGCCTCGATCCGGTCGCGGATCGTCGCGATGGCGGCGTCGGTCACGGTGTGCGGAACGTTTTTCATGATGTGAACGATGGCCGGTCTGACCGGCATTGTAATCCGCACGCGCGTGGTGCACCCGCGGCTACGGGAAAGTCACGATCGGGCCCGTTTTCCGGCGCGTCCGGCGGCCCGTCGGGGGCGGGAAATCCCTATTTTGTCCGTTCTTGACGGGACTATATCGGCTTCCTACTATCGTCCATAACATCACTGGTCTTACCAGTATGAACAGACGAAAACTGCAACCCATTTCGGGAGAGCGCCGTGTCCAAGTTCCTCAACTCGCTGTTTGGCCGAGTCGTGATCGCCTTAATCCTCGGGGTCGCGCTCGGCGCGTTCTTCCCGCATTTCGCCGAGTCGCTGAAACCGCTCGGTGACGGTTTCCTGAAGCTCATCAAGATGGTGATCGGCCCGATCGTGTTCTGCGTCGTGGTCAGCGGGATGGCCAATGCGGGCGACCTGAAGAAGGTCGGCCGGGTCGGCCTGAAGGCGGTCGTCTACTTCGAGATGATGACGACGCTGGCGCTCGGCATCGGCGTGCTGCTCGCGTGGCTGCTGCGGCCGGGCGAGGGGATGAACATCAACCTGAACACGCTCGACGCGTCGTCGCTCGCCGCGTACGCGAAGAACGCCGAGAGCCTGAAGGACACGGCCGGCTTCCTGATGAAGATCATTCCCGACACCGCGATCGACGCGTTCGCGAAGGGCGACATCCTGCAGATCCTGGTGTTCGCGGTGCTGTTCGGCTCGGCGCTGTCGCTGCTCGGCGACAAGGCCCAGCGCGTGAACAGCCTGATCGAGGAACTGTCGCACGTGTTCTTCCGCGTGATCGGTTTCATCATCAAGCTCGCGCCGCTCGGCGTGCTCGGCGCGATCGCGTTCACGACCGGCAAGTACGGCGTCGCGTCGCTCAAGCAGCTCGGCTACCTGGTCGCGGTGTTCTACCTGAGCTGCTTCGTGTTCGTCGCGGTGGTGCTCGGCATCGTGATGCGGCTCGCGGGTTTCTCGGTGTTCAAGCTGATCCGCTACCTGCGCGAGGAGCTGTCGATCGTGCTCGGCACGGCATCGTCGGACGCGGTGCTGCCGCAGGTGATGCGCAAGCTCGAATACATGGGCGTGAAGGATTCGACCGTCGGCCTCGTGATCCCGACCGGCTATTCGTTCAACCTCGACGGCTTCTCGATCTACCTGACGCTGGCGGTGCTGTTCATCGCGCAGGCGACCAACACGCCGCTGTCGTTCCACGACCTGATCGTCGTGCTGCTGGTGTCGATGATCACGTCGAAGGGCGCGCACGGGATTCCGGGTTCGGCGATCGTGATTCTCGCGGCGACGCTGTCGGCGATCCCGGCGATTCCGGTGCTCGGCCTCGTGCTGATCCTGCCGGTCGACTGGTTCGTCGGCATCGCGCGTGCGCTGACCAACCTGATCGGCAACTGCGTGGCGACGGTCGTCGTCGCGGTGTGGGAGAACGACATCGACCGTGCCCGCGCGAAGCGCGTGCTGAACCGCGAACTGCGCTACGTGCCGGCCGAGGAGGAAGCGGTCGCGCCGGTTGCCGGCGACCAGGCCCACGCGCTCTGAGTCGCGCGGGGCGGTCTCGCCCCGGATGGTCCCGCGCGATCGAATCGTTTTGGCCGGCCCGTTCCGGGGCCGGTTTTTTATCAGGAAGGCAAAGCATGGGGCCGGAGCAACGCTGAAGCGCTTGCTCCGGCCGACAGCTTTGCCGACACAGGAGACGAAATGGCAGCCCCCATCCTCGACCCGAACGCGCCGGCCTTTACGCGGCGTTACATGAACCTCGCCGATCCGCGCGTCGGCGCGCAGGCGCTGTTCGCCAGCGACGAATTCTTCGCGCCGAAGGAGCGCATGCTCAACCCGGAGCCGGCGGTATTCATCCCCGGCAAATACGACGACCACGGCAAGTGGATGGACGGCTGGGAGACGCGCCGCAAGCGCACGACCGGCCACGACTTCTGCGTGGTCCGGCTCGCACGGCCGGGCGTGATCCACGGCGTCGACCTCGACACCAGCCACTTCACCGGCAACTTCCCGCCGGCCGCGTCGATCGAAGCGTGCTTCAGCGACGCCGACACGCCGTCCGACGATGCCGAATGGCGCACGATCGTGCCCGCGACGACGCTGCAGGGCAATGCGCATCACTATGTCGAGGTCGTCGATCCGCGCCCGTACACGCATCTGCGCGTGAACCTGTATCCGGACGGCGGCCTCGCGCGCCTGCGCGTATACGGGCAGCCGCAGCGCGACTGGAGCCGCGTGCCGCAGGGCGAGCTGGTGGATCTCGCGGCGACCGAGAACGGCGGCTACCTGGTGGCCGCGAACAACCAGCACTTCGGCGCGGCATCGCAGATGCTGATGCCGGGGCGCGGCGCAAACATGGGCGACGGCTGGGAAACGCGCCGCCGCCGCGAGCCCGGCAACGACTGGGCGATCGTCGCGCTCGCGCGGCCGGGCATCATCCGGCGCGTCGAGGTCGACACCGCGTTCTTCAAGGGCAACTATCCCGACCGCTGCTCGCTGCAGGCCGCGCAGGTCGCGGGCGGCACCGACGATTCGCTCGTCACGCAGGCGATGTTCTGGGCCGAACTGCTTGGCGAGCAGAAACTGTCGATGGACAGCGTCCACACGTTCGACCAGCTCGCGTCGCTCGGGCCCGTCACGCACGTGCGCTTCAACATCTTCCCGGACGGCGGCGTGTCGCGCCTGCGTCTGTGGGGCGAACCGGCCTGATGGAGGACAACGGCATGAGCCAATCCCGTACCCTGCGCGTCGAGCGCCTGACCCGCGACGCGTTCGCGCCGTTCGGCGACGTGATCGCGCTCGAAGGCGCGCGGCATTTCCCGATCAACGGCGGCACGACCGAGCGCTTCCACGATCTCGCGACGATCGACGTCTGCGCGGACGGCGGCCGGCCGCTCGTCAGCGTGTTCCGCGCGCAGCCGCGCGCGCTGCCGGTCGCGATCACGCTGATGGAGCGCCATCCGCACGGCAGCCAGGCGTTCATTCCGCTCGCCGCCGTGTCGCGCTATGCGATCGTCGTCGCGCCGGCCGGCGAGTTCCGGCCCGACGCGATGCGCGCGTTCCTCGCCGAAGGCTGGCAGGGCGTGAATTATGCGAAGGGCGTCTGGCACCATCCGCTGCTCGCGCTCGACGCGGTCAGCGATTTCGTGATCGTCGATCGCGGCGGCCCGCAGCCGAACTGCGACGAGATCCCGCTCGACGACGCGTGGGCGCTCGAATTCGAGCCGGCCTGCGCGAGCGCGGCCTGACGCACGCGCCGGCGCGGCATGCGCTGCGCCGATGGAAAGCGGTGCGGGCGAGGAAGTCGAAGGGTTTCCGAAAGCCCGGCCGAACCGACCCTCGCGGGTGCGATCCCGAAAAGACGACGGCCCGGCCGGCGAGATGCCGGCCGGGCCGTCTGCGCAGACAGCGGCGCGGATCAGTGCTTGCGGTGCGGGCAGTTCTCGGTCGTGCACGAACCGTACATCGCGAGCGAATGCTCCTGGAGCCGGAAGCCGCGCTCCTTCGCGATCGCCTGCTGGCGGCTTTCGATCTCGGCGTCGAAGAACTCCTCGACGCGGCCGCAGTCGAGACAGACGAGGTGGTCGTGGTGCGAACCTTCGTTCAGCTCGAACACGGCCTTGCCCGATTCGAAGTTGCTGCGCGACAGCAGCCCGGCCTGTTCGAACTGCGTGAGCACGCGATAGACGGTCGCAAGCCCGATGTCGAGCTGCTCGTTGAGCAGGTTGCGGTAGACGTCTTCGGCCGTCAGGTGCCGCACGGGGCTTTGCTGGAAGATCTCGAGAATCTTGAGGCGCGGTAGGGTGGCCTTTAGCCCGATATTCTTGAGATCCGTCGGATTGGTCATGGCTAGGCGTCCCTAGAGTACAATGCAGGGCTTCAATGTTACCGGCTTTTCGCCGTTCCAGAAACACGCGCGGCCTGCGAGGCGGGCCAGCACGGTGAGGGAAATGATTCCAGAATCTCTTTCGCACTTTCAGAGGAGCCGCATGCGGAGTGCCATCATCGCTGCCGCCGCCGTTGCCGCGCTGGCTGGTTGTTCGTCGTACGACAGCGTGACGCAGCGCATCGCGCAGAGCATCACCCCCTATCGGATCACCGTCGTGCAGGGCAACTTCGTGTCGCAGGAGAAGGCCGCGCAGCTGCAGGCCGGGATGACGCGCGAGCAGGTCCGCGCGCTGCTCGGCACGCCGCTGCTGACCGACATGTTCCACGCCGACCGCTGGGATTACCTGTTCTACTTCAAGCGCGGCTCGACGGCAGTCGTCCAGCAGCGCGACCTCGTGCTGACCTTCTCGGGCGATCGCCTGGCGAGCTGGACCGGCGCCGACAACCTGCCTTCCGAACTCGACCTGCTGGCCGACATCGACGGCGATCGCGGCGGCAAGAAGGCGAAGGCGGCCGCAGCGGCGAAGGCGGCCTCCGAGGCCGCCGCCGCGAGTGCTGCGCAGGCGGCGAGCGCAGCGGCGCCGGAGGCCGCAGCGAGCCTGTCCACCGCGCCGGCGTCGGCCGCGGCGGTGAACGAGCAGGCC
>NZ_CABVPP010000091.1 GCF_902499075.1 Burkholderia pseudomultivorans | reverse complement strand
GGGCCCGGCTATATGTTCTCGATCACCGACAACTATCGAAACTTCATCCGGCTGAACTACAGCAGCCCGTGGTCGCCGGAAATCGAGCAGGCCGTGATTACGGTCGGCAAGCTCGCGGCCGCACGCGTCGGTTGAGCGCGCCGCGCGTCACGTGAGCCGGTACGACTGCTCGCCGGTGCCCGCGAGCGTGCCGCCGTCGACGATCAGGTAGGCCTCGCGAATCGGCCGGCGCTCGAACCAGCACTGCAGAATTTCGAGCGTACCGGCCGCGTAGCGCGCCTGCGCGGACAGCGACGTGCCCGAGATATGCGGCGTCATCCCGTTGAACGGCATCGCGCGCCACGGATGATCGGCCGGTGCGGGCTCGGGAAACCACACGTCGCCGCCGTAGCCGGCCAGATGGCCCGAGGCGACCGCACGCACGACCGCGTCGCGATCGACGAGTTTCGCGCGCGCGGTGTTGATCAGATACGCGCCGCGCTTCATGCGCGCGATCATTGCGGCATCGAACAGATGCTCGGTCGACGGATAGAGCGGAATCTGCAGATTCACGATGTCGACCGCGCTCGCGAGCGACGCGACGTCCGCGTGATAGGTCAGCGCGAGTTCGTGTTCGATCGCCGGATCGAGCCGATGCCGCTGCGTATAGTGCAGCGCCAGCCCGAACGGCTTCAGCCGCCGCAGCACCGCGAGCCCGATGCGGCCGGCGCCGACCGTGCCGAAATGCATGCCCTCGATGTCGTAGCTGCGCGATACGCAGTCGGCGATGTTCCAGCCGCCTTGCTGCGCGATCGCGTGCGACGGCAGATAGTTGCGCACGAGCGCAAGCGTCGTCATCACGACATGCTCGGCGACGCTGACGCTGTTCGATCCGGTGACTTCCGCGACGGTGATGCCCGCGCGCGCGGCCGCCGCGAGATCGACGTGATCGGAGCCGATGCCCGCAGTCAGCGCGAGCCGCAGCTTCGGCGCGCGCGCGATCCCCTCGGCGGTCAGATACGCGGGCCAGAACGGCTGCGAAATCACGACGTCCGCTTCCGGCAGCCGGCGCTCGAATTCGGAGTCGGGGCCGTCCTTGTCGCTCGTCACGATCAGCGTATGACCGTGCGCCGCCAGATAGTCGCGCAACCCGAGCGCGCCCGATACCGAGCCGACGAGTTCGCCCGGCCGAAAACCGGGCGGCCCGGACGGCGTCGGCGCGAGCTGGCCGTCCGCGTAGTGCGTGATGACGGGAATCGTGTCGCGCACGTAGCGCGGCGGATAGCCGTCGACGGGGTCGGGGTACAGCACGCAGAGGACGGTCGCCATCATGCACTCCGGACGCGGGTCGGGACAGCGGCGCGGCAGGCGCGCCGCCGATGCGGCGTGCTGCGCCGCAACGGTGCTGACGTTCTACGCCGGCCGCGCATCGCGCACAAGCTACAGTCGCGTTTGCGTGCGCTGCGGCGCGCGCTGTACCTGTTCTTTTCGTGAAGGACGCCGATAATGGGAGCGTTGACGAACCGTGCGGGAGCGATCCCATGTCTGGAAACGCCTCCTCGGCGCCGCGTCCCGATCTCGCGCAAGGCATCGCGCTCGACGACATCGCGGACGGCGCCATGATCGAAGGCCGCGTCGGCGACGAAGCCGTGCTGCTCGTGCGGCGCGGCGATGCGCTGTTCGCGGTCGGCGCGCAGTGCCCGCATTACGGCGCACCGCTTGCGCAAGGGCTGCTGGTCGGCGACACGCTGCGCTGCCCGTGGCATCACGCGGCCTTCTGTCTGCGTAGCGGCGCACGCTTGCGCGCGCCCGCGCTCGACGGACTCAACTGCTGGCGCGTCGAACGTCGCGACGGCCGCGCGGTCGTCGTCGATGCGCGCGCGCCGGCACCGTCGCCCGCGCCGATCGAGGCGCCCGACTCGATCGTCATCGTCGGCGGCGGGGCGGCCGCGATCTCGGCCGCGGTCACGTTGCGCGACGAAGGCTACACGCGCGCGATCACGCTGCTCAGCGGCGACGACGAACCGCCGTACGATCGCCCGAACCTGTCGAAGGACTATCTGGCCGGCACGGCCGAGGCCGACTGGCTGCCGCTGCGCTCGCCGTCGTTCTACGCGGACAGGAAGATCGACCTGCGCTGCGGCACGCGCGTCGCACGCATCGATGCCGCGCAGCGCGCGGTCGAGCTCGCGGACGGCAGCCGGCTCGGCTACGGTGCGCTGCTGCTCGCGACGGGCGCCGTACCGAACCGGCTGACGGTGCCGGGCGCCGATTTGCCGCACGTGTGCGTGCTGCGCTCGCGCGCGGACTGCGATGCGCTGATCGCGCGGCTTGCGACTGCGCGCCGCTGCGTGGTGGTCGGCGCAAGCTTCATCGGGCTCGAGGCGGCCGCCGCGCTGCGCACGCGCACGCTCGACGTGCACGTCGTCGCGCCCGGTTCGCATCCGATGGCGCACGTGCTCGGCGACGCGCTCGGCGATGCGGTGCGCGCGCTGCACGAGTCGCACGGCGTCGTGTTTCATCTCGGCGCGACGCTCGCGCGGATCGAGCACGATCGTGTGACGCTATCGACCGGCGACGTGCTGCCTGCCGATCTCGTCGTGGTCGGCATCGGCGTTCGGCCGGACGTCGCGCTTGCGCAGGACGCGGGTCTCGAGGTCGACCGCGGCGTCAGCGTCGACCGCTATCTGCAGACGAGCGCGCCCGGCATCTATGCGGCCGGCGATATCGCGCGCTGGCCCGATCCGCTGACGGGCGAGCGCATTCGCGTCGAGCACTGGGTCGTCGCGCAACGGCAGGGCAGCACGGCCGCGCACAACATGCTCGGCCGGCAACGGCCGTTCGATGCGGTGCCGTTCTTCTGGACGCAGCACTACGACATGACGATCCGCTATGTCGGCCATGCGGAGCACTGGGATCGCGTCGAAATCGAAGGCGACCTGCACGCGCACGACGGCTCGGTCAGCTACTGGCGCGGCGACGTGCGACTCGCGGTCGCGACGATCGGCCGCGATCTCGATTGTCTGCGTGCGGAGGCGGCGCTCGAAACGCAGATCGCCGGCGGATGACGGCGACGGCCGTGCGCAGGCGGCGCCATCGCGCGCGTCCGGCACGGCATCGGTCTTGACGCAAATGGCTGCAGAAACGTTGCGTACGCAACGAATGCGCGCAAGCCTGACGGGAAACGGAATGGACAAGTATCTGGTCGACGCACTGCTCAACGCGATCGCCGAGCGCAACATCGGTCATCGGGTCGTCGATCGCGACACTGCGGGCTCGACGTCGGTCGAGCTGACGCTGGACGACGTATCGCAGCTGATGCGCGACGCGTTCGATGCGGGCCGCTGCGTGCGCGCGCCCGCGCGGCCCGGCGGCGAACGATGAGCGCGCCGCGCTCAGCGGTCGTGCGTCTTCAGCATGATGCGCCCCTGGTCGAGGCCGCCGCGCAACGCTTCGTCGCAGGTGAGCCATTCGGGCGTGACGAGCTCGGGCGCCGGCAGGTCGACCGGTGCGCCGTCGCGGAAGATCCGCACGTGCGCGACCCACGCGCCGCGTTCGTTGCGCGTCGCCTCGACGCGAATCTCGTGACCCATGAACATTTCGCTGGCGTGCATCGTTCGAAACCCTCCATCGATCGTGATCGTCGCTTCGGTGCGACGATCGTACCAGCGCCGCGCGCACGTTGCATCCGAAGCCGATGACGACCATCCTCCGATGGGCGAGGCGGACCGCCGTTGCGGCGGTCGCGATGCAGGCGTGCCCCGCCGGCCTGCCGCCTGCGCCGCGACGCACCTCTAGCCGGAGTTGCCGATGAATACGCTGATTGCATTGTCCTACCCCGATCTCGACACGGCGCATCGCGCGCTCGCGGCGCTCGCCGCGCTGCGCGACGCGCAGACGGTGGCGCTGTCGGGCGTCGTGCTCGTCGAATGTGCGCGCGACGGTAGCCGGACCGCGCACGCGGCCGATCCTGCACGCGTGTCGCACGGTTCGCTGCTCGCCGACGCGTTCGCGCGCATCGACGCATCGCTCGATGCGCTGCGCGATCGGCCGGTCGACGATGCGCTGATCGGGCGCGTCGCGCGCAAGGTGCGCGCGGGCACCGTGACGCTCGCCTTCGCGGTCACGCAACTGGACGTCGTCCGGCTCGGCGCCGCACTCGCGCCCTTCGGCGGTGACGTGCTCGACACGACGCTGTCGCTCGACGACGAGCTGAAGCTCGTCGAGGCGATCTCGAAGGCGCGCGACGGCGCGGCCGACGCCGAGCCCGATTGACGGCCGGCGTCCGCCGCCGCAGCGGGACGGCCGAACGTCCCAGCCAGCGACCGCGCTCACCGTCGCTACCAAAGTGGCCTTATAACTTGACGACAAGTGGCTATTCGCCATAAAGCCAGTGTGCTCTAGAGTTCGCTCGACATCCATACGACGAGCGAGGGCGAACATGACGCGCGTGAAGGTCGATTCATCGAGCGGCGGCAGCGCATGCCGGCCGGCAGGAGGCGACGATGCATGATGCTGCCGCCGGCCCGTTCAGGCACGACACGCTGTTTTCCGTCGCATCGCCGCGCATCGGAATCGACGAAGCGGAGGCGCTGGCGGCCGACGCGTTCGGCATCGTCGGCACCGCGAGCGCGCTGGCGAGCGAACGCGACCAGAACTTCCGCATCGACGCGGCCGACGGCGCATCGTACGTGCTGAAGCTCACGCATCCGGCCGAGCAGGCGGGTGTGACGGAGTTCCAGACGTTCGCGCAGCTGCAGGTGATCGAGGCCGACGCGACGCTGCCGGTGCCGCGGCTGATGCGCGACCGGTCGGGCCGTTACATTCACTGGCGCGACGTCGCGGGCGAGCACGCGCGCCAGGCGGTGCGGATGATCACGTTCGCGCCCGGCATTCCGCTGCATCGCGTCGAGCGTTCGCGCCGGCAGCGCCGCGCGCTCGGCACCGCGCTCGGCCGCTTCGATCGCGCGCTGCGCGGCTTCACGCACGCGCATGCGGGGCACCGGCTGCTGTGGGACATCCAGCATCTGTCGCAGCTGCGGCCGCTGCTCGACTACGTCGACGGCGGCGAGCGGCGCGCGCTTGCGCGCCATCTGCTCGACCGTCACGATGCGCACACCGCGCGCCGGATGACGACGCTGCGGCGTCAGGTGATTCACAACGATCTGAATCCGTACAACGTGCTCGTCGACGAGACCGACACCGACCGCATCACCGCGATCCTCGATTTCGGCGACATGGTGCACGCGCCGCTCGTCAACGAGCTGGCGGTCGCATCGTCGTATCAGCTTGCCGATACGCCGAATCCGCTCGAGACGGCCGTCGACTGCATCTGCGCCTACCACCGCGAGAACCCGCTGAGCGGCGACGAACTGGCAGTGTTGCCGGAGCTGATCGTCGCGCGGCTGCTGATGACGGTGTTGATCACCGGCTGGCGCGCGCGCGAGCATCCCGAGAACAGCGCCTACATCCTGCGCAACAACGCGCTGTCGTGGACGGGCCTGCACCGGCTCGCCGCGCTGCCCGACGGCGACGCGGCGCGCATCATCGGCGACGCGATCCGCCACGAACAGGAGAATCGTCATGCGCAGTGATCCGGCGATGCTGAACGCGTTCGACCCGCAGCGCGCATCGGCGCTCGACGCGCAGGCGCGTGCGCTCGTCGAGCGGCGTGCGCGCGTGCTCGGGCCCGCGTACCGGCTGTTCTACGAAACGCCGCTGCACATCGTGCGCGGCGAAGGCGTGTGGCTCTACGACAGCGCCGGCCGCGCGTATCTCGACGCGTACAACAACGTGGCGTCGATCGGCCATTGCCGGCCCGAAGTCGTCGAGGCGATCGCGAAGCAGGCGAGCACGCTGAACACGCATACGCGCTATCTGCACGACGGCATACTCGATTACGCGGAACGGCTGCTGCGCACGATGCCCGACGCGCTGTCGCAGGCAATGTTCACCTGCACGGGCAGCGAAGCGAACGATCTCGCGCTGCGCATCGCGAAGCAGTACACGGGCGGCACCGGCGTGATCGTCACGCAGCTTGCCTATCACGGCGTGACGGCCGCGATCGCCGAGATCTCGCCGTCGCTCGGCCGCCACGTGCCGCTCGGCCTGCACGTGCGCGCGGTCGCGCCACCCGACACGTATCGCGACGGCGACGCCGACGTCGGCGCGCGGTTCGCGCGCGACGTGCAGCGCGCGATCGACGACCTCGTGCGGCACGGCGTGCGGCCCGCCGCGCTGATCATCGACACGCTGTTCACGAGCGACGGCGTGTTCGCCGATCCGCGCGGTTTTCTGCAGGGTGCCGTCGCGGCGATCCGGCAGGCCGGCGGCGTCTTCATCGCGGACGAAGTGCAGGCCGGCTTCGCGCGTACCGGCTCGAAGATGTGGGGCTTCGAGCGGCACGATGTGGTTCCGGATCTGGTGACGATGGGCAAGCCGATGGGCAACGGTCATCCGATCGCCGGCCTTGCGGCACGCGCCGAGGTGCTCGAGCGGTTCGGCAAGGACACGCGCTATTTCAATACGTTCGGCGGCAATCCGGTGTCGTGCGCGGCGGCGGCCGCGACGCTCGACGTGATCGTCAACGACGGTCTGCAGGCGAACGCGAGCCGGATCGGCGCGTATCTGCGCGAAGGGTTCCGCACGCTCGCGCGCAAGCACGACCTGATCGGCGACGTGCGCGGCGACGGGCTGTTCCTCGGCGTCGAGCTCGTGCGCGACCGCCACGCGAAGACGCCGGCCGAAGACGAGAGGCAGCGCGTCGTCAATCTGATGCGCGAACGCGGCGTGCTGATCAGCGCGACCGGCGTGCGCGGCAACGTGCTGAAGATCCGTCCGCTGCTGCCGTTTACGCAGGAACACGCGGATCTGCTGCTCGCGGCCGCCGACGGCGCGCTCGCCGCGCTGTGACCGCTCGCGCGCAGCCGCAGCTACGTCGCGTCGAGCGTGCGCGCATACGCGCGGCCGAGCCGCTTCACGCCGTCGCCGATTGCGCTTTGCGCGACGCCGCCGTAGCCGAGCACGATGCTGCGATCGGCAAGCGCGTGCGGCGCGACGAAATGCGGCCGGCCGAGAATCAGGCCGTCCGCACGCGCGACGTCGGTCAGCGCGCGCGTCGACACGTCCGCATCGAAGCTCGCGAACAGATGCAGTCCCGCGCGCGCGTCGGAGAGCCGGATCGTGTTGCCGAATTCCGCATGCAGCGCGTCGCGCAGCAGTTGCTGACGCTGCGCGTATTCGATCCGCATCCGCCGCACGTGCTGCGCGAAGTGGCCGTCGTCGATGAAGTCGGCGAGCGCGGCCTGGATGTGCAGCTGGCCGGGGCGATACAGCTTCGCGCAGGCTTTCGCGAACGTGTCGGCCAGATGCGCGGGCACGACCAGATAGGCGATGCGCACGCCGGGATACATAGCCTTGCTGAACGTGCCGCCGTAGATGACGCGCGCGTCGCTGTCGAGCCCTTGCAGCGAGGGCAGCGGGATGCCGTCGTAGCGGAATTCGCTGTCGTAGTCGTCTTCCATCACCCACAGGTTGCGGCTGCGTGCGCTCTGCAGCAGTTCGAGCCGGCGCGACAGCGGCATCACGGCGCCGGTCGGATACTGGTGCGACGGGCTCGTCACGACGAGCCGCGCGCGCGCCGGCGTATCGATGTCGGTGAGCGACAGTCCGGCCGCATCGATCGCGCTCGCCACCAGTTCGAGGCCGGCGGCCGACAGCACGGTCGGGAACGCCCAATGACACGGGTTCTCGACGATCGCGACGTCGCCGGGATCGGCAAGCAGCCGCGCGCAGAGATCGATCGACTGATGCGTGCCGGACGTGATGATGACCTGCTCGGGCTCGCAGACGACCGAGCGCGAGATCTTCAGGTAGCGCGCGACCGCGGCGCGCAGCGGCGCGTAGCCGCCGTCGAGCGCGTAGCCGGACAGCGACAGGTCGCCCTTGCCGATATGCCGCGCGATCAGCCGGCGCCATACATGGAACGGGAACATCGGCGTGTCGGCGACGCCCGGCACGAACGGGCCGTAGCTTTGCGTGACGCCGCCCGGCAGCCGGTCGAGCATCGCGCCGCGCTGCGACAGCGTCATCGAATGGCGCGTATGCACGATTTCGCCCGGGCCGCTCAGCGGCCGCGGGCTCGTCGGCGCGACGAACGTGCCGCTGCCGGTGCGCGCGACGAGATAGTTCTCGGCGATCAGCCGATCGTAGGCGAGCGAGACGGTGATTCGGGAAATGCCGAGTTCCTGCGCGAGCGTGCGCGACGACGGCAGTTTCTGCCCCGCGGCGAGCGTATGATCCAGCACACCGCGCCGCACGACGTCATAGATCCGGTGCTGCAGCGTATCGCTGCCGCCATCGGACAATGCGCGCGCCAGCAGGTCGGTCAACAGGACGGCTCGCATGAAATGGCATTATCATCGAGTGCGATTTGGCTATACAGGCTATAGCCATTGATTGCTATAGTCAATTCACGCGACTGCGGGCGGCACGACACGCCGGCGGCAGTCGCGCGCGCGGGGTAACCGGCGGCCGCCGAATACGTAGAACGAGAACGGCGCCGGCATGCGCGCGATGCATCGGATACGGCTTCGCAGGAGACCAACAGAATGAAGGCCGATGATGTGATCGTCAGTTTTCGCGGTGTGCGAAAGACCTACGACGGCGAGACGCTCGTCGTCAAATCGCTGGATCTCGACATTCGCCGCGGCGAATTCCTGACGCTGCTCGGGCCGTCCGGCTCGGGCAAGACCACGTGCCTGATGATGCTGGCGGGCTTCGAATTCCCGACCGGCGGCGAAATCCGCCTCGACGGCGAGCTGCTCAATCACGTGCCGCCGCACAAGCGCAACATCGGCATGGTGTTCCAGAACTACGCGCTGTTTCCGCATCTGACGGTGGAGCAGAACGTCGCCTATCCGCTGACGGTGCGCAAGCTGCCGGCGGCCGAACGCGCCGAGCGTGTCGCGCACGCGCTGAAGATGGTGCAGATGGAGCGCTTCGCGAAGCGCTATCCGGCGCAACTCTCGGGCGGGCAGCAGCAGCGCATTGCGCTCGCGCGTGCGCTGGTGTTCGAGCCGAAGCTCGTGCTGATGGACGAACCGCTCGGCGCGCTCGACAAGCAGCTGCGCGAACACATGCAATACGAGCTGAAGGCGCTGCACGAGAAGCTCGGCGTGACGTTCGTCTACGTCACGCACGATCAGGGCGAGGCGCTGACGATGTCAGACCGCGTGGCGGTATTCGACAAGGGCATCGTGCAGCAGCTCGACACGGTGGACCGGCTCTATGAGTCGCCGTGCAACGAATTCGTGGCGAACTTCATCGGCGACAGCAACCGGCTGCGCGGCACGATCGCGCGCGTCGACGGCGAGTTCTGCGAGCTGCGGCTCGGCGACGGCACGCGCTTGATCGGGCGCAACGTCGCGAATGCCGCGCCGGGCGCACCGGCGATCGCGTGCATCCGTCCCGAGCGCATGCGTCTTTGCCGCGAGCCGGAACCGCCGGCCGCGCACGGCGACGCCGCGAATCGCGTCGCGGGCGAAGCGCTCGGGCTGATTTATTTCGGCGATCATGTGCGCATGCGTTGCGCCGTGCCCGGACAAGGCGAATGCTTCGTCAAGGTGCCGCTCGGCACAGAAGCGCTCGACAACTTTTTCCCCGGTGCGCCGGTTTCGCTGTCGTTCGCGCCCGCGCATCTGCGCGTGTTCGCGTAACGCCGGCGCGGCCGCCGGTTTCCCCGCAGTCTGTCAGTCTGTCGTCGATCACCACCACTACGCATTTTCACCGCGACCGGAGAGGAACCACCATGAATCGAACCCGCTTTACCGCACGCCGCATTGCCGTTGCGCTGACGTTGGCCGCATTCGGCGCGTCGGCGTCCGCTGCCGAACTGACGGTCGTCAACTTCGGCGGTGCGAACGGCGATGCGCAGAAGGCCGCCTTCAACCAGCCGTTCGAGAAGGCGACCGGCAACAAGGTCACCGCCGTCGAATACAACGGCGAGCAGGCGAAGGTGAAGGCGATGGTCGAGGCGAAGCACGTGAGCTGGGACGTCGTCGACGTCGAGTCCGGCGACGTCGGCCGCGGCTGCGACGAAGGCCTCTACGAGAAGCTCGACTGGTCGAAGATCGCGAAGAAGACCGATCTGATTCCCGAGGCGTACCAGACCTGCGGCGCGGGCATTTTCGTCTGGTCGACGGTGCTGTCGTACAACGCGGACAAGCTGAAGACCGCACCGGCGAACTGGGCCGATTTCTGGGACGTGAAGAAATTCCCCGGCAAGCGCGCGATGCGCAAGGGTGCGCGCTACAACCTCGAGTTCGCGCTGATGGCCGACGGCGTCGCGCCGAAGGACGTGTACAAGGTGCTGAACACGAAGGCCGGCCAGGATCGCGCCTTCAAGAAGCTCGACGAGCTGAAGCCGAACATCCAGTGGTGGGAAGCGGGCGCGCAGCCGCCGCAATTCCTCGTCGCCGGCGACGTCGTGATGTCGACCGCGTTTAGCGGCCGCATCGACGCGGCGCGCAAGGAAGGCAAGAACCTGAAGATCGTGTGGAACGGCAGCATCTACGATCTCGACTACTGGGCGATTCCGAAGGGCTCGCCGAACAAGGCGCTCGCCGAGCAGTTCATCGCCTACACGCTGACGCCGAAGCCGCAGCAGGCATACGCACAGCACATCGCGTACGGGCCGGTGAACCTCGCCGCGATCAAGTCGCTCGACGCGAAGACGCTCGCGAACCTGCCGAACTCGCCGGCGAACGGCAAGAACGCCGTGCTGCAGGACATCGGCTTCTGGACCGATCACGGCGACGAGCTCGAGCAGCGCTTCGCCGCGTGGGCGTCGAAGTAAGTCCGCCGTGCGTGGGCGCGAGCGCGTCCACGCACGGACGCCGTCCGCCGCGCGACGCAGCGTCACGCATCGCGCGGCTTGCCGCCGGACCGCGGGCCGCGGCCTGCGGTCCGGCCCGGAGAGACCTCCGTTGAACACGATGACGATCGCTTCTTCCCCGCAGTCAGGCGCTGCGCTCAAGCGCGAACTGAAAGCCGCCGAAGCGCGCAAGCGCACGATGGCGCTGCTGCTGATCGCGCCGCTCGCGATCTTCCTGCTGCTGGTGTTCGTCGTGCCGATCGGCACGCTGCTCACGCGCGCGGTGCAGAACCCGGAGATCGCCGCCGCGCTGCCGAACACGGTCGCCGCGCTGTCGCACTGGGACCGCAAGACGCCGCCCGCGGACGCCGCCTACGCGGCGCTCGCCGCCGACATGACGAAAGTCGCCGACAGCGACGCGATGGGCGCGCTCGCGCGGCGGTTGAACACCGAGATTCCCGGCTATCGCTCGCTCGTCGCCAAGACTGCGCGCGCGATGCCGCTGAAAAACGACGATGGCACGGCGCTGACGCCGGCCGGCACGCGCAGCAAACTGATCGAACTCGATGCGCGCTGGGGCGAGGTCGCGTACTGGCAGGCGATCGCCAAAAACGGCAGCACCTATTCGCCGTTCTATCTGCTCGCCGCGCTCGACCACAAGCAGGACGGCTTCGGCCACATCGTGCACGCCGATCCGGATCAGTCGATCTATCTGGCGATCTTCGGTCGCACGTTCGTGATCGGCATCGCCGTGACGCTGTTCGCGCTGCTGCTCGGCTATCCGCTCGCCTACTGGATCTCGACGCTGTCGGAGCGGCGCGCGAACCTCGCGATGATCCTCGTGCTGATTCCGTTCTGGACCTCGGTGCTCGTGCGCGTGGCCGCGTGGATCGTGCTGCTGCAGAACGAAGGGCTGATCAACAAGGCGCTGATCGGCAGCGGCCTGCTCGCGCATCCGCTTGCGCTGCTGTTCAACCGCGTGGGCGTCTATATCTCGATGACGCACATCCTGCTGCCGTTCATGATCCTGCCGCTCTACAGCGTGATGAAGTCGATTCCGCCGACCTACCAGCGCGCGGCCGTCTCGCTCGGCAGCCATCCGTTCGCGGCGTTCTGGCGCGTGTACGTGCCGCAGACGTATCCGGGCGTCGGCGCGGGCGCGCTGCTCGTGTTCATCCTCGCGATCGGCTACTACATCACGCCGGCGCTGCTCGGCGGCCCGAACGACCAGATGGTCAGCTACTACGTCGCGTACTTCACGAACGTGACGATCAACTGGGGGATGGCGTGTGCGCTCGGCGGGCTGCTGCTCGCGGCGACGCTCGTGCTGTACGCGGTGTACGGGCGCTTCACGCGCACCAACGTGAGCCTCGGCTGAACGCGGGCCGACAGGGAAGGAGAAGGAACCATGAAACTTGCCAGGCCGCTGTTTGCGCCGCACATGTCGTTCATCGAGCGCGCGTGGTATGTCGCGTTGCGCGTGCTCGTCGTGCTCACGCTGCTGTATCTGATCCTGCCGGTGCTTGCGATCGTGCCGCTGTCGTTCTCGTCGAGCACGTTCCTCGTGTATCCGATTCCCGGCTTCTCGACGCGCTGGTACGAAAACCTGATCGCGTCGGACGAGTGGCGCATGGCCGCGAAGAACAGCTTCATCGTGGCGCCCTCGGCGACGCTCGTGGCGACCGTGCTCGGCACGCTGGCCGCGATCGGGCTGACGAAGGCCGAGTTTCGCGGCAAGGGGCTGCTGATGGCGGTGCTGCTCTCGCCGATGATCGTGCCGGTGGTGGTGGTCGGTGTCGGCATGTATCTGTTCTTCGCACCGCTCGGGCTCGCGAATACGTACACGGGGCTGATCGCGGCGCACGCGGCGCTCGGTGTGCCGTTCGTCGTGACGACAGTGGCCGCGACGCTGCAGGGCTTCAACCAGAACCTCGTGCGCGCGAGCCTGTCGCTGGGCGCGAATCCGGTGACGACATTCTTCCGCGTGACGCTGCCGGTGATCGCGCCGGGCGTGATGTCGGGTGCGCTGTTCGCGTTCGCGACGTCGTTCGACGAAGTGGTCGTCACGCTGTTTCTGGCCGGCGCGGACCAGACGACGCTGCCGCGGCAGATGTTTACCGGCATCCGCGAAAACATCAGCCCGACGATCGCGGCGCTCGCGACGATCCTGATCGTGTTCTCGACGAGCCTGCTGCTCGCGCTCGAGTGGCTGCGCGGGCGTCAGGCGCGGCGCGCGGTGGCGTAACGCGAAAGAAGCGAAAGAAGCGAAAGACGCCGGAGACGAGCGCGTACGTACGCGCGCGCCGCGCGCTGCAAGAATGCCCATCGCGTATAGCGAATTGCAACCGGTGTGAACGGCCGCGCGAGCGGCATCGCGAAGACCGCACGGCCGTGCATCGCCAACTCGCCCGCCGCAATCCCCATCCCTGCCTGCTTCCTTGTCGATCCGCGCCGCGCACCGGCCTTGCGCGCGATGCGGGCGCGCACCTTGCTCGACCGCGTGGCGGCGACGATGCCGTTGCCGCATTCGACAAGGAGGTCCGACATGAAAGCAGTCGTATTTCACGGTATCGGCGACATCCGCATCGATACCGTTCCCGATCCGGAAGTCGCCGACACCACCGATGCGGTCGTGCGCCTGACGGCCAGCGCGATCTGCGGCACCGATCTGCACATGGTGCGCGGCACGCTCGGCGGCATGAAGCCGGGCACGATTCTTGGGCACGAAGGCGTCGGCATCGTCGAGGCGGTCGGCCGCGACGTGCGCAATCTGCGGCGCGACGACCGCGTGCTGATTCCGTCGACGATCGCGTGCGGCCACTGCGTGTACTGCCGTGCCGGCTATACCGCGCAGTGCGACGTCGCGAATCCGGGCGGCCCGCGCGCGGGCACCGCGTTCTTCGGCGGCCCGGCCGACACGGGCGCGTTTGACGGACTGCAGGCCGAATACGCGCGCACGCCGCTCGCGAACGCGAGCCTGATCCGTCTGCCCGACGAAATCGACGACGATCGCGCGATCCTGATGTCCGATATTTTTCCGACCGGCTATTTCGGCGCGCAACTCGCCGAAGTGAAGCCGGGCGATACGGTCGCCGTGTTCGGCGCGGGCCCGGTCGGGCAGTTCGCGATCGCGAGCGCGAAGCTGATGGGTGCGGGTCGCGTGATCGCGATCGACCGGATCGCATCGCGTCTCGACATGGCCTGTGCGCAGGGCGCGGAAGCGGTCGACTTCTCCGAGGAAGACCCGGTCGATACCGTGCTGCGTCTGACGGGCGGAATCGGCGTCGATCGTGTGATCGATGCGGTCGGCGTCGACGCGATGCGCGCGACGCACGGGCCCGCTGCGGCCGACCACGAGGCCGCGCGTGCATTCGATGCGGAGGTCGACGCGGTCGCGCCGCGCCGCAAGCCGGACGGCCGCTACTGGGTGCCGGGCGACGGGCCGTCGCAGGTGCTGCAATGGGCGGTGCGCGCGGTCGCGAAGGCGGGCACGGTCGCGGTGATCGGCGTCTATCCGCCGCAGGCGCGCGTGTTTCCGATCGGCGAGGCGATGAACCGCAACCTGACGATCAAGATGGGCAACTGCAATCACCGGACGATCACGCCGCAACTGATCGAACTGGTGCGCAGCGGTGCGTTCGATCCGTTGTCGGTGCTGACGCAGCGCGAGCCGCTGACCAACGCGATCGACGCCTATCGCGCCTTCGACGTCCGCGAGCCGGGCTGGATCAAAGTGAAACTGGAGCCGTGATCATGGAACCCGCAACGAACCGCACCGAACTGAATGCGCGTTACGACACCTGCATGGCCGCATGCGACGCATGTGCGCATGCGTGCGACGCCTGCGCCGGCGCGTGTCTCGCGGAGCCGGACCCGCGCGCGCTGACCGCCTGCATCGCGCTCGACATCGACTGCGCGCTGCTGTGCCGCTTCGCGTCCGGCGCGATGGCCCGCCGCAGCGTGCTCGCGCCGCAGGTGTGCGCCTTGTGCGCGCAGGTGTGCGAGCGCTGCGCGGCGGAATGCCGGCGCCATACGCACGAGCACTGCCGGCGCTGCGCGCTCGCCTGCGATGCCTGCGCGGCGATGTGCCGTGCGATGGCGTGAACGCGGCCGCTTACGGGCGAGCTTGGAACTTGCGTGCGACGCGCTGCAGCAGCGCGTCGAGCACCGGCATCTCGACGGGTTTCACGAGGTGGTCGTCAAAGCCTGCGCTGGTACTGCGCGCGCGGTCCGACGGTTGCGCGTGCCCCGACAACGCGACGCACGCGGTGTCGGCGAGCGCATCGATCCGGCGCAACGCCTGCAGCAGCGAATACCCGTCGACGTCCGGCATCGTCAGATCGATCAGCATCAGATGCGGCGTGTAGTCGCGTGCGAGCGCGAGCGCTTCGTCGGCGCTGTATGCGACGCGCGGCGCGTGGCCTTTGACCTGCAGCAGCACCGCGAGCGTGTCCGCGGAGTCGCGGTTGTCGTCGACGACAACGATGCGCAGCGGCGCGACCGGCGTGTCGGCGGCCGCGCTCGCGACCGGAAGCTCGGGCTCCGCGCGCGCCGCGCGTTCGACGGGCAGACGGATGATGAACGTCGCGCCGTGGCCGGGGCCGTCGCTCTCCGCGGAGATCATCCCGCCGTGCAGTTCGACGAACGACCGGCAGATCGCGAGGCCGAGGCCGAAGCCGTCGGTCGGCCGATGGGCCGCGCCTTCCTGCTCGAACAGATCGAAGATCGACTCGAGCGCGCCGGGCGCGATCCCGACGCCGCGATCGATCACGCGAATCGCGACGACCGGGCCTTCGACGCGCGCGCTGATATCGATACGCCCGCCGCGCGGCGAAAATTTCGATGCGTTGTCGAGCAGGTTGTGCAGCACCTGCACGAGCCGCGCATCGTCGCCGCGCAGCACGATCGGCTCGGGCGGCAGATCGACGTGGATCTGCTGCTCGCGGGTCGCCAGCTTCGGCTGCACGCTTTCGACGCCGCGGGCCACGAGATCGCGTACCGTCACCGGCCGATCCTCGAGCTCGACCTTGCCGGACGTGATGCGGCCGACGTCGAGCAGATCGTCGACGAGCCGCGTCAGTTGCGCGACCTGGCGATGCACCGCGTCGCGGCACTGCGCGAGCGCGGGCGCCGGATCGGGCAGGCTCTGCAGCACGCCGACCGAATGGCGCAGCGGCGCGAGATGGTTGCGCAGTTCGTGCGCGAGCATCGCGATGAATACGCTGAGCCGATGCGTGGACGTTTCGAGTTCCTCGAGCCGCCTGCGCTCGGTCATGTCGCGCGTGATCTTGATGAAGCCGCACAGCTGGCCCGACTCGTCGCGCACCGCGGTGATCGTCACGTTGGCCCAGAACAGCGAGCCGTCCTTGCGCACGCGCCAGCCTTCGTCCTCGAAGCGGCCATGCGTCGCGGCTTCGCGCAGCCCGTACGACGGGCGGCCGGCCGCGAGCGCTTCGGGCGGATAGAAGCGCGAGAAATGGTTGCCGACGATTTCGCTCGCGCGGTAACCCTTGATGCGCTCGGCGCCGGCGTTCCACGTGACGACGTGGCCCTCCGTGTCGAGCATGAACACCGCATAGTCGGTGATCGAGGCGACGACGGTCTGGAAACGGAATTCCGCGAAACGGTGCAGCAGGTCGCCACCGTCCGGAGCGGGGGACGGCGGGGGATTCGAATGGGGTCGAATGTCGTCTTTCGTCATCAGAGGCGAGCTCAGCTGCAAATGGAACGCCATTGGCCGTCCGCGGAAAAAGGGGACGGCGGCGTGGTGGTTCGGATCGGCACCCCGAGAGGATACGGGATCGCCGCTTGATTGGCTAATGGGCACGCACGGACCGTGCCGGGTTGCACAACCGATAAGGGGGCCCGCCTAGGGGGGGCCGTCTAGGGGCCCGCTTACGCGGGCCGCCAACGGAGCCTCCAGTGGCGCGCGCCCGCGCGTGCCGCGCCCGTCGCGGCTTGCGTCCCATGGCTCGTGGCCCGGCCCTCCCGCCTCGCACCTCTCGGCTCTCGGCTCTCGGCTCTCGGCTCGCGCCTCGCAGCCCGCAGCCCGCAGCCCGCAGCCCGCAGCCCGCAGCCCGCAGCCCGCAGCCGCCCCGGCACGGCACTTGCGTCCCTCGCACGCCCGACGACCGGCGCGGCCCGCTGCGGCCGCGCCGCGCATGGCAACCGCGAGGACATAGCGATGAGCACACTGAATCCCGACAACGAGCCGGCCGGCCCGGACGACGAGAACGCGAGCCGCGGCCGCGACGGGCGCGCGCTCGGCCCGAGCGATTCGTCGGACAGCGGCAGCGACACGGCCGGCGCGCGGCGCCATTCGTTCGACGTCGACTCGCCGCTCGACGCGCATGCGCTCGAGCGCGGCGACGCGACGCTCGACAGCGACACGGACCGCGCGGGCACGGGCGAGCGCGCGGCCGCGGACGGCGACGCGACCTTCGAGGAGAGCGCGGACATCGAGCCGGACCGGCTCGAACAGCTGGCCGAGCCGCCCGACGCGGGCGAACCCGATGAATCGGACGAATTGGACGAGCGCGGCGGTCAGCGCGACGGCGAGCCCGGCTGACGCGCACGCAAAAACTGCAATTCGGTTGCAGATCGGCACGACCGGCGCGTGCGGCGCGCGCGTTCGGGCCCCGCACGCGCGGCATGCCGATTGCGCCGGCGACGCGGCGCGCGCGCCGGGCGGCATGGGGCCGCTCGTCGCGCACGCGGCCAAGGAGGACACGATGCAACGACGATATCCCGGGCGGCCGGTCGAACGGCGCGGCCCGCCCGATTGGCAGGAACGCAGCGAACGCGCGTACCGGGACGCAGGCGAGCGCGGCTTTCCGGACGATCCGGCGCTGCGGCCCGAGGAAGACTACGAGTCCGCGTACCGGCGCTTCGCGAGCGAGGACGTCGGGCCCGAGGAATGGGGCAGCGAGTGGACCGAGCGCGCGGCACGGCCCGCGGCGGAACTCGGCGGGCGCGGCGCACGCACCGAATGGCACGGCGGCCCCGGCGGACCGGGTGAGCCGCGCGGCGCGGCGTACGAGGCCGAGCGCGGTCGCGGGCAGCC
>NZ_CABVPP010000090.1 GCF_902499075.1 Burkholderia pseudomultivorans | reverse complement strand
ACGGCCAATCGCATACGAAACCCTTTTAAACAGTGCCCCGGCCGTCAAAATGAGGCGCTTTTCAACAGCCTGCTAGCCCTCTCCCCTGCCCCAACGTAACTACTGCATTTGTGTTTGGGCGCCCCCGGGCCCCACCCATTCCCGATCGATAGCCTCACCACATCCAGCCGCGCTTGTGCCCAAGCGCGGCAAAGCACGCGCGCCGACGCATCGCGCACGGCAAGCCGACATCTCACGTCGCATTGCCTCTGTATCGAAGACTGGGGCCGAGCCTAGCGTCGTGAATCACTTCGAGCAGCACTGCTGCGACAATCCGAAAGACCTACCAATAAGCCCCTGTTTGCGCGCTCGCAAGAAACCTCGCAATCAGATCTACGCCCTCAGGAGTATGAAGGTAGTCTGCAGGACATCTTCCACCGAGGGCCTGGGTCGGCGAATGAAGCCAGTTGAGAAGCCAGGGCCGTACATCAAAGCCATCCGGATTTCCGGATTCTTCGACCATCCTCTGAACCTGCACAGCAAGCAACTCCACGACGCCAGGAGGGATGCTTTGTTGATCTGAACCCGATAGTGGCAAATCCTTGCTGCTGGCTTCCTTGGTGCTAGACATATCTGTGTTGCAGGCGATTTGACGAGCGATATCTAATGCTGCGCTTAACGGACCATGGTTCCGATCAATGCCCAGACTAGCGATCCTGACGCCCTTCGTGGAACCCGTTTATAATTGACGATGCAAAGTACGCTTTCTGCCTCAGAACCAAAAACAGGGAGCGGAGCTTGGTGGCTGAGGATAATCCCGCACCATTCTCTGCCCCACCTCTCTATCGGATTAGCTAGCGGCCAGACAGTGTGATGATCACTAGTCGACCAATCGCGGTCCGGCTATCCGGCCCACCCGCTCTCGATTGAGGCCAAGTAAGCCAGCACGGCTTTTTCTCGGCCATCCGCCACCAGACATTGGGCAGTTCTGCCATCGAATTCTGGCAGCGACTTATGCCGATACCACTCAAGCGCAATCCATAGATTTCCGGAAACGGCCATGGGTGCCCTGATAACGCGCAGATGCTGTGCCAACCGGGAAAATGACCAAGACGCGGTTGCGGAATCGCGCTTACAGGACATTAATGTTCTCGCCAGTTACTGACCCTGCGCACGAACGATGTCCGTACCTTGCGAGGTCAAGCGAAATGCATATGCTTTTCGACCTCCACTTGCTGGTGGCGCCGATGTCAATAGTCCAATAGACATCAGAAAGTCAGTGTCGCGCTTCAAGCATTTGAGCTGCTCACGGTTGCATCCGGGGGAACGGTACACGAGAGCAAGTAGTTCCCGATATTCGTCACTTAGAGATTGGGACGCCTCCCACGCCACAAGGCGATGGCGGTGACAGTACCAAATCTCCGAAGCAACGCGACGCTCCATCTGTTGCATCTCACGCGGGTCGTAAAAGGTCAACATCCGACGCTGCTTGCAATCTGCATGGCTGCATTGCAGAAAAAGATGACCAGCCCCTTGCTCCTGCTCGCTGTCCATCCAACGTCGAAAGACGGGCTCAGCAACATGGAAGCGTTCTGCACCAATTTCAACGGGATTTCGGAACCACGCAGTCAGTTGACGAAGAGGCACCGTCAAGTATCGGCCTCGGTACCAGACGTCGACCGATCCGTTCAATAACGTGGTCGCAACCATCTCGGCATGCCCGTGGGACACATTCTTTTTTCCAGCGTCGAACAACGAAAGCATTTCCGAGACTTCGGTGAGCCCGCCAACTACATCGCTCACTACCGACTGCACATCCGACAGCGCTCCATCGCCATACATCACTGCTAACTACTCCATCATTCATTGACGGCAAGATCGGGACAACACCCGCTCTGCATTCACTTCGTCGCTCTATTTGTCAGGCATTAATGGGTCGTAAATGCCGTGGCCAGTTGGCGATGATACCTCGACCATACCTGCATGGAAAGGGTATCGGGTCGAAGCGACACAGAGGCGCACCTCAAGCAGATAGGGAGGTCGATCCGTGCACGCCGACTCGCGCTCAACATTTCCCAAGAGTCACTCGCCCACCTCGCGAACATCGACAGAAGCCACATGGGCAAAATCGAGAGGGGCGAACGAAATGTCACGTTGCTGAATCTTCTGAGAATCTCTCGAGCGCTTGCTTGGCGACCTTCGGAGCTTCTCGCTTCGGCAGGTTTGTAACGAGGTAACTCTCGGGCGATCGCAGCAGCTTTTGATCCGACTGGCGAAGAGTCGACCGGCTCTCAAACTCCTTATGCAAAAGGGGCACTGCCCCTTACTGTTATCCAGCCTCGCCGAATAGCTCGTCGAAACCATCACGACAGAGCCGAAGCATATCTTCCGGATCGATGTTGCGCTCAGGCTGCGCAATTTCGACCGCGGCGCGAATGATGTCGTTGACTTCCGTGAATAGCTCGTCGACACCGGATCTCACCGACTTCCGGTGTGCCTCCGTCATCGTGCCATACAAGCGCTTCCAGATCGGGATCAGCTCATCCTCGATCGCGCTCACGAAGTGAAGCATCGCATCGTGAATGTAGAGCACGTCTTGAGCACGCTTTTCCGGAATCCGGTCGCCGCGGATCAGCATGAAAAACCAACCACCGTCAGATTTAGTCTAGTCCACCGCAGATTACACGTCGCTTTGGGGATCAACAGGAACTTGACCTAGCGGGCACCATCGATTCGTCCGTAGGCGGCGCCACCGACACATAACGCCCCAGTCCTCACGATGGCTTTCTTTGCAATCTCTGACTGCCCCTGCGCGGCCATTTTTATTTCGAACTCCTGGAGCAAAACGCCCGGTCAAACTGCCGCGCCCTCTGCGCCTCGTCACTATGCAAGTAAGTCGACGTTGTCGAAATTGACGCATGCCGTAGGTTGTCGCGCACCATGATCAGTTCCGCGCCACGCGCCAACGCATGCGTGGCATGTGTATGACGCATCCAATGCGGACTCGCCCGGCGCAATTTCTCGGCAGTTGCCGGCTGCTCAACCTCGATCGCAGCGGCCACCAGCAGGAAAAAGCGACGGATCACCCTCCAAAGACGGGTACTCTGAATGCCGGCAGCGTCTTCCTCAAGACTTGAAACTAGCGGAGTAGAAGGAATCCAGCGAGACGGCGTCACCGGCAACCCGCGCTGCATGAGCCAAAGATCCAACGCGGTTCGCGCCAGTGTCGGTAACGCAACCTTACCGGGCCTCCTGCCCTTCCCGATCACGTGCAGCCAGTGATCGCCATGTTCGTCGCGGCGGATATCGCCCAGCGTGGCGCCAACGAGTTCGCCGGCACGCAGCCCCGTCGCGTAGCCGAAGTCCAGCAGAAAGCGTAAGCGCTGAGCAGCTGGCTCGCTCCAGCCGTACGACCATTCAAGCCCGTCGGCCAGTGTGCGGACCAACAACCACTCACCCTCTGTAAAGCCGCGCGAGACGTCCAGTCCCGTATGCAACACGCCACCCCGCACCTTGACGCCAGCAAATGGGTTCGCCTGTACATAGCGCTGCTCGACCAGCCAACGAAACATTGCGGATAGCACCGTCAACGCATGCGCTGTCGACCGCGCCGATAGTGAACCGTTGAATGGCCGCCACTCGACGCTCTGTCGTGGCCGAGACGGCCCCACCCAGCGCTCCCGCGGTGTCGGCCGCCGCAAGAAACCGCGATACGCAATCGCGTCATCCGTCGTGAGCGACGACAACGCTCGACCACGCTCGACGATCGCCCATAGGATCAGCCTCTCGGACTCTTTCCTGTAGGCACGCTGCGTGGCCACCGATTCATGCAGCGACAGCCAGGACAGAACGGCCTCATAGTCGTTCGATGCGCTCAGCAAGCAGGCCGCCTGCGGTGCTCGAAATTTTCCGCACGTGCCGTCAACCTCATGCGGCACGTGCATTCGTTCCCACGGAACGATGTTCCCGGACGGCACCGCAGCGATCAACGCGCGCGCGCGCTCGGTCAAGGCCGGGTACGCAGCAAAAAACGCTTCAACGTGCCGCGCGCCGGCGGCCCCAAGACCATCGATCGTCGCCCACCAGCGGCTCCGACGTGGAATTCGGACGGTCAGGTCCGCAAGCGTTCTGATCCCGTGCGCCTGCAGGGCCACGACGACACGTGGTGGCAACCATTGGCCAATTTCATCCGAGATGAGCGGCTGGGGAACGGGTAGATGACGCAGTACATCAATGGCCTGGACGACAGCGTCCACCCCAGCTTGAGAAGGACGATCGACGAACGCGGCCGCGAGATCCTCGCGATGACGAGCTCGAGCAAACGCCACGAGTCGCCGGCGAATGCGCCCAAGGATGCTACGCGACGATGCGCCAGTTTCCCGGCGTTCGCCCAGGTAACGAGAAACTGCGGTCCTCGCCTCCAGACCGGCGTACCAGCTGCGTAGTGCGGCAAGCTCCGCCTCGTCCGGAAAGTCGGGCGTGGCTTCGTCGGCGGCGGCATGGGACTCACGCGTTTTCATGATCACCAGTTTAGATGATTTTCGATGATAGGCAGATAATAACTCTTATCTGTCCATATGCATCACAAGATGCCGATATTCTCCTTTCAACGTGTGCTATCAAGCTGCCGATGCGACCTCAATCGGTGATCGCTTGCCGGTCAGGATAGGCGAGGTACGCCTCGGGATTGAGGCCGTTTAGACGTGCCGTGTCGATCAGGCTGTACATCGCGGTGTCACGTTCACCACCGGAGTCGCGACAGCGAACAGATACCCTCACACTGCTGCCGATCGATGTTCGGCGACAAAAAAGCAGGGAGCGGGGCTTACTGGCTGGGTCGTTGTTCCGCGGTAAGTTTCCCGCCCCGCCTCTTCAAACGCCCGCTCTTCGAGCGGGCGTTTTCTTTTTCGCTCCCATTGGCAGTAAAGCCACTCGAGAATGTGTGTTTCGGAAAGCCTCGCGTCATTCACCCGGAAACACATCCCGATACAGATCTTCACCGAAGCTCGTGTCAAGCGGCGCCCCTTGAACGAGACGATAGGTTCGTCCACCTTCATCAGTCCGTTCCGCACGCAGGAAAATCGCACGCGCTATCTGGGATTCATGCAGTTCGTTCGATAGCGCATACATGTGTGTGACAAAGAACACCCTGACGCTCTTGTCGAGCAACGCCCTAACAATTTGTCCGGCGACTTCCGCTCCCTCACGCTCGTTCGTAGAGGCAAAGGATTCGTTGAAAAATACGATGCTGGCCGCCTCCATCTGATCGATGATCGCGCTGACTCGACGCAGCTCCTCGTCAAATTTCCCGCTCGTCATCGACTCGTCCTCCTCACGCTTGAAGTGCGTGAAGATTCGCGTGGATGCGCTGGAGGAGAACTGTTCGGCAAGCACCATCATCCCCGTCTGCATCATCAACTGCGCGATCGCGACGCTACGCAAGAACGTCGACTTTCCGCCTTCGTTTGCTCCCGTGATAACCACCAGGTCACGATCGTGTGCGTGAAGATCGTTAGGAACGATATCGCGACTGGTCCTCAGCGCGAGGCAAACCTCACGCAATCCCCGAGCGTCGAGACCATGCATATCGACCGGAGCTACTTCCGGCATGCACATCGAGTACCCTCGCTCCAGCAACCCGTCGTGCAAATTGACGCATCCGATGTAGAACGCCAGTTCGCACCGAAGCATATTGAAGAAATCAAGTACATGCTCCGCCGATTGATTCAACGCTCGAGCGACTAGATCGATGCCCTTTGCTTCCAGTTCTGACAGAGCCTGTGCACCTGCCTCGTCGCGCTCCGGAATATGGAAACCATACGATTCCCGGCGTCGCTTGAACATGCGCTGAGAAAAAACCAGATTCTCGTCGGCTGGCTTCCTGAGCGTGTAGCTCTGTCCTTTATTCCCTGGACCAAGACGTGCACCAATCAGCACGCCCCGACGAAACCTCAACGTCTTGAGATGCCGAGCGATCAGTTCGAAATATTCGTCCGTCAGCTCTACTTCGATCATCCGGAAGAACCGAACGAACCCGGTCGATCGAAAATCAGCCGAATGGCTGTCAGCAATCTCCCGGATTTTCCGTAACGCCCGGACGAATGTTTCCATCAACTCGCGTGCGCTACCAAGCATCGCTGAAGGGTATTTCGAATAGAAGCCGAAATAGCTCTTCTTGCTGAGCTCGATAGCCTCAACTGCCAGGCCATAGATCGATCGCACTACCACCGGACTCGACACGCAGTCACGCAGAACATCCTGCCGAAAGCAAATCGCAGCAGGCTCCGTCAACGGGTCGCCAAGCGCTGCTCTTGCCACATCGAACAAATATTCGTCATCACCCGCCATCGCGGAACAGAGTGTTCGTAGTTCAAGATCAGAAAAAACCGCGCCGGTCGTGGAATGACGGTCCGCCCCGACGATAAAGTCCGCCTCGCGATACATGAGATGCACTTTCATAGGCTCAACCGCTCGGCTAATTGCTTGTACGTCAATCGATATTTGGACGCCAACGAAACAGCGTATGCCTTTCCGTCGGCCGGCCGCCGACGCACCTTGAAAGTACGTGATGTATCGTCTTCGATACTTATTTCGCTCGACATGCTCAACGTCTGCCCGCTCAACCGTGACAGCTCCTCTATGAACGTGACGTAGACGGCCAGTGCGTCCAGCGCCATGATCTTCGCCATGACCTTCTTGCTGAGGAAGATCGCATCCTTGAGGGACGTCGAGCTGAATATTTCGTTCATGATGATCACGCTTCGAGGCGTCGCTTCGTCAAGGATCCGTCTGATTCTCAGCAGATCGTCATGAAGCTTGCCTCGCAGATTCTTCATGTCTTCTTCCCGCTCGAAATGGGCAAAGACCTGGTCTTGCAGGAAGAGTCGGGCATGGGTGCCGGGCACTGGCAACCCGAGACTGGCGAGAAAATGCAACTGGCCGAACATCCTGGCGAAGGTAGTCTTCCCTCCCTGATTCGGGCCCGTGACCACCATGATGCGCTCGGTTCCTTCCAGCCAGTAATCGTTGCAGACAACCGATCGCCTTTCGCGCCTGAGCTTTTCGGCGAGCGCGAGGTCGAACGATCCTGCTACCGATTCGATCTTGTTTTTTCCTGAAACCACCGGATAGCAGAACGTGACACCTTGCTCCGCGATGCGTTGCATATGCTCGAGATAGGCAACGTAGAACTGAACCTCATGATCAAACGCGACAATTGTGGGATCGAAGAATGAGGCATAATCCTCGCAAAATCGGGTGAGCGCGTTGAAAGCATTACCGTGCAGACGCACAACACAATCGAGAATCTTCGCTTCCACGTGGTTCATATTGGGATAGTCGTCGGCGCGAATCCGGCGCCCGACCAACTCACGCTGTCTGAATTTCTCAAAGGCGTTTAGAACCTCGATACTGTAATCGGGCTCATCGTCGTACCGACAAACGATGACGCTGTCCCCGTCGATATGTACCGTGTAATGCACCTGATCCAGCAATGTACGAACACAAGCCTCGCCCCTCAAAAGCGACAGGAATGTATCGGTCAGTACGTAGCGTTGTACATAGTCGCGTATGCGTTGTAGACCTGCCGAATGGAGATCGATCACTTCGAGATTGGCGGAGAAATCCCGAATGGCGTCGCAGTAGAGATGCGCCGCCTCGAGGTGCCAGCGCCGCTTTTGCCATGTGTAGAACAGCTTCTCTTCGCTCTGCAGGCAGGCACGCACTTTCCGCATACTCGATGCGAAGCGGTTAATGCAGCCCAATACGCCCAGTCGCTCGAGATCCCGCATCACCTGATGGCGATATTCGATTGTGGGCTCGCTCTGAACATTCCGGTAGAAGAATGCCTTGAGATCGTATTCTTCCTTGCCCGCAGTTACAGCATCCACAACCTGATCGAGGTTCAGATCTGCAAAGCAATCTGGTTGCCCAACCTCGCCGCTCCCGACTTCGTCACTAGACTTGTCGAACAGGACACTGACATGCGTCATGTCACCCCCCAGTCCGCAAACGACGGGCAGCCTATCCCCGGCTTTGCGTACGGTTCGTACAGGTATGACTGGAAGGCCCAGCTGCAGAACTGCAGCCGGCAGCTTATAGACCGGCACTACACAGCACGCATTCCAGTGTGTGTAGGCGTCATCAGCCCTATCGGGCGGTTTGGGAGGATGCCATCTCCCTGCGTTTCATTCTAATGCCGTGGACTGAACCAAACAACCTCTCATGCATGATCGGAAACAGAGATCAGTCTGTCGATGCTTTACTCAACGCACCGATAAAGAAAGGTACAGCGAGCAACTGCGTCGCCACACAAAAGATGACCGTAGACGCCACCGACCGATCGTATAACCATCCGATGGCAGCGCTCCCGATGAACCAGCAGACCCCATATATCGAGGTGAACAAACCAAACGCCGAAGCCCTTCGTGCTCCAGGGACCATCGGCGCAACCGCAGCCGGAATGATCGACTCATGGACTCCTATCCCCATTCCCCAAAGGGCCACGCCGAACAACGCGAGCTCGAAGTTGTCGGCCAAAAAGGCACATGGAGCAAATGCCGCACATAGAATCGTCAATCCGATCAGAACGCGCATGCCGTATCGATCGAACAGTCGCCCCAACGCGAGCGATGCACCGCCACTGACGCCCATTGCGACTGCATAGAACGCCGGAATCCAGTTGACCGGCAAAGTCCCATGTCGGGTGAAGTGATAAGCAATCAGCGGGTAGTCGGCAAAACCCGCGGCCACCAACCCCGCACCAATCAGGTATATCCAGAATCGGCGCGGGAATGAAGCCCGTCGCCCAGCATTCGCATCGCCTGCAACCGGTACGCCAGATCCAGGAAAAGTCACTCTCGCGAGGATCAGAATGCCGAGGTTGCATACGGCAGGGATTGCCAGCACCGCGAACGCCTGGCGATAGCTCCCGCCTCGCGCCATCATGGCCGCCACAACAAGCGGGCCGATCATTGCCCCGAATTGGTCGAAGGCTTCGTGCAAACCGAATACCCAACCGTATCCACCCACCTGCTGGGCCGCGTGGGAAAGCATGACGTCGCGCGGTGGGTTTCGGATAGCCTTGCCAACACGTTCGAGAACAACCAGAACCGACGCCTGCTGCCACGTGTGCGTCAAGGCCAACATTGGTACGACCGACATCTGCAACAGATAGCCGATGATCGTGATGGTCCAGAATCGGCGTGTGACATCTGCCAGCGTGCCTGAAACTAGGCGCAAGCCATAGCCGAGCAACTCGCCAAGCCCCATGACCACACCGATGATCGTGGCAGTCGCGCCGGCCTGCGCGAGAAACGGGCCAAGTATCCCTCTCGCGCCCTCATACGTGCAGTCTGCAAAAAAGCTCAAAACACCGATGAGGACAACAAAGCGCATGGCTTGTCGCGCAGCCGCTCCCTCAGCCGGATCGGTCGTTTTGGCCCTCAAAACCTACTCCACGCCCACCAGTGCGGGATGCATTCTGATATGTAGCATGACCATCCAGCGTCGCGGGCAGCTATCGAGGATCGCCACGATCCTCGGCGGTTGTCCGGCGAACTTGAGGTATTCATGCTCGACGGCAAACAGATAGGCCCGCTCTAAATCGCCCCTGAACCAGACCAGAAACAGGACCGCGGTAACCAGCCCGAAGGCCGCAAGCGACGCCAGTTCAAAAGGCGAATAGCTTCGCGGAATGATCGACATAACCAGCATCGTCAGCAACTCGGCAACCACGATCGCGATGAGTGCCACGATCGCCTCGGCCTGCAACTTCGTCCGAACTGCGGCTCCCTTTTTCAAGCGCTCCTCCATGCAATCTGGAACTGTTCGGTCGCAGCACGCTCAGCGGCAGCGACCGATACTATTTTTTATGCTGTCAGCGATGACTGATCGAGATTTCCCGCCGGCTCGCAAGGCATGAATATCGCTCGGACATTCTGCAGATCTCTCCCATGCGCATGCCAGAAATCCCGTAGCTTATGTTCGCGATCGATCAACTCGATGCAATGAGGGAACCGATGATGAACATGTTCGGCGTGGCTGTGATGGAGTCGATCGCCACCAAGATATCCAGCGTGAACGCGATGAAAAACGGCCTGCTCGATACCCGCGCGTTTCGCGTGACGCAGCAGATGATGAGCAAGGCTCGGACGCGAAATGCGATGCCACAAACGTGTCGGATGCGCTTTCGCTGAGTGATGGAAATACAGGCGAAGTGCCGTGAGTTTGGTCATTTTGGTGCTGTCATAAGAGAGTAATCGGTCACGCTTCGGGCGAAACGGTCGGCGCACTTTGGCGAATCCGGCGCAATGCCGGAATGTCAGCAAGACGCATCCCGTTCGGCAGCAACGGGTGCTTCGCATGGCCGACTCGCTGTGCACGGTAGATCCCCGTGTGGCCCGAGAACAGGTACGCGACAACACACGCGATAGCCGCATAAATGCCGATGTCGGCACCAAACAGTTCGATCGCCATGATGGTCGAAGCGATCGGCGTATTGGCGGCGCCGGCGAACACCGCGACGAAACCGAGCCCGGCGAGCACCGGAATCGGTAACGCCAGTACGTGGCCCAGTGCATTCCCGAGGGTCGCCCCGATATAGAAGAGCGGTGTGACCTCCCCTCCCTTGAAGCCAGAGGCAAGCGTCACGACGGTAAATCCGAATTTGCCCGCGAAGTCATAGAGCGGAAGCGGACCGTGAAACGACGCCTCGATCGTCGGGATCCCCAACCCCAGGTATTGCGGCACGTTCAACACTATCGCCGCGGCCGCAACGATGACGCCCCCGGTAAATGCGCGCATCGGCGCATAACCGATCTTGCGCTTCAGGAACGCCGACAGCGCGTGAGTCGAATCGGCAAACAACATGCCGACAACGCCAAACGCCACGCCGGCAATCAGCACGGATCCCAGTCCCAGCGCGCTCAAATGAGGAACGAACGGAATCGAATAGACCGTATGATGAATACCCCACATCCGGCAAACTTCATCCGCAACGACGCCGGAGATCACGCACGCCAACAAAGCGTCATATCGGATTCGACCGATGGCCAACACCTCGAGGCCGAAGATGGCGCCTGCGAGAGGTGTCCCGAAAACTGAAGCGAAGCCGGCCGCGATCCCGCCCATCATCAAGATGCGGCGCTCGTCCCGATCGAGCTTCAGTGCGCGGGTGATCTGATCGGCGATGGCACCGCCCATTTGCACGGCAGTGCCCTCACGGCCGGCCGAACCGCCGAATAAATGCGTAACGACCGTCGCGACGAGAACGAGCGGCGCCATGCGCTTCGGCACGATTTTCTGCGGATCGTGAATCTCGTCGATCAGCAGATTGTTCCCGCCTTCGACGGACTTCCCTACGCGGTGGTACACCCAACCGGTCACAAAACCGGCGATAGGCAGCAGAGCGAGCAACCAGGGATGGCCGAGGCGCGTCTCCGTTGCCAGATCGAGGGCAGCAAGAAAAAGAGCAGACGCCGAACCGGCCAGCGCGCCCATGCCGCAAGAAATGACGAGCCATCGGCAAAGGTAGGACACCATCGCCACTTGCTCGATTGATTTGATTCGTTTCATTTTTACCAGATTTGACAGGACATCAAACCTGGGCGACAGAACGCCGCTATACGGACGGCCTACGACCTCCTGTACCCAGGAACGCGTAGGCATCATCAGCTGGCTGACCAGCGGTTATGAGGAGGAATGCCATCTCCAGCGGGAAATTGTACGCGAGAAATCTTCCGCGGCGCAATATCGACGAGCGTCCCGTCACGCCGGCCCCGCCCACTCCGGAGTTTGGAACATTGTGCGCGGCGACCGCAGCAATCAATTTTGATGCCACCCCATTTTTCAATCCTCGCTCGCTAAATGTGCCGTTTCATTGATCTGAAGGATGTTTGCCTTCCCAGCTCGATCGAGGTCGATGATGTTCAGGCAACATGGATCCTGCGCCATTCGCCAATATGCGGATAACGGCATATCAAGCGCATGCAGGAGAAGAACGCGATTTATGCTGTCATGGGCGACCAGGACGATGGTGTCGTCACCATGGATAGCAAGCAGTTCGCGCAACGCGTCAGCGGTTCGGAGCGCTACAGCCTGCAAGGATTCTCCGCCCGGAAATTGCATCCATTGCGGCGCCGTTTTCCACAATGTGTACTGATCTGGAAACTGCACGCGGGCATCCGCATGACTCATCCACTGCCACTCGCCATAGTCAAAATCGTCGATCCCGGCTTGCACGTGTTGCGGGATCGCGCAGGCCGTCGCGATCGCATGGCCTGTATCTTGGCACCGCTTCATCGGACTCGTGTAGACGGCAACCGGCTTGAAGCGCATCGCAATGGTGTCGGCGACCATCTTCGCCTGTCTCCGGCCAAGCGGTGTGAGCTCCAATTCCGCGCGACCTCGAAAGCGTGGCGGATCAATACCTTCGACTTGTCCGTGGCGGGTTAGAACGATACGCATAGTCATGCTCCCAAAAAATGATCGCGCTCTCGTCGTGATCTGAGTTGCCCGCCTCTCGCAAATAATACGTCTCGAGAAAGGTCAAAGGATGTTCGATTCACGCCTCGCCGGTTCCTCGACATAAAATCTGTTGGCTACCCTCATATCGGCGTCGAACTGATAAACCAGCGGTATGCCGTTAGGTATATCCAGTCTCATCACTTCGGTCTCGGATAGTCCATCCAGGATTTTGACCAGCGCACGTAACCCATTCCCGTGCCCGCAGACAATGATTTGGTTTCCCGATGCGATGGCTGGAACCAGCGTGTCGATCCAGAAGGCGCCCACTCGATGTTCCGTATCGCACAATGACTCTGCACTCGGGATCTCGCGCGGCAGCAATCGACGATAGCGACGATCGCTTTCGTTGACCGAAATCGGAGGTGGCCGCCCATGGTACGAGCGCCGCCATTGCAGCACTGCCTGCTCCCCGTAGATTTCGATTGCCTGGGCCTTGTGCATGCCCGTGAGATTTCCGTAGTGGCGCTCGTTCAGCCGCCAGTCATGCGCGACTGGAATCCACGCTTGATCCAGTTCCTCCAGCATGAGCCACAGGGTTCGGATCGATCGTTTGAGCACCGATGTATAGGCGAGATCAAACTGCCGGTGTACCCGTGCAAGCATCCGCCCCGCTTCGCGCGCCTGTCTCTCGCCCTCGGTGGTCAAGTCTATGTCCGTCCACCCCGTGAATCGGCCATCCCGATTCCATTCGGATTCTCCGTGCCGAACCAGAACGAGGGAATACGCCTGCCCGTCCTCGTGGCCCACGTCATGGACCTCCTGCACGCCAGTTTCGACCGATGCGTGTTGCGTGCGCGCTTTCGGCCATCCGATCATCGGCTCGTCAATGCCAGTTGAATCGACATTTCTCGCAGCACGTCGCCGAGCGAGTTCCCCCGGAACCGTTCGCCATTGCGAGCAACGACCATGAACTCTCCGGTCGCGAAGGAAAAGATGTTGACGTAGCCGAGCTGCCGCAACGTCGCCTCGCAAAACGCCAGCTCGCCATCACCTGTCGCCTCCTGGCGTTCACCAAACCCGGCATCGCGCAGGCAGGTACTTGTTATGGTATCCAATGTATTTGCCGGTAAATCGACCGAACTTGGCGACACTGCTTCGCGCAGATTCGTATCTATGTCGAACAGCATGCTGCCCCCTCTCCGCGTCAATAAACTCCATGGATACGACTGTAACTGCGGCTCGTCGCAACCTACTCACCGCAAGGCATCAATCAGTCGCTCACAAAGGGCCGTTGCCAGATTGGTCTCGACGGTGCACATTCTCACGAGCGCGAACAGGGCAAGGCTGACGCTCGCCGAAACCTGGGAAGTTGTGTCGAAAATGTGGCACCCATATGCGTTGAAATGGGCGAAGGAGGAAGCGTACAAGGGTAGAGTTCATGATGATCCCACTGTCGTTAGGCTGAGGGTGTTGTCACATCCGCAAACGCAGTAGGCATCATCAGCCGATGTTTCGGCGGTTATGGAGAATGCCATCTCCTGAAGCAAAGAATACTGCCGTGCTTGCTACCTCGCAAGCCTTCTGTCCCTGGCGCCCGAATACCAAGCAGCGACGTCGTGCAATCCGGCAGATGGGCTTGAATGAGACAGCAATGCGCGCCGAATGGTCAGTTGCAAGCACCAGACCTCCCTTGACGCTGTGAAGGCCGATGATAAACTCTCGCCATGGAGATGGCATTCTCCAAAACCGCTCAAGATTGTTGAGCCGATGATGCCTACAACCCGGCAGACGAGAGCGCCATTGCTTGCGGCGTGCGTCGAGGTCTAATCAAAAATGGGGCATTCGATATGTATCAATCGGTTCTTGCGGTAGCGATTGGCGGTGCATTGGGTTCCTTACTGCGCTGGGTACTCGGCCTAAGACTCAACGGCCTGTTTCCCGAGCTCCCGCTCGGTACGCTTGCAGCGAACGTCATCGCCGGCTACGTCATCGGCGTAGCCATCGCATTTTTCTCGCGACTCCCCGAGATCCCCAGCGAATGGCGGCTGTTCGTCATTACCGGATTGATGGGCGGCCTGTCGACTTTCTCGACATTCTCCGCCGAAGTCGTTGCCCACCTGCAGGAAGGGCGACTGGGGTGGGCTGCCGGCGAGATCGCAATCCACGTCTCCTCGTCGCTAGTCATGACGATACTGGGCATTGCCACTGTCAGCGCAGTAGCAAGGGTCGCTGTCGCCTGAGCCGCCGCGCTAAACCGCGATCGAACCGCACCACGTCTCATACCCGCATCGCAACGATGGTTCACGCACGTTTGAATTTCTGTTTGCGTCTTCAAGTACGGAAGCGCTCGCGTCGACATCGCAATGACGCGTGCCATTTTGAACTTCATCAATCTGCCCACCTGTCGCCTGTCTCGACTCATCGTGTCGAAAAGCCCGACAGGCTGAAGGAAGGAGATGATTCATGTCGACAACAAGTTCGGAAGGTCGGACCGGTCAACACCGTAGCAGCAAGGCTCATCGTTTCGTCGAAACGCTACTAACGCATGCGGACGTCAGGCTTGGCGGGTCTCGCCCGTGGGACATTCGCCTCCATGACGATGACGTACCCGTCGACATACTCGCCCACGGCAATCTGGGCTTGGGTGAGGCCTACATGGACGGCCGATGGGACTGCGACCACCTCGATCAGTTCTTCGCGAGGGTACTCAGTGCGAAGCTCGACGAGAAAATCCATCCCGTCCACATCGGTCTGCATGCGTTGCACGCGCGGCTCTTGAACCGGCAATCGATCCGCCGTGCCTGGCAAGTCGGGGAGCAACATTACGACATCGGCAACGACTTCTACGCTGCCATGCTGGACCGCAGAATGACGTACACCTGCGGGTTCTGGTCCGGCGGCGCCCGGACGCTCGACGAAGCCCAGGAAGACAAGCTCGACTTGATATGCCGCAAACTTCAATTGGCGCCCGGCATGCGGCTTCTCGACATCGGTTGCGGCTGGGGAAGCTTGATGGGTTTCGCGGCCGAGCATTACGGCGTGACTTGCGTGGGCGTCACTATATCGAAAGAGCAGGCTCAGTGGGCCAGCGAGCGATACAGGAACCTACCGCTTGAATTCAGGCTGCAGGACTATCGCGCCGTCGACGAACGCTTCGAGAGGATCGCCAGTGTCGGCATGTTCGAGCATGTCGGACCAAAAAACTACCGAACCTACATGGAGGTTGCCCATCGCTGCCTGACGGACGACGGCCTGTTTCTCCTGCATACGATCGGAAAGAATCGCCGCGGAACGACCCCGGATCCGTGGATTGACCGCTACATATTCCCGAACGGGGAGTTGCCTGCGCTTGCAGAAATTGGCGATGCTGCCGGCGGATTGTTCGTGATGGAGGATCTGCACAACTTCGGTGCCGACTACGACAAGACACTGATGGCGTGGCACGCCAATTTCGAGGCGGCATGGCCTCGCTTCCGGCCGCAACTGGGAGAACGCTTCTACAGGATGTGGCGTTACTACCTGTTGCTATGCGCGGGACTATTTCGCTCTCGGGAAACCCAGTTGTGGCAGTGGGTTTTCTCGAGGCAAGGGGTCGCCGGCGGGTATGGCCGGCCACCGATTCCGGCGCGCCCGAGTCATGGCCTCGACTGCCCGCAAACCTGACCGCGACGTATCGAAGCCCGATGAAGCGCGCACGGCGCACGCCTGCTGACGTTCGCGCGGCAGACGCCGGCGTGATCGCGCTATCGGCCGCCAAGCCGCCTCAAGGCGACGACGCCGGCGAACATAAGGGCGGCAGCCGCACCGAATCCGACAATCGGCGACACCCCGGTCCACAGCGCACCAACCATTCCGCTCGACAGGAACTTCGTGCAGCCGTTCACGCTCCCGAGCGCCCCGTAACTGATCGCCAGCGTGTCCGAAGAAACCATGTCCGCCGTGACGGTCGATTCCAGCGTCTCCTGTACGGCGACGTAGCATCCGGCCAGCAGGAAAACCACGCCAAGGAGCGGCACGCTAGCGACACCGAGCCACCACAGGGCGGCGATCAGTGCAGCCGTCGCGGCACCGATCAGGTACCCGCCCACAAGGAGCCGCAGCGCCCCTATCCTGTCTGCCCACACGCCGACAGGATAGGAGGCCAGAACCTGCACGACATTCCTGCCGACGTACAGCAGCCCGGCAATTTGCGCCGCGCGCACCACGCCGAACGAAGGCGTGAGCAGTTGCGTCGCGGCGAGGATGAGCAGGCTGTGCGAGAAGTCGCCGAGGCCGAACAGGCCGACCGCGCCCAGGTATTGCTTGAATCGGGCGGGAAGCGCGCGCAGCGTGCCCCAGAACCGTCGACCTGGATTGGGCGACTGCTCTGGATCGTCCACCATCGCGAGAAAGACGAGGACCGCGAGCGCGCCCGGAACGATCGACAGCCACAGCACGAGCCGGAACGGGCCGGCGAGATCGCCATGGTGCACGGCCTGCGCCCACTCCAGAACGGCAACGCCGAGAAGCGGCCCGAGCACCGCGCCGATCGTGTCCATCGCGCGATGGAATCCGAACGCCCGCCCGCGCGTTTCGGCACTGACGGCCTGAATGACGATCGCATCGCGCAATGGCCCGCGCAATCCCTTCCCGAACCACGACACTAGACGCCCCAGCAACAGCAGTTGCCAGCCGGCCGCCAGCGCGATGAATATCTGGCCGATCGGCGTCAGCGCATAACCCGCCAGGACCAGCCGCTTTCGATGGCCGAGTTTGTCCGCGATGTAGCCGGACGCCATCTTGGTAAAGCTCGCGACAGCGTCGGCCATTCCCTCGATGACGCCCAATGCCGCCGCCGGCACACCCAGCACGGCGAGAAACCCCGGCAGGATCACCGTAGTCGTCTCGTAGCAAAAATCGCCCAGCGCGCTCGTGACGCCGGCGCCTGCGACGGTTCGATTCAGCCAGCGCCGGGAGCTGGGCCGCGGCATCGGCGCGGCGGCTTCCTGATGGTCGGACATGTGTTCTCTCTCCAGTAACGCATCCCTCGGATGCAAACGCAAGCGTGCTGCAAGTGTTGGGGGAATCATGGCAAGCGCTCGCCCGGTCACGCGAATGCATCGAGCTGCAGCAGAACCGGGTAGTGATCCGATGCGCGTTCGGTTTCCGGCGTGCGCAACACTTCGTAGCGCCGCGCACGTTCGGCCAGTGCCTTCGATGCAAACAGGTAATCGCATCGCATGGTGGCGAATTCGGCCTCGCGATAGCCGGCGGCAGGGACCGTCGGAATGCCGCTACCGTGCAGCCGGCGCCCCAGATCAACTAGGCCCGCGGCGTCCAGACGCGCGATCACGCTGCGGTCGATGCCCGAGAGATCCTCGGCCAGATAGCGCGCACGATGATGCGGCGCGAGTCCGCCCCAGTCGGCGGGTTCGGGGTCGTGAGGCGAAGCCGAGTTGAAGTCGCCGCCGATCAACGTGAGCGCGTCCGGTGCCGCGAGCGCCGTCAGATACGCGGCTTCGGCCTGCCGGATCTGCGTAAGCGGCTCGGCCGGACCGTTTCCCGATGCTGATTTTTCCAATGCATGATGGGTGCGTTTAGATTGCCGGAGCC
>NZ_CABVPP010000089.1 GCF_902499075.1 Burkholderia pseudomultivorans | reverse complement strand
CGTCGGCGCCCAGCTGGGCCGCGAGGTCGGCCGGCAGGTCGCGCCGCGTCACGCGCGCGCCGTCGCACACCGCGCACGCGTAGCGCATCACGTTGCGCAGCTGCCGGACGTTGCCGGGCCACGGGTACGCGGCGAGCTGCTCGGCGAGCGTCGCGTCGAGCGTGAGCACGTGGCCGGTCGCCTGCGCTTCCTCGGCGAATACGGCGGCGATCACGTCGCGCACGTCGGCCCGCGCGCGCAGCGGCGGCAGCTCGAAGGTCGCGCCGCTCAGCCGGTAATACAGGTCCTCGCGGAACGCACCGTCCGCGACCATCTGCACGAGATCGCGGTGCGTCGCACAGATCACGTCGAGATCGACGCGCACCGGCGTGTCGCTGCCGAGCGGCACGACCTCGCCGTCGGCGAGCACGCGCAGCAGGCGCGTCTGCAGCGCGAGCGGCATGTCGCCGATTTCGTCGAGAAACAGCGTGCCGCCGTCGGCCAGCGCGATCTTGCCGCGCGCGCCGTGCTTGCGCGCGCCGGTGAACGCGCCGGCCGCATAGCCGAACAGCTCGCTCTCGATCAGCGCTTCCGGCAGCGCGCCGCAGTTGACGGCGACGAACGGCCGCGTGCGGCGCGCGCCGGCATCGTGAATCGCGCGTGCGAACACTTCCTTGCCCGCGCCGGTTTCGCCGAGCACGAGAATCGGCAGCCGCTTGCTCGCGACGCGCAGCGCCAGTTCGGCCTGCTGGGCGATCTGCGGGTCGCTGCTGCGCAGGAACGGCGTGAGCGCGCCGACCTGGCGCTCGGCGGCGCCCGGGCGGCGCGTGGCCGCGCCCGCTTCGCGGCCGGTGCGGCGCAGCGGCGCACGTAGCCGCGCATAGAGCGGCGCGCCGGTCGCGCGCAGCCGCAGCGCGACGATCGCGTCGAGCCGTGCGGCGTCGCGCAGCGGCATCTCGGTCGCGTCGAAGATCTCGTCGATATGGCGCGGCTCGCGCAGCGCCGGCAGCGCATCGCGCGCATGCCGGTTCGCGGCGACGATGTTGCCGCATTCGTCGAACGCGATCAGCCACTCGGGCTGCGCCTCGACGTAGTGACGGTTCGGATGCCCGAACAATATCCAGTGCTGCGCGGTGCTGTGCACGAAATAGCCGTCCTCGATCAGCGCCGCGCTCTGTCGCACGAGCTGATAGACGAGGCGCTGGCTGTCGCGGCTGTCGGGCGACTGCACGGCCGACGCGTCGAGCACGCCGATCAGTTCGCCGCCCGGCGCGAAGATCGGCGCCGCGCTGCAGGTCAGCGTCGTAAACGCCGCACGGAAATGATCGGTCTTGTGCACGGTGATCGGCGCCAGGTCGGTCAGCACGCTCGCGACGCCGCAGGTGCCTTCCTCGCTCTCCGACCAGCACGAGCCGATATGCAGCCCCGCGTGGCGGAAATCGTTGCGGCGCTCGCGATCGATCCGGTAGTCGATCGTCACGCCGTGCGCGTCGGTCAGCATCACGCAGTAGTCGGCCACGCGAATCATGTCGTGCAGCCGCGTCAGGCACTGGCCGGACGCGCGCAGGAACGCTTCCTCCTTGTCGCGCACCTCGCGCAGCTCGGCCGCGGTCAGCACGCGCGGCCCGATCGACGACGCCGGGTCGAGCCGGTAGCGCTCGAGCGAGCGCTGCCACGACGACACGAGACGCGTCGAATCGGCCGGCGCGGGCAAGCGTCCGGCGAGCGCGCCCAGCACACGGTCGGCATGCTGGGCCTGGGGAACGACGTAGGGCATGGTCGGCTCCGGTCCGTACGGCGGGGAATTCGATGTTCTTGTAGCACATCCGTCGCGGCGGATCACATTGCGCCGCAGCACGCGGCACGCGTGAGACGTTCGTCTCAGCGGCGTCTCGGCCGGTCTCGCATCGCTGAGACACCGACACGCGCGGCGTCCGGCCGACGGACGAATCGCCCCGATGCGCGCCGGACGGCGACGCACGCGGGTTTGCGCGCGAAACGACGGGTGCCTGCGGGCGGCGGCGCGAGCGTGTCGCGATGTCGATCGCGTGAGACGTCGCAGCGGATTCGCGGCATCCGGCGCCGCTTCGACCTCGCGCGAAACGACCGTGCATACCCGCCGCGCCAGCACCGGCGCGGCTGTCGTCGCGCCCGCCGGCACCATGGCACGCCGCTTGCAGAGTTGACGGGCAAGTTCGGCGCGATGCGTCGGCGACGACGATCCGCGGCCCGGCGATGGCGGCGGACGAAACAGACAGGCCGGAGCAGGCGCGCAAGCGCCGCACCGGCGCACTGGATGGAGACAAGCCCGTGACGACGCCCGTTACCGTCGGCGTGATCGCAAACCCCGCATCGGGGCGCGACATCCGCCGCCTCACGACGCATGCATCGGTATTCCCGACGGCCGAGAAGGCCAACATGATCGTGCGCCTGCTGGCCGGCCTCGGCGCGATGGGCGTCGAGCGTGTGCTGACGCTGCGCGACCGCACGGGCATCGCGACGCTGCTGCTGCGCGCGATCGACACGCATCGCGCGGTCGCGCCGCACGAGCGCTGGCCCGAAGTCGAATTCGTCGACCTGCCGATTACCGGCACCGTCGCCGACACGCAGGCGGGCGCCGCCTACATGCACCGCAACGAAGTCGCGCTGATCATCGTGCTCGGCGGCGACGGCACCCATCGCGCGGTGGCCGCGCACTGCGGCGCGACGCCGCTCGTCGCGCTGTCGACCGGCACCAACAACGCCTTTCCCGAACATCGCGAGGCGACCGTCGCCGGCGTCGCCGCCGGGCTCGCGGCGACCGGCGCCGTGCCGCCCGAGGTCGCGCTGTCGCGCAACAAGCGGCTCGTCGTGCGCTGCGTGGCGGGCCCGGAAGCGGGGCGCGAGGAGATTGCGCTGGTCGACGTCTGCGCCGCGCGACAGCGCTTCGTCGGCGCGCGCGCGATCTCGGGGCCCGACGACATCGACTCGCTCTACCTGACCTTCGCGGAGCCGGACGGCATCGGCCTGTCCGCGCTCGGCGGCGCGTGGGCGCCGCTCGAGCGCAGCGCGCCGCACGGGCTCGCGATGCGCTTTGCCGGCGAAGGCAAGACGGCCGGCACGCCGCTCGTCGCGGCGATCGCGCCGGGCCGCGTCGACCGCGTCGTGATGCGCAACTGCGAGCGGCTCGAGCCGGGCGCGTGGCAGACGATCCCGTTCGAGCAGGGCACGCTCGCGTTCGACGGCGAGCGCGAGATCGAGGTCGCGCGCGGCGATCGCTACGAGATCGCGCTCGACTGGCGCGGGCCGCTGACGATCGACGTCGGTCGCACGCTGCGCCATGCGTCGTCGCGGCAACTGCTGCGCGACGCCGGCTTCGGGCGCGACTGAACGCGCACCGCCTTTCACACCCACATCCATCACAGGAGACATCGCCATGACAGCCCCACTCGCAGGACAGGTCGCCATCGTCACCGGCGCCGCGCGCGGCATCGGCCGCGGCATCGCGCTGACGCTTGCCGGCGCGGGCGCCGACATCCTGCTGGCCGACCTGCTCGACGACGCGCTCGACGCGACCGCACGCGAGGTCCGTGCGCTCGGCCGGCGCGCGGCGGTCGCGAAGGTCGACGTCACGCAGGCCGCGCAGGTCGATGCGATGGTCGCGCAGGCGCTCGCCGAACTCGGCCGGCTCGACATCCTCGTCAACTGCGCGGGCGTGATCAGCATCCATCCGGTCGAAGCGCTGACCGAACGCGACTGGGATTTCGTGATGGACGTGAACGCGAAGGGCACCTTCCTGGGCTGTCGCGCCGCGCTGCCGCATCTGAAGGCGCAGCGCAGCGGCCGGATCATCAATGTCGCGTCGATCGCCGGCAAGGAAGGCTTTCCGAATCTCGCGCACTACAGCGCATCGAAGTTCGCGGTCGTCGGCTTCACGAACGCACTCGCGAAGGAACTCGCGCGCGACGGCGTGACCGTCAACGCGATCTGTCCCGGCATCGTGCGCACCTACATGTGGGACCGGCTCTCCGACGAATGGAAGGCGGACGGCGAGTCGGTCGAGGAATCGTGGCAGCGGCATCAGCTGACGCTGATTCCGCAGGGCCGTGCGCAGACGCCCGAAGACATGGGCCGGCTCGCGCTGTTCTTCGCGACGATGGACAACGTGACGGGCCAGGCCGTGAACGTCGACGGCGGCTTCACGTTCCACTGACGGCCGCGGCGGGCCGTCATCGCGCATATCGAGCAATCCGTCGCCGCGGCGCTGCCGCGGCGGCATTCGCAGTCAGACCTACCTAGGAGACACACATGTCCGTTTCGACACAGCTCAGCAGGGACAAGCTGCTGGAGGCATATCGGCTGATGCGCACGATCCGCGAATTCGAGGAGCGCCTGCACGTCGAGTTCGCGACCGGCGAGATTCCCGGCTTCGTTCACCTGTATGCGGGCGAGGAGGCGTCCGCAGTCGGCACGATGATGCATCTCGGCGTCGCCGACTACGTCGCGACCACGCACCGCGGCCACGGCCACTGCATCGCGAAGGGCGTCGACGTGCACGGGATGATGGCCGAGATCTACGGCAAGAAGACCGGCGTCTGCCACGGCAAGGGCGGCTCGATGCATATCGCCGACCTGTCGATGGGGATGCTCGGTGCGAACGGGATCGTCGGCGCAGGCGGCCCGCTCGTATGCGGCGCGGCGCTCGCGGCGAAGCACAAGCACACCGGCGGTGTCGGCGTGTGCTTCTTCGGCGACGGCGCATCGAACCAGGGCGTGATCTTTGAATCGATGAACCTCGCGTCGGTGTGGCGGCTGCCCGCGATCTTCGTCGCCGAGAACAACGGCTACGCGGAAGCGACGTCGTCGAGCTGGTCGGTCGCGACCGACAACATCGCCGATCGCGCGAACGGCTTCGGGATGCCGGGCGTGATCGTCGACGGCTTCGACTTCTTCGCGGTGCACGAGGCGCTTGGCGAGGCCGTCGAGCGCGCGCGCAACGGCGGCGGCCCGACGCTCGTCGAGGTGAAGTTCACGCGCTACTTCGGCCACTTCGAAGGCGACGCGCAGACGTATCGCGCGCCGGGCGAGGTGCAGAAGCTGCGCGACGAGAAGGACTGCCTGAAGCATTTCGAGTCGCGCGTGGTGCGCGCCGAAGCGCTGACGAGCGGCGAACTGCGCGCGGTCGACGCACAGGTGAAGGCGCTGATCGACGACGCGGTCGCGCAGGCGAAGGCCGCGCCGCTGCCGGACGCGGCCGACCTGCTGACCGACGTCTACGTGTCGTATCCGTGAGCGCGGCACACCACCGCGCAACGTAACGGCCGACACGGCGAACCGAATATTCCAGGAGACGGACATGGCAAGGAAGATCACTTATTCGCAGGCGATCAACGAGGCGCTCGCGCAGGAGATGGCGCGCGACGACAGCGTGATCGTGATGGGCGAGGACAACGCGGGCGGCGCGGGCGCGCCGGGCGAGGACGACGCATGGGGCGGCGTGCTCGGCGTGACGAAGGGGCTGTTCCACAAGTTTCCGGGCCGCGTGCTCGACACGCCGCTGTCGGAAGGCGGCTACATCGGCGCGGCGGTCGGCGCGGCCGCGTGCGGGATGCGCCCCGTCGCGGAACTGATGTTCATCGATTTCATGGGCGTGTGCTTCGACCAGATCTTCAACCAGGCCGCGAAATTCCGCTACATGTTCGGCGGCAAGGCGGTGACGCCGGTCGTGATCCGCGCGATGTACGGCGCGGGCCTGCGCGCGGCCGCGCAGCACTCGCAGATGCTCACGTCGCTGTTTACGCATATCCCGGGGCTGAAGGTCGTGTGCCCGTCGACGCCGTACGACGCGAAGGGGCTGCTGATCCAGTCGATCCGCGACAACGATCCGGTGATCTTCCTCGAGCACAAGCTGCTCTATACGCGTGAAGGCGACGTGCCCGAGGAGTCCTATGCGATTCCGTTCGGCGAGGCGAACGTGATGCGCGACGGCGACGACGCGACGATCGTCACCTACGGCCGGATGGTGCATCTCGCGATGGACGCGGCCGCGAAGCTCGCGAAGGACGGGATCCAGGTCGACGTGATCGACCTGCGCACGACCTCGCCGCTCGACGAGGAGACGATTCTCGAAAGCGCGGCGCGCACCGGGCGCGTGGTGGTGGTCGACGAGGCGAACCCGCGCTGCTCGATCGCGACCGACATCGCCGCGCTGGTCGCGCAGCGCGCGTTCCGGGCGCTCAAGGCGCCGATCGAGCTGGTGACCGCGCCGCACACGCCCGCGCCGTTCGCGAGCGTGCTGGAAGACCTGTATATCCCGTCCGCCGATGCGATCGCGCAGGCGGTACTGAAGACGAGGAGCTGACACGATGTCGATTCACATGATCACGATGCCCAAGTGGGGGCTGTCGATGGAGCAGGGGCAGGTCAACGGCTGGCTGAAGGCCGTCGGCGAGCGCGTGACCAAGGGCGACGAGGTGCTCGACGTCGAGACCGACAAGATCTCGTCGGGCGTCGAATGCGCGTTCGACGGCACGCTGCGCCGGCAGGTCGCGCAGGAGGGCGAGACGCTGCCGGTCGGCGCGCTGCTCGGCGTCGTCGCGGCCGCGGACGCGAGCGATGCCGACATCGACGCGGCGATCGCCGAATTCCAGCGCGATTTCACGCCGAGCGCGGCGGCCGACGAAGCGGCGGGCCCGCAGCCGGAGAAGGCGCAGATCGGCGGCCGCACGGTGCGCTTCCTGAAGCTCGGCGACGGCACGGGCACGCCCGCCGTGCTGATCCACGGCTTCGGCGGCGACCTGAACAACTGGCTGTTCAACCACGCGGAGCTCGCCGCGAGCCGGCCGGTATGGGCGCTCGACCTGCCCGGGCACGGCGAGTCCGGCAAGGCGGTCGAGACCGGCAGCCTCGACGAACTCGCCGACGCGGTGCTCGCGCTGCTCGACGCGAAAGGCATCGACCAGGCCCACCTGATCGGCCATTCGATGGGCGGTGCGGTCGCGATGACGGCGGCCGAGCGCGCGCCGGGCCGCGTCGCGTCGCTGACGCTGATCGCCAGCGCGGGGCTCGGCACCGAGATCAACCGCGACTATATCGACGGCTTCGTCGCCGGCAACAGCCGCAACACGCTGAAGCCGCATCTCGGTGCGTTGTTTGCGGACAGCGCGCTGGTCACGCGGCAGCTCGTCGACGATCTCGTCAAGTACAAGCGGCTCGAAGGCGTGCAGGCCGCGCTCGAGAAGATCGCGGACGCGGCCTTCGACGGCGCGACGCAGCGGCGCGTGTTCCGCGACCGGCTCGTGTCGCTCGCGCCGCGCACGCTGGTGATCTGGGGCGAGCGCGACCAGGTGATCCCCGCGCAGCACGCGCAGGGCTTGCCGGACGGCGTGCGGGCCGAGGTGATCACGGGCAGCGGCCACATGGTGCAGATGGAGGCGGCCACCGACGTGAACCGCCTGATCGCCGCGTTCCTCGGAGACTGACGATGGCCGCCGCGCTCGAACGACCCAGCCTCACCGCGCTCGGCCAGCCGGGCGCGAGAAGCCGCGACAAGCTCGCGCGCATTCCGGTGCGCGTCGAGCCCGCGGCCGGCGCCGCGCTGCCGAAGCCGCCGTGGCTGCGTGCGCGGCCGATGATGAGCGCGGCGGTCGCCGACATGGCGGCCGTGCTGCGCGAGCACCGGCTGCATTCCGTCTGCGAGGAGGCGATGTGCCCGAACATCGGCGAGTGCTTCGCGCAGCGCACCGCGACCTTCATGATCATGGGCGGCCTGTGCACGCGGCGCTGCCCGTTCTGCGACGTCGCGCACGGACGTCCCGAGCCGCTCGATCCCGACGAGCCGGCGCGGCTCGCCGATGCGGTCGCGGCGCTCGGGCTGCGCTACGTCGTGATCACGTCGGTCGATCGCGACGACCTGCGCGACGGCGGCGCCGCGCACTTCGCCGCCTGCATCGCCGCGGTGCGCGCGAGCACGCCGGGAATCGGCGTCGAGGTGCTGACGCCCGACTTCCGCGGCCGCGTCGCGCGCGCACTCGATGCGTTGTCGGTCGCGTGGCCGGACGTGTTCAACCACAACATCGAGACGGTGCCGTCGCTGTATCGCGCCGCGCGTCCCGGCGCCGACTATCGCGGCTCGCTCGAACTGCTCGCGCGCGCGAAGGACGCGCATCCGTCGCTCGTGACGAAGTCGGGCCTGATGCTCGGGCTCGGCGAGCGCGACGACGAGGTGCGCGACACGCTGCGCGACCTGCGCGCGCATCGCGTCGACGTGCTGACGCTCGGCCAGTATCTCGCGCCGTCCGCGCATCATCTGCCGGTGCGGCGCTACGTGAGCCCCGACGCGTTCGACGCATGGCGCGAACAGGGGCTGGCGCTCGGTTTCAGGGAAGTCGTGGCCGGGCCGCTCGTGCGATCGTCGTATCACGCGGCCGAGGTGCTGGAAGACGCGTAGCGGGCGGGTCGGGCGCTACGCGTGCGCGGACAGCTGCGCGCGCCCGACGTGGCGCAGGTACAGCGCGAGGCCCGCGCCCGCGAGCATCAGGCTGACGGTGTTCGCGAACCAGAAGCCGCGCGCGCCGGTCAGCCAGGCCGGCGCAATCCCCCCGACGTCGAAGCCGAGCAGGTAGCCGCCGCCGAGCCCGACGCCCCACAGCGCGACCGCATAGATCACGGTCGGCACGACCGCGACCTTGTACGCGCGCAGCACGAACGCCGAGGTGATCTGCAGCGCGTCGAAGAAGTGATAGCAGGCGACGATCGCGACGAGCGGCATTGCAGCGGCCGCGACGGCCGGATTCGGCGTGTAGCCGCCGACGATCAGCGGCCGCAGCGCGAACACGATCACGCCGTACGCGGCGGCGACGCCGCACGCGAGCATCACGCCGTGGCGGCCGAGCAGGCGCGCCTCGTCGGGCCGGCCGGCGCCGAGCGCGCGCGCGACCAGCGTCGACGCGGCGACGCCGATCGACAGCGGCGTCATGTACAGCACCGCGCCGATATTGCCGGCGATCTGGTGGCCGGCGAGCGTGGTCGTGCCGAACTGCGCGATGAACAGCGCCATGCAGGTGTACGACGTGACCTCGATCAGGTACGACAGCCCCATCGGCACGCCGAGCTTGAGGATCGCCTTCTGGCGCGCCCAGACGGGCCAGCAGAAGCGCGAGAAGATCGCGAGCGGCGCGAACACGTCGAGCCTGGCGAGCAGCGTGAAGCCGATCAGCGCGAGCGCCCAGTTGATCAGCGTGCTCGCGAGCCCGCAGCCGGGGCCGCCGAGCGCCGGCACGCCGAAGCCGCCGAAGATGAACCAGACGTTGAGCGGAAACTTCAGCAGCAGCGCGCCGATCTGCAGGATCATCGCGAGCCGCGGCTTGCCGGCCGCGTTGGTCAGCGCGTTGTAGATCCGGAATACGAGGCTCGCGGGCAGCCCGTACGACAGGATCCGCAGATAGTCGATCGTGCGGTCGTGGAGCGCGGCGGGCGCGTGCGCGACGCGCAGCAGCGGTTCGGGAAAATGCAGCAGCAGGAAGCCCGGCGTCGCGAGCAGCACTGCGAGCCACAGCGCCTGGCGGACTTCCTCGCCGATCTCGGCATAGCGGCGCGCGCCGTACAGCTGCCCTGTGATCGGCTGCAGCGCGGACAGGATACCGGTCAGGCCGATATAGACGGACACATAGATCGACGAGCCGAGCCCGAGCGCGGCGAGATCGACGGCCGAATAGCGGCCGACCATCGCGGTGTCGATCACGCCGAACGCGATGATCGCGAGCTGGCCGACCAGCACCGGCCACGCGAGGCCGACGATCCGGCGGATGTCGCCGAGCATCGTCAATCGGCCGCCTGGCGGCGCGGCGGCCGGCGCTTGACCGGCGTCTTCGGACGCTCGATGCGTTCGTAGAGGCGGAAGCGCTCGTCGCGGTCGGCGACGCGGCGGCCTTCCCACACGAGGCGCCACACATACTGCGACATCGCGCTCGGCTCGCCGAAGTCCGAGCGGTCCTGGCGCAGGATCACGTCGCAGTCGCCGGAGAAGTCGAAATGCATGTCGCCGAAATACGCGAAGGTCGCGATCTGCGCGTCGCCGAGGCGCACCGGCGAGATGCATTCGTAGTCGGCCGGCAGGTGCGTCGCGATCTGCTGCGCGACGTCGCGATAGGTACGGCCGTAGTTGACGATCGGCAGCCACAGCGTCATCAGCAGCACCCACATCAGCGTGGTGCCCGCGCCCGACAGCACGACGCTGCGCCACAGCACCTTCGGCTGGCGCGACACGCGCCAGCGCGCGAGCATGAACCAGCACACCGTGACGATCACCGCGCAGACGAACGACAGCGCGTTGAAATGCGGCTCGTAGCCGGGCACGAGCCGCGCGAGGTTGCGCGCGAGCGGATGGGGGAAGCCGGTGAGCGACGCGAGCCACACGAGCCACACGAAGGTGCCGAGGATCGTGAAGCTCAGCACCGCGAACCAGTCGATCGCATTGATCGCGCCGCGCTTGAGGGTCGGCAGCGCGAAGGTCGCGAGCACCGCGAGCGGCGGCAGCAGCAGCATGTACATGCGGTTCGACTGCTGGCTCTGCAGGATCACGAGCGCGACCAGCGGCACCACGACCGACAGCGGGATCGCGATGTGTGCGCGGCGGCGCAGGCCGGCCCAGCTCCACCACGCCCAGATCGCGAGCGGCCAGGCGGGCCACGTGAACAGCGGCAGGTTTTTCGCGGCATAGCCGAGCACCGCGGTGGGCGGGCCAGAGAAGCGCATAAGGCTGCCGTGGATCCACTGGTTGAAGAACCACGCGGCGTCGTCGGGCGCCGCGACGTGCGCGGCGAGCGGCCACAGCGCGAAGATCGCGGCCGCGAGCGGCACGCCGACGACCGGCAGGCGCAGGTTGCGCATCTCGGGCGTGACGAGCCACAGCACGGCGGTGCCGGCCAGCAGCGCGACGACCAGCACCGGGTTGCCGGACAGCGCGACGAGGCCGATCGCGAGCCCCCACCACAGCGCGCCCTGCATCGGCTTGTCGATGCCGCGCACGATGCCGTACACGAGCATCGCGATCCACGCGAACTGCGCGAGCTGCGGCGTCGTTTCGTGCCCTCGCTCGGCGAGGCCGAAGCACGCGACGAGGATCAGCAGCGCGCCGTCGGCGAGCGTGCGGCCGTAGTCGCGCGGCTCGGGCTCGCCGCCGAACGCGTACTTGAACGGCTGGACTTCGGCGCGCCGACCGAGCAGGTAGGCCGCGTACCAGACGAACGCGCAGGCGACGCAGAACAGCACGCCGGTGTCGACGCGCGACGCGTTGCTCGCATCGACCCACGGCGCGAGCGCGCGGATCGACAGCGCGCCGAGCCAGTAGCCGAGCGGCCCGTCGGTCGTGATGAACTTGCCGACCAGGTTCGGCAGCAGCCAGTCGTGCCAGCTGCCGGTGGCCATCGTCCACATCACGCCGAAACCCGCCGCATCCTCGTTCTTCCACGGGTCGCGGCCGAAGAGGCCGAACGCGGCATAGACGATGCAGAGCGTGAGCAGCAGCCAGCGCGGCAGCGCGCGCGTGGCGGAGGCGGTGAGACGAACGACAGGCTTCATGCAGATGAGCGATTTGTTATGAGCAGGCGGCCGGCGCGATCGCGCGCGGCCGAGCCGGTTTCGAGCATCCGGCATTGTAGACGCGCCGGCCGTTGCGCGTCAGGTGGCTGCCCGGGCGCCGGACGGCGGCCGGGCGGGCGGCAGAGACAAAAAAGGGCAGCCGAGGCTGCCCTTTGGTGCGGTACCGGTGCGGTGCGAAGCTTACTTCGCGACCTTGCCGCTTGCGCGCGAACCGAACTTGTTCTTGAACTTCTCGACGCGGCCGGCCGTGTCCATGATCTTTTGCTGACCCGTGTAGAACGAGTGCGATTCCGACGACACTTCGATCTTGGCGAGCGGGTAGGTCTTGCCGTCGAGTTCGATGGTTTCACGCGTCTGGATCGTCGAGCGCGTGATGAACTTGAAGCCGTTCGACATGTCTTGGAAGACGACTTCGCGGTAATCCGGGTGAATGCCAGGTTTCATGATTTTCCTTGGTGAGAGCGGTAGCCAACCCGCCGCCTTGCCGTGCCGAGCCGCGCGATTCGCGCGTTCCGGCCGACGTCAAGCTCGGCGCGAGCCACTTGCCTAAGGTCGAAAAGCGGCGATTATGCCAGAAAATCAGACGGTTGGCGATTAATTTTCACGCCGGGTCGAGCGCGCCGGTCCGGGCCGGGTCCTGCCGGTAGTAGCGGGCGAGCAGTCTATACAGCTCCGGAAATTCGGACTCGAACGCGCGCGGCCGCACGAACAGCGCCTCGCTGCAGACCGCGAAGAATTCGGACGGATGGTCGGCCGCATACGGGTCGATCAGCGAATCGCGCTCGAAGCGCGCCCACGCGCGGTCCGGCACCGCGTCGACCCGCGCGCAGAACTGGTCGTACGCGTGTTCGAACACGTCGGCCCACGCCTGCGCGTCAAGGTGCGGCGCGTGCCAGCGGCGAAACAGCGGCGGATAGCCGTCGGCCGCGCCGTTGACCATGTCGATCTTGTGCGCGAACTCGTGGATCACGACGTTGTACGCGTCGCGGCCGTCGGTCATCTGCGCGTCTTCCCACGACAGGATCACGGGGCCGCCTTCCCACGCCTCGCCGCTCGCGTCCTGCTCGACTTCGTGCACGACGCCGTCCTCGTCCTGCACGGTCTTGCGGATCACGAATTCGCCTGGATACACGACCACGCCGACCCAGCCGTCGTACAGCGACAGGTCGAGGTTCAGCACGGGCAGGCAGGCCTGCACGGCGATCGCGACGACCATCGCGTCGGTCAGTTCGAGGCCGTGCGCGGTCGAAAACGATTTCTTCGCGATGAACAGGCTCGTCAGCTCGCGCAGCCGGGCGAGATCGTCGGGCGCCAGCGCGTCCAGGAACGGCAGGCGCTCGACGGTGTCGCGCCACAGCGCATTGGGAATCGGATGGCTGCGCAGCGCGCGGTCGCGGCGGCGATCGTCGAGCCAGCGGGTCAGTTTCGAGAGCATGAGGCGGCGTGCGGAAATCCAAAGCCTGTCTTTTAACTCAATCGATCTCTTTTTGCCATGCCGCGAACAGGCCGCCGACCAGCGCGACGCCGGCCAGGAAATAGAAGCCGTCGAGCGACGCGAGGAACGACGCCTGCTGCGCGACCATCCGCGCGATCGACGCGATCGCGAGCCCGTGCGCTTCGCTCGCCGCGTGGCCGGCGGCCGCATAGCCGCGTGTGAGTGCGTCGAGCGTCTGCGCGAACAGCGGGTCGAACACGTTCGTGCGCTCGACGAGCCGCGTCTGGTGCAGCGCGAGCCGGTGCTGCTCGACGATGATCACCGACGACGTCGCGAACGAGATCGTCAGCTGCCGCACGATGTTCTTCAGCCGGTAGCCGTGCGTGTACTCGTCGATCGCGAAGATCCGGAACGTCAGGTTCGCGACCGGCAGCACGATGAACAGCAGCAGCAGCCCGCGCAGCAGCAGCGGCACGATCAGCGCAGCTTCGCCGACCTGCGGCGTGAGGCGCGTCATCCACAGCGCGGCCGCGATCGCGATCGCGAAACCCGGCACGATGAACCATTTCTTGTGCGTGACGTGCTTCGCGTAGCGCAGGTACGCGAACAGCGCGGTGGCCGAAATCAGCGACATCGTGCCGACCAGGCGCCCGGCGTTCTCGACCGGATAGCCGAGGCCCGATTCGAGAAAGCGCGACGTCAGGTAGCTGAAGCCGGTCGTCTCGTAGTAATAGAACATGTAGAGCAGCAGCCCGATCTGGAACGTGCGTTCGCGAAACGCGTGCAGCCGCACGAGCGGCGTCGGGTGGTGCCACTGGTGATACGCGAACCACGCGAGTGCGCCGAGGCCGGCGGCCGTCAGGAAGATCAGCATCGGCGAGCCGCTGTAGAGCTGGTAGTGCACCTGCTGCAGCACGATCTGCAGCGCGCCCTGCGCGAGCGCGAACACGACGTACGGCCAGAAATGTCCGGCGCCGCGTTCGCCGTCGGGCGTGCGGCCCGAGTCGGGCAGCGTGAGCAGCGCGAGGATCGCAAACGCGACGCCGGCCGGCGCGCTGCACGCGAACAGCGCGCGCCATGTCGAGTGCGCGACCAGCAGCCCGCCGACGATCGGTGCGAGCGCGCTGCCGAGCAGGATCATGATCAGGAACGCGCGCGTCGCGGGCGGCCGCGCCTGCGGCTTGAAGCTGATCTGGATCAGGATCCGGCATGCGCCCATCATCGGGCCGATGAAATAGCCCTGGAAGCCGCGCGCGAACGCGAGCTCCAGCGACGTATCGGCGAGCGCGGCCGCGACCGCGCCGAGCGAGAACATCAGCATGCAGCCGGCGACGTAGCGGCGATGCCCGAGCCGGTCGACCCACCATTGCTGCTGCAGGATGCCGAGCACGGCCGTCACCGCATACGCGCTCGACGACCACACGAGCTCGTCCGGAGACGCGTTGATGCCACCCGCGATATAGCTGGCGAAGAACGAGAAGATCGCATTGTCGAAGTAGTCGATGCCGGTGACCAGCGCGAGCGCCCACGGGAACAGGTCCGCGCGCAGGTTCGCGCGGCTCCATGACGACGGGCGGCCCGGCACCGTGCTCATTCGCGATCCTTGCGCGTGCGCCGCGCGCCGGCTTCGGCCTGCCGCTGCGCGATCAGTGCGTCGGCGTTCTCGCCGGCGAGGCGGCGTTCGACGTAGTCGATGTCGTGCTGCAACTCCTTGCGCAGCGCGACCGCTTCCTTCAACTCGCGCTGGACTGCCGCGATGCGTCGATCGAGCGTGCCGATCTGTTCGGCGAGGCCCGCACGGATGTCGCGCAGCGATGCGTCCGAATAACGCCGCCGCCCGTCGCCGGTTTCCTCCAGCGGCCGCTTCAGCATCTCGGTGATGCCGTGCAGCGAGAAGCCGAGCGCGCGCAACCGCAGGATGCGCGCAAAGCGCTCGAGATCGGCTTCGTCGTAGAGCCGGTAGCGGCCCTCGCTGCGCGACGGCGTGACGAGCCCGCGCTCCTCGTAATACTTCAGCGTGCGCGGCGTGACGCCGAGCCGCGCGGCGGCGTCGCCGACGGTCAGCAGCAGCGGGGAGGCAGGGTTCGACATCGGGGCGGGAACGATTCTGGGCGAGCGACGGCTCGATTATAGATAAACGTGTACGTTCGCGTACAGGTTGACGCGAAAAAAACGGCCGCCGGGGCAAACACCCGGGCGACCGCCGGTTGCGGTGCAACGGCGCTTAGCCGCCGCGGCGCATCAGGTCGAAGAACTCGGAGTTGCTCTTCGTCTGGCGGATCTTGTCGAGCAGGAATTCCATGGCCTCGACTTCGTCCATGTCGTGGATGAACTTGCGCAGCACCCAGATCTTCTGAAGAATTTCGGGCTTGATCAGCATTTCCTCGCGGCGCGTGCCCGACTTGTTCAGGTTGATCGACGGGTACACGCGCTTTTCCGCGAGACGGCGCTCGAGGTGCACTTCCATGTTGCCGGTGCCCTTGAACTCTTCGTAGATCACGTCGTCCATGCGGCTGCCGGTTTCGATCAGCGCGGTGCCGATGATCGTCAGCGAACCGCCTTCCTCGATGTTGCGCGCCGCACCGAAGAAGCGCTTCGGGCGCTGCAGTGCGTTCGCGTCGACACCGCCCGTCAGCACCTTGCCCGACGCCGGGATCACGGTGTTGTACGCGCGGGCGAGACGCGTGATCGAGTCGAGCAGGATCACGACGTCGTGCTTCATCTCGACGAGGCGCTTGGCCTTCTCGATCACCATTTCGGCGACCTGCACGTGGCGCGTGGCCGGCTCGTCGAAGGTCGATGCGATCACTTCGCCGGCGACCGAGCGCTGCATTTCGGTCACTTCTTCAGGGCGCTCGTCGATCAGCAGCACGAACAGGATCACGTCCGGGTGGTTCTGCTTGATCGCGTGCGCGATGTGCTGGAGCATCACGGTCTTGCCGGACTTCGGCGACGCGACCAGCAGGCCGCGCTGGCCCTTGCCGATCGGCGCGATCATGTCGATGATGCGGCCCGTGACGTTTTCCTCGCCGCGCATTTCGCGTTCGAGCGACAGCGGCTTGTTCGGGTGCAGCGGCGTGAGGTTCTCGAACATGATCTTGTGTTTCGAGGCCTCGGGCGGCTGCCCGTTGACTTTGTCGACCTTCACCAGCGCGAAGTAGCGCTCGCCGTCCTTCGGCGTGCGGACTTCGCCTTCGATCGTGTCGCCGGTGTGCAGGTTGAAGCGGCGGATCTGCGACGGGCTGATGTAGATGTCGTCGGTGCTCGCGAGGTACGACATTTCCGGCGAGCGCAGGAAGCCGAAGCCGTCCGGCAGCACTTCGAGCGTACCGTCGCCGAAGATCGTCTCTCCCGTCTTGGCGCGCTTTTTGAGAATGGCGAACATCAGCTCCTGCTTGCGCAGGCGGTTCGCGTTTTCGATCTCCAGGCCATTGGCCATTTCGATCAGTTCGGAGACGTGCAGAGACTTGAGCTCGGATAAATGCATACGGAGAACCCGCCAGGGAGGAGAAGCGACGAAAAGAAATAAAGGGAGGAGGGCGAGCGGAAGCGCTCAGAGACTTAAATGCGTCTTGTCGACGTTTTTTGATTCTAGCATACGCCGATTCGCGCTTGAGCGGCCGATCGGCGGCTTGACGGCGGACGTGTTGTCGGTTGACAACACGTCCGCGGGACGACCGGTAATTACAGGTGGCTGTCCAGGAATGCGGTGAGCTGCGACTTCGACAGCGCGCCGACCTTCTGCGCGGCGGCCGCGCCGTTCTTGAACAGGATCAGCGTCGGGATGCCGCGCACGCCGAATTTTGCCGGCGTCGCCTGGTTGTCGTCGACGTTGATCTTCGCGATCTGCAGCTTGTCGCCGTAGTCCTTCGCGACTTCGTCGAGGATCGGGGCGATCATCTTGCACGGGCCGCACCATTCGGCCCAGAAGTCGACGAGCACGGGCTTGTCGGATTTGACGACGTCCTGTTCGAACGATGCGTCGCTGATGTGTTTGATCTGTTCGCTCATTGGGTCAATACCTCTTTCGGTTCGGGGACTGCCTGCTTTGCGCGTTGCGGCGTACCGGCCGCCGAGGGCTGCCGGCCGCTGCGGCAGGTAGCTCCGCTCTCCGGGAAAGAAGGGCGTAAGCGCTGCATACCGCGGCTCGCGGGTCGTTCGGGCGTCATATTAGCCTAAATTGCTATCTGCTGCGGGCGGCGATAGTAGCCGCTTCGCGAGTAGGGGTACGACGCGCCGTCCGGCCGGTGCATGCAACAGGTGGAGGTGGGCTCGCCAATTACAAGAGGGCGGCTGCGCTGGCGGGCCGGTTGCGGCTGCCGGGATGGTTCGGTCGCGCCGTTGCGAACAAACTGTCGCATTGGCTTTGAAGCGGTGATAGAATACGCCGTGACGGGCCTCCTCGCATGGTGGGCCGGTGAACCTGGTCAGGTCGGGAACGAAGCAGCCACAGCCGTTTTCCGCCAGTGCCGAGGGTTGGGCTCGTCACCTTCCATCTCGCCCCGTTCGTCGGGCGATTTTTATTTCTCCCGCTGGTTTTTCGTTTCGCTGCGCGACCGTTGGTTCGTCGACGCCGATGCGTTTCGTCGTTTCGTTTCGCCGGTCGTTTTCTGGCGCGCGACGCGCGGCGTGCAATGCGGCTGTCGACGCCGTTTCGCGTGTCGGCGCGACGCAGCGTTGCTGATACAATTTCCCGATGACCTATCAAGTTCTCGCACGCAAGTGGCGTCCGAAGGATTTCGCTTCGCTCGTCGGCCAGGAGCACGTCGTCAGGGCGCTCACGCACGCGCTCGACGGCGGGCGTCTCCATCACGCCTATCTGTTTACCGGTACCCGCGGCGTCGGCAAGACGACGCTGTCGCGGATCTTCGCGAAAGCGCTCAACTGTGAAACCGGCGTCACGTCGCAGCCGTGCGGTGTCTGCCGCGCGTGCCGCGAGATCGACGAAGGCCGCTTCGTCGACTACGTCGAGATGGACGCCGCGAGCAATCGCGGCGTCGACGAAATGGCTGCGCTGCTCGAGCGCGCGGTGTACGCGCCCGTCGATGCGCGCTTCAAGGTCTACATGATCGACGAAGTGCACATGCTGACGAACCACGCGTTCAACGCGATGCTGAAGACGCTCGAGGAGCCGCCGCCGCACGTCAAGTTCATCCTCGCGACGACCGATCCGCAGAAGATTCCCGTTACCGTGCTGTCGCGCTGCCTGCAGTTCAACCTGAAGCAGATGCCGGCCGGGCATATCGTGTCGCATCTCGAGCGGATCCTCGGCGAAGAGCAGATCACGTTCGAGCCGCAGGCGCTGCGCCTGCTCGCGCGCGCCGCGCAGGGCAGCATGCGCGATGCGCTGTCGCTGACCGACCAGGCGATCGCGTACTCCGCGAACGAGGTGACCGAAGCGGCGGTGTCGGGTATGCTCGGCGCGCTCGACCAGACCTACATGGTGCGCCTGCTCGACGCGCTCGCGGCCGGCAGCGGCCCGGAGATCCTCGCGATCGCCGACGAGATGTCGCTGCGCAGCCTGTCGTTTTCCACCGCGCTGCAGGATCTCGCGAGCCTGCTGCACCGGATTGCGTGGGCGCAGTTCGCGCCCGGCTCGGTGCTCGACGAATGGCCGGAGGCGGCCGATCTGCGCCGCTTCGCGGAGACGCTGAGCCCCGAACAGGTCCAGCTGTTCTACCAGATCGCCACGGTCGGCCGCGCGGAGCTCGGCCTTGCGCCGGACGAATATGCCGGTTTCACGATGACGCTGCTGCGCATGCTCGCGTTCGAGCCGGGCGTGAGCGCCGGCAGCGCGCCGGGCGGTCAGCCGTCCGTGCCGCGGGCCGTGCCGGCACCGCGTGCGGCTGCGACTGCGGCGTCGGCAGTGCCTGCGGCGAAGCCCGTGCCGGCTGCGCCGGCGTCGGCCGGCCGCCCGCAAGCTGCTGCTCCGGCTGTTGCGCCTGTTGCACGCCCGGCAGCGGTTGCGTCGGCACCGACCGGCGACGCCGTCACCCCGCCGGCCGCGAAACCCGCGCCTGCGCCGGTTTCGCCCGTCGCGAAGGCGGTGGACGCCGGAGCGACGCCGCAGCCCGATGCAAGCGCCCGATCGCAAGCAGCGACGGCAGAGGTCGATACGCCGGCGGCCGTTCGCACCGAACCCGAGTCGCCTGCGGTCGCACCGAGAAACAGCGAACCCGAAGCATCAGCCGCCGCGCAGCGAAACAGCGCGCCGGAACCGCTCGTCGCTGCGCAGCAAGGGCACGAGCCCGAATCGCCCGCTGCCGCGCAGCGCAATGACGAACCTGCATCGCCGGCCGAACCGGCGCCGCGCGCCGCACCCGCAGAGTCCGCCGCACGCCCGGCAGCCCGTTCGGGCGGCGCGGCCGCCGCGCTCGACGTGCTGCGCAACGCCGGGATGCGCGTGTCGTCCGATCGTTCTCGCGCGGGCGCCGCACCCAAGCC
>NZ_CABVPP010000088.1 GCF_902499075.1 Burkholderia pseudomultivorans | reverse complement strand
CCGCCCGGCTCGCGATCGAGCGGCGCATCGGCCGTGCGCGCGCTTGCGCGACGCCGGACGCCGCCGCGCGCGATGCGCGTCCGCGCCTGCCGTCGCGCGAGCGGCGAAGCGCGCGTCGGCGCGACGCGGTCTCGCAGGCGATCGGGCAACGGGGACACGGTGACCTCGGACATCGAACGGCGCTCCTGTGTGCAACCCGTGCGCACCGACGTGCGCGCGGGCCTCATGGCGCGCGATCGAAGCAAGTGCCGCGCCTGCCCGGCGCGGATCCATGCCGCGTCGACGATGCGGCCGCCGCTCCGACGCGCATTTTTTACAAGGACGGTTGCACCGGCCGCGCGGCGTCGCGCGCGCAGCCGGCACGCGCGATGCGCGCGAAGCGCGTCCCGTTCCGACAGGAGGCATTCGATGACCCGTCCCACCCCGCTCGACACCGATACGCGCGGCGAAGATCGCGGCGACAGCACGCCGGGCCCCGAAGGCAAGCGCGGCGGCACCGCGACGCCGCCGCCGCGCAGCGCGCGCGATCCGGCCGAGGGCAAGCCGCAGTCGGACGATGCGCGGCCCGGCGCGCAACCGGCCGATCACGGCGACCGCGCCGCTGACAAGGACTGACGGACAGCCACGCGACCGGCGTCACGTCAGCAGAAATGACAACGCGTTGAAAAACCGCGGGCGCACGCGGCCGCGGCCGCCCGCGCGGCGCGCGCCGCACTACGGGCCCGCGACGTGCTCGGCATCCGGCGCAACCGTCGTCCACTTACACACGGAGGCTTCATGTTCATTCACAACACCCGATTGCAGTACACGGTGCGCGTCGACGCACCGAACCCCGGTCTCGCCAACCTGCTGCTCGAACAGTTCGGCGGGCCGCAGGGCGAACTCGCCGCCGCGATGCGCTACTTCACGCAGGCGATCACCGAGGAAGATCCGGGCCGCAAGGACATGCTGTTCGACATCGCGACCGAGGAGCTGAGCCACCTCGAAGTGATCGGATCGCTCGTCGCGATGCTTAATCGCGGCGCGAAGGGCGAACTCGCGGAAGCGGTCGACGAGCAGGCCGAGCTGTACCGCAAGCTGAACGGCGCGGGCAACGACAGCCACGTGACGCAGCTGCTGTACGGCGCCGGCTCGCCGCTGACGAACTCGGGCGCGGTGCCGTGGAGCGCGGCCTACATCGACACGATCGGCGAGCCGACGGCCGACCTGCGCTCGAACATCGCGGCCGAGGCGCGCGCGAAGATCATCTACGAACGGCTGATCAACGTGTCGGACGATCCGAGCGTGCGCGAAGCGCTCGGCTTCCTGATGACGCGCGAGGTCTCGCACCAGAAGTCGTTCGAGAAGGCGCTCTACGCGATCACCGCGAACTTCCCGCCGGGCAAGCTGCCGCCGATGGAGCCGTACGACCGCGTGTACTTCCGGATGCAGGAAGGCGCGGAGCCGATGCCGGGCCCGTGGAATCGCGGCGATGCGCTGTCGGTGCGGCGCGGCGAGCCGGCCGTCGACGGTGGCGACGGCCTCGCGACGGGCGCGGTCGATCCGACGCAGTCGCAGGCGCTCGAAGCGATGGCGCGCCGGCTCGCGTCTGACCCGAACTGCGATCCGACGACCGGTGCCGAGCTCGGTGCCGGTGCACCGCACGACAGCACGACGTCGCCGGTGCCGCCGGTGTCCGGCACGCCGGGCACGCCGGGCGTGTAACCCGCACGAGGCGCGTACGCGCGCCTCGGCCCGCGCTCATCCCAACGACAGGAGAACGAGACATGGCAAGCGAAGCGAACGTAGTAGACGAGCGGTTGATGGAATGGCTGCGCGACGCGCACGCGATGGAGGAACAGGCCGAGACGATGCTGTCGTCGATGGCCGGCCGGATCGAACATTATCCGGACATCAAACGGCGCATCGAGCAGCACATCGAGGAAACGCGCGAACAGGCGCGGCTGATCCGCAGCTGCATCGAGCGGCGCGGCGGTTCGGTCTCGACCATGAAGGATCTCGGCGCGAAGACGATGGCCTGGGTGCAGGGCATGTCGGGGATGTTCGTGTCCGACGAGATCGTCAAGGGCGGCATGGCGAGCTACATGTTCGAGCATTTCGAGATCGCCGCGTACCGCAACCTGATCGAGGCCGCGCGCGTGGCCGGCGACATCGAGACGCAGACGATCTGCGAGCGCATCCTGCCCGAAGAGCAGGCGATGGCGGCCTGGCTCGAGCACAACATGGCGGGCGTCGTGCGCACGTATCTCGCGCGCGAAATGCGTCCGAACACGACGGCGAAACGCTGAGGGCGCGCGGCCGGCCGCGCCGCCGCGGCGCGTGCGACCGGCCGCTTCGCGCCGTCCGGCGGGCCGCTGCGGCGGGCATGCGGCTTGCGCGATGCTCAGCCATGAACACCTTCGCCGCCTGCCCGCTACCCGACATGAAACTGCCCGATCCCGCCGACTTTCCGGTTCGCGCGGTCCCGCTCGCGCCGCTGGCGAAGGAACGCGCGACGGTGCTCTGTCATCGCAACGGCCGCGTGTTGCTGGTCGCGCGCCGGCCGTCGTCGCGCTGGACGCTGCCGGGCGGCGTGATCCGCCGCGGCGAATCCGCGCTCGACGCCGCGCATCGCGAGCTGCACGAAGAAACGGGACTGACGGGGCTCGACCTCGCGTATTTCTTCTACGTCGACGGCAACGTAAAACGCCATCACGTGTTCGTCGTCGATCTGCCGCCCGGCATGCATGCGTGCCCGGGCCGCGAGATCGCGCTGTGCCGGTGGGTGCCGATCGACGCGGTGACGCGCTGGCCGGCCAGCGCGCCGACGCAGCGCATCGTCCATCAGCTCGCGCAGCTGCGCGGCATCGCGAGCGCGCACGCGCCGGCGGCGCTCACGCGCGGTCCGTGCCGCCCGCCTTTGCAGTCAGCGCCGTAACCGATTGCTCGGGCTCGCGTGCGAGCCCCTGCGCGAACACCTTCAGCCCTTCGAGCAGCGGCGTGATTGCTTCCCACAGCGCGTCGTCGTTGAGCAGCCGGTAGACGCCGCGCACGCCCGGCGCGACATGTTCGTGCTCGGCCGGCTGCCACGTGCCGATGTGGCGCAATGCGTCGGCGGCCGCGAACATCGTCTTGCCGAACTGTTCGGGCGGCACGCGCGAGAGCGCCATCACGAGCATCGCGAGGTTCTGCACGCCGGTCTGCGTGCCGGGCTTGTCGAGCGCGCCGACCAGCACCTCGGCGATCTTCGCGTTCGCGCTGACCACGTCGTTCGCGAAACGCAGGAAGCCGTGACGGTGCAGGCTGCCGAGCAGGCGCTCGAGCGCATCGTGCGCATTCGGTTCGGAGGGAGGGGGCGTCGTATCGTCAGGCAGGCGTTCGGCCATCGGCTGTTCTCCGGAACGGGCGCCGCCGCGAGCGGCGCGACAGGAACACCCGCGGCAGGTCCGCCGCGGGGCGAATGACGGCGCACCGGCGCGGGCGGCCGGCGCGGCGTCGTGCGGGGGGCGCGGCGCGACGCTGCGGGACATCATCGCACGACGCAAGGTCGCGCTCGCCCGGCGCGGACGCACGCCGACGAACGCTGGCGGGCGGGCGGCGGCGCGCGAGTGTCGCGCACGCCGCCGCGCCGGAACGCATCAGCTCGCGCCGTCGCCCGCGTCCGCGCGGTACTCGCTGCGCGTGCCGAGCCCGTCGTCGACGGTCCGCACGCCGTCGACGGCCGATACGCCGTCGACGATCGCCTGCCGCTCGGCTTCGTCGATCGCGCCGCTGAGCCGCACATGACCGTCCTCGACGCTCACGTCGATGTCGTGCGGACGACCGGTGAGCCGCGCGAGTTCGGCGCGCACGCGTGCCGCGATCAACGCGTCGTCCACCTGCTCGGGCTGCCAGTGCTGGCGCAGGCCCGTGATCGCGCTGCGCGCGCGCTCGGTTGCCTGTTTCGCGCAGCTGCTCGCGTAGTCGACGACACCGTGTCCGCCGGCCGCGGCCTTGTCGCAGACGTACGCGCGTCGGCGGCGGCCCGACGCCGGATCGAGGAAGTACATCGCGAGCGCGCCGCATGCGACGGCCGCAGCAAGATTCATCAGCGGTTTCAGACGAGTCTGGGATTCCATGGCAACACCGTACGCAATACCCGGGGACGGCCGGGCTTCGCGGCCTACGCAGCACACGCCGTTCCTCGATCGCGCGCGAAGCGGGCAAACCGCAGCGGCTACACGCGCCGCATCGGCCGCGCATCGCGCATCGCGCGCTGGGCACACGGCGCGCGGCAGTCCGCGCTCAGCGCGATGCCGCGCGCCGCGCACATCGCCAGCCGCGCAGGCACTCCTCCGCATACGGAATCACAGCGAACACGAGCACGGCAGCGAGCAGCACGACGATGTAAAGCGGCTCGGTCGGCCGCCAGCGCAGCGCGAAGTCGGTCGCCTGCACGCCGTCGCGCAACCGTGCGGGCAGCACGATCCACGCAATCAGCGACAGCGCGACGAGCGGCATCATTTCGAGAAAGCTGTGCACGTGCTGCTCGAACGGCGACACGTCGCGCCGCGACACCGCGTAGCGCACGTCGGCCAGCGCGGTGAATTCGTGCAGCACGAAGCCGGCCGCCATCAGCGCGAGCACGGTCAGATCGATTTCGAACAGCAGCGCGACGAGCAGCGGAATGCCGACTTCGACGAGCTGCGCGACATGCAGCAGCGACTCGCGCAGGCCCGACGTCGACGCGATTTGCGAGCGGCGATGGCAGAGCCAGTCGACGAAGCCGGCCGCGATCCAGAGCGGCAGCACGAAGAAGCGCAGATAGCCGTCCGCGAGTTCGGTCGCGCTCATCGGCACGCGTTCGCAGCGCGGCGAACGAAATGACAAACGCTTGAAAAATGCGGATGTCGGGCGCGCCCGCGCGATGCGGCAGTGCGGAAAAGCACTTGGGTCACGACGCGTCCCGCGGCGCGTCGGCCATGTCGCGCACGCGCGCGCAATCTTCCTCGAGGCCTTCGCGCGTGCCCGCCCGCTTCGCGAGTTTCATGTACGCCTGCGCGAGCTGGTTCAGCTCCTCCTCCGACGCATCCTCGATGCCGATCAGCCGGTCGCTCGCGGAACGCGTCGCCGCGACGAGCTCGTCGAGCTTCAGATGCAGCGCGACGCTGTCGCGGTTCTGGTTCCGCTGCAGCAGGAACACCATCAGGAACGTGATGATCGTCGTGCCCGTGTTGATCACGAGCTGCCACGCGTCCGAATAGTGAAACAGCGGGCCGCTGACGAGCCACAGCAGCGTCACGGCGACGGCCGAGCCGAAGGCGATCGGCGAGCCGGCCCACGCGGTGACGCCGGACGCGAAACGCTCGAATGCGCGCGTGACGGGATGCGGGCCCGACGCACGGTCGGTCTCGTGACGGTCAGCCGCGTCCGGCCGGACGCGGGATGAATCGTTCGCTTCGCGCATGACACCTCCCGGATGGAACAAATGAGCGCACCCGCGCACGGGCCGCGCCGCCGCCGCAACGTGGGGCGCGGGGTACGGTCCCGATGCGGGCGTCGACGCTGTAAGAAGCAACCGGCATGCCTGCGCCGTCGCGCAGCGCGCGGTAGGTGTTACGTCGGGTGTCGCGCAGGGCACGCCCGGCGTGCCCGGCATGCATGTGAGGCGTGAGGGGCATGACCGGCTTGAGGCGTGCGAAGCATGTGCTTCGTGTGTCCCGTGCGCGTCGTTTCCGTCGTTTGCGTCATGCGCGCGGCGCGGCCGTCTGCGTCCGTCTGCCTCGCCTGCCTCGCCTGCCTCGCCTGCCTCGTCTGCGTCGTGCGCGCCCCGTGTGCATCGTGTGCGTGGCGCGCAGTCCCTGCACCCTCACCGCGGCGCGTGCGTATCCTCGTCGTCCGGGAAATACCGCGTATCGGTCCACTGCGCGATCCCATCGAGATCCGGGAAAATCGTCGCGACGCTGACACCGACGCGCGCAAGTTCATGCCGAATCGCCGCGAACCGCTTGCCCGGCACGACGATGCGCGTGAGGCGCCCCGCGAAGTCCGGCTGCTCGTCGAGCGGCGCGAAGCACTGCGCGTCGGCGTCGTAGCTATGGATCGTGAACCAGCCGTCCTGCGCGGTGATGCGCGGCATCACGTGGCGCGGCCGGAACACTTTCGTGCGCGTGACGCTGAGCGGCGCGCGCCGCTCGGCGATCGTCGCGATGTCGTCGGCGTCGTGACGCAGACACCAGACGACACCGTCGACGCCCGCCTCCGACGCACTTCTGACCGCGAACCACAGCGCGGCGAGCGCGCTGCCGGACCAGTCGAGCAAGCGCGTGCGCATCCCGTGCTGCTGCGCGATCGCGAGCCAGTCGCACGCGTCGAGATTCGGCGCCGGTTCGAGATGCGGCAGCGCACTGCGCATGAATTCGTCGAGCATCCGCGCTTCGATATCGGGCGTCGAGCGCCCGCGCGCGATGCTCGGCGCGAGCGCCCAGCCCGCGTTGCACTGTCCACGAAAGAGCCGCGCGGCACGGCCGTCGTCCTGCGCGCCGATGCGCGCCATGTAGTCGGCGACGCTGTCGATCGTTTCGCCCGCGTCGCGTGCGCGTTCGCGTCCCATCCGTCGTCTCCCCATACCTCGGCCGCGGCAGCGGCGGTCGTCACATATGCTCGTACCCGGCGTCGCCGCGCACCTTGCCGCGGAACACCCAGTACGACCAGCCCACATACATCAGCAGCACCGGCAGCATGAACGCGGTGCCGATCATCAGGAATTCCTGCGACATCTGCGCCGACGCGGCCGACCACAGCGTCACCGACGGCGGCGCGACGTGCGGCCACAGGCTGATCGTGAGCCCCGAGAAGCCGAGAAAGAACAGCCCGATCGACGCGACGAACGGCAGCACCTCGCCGCGGCCATTCAGCGCGCGCCAGGCGAGCCACGCGAGCAGCGCCGTCAGCACCGGCACCGGCGAGAAGAACAGCAGGTTCGGCCACGCGAACCAGCGTGCGGCGATCGCCGGATCGGCGAACGGCGTCCAGATGCTGACCGCGACGATGAACACGATCACGCCGAGCAGCGCGTGGCGCGCGGCGCGCCGTGCGGCGAGCTGCAGCGGCCCTTCGGTCTTCATCACGAGCCAGGTCGCGCCGAGCAGCAGATAGCCGACGACGAGCCCGGCCGCGGTCAGCAGCGGAAACGGCGCGACCCAGTCCCAGCTCGTGCCGGCGAAACGGCCGTCGACGACGCGAAAACCCTGCACGAACATGCCGAGCACCGCGCCCTGCGCGGCGGTCGCGACGAGCGAGCCGCACGCGAACGCGCCGCTCCAGAGCCGCTTGCGCGCGCCGACCACGCCGCGAAACTCGAACGCGACGCCGCGAAACAGCAGCCCGAGCAGCATCAGCAGCACCGGAAAGTAGACGCCCGGCACGACGACCGAGAACGCGCCCGGAAACGCGGCAAGCAGCAGCGTGCTGCCGAGCACGAGCCAGGTTTCGTTGAAGTCCCACACCGGCGATACCGACGCGATCATGCGGTCGCGCTCCGCTTCGTCGCGGCGCCAGAAGAACAGCATCCCGACGCCGAGATCGAAGCCGTCGAGCAGCACGTACATCAGCACCGACAGCGCGAGCACGCCGGCCCACAGCGGTACGAGATCAAGCCCTGTCATCATTCGCTCCCGGTGGTTGCGCGCCGCTGTCCGAGACGGCCGACAGCGGCCGCGCGGGCCGCTCCGAGACGGCGGCGGCCGGCGTTCCCGCATGCGCGGGCGCCGTGTCGGGCCCGAGCCGCACGAGCCGGCGCAGCAGCACGAAGCCCGCGCCGAAGATTGCCAGATAGCCGATCGCATAGAGCGCGAACGACAGCGCGACGTCGCCCGTCGTCAGCGACGGCGTGACCGAGTCGGCCGTGCGCATCAGCCCGTAGACGGTCCACGGCTGCCGGCCGGCTTCGGTCGTGGTCCAGCCCGCCAGCACCGCGACGAAACCGATCGGCATCGCGAAGCGGCACGCGTGCAGCCAGCCGCGTGCCGCGTACAGTTTGCGTCCGCGCCAGAGCGTGAGCCCGCGCACGACGATCGCGAGCATCACGATGCCGAGCCCGACCATCAGATGGAACGCGAAGAACACGACCGGCACCGACGGACGCTGGTCGCGCGGCCAGTCCTTCAGGCCGTGCACGAGCCCGTTCCAGTCGTGCGTCAGATACAGGCTGCCGAGGCGCGGAATCGATAGCTCGAAGCGGTTCGTCTCGCGCGCCTGATCGGGCCACGCGAACAGCGTCGCGCGCACGCCGCGGCCGGTGTCCCACAGCCCTTCCATCGCCGCGAGCTTCACCGGCTGATGCGCGAGCGTGTTGAGCCCGTGCGCGTCGCCGAGCGCGATCTGCACGGGCACGGCGATCGTCAGGAACCACAGCCCCATGCGCACCATCACGCGGCTTTCGTCGGGCGCGCGCCGCTGCAGCAGATAGTGCGCGCCGACCGCGAGCACGACGAATGCGGTCGTTACCAGAAACGCGGTGACCGTATGCGCGAGCCGGAACGGGAACGACGGGCTCAGCAGCACCGACAGCACGCTGTCCGGATAGAAGCGGCCGTCGACGATCCGGTAGCCGGTCGGCGTCTGCATCCAGCTGTTGACCGCGAGAATCCAGAACGACGACAGCAGCGTGCCGAGCGCGACGAGCACGGCCGACGTCGCATGTGCCCACGGCGGCACGCGCCGGCGGCCGAACAGCAGCACGCCGAGAAACGCCGATTCGAGAAAGAACGCGGTCAGCACCTCGTACGCCATGAAGCCGCCGACGACGTTCGACGTCGCCGCGACGAACCGGCTCCAGTTCGTGCCGAACTGGAACGGCATCACGATGCCCGATACGACGCCCATGCCGAACGACACCGCGAAAATCCGCAACCAGAATGTCGACAGCCGCAGATACACCGCGCGCCGCGTCGCCCAGTGCAGCACCTCGAGCGTCGCGATGAAGCACGACAGGCCGACCGTAAACGCGGGCAGCAGGATATGAAACGCGATCACCCAGGCGAACTGGAATCGCGACAGCAGCAATGCATCGATGTCCATGGGACCTCCGGTCCGGCGCGACAGCGCGGTCGCGATGCGCGTTCACGGCGTCGCGCCGTGCGCCTTCTGCCAGCGCTCCATCAGCGCGATCTCGTCGCGCTGCGCGGCGACGATGCGGCTCGCGAGCTGCCGCAGCGTCGGATCCTTGCCGTATTTCAGCTCGACCTGCGCCATGTCGATCGCGCCCTGATGATGCGGCGCCATGTGCGAGACGAAATCGCGATCGGCGTCGCCCGTATAGCGCGCGGCGTCCATCGCTTCCATCATCCGGTGGTCCGCGCGCTGGAACGCCTGCGTCGACGAATCGGGCACGACGGTCGGGTCGGTCGGCCGCAGCTGCGCGGCGGCCGGCATCGCGGCGGCGCCCGCCGCGAGCGCCGCGCAGGCGGCCGCGCAGCGCAGCGGGCGGACGAATCGGTGGGTATGAATCGGCATGACGAACCTCCTTGTCGAATGAAAGGCGGCGCGGTGCGCGGCCCGGCGCGAGGCGCGCAGGCACCGTGCCCGCGCGCCGGCATACCGATCGCGATCGCGCGCCGTTCAGCGGCGCCGCGCACGCGCGTGTCCTTCGCCCCGCGCGACGAGCGTGCGGATGCGATCGGCGGTGCGGCACGCGATCGCCTGAATCGTCAGCGACGGATTCACGCCGCCGACGGTCGGAAACACGGAGCCGTCGCAGACCCACAGGTTCGGGATGTCCCAGCTCCGGCAATCGGCATCGACGACGCTCGTCGCCGGATCGTCGCCCATGCGCACGGTGCCGGCGAGATGGCAGGTGTCGTCCTCCTCGTGCCAGATGTCGCGCGCGCCGGCCGCCTCGAGCGCGCGCGACATCTGCGCGAGCGCGTGGCGGATCATGCGCCGGTCGTTGTCGTCGTACGCGTAGGTCACGCGTGCGACCGGCAGCCCGTATGCGTCGCGCTCGTCGGCGAGCGTCACGCGGTTGTCCGCGCGCGGCAGCGTCTCGCCGACGATCTTCAGCCCCGCCTGGAAGTTGTAGCGCGCCATCTCGCGCTTGAGCGCATCGCCCCACAACCCGCGCGACGCGAGCTTGCGCGCCCATTCGATCGGCAGCGGCCCCTGGCTCATCCAGCAGTAGCCGCCGAAGAAGTCCTTGCCTTCGTCGACGTAGTTCCAGTGCTCGGTCAGCGACAGCGACGGCGGCCCCTTGTACCAGCGCACCTCGTCGTCCATCGTCCCCCACGACGCCTGGTTCAGCTGCGCCATCAGATAGCGGCCGACGAGGCCCGAGCTGTTGGCGAGCCCGTGCGGATGGCGGCCGTTCGCGGACAGCAGCAGCAGCCGCGGGCTCTCGATCGCATAGCCCGCGACCACGACGTTGCGCGCACGCTGAAACCGCGTGCGGCCGTCGCGGCGATAGTGCACGCCCGTCACGCGATCGCCTTCGGCCTCGATGCGCAGCGCCATCGCGAGGTCGCGCACTTCGGCGCCGGCTGCGACCGCACGCGGAATCCACGTGACGAGCGCGCTCTGCTTCGCGTTCGTCGCGCAGCCGGCGATGCAGAAGCCGCGATACACGCACGGATGCGCGCGGCCGCGCGGCGCGGACAGCGTGGCGAGCGGCGTCGGCGTCCAGTCCATGCCGAGCGCCTCGGCACCGCGCGCGAGCACCAGCGCGGCGGCGTTCAGCTCATGCGCGCGATATGGATAGCGCGGGCGCGGCGGCCCCCACGGATAGCGGACGGGGCCGCTGATCTTCAGCGCCTGCTCGACCTCGCGGTAGTAATGCCACATCTCGCGCCAGTCGAGCGGCCAGTCGACGCCGTAGCCGAGCGCGCTGCGCGAGCGGAACCATTCGGGCCGGAACCGCAGCGACACCATCGCGAAGTGCACGGTGCTGCCGCCGATCGCGCGGCCGCTGTTGTTGGTGCCGAGCGTCAGCGGATCGGCGCCGTCGCAGATCCGTTCGTCGGTCCAGAACAGCTTGCGCTGGTGCGACTCGTCCGACGCGAACTCCTCGAGCGGCCGCCACCATGCGCCCGCGTCGAGCGCGACGACCGAATAGCCGTATTCCGCGAGCTTGCACGCGAGCGTACCGCCGCCGGCGCCGGTGCCGACGATCACGAAGTCGACCGGATCGTCGTCGCGGAACATTCGCATCGGCGACCAGCCGCCGACGCGCAGCGGGTCCGGCGCGCGGCCGTCGCAGCCGCGCGGCGTCGTCGCGGACAGCGGCGCGTCAGCGGCCATCGTCGTCGCCTCCGACGCGCGCTTCCCACGGATCGCGCCGATTGAAGTCCATCCGCACGTAGCCGCGCGGGCTCGCGGGGCCGCCGAAGCCGATCTCGTTCCATGCGTACGGATGGCTGTAGTACGCACCGCAGATGTCCATCAGCACGCGTTTCGCGAAGAACGTGCGCGCGTCCATGCCGGCCCAGGCGGCGCGATCCGCGGCATCGATCTCGCCGCGCTGCACCGTGCGCAACAGCGCGTCGGCCGTGTCGCCGTCGAGCGATGCGAACGACGCGCGATGCGCGCGATGCGCCATCGCGTCGAGCGCCGCAAGGCCGATCTGCCATGCGTCGCGCAGCGGCGGCAGCCGCGCGTCGCGAAAGCCGTCGCCTTCGTCGTTCGCGAGCCGCGCATCGATCAGCGCGGCGGTCGGTATCGCATCGCTGCCGGCCGGCTGCGGCGCAATCCGCGCGCACAGTGCGCGCAGTGTCGCGAACCGCTCGGCGTCGAGCGCGCGCGGCGCGGTGGCCGCGACTTTCAGCCGCGCGTCGATCGCGCGACGCGTCGCGTCGTTCCACGAGGGCGTGTCGCGTTTCGCGAGCACGTCGTAATCGGGATAGCGCGGCAGCATCGCCGCGCGCTCGTTGTCGCGCTTCATCGTCCCTCCCGTTCGGCCAGCGCGGTCGCCGCCAGGCCAGCGATCGCGAGTGCCGTAAAGGCCGGCGGCGCAGGCAGCGGCGGACCGGACAGCACGTTCTGCGACCAGTTGCGCCAGCCGCCCATCTGCCGCGCGACGCCGCGCGCATGGAACGCGACGCCGACGAGCCCAAGCAGCGCGGTCGTGCGCATCCAGAACCGGCAGAACGGCCGTGCGGCGCGCGGGCGCGACAGCGCGACGTGCGCGGCCGCGAGCGCGGCGACCGGCGGCGCGATCAGCGGCGCGAACATCGCGCGATGCTGGAACGCGCCGCGAAAATGCAGCAGCCCGACCTCGCCGAGCGTGCCGACCAGGCCCGCGGCGACGAGCCCTGCGAGCACACGGCCCGCAGGGCGGCCGCCGATGTGCGGCGCAGCGGCCGGCGAGTCGCGCATCCGTTCGCCGGCCGCGCCGAGCGCGCCGGACAGCAGCAGCGCGACCGGTGCGCCGAGTGGCGCGCCGTAGAACAGGTTGTGCCAGCTGAAGCGGCCCACACGTTTCGTCACGTTGTACAGATGGAATGCGGAACCGGCGAGGCCGGTCGCCGCGGACGCGACGTGCACCGCATCGCGCAGCCGATGCCGCGCGGGCGTGTCGTCCGCGTGACCGTGCACGCTCGCGATCACCGACAGCGTCGACATCACGAGCGGCGCGACCATCGCGCGGTTGTGAAAGGTGCCGCGATAGTGCTCGACGCCGCTGTCGGCCAATACCGAGCCGGCCAGCAGCAGCGCGCTGCGGTTCAGCAGCCGCGCGGCATCGCGCAGCAGCTGCTCGTCGCGCGCGGTCGCGGGCGGACGGAAAACGCGCATCGTGCCTCCTGGTCCTTCAGATCGTTCGGGTCGTTCAGATCGCATAACGTTGCGCATCGGCCGTCCTCAGTTCGAGACCGAGTCCCGGTCTTCCCGCATCGATCTCGAGCGCGCCGTCGCTCAGCGGCGGCGCACCGTCGAACAGCATGCGTTCGATGCGCACGTGATCGTGAAACCACTCGACGTGCCGCATGCGCGGCGCGACGCAGCCGACGTGCCGATGCAGCGCGGGCGCGCAATGCGCGGACAGGTCGACGTGGTACGCGTCGGCGAGCGCGCCCGCCGCGAGAAACCCGCTGACGCCGCCGCAGCGCGTCGCGTCGGCCTGCAGCACGTCGACCGCGCCCGCTTCGAGCAGGCGCCGGAAGTCGTCGGGCGTATACGCGTATTCGCCGGCCGCGACGTCGACACGCGCGCCGACGTGCTCGCGCACGAACCGCAGCCCGGCGACGTCGTCGCTGCTGACGGGCTCCTCGAACCAGCGGACGTCGTATCGTGCGGCGCGATCCGCGAACGCGAGCGCGGTGCGCGCCGAGTACGCGCCGTTCGCATCGACGAACAACGCGACGTCGGCGCCGAGCGCGTCGCGTGCGGTCTGCAGCCGCGCCGGGTCGCACGCGTCCTGCACGCCGATCTTGATCTTGCACGCGCGAATGCCTTCGTCGCGCCAGCCGCCGAGCTGCGCGGCGAGCGTCGCCGCGTCGTACGTCGTGAAGCCGCCGCTGCCGTAGACCGGCACGCGTTCGCGACGGCGGCCGAGCAGTGTCGCGAGCGGCACGCCGGCGAGCTTCGCCTTCGCGTCCCAGAGCGCGACGTCGAGTGCCGAGATCGCGGTCGCTGCGACGCCCGCGCGGCCGACGTTGCGCACCGCGCGCCACAGCGCGTCGACGGCGGCCGGCACGTCGGCGAGCGGACGGCCGCGCAGCACGTCCGCGAGCAGCGAGGTCGCGAGCGCCGCGGCACTCGCATCGGTGTACGTATAGCCGAGCCCCGTCACGGGCCCCGCGTCGATTTCGACGACCACGATCGTCGTGGCGGTCCACGCATAGGTACCGTCGGCCTCCGGCCGGTCGGTCGGCACGCGATACGCGCGCGCCCGCACGTCGCCGAGGGCCGGCGCATCGGAAAGACTCATCGTTGCGCTCCGTGGGTGCGTGTCGTCGCGCATGCAACCTGCATACCTGTCAGCTTCGCGCGGCACGCCGCTTGCGCCGCGGCACGCTCATCGCCGCGCGCCGGCAGGGCTGCGCGCGGGTCACCGCAAACCAAGGAGAAACGGCATGGCGACAGTGGCGGATTTCATCGTCGAACGGCTGTACGACTGGGGCGTGCGCCGCGTGTACGGCTACCCGGGCGACGGCATCAACGGGTTTTTCGGTGCGCTGAACCGCGCAGAGGGCAAGATCGAATTCGTGCAGGCGCGGCACGAGGAGATGGCGGCCTTCATGGCGTCCGCGCATGCAAAATTTACAGGCGAACTCGGCGTCTGCGTCGCGACGTCGGGGCCGGGCGCCGCCCACCTCGTGACGGGCCTGTACGACGCGCGCCTCGATCATATGCCGGTGCTCGCGATCGTCGGCCAGCAGGCGCGCGCAGCGCTCGGCGGCCATTACCAGCAGGAAGTCGATCTGCCGGCACTGTTCAAGGACGTCGCGGGTGCGTTCGTGCAGCTCGCGACGGTGCCGGGCCAGGTGCGCCACCTCGTCGATCGCGCGGTGCGCACCGCGCTCGGCGCGCGCGCGGTCACCGCGCTCGTGCTGCCGAACGATCTGCAGGAGCTCGACTATGCGGCGCCGAAGCGCGCGCACGGCACCGTGCATTCGGGCATCGGCTATACGCGCCCGAAGGTCGTGCCCTATGCGGACGATCTGCAGCGCGCGGCCGACGTGCTGAACGCCGGTTCGAAGGTCGCGATGCTGGTCGGCGCCGGCGCGCTCGACGCGACCGACGAGGTGATCGCGGTCGCGGACCGGCTCGGTGCGGGCGCCGCGAAGGCGCTGCTCGGCAAGGCCGCGCTGCCCGACGATCTGCCGTGGGTCACGGGCTCGATCGGGCTGCTCGGCACGAAGCCGAGCTATTCGCTGATGAGCGAATGCGACACGCTGCTGATGGTCGGCTCCGGCTTCCCCTATTCGGAATTCCTGCCGAAGGAAGGCCAGGCGCGCGGCGTGCAGATCGATCTGAAGGCCGACATGCTGAGCCTGCGCTTTCCGATGGAGGTCAATCTGGTCGGCGACAGCGCCGAGACGCTGCGCGCACTGCTGCCGCTGCTGAACGCGCGACACGACACCGCATGGCGCGACCGCATCGCGCAGTGGAACGACGAATGGCGCGACACGCTGGCCGCGCGCGCGGCCGCGAGCGCGAGCCCCGGCCGCGGCGTGAACCCGCAGCGCGCGTTCACCGAACTGTCGCCGCGGCTGCCCGACGACGTGATCCTGACGAGCGATTCGGGCTCGTGCGCGAACTGGTACGCGCGCGACCTGATGATGCGGCGCGGGATGATGGGCTCGCTGTCCGGCGGCCTCGCGTCGATGGGCGCGGCCGTGCCGTACGCGATCGCCGCGAAGTTCGCGCATCCCGTGCGGCCCGTGATCGCGCTGGTCGGCGACGGCGCGATGCAGATGAACAACATGGCCGAGCTGATCACGGTGTCCAAATACTGGCGCACATGGGCGGACCCGCGCTGGATCTGCATGGTGCTCAACAACGAGGACCTGAACCAGGTCACGTGGGAGCAGCGCGTGATGGAAGGCGATCCGAAGTTCGACGCGTCGCAGCAGATTCCGAACGTACCCTACTCGCGCTTCGCGACGCTGCTCGGGCTGAAGGGCATCTACGTCGACGATCCGGCGCAGCTCGGCGCGGCCTGGGACGAAGCGCTCGCATCGGACCGGCCCGTCGTGCTCGAAGTCAAGAGCGACCCCGAAGTGCCGCCGCTGCCGCCGCACGTGACGCTGCAGCAGGCGAAGCATTTCGCGGAGACGCTGCTCAAGGGCGATTCGCGCGAGCACAACGTGATCGTCGAAACCGCGCGGCAGGTGCTGTCGGCCGTATTGCCGGGCAACGGCGAGCGCGGCGGCGGCAAGAAAGAAACGTAAGCGCACGTGGCGCCGGCGTGCCGCGTTCGGCGGCGCCCGGCCGCCCTAGGCCACGCCGACGTCGTCCTGCTGCACGTCGCACTGCAGCGCGAGCGCCGCGTTCACGAGCGCGACGTGGGCGAGCGTAAACGGAAAATTGCCGCACATCCGGCGCGTGTGCACGTCGTACTCCTCGGACAGCAACCCGACGTCGTTGCGCAGCGCGAGCAGCCGCTCGAACAGCGCGTGCGCGTCGTCGTCGCGGCGCTGCAGGCGGTACACCTGCACGAGCCAGAACCCGGCCGCGACGAACGCGCCCTCGTCCCCTTCGCAACCGTCGGCGAAACGCTCGGGACGATAGCGAAACGGCAGCCCGTCCTCGAGCAGTTCGCGCTCGATCGCGGCGACGGTCGCCGCGACACGCGGATCGCGCGCGTCGAGCATCCCGCTCAGCGGAATCAGCAGCAGGCTCACGTCGAGGCCGTCGCCGTCGAAGCGATCGACGAAGCGCCCGAGCTTCGCGTGATAGCCGCGCGCGAGCACCTCGTCGCGCACGGTGTCGGCCCAGCGGCGCCACTCGTCGAGCGGCGCGTGATGACCGAACGCGCGCGCCGAACGGTACGCGCTTTCGACCGCGGCCCACACCATCGCCTTCGACGACGTGAACTGATGGCGGCCGCTGCGCACTTCCCAGATCCCTTCGTCGGGCTCGCGCCAGATCGTCGCGAGATGGTCGATCAGCCGCCGCTCGAGCAGCCACGCGTCGTCGTCGGGCGGCAGCCCGTGACGGCGCGCCTGATAGAGCGCGCCGAGCACTTCGCCGTACACGTCGAGCTGCTGTTGCTGCGCGGCCGCGTTGCCGAAGCGCACCGGCCGGGCGCCGCCGTAGCCGGCCAGGTGCTCCGCATGCCATTCGTCCGCGCGGCGGCTGCCGTCGGCCGCATAGAGCACCTGCAGCTGCGACGGATGATCGGCGATCGCGCGCACGAGCCAGTCGCGCCAGCCGGCCGCCTCGTCGCGATAGCCGCAGCGCGCGAGCGCGCGCAGCGTGAAGCTCGCGTCGCGCAGCCAGCAGAACCGGTAGTCCCAGTTGCGCGCGCCGCCGAAGCGCTCGGGCAGCGAACTCGTGGGCGCGGCGACGATGCCGCCGGTGCGCCGGCTCGTCAGCAGCTTGATCGTGATCAGCGCGCGTTCGATCGCGTCGCCGTACGACCCCTGCGCGGCGTTGCAGCGCGACCACGCGCGCCAGAACGCGTGCGTGTCGCGCAGCGACGCATACGCGTCGGGTACGACCGGCGCGCGGTCGTACGAGCGCGCATAGCTGATGCAGATATCGATGCGCTCGCCGGCCGCGATCGTCGGCGTGCCGACCAGGCGGTCGTCCTGCACCTCGAGCCGCGCGTCGGCGTCGACCCACATCGCGTCGCCGCCCGTCATCATCCGCCAGCGTCGGCCGAAGCGCCGGCACCACGGCAGCGCATAGCCGTAGTCGAAGCGCACGCCGAGCTCGACGTCGAGCGCGACGCGCCCGTGCTCGCCGCGCACGCTGCGGATCAGACACGGATCGTCGGCGGCCCAGCTCATCCAGTCGATCACGACGATGCGGCCCGACGACGTGTCGAACGTCGTTTCGAGAATCGCGGTGCCGGGCAGATAGCGGCGCGTCGCGCGCGCGTCGGGATCGCGCGGCGCGAGCCGGAACCGGCCGTTCTCGGGCGTGCCGATCAGCGCGGCGAAGCACGGCGGCGAATCGAAGTCAGGCCAGCACAGCCAGTCGATGCTGCCGTCGCGCGCGACGAGCGCCGCGCTTCGGCCGTCGCCGATCGGCGCGTAGTCCTCGATCGGCGTCGCGCTCATCGATTCAGCTTCCGCGCGGCCGCGACGCCGGCCGCGACCAGCACGAACGCCGCGCCGAATGCGAGCGCGCGCGCCGATCCGAGCGCGCCGTCGGCGCCCGTGCGGTGCGCCTCGTCGGTGAACGCGCCGCGCGTCGCATGCCCTTCCGGCACCGTCTCCCAGAGGTTCGACGCGCGCACGCCGGCCGGCTCCGCGCGTTGCTGGCCGCGCACGGCCGTGTATGCGAGATAGCGGTCGAAGCAGCCGGGCGCGACGCCGTTCGCGAGGATCGCCGCGAGCGAGGACCAGCCGACCCAGCGCTCGCGGCACGGCCGATGGGCGGCGCGCACGATCGCATCGGCCGCGACTTCCGGCGCGTACACCGGCGCGACGGGCCGCGGCTTGTTCGGCAGTTCCGATTCGGCCCAATCGAACTGCGGCGTATCGATCGCGGGCAGTTGCACCATCGTCACGCGTATGCGGCTGCCGTCGTGCAGCAGCTCGCAGCGCAGCGCGTCGGTGAAGCCGCGGATCGCATGCTTCGCGCCGCAATATGGCGCCTGTAGCGGAATCGACCGGTACGCGAGCGCCGAGCCGACCTGCACGATCGTGCCGCGATCGCGCGTGCGCATGCGCGCCAGCGCCGCGCGTGTGCCGTTTACGCAGCCGAGATAGGTGACGTCGGTCACGCGCGCAAAATCCTCCGGCGCGATCGCGTCGAACGGCGCGAACACGGTGACCATCGCGTTGTTGACCCAGACGTCGAGCGGCCCGAGCTCGCGCTCGATGCGCTCGGCGGCCGCATCGAGCGCGGCGGCGTCGCTGACGTCGACCGCGATCGGCAGCGCCTGTACGCCGTACGCCCGCACTTCCGCGGCGGCATCCTCGAGTGCGCGCGGATCGCGCGCCAGCAGCGCGACGTTCGCGCCGCGCCGGGCAAAGGCATGGGCGGTCGCGCGGCCGACGCCGGCACTCGCGCCCGTGATCGCGACGGTTTTCACGTTCGTTTCCTCCGATCTGCTCCGTGGCCCGCGCGTCGCCGCAGCCGTGCGCACGCCGCGCGCCAGGACGCGGGCGACGGAGCAACCGGCATGCCGCGCGCCGGCCGGCGCAGGCGATCCGGCCGCACGGCGCGCGCGCCCGCCCGATTTACAACGCCGCTGTAACGCGGCCGCCGCCGCACGCGCGCATGCGTCGCGCGTCGCACTCGCCGCGCGCGCGCACGGAAATTGCTGCACGGCCTGTCGCCGTCGTCATCCGCCGAATTCGGCAAGGAGTCGCGTTGCCGGTCCCGCTTTTCCCGAACGCGCGCCGCGTCGCGTGCGCCGCCGCGTGCATCGTTGCGTCCGCAGCGAGTTCACGCGCGCAGGCCGCCGCCGAACCGCTACCGCTCGCGTATGTCGCGCATGCGGCGGGCCCCGCCGCGCGGCCGGTGTTCGTGCTCGGGTGGGCGCTGCTTGCGCTTTGCACGTTCGTCTGCATCGCGATCGCGACGCTGCTCGCGCTCGCGCTGTTTCGCCGCCGCAAACGCGAGGCGCGCGGCGGCGACGGCGTGCGCTTCGTCGCGATCGGCAGCGCGGTATCGGCCGTGCTGCTGTTCGGCGCGCTCGTCTACATGCTGCGCGTGCTCGGCGCGGTCGCCTATCCGCCGCGCCCGCCCGCGCTGACGATCACCGTGATCGCGCACGACTGGTGGTGGGCCGTGCGCTATCCGGGCGAACCGGCGCTCGTCACCGCGAACGAAATCCATATTCCGGTGGGCGAGCCGATCGCGATCGAACTGAAGAGCGCGGACGTCATTCACGCGTTCTGGGTGCCGCAGCTCGCGGGCAAGACCGAGACGATTCCCGGCCAGACGAACCGGCAGTGGCTGCAGGCCGACGAGCCCGGCGTCTATCGCGGCCAGTGCTCGCAGTACTGCGGCGCGCAGCACGCGCACATGGCGTTCGACGTGGTCGCGCAGCCGCCCGACGCGTTTCGGGCGTGGCTCGACGCGCAGCGCCAGCCGGCCGCCGCACCGCGCGCGGGCGCGG
>NZ_CABVPP010000087.1 GCF_902499075.1 Burkholderia pseudomultivorans | reverse complement strand
GGCGCCGCACCGTCTGCCGCGGGCTGGGCGCGCGTGCACGGCGAGCGCTGGCGCGTCGCGAGCAGCATGCCGCTGGCCGCCGGCTGCCGCGTGCGCGTGACCGGCCGCCACGGACTGATGCTCACCGTCGCGCCGCTCTACGACGTACCCGCACCGCACCAACACCAGGGAGAACCTTCATGATCGGTTACACGTTCGGCTTCGGCAGCGTCCTGATCGTCTTCGTCGTGGTGCTCGCCGCGTCGTCGATCCGCATCTTCCGCGAGTACGAGCGGGGCGTCGTGTTCATGCTCGGCCGCTTCTGGAAAGTGAAGGGGCCGGGGCTCGTGCTGATCATCCCGATCGTCCAGCAGGTCGTGCGGATCGACCTGCGCACCGTCGTGTTCGACGTGCCCGCGCAGGACGTGATCACGCGCGACAACGTGTCGGTGAAGGTCAACGCGGTCGTGTATTTCCGCGTCGTCGATCCGGAAAAGGCGGTGATCCAGGTCGCGCGCTTCTTCGAGGCGACCAGCCAGCTCGCGCAGACGACGCTGCGTGCGGTCCTCGGCAAGCACGAGCTCGATGCGCTGCTGGCCGAGCGCGAGCAGTTGAACGCGGACATCCAGAAGACGCTCGATGCGCAGACCGATGCGTGGGGGATCAAGGTGTCGACGGTCGAGATCAAGCACGTGGACCTGAACGAGACGATGATCCGCGCGATCGCGCGGCAGGCCGAGGCCGAGCGCGAACGGCGCGCGAAGGTGATTCATGCGGAGGGCGAACTGCAGGCGTCGGAGAAACTGCTGCAGGCCGCGCAACGGCTCGCGCAGCAGCCGCAGGCGATGCAGCTGCGCTATCTGCAGACGCTGACGACGATCGCGGCGGACAAGAATTCGACGATCGTGTTTCCGCTGCCGGTCGATCTGCTGGGGGCGCTGCTGGAGCGGTGGGGAGGGAAGCGCGAGGGGTAGTCCCCCGCGTTCGCCACGCGACGGCAAGCATCGGCCAACGCGGGATGTCCTGCCGCATCGGCCGAATGGTATGGAAGGTGCCGCTCGCGGCGAGTTGGACGTATACATCGAGAATACATCGAGACACGGAGAGGAATGGCGCGAAACGTTACGAGCCGCTCTGGCGGGTTGCGGGCACGTGGCCCCATCGACGCATCTCGGTTTCACGACCGACTGGCATTTGACGCCCGCATGGCAACGGATCGAGGCCGGCCACCATGGAACGCAACACGACGCATTTTGACATCCCGACGATAGTTCGCTAGGATCGCCAATGACAACGCTGGGGACGCCTCTCGACGATGCGCAACACCTCAGACGACAAAGGACGCGCAAGCGTCCTTTTTTTTATTCCCGCCCGTCGTGTCCGGGTCCACCTCGCAGCTATCTCGCTGACGCCACGATGGAGTCGATCAAGTCGGCTCCGCCTTCAATATCCTCGTTACCCACGAATCGGGACACCTCCATGTGTCCGTCGTCGAACACGTCGATCTCGACACGTTGCCCGACGACCGTCACGGAAACGAGGATCGAGTCGGGTCGATGGCGGCTGAGTGCATAGGCTAGATGGGCGCCATCCAGCTTCGTCAGCAAGTCGAAAATCGGATGAGTCATGCCGGATCCTGTTTCCTGAATGGGTTGTCGTCGAGCAGTTCGAGCGCTTTGCGCGCGCCCTTACCCCATTTGCGCGCATCGCTCTGAATATTGTCCAGCGTCACGTCGAGATACTGGCTCGGCAACTCGCGCTATGCGGAACCTGTGCATTCCGCAGAAATGACATCGCAGGCGTTCCTTGCAGCGCACCGGAACCATCGGAAAGTGTCATCGGCTTATCGTGCGCTTCATGAAATTGGCCAGCGTCATGGCGACCCGCTTCTAGAGCTTCCCCTCCATTTCCCCCCTCCATTAGGACAAATCCTCACCCTTCGGGACTGGCGCGCCGCGCGGAACTGTCTATGATTATTACATCGATCAATGGCACATTAAATGCTGACTGAATAACCGGCGACGCAAGCCGCCGGCGCACATTCCGGATCAGCATTCCCTGGAGACGCCCCATGTCCGATCATCCGCTGCCGGAAGTCCACCTCGACGAGCTGCCGCAATTCCGCGCGGTCCAGCAGCTCGCGTACCGCTGCGTCGAAACCGTCGGCGGCATGCTCTACCCCGGCATCACCGAGAAGGAAGCGGCCCGCCTGCTGACCGAATGGCTGCAGGACCACGGCGTGCACGACTGGCTGCACAAGCCGTTCGCTTGGTTCGGCGACCGCACCGCGTTCGAAGGCTTCTCGGGCCTCAAGCACATGGGCGGCTTCAATCTCGCGTTCTTCCCCAGCAACCGGCAGCTCGAAACCGACATGCCGGTGATTCTCGACGTCGCGCCCGTGCTCGACGGCATCGTCGCCGACGTCGGCTACGCGCACTGCCTCGGCAGGAACCCGATCCTCGAGCAGCTGCAGGACGACTTGATGGACCATCGCGACATGATCGTGCGGCTCGTGAAGGCGCGCCGCCCGATGGCCGAGGTCGCGCAGGAAGTCGACGCGCTGTGCCGCCGCCAGGGCGTCGAGCCGCGCCACAAGGCGTACCCGTTCAAGGTGCTCGCGCATCGCGTCGCGAAGATCCACAAGCTGTCGAAGCCGCGCTTCGTCGCGCGCTTCGGACTGAATGCGACGCGCAACCTGCTGCTCGATCAGGGCCGCGCGGCGAAGCAGCAAGGCTGGTCGCCGCTGTGGTCGATCGACCGCCGCTCCGAACACGCGCCCGTGCCGGGCCTGTGGGCCGTCGAGCCGCACCTCGGCTTTTCCGGCGTCGGCGCGAAATTCGAGGAACTGCTCGTGATCACCGACGACGACGCGTACTGGCTCGACGACGAACTGCCGCACGTGCGCCGCTGGCAGCGCCGGCTGGCCGAACGCGCGCAGGCCGTCGCGACCGTGCCGGCCGCCGCCTGACGCGCACCGCGCCCCCTGACCGACTTCCCGACGACGGACTCACGATGCAGCCTCTTTCCGACGAAGCGCCGCTGGCCCTGTTCGAATCGCTTCACAACGAAACCGCCGTCGCCTCCGGCGACCTGACGCTCGCGGTCAGGACCTGGGGCGATCCGGCCCGCTCGCCGGTCGTGCTGGTGCACGGCTACCCCGACGACAGCAGCGTCTGGCAGCAGGTCGCGCCGCTGCTCGCGCGCAAGCATTACGTGATCGCGTACGACGTGCGCGGCGCCGGCCTCTCCGGCGCGCCGAAGCGCACGGCCGACTATCGGCTCGCGAAGCTGACCGACGATTTCATCGCGGTGATCGATGCGCTCTGTCCCGGCCGCGCCGTGCACCTGATCGCGCACGACTGGGGCTCGATCCAGGGCTGGGAATTCGTCACCGAGCCGCGGCTCGCCGGCCGCATCGCGTCGTACACGTCGTGCTCGGGGCCGTGCCTCGACCACGTCGGCTTCTGGCTGCGCGAACGCCTGCTGCATCCGTCGCCCGCGTCGCTCGGCAAGCTCGGCGGCCAGCTCGTACGGTCGTGGTACGTGTACCTGTTCCACCTGCCGTTCATTCCCGAACTCGGCTGGCGGCTGTGGCTCGGCCGCGCGTGGCCGCGCCTGCTGCGCCGGATCGAGAAGACGCCCGTCGTGCCGCGCGCGACGCAGGCCGACGACGGCGCGCGCGGCGTGCGCCTCTATCGCGCGAACTTCATCCGCTGCCTGTTCACGCCGCGCGAACGCTACGCGCATGCGCCGGTGCAGACGATCGTGCCGCTCGGCGACAAATACGTGAGCCCCGCGCTGTCCGAGAACCTGTCGCGCTGGGTGCCGCAGTATTACCGCCGCGAGGTCGCGGCCGGCCACTGGCTGCCGCTCGCCGATCCCGCGCGCTTCGCCGGCCTCGCCGAACAACTGATCGACGCGGTCGAATCGGGCGACGAGCCGCCCGCGCTCGCGAACGCGCGCCGCCGCGCGACGAGCGGCCGCTTCAGCGGCAAGGTCGCGGTCGTCACCGGTGCGGGCAGCGGCATCGGCCGCTGCGCGGCGCTCGCGTTCGCGCGCGAAGGCGCGACCGTCGTCGCGGTCGACATCGATCTGGCGAGCGCCGAACGCACCGCGCTGCTGATCGGGTTGATCGGCGCGCAGGCGCATGCGAAGCGCGTCGACGTCGGCTCCGCCGACGAGATGGAAGCGCTCGCGACCTGGGTCGGCAGCGCACTCGGCGGCGCCGACGTCGTGATCAACAACGCGGGCATCGGCATGGCCGGCGGCATCCTCGACACGAGCACGCGGCACTGGGAGCGCATCCTGCACGTGAACCTGTGGGGCGTGATCCACGGCTCGCGGCTGTTCGCGCAGCAGATGGCCGCGCGCGGCACCGGCGGCCACATCGTCAACACCGCGTCGGCCGCCGCGTTCGGGCCGTCGCGCGACCTGCCCGCGTATGCGACGACGAAGGCCGCGGTGCTGATGCTCAGCGAATGCATGCGTGCGGAACTCGCGGAGCAAGGCATCGGCGTGACGGCCGTGTGCCCGGGTTTCGCGGAGACCGGAATCATGGCGTCGACGCAATACGCGGGTGCCAACGCGCAGGACGAAGCGCGCCTGCGCAAGCGCGCGACGAAGCTGTACCAGATGCGCGGCCTGAAGCCCGAAACCGTCGCGCAGGCGATGGTCGACGGCGTGCTGCGCAACCGCCCCGTCGTCGCGGTCGGCGGCGAGGCGCACGCGCTGCGCTTCGTCGGCCGCTTCATGCCATGGCTCGGGCGCATGATCGCCCGCGTCGGCATGGCATCGCATTGACGGCGCCCGGCGCCGCACAGGGAGACACCGATGACCGATACCGCCGAATACCACAAGATCAAGGCCCGGCACGTGAAGTTCGACTTCAGCGATACGCCGATCACCTGGGTGCCGAACGATCCGGGCAGCACGCACATCATCAACACGCTGAACCTGTTGTTCCCGGAAGGCGAACTGTGGTTCTGCCGCGTGTACAACAAGGCGCTGCCGCTGATCACCGATGCGCGCCTGCGCGACGAGGCCGAGGGTTTCCTGCGCCAGGAGGCCGTGCATTCGCGCTCGCACGGCGGCGTGCTCAAGCACTACTACGACCGGCACGGCATCGACACGAAGCCGTTCACGCAGAAGCTCAACCGGCTGTTTACGCGCGTGCTCGGCGAACAGCCGCTCGGACTGAAGATCGGCCATACGCGTTTCTGGCTGCGCCAGCAGCTCGCGGTGATCGCATCGCTCGAGCATTTCTTCGGCTATCTCGGCAACTGGGTGCTCAACGCGCACGGCCTCGACGAAGGCAAGGCCGACCCGACGATGGTCGACCTGCTGCGCTGGCACGGCGCGGAGGAAGTCGAGCACCGCACCGTCGCGTTCGACATCTACCGGCACATGGGCGGCTCGTATCCGGAGCGCTGCGTGCACATGGCGTTCGTGATCGTGCTGCTGCTCTACTACATCACGACGGGCGCGAAATACATGTACCGGCTCGACCCGGGCGCGGGCCGCTATCCGGGCTTCGCGCTGGCGTGGCGGCAGGGTTCGCGGCGCGGCCATCTGCCGTCGTTCTGGAAGGTGATCGGCGCCGCGCTGCGCTACTTCAAGCCGAGCTATACGCCGCACCACGAAGGTTCGACCGAGCAGGCGCTCGCCTATCTGGCGCGCTCGCCGGCCGCGCAGACGGCCGCGCACGGCGGCAACTGGGGCACCACGAAAGGCGCATGACGACGCACGCGGCGGGCAGCGCCCGCCGAAATGCGTACAATCGCGGCTTCATTTCCCGGAGGTGCCGCGATGGCCATGAAGAAAACCGATCTCGAAAAGAACAAGGCGCTCAAGCTGACGCACGCGATGAAGCAGTCCAGCTCCGCGCGTTTCGGCAAGGGCGTCGAGGCAGCGGCGGCGCTCGATCGCCGCGCGCAGCGCAAGCTCGACCAGGAACAGGGGCTCGTGCCGTTCGCGTGCAAGCTGAACGCCGAGCTCGTCGAGCAGTTGAAGGCGCGCGCGGCGACGCACCCGAACGGGATGACGGGCCTGCTGTCCGAACTGCTCGTGAACGCGCTCGCGCAGCGCGACGCGTAACCCGCCCCTGTCTCGAAAATAGTCGTTGACAACGCCGCGCGGCGGCGACAAACTCGTTCGCATGCCTACGTTCAAGCTCATCGCCATCGCGATTAATGCCCCGGTGAACGCCCATATGGGTGCGTCACGGGAGGAGCTTGTGCGCTAGCAACCGAGCAGTACCGCATGTCACACAAGGCCTCACCGGAAACGGATGAGGCCTTTTTGTTCTGGTGCGCGTCATCCGTCCGGTCAACGAATGGAGCAAGACGATGGACCAGGCAAGCCCGCTGTTTGTTCGTCCCGATCCGCGCCGCGCGGGCGCGATCGCGTTACCGACCGTCGTGATTCGTTTCGCGGTCGCGCCGCGCACGACGCTGAGCTGGCGCGCGCCGCGCGATGCGGAGATCCGCGCGCACGGCGCGCCGCTGTGGATCACGCGGCCGCCGAGCGTCGACGATTTCTGGGTGCAGCCCGGCGACGTGCTGCGCATCGCGCGCGGCGAGCGCATCTGGCTCGGCACCGATAACGGGCAATCGGCCGAAGCGTCGATCACGACGGCGTACGTGCAGCGCGGCGAGCGCTTCAGGCGCGCGCTCGCGCAAGTGCAACGCTTGCTCGTCGGACGATGGCGAAGAAGTGGATGATCGACGCGCGCTCACGCGCGCAGGACGCGGAACGGCCGCGACCGGAAACGGGCGCACCTGCGGCGCAACACGCCGCAGGTGCGCATCGAATGACGCGGCATGCCGGTGCATGCCGCGAGCGATCGCGCGCCGTGCGCGGCCACCGGCTGCATCGGATGCGGTGGCTCAGGTGCTGGCGGCGAGACGCGGGCCCGTACTGCGTGGAGTCGAATCGAGCTCGGGCCTTTGCGTCGCCTGCGAGGTCACCCAGGGATCGATGCCCTGCTTCTGCACTTCCTCGAGGAACGACACACGCGTGCGCCAGTAATCCGCCTGTAATTTCGCGTCGATGACGCGCTGCTCGGCTGCGAACAGTTCCATGCGCGCCGTCACGAGCATCGACGCAGCGGTTTTTTCCGGCGTGGGGGCGTGCCGCATGGCCCAACGGCTGATCCAGTTCAACATGCTGACCTCCGTGATGGCGGACGAACCCGCATCGGGCAATCGCAACCGGCCGTGTCTGCCCGAACCGCACAACGGCCGTCACCGCGCTTCACCGCCCTGGCCCACACGTGCTGCCGCTCCCCCGCGCCGACAGCAACCGGCACGGGCGTGTGTACGCGGTTTCTCTATCCTAGAAAGACTTGCCGGTTTACGCGATGGGGTCTTGCAATCTTTTACACAGAAAACCACAGTTGAGCCCGCATCGCGAAATGACAGTTGCGGACGGGACGGCATCGGCGCAGGATAGCCCGATGTCCGCACCGGCCTGGACTGACGAATGGCCGACGCATGCCCGCCGTCCGGACAGCATGCGGGCGCTCCGTTTCAGTCGCATGTCATCGCAACGACCCTGCCGCTGCAGCGCCGTTGCGCACGCATCGGCCGCCTTCGCGCGCGCCGTCGTCCCGTTTCTCCTGCCCGCAGCCGCCGAACCGGTAAAATGCGCGCCGTCTTCGCGCGGCTGGCCGGCCATCCTGCCGTCGACCGCCCGCCCGTTCCGCACAAAGATCGCGATCATGCCCCGCAACTATATCGTCGGAGCTATCCGCGCTATTACAATCCGCCGATAGCCGGGCAATAGTGGCTGGTTACAGTTAGCCGGCCGCACGCTGCCCGTACAACAATTCGGCACAACAAGCAACACGACAACCCGACCGGAGAAACGCCTTCATGGAATCCATCAAGCGGTATTTCGGCTTCGCTGAAGCCGGCACCGACTTCCGCACCGAAATACTCGCGGGCGTCACCACGTTCCTGACGATGGCCTACATCATCTTCGTCAACCCCGCGATCCTCGGCGACGCCGGCATGCCGAAGGAATCCGTGTTCGTCGCGACCTGCCTCGTCGCAGCGCTGGCATCGATCATCATGGGGCTGTACGCGAACTACCCGATCGCGTGCGCGCCCGGCATGGGCCTGAACGCGTATTTCGCGTACACCGTCGTCAAGGGGATGGGCTTCACGTGGCAGGCCGCGCTCGGCGCGGTGTTCATCTCCGGCTGCCTGTTCCTGATCGTCACGCTGTTCCGCGTGCGCGAAGCGATCGTCAACGGCATTCCGAAATCGCTGCGCATCTCGATTACCGCGGGCATCGGCCTGTTCCTCGGCATCATCTCGCTGAAGACGTCGGGCGTGATCGTCGGCAACCCGGCGACGCTCGTCACGCTCGGCGACCTGCACAAGCACGACACGATCCTCGCGATCGTCGGCTTCTTCACGATCGTCACGCTCGACCACCTGCGCGTGCGCGGCGCGATCCTGATCGGCATCATCGGCGTGACGATCCTGTCGTTCTTCTTCGGCGACAACCAGTTCCACGGCGTGTTCTCCGCGCCGCCGTCGATCGACGCGACGCTGTTCAAGCTCGACATCGGCGCCGCGCTGTCGACCGGCATCATCAACGTGATCCTGGTGTTCTTCCTCGTCGAGCTGTTCGATGCGACCGGCACGCTGATGGGCGTCGCGAACCGCGCGGGCCTGCTCGTCGAAGGCAAGATGAACCGCCTGAACAAGGCGCTGCTCGCCGACAGCACCGCGATCGTCGCGGGCTCGGTGCTCGGCACGTCGTCGACCACGGCGTATATCGAGAGCGCGTCGGGCGTGCAGGCCGGCGGCCGCACGGGCGTGACCGCGATCACCGTCGCGGTGCTGTTCCTCGCATGCCTGTTCATCGCGCCGCTCGCGGGCGTGGTGCCCGCCTATGCGACCGCACCGGCGCTGCTGTACGTGTCGTGCCTGATGCTGCGCGAAATGGTCGACGTGCCGTGGGACGACGCGACCGAAGCCGTGCCGGCCGCGCTGACCGCGCTGCTGATGCCGTTCACGTACTCGATCGCGAACGGCGTCGCGTTCGGCTTCATCGCATACGGCGGCCTGAAACTGCTGACCGGCCAAGGCGGCAAGGTCAAGCCGATCGTGTGGATCATCGCGGCCGTGTTCCTGTTCCGCTTTTTCTATCTCGGCAGCGAATGACCGACGCGCCACCGCGCGACGCACGATAAGCAAACGCCACCTTCGGGTGGCGTTTGTCGTTTCGCGGACATCGCGGCGGACGGCCGATACGACACGGGCGCCGGCATACGGCGCCCGTTCCGTCACCGACCGCTCGACCGGTCAGCGCCAGTTCGCCTCGTAGAAGCGCACGTAGCCGCTGCGCAGCGTCACGCATTGCGCGCGCGTTTCCGACAACAGCCGCCGCGCGGCCGCCTCGATGCGGTCGCGGTGCTGGTCGAACGCACCGACCATGTCCTCGAAGCGCGGCGACGCCGCACCGAAATGATCTTCCAGCGCCTCGGCCGTGATCTGACATTGGACGCGCTCGCCATTGACCAACGCCGTAAACGCAAGCATCAGGTCGCGCCCCGAATATTCGGGCGCATCGTTCGTGAAATGGATCTGCATGGGAGCCGCCTCAATCGTCCGGTAGAAAACGAATGACCGCGTCCGTCGTCCGCCACCGGCCGGACGAGAATGACGCGGGCTCGCCGGCGGAGGCATCGACCACGGGGATTGGCGTGGACAATGCATGCCGGTTGCATTCCACTTTAGACGGTTTCACGCAGGAGACAAAATTTCGGTGTACGTCGCCCCGACGCGGATCAAAGCGTGATCCGCGCGGCATCCGGCACCGTTTTCCCGACGCGCATCAATGCGGGTCGGTGGGCCAGACGTTGAGTGCGATCGCGGCGGTCGTGGCGCCGGTTGCGATCGCGGCCGCCCCGTATCGCACCGCATCGGTCAGATCGAACAGCAGCCCGTGGATCGCCACGGCGATGCCGCCCAGCATGATGAAGGTGGCGATGGCCGCCAGCACGACTCTCAGTTCCGTCCGAACCATGATGGCTCTCCCGAACGGATGCATGTCGCGTCGCATGCATGTTGCAGTGCGGAGCACGGCGCGTGCGTGCTCCATTTCCATCATTGCAGGTAGGCGCTTAAAAGCAAGGAGAATTTGCCCGTGGTCGCGCATCGCACGCGGCGCTTGTATGATGACGGATACTCGAATGACCGGCGCGCCGCATGGAGTGGCGGGGGATGACCGGGCGATGATCGCGGCACGCAGCCGATCGCGGCGCATGGGGCCACAGCAAGCGCTGAAGCGCCAACTGCGACCGACCGCGGTGCATGGGGCCGCCGTAGGCGCTGAAGCGCCAACGGCGGCCGACAGGAGACAACCGATGCCTCAATCTTCCGTGCTGCCCGCCACGTCGGGCCGCATCGACCTGCTCGCGCAGGCGCATGTCCGTTCGACCGCGGTCGGCCTGCGCGCGGACGAGCGCCCCGATTTCTCGCCGCTGTCGCACATCGCGCTGCGCGAACTGCTCGACACGAATCACGCGCTGTTCGCGCACGCCCGCCCGGTGATGGAAAACCTGCACGCGCAGATCGCCGATACGCAAAGCCTCGTCCTGCTGACCGACTCCGCCGGCGTGATCCTGCACAGCATCGGCGACGCCGACTTCATCGAGAAAGCCAACCGCGTCGCGCTGTGCACCGGCGTGTCGTGGGCCGAACGCGCGCGCGGCACCAACGCGATCGGCACCGCGCTCGCGTCGGGACAGGCGATCGCCGTGCACGGCCCGGAACACTTCCTGCGCGCGAATCACATCCTCACCTGTTCATGCGCGCCGATCGTCGATCCGTTCGGCCGCACGCTCGGCGCGCTCGACGTCAGCGGCGATCCGCGCGGCTTCAGCCCGCATACGCTCGCGCTCGTCAGGATGTCGGCACAGCTGATCGAAAACCACCTGTTCGCGAACCAGTGCGCGGAAGCGCTGCGCCTGCGCTTTCACGCGCACGAGGAATGCGTCGACTCGCTGTTCGCCGGGCTCGTCGCATTCGGCCCGGACGGCGGACTGATCGCCGCGAACCGCAGCGCACAGTTCCAGCTCGGTGCGCCGTTCGATGCATTGCAGCATCAGGGCTGCGACGCGCTGTTCGGGATGCGTTTCGGCGAACTCGCACAGCAGGCTGCCCGCGCGCCGGGCGCGACGTTCCGGCTCACGCTGTCGACCGGCGTGCGCGTGCTCGCGCGCTGCGAATTCGCGGAGGCGCACAAGACGGCCGTCACCGTCGCGCCGCCCGCGCCCGCCGCACGCATGCGCGCACCGGACCCCGACGCGATCACGTTCGCGACGCTCGACAGCGGCGACGCGCGCATGGCCGCGGTGCTCGAACGCGTCGCGAAGATTCGCGGGCGCGACCTGCCGCTGCTGATCCTCGGCCAGACCGGCACCGGCAAGGAATGGCTCGCGCGTGCGCTGCATCACGCGTCGCCGCGCGCGGACGGTCCGTTCGTCGCGGTCAACTGCGCGGCGCTGCCCGACTCGCTGATCGAGGCCGAACTGTTCGGTTACGAAGACGGCGCGTTCACCGGCGCGCGCAAGCGCGGCAGCCCCGGCAAGATCGCGCAGGCCGACGGCGGCACGCTGTTTCTCGACGAAATCGGCGACATGCCGCTCGCCCAGCAGGTCCGGCTGATGCGCGTGCTGCAGGAGCGCGCGGTGATGCCGCTCGGCGGCGCACGCGCGGTGCCGGTCGACGTGCGCGTCGTCTGCGCGACGCACCGCGACCTGCGCGCGATGATCGCGGCAGGCACGTTCCGCGAAGACCTGTTCTACCGGATCAACGGCCTCGCGGTCACGCTGCCGCCGCTGGCCGCGCGCACCGACCTGCCCGCGCTCGTCGAACGGATCCTCGCGCGGCTCGCGCGCAGCGAACCGATGCCGCGCCGGATCGCGCCGGCCGTGCTCGACGCGTTCGCGCGCCACCGCTGGCCCGGCAATCTACGGCAAATGACCAACGTGCTGCGCACGGCCGGCATGCTCGCCGACGACGAACCCGAAATCACGCTCGCACATCTGCCTGACGATTTCTGGCTCGACTGCAACGACGCGCCGGCAGCCGCGACGCCGTCGCCCGACACGCGCGAAGCGGCAACGCTGCAGGACCACCAGGCCGCGGTCATCGACGCGGTGCTGGCGCGCCATGGCGGCAACGTGTCGGCCGCCGCGCGGGAACTCGGGCTCGCGCGCAATACCGTCTACCGGCACCTGCGCCGCCACTGACGGCCGTCGCCGGCGGCCCGCCGGGCGCAGACCGCTTCGGGTATGCTTCGCGCATCGCCGCCGATTCATCGCCCGTTCACCCATGACCGATTCCGAACGCCCTCCCGTCGTGCGCATCGAGCCGCTCGGCATCCGCTTCGACGCGCCCGACTCGCTGACGCTGCTCGAGGCCGCCGCGTTCGCGCGCGTCTCGCTGCCGCGCTCGTGCCGCAACGGCACGTGCCGCACCTGCCTTTGCCGGATCGTCAGCGGCAGCGTACGCTACACGATCGAATGGCCGGGCCTGAGCCGCGACGAGAAGGCCGACGGCTATACGCTGCCGTGCGTGGCCGTCGCGACGTCGGATCTCGTGCTCGACGTGCCCGACGCGGTCATGCTCGACTAGGGTCCGCACGCGCCATGCGCGCGCCGCGATCCGCAACCGCCTGATCCCTGCATGGAGAACGTCATGACACAGCAAGCCGATCGCATCGAAAAACAGGTCCTGCTCGCCGCGCCGCGGGATCGCGTCTGGGAAGCCGTCAGCAATGCCGGGGAGTTCGGCAGCTGGTTCGGCGTCACGTTCGACGGCCCGTTCGTCGCCGGCCAGACGCTGTTCGGCCGCATCACGCCGACCACCGTCGACGCGGACGTCGCGAAGGCGCAGGAGCCGTATGCGGGCGCCGTATTCGAAATCGTCGTCGACCGCATCGAGCCGAAGCAACTGTTCGCGTTTCGCTGGCATCCGTTCGCGATCGACCCGAACTTCGACTACGCGTCCGAGCCGATGACGCTCGTCACGTTCTCGCTCGCCGACCGACCGGACGGCACGCTGCTGACGGTCGTCGAATCCGGCTTCGACCAGCTGGCCGCCGCGCGCCGCGCGAAAGCATACGAAATGAACGACCAGGGCTGGGCCGCGCAGATGACGCTGATCGCCAAATATCTGACGAAACACGCGTAGCGCGACGACGACCGGAGCATGTACGGACGCCGCCGCGCACCATCCCCGGCATGCGCACCTTCACATATCCGCGCCGCGGCGCACATGGCATAATCCCGCTCCATCATCGTCCTCTCGCCATTGCGCATCGCATGCTGAGTCGTCGTCTCCGGAAGATCGGCAGCCTGATCGGGATGTTCGCCATCCTGATGGCGTCGCTCGCACCGACGATCTCGCAGGCGCTGACGACACAGGGCCGCGTGGACGCGCTGCTCGCGAGCTACTGCACGGTCCAGCCGTCGTCCGCGGGCGACGCCGCCGACGCATCGTCGAAAAGCCTGCATGCGCATCTGCAGGCGTGCGGCTACTGCAGCCTCCTCACGCATGCGCCCGCCCTGCCGACGCCCGAACTGACGTTCGCGGCGACCGTGCGCGTGATCCAGCATCGCGAAGCGACCCGCTTCGAAAGCCTGCGCCGCGCGCTGCCGCTCACGGCCGCGCAGCCGCGCGCCCCGCCGTTCCCGTCCTGAACCGTCGCCATTGCGCGTGATGCCGGCGTGCATCGCGCTGTCCGCGCACGCCGTCGGCGTGCGTGAACCGACACGTTTCGAAGGACGATCATGACGATCCCCATTGCTGCACGCGGCGGCCTGCCGCGCGCGCGCCTCGCCGCTCCTGCGCTGCTCGCGGGTGCGGCGCTCTGCTGCTGTTTCCCCGCCGCCGCCCGCGCTCATGCGATTGCCGGCGACCGTGTATTCCCTGCGACGATGGCCATCGACGACCCCGGCGTCGGCGATGAAATCGACTTCCAGTTCGGCCACATCAAGACGCCGGGCGACGGCGGCGACGCCAACGTCAACACCGCGTCGTTCGAATGGGACAAGCTGATCACGTCGAACCTCGCGTTCAGCGTCGGCAGCGCGTACGTCACGCAGAACGCGCCGGACGGCGGCTCGGCGAAAGGCGCAGACAACCTGACCGTCGGCCTGAAATACCTCGCGTACGTGAACCCGGCGCACGAGTTCATGCTGTCGGCCGGCGTCAACGCGACCCTCGGCGGCACCGGCTCGAAGGCGATCGGCGACGCGTTCTCGACGATCTCGCCGGGCGTGTTCTTCGGCAAGGGCTTCGGCGACCTGCCCGACGCGCTCGCGTACCTGCGCCCGCTCGCGATTACCGGCGTCGTGTCGCCGAACTTCACGACCAACGCGTCCGCGCCCGATTCGCTCGACTGGGGCATGACCGTGCAGTACAGCATTCCGTACCTGCAATCGTCGGTGAAGAACCTCGGCCTCGGCGCACCGTTCGCGAACCTCGTGCCGATCGTCGAATTCCCGATGAATACCTGTACCGGCGGCGCGTGCTCGGGGCAGACCACCGGCACGATCGATCCCGGCGTGCTGTGGATGACCCGCTGGGGTCAGTTCGGCATCGAAGCGCAAATCCCCGTCAATCGCGCGTCAGGACGCCATACGGGCGTGCTGCTGCAAGCCCACCTCTATCTCGACGACCTCTTCCCCCACTCGATCGGCAAACCGCTCATCCAGCCATGAAAACTTCCGCCCTTTTCCGCAGCGCCGTCGCCGCACTGACCCTCATCGTCGCGCAGGCCGCGCACGCGCACGCATTCCCGAAAACGCAGCAGCCGGCCGCCGGCGCCACGCTCACCAGCGCGCCGCACGCCGTCACGATCGATTTCGACGAAGCGCTCGAACCCGCGTTCAGCTCGATCGCGGTCACCGACAGCCACGGCCAGTCCGTCGCCGACGGCAAGTCGAGCGTCGACGACGGCAACCGCAAGCGCATGCACGTCGCGCTGTCGAACCTGACGGCCGGCACCTATACGGTCGCGTGGGTCGCGGTGGCCAGCGACGGGCATCGCACGCAAGGCCACTACACGTTCACGCTGAAGTGACACTCGCTCGCGCCTTTCAATCAACCCAGGACAACCCACGATGAAGAAATCGCTCTCCGCCGGCCTGATGCTTGCCCTGCTGGGGCTGCACGCCACGGCAACGTTCGCGGTGCCGGCCGTGCAGGCCGATGCGTGCTGGATTCGCGCAATGCCGGCGACGGTGCCGTCGTCCGGCTATTTCACGGTGAAGAACAACGGCGACAAGCCCGTCGCACTGACCGGCGTCGACACGCCCGCGTTCGGGATGGCGATGCTGCACGAGACGCAGACCAGCGGCAGCACCGCGAAGATGGTCCACGTCGACTCGGTCGAGGTGCCCGCGCACGGCACGCTGACGTTCAAGCCGAAGAGCTATCACGTGATGCTGGAAGAACCGCGCCAGCCCGTCGCGCCGGGCGCGAAGGTGCCGCTCGCGCTGCATTTCGCCGACGGCTCGACGGTGTCCGTGAGCTGCGACGCGAAGTCGCCTTCGTATACCGGCCAGTAAGGCCGCATCCGCAACGACCGATGGGGGCACCATGAAAGACCGACTGTCGCTGGCCGACCTGATCGTCCGCTACCGGACGCCGCTGAACGTCGCCGTGCTGATTGCCTGCGGGTTATGGGCGGGATGGATCGCGTGGATGACGCGGCCGGGCGCCATCGATTCGCCGTCCGCGATCGCCGCATACTGCATGCGCGACGCACGTTGACGCCGGGCGTCGGGGTGAAGCACGCCGCCGCGTCGTCATGCGCAGCTTCGCCCCGACCGCGGCGCCGCTTGCCGACCGCCGCCTGCCGACTGCGCGGCAGGCGCCAGCATCACCCCTTCGACGCGGCCAACACGGCCGCGATCTCGTCGAACGACGGCCGCGCGTCGATCTCTTCGTTCAGACAGGCGGCGGCAAGCGCATCGAGTACGTCCGAACCTTCCCACGCACGCGGCTCGCATCGCGCCAGCAACTCGTCGAGCAGATAACCGAAGGCCCTGACTTCCAGCCGTTCGAGCCGCGCCGCGCGCACGCGGTCGTTCACGTCGTAGACCGACGCCGCGCCAAAATCGCCGAGCAACGCGCCGCCCGCGCCGTCGTGCAGGATATTGTGCGCGTACAGGTCGCCGTGCATGATGCCGCGCGCGTGCAGATGACGCGCGACCGACGCGATGCCGTGCGCGATCCGCCATGCCGTCGCCGGTGCGAATCGCACATCGGCCGCATATACGTCGCGCGTGCAGGTCGCGAAGCTCGGCGGCGCGGCGAGGGTGTCGAGCGCGGGATCGACCAGTTCCATCACGAGGCCGTGTGCGCCGTCCGGATGACCGCGCAGCTGGCCGATCACCGGGATCATGTTCGGATGACGTCCGGCGTGCAGGCATGCGGCCATTTCGCAATCGGGCAGGCCGTCGCTCGTGACCGCACCCTTGAACAGCTTGACCGCGACCGCGCGCGGCGCCTGCCCTGCCGCGTGCCATTGCGCGCGGTAGATGACGCCCGATGCGCCTTCACCCAGCTTCTCCTCGCAGGCGAGTTCGCTCCAGTCGATCTCTGCGACGCTCCGATCGGTCGACGCTTCGGCCTCCAGCGCCGCACCGAACGGATTGCCCGCATACGCGAGCCACGCGAGGCGCGGCAGGCGCAGCAGCCAGTCCGGCAACGTCTCCAGCCGGTTCGCGGACAGGCGCACGAGTTCGAGCGCGCGGCATGCTGCCATTTCCGCGGGCAGTACACGCAGACGGTTGCCCGCGAGCATCAGCTTCTGCAATCGCGAACAATCGCCGATTTCGGCGGGCAGTTCGTCGATTTCGTTGTCGGTGAGAATCAGCCAGCGCAGCGCACGCGGCAGCGCGTCGCGCGGCACGGTACGGATCCGGTTCGCCTTGAAGCCGACCATGTCCAGCTGCGAACATGCGCCGAGCACCGCGGGCAGCTCGGTGAAACGGTTGCCGGACGCGAACAGGATGCGCAGACGGTGCAGCCTCGGCAGGTCGTCCGGCAGCGACGCAAGCGTGTTGCCGGTCAGGTCGAGCACTTCGAGCGTATCGGCCAGGTCGAAGATCTCGCGCGGGAATTCGGTCAGCCCGCAGGCGAGCTTGAGCTGCCGTGCGCCCGTCAGGCGGCCGGACTGCAGTTGTTCGAGGGTGTTTTTCACGATGGAAGCGGGCGGCAGTAGCGATGATCGTCGGATCGATCGCACGAATTTTACCGGGATCGCTTGCGCGCCTGCATCCGTCGGCCCTCTTCACAAACGCACAATGTGGCGCTAGAATTGCGCCCCTTGACGTGCCGACGTGGTGAAATTGGTAGACACGCTATCTTGAGGGGGTAGTGGCGAAAGCTGTGCGAGTTCGAGTCTCGCCGTCGGCACCAGAAACGATACAGGCGTGTCGCGAACACGTCCGTGGCTGGAAAAAGAAACCCGCGTCGGCGTCAGGCCGCGCGGGTTTTTTCGTGTCCGCAAGCGCCGGGCAGCAGGCAACCCGCGACGCGCCCTCAGTGCTGCAGGAAATCGATCACCATCCGGTTGAACGCATCCGCATGCTCCCACTGCGCCCAATGTCCGCAGCGGTTGAACACGTGCAGTTGCGCGTTCTGCATCCCGGCGATCAGCCGCAGGCCGATATCCATCGGCACGAAGCGGTCGTCGCGGCCCCAGATGACGAGCGTTGGCGCCGCGATTTCACCTAGCCGCGGGCCGTAGTCGGTGAACTGCTTCGGATTCGCCGCGAGGCTCTTCACGAAGTTCTCGAGGTGATCGCGCCGCGCGAGCATGTTGTCGAGGCGCGCCTTCATCAGTTCGTCCGTGATCGCGCTCGCATCGTAGACGAACACGTTCATCATCCGCTTCAGGTTCTCGATCGTCGGCTCGCGATACAGGCCCTGCAACAGCTTGATGCCTTCGGTCGGCATCGGCGCGAAGCTGCTCGGGCCGCCCGTTCCGCCGCCCATCAGCACGAGCTTGCCGACCCGCTCCGGGTTGCCGAGCGCGAACGCCACCGCGCTGTGTCCGCCCATCGAGTTGCCGAGAATATGCACGCGCCCGATGTCGAGTTCGTCGAGCAGCCCTTTCAGCACGCGGCCGTTGAGTTCCGAGCGGGACGACGTGCAGACGACCGGATCGCTCTTGCTCCAGCCCGGGCAGTCCATCAGGATCACGCGATAGCCGGCCGCGACCAGCGGCTCGACGTTGCGGTTGAAGTTCGCCCAGCCGCTCGCGCCGGGGCCTGAGCCGTGCAGCATCACGACCGTTTCGCCGGTCGGCCCGGCGCCCGTGTCGTTGTAGTGGATCCGCAGTTCGAGGTCGCCGTCCTTCACGCGCGCAAACCGGCTCGTGGACGCTTCCGTGATCGGTGCAGTCGTCGCAGTCATGATGATGTCCTTCTCCGTAAAAATGAATGATCCCGATCGCGGACCGCGCATGCGCGCGGCCCTCACGAATCGCTAAACGCGCTGCGGCTCGCCCGCGCGCTGCTGCGTGAACGCGCCCACTACCCTCAACGCCGCCACCGCGGCGATCACGACCAGCGGAATGCTGGCCGACACCAGCATCGACGGGCTCTGACCGAGCGCGAACAGCTGTCCTGCCACCAGCGGCCCGAGAATCGACCCGAGCCGCCCCACCGCGACAGCCGCGCCCACGCCCGTGCCGCGCACTTCGGTCGGATACGCGTGACCGGCGAGCGCATACAGCACCGACTGGCCGCCGACCAGAAACAGCCCGCACAGCAGGCCGCCCACCGCCATCGACGTCGCACCGCCCGCGCTCGCGAGCGTGGCCAGCGCGACGCCTACGCCGACGTACATGCCGATCACCGTGCCGCGCCGCCCGAAGCGGTCCATCAGCGTCGCGATCGTCACCGCGCCGATTCCGCCGCCGATGTTGAACATCATCAGCACGACGTTGGACTGCACGCGCGTCAGCCCGCGCGACAGCACCATCGACGGCAGCCAGTTCATCAGGAAATACAGCACGACCAGCGTGCCGAGATAGCTGATCCACAGTGCGACGGTCGTGCGCGCGCGGCCGTAGCGCCACAGCGCGTCGCTCACGCCGGGCAGGCCGGCAGCGCGGCCGGCCGCGCTCGATCGCGTCGCCACGAACTGCTGCGATTCGTGCAGGAACAAGCCGAGCAGCGGCACCATCACGAGCGGCCCGAATCCGCCGACATAGAACACATGGCGCCAGCTCGCATCGCCCGCGCTCGCGATGCCGATCACCGCGGCAATCGCCGCGCCGAACGGCATCCCGCAGTACATCGCGCCGACCGCGGTGCTGCGCTGCTGCGGGCCGGCCGCTTCCGAGCACAGCGCGATCAGGTTCGGCATCGCGGCACCCAGCCCGAAACCCGTCATCAGCCGCGCGACGAGCAGGCTCTCGAAACTCCAGACCTGCGTGGTCGCGAGCGAGAACAGGCCGAACATCGCGACCGACCACATCAGCACGCGCTTGCGACCGAAGCGATCGGCGAGCCGGCCGCCGAACGCGGCGCCCGGCAGCAGGCCGATCGCGCCCGCGCTGAATGCCCAGCCCATCTGCGCGACGGCGAGCGAGAACTCCTTCGCCATGCGCGGACCGGCCACGCCGGCCGATTGCAGGTCCAGCCCTTCGAGCAATGCGATCGCCAGACACAGCGCGATCGTTGCGTGCCCGTTTCGCGCGGTGCCGCCTTCCTTTCGTGACGTATTCATCCAAAGTCTCCAATGATCGATATGCAGGCCGCTCTTGTCGGCGGCTGTCATGGATCGGACCGCGTCGTGCGCGGCCCTGCGGTCCGTTCTTATGCGGCCTGGCCGCGCTTCTTCAGATCGAGCGCAACGTCGACGATCATGTCCTCCTGCCCGCCGACCATCCGGCGCCTGCCCAGCTCGACGAGAATGTC
>NZ_CABVPP010000086.1 GCF_902499075.1 Burkholderia pseudomultivorans | reverse complement strand
CGGTCGCGCCGGCCGTGCCCGCGCCGCCGCGCTGCGCGCGCGCCTCGAACGGCCCGAGCTGGAAGATTAACGTTTGCGCGGGACGCGTCAGAACGGCGTATGGAAACTGCAGCTCCCACGACATCAGCACGCGGCCGGCCGACGTTTCGGTGAAGATCGCCGGCACATGCTTCATGTCGCTGAACTGCACGTAGATCCGCGCGCCGTCGTCGAACACCTGGGTCGGTTTCGCCTGGTCCGCGCCGGTGACCGTCCATCCGAAGTTGTACGCGCCGGCGGGGCCGGCCGGGCCGCCCGGCGGCGGGGCGGGTATGGCAGCAGGCGATGCGATGGTGCGCGGGCGCGTCACCTGCGGCGCCGGTGCGCTCAGGCTCGCGAACGGGTTGTACGCCTGTTGCGGCGGCGTGAAGGACGGCGGAAGGATGGGCATGGGAGTATCCGGCGAATCCGGCATGGTCCGGATTGCATCATAGACCTTGCGTGCATACACGAGGCGCTTGTCGGGCGACGCGGAGTTGTATGCGCCGATCGCGTTCCAGTTCGGGCCGAGCTGGCGGATGTTCTGCGACAGGATCCACGCGCCGACATACGCGTTGGTGCACGCATCGAACAGGCTCTGCTGCGTGATGCCTTCGCGCGCGAGCGTCGGCAGCCACGTGCTGTTGATCTGCATCAGGCCGATGTCGACCGTGCCGTTCGTGTTGGTATTGACGGCATTCGGATTCATGCCCGATTCGACCTGCGCGATGCCGCGCAGCAGGCTGACGCTCACGTGCTGGAACGCGGCCGCGTCGTCGAGACAGTCGGCCCGCGCGACGCCGTGCAACGCGGCCGACATCGCGAGCGTCGAGGCGATTTTCAGCGTTTCACGGCTGAGCGAACGGGCTGTCTGACACGGCATGGCAGGATGGGGCGGGATCCGGCCGCCCGATGCAAGGAAATTACGCAGACGCGAAGTGTGCCATAGCGCGCAGACAAATGGCTCGCGTCAAACTTTCCTTTGCATTTGCGCACGCGCGGGACCGGCGGCGCGACGCCGCGGATCGGTAAAAATGGCCGCCCGTCGGGCGAAAACCATCGAGGCGATCTCTGCTGCGAAGCAATGCGCGGCATCGTTGCGGCAGCGGCATCACGCGGGCTGGGACGCGAGTCAGCGCGGCTGCGCGTGGCTCGGCATCGGCGACGAGCGGGGCGGGCTCCGCTCGACCCGGACGCGCAGCCGTCCGCGATCGACCCGCGCGATCGCGGCCGAAGCCGCGACGCGTTGCCGATGAACGCGGCGGCCGGCGTGCGCGGCCGGCCGTGCCGGATCAGAAGCGGTGACGCAGGCCGAGATTGACGATCGTCTGCGAGCTGGTGCCCGCATAACCGTACGAGCCGATCGACGCCTGCGCGGCCATCGTGCCGCCGTAACCGTCGCCGGTCTGGCCGCTCGCGTGCTGGTACGCGGCGGTCAGGTACACGTCGGTGCGCTTCGACAGGCTGTAGTCCGCGCCGGCCGACACCTGGTGATAGGTCGCCGACGTGTCGCCGCCCGAGCGCGTGTAGCTGTAGCCGACGCCGACCAGCAGCGCGTTGGTCGCCTGGTAGTTCACGAAGCCCTGCCCGGTGTTGTAGTGCTCGTTCGAGCCGAACACCGAGCTGGCGTCGCGCCGGTACTGCGCGTTGCTGTAGCCGAGGCCGAACGTGAACGGGCCGGCGACGTACTGGCCGGCGACGCGCGCGATGCCGATCGAGTGCGCGCTCGCGTAGCCGTTGTTGATCGGCCCGTCGAAGGTGCCGTCCGATGAACTGGTCCAGCCGTCGCGCAGGCCGTTCGACGCGGGGCTGTTGGTCGCGTGGAAGTAGCCGCCGGCGACGCTCAGCGGACCGTTGCTGTACGACACGGCCGCCGAATACGACTGCGCCGAGCCGGTGCTGCCGGCGATGCCGCCGAACGAGTACATCGCCGAGAACTGCAGGCCCGAGATCAGCGGCGACGTGTACTTCACCGCGTTGTCGACGCGGAAGCTGTTGTCGTAGTTGTCGACGTCGCCCGGCGTCGCGAACACGCTGCCGAGATAGTTGTCGGCGGTGATGCCCTGCACGAGGTCGACCAGCGGATCGTACTGGCGGCCGAGCGTGACCGTGCCGAAGCGCTCGCTCGTCAGGCCGACGAACGCCTGCCGGCCGAACATCCGGCCGCTCTGGCCGAGGCGCCCGTTGCTCGGGTCGAAGCCGTTCTCGAGCTGGAACAGCGCCTTCAGGCCGCCGCCGAGGTCCTCGGTGCCCTTGACGCCCCAGCGGCTGCCGGCGAGGTTGCCCGCGCTGCTGTTGCCGAGCAGCCACGCATTGTCCTTGCCCTGCGCATGATTCACATAAGTAATCGACGTATCGATCACGCCGTACAGCGTGACACTCGACTGCGCGTGCGCGACCGGCATCGCCGCGAGCGACGCGAGGGAAATCAGAGAGAGGCGGGTGAGTTTCATTTCATCTCCTTGCGCATGGCTTTATTCGTCAACCGGAATGGCAGGAGACTACAGACGCGCGCCGGAACGGCAAAAATGAAATTCTCTTTTGTTACATAAAGCAGACAGGAACGTTCTGCGGCAATCTCTGTTGAGGGATTTGAACTATTGCCAAATGCGTATCAATCGTTTTTTAAATCCGCTGTATCAATATTGAAAATTACCACTTTCGTTATAATTTCTTGAGATTTTCTGTTGAATTACATCGATGGCGGCATTGTCATCAATTCGTCAATGGATTATTGAATGAATTGAGTGCGCAACGATGTAGTGATTATGTTAAAGGCGCGGCGCCAGAGGCCTGCGTTCATCGAGCAGGGACGGGCAACCACGCTTCGACGCGGGCTCCGGTTGCCTATTTTTCAGGCACGCCGCGAGGTCGCGGTCGGGCGTCCGGACCGGGTTGGACGGGACGTCCGCATCGCGGCTGCCGCGTTCCGCGATGACGCCGTCGTTGCGCCGCGACGTATCTCGAAAGCTTGCGTCGACGTCCGGCCGACGCGACATCGAGGCGACGGTTGCCAGCTTATTTTTGTATATAATAATCATTCTCATTTACAAAATTGCTCGCGCCCGAGCGTCCGGAACCCGGCCATGTCTGCTGACAAGCTGTCCCTCCATCGAGAAATCGACGCCCTGTACGCCGGCCATCATGCGTGGCTGCGCGGCTGGCTGAGCCGCAAGCTCGGCTGCGCGCATCGCGCGGCCGATCTCGCGCACGACACGTTCATGCGGCTGCTCGCGCGCGACGAGCCGATCGGCGCCGACGAGCCGCGCGCATTCCTGACCACGGTCGCGCAGCGCGTACTGTTCAACCACTGGCGGCGCGAGCAGCTCGAGCGCGCGTATCTCGACGCACTGGCCCAGCGTCCCGAAGCGGTTGCGCCGTCGCCGGAGGAGCGGGCGGTGCTGCTCGAGACGCTGCTCGAGATCGACCGGTTGCTCGACGGCCTGCCGGTCGCCGCGAAGCGCGCGTTCCTGCTCGCGCAGCTCGACGGGCTCACGCAGGCCGAGATCGCGCGCGAACTCGGCGTGTCGCTCGCGACGGTCAAGCGTCATCTGGTGAAGGCCGGCGCGCAGTGTTTCTTCGCGATGGCGGCCTGAGCGATGGCGATGACGGGAGCCCCGGCGGTGGCGCCGCACATCGCGCGCCGCGCGGTCGAGTGGTGGGTCGACCTGCAGGCCGGCCGCACGGACGCCGCGTTCGCGGCCGCGCTCGCGCGCTGGCGCGCGGAAGACCCCGCGCACGATGCCGCGTGGCGCCATATCGAAACGATGCAGGGCCGCTTCGGCCAGCTCGCGGCCGGACTCGACACGCAGGCCGCGCGCGCCGCGCTGCTGCCGCCGCGTTCGGGCCGCCGTCGCAGCGCCGTGAAGACGCTGGCCGTGCTGCTGTTCGCGGGCGGCGCCGCGTGGATGGCCGATCCCGCGCGCCGCTGGGCGATCCTGCAGGCGGACCTGCGCACCGCGGTCGGCGAGCGGCGCACGGTGACGCTCGCGGATCGCACGGTCGTCGTGCTCGACACCGATACCGCGCTCGACGTGCGCTTCGACGCGGCCGCGCGCCGCCTGCGCCTGCTGCGCGGCACGATCATGGTGACGAGCGGTCACGACGACCCTGCGCGCGTGCGGCCGCTGCTGGTCGCGACCGGGCAGGGCGAGCTGCGGCCGCTCGGCACGCGCTTCGCGGTGCGGCAACGCGACGGCGCGACGCGCGTCGAGGTGTTCGCGGGCACGGTGCGCGTGCAGCCGGCGAACGCGGCCGCCGGCGCGCGCGTGGTCGCGGCCGGCGACGGCGCCGATTTCACGCGCGACGCGATCGCTGCGTCGGCGCCGCTCGACGCGTATGCGTCCGCGTGGACGACCGGGATGCTCGTCGCATCGCGGATGCGCATGGCGGACCTCGTCGCCGAGCTCGACCGCTACCGCAGCGGCCGCCTGCGCTGCGATCCCGCCGTCGCCGACCTGCGCGTGTCGGGCACCTATCCGCTCGACGATCCCGAGCGCGTGCTCGATACGCTGAAGGCGACCCTGCCGATCGACGTCGAGTACGTGACGCGCTACTGGGCGACGGTCGTGCCGGTCCGTTCGTGATCCTGCCGAAATTTTTTTCGCCGACCTGAGCTGTTTTCCGATGTTCGCGTGACATGGGTAGTGAAAGCAGCACTCGCCCATCGTCCACCGACACCCCGATCATGGTTTCCATCCGTCTTGCATATCGGCGCCGTCCGGCGCCCGTCCGGCCGCTGCCGCGCACCTCGCGCGCCGCGGCCGTCGCCCCGAACCGCTTCGCCCGCCGGCTGGCCGGCGCCGTGCTGGTATCGGCACTGCTGCCGTTGCCCGCGCTGGCCGATACCGACGCCGACGCGTCGCCCGCCGCACAGCGCGCGCCGCGTCGCAGCTTCGACATCCCGGCCGGCCCGCTCGAAGGGGCGCTCAACCGCTTCGGGCGCGACGCGGGCATTCTGCTCGCGTTCCCGGCCGAGCTGACGGCCGGCCTGACGAGCGGCGGCGTGCACGGCCGGTTCGACGTCGACGGCGCGCTCGACCGGCTGCTGGCCGGCACGGGGCTCGTTGCGCTGCGACAGCCGGGCGGCGGCTACACGCTGATGCGCGCGAACGGGTCGGCCGCGCCGCCCGCGGCGACCGGCGCGGCGGGCGGGACCGAACTGCCGACCATCGCCGTGCGCAGCAGCGCGCTGCGCGCCGAAAGCTACCGGCCGCCGAAGGAAGCGGGCGTGTTGCGCGCGGAGACGCCGCTGCTCGACACCGCGCAGGCCGTCACCGTCGTGCCCGCGCAGGTGCTGCGCGACCAGCGCCCGCGCAATCTCGACGATGCGCTCGGCAACGTCAGCGGCATCACGCAGGGCAACACGCTCGCGGGCACGCAGGACACGATCATGAAGCGCGGCTTCGGCGACAACCGCGACGGCTCGATCATGCACAACGGGATGCCGGTCGTGCAGGGACGTTCGTTCAACGCGGCGACCGACAGCGTCGAGGTGCTGAAGGGGCCGACGGCGCTGCTGTACGGGCTGATGGACCCGGGCGGCGTCGTCAACGTCGTCGGCAAGCAGCCGCAGCTCACGCGCTACAACGCGGTGTCGCTGGGCGCATCGACGTTCGGGCACGGGAAGAACGGCGGCAGCGCGACGTTCGACTCGACGGGCCCGATCGGCGATTCGCGGCTCGCGTACCGGCTGATCGTCGATCAGTCGAACGAGCAGTACTGGCGCAATTTCGGCGAATACCGGCAGACCTTCGTCGCGCCGTCGCTCGCATGGTACGGCCGCGACACGCAGGTGGTGGTGTCGTACGAGTACCGGAAATTCCACTCGCCGTTCGACCGTGGCACCGCGCTCGACCCGCGCACCAACGCGCCGCTCGACATTCCCGCGCGGCGGCGCATCGACGAGCCGTTCAACAACATGGACGGCGAATCGCATCTCGCACAGCTGAGCGTCGATCACCAGTTCGACGCGGACTGGAGCGCGCATGTCGGCTACAGCTACAACCGCGAGACCTACGATGCGAACCAGCTGCGCACGACCGGCGTCGATCCGGCGACGGGCACGCTGTCGCGCAGCAACGACGCGACGCACGGCTCGCTGAGCACCGACAGCTACGGGATCGGCTACGTGAACGGCAAGCTGACGCTCGCGGGGATGCGGCACGACGTGCAGGTCGGTTTCGACACCGAGTACCGCCGCATCTACCGCAAGGACATGCTGCGGCAGGCCGTGAACACGACGTTCAGCTATGTCGATCCGGTATACGGGCTGCTGTCGCCGTCGAGCACGGTGTCCGCGAGCGACAGCGACCAGACCGACACGCTGCACGATGCGTCCGCGTTCGTGCAGGACACGATTCACCTGACCGACAAGTGGATCGTGTCGGGCGGCGTGCGCTACATCACCTACAACCAGGTCGCGGGGCGCGGCCGGCCGTTCAAGGCGAACACCGACCTGAGCGGCTCGAAGTGGCTGCCGCGCGCGGGCGTCGTCTACAAGTGGACCGACACGTTCTCGCTGTACGGCAGCTATTCGCAGTCGCTGAAGCCGTCGTCGTCGATCGCGCCGCTGGCGTCCGGCTACGTGATCGACGCCGCGACGCCGCCCGAGGAGGCGACCGCATGGGAAGTGGGCGGCAAGCTCGACTTGCCGGGCGGCATCACGGGTTCGCTCGCGCTGTTCAACATCGACAAGAAGAACGTGCTCGTGTCGCAGTACAACGACGCGACGAAGCTGACCGACTGGCGCACGTCGGGCAAGGCGCGCTCGCGCGGGATCGAGCTCGACGTGTCGGGCAAGCTCGGCGAGCGCGTGAACGTGATCGCGAGCTATGCGTACATCGACGCGAAGACCGTCGACGATCCGCTCTACGCGGGCAACTGGCTGTGGAACGTCGCACGCCATACGGCGTCGCTCGCGGCCGTCTACGACGTCGGCCCGCTCGCGGGCGGCGACGACCTGCGCATCGGCGCGGCCACGCGCTACGTCGGCGCGCGGCCCGGCGATTCGGCGAACAGCTTCACGCTGCCGTCGTACGTGCTCGCCGACGCGTTCGCGACCTACGACACGCGGATCGGCAAGCAGAAGCTGTCGTTCCAGCTCAACGTGAAGAACCTGTTCAACCGCACGTACTACCCGTCGAGCGCGAACCGCTATTTCGTCGCGATCGGCGATGCGCGACAGGTGTCGCTGCTCACCACGCTGCAGTTCTGAGCACACCTTCGGAGAACATACCGATGAACCGGAAGATGAAAACCGGCGGCGCGCGGCGCCGCACGCTGCGTGCGATCGCAGGCTCCGCGCTGGCGCTGGCCGCAGGTTTGGGTGTCGGCGTGCCCGCGCCCGCAGTCGCGGCCGATGCGCCGGCCGCCGTCACGCGCATCGCGATGCTCGTGCAGCTGCGCGGCCCGAACCTGAAGATCGACGAACAGGTCGTGCGGCATCTCGGCGAGCGCGGCTACGCGGTGCGCCTGATCGACGAGAACGCGACGCCCGATGCGGCGCGCGACGCCGACCTGGTCGTGATCTCGTCGACCGTGTCGTCGAAGAACGTGCGGCCCGGCTGGCGCACGCTCGACAAGCCGCTCGTCACGTGGGAGAACGACCTGCTCGACGACCTGGCGATGACGGGCAAGCGGCACGATGTCGATTTCGGCGAAACCGGCAAGGAGCGCTATCTGTGGCTCGTCAACGCACCGCATCCGGTCGCGGCCGGGCTGCCGGCCGGCGTGACCGACGTGTACGGCAAACAGGCGCCGATGAGCTGGGGCAAGCCGGGACTCGGCGCGACGACGATCGCGACCGTGTACGGGCAGCCCGACAAGGCCGCGATTTTCGCGTACGAGAAGGGCGCGACGATGGACTACGAAGCGCTCGCGCCCGCGCGCCGCGTGATGTTCTTCCTCGACAACGACACGTTCGTCAACCTGTCGCCGGCCGGGCTCGCGCTGTTCGACGCGGCGATCGACTGGGCGGCGGGGCGTCGCTGATCCGCGTGCCGCGCGTCAGTCGCCGCGCGCGGCGAACACGTCGCCGAAGACCGGCATCGCCGAGAACGCGCTCGGCCAGCCGGCGTGAAACGCGAGTTGCGTGAGTGCCTCGGCAGCCTGTTCGCGCGTGAGGCCGTTGTCCATCGCGCGGTTCAGGTGATACGGAATCTGCGCGGTCTGGCCGTTCGCGACCAGCGCGCTGACGGTCACGAGGCTGCGCTCGCGCGGCGCGAGGCCGGCGCGCAGCCACAGGTCGCGGAACAGCAGCGCGGTCGTGTAGTGCAGCACGCCGGGCGCCACGTGGCCGAAGTGCTGCGCGACGACGGCTTCGCGTTGCGCCTCGGCCGCTTCGTCGAGCGGCAGCGGCAGGTCCGTCTCCGGATCGAGCTGCGCCGGATCGATGCCGCGTGCGTCGAACACCGGCTTCGCGGCGACCACGGCCGCCATCGCGTTGCCCCATCCCGCATAGAACGCGAGATGCGTGACGATTTCGGCGATCTCGCGCGGCGCGACGCCGTGATCGAGCGCGAGATTCAGCTGCCGCGGCAGCTCGGCCGTCTGGTTGCGCGCGATCAGCGCGGATACCGTGACGATGCTGCGATCGCGCGGCGACAGGCCGGCGCGCTGCCACAGATCGTGCATCAGCAGGCCGCTCGCGTAATCCGCGAGCGCGGGTGCGACGGCGCGCAGGTCGGCGAGCGACGGCGGGTTGGCGGTGGCGGAACGGGGCGTGACAGGCGGTGTATTCATCGATGTGCAGGCTGACAGCAGCAGGGAAAGCGGCAGGACGTCCGCGGCAATCCGGTTCATGCGCGGCTCCGGTTCGTCGGGTTTCGCGAGCGACGCGCAATGCGAACCGCGATTGTCGGCCGAAGTGCCGCGCCGATCGATCCCCGCCGTTCGCATACGCTTATGAAGCGCATTCATGAATGACGGCGCTGCGCCGGGGCGGTCACGCCGGCGTCGATTGAGTGCGAGAATGCGGATCGCTGCCGCGCGCATCCTGCGCCGGCACGCCTCGCATCGTTCTCGAAGGAATCCGCATGGACAGTCACATCGCGCCGGTGGCGCTCGAAAAAGCCTACCGCCTGCTCAACCATGGCCCGACGGTGCTCGTGTCGGCCCGTCACGACGGCGTCGACAACGTGATGGCCGCCGCTTGGGCGTGCGCGCTGGATTTCATGCCGCCGAAGCTGACCGTCGTGCTCGACAAGTCCGCGAAGACGCGCGAGCTCGTCGAGCGCAGCGGCCGGTTCGTGATCCAGGTGCCGACCGCCGCGCAGCTGCGGCTCACGCACGCGGTCGGCACCCACAGCCTCGCGGAGCGGCCCGACAAGCTGCGCGACGCGGGCGTCGAGCTGTTCGACGTCGCGGGCCACGACCTGCCGTTCGTCGCCGGCTGCTCCGGCTGGCTCGCATGCCGGCTGATCCCGGAGCCGCACAACCAGCAGGCCTACGACCTGTTCATCGGCGAAGTGGTCGGCGCATGGTCCGACACGCGCGTGTTTCGCGATGGCCACTGGTATTTCGAGTCTGCCGATCCCGCGCTGCGCAGCCTGCACTACATCGCGGGCGGCAATTTCTATGCGATCGGCGAGTCGCTGACGGTCGACACGGGCAAGCCGGACGCGCAATAAACGACGGGAACGGCCGCGCGGCGAACGCATCACGCGGCGCGCCGCCGGCCGCGCCGCTCACGTGCGCCGCAATTGCGCCAGCATCGATTCGACGAACGCGTGCGCGACGCGCGGCAGCGTGCGGCCGCGCTTGCAGACGAGCGCGATCGGCCGCACGAACGCGGCGTCGTCGATCGGCTTCGCGACCAGCTCCGGCTCCGCACGCACCTCGCGCGCCGTCGCGGGCAGGATCGTCACGCCGAGGCCGCCGCGCACCATCGCGACGGCCGTCATCATGTAGGTCGGCTCGCACGCGATGTCGGGCGCGCAGCCGGCCGCGTCGAGCGCCGCATCGACGACGCTGCGCACGCTCGTGCCGCGCGCGGTCAGCACGAGCGGCACGCCGGCGAGGTCGGCGGTCGTCACGCGGCGCTTGCGCGCGAGCGGATGGTGCTTCGGGCACACGGCGACGAGCCGGTCGGCACCCGTGTACAGCACCTCCAGCGACGGGTCGAACGCATCGCCGCCGGTCAGCCCGAGATCGGCTTCCTCGTTGCGCACCAGCGCGGTGACGAGGCTCGCGACGCCGTCGCGGATCTCGAAGCGCGCGCGCGGCACGTCGCGCCGGAACGACTGGATCAGTTCGGGCAGCACGCTCGACGCGAAAGTCGGCAGGCACGCGAGCCGCACCGTGCCGCTCGCGCCTTCGCCAAGCGCGCGCGCATCGCGCAGCACGCGCTCCATGTCGTCGAGCGAGCGCTGCAGCAGCGGCAGCAGTTCGCGCCCGGTCTGCGTCAGCGCGACGCTGCGGCTGTTGCGGTCGAACAGCCGCGCGCCGACGATTTCCTCGAGCCGCCGGATCTGCACGGTCAGCGCGGGCTGCGACAGGTGCAGGCGCGCGGCCGCGCGCGTGAAGTTGCCGGCCTGCGCGACCGTGACGAACGCGCGAATGTCGCGAAGATTCAGATCCATAACGGTTCGTGATTGCTGCGATCAAATCATTTCAATTGTGCTATCGCTGCGCCGACCTTACGCTCGTCTCCAACAAAAGACAAGGTAGGAGACACCGATGCTGCCGTTACTCGGGCTCGTCACGATCGTCGTGCTGCTTGCCGCGATCCTGTCGAAACGCATGTCGCCGCTGGTCGCGCTGATCGTCGTGCCGATCGCCGCGTCGCTGATCGGCGGGTTCGGGCTGCAGACCAGCAAGTTCGTCGTCGACGGGCTGAAGGGGCTCGCGCCCGTCGTCGCGATGTTCGTGTTCGCGATCCTCTATTTCGGCACGATCACCGACGCCGGCACGCTCGACCCGATCATCGACCGCATCCTGCGCGCGGTCGGCACGCGGCCGACGCGGATCGTGATGGGCACGACGCTGCTCGCGCTGCTGATCCACCTCGACGGCTCGGGCGCCGTCTGCTTCCTGGTGACGATCCCGGCCGTGCTGCCGCTCTACGACCGGCTGAAGATGGACCGGCGCGTGCTTGCCGCGGCCGTGTCGATGGCTGCCGGCATCAACTTCCTGCCGTGGACGGGGCCGATGATTCGTGCGTCGGCCTCGCTGCACCTGCCGGTGTCGGCGCTGTTCAACCCGCTGATTCCGGTGCAGGCGATCGGCCTCGTGTTCGTGTTCGGCGTCGCGTACTGGCTCGGACGGCGCGAGGAGAAGCGGCTCGGCCTGTCGCACGGCGACGCGTCGATTCCGCTGCCGAAGCGCGAGCTGACGCCCGACGAGCAGGCGCTGCGCCGGCCGCACCTGTTCTGGTTCAACCTCGTGCTGACGCTCGTCGTGCTCGGCACGATGGTCGTGATGGGCGAGAAGATTCCGCCGGCGATCATGTTCATGGTCGGGCTGTGCATCGCGCTGATGGTGAACTACCCGGACGTCGACATGCAAAGGAAGCGCATCGACGCGCATGCGCGCGCGGCGCTGATGATGGCCGGCATCCTGCTCGCGGCCGGCGTGTTTACCGGCATCATGCAGGGCAGCGGCATGCTGAAGGCGATGGCGCAGGCGGCGGTCGGCTTCGTGCCGCCGTCGATGGCCGGCCATATTCCGGTGGCGCTCGGCATTGCATCGATGCCGCTGAGCCTGCTGTTCGATCCGGACTCGTTCTATTTCGGCGTGCTGCCGGTGATCGCGGAGGTGGCCGGCCAGCTCGGCGTGCCGGCCGTGCACGTCGGGCAGGCGGCGTTGCTCGGCCAGATGACGACGGGCTTCCCGATCAGCCCGCTGACGCCCGCGACGTTCCTCGTCGTCGGCCTGTGCGGGATCGAGCTGGCCGAGCACCAGAAATTCACGTTCCCGCTGCTGTTCGGCGCATCGATCGTGATGACGATCGCCTGCGTCGCGCTGGGCATCTTTTGATCCGCATGGATCGCAATCGTTGACGAATGACGGGGCACACATGATCGCAACCCAACCCGCACGGCGCGTGCGCATCGGCGCGGGCGCCGGCTACTCGGGCGACCGCATCGAGCCTGCGGTCGAGCTGGCCGAGCACGGGCGGCTCGACTATCTCGTGTTCGAATGCCTGGCCGAGCGCACGATCGCGATCGCGCAGCAGGCGCGGCGCAAGGATCCGGCGCTCGGCTACGATCCGCTGCTCGACGCGCGGATGCGCGCGGTGCTGCCGGTCGCCGTGCCCAGGGGCGTGCGCATCGTGTCGAACATGGGCGCGGCCAACCCGCGCGCGGCCGCGCGGCGCACCGCGCAGATCGCGCGCGCGCTCGGCTTCGCGTCGCTGAAGGTCGCGGCGGTCGAAGGCGACGACGTGCTCGACGTCGTGCTGCGCGGCGCGTTCCGCTTCGAGGAGTCGGGCGACGAAGTCGCCGCGTATCGCGACCGCATCGTCGCCGCGAACGCGTATCTCGGCGCCGCGCCGCTCGTCGACGCGCTGGCGGCCGGCGCGGACGTCGTGCTGACCGGCCGCGTCGCCGATCCGTCGCTGTTCGCGGCGCCGCTGATCCACGCGTTCGGCTGGCGCATGGACGACTGGGACACGCTCGGGCAGGCGACGCTGGTCGGCCATCTGCTCGAATGCGCGGGGCAGGTGACGGGCGGATATTTCGCCGATCCCGGATACAAGGACGTGCCGAATCTCGCGCGGCTCGGGTTTCCGATCGGCGAGGTCGCGGCCGACGGCGCGGTCGTGATCACCAAGGTGCCGCACGCGGGCGGCCGCGTCAGTGCGGCGACCTGCAAGGAGCAGCTGCTGTACGAGATCCACGATCCGGGCCGCTATCTGCAGCCCGACGTCGTCGCGGATTTCACGCAGGCGGCCGTCGTGGAGGAGGCGCCGGACCGCGTGCGCGTGACGGGCGGGCGCGGCGCCGCACGGCCCGATACGCTGAAGGCGTCGGTCGCGTATGTCGACGGGCATATCGGCGAAGGGCAGATTTCGTACGGCGGCCCGGGCGCGCTCGCGCGGGCGCGGCTCGCGCTGGAGATCGTTCGCGAGCGGCTCGCGCTGACACGGGTGGCCGCGACCGAGTTGCGCTTCGACCTGATCGGCGTCGATTCGCTGTATGGCGAGACCGCATCGGCGGCGCGCGGCGAGCCGGCCGAGGTGCGCGTGCGGGTGGCCGGCCGCGCGGCGAGCGCCGACGAGGCGGCGCGCATCGGCAACGAGGTCGAGACGCTGTACACCAACGGGCCGGCCGGCGGCGGCGGCGCGTTCAAGTCGACCCGCGAGGTGATCGCGGTGCAGTCGGTGCTGTTGCCGCGCGACGCGGTGCAGCCGTCGTTTTCTTTCGTGGAGGCGTGATGAAGCTGCGTGAACTCGCGCATGCGCGCACGGGCGACAAGGGCAATACGCTGAACGTGTCGGTGATCTGCCGCGATCCGCGCCACTACGAGCATCTGCGCACGCATCTGGGCGCCGACGCCGTGAAGGCATGGCTCGCCGGCATCGTGCACGGCGACGTCGTGCGGTACGAACTGCCGGCGCTCGGCGCGTTCAACTTCGTGCTGCGCGATGCGCTCGGCGGCGGCGTCACACGCTCGCTCGCACTCGACGCGCACGGCAAGTCGGTCAGTTCGGCGCTGCTCGCGATCGATGTGCCGGACCCTGCGTAGGGATCCGATGCCGCCCGATCGCGACACGCGCCGTCACGGGATCAGCAACTCGCGTCGCCCGTCCGGATACTCGATGCGTTCGCCGTTTACGCGCAGCCGCTGATCCTTCCGGTAGTCGTACACCGCGCGCGCCGCGGCAAGCTGGTCGAAGTCGAGTTCGACCGCATGGCGGGATTCGACCGCGCCGGTTTCGAACAGCACGTTGCCGAACGGATCGACCGCGAGGCTGCCGCCCGCGAACACGACGTCGTGCGTGCTGTCGCCGACGCGGTTCGCGACGACCGCAAACACCTGGTTTTCCATCGCGCGCGCCGACACCGACGTGCGGTGCACGTAGCGGTAGGGCTCCATGTTGCCGTCGGTGACGAGGATCAGTTGCGCGCCGAGTTCGGCGAGCGCGCGGCCGCTTTCCGGAAACTCGCTGTCGTAGCAGATCAGCAGGCCGATCCGCACGCCGCGCCATTCGACGGTCGCGTAGCGGTCGCCGGGCAGCACGACGCCGCGCTCGGTCACCCACAGGTGGGTCTTGCGATAGCGCAGCGCGATGCCGTCCGGCGTGACGAACACGGTCGTGTTGTAGAAGCGGCCGCCGTCGTTCTCGATCAGGCCGACCACCACCGCAACATCGCGTTCGCGCGCGGCGGCCGCGACCGCCGTGACGCTCGGGCCGTCGAGCGGTTCCGCGCATGCGGCGAGGTTGGACGGATCGAGAAAGCCGGTGAGCTGCGCTTCCGGGAACATCACGATATCGGTGCCGGGCGCGCAGGCCGCGATCGCGTCCAGCACGCGTTGCAGGTTGTAGCGCGTGTCGCCGTCGCGACCCGCGAGCTGGACGATGTCGAGCTTCAGTTTCATGGGCGTTCCCTCGGTAGACAGCCGCCAGTATGCGCCGACCGGCCCGTTTTCCCATCCCGCCGACGCGTTAACCCGTCGGGGGTATGGCGCTCGCGGCCCGCGATCGGGGTGAGCGCGGATTGGTGCCGGCAGGCATATCGATCGTGCGAAAACCGGCCGCGCTTCGCGCGAGGACCTTCCGTTTCGCCGCCTCGCGTGTCACGCATCGGTCTGGGCCTTCAGGAACAGCGAAAACAGCTCCGACTGCGAGTTGATGCCGAGCTTGCCGTAGATGTTGCGCCGGTGCACCTTGACCGTTTCCGCCGAAATCGCCAGCTTGTGCGCGACTTCCTTGTTCGAGCGGCCACTCAGGATCAGCCGGATCACGTCGAGTTCGCGCGCGGTGAGCGGCGTGCCGAGGCGCGCCATCGCCTGTTCGAAGCGGTCCGGTCCGCCGGGCCGCTTCGGCGGCGCCGGTTGGTCCGGCGCGCGCTCGAACGCGAGGCGCTGCCGCATCAGCGCGGCCACCCACGGCCGCATCAGGTCGAGCAGCGCGACCGCCTCGGGGCCGAAGCGCCGCTTGCTGCCGAGCGACAGGCACAGCGTGCGCGCGTCGTCGAGCACGACGTTGTACTGCACTTCGTCCTCGACGACGTTGTGCGTGAAGTAGAGCGTGTAGTACTCGGTGTCGCGAAAGCACTCGGGCGCGACGTCGGACAGCCGGAACAGCCCGCTTTTCGGCGCGTCGCGGTTCGCGATGTAGAACGGGTCGAGCAGGTACAGGCCCTGCACGTAGTCGCGAAACAGCGGGTCGGGGCCGCCGCCTTCGTACGGGCATTCGGCGAACACGCGCGGGCGGCCGTCGCCGAACATCAGCGCGACCCAGCTGTCGATCGCGACGTATTCCTCGATCAGCCGGACCAGCGCCAGCCAGAAGCCCGGCTGGTCGAGCGACTCGATGAGCCGCCCGACCGACCGGTGCCATGCGACATCCTGCAAGCTCAGGTTCATGGGGGTGTTCGTGTCGGGCCGGATCCGGCGCGCTTGCGGTGCCGCGCGACGCGTCACACGTACAGATAACGGACCAGGTGGAAGAACACCGGCGCGGCGAAGCAGATCGAGTCGACGCGATCGAGCATCCCGCCGTGGCCGGCGATCATCGAGCCCCAGTCCTTCGTGCCGAGCGAGCGCTTGACGGCCGACAGCACGAGCCCGCCGACGAAGCCCGCGATCACGATCGCGAGCGAGATGCCGAACGCGGCGCCGAAGCTGAACGGCGTCACGCGATACAGCGACGCGCCGCACAGCGTCGCGAGCAGGCCGCCGCCGATGAAGCCCTCGACCGTCTTCGACGGCGACAGCCGCGGCGCGATCTTGCGCCGCCCGAACAGCTTGCCGACGACATACTGCAGCACGTCGCTGATCTGCACGACGAGCAGGAAGAAGAACAGCAGCAGCGCGTTCTGCCCGGTGTAGTGCGGGATGTCGAGGATCAGCACGGCCGGCGCATGGCTCAGCCCGTACACGCACACCATCAGCGCCCAGTTGATCTTCGCGTTGCGGCTCAGGAACTCGCGCGTGTCCTGCGTGAGCGCCGACACGAGCGACATCGCGAAGAACAGGTGCACCGGCACGAAGATCGAGTACATCCCGTACCAGTTGATCCCAAGCAGCAGGTATTGCACGGGAATCGCGATGAAGAACGCGATGAACAGCGTCGTGTGATCGCTCGCGGTGGTCGGCGTCAGCGTGATGAATTCGCGCAGCGTCAGATACGACAGCACCGCGAACACGAAATAGGTGACGTGGTTGCCGAGGCCGATCGCGATCACCATGATCGCGATCATCGCCCACCACGCGCGGATGCGCTGGTTCAGGTTGACGATCGTCGCGCTGGTGCCGCCGCTGCGCGCGCCGAGGATCGCGCCGATCACGGTCGCGACGACGAGCACGCCCGTGACGCCCGCGACCAGTTCCCAGAAGAGAGTTCGCATGTGGATATCCGAAGAGAAGAAGGGCGCGCCGCGCTCAGCCCGCAGGCCGCTGCGGCGCGAGCGCGACGATCGCGTCGCGCATCCGGGCGAGGAAGCTCGCCTTTTCCTCGTGGTCGCCCAGCTGTTCGTTCGCGCCGAAGTGCACCTTGCAGATCAGCGGCACGGGCCAGATCGCACCCTTCGGCATGATGCGCTGCAGGTTTTCGAGATAGACGGGTGCGAGCGCAACGTCCGGGAATTCGGTCGCGAGATGGAACAGCCCGCTCTTGAACGGCTGCGGCAGCACCTCGGCGCCGCGCGTGCCTTCGGGGAAGATGATGATCGAGTGGCCCTGGCGCAGTGCGTCGCGCACCGGGTCGAGCGGATCGCCGCCCGATTCGCGGTGGCGGTCGATCAGCACGACGTTCAGCAGCTTCTGCGCGATGTGCCGCTTCAGGTCGCCGCTGTCCCAGTAGTCGCGCGCGGCGACCGGCCGCACGACCGCGCGCACGTCGCGCGGCAGCGCCGCGAGGATCGCGAGCGTGTCGATATGGCTCGTATGGTTCGAGAAGTAGATTTTCTGCGTCGGCGACGGCGGCGCCTGATGCCAGACCGGGTATGCACCGGCGACGAGACGCACGATCGACAGCAGGAAATCGCGCTGCCAGACGTTCAGGATGTTCATCGGCGGCGCCCCTCCAGCTCGCATGCCCGGCCTGCCGCGCGGTCGCGGCGGACGGGATCCCGGTATGCCGGCGCCGCTGGATGCGCGCCGGACGGCCCATGTTTAAGTTTTTTCAAATTCGTGGCTGCCTGTCGCAAGTCCGCGATAATCGGACGGTTCGTCGGCGCACGCGATTGCGTGCGCGGCGAACTCGCCGGTCGGCGGCGGGGTGGTCGGCTGTTGCACGCGCGCCCGTTTGCAGTTCGAATGGATTGCGCTGCGCTCGGGCCAGCGGATTATCGCGAGTTTCCGCGAAAAACGCCAGATTGCCGCGCCGCTCGCGTGCTTGACGCATCGGGGCCGCTCGGCGACGATTATGTCCGTCCAATGAAGGTTGCCGATGGCCGTTTCGCCGCGCGGGGCATCGCGGCGGTTAATGCGTCCGGACGTGACGTGCGAATAAAACGATGAGCCTCTACGCACTCAAACCCAAATTCCAGAACCGTCTGCGGCCGTTCGCGGACTCCCTTGCCGAACGCGGCGTCACCGCCAACCAGGTCACGCTGTTCGCGGCCGGCGGCTCGATCGTCGTCGGTGCGCTCGCGGGGCTCGGCGTATTCGCCCGCGTGCTGTTCCTGCTGATTCCGCTGTGGTTGTTCGCGCGCATGGCGCTCAACGCGATCGACGGGATGCTCGCGCGCGAGCACGGGCAGAAGAGCACGCTCGGCGCGTATCTGAACGAACTCGGCGATATCGTGTCCGATGTCGCGCTGGTGCTGCCGTTTCTCGCGATTCCGGCATTCGCTCCGGCGGACGTCTGGCTGTTCGCGCTGACGGCGGTGATCGTCGAATGCGCGGGGCTGATCGGCCCGCTGGTCGGCGCGAGCCGCCGCTACGACGGCCCGTTCGGCAAGAGCGACCGCGCGCTGGCACTCGGCGCGTTCGCGCTGTGGATCGGCCTCGGTCTGCCGGTCGGCAGCGTCGCCGCGTGGCTGTGGCGGCTGCTGATCGTGCTGTCGATCGTGACCGTGGTGCGGCGCGTGCAGGCCGGCATCGCCGAGCAGGGCGGTTGACGCAGGATGCGCCGGAGGGCGGCGCAACATGATTCGAATAACGAAACGAGAGAGATCCAATGAACGCACGCATTGCCCGCGAGGCGGACTTCGCCACGCATGACGGCGAATCGCTGTTCTATCGTCACTGGCCCGCCACGGGCGCACGCTGCCGCGGCGCGATCGTGCTGCTGCACCGCGGCCACGAGCATTCGGCGCGCGTCGCGCACCTCGTCGACGAACTCGACCTGCCCGAATTCGCGTTCTTCGCGTGGGACGCGCGCGGCCACGGCCGTTCGCCCGGCGCGCGCGGCTACAGCCCGAGCGCGGCCGCATCGGTGCGCGACCTGCAGACCTTCGTCGAACATATCCGCGACACGTACGGCATCGCGATCGAAGACATCGCGGTGGTCGGCCAGAGCGTCGGCGCGGTGCTCGCGGCGGCCTGGGTGCACGACTACGCGCCGCCGATCCGCTGCCTCGTCGCCGCATCGCCGGCCTTCCACATCAAGCTCTATGTGCCGTTCGCGCGGCCGGGCCTGCGGCTGATGCACAAGCTGCGCGGGCTGTTCTACGTGAACAGCTACGTGAAGCCGAAATTCCTCACGCACGATCCCGAACGGATCGCGAGCTACGCGGCCGATCCGCTGATCACGCGGCCGATCGCGGTCAACATGCTGCTCGACCTGCACGACACCGCGCAGCGGATCGTCGCCGACGCGGCCGCGATCACGGTGCCGACGCAGCTGCTGATCTCGGGCGCCGACTGGGTCGTGCATCGCGGCCCGCAGGACCGTTTCTTCGAGCGGCTCGGGTCGGCGCGCAAGGAGCGCATCGTGCTGCCGGGCTTCTATCACGACACGCTCGGCGAACGCGATCGTGCGCAGGCGCTCGCGCCGCTGCGCGCGTTCGTGCTGCGCGAATTCGACGCGCCGAGCCCGCGCGTGTCGCTCGCCGACGCCGACCGGCGCGGCGCGTTCCACGACGAATACGCGGCGCTCGGCAAGCCGCCCGCGAATCCGTTCGCACGCGCGTACTGGGCGATCACGCGCGCGGGCCTGAAAGCGGGCGGCGCGCTGTCGGACGGCATCGCGCTCGGGCTGCGGCTCGGCTTCGATTCGGGCTCGACGCTCGACTACGTGTATCGCAACCAGGCGCAAGGGCGCTTCGGCATCGGCCGGCTGATCGACCGCACGTATCTCGATTCGCCGGGCTGGATCGGCATCCGCCAGCGCAAGCTCCATCTGCAGGAACTGATCGGCGCGGCGATCGGCCGGCTGCGCGGCCACGGCGAGCCGGTGCGGATCGTCGACATCGCCGCCGGGCACGGGCGCTACGTGCTCGACGCGATCGCGACGGCGGCCGAGCGCGACGGCGCGGCGCCCGACGACATCACGCTGCGCGACTACAGCCCGCCGAACGTCGAGGCCGGGCGCGTGCTGATCGCGCAGCGCGGCCTCGAGCCGATCGCGCGCTTCGAGCGCGGCGACGCGTTCGACGAGGCGTCGCTCGCGGCGCTCGAGCCGCGCCCGACGCTCGCGATCGTGTCGGGCCTGTACGAGCTGTTCGGCGAGAACGCGCTGATCGAGCGCTCGCTGCGCGGGCTCGCGCAATCGGTGCCGCCGGGCGGCTATCTGGTCTATACGGGGCAGCCGTGGCATCCGCAGCTCGAATTCATCGCGCGGGCGCTGAACAATCATCGCGGCGACGCGACCTGGGTGATGCGCCGCCGCTCGCAGGCCGAGATGGACGAGCTGGTCGCGCGCGCGGGCTTTCGCAAGCTCGACCAGCGGATCGACGAGATGGGCATCTTCACGGTGAGCATCGCGCAGCGGGTCGACGCGTCATGAGCGAACTCGGCGGCGACGCGCGCGGGCTGGCCGCGCCCGCGTCCGAGGCGTCGCTCGCGCTGCGCATCGGCTGGCTCGCGGCGATGGGCGCCGTGTTCTTCTCCACCTACGGGTTCGCGAACTGGCTCGCCGCGCGTCGCGCGGCGGTGCCGACCTTCGCGTTCGGCTGGGAGCACGCGATCCCGTTCGTGCCGTGGACGATCGTCCCGTACTGGTCGATCGACCTGCTGTATGCGCTGTCGTTCCTGTTCTGGACGCGCCGCGACGACTTGCTCGATCACGTGAAGCGGCTGCTGACCGTGCAGCTGGTGTCGGTCGCGTGCTTCATCGCGTGGCCGCTGCGCTTCGGCTTCGAGCGGCCCGACGCAGGCGGCGTCGCCGGCGCGCTATTCACGCTGCTGATGGGCTTCGACAAGCCGTACAACCAGGCGCCGTCGCTGCATATCGGGCTGCTCGTCGTGCTGTGGGCCGTCTATGCGCAGCATCTGCGCGGCACGCTGGCGCGCGGCGTGCTGCATCTGTGGTTCGCGGCGATCGGCGTGTCGGTGCTGACGACCTACCAGCATCATGCGATCGACGTGCCGACCGGCGCGGCGGTCGGTTGCCTCGCGCTGTTCCTGTTTCCGCTGCGCGATGCGGCGGGCCGCCTGCCGGACGCCGCTGCGGCGCCGGGCGCGGCCGGCCGCCGGCTCGCGCGCCGCTAT
>NZ_CABVPP010000085.1 GCF_902499075.1 Burkholderia pseudomultivorans | reverse complement strand
CACGAGCGCCGCGAAGGCCGCCTCGTCGGCGCGCAGCCCGCGCGGCGCGCGCCGGATCACGAGCGTATCGAGCCGGCCCGACTCGTACATCTCGAGCACGTCGGGGTGGATGTAGCAGCGCCGGCACACGGCCGGCGTGTTGTGCAGCATGTCGGCCACCGCGCGCACGGTCTCGACGATCTGCTTGCGCGCTTCCGTGACACCGCCGTGCGGCGCGCGGCGCAGCAGCGCGAGCGCCTGCACGCTGCCGGCCCAGGTCCGGTAGTCCTTCGCGGTGAATTCCGCGCCGGCGACCTCGCGCAGATAGTCGTTCACGTCCGCCGAGCCGATCGAGTGGCGTTCGCCGTCGTCGTCGACGTACTGGAACAGTTCGTGCCCCGGCAGCTCGGCGCAGCGCCGCACGATTCGCGCGACGCGCGGATCGTCGACCGTCACGTCGTGCTCGACGCCGCTCTTGCCGACGAAGCGCAGCCGCACCTGCCCCGATTCGATCTTCAGATGCCGCTTGCGCAGCGTCGTCAGCCCGTACGACTCGTTCTCGCGCGCGTATTCCGCGTTGCCGATGCGCGCGAGCGTCGTGTCGAGCAGCCGGACGATCGTCGCGACGACCTTCTCGCGCGGCATGCCGGGCCGCGCGAGGTCGCGCGCGACGCGGGCGCGGATACGCGGCAGCGCGAGCGCGAACGCGGCCATTCGCGCATACTTGTTCGCGTCGCGCGTCGCTCGCCACTGCGGGTGATAGCGGTACTGCTTGCGCCCGCGCGCGTCGCGGCCGGTCGCCTGCAGATGGCCGCGCGGGTCCGCGCAGATCCAGACGTCGGTGTACGCGGGCGGAATCGCGAGCGCGTTGATTCGCGCGATCTCGTCCGGATCGCGGATCCGCTCGCCGTCCTGCGTGTAATACGCGAAGCCGTTGCGCACGCGACGACGCGTGTAGCCCGGCTGCCGGTCGTCGACGTGACGCAGCGTGGCGGCCGCGCGCGCGTCGGACATGCGCATGCCGTTGCCGGCCGCGGAGCGGGGCGCGCGCGGCTTCATGCGGCGACGCACGGCGACCTGCGGAAAAGCGCTGCGACCATCGTTTCTGTCTCCTCTGGGGTTCGTGGCGATCGAATATGTGCCGCACCGCGCGGCGTGCGCAGGTCCGTGGAGCAAGATGCGTGCGCCGTTCGGGCCGCGCCGCGAGCCGCGTCGCGACGCATTTAGGTGTTTATACGTATGCCAATTCGGATATTGATTCAATCCAATATTTCATTGGCAGGTTATCGGACTTGTTTCTAGACTGATCCGGGGCGCATGAACCGCCGCCCCGCCCGCACGCGGCCGTCAGAATCAGAACAGCGCAGCACACGGCCGCCGCCGCGATACACAACGACATCATCGGAGACGCAACATGACGAACATCAGGAAGCTCGCGGCCGGCGCGCTCGTGGCCGCGACGGCCATGCTGGCATCCGGCGCGTACGCGCAGCAAAAGCCGATCACGCTCGGGTTCTCGCAGGTCGGCGCGGAAAGCGCGTGGCGCACCGCGAATACGGTGTCGGTCAAGAGCGCCGCGAAGGAAGCCGGCATCAACCTGAAGTTTTCCGATGCACAGCAGAAGCAGGAGAACCAGATTCGCGCGATCCGTTCGTTCATCGCGCAGAAGGTCGACGTGATCGCGTTCTCGCCCGTCGTCGAGTCGGGCTGGGAGCCCGTGCTGACCGAGGCGAAGGCCGCGCACATTCCGGTGATCCTGACCGACCGCGCGGTCGACGTGAAGGACCCGTCGCTCTACGTGACGATGATCGGTTCGGACTTCCTCGAGGAAGGGCGGCGCGCGGGCCACTGGCTCGAGGAGCGCTACAAGAACGACGCGGGCCCGATCAACATCGTCGAGCTGCAGGGCACGGTCGGCTCGGCACCGGCGAACGATCGCCGCGCGGGCCTGCTCGAGGTGATCAAGAACAATCCAAAGTTCAAGGTGATCGCCTCGCAGAGCGGCGACTTCACGCTCGCCGGCGGCAAGCAGGTGATGGAGGCGTTCGCGAAGACCTACGGCAAGCAGATCAACGTCGTCTACGCGCACAACGACGACATGGCGCTCGGCGCGATCCAGGCGATGGAAGAGGCCGGCATCAAGCCCGGCAAGGACGTCAGCGTCGTGTCGTTCGATGCGACGAAGGGCGGCTTCCAGGCGATGATCGCCGGCAAGATCAACGTCGACGTCGAGTGCAGCCCGCTGCTCGGGCCGCAGCTGATGACGGCCGTGAAGGACGTCGTGGCCGGCAAGCAGCTGCCGAAGCGCATCGTCACGAACGAGACGGTGTTCCCGATGAACGTCGCGGCGCAGGTGCTGCCGACCCGCAAATACTGATGTCCGGCCCGCGCGGCGGCGCGCGTTCGCCGCCGTGCGGCCGTCCCTTCGAGGGCCCTTCATGACGAATCCGCCGGTCGTCGAGATGATCGACATCGACAAGACGTTTCCGGGCGTCAACGCGCTGCAGCGCGTGAGTTTCCGGCTGTTTCCGGGCGAAATCCATGCGCTGATGGGCCAGAACGGCGCAGGCAAATCGACGCTGATCAACGTGCTGACTGGCGTGCATGCGCACGATGCGGGCGAAATTCGCGTCGGCGGCACACCGGTGCGCTTCGCCGCGCCGCGCGAGGCCGAAGCGGCCGGCATCCAGACGCTGTACCAGGAAGTGAACCTGTGCGCGAACCTGTCGGTCGCGGAGAACATCTTCGCGGGCCGGCAGCCGATGCGGCGCGGCGCGATCGACTGGAAGACGATCCATGCACGCGCGCGCGATGCGCTCGCCGAACTCGACCTGTCGCTCGACGTCACGCGCTCGCTCGACGCGTATCCGATCGCCGTGCAGCAGATGGTCGCGATCGCGCGGGCGGTGTCGGTCGACGCGCGCGTGCTGATTCTCGACGAGCCGACCTCGAGCCTCGACGACGGCGAGGTCGCGCGGCTGTTCGACGTGCTGCGCCGACTGAAGGCGTCGGGCATCGCGATCCTGTTCGTCACGCATTTTCTCGAACAGACGTATGCGATCTCCGACCGCATCACCGTGATGCGCAACGGCGAGCGCGAAGGCGAGTATCTCGCGCGCGATCTGCCGGTCGATGCGCTCGTCGCGAAGATGACGGGCCGCGAACGATTGTCCGATACGTTGCAGGCGCGCGCGGCCGAGGCGGCGCGCGGCGGCGCGAGCGCGCCGTTCCTGTCGATGCAGCAGGTCGGCCGGCGCGGCATGATCAGCGCGCTCGATCTCGACGTGCGGCCCGGCGAGATCGTCGGGCTGGCCGGATTGCTCGGCTCGGGGCGCACCGAAACCGCGCAGCTCGCGTTTGCCGCCGAGCGCGCGGATACGGGCGCGATCGAGATCGACGGCGCGCGCGCGCGGCTCGCGTCGCCGCACGATGCGGTGCGGCACGGCATCGCGTATTGCCCGGAGGACCGCAAGAAGGAAGGGATCGTCGCCGCGCTGTCGATCCGCGAGAACATCGTGCTCGCGCTGCAGGCACGGCGCGGCTGGTGGCGGCTGATCGGCCGCGCGCGCCAGCGCGAACTCGCCGACGCGTATATCGAGCGGCTCGGCATCAAGGCGCGCGACGCGGAACAGCCGATCGGGCTGCTGTCGGGCGGCAACCAGCAGAAGGTGCTGCTCGCACGCTGGCTCGCGACCGATCCGAAGCTGCTGATCCTCGACGAGCCGACGCGCGGCATCGACGTCGCCGCGAAGTTCGACATCATGGAACGGGTGCTCGGCCTGTGCGCGAAGGGGCTCGCGATCCTGTTCATCTCGTCGGAGATCAGCGAGGTCGTGCGCGTGAGCCATCGGATCGCGGTGCTGCGCGATCGGCGCAAGGTGGCGGAAGTGTCGGGCGCCGACGCATCCGAGGAACAGATCTATCGATTGATCGCCGGAGGCCAGTCATGACGCGGCTTCGTACGCTTCTTCGTCATCCGCTCGTGTGGCCGGTCCTCACGCTCGTGCTGCTGTTCGCGCTCGACGTCGCGCATCGGCCGAGCTTCCTGTCGATCGCGCTGCTCGACGGCCATCTGTTCGGCGCGCCGATCGACATCCTGAACCGCGCGGCGCCGCTCGTGATCGTGTCGCTCGGGATGACGCTCGTGATCGCGACGCGCGGGATCGACATCTCGGTCGGTGCGATCGTCGCGATCGCGGGCGCGGCCGCGGCGATCGTGCTCGATGGCGATCCGTCGCGCGTCGGCACCGCGCTCGCGGCCGCACTCGGCGTCGGCGTGCTCGCCGGCGCATGGAACGGCGTGCTCGTCGCGTTCGTCGGCATGCAGCCGATCATCGCGACGCTGATCCTGATGGTCGCCGGCCGCGGCGTCGCGCAGCTGCTGACGGGCGGGCAGATCATTCCGATCGGCGCGCCCGGCTATCTCGCGCTCGGCGGCGGCTATCTCGCGACCGTGCCGTGCTCGGTGTGGTTCGCGGTCGCGACGATCGTCGCGATTGCGCTGCTCGTCAATCGCACGGCGCTCGGGCTGTTCATCCGTGCGATCGGCGTGAACCCGGTCGCGACGCGGCTCGTCGGGCTGCGCGCCGGTGCGGTCGTGTTCGGCGTCTATCTGTGCTCGGGCGTGATGTCGGCGCTCGCGGGCATTCTCGCGAGCTCGAACGTGCGCAGCGCCGACGGCAACAACGCGGGGCTGCTGCTCGAACTCGATGCGATCCTCGCCGTGACGCTCGGCGGCACGTCGCTGCTCGGCGGCCGCTTCAGCCTCGCGGGCTCCGTGCTCGGCGCGCTGATCATCCAGACGCTGACCTATACGACCTATTCGATTGGCGTGCCGCCGGAGGCGACGCTCGTCGTGAAGGCGGTCGTCGTGATCGTCGTGACGCTGATCCAGTCCGAGGCGGCACGCGCGCTCGCGATCCGCCATCTGTCGAAACTGATGCCTGTCGCGCGTTCGCGCGCGACGACGGGAGCCACGCCGCGATGAACCGATTCCTTGGGCGGCTCGCCGACCCGCGCACGCTGCCGATCGTCGTGACGATCGTGCTGTTCGCCGCGTTGTTCGGCTTCGGGTCCGTGATGTACACCGGGTTCTTTTCGATGCAGGTGCTGACCGGCCTGCTCGTCGACAACGCGTTCCTGCTGATCGTCGCGATCGGCATGACGTTCGTGATCGTGTCGGGCGGCATCGACCTGTCGGTCGGCTCGGTCGTCGCGCTGACGACGATCTTCTGCGCCGTCGGCGCCGAACGGCTGCACTGGCCGGTATGGGTCATCGTGCCGCTCGTGCTCGCCTTCGGCGCGCTATACGGCGCCGCGATGGGCGCGCTGATCCACTACTTCCGGCTGCAGCCGTTCATCGTCACGCTGGCCGGGATGTTTCTCGCGCGCGGCGCGTGTTTCCTGATCACGACGCAGTCGATCACGATCAACGAGCCGACGTTTCATGCGATCGCGGCGATCAGCGTGCCGCTCGGCGACGGTACGCTGAGCGCCGGCGCGCTCGTCGCGCTCGCGACGCTCGCGGCCGCGATCTACGTCGCGCACTTCACGCGCTTCGGGCGCAACGTCTATGCGATCGGCGGCAACGAGCGTTCGGCGCTGCTGATGGGGCTGCCGGTCGCGCGCACGAAGATCGGCGTCTATGCGCTGAGCGGCTTTTGCTCCGCGCTCGGCGGCGTCGTCTTCACGCTGTACGTGCTGTCCGGATACGGGCTGCAGGCGCAGGGGATGGAGCTCGACGCAATCGCCGCGACCGTGATCGGCGGCACGCTGCTGACAGGCGGCGTCGGGTACGTGATCGGATCGGTGTTCGGTGTCGGCATCCTCGGCACGATCCAGGTGCTGATTACGTTCGACGGCACGCTCAGCTCGTGGTGGACGCGCATCGTGATCGGCGCGCTGCTGTGCGTGTTCTGCCTGCTGCAGCGGATCATCGAGCGGCATGCGGCGCGGCGGCGCACGGGCGGGACGGGGCTGGGCGCGCACGGCAACAAGACGGCGGACGCCGCGCCGACGCCGGCGGCCCCGAAGCCGGGCGAGGATGCGGCGCTCGTGTCGTCGCTGAGGTAGCGCGGGCGCGCGGAAGGCTTGGAGCGTGATACGTCGGCGGCGGGAAGCTCGGCCGCCGCGTATTTCGATGAGTCGGGAAGCGTCGTCGCGACCGCCGATGTGATCGTGGTCGAGATGGGAGCTCTGCGTACGGACCGCTTGGCGAGCCGAACACGACATCCGCGATCCGATTCCGTTACACGGCGCAGCAGCTTATCGGTTCATCGGCGGCGCTGCGCAGCCGCCGTCCGCCGGATGCATGTGACCACACCTCGATAACCGCGATCAGCCCGTATAGCCGAGTTCCGCACTGATGAGCTCGGCCTCATGACGCAGCGCCGTCGCGACGGGCCCGTCGATCGACGCGTCGAAGCCGCCGGTCGCGCCCAACGCCGTGATCGCCGCGCACATGTGCCCGTTCGCGTCGAAGACCGGTGCCGACACCGCGCTGATGCCTTTCAGGTTCGTGTCGCGCACGGTCGCGACACCGGCCGCGCGAATCTCGCGCTGCAACGTGCCGACCGGATCGCGTCGGTCGAGCTGCGCGCGCAACTCGGCCGGCGCCGATGCGAGCTCGTCTTCCGCCAGCTGCCGCACGCGCGGCTCGTCGAGCCGTGCGAGGAACAGCCGCCCGGTTGCCGACCAGAGCAGCGACATCACCGAGCCCGCGCGAACGTTGACCGTCACCGGCAAGCCGGGCTCCTCGAAGCGCATGATCGTCGGTCCGCGGTTGCCCATGATCGCGACGAAGCACGTCACTTCGAGACGCTCGCGCAGCCGCACGAGCGACGGTTCGGCGAGCCGGATCGGGTCGGCCATCCGCATCGCGGCGAGCCCGATCGAGATGCACTGCGGCCCGAGCACGTATTGCTGCGTGCCGCGATCCTGCGCGACGAACGATTCCTCCATCAGGCTCGCCAGATAGCGGTGCACCTTCGCCGGATTCTCGTCGAGCCGCGCCGCAAGCGCCGTCAGCGTCGCACGCCCGCCGCACGCGGCGAGTTCCTTCAGCACGAGCAGGCCGATCGACGCGGACTGCACGCGTTGGCGGCGGTCGCGCTCGGCGGGCGCGGTCTTCTTCGTTCTGGCGATTTTTTCCATAAGCGCGATTCTAGCCCGACGGCCCGCGCCGGCCGACCGCCAAGGTTTACCCCAGTCGTTAGATTACGCATTGCGTATTAGATTTACGCAAAATCATGGCACGGGAGCGAATCATGTCCGTCACGCAGCGCGACGCGTCGTCGTCGCAATGTCCGTTTCATCCTGCGCCGGCCGCGGCGGCCGCGCCGAACGGCTGTCCGGTCAGCGCCGCCGCCGCTGCGTTCGACCCGTTCGAGGACGGCTATCAGCAGGATCCGCCCGAGTACGTACGCTGGGCGCGCGAGCAGGAGCCCGTGTTCTACAGCCCCAAACTCGGCTACTGGGTCGTCACGCGCTACGACGACATCAAGGCGATCTTTCGCGACAACCTCACGTTCAGTCCGTCGATCGCGCTCGAGAAGATCACGCCGACCGGCCCCGAGGCCAACGCGGTGCTCGCGTCTTACGGTTTTGCGCTGAACCGCACGCTCGTCAACGAGGACGAGCCCGCGCACATGCCGCGCCGCCGCGCGCTGCTCGATCCGTTCACGCCCGACGCGCTGAAGCATCACGAGCCGATGGTGCGCCGGCTTGCGCGCGAATACGTGGATCGCTTCATCGACGACGGCCATGCCGATCTCGTCGACCAGATGCTCTGGGAAGTGCCGCTCACCGTCGCGCTGCATTTTCTCGGCGTGCCCGAGGAAGACATGGACACGCTGCGCGAATACTCGATCGCGCACACGATCAACACGTGGGGCCGCCCGAAACCGGAGGAGCAGGTCGCGGTCGCGCATGCGGTCGGCAAGTTCTGGCAGTTCGCGGGCAAGGTGCTCGACAAGATGCGCGAGGATCCGTCGGGGCCCGGCTGGATGCAGTACGGGATCCGCAAGCAGAAGGAGCTGCCGGACGTCATCACCGATTCGTATCTGCATTCGATGATGATGGCCGGCATCGTCGCCGCGCACGAGACGACCGCGAACGCGACGGCCAACGCAATGAAGCTGCTGCTGCAGCATCCGGACGCGTGGCGCGACATCTGCGAGGATCCGTCGCTAATCCCGAATGCGGTCGAAGAGTGTCTGCGGCACAACGGCTCGCTCGCCGCATGGCGACGGCTCGCGACGAAGGACGTCACGATCGGCGGCGTCGACATTCCGGCAGGCGCGAAGCTGCTGATCGTCACGTCGTCGGCGAATCACGACGAAGCGCGTTTCGCCGACGCGGACCTGTTCGACATCCGCCGCGAAAACGCGAGCGACCAGCTGACGTTCGGCTATGGATCGCATCAGTGCATGGGCAAGAATCTCGCGCGCATGGAGATGCAGATCTTCCTCGACGAGTTCACGCGCCGCCTGCCGCACATGAAGCTTGCCGAACAGCGCTTCACGTATGTGCCGAACACGTCGTTTCGCGGCCCCGAGCACCTCTACGTCGAATGGGATCCCGCGCTCAATCCCGAGCGCCGCGACCGCTCGGTGCTGCGCCCGCGCGCGGCGGTGCGCATCGGCGAGCCGTCGTCGCATGCGGTGAGCCGCGCGGTCAAGGTCGAGCGCGTGTCGATCTGCGCGGACCGTGTCGCGCATGTGCGGCTCGTGTCGGCCGACGGTCGCCCGTTGCCGCGCTGGACGGCCGGCTCGCATATCGACGTGATCTGCGGCGATACCGGCATCACGCGCCAATACTCGCTGTGCGGCGACCCGGACGAGCGCGATGCGTACGAGATCGCGGTGCTGCACGAAGCGCAGAGCCGCGGCGGATCGGCATGGGTGCATGCGAATCTGCGCGCCGGCGACGTGCTGAAGATCCGCGGCCCGCGCAATCACTTCCGCTTCGTGACCGACGCGGGCAAGGCGATCTTCGTCGCGGGCGGCATCGGCATTACGCCGATCAGCGCGATGGCGCGCGAAGCGAAGGCGCGCGGCATCGACTACGAAATCCACTATAGCGGCGCGCGGCGCGCATCGATGGCCATGCTCGATACGCTCGCGGCGCTGCACGGCGAGCGGCTGCATGTGTACGTGTCGGAAGAAGGTACGCGCAACGACTTTCATGCGCTGTTCGCGCAGCCGGCCGACGACGCGCACATTTACGCATGCGGCCCCGCGCGGATGCTCGACGCACTCGACGCGAGCTGCGCGCACTGGCCGCGCGATGCGTTGCGCGTCGAGCATTTCGTCTCGACGAAGGCGGCGCTCGATCCGTCGAAGGAGCAGCAGTTCGAAGTCGAACTGAAGGATTCGGGCATCACGCTGACGGTGGCGGCGAACCAGACCGTGCTCGACGCGTTGCAGCACGCGAACATCGACGTGCAGAGCGATTGCCGCGAAGGGCTGTGCGGATCGTGCGAAGTGCGCGTGCTGGCCGGTCGCGTCGATCATCGCGACAGCGTGCTGACGCGCGCCGAACGCGACGCGCACGATCGCATGATGACCTGCTGTTCGCGCGCCTGCGGCGGCGAGCGGCTCGTGCTCGAACTTTGAACGTGCGGCGGCGCCGCGGCGCCGCGCATCAACCACAAAAACGACCGGAGACATGCGCGATGAAAAAGCGTGCCAACCTGATGTTCGCCTGCACCGTCGGCACCACGCTCGAGTGGTACGACTTTTTCGCGTTCGCCGCCTGTGCGGTGCTCGTGTTCGACAAGCAGTTCTTCGTCGTCGGCAATCCGCTCGCGGCCACGCTGCTCGCGCTCGCGATGTTCGCGGTCGGTTTCGTCGCGCGGCCGCTCGGCGGCATCGTGTTCGGGATGATCGGCGACCGCATCGGCCGGCGCAAGACGCTCGTCGTCAGCCTGCTGATGATGGGCATCAGCACGTTCTGCGTCGGGCTGCTGCCGACCTACGCGTCGATCGGCATCGCGGCGCCGCTGCTGCTCGTGCTGCTGCGGATCGTGCAGGGCATCGCGGTCGGCGGCGAGGCGACCGGCGCGATCCTGATGATCGCCGAATCGATGCCCGGCACGCAGCGCGGTTTCTGGACGAGTTTCACGATGTTCGCGGGCCCGCTCGCGAACGTGCTGACCGCGTTCGTGATCGGGATGGTACAGCGCGTCTACGGCGATACGGCGTTCGTCGACTGGGCGTGGCGGATCCCGTTCTTCATCTCCGCGCTGCTCGTGATCGTCGGCTTCTGGACGCGGCGGCGCGTCGAGGAATCGGCCGCGTTCGCCGAGCTGGCGGCCGCGCACAAGACGGTCGAGCGCGCGTCGCTGCGCGAAGCCTGTGCGGGCAACTGGCGGCAGATGGCGCGCGCGTTCTTCGTGAAAGCCGCGGAAAACACGTTCCTCTATCTGTTTTCGACGTTCGCGCTCGGCCTCGCGACCGGCTATCTGCACTTCAGCCGGCCGCAGGCGCTGTCCGCGCTGATGTGGGCGTCGGCGATCGAGGTCGTCGTCATCCTGATCGCCGCGCACGTGTCGGACCGGATCGGACGGCGCCCGGTGCTGATCGCCGGCTTGATCGGCGCGGCGGTGGCCGGTTGTTCGCTGTTCACGCTGTCGCCCGGCAGCGACTATGCGCATCTGCAGCTCGCGCTGATCGCGTGCCTGACCTGCCACGGGATCATTCTCGGGCCGATGGCCGCGTACATGGCCGAACTGTTCCCGACGCGCGTGCGCTTTACCGCGCTCTCGACGAGCTATCAGCTCGCCTCGGTGCTCGGCGGCTCGATCGCGCCGATCGTCGGCACGCTGCTCGTCAGCTATACGGGCTCGGCGATCTTCGTCGCCGGCTATGCGATTCTGATGGCGCTGCCGGCATTCGTCGCCGTGATCGCGTCGCGCGAGTCGCGCGGCCAGGACTTCGCGTTCCAGCCGGCGTCCGGCGGCAACGCGCGCGTGAAGGATCACGCCGCCGCCTGACACGCGGATGGCGATGCGCTTGCCGTTCGTCGCGGCATGCGCGCGCATGGCCGACACGGCGCCGGATCATCATGCCCGCGCGCACGGCCAAAGCCGCCATCGGGCGCGCCGCTGACCGGCTTGCAGGATTGTCATCCGGCGGTCAGCGTCGCGTGCGGCACGATCGCGAGAATGGAAGCGTCGGACGGTGAACCGCATGCGGTCCCGTCGACGACGCATCGTCGATGCGTCCCCATCGAACCGTTCTCGGGAGTGTCATCATGAACCGCAAGCTGATTGCCGCCGTCGCGCTGGCCGCCGTCGTCGGTACGCCGGTCGCGGCGTTCGCACAGAGTTCGCCGTCGGGCATCACGCGCGCCGACGTGATCGCCGATCTCGTCCAGGCCGAACGCGACGGCACTGTGCCGACGTCGGAATGGGACTACCCGCCCAGCGCGCAGACGGTCGCACGCAATCGCGAGCTGTATGCGATTGCGCATGGCGAGCAGCGCACGGCGACGGCAGCCGTGGCGACGCCGGGAAGCGGCGCGAACGTCCAATGAAGCCGTAGGGCGCGAGGCTGCGCGAGCGAAGGCCGCGCGCGGTCGAGCTGGCGGCCGTGTTCGCGCCGGCCTTCGCATGCGGGCAGCCGCAATAACGCGAACGCGACGACGACGGCGGCGACGACCGCGACGGCCCCCGCAAGCCTGATACGCGCGCTTTGTCCGACCGGCGCCGCACTCACGCGCGGCGTTGCCGCGCGCGTGCGATTCGACGATCAGTCGGCCGCGGGCGTCGCGGGATGCGACGCGGCTGGCGCGGCAGAGGTCGCGGCTGCGACCGCCGCGTGCCGCGCATGCAGCCGCAGCGCGAGCCAGCAAAGCGCGGCGCCGAGCCCGCCGAGCAGCCCGCCGAACGTGCCGATCCACGGCAGCCCGAAATCGTTGGCGATGTGGTTGCCGAGCAGCGCGCCGCCACCGATCCCGACGTTGTACAGCGCCGAATAGATCGACATCGCGAGGTCGGTCGCATCGGGCGCGAGCTTCAGCACCCACGCCTGCATCGCGAGACCGAAGCAGATGATCGCGCCGCCCCAGGCGACGGTGTGCACCGACAGCGTCACGATCGTGAGCGCGCTGGGGAACAGGATCAGCAGGCACGTGGAGGTCGCGACGATCGACGCGAGCAGGAAGTGCGCGGGCCGCGCCGGGAACAGGCGGTTGAAGCAGACGGCAGCCGGAATGCCGGCCGCGCCGAATAGCACGAGGATGTAGGTAATCCGGTTCTCGCTCGCATGATTGACATCGCGCACGAAGGGCTCGATATACGTGTACGACGTGAAATGCGCGGACACGATGAGGATCGTGATCGCGTACAGCAGGATCAGCGCCGGATTCCGCAACAGCACCGGCACGCTGGCGAGCGAGCCGGTGCGCTGGCTCGGCAGCTCGGGCAGCGTATAGCGCAGCATCAGCAACGGCACGAGCGCGGTGGCCGCGATCGCGAGGAAGGTCATGCGCCAGCCGAGCGTCTCGCCGATCACGCGGCCGAGCGGAATGCCGGCCACCATCGCGATCGCGGTGCCGGTCGCGATCAGCCCGAGCGCGCGGCTCTTCTTGTCGGGCGGCGCGAGCCGGACGGCGAGCGCGATCGAAATCGACCAGAACACCGCGTGCGCGGCGGCGATCCCGAGCCGGCCGATGACGAGCACCGGGAAATTCCACGCGACGCCCGTGACGACATGGCTCGCGATGAACAGCGCGAACACCCAGACGAGCAGCCTGCGGCGCTCGACCTTGCGCGTCAGCAGCGTGAGCGGCAGCGACGTGAGCGCGACGGTCCACGCGTAGATCGTGAGCATCAGTCCGACGTCGGTCGGCGCTATCTCGAGGCTGCCGCCGATCGCGCCCAGCAGCGCGACCGGAACGAATTCGGTGGTATTGAAGATGAAGGCGGACAGGGCCAAGGCCCATACGCCGGTCCACGAAGGCGTGGCAGCGGGCGATTCGGAAGGCGTCGAGGGCGTCTGCATAGGTCGGAACAGGGTGGTATCGCACCGCTCGGCGCGCGCGGCGGCGCGGCGTTCGGCGGTTCAACGCGCAAGCTTACCTGCTCCGGGCGCGCATGGTTCGCCGCGCGGGCGCGACGTCTGCGCCGGCAACCGCACGCCGCCGGCGCCGAAAGAAATTCCAGAACATCGCGGTGGCGTCGGGCCCGGTGGCCGAGTGGAACGGCTCGCGCGGATCGCCGCCGCTCCACGCATGCGCGAGCCGCCGCACGACGCACACGCGGACGATCACGCTGCGGCCGCGCAGATAGTCGGTGTAGTCGGCGTCCGCATCGACGTACGTGTGCTGCTCGCCGACGCGCGGCGCGCCGTGCTCGTCGACGAGCCGGTTGAGCCGCGCGAACGCGAGGCCGAGCTGCGTCGCGTTGCGGTCGGTCACGACCGCATCGAGTCCGCCGTGCACGATCAACGCCGGCATGCCGGGATAGGCGGCGACGTCGACGCAGGCGTCCGCGACGCCGATCGCGTCGTCGCGCAGCCCGCGGCGCATGAGGCCGACCGCCGCCATCGTCGATAGCGGCGGCGCGATCGCCGGGCCCGAATGCAGGCCGACGGCCGCGAACAGATCGGGATAACGGATCGCGAGCCGCGCCGCGAGCCCGGCGCCGGCCGACATGCCGGCCAGATAAATGCGCGTGCGGTCGATCGCGCGCTCGCGGGCGACCGCGTCGATCAGCGATGCGATCGCCGGTGCCTCCGACTGCGACGTGTCGCCGTGCCAGTTCCAGCAGCGCTGCGAATGCGCGGTCTTGGCCTGTTCGGGAAACAGCACGGCAAAACCCGCACGCTCGGCGAGGCGGCAAATGCGCGTGCCGGCCGCGAACGACTCGGCGGTCTGCTTGCATCCGTGCAGCATCACGACGAGCGGCATCGCCTTGCCCGCGGCAGCGGCGACGGGCAGATAGAGTTCATACGCGAGATGATTGATGAACTGTCCGGCGGCCGGACGCGCCGAATGAAACGAGCGTAGCCAGGTGCCCGGCGCGTCGCGCACCGACGTGCGGCCGGCGGCTGCGGCGGTCGCGCGTTTGGCGGGGCGCGCCGTCGCGGGCCGTGCAGGCGACGTCGCGGGCTTCGCGCGTTTCTTCTTCGCTGGAGCGGCCGTCGTGACGCCGCGGAGGTCGAAAGGCCACAACCGGAGGCCGGACTTTTTCCTGGGCATGGGGCGTTCCGTGCCGGCGGCGCGCTCGATAGCGGCGAGCGCCGGCGGAGGTCGATGGAGGCAGCGCAGGCGTGGTGCTGCCGCGAAGGCGCTACCGACCGTGCCGGACATTCTATTCGAATCTGTTTGATGAGATCGCCGACAAATGCACTTGCCGCCCAATTGCATACTCTTGAAGAGCACAACGATCATGACGGTGATCGGCCTGACCCCATGTCCGCTGCGTCGTCAACGTAGCACTTGATTATCGGTGCCAGTGCCTTCTCGTCGAAAACCGAGATTCACGTCGCCATACCTAGAGATTAACCTTGTCGGATTGACGGCGGGATGAACCGCTAAAGTTGGCCGTGCGTCGCGCGAGCGTGTCTGTTCGAGCTCAATGATCGTATCCGGTGCCGCCCGCGACCGCAGAATCCGGGTGTGAATCGGCGAGTTCCATCGCGGCAACGGCGGTGACCGGTCAAACGCGGAGCGAGAACAGCTGCAGGCGCCGCTCCGTCGATGGGCGCCGATGTCGCCCGCGCCGCGGTCGGTTTGCGAGTGGACGCGCGATCCAGAAGTTCGGGCCTGCGCGTGCCGCGGCGGCGAAAACCACGGTGAGCCCGTGCGGATGGTGGCGGCTTGCGTGTTTCGCACCACAACTCGAAGTACGGTCCGGCGACTCAATCAGAACCAGTCGTTTCAGGTCTTGGTGCTGAGCGCGAGAGAGGGGCCTTTAGGCCGATGTCCGGCGGGAGTTTTACGACGGGCGGCGCAACCCCACCCTACAACGCGCAGCCGCGGTGGTTGCGCATCGCTCAGTGGCCGGCGGCTCGCGAATCCCAACTAAGCACATCTGGGCCGTCGGCGATCGGCAGGGGTGTTCTCAGAGACCGTCTTAAACCGTCGTGTCGATACAATGTCGAAGATCGAGGTCTCGCCCACGCGCGGATACGTCGATCGCGCCCGCCTAGTCGTGGGCCATCAGCCCGCAGGCGCATTTCATCAGGGAGAGGACCTGCGCTGAGGAAGCCGTGGGATTTGGTCAATAACATGAAGGGTAACATAGTAAGGGCTATCCGCCCCTTCATTTCGAGACATGGGCGAAGCCGCCGCATGCGCCGGTATATGGCAGGAGGCCTCGCCAGCCGTTGACGCGGCCATCCGGGTGCGTTTTGAGGCAGCGCTCGGTCAGCAGCCGGTACGTCTGGACGCGGCCAAGGCTGCAGGCCGCTTGGATTTGGCGGTCGGTCGCGCCGTTTAGGTACAGGCGGATCGCGCGCTCGCGTCGCCGATAGAGCGCGCGTCGCTCGGCGGAAAGCGCGAGCTCGTCGATCGACGGCCAAGCGGCAAGGTCGACGTCGTTCAATCCCGTGCCGTCGTTCAAGGAACCGCCTGCCCGTAAGCGTGAGCGTCGTGCCATCCATCGCCTCCGCCAGCGCGTCGACCGTTACGACACAAGATTAGTTGAAATCGCATCCGGCCGCTTCGCCTTGTAGATCAAGGGATTGCCGGAAATGCTGCGCCGCACCGGATTGGTTACAGATTTAGTTGTGCAAGCGCGTGGCACTCGCCCCAGGGGATTGAGGGCTCCGACCGCTGCGAGCGAAAAACGGTGCCGTAACTGTTTCGGCGTCCCTGGATTTCTGGGGCGGGCGCCGACGTGCCGCTGGGCGGGTTCATTGGCCATTGCGTCACACGAGGGCCGGGAGGTTCTTCGATCCAGGCGGGGCTGTTGGCGAGGCGACTTCGTCTCAGGCGGTGCTGAAGCTCAATTGCGACCGCCCACATTTAGCTTGGTGAAAGGGACGGGTCTCGGCGGGCCGGCGGCCGAATTCTCTCCGCGGTGCGGAGAGAATTGGGGGAGCGCCCAGGAGGGTTCCGCTGTGGCTGAGATTCCGGTAACGTGGCCCCTATTGGCGCGCGGCGGCCCGCGTGTATTCGAAAGATCTGATGGACTTCGCGCGTCAGCAGCAGGCCGACCGCCGCGCCGACGAAACGGACAAGCCGCGAGGGCTCCTGATTCTCCATAACGAAGCCCCGATAAGCAGCGCATTCGCTATGTGCGCGACGGAAGGTGTTGGATCGACCCGCGATGTTTTTGCTAAGCGCGACCAGCGAGGTGTTGCGTACGCAAAAGCCGGGGCAGCTGTCCCGGCCATTCGTCACGCCTGCCGGATGGTCGCTACCGGCAGGAATAGCCGGAGCGGTGTAGCCGTGAAGGGCTCGAATCCGTATCGCAAATAGAACGCCGCCGCGTGCTGGTCGATTGCGTCAACCACCACGCACTGCACGCCGACAGCCTCGGCCGTCGTCAGCACCGTGTCGAGCGCGTGCATCAGCAGGTCTTCGCCGAGACCTTGGCCCTGGTACTTCACGTCTACGGCCAGCCGGGCCAGAAGCACGGCCGAGACATTCCTAGGGAGTTTGGCGCCCGGCATCCCGTCGGTTTCCACCGACGTGGCGGCCAGCGCGTAGTAGCCCATAATCGCCCGAGGATTATCGGGCGCCGTCGCGACGTAGGTGCGCGACAAGTTTTTTTTCTGATGCTGATTGGCGATGTTGCGCAGCCAATCGTTCATCGAGCCGACGCCGCAGTCGAAGCTGCTACGGTCGTCGCTCTCCTTGAGTTGTTGAATTTGCGTTTCCACGCTGTTTGTTCCTGAAACGTGCCATTGCGCGCTGCAGTGCTTCGTTGGGCTTTGGCGGCTCGTCCAAGAGCGCGAAGAAGCGCCTCGATTCGTCCATCGTCAGACGGATGGAACGAATGACTTCTTCCTGCTCGATGACTTGCTCTGCCGCCCGAAGTGCCGATTGCACAATGAACTGGTTAAGGGTACTGCCCGATAGGTCCGCAGCGAGCTGCAGGATTTCTTGCTTTTCTGCACTCAACCGGGCAGTGACTCGCCCGCGGCTGGAGTTGTCCACACCGTTGTTGATAGCCATTGTTTGTCCTCTTTCCGAACCTCTTTCGTGATGCGTCCCCGTCTGATGCAGGGGAGGAGGTTCTGTACTGTGATCAGTAATGGGGCGGTGCCCCCCGAATGTGGGTGTTGTCGCTAGGTCATATTGGTTCTCCATTGAGCAATATGGGAGTCAGTATAGCACACCTGGTGACAAAATGTCACCACGTGTGCGAGATTGGCGCCGGCCTCCGTGACGCCGACATCGAGACGCGAATTCTCGGTTTTTATATATGATAATGTCCTTTATCGCATATATCAGAGCGCCGCATGGGCACGAACAACAGCAGCAACGTGCAGGAGATCGAGATCCGGCTGAAGCGGGCGCCTGACGATCTGCCCGAGAATGATCCGGCCTTTCAGAAGGAGCTCCGAAGCTTCAGCTCGGCGCTGTACTCGGCGGGCATCCGCTATTCGCAACGGGGCATGGCGTTCGACTCGGCGGCCGCGATGGGTTACCCGCTGGCTGAATTCATTATCAAGGAGCTGGGGCCGGCGGCCATTGGCGTAATCGGCACGGCGGTCGGCGCCTGGATCAGCGGTCGCCATGGACGCAAGATGCGACTGAAGATCGGCGACATTGAAGTCGAGGCCCGGACCATGAACGAGGTAGATCAGCTGCTGCAGCGCGCCCGAGCATTGCAGGTTGGTCAGGAGGGCGATCACGATGAAGCGTGACCTGAGCCTGAGCCGCGAATTGCTGCTCAAGCTCGAGGAATTGCCGCTCAACCGCATTGTCCGGTTCCAAGTGGGCGACGCGGAGATCCATATCGACGGACATACCCCGGAAGAGGTTTTTTATCACCTAGGGCTGCTCAAGGAGGATGCCCTGATTCACTCGGAAGGCAGTGGCCGCATGGGATCGATCGAATTTGCTGGGCTAACGTCCGCCGGGCATAACCTATTGGCCTCACTCCGTTCCAATCCGCTCTCTGAAGTAGGTACTCAACCGTCGCAGCCAACAACAACGATGAAAGCAGCCCATTTGCAGCAGGACATCGAGCGCGGGATCACCCGCCTGCAGGAGCGAATCGACGCGCTTAAGGCATTCGATTTCCAAACGCTGAAGGAAGGAATTATGCCCGAGCTGGCTGCGCTGTCGGCGGCGATCGCGGACACGCTCGAACGATGTTTCGGCAAGGACACGACGGCGTATCGACGCTACAGGGCCGCGACGGCACTGAGGCCTATACAGCCCAAAAGCTACGGCAACAATGAGTTCTATCTTCGCCAAGAAGCTCGGGAAAATTTCGACCGATCCGTCGCCCTTCTGCAGGACGCGCAGCGTGCTCTTCGAGAGGACTTAGAGGATGCAGAGCATGCCGCGCCGCAACCGATCGTGCCGGCCGCGGCGCTTTCCCGGCGGGTGTTCGTGGTCCATGGCCACGACGAAGGGGCCCGCGAGGCGGTCGCGCGGTTCCTGGAAAAGATCGACTTCGAGGCGATCATCCTGCATGAAAAGGCCAACCAGGGGCGGACGGTCATTGAGAAGATCGAGGCACACGGCAATGTCGGCTTTGCCGTGGTATTGCTGACGCCGGACGATGTAGGTTCCGTGAAAGACGGCACGCCAGAGCCCCGTGCCAGGCAGAATGTGTTGCTCGAGCTCGGCTATTTCATCGGCCGCCTTGGCCGTGACAGGGTATGCGCGCTGAAACGCGGTCAACTCGAGATTCCGAGTGACTTTGCCGGCGTGGTGTGGGAAGCCATGGATACAGCGGGCGGTTGGAAGAAGTCCTTATGCCGAGAGCTCGACGCGATGGGTTTTGCCATCGACTGGAAAAAGGCGATGCAGGCATGAGCCAGCTCGTCATCGTCGCGGCCAATTCCACGCCGGCACTCGTCACCGCAGCCGGTGAGCGGGCTGGCGTGCGTTTTCTGGAATTCTTCGCCTCGGCGATTCGCAATCCACACACCCGACGCGCCTACGCGCGGGCGGCAGGGGATTTCCTGACCTGGTGCGGCGAGATGGGCATACCGTCGATCGCGGCCGTGCAGCCGCTGCATGTCGCAGCTTGGATTGAGTTGCAGACCCAGGCGTTGTCGGCGCCGACCGTCAAGCAGCAGTTGGCGGCGATCCGCCACCTGTTCGACTGGCTGGTGACCGGCCAGATCGTGTCGGTCAATCCGGCCGCGTCGGTGCGCGGGCCGAGCCACCCGGCGCGCACAGGCGCCACGCCCGTGCTCGATCGTACCGAGGCGCGGCAGCTGCTCGACAGCATCGATGTAAGCACGCCGATCGGGCTGCGGGACCGTGCGCTGATCGCACTGATGGTGTTTTCGTTCGCGCGGATCGGCGCAGCGCTGGCGATGCGGCTTGACGACGTCTATGTGCAGCAGCGGCGGCTGTGGGTGCGGTTGCGCGAAAAAGGTGGCAAGGCGCACGCGATGCCCTGCCACCACACGCTCGAGGCAGCCCTGCATGCCTATTTGGAACACCTGAGCGGCACCGGTGCCGAGCCGAAGGGGCCGCTGTTCCGCACGATCGCACGTGGCACCCGGCAGCTCAGCTGCACGCCGTTGCCGCAAGCGAACGCATACGCCATGGTGCGCCGGCGCGCGGCGGCGGCCGGCATCGCGACTGCGATCGGCAACCATACGTTTCGCGCGACCGGCATTACTGCGTACCTGCAGAACGGCGGCACGCTCGAGAGCGCCGCGGCAATGGCCAACCACGCGTCGACGCGCACCACGCAGCTGTACGACCGGCGTCACGACGCACTCAGCTTGGACGAGATCGAGCGGATTCAGCTCTGAGTCCCGCTGCTCTTCCGCCAAGGACGCCGTTATGGGGAATTTGTTCATGCGACCGAAGCGCGGGGACGGCCACGACGGTGTTGCCGGAAAAACGCCCGAGGAAATCGATCAACACGCCAAGGATAGTGGATTGATTCCCAAAGGCCCGAACCCGCAGGGTGGTCAGGATGCTTATGTTGATCCGGTGACGGGAGAGCAGCGCATATTGATTCATCCTGCCGATCCTTGCCCACATTGCCATGTCAATGACCCGTCAGGAGGTCGGCTGGATATCAATGGCAATCCCGTTGCGCCGGAATCGCCAGATGCACATTTGCCGTTAAACACAAAATGAACTTCAATCATTGCCACGATTGGACCTTCGTCGGGCTTGAGATCGACTGGCGCCTAGGCGAATCGGTGTTCAAGATGCGAGATACGTCGTCGCATGGTCGAACGTTGATCGCAAGGGGTGTTTTATCCGTGAACATGCCTCGCCAGCATCCGTGGGGGCCGAGCGTCAGCATTAATAGGATGACGCAGAGCCAGGATGAGCGGGGATGTGTTCTATGCATCGAAATGCAGTCTGGTGATGTTATTGAATGTATTGCCAGATCATTCGACTTTGCTGAAACGAGTCCAGATTAGTGGGGCGCTGGTTATTGCGGACAGCGTCAGTGAGACGAACCCGGCCACGAGCCGGGTTCGTGCCTTTGTGGCGTCGACGAGCGTGACGACGTTGCAGTTCGATTTGCTCCATTTGCCGTTTTACCGTCGTCACGTGCTCGATGCGCGGCGCTAAAAAAGCCTCCCCGCGACCTCGCGACGTGCATCCTCGTTGAGGTGCATTTGCCGGATTCCATCAATCGCGCGCTGTAGCCACGCGTCGGCAATTACACGATGCTCGTCGTGCTGCCGGTCGGCCGTCGTGGCCGTGGAATTGCTCAATTGCTGGTCGCGGTTCGTGTTGAAGCCCTTAAAAACTGCTAATCGTGTCCATAGATTACGCTAATGTAAGACACGGCCACGGCCCCGTGAGATAAGGCATTGCTGCCGTCTCGCGCGTCTTTTCATGCGTTGCGTTTTGGCAACGCGCGCACGATCGGATGTCCGTTTATTTTGCTAACGCGTTATACGTGTCCTTTAATTCCGCTAACGCGTCTGACGAGGCTCAATTAGGAGCGGCAATGACGGTTTCCGAGGAAGCAGTTAGCAGAGCGGAAAAAGTAGCAGATGTTCTCCGGCCATTGGGGCGAGGACCGCTTTCGAAGAAGCGCGCGGTTTCGGCTGCCAATCTGCTGGGCGTCCACTGGACTACTGTTTATCGTCTGCGGCGGAAATTTCTGGCAAACCCGGTAGCGAGCGCGGTCATTCCGAAACGACGAGGCCCATCTGAGAGCAGCCATCGATTGGGAGGGGCCGTTGATGCAGTGATTGACGAAGTAGTGCA
>NZ_CABVPP010000084.1 GCF_902499075.1 Burkholderia pseudomultivorans | reverse complement strand
GAGATCATCGTGACGGTGGGCGCGACGGAGGCGATCAATCTGTGTCTGCAGGCGGTCGCGAAACCGGGCGACACGATTGCCGTGGAGTCGCCGACGTTCTACGCCATGCTGCATGCGATCGAACGAATGGGGATGAAGGCGATCGAGGTTGCGACGCATCCGGAGTACGGGATCGACATCGCGGCGCTGGCGGCGATCGCGAAGTCGCAGCCGATCGCCGCGTGCATGGTGATGCCGAACTTCCAGAATCCGTTGGGCTTTCAGATGCCGGACGAGCGCAAGCGCGAACTGGTCGAATTCGCGACGCGCGTGAACATGCCGCTGATCGAAAACGGCGTGTACAACGAACTGTATTTCGGCGACTCGCATCCGAGCACGCTGAAGTCCTACGATCGCAGCGGCATCGTGCTGCACTGTTCGTCGTTCTCGAAGAGCCTGACGGCCGCGTACCGGATCGGCTGGGCGCTGCCGGGGCGTTATCGCGATCAGGTCGAGAAGCTGAAGTTTCTGAACACGCTCGCGACACCGTCGTTGCCGCAACTCGCGATCGCGGAGTTTCTCGAACGCGACGGCTACGAACATCACCTGCGGCGCTTGCGCAAGGCGTATGCGCAGCAGGCGAACCTGATGCGCGCGATGGTGTCGCGTTTCTTTCCGGAAGGCACGCGCATCTCGAGCCCGGCGGGCGGCTACGTGTTGTGGATCGAGCTGCCCGCGCAAGTCGACGCGATGCGGCTGTATCAGCTCGCGCTCGATGAAGGCATCACGATCGGGCCCGGCTATATGTTCTCGATCACCGACAACTATCGAAACTTCATCCGGCTGAACTACAGCAGCCCGTGGTCGCCCGAAATCGAGCAGGCCGTGATTACGGTCGGCAAGCTGGCCGCCGGTTGCGTGCGCTGACCGACGCGCGGCGCGAGCCGCTCAGCGCAGCGACCACACGCCCCAGATCGCGATCAGCAGGCCGACGCCGAGGCCGCAGCCGAGCAGCAGGTAGGTTTCCATGTCGAATCTCTGAAGTGGCACGGTGCCGGCGATGCGGCCGGCCTGCCCATCGTACGCTTGCGAGCTTTCAGAACCCATGCGCACGCGCTGCCGGATCGCGCTCGCGTGCGGCAGCACGCCGGATTTCCAGATCATCTGCAAGGCAGCGACGAGCACGAACCGCAGCACGACGCGGCGAAACAGCGTCGGCGACATGCGATCACGCAGCGGCCGCACGACCTGCATGCCGGCGATCGCGGGCAGGCTGGCTGCGGCCGAGATCGCGAGGTCCACGGCGCGCGCGTGCGCGGCGCCGCTGAACGCCGCGATCAGCGTGACGTCAGCCGCCCGTCACGGGCGGAAAGAACGCGACCTCGCTGTCGTCGCGGACGACGAAGTCGCCCGTCACCATCTCGAGATTCACGGCGGCCCGCACGGGCCGGTCCATCCGCAGTGCGTCGGCGCTGCGCGCATCGCGCGCGGCGAGCGTGCCGCGCAGCGCGTCGACCGTGAGTTCGCTTGCATCGATGTCGACGGTTTCCTCGTCGACCTGCAGCTGTTCGCGAATGCTCGCGAAGTACTTGATCGTCAGTTTCATGTCGTTCAGCCCCAGCGACGCATCGCGTGATCGTCGAGCGCCTTCGCTTCGACCCAGCCCGACGCGCCGTCCTGCCGGATCTCCTTCTTCCAGAACGGCGCGTGCGTCTTCAGGAAGTCCATCAGGAATTCGCATGCGTCGAACGCGGCCGCGCGATGGGCAGCCGCGACGACGACGAGCACGACCGGATGGCCGAGCGGAATGCGCCCGACGCGATGCACGATCCTGACCGTCTCGAGCTGCCAGCGTGCGGTCGCTTCCTCGACGATGCTCCAGAGCGCCTGCTCGGTCATGGTCGGATAGTGTTCGACTTCGAGCGCGACGACGTCGTCGATGTCGCCTTCGTTGCGCACGACGCCGAGAAAATTCACGACCGCACCGACGTGCGGATTGCGCACGATCGGCGCAAGCTCGACACCTGCATCGATCGGCTGATACTGCACGCGCACTTCGAAGCCGGCGGCGATCGCGGGCAGCGGCGTGCCGTGCGGCACGGCGGTTTCAGGCGGATGTTCGCCGCGCAGCGGATCGTCGGGCGGTTCGGCGTGGGGTTCGGTGAAGGTCGTCATGACGGTTCTCCAGGAAGCGATCGGCCGGCATCGCGCGGCGGCGTGTCAGCCGCCGACGAGCGACATGCGCACGGTCGGATAGGGATGGCGCGGCGTGCGGGCGGCACGCGCGGCGCGTTGCTCGGATGCGCGGTCGCCGCGCTGCGTCCAGCGCGCGCGAACGGCGGCGGCGAGGCCGTCGAGCGGTGTCGCATCGTCGAGCCAGGGCCGCAGATCGGTGCCTTGCGTCGCGAACAGGCACGTGTAGAGCGTGCCGTCGGCCGACACGCGCGCACGCGAACACGTACCGCAAAACGGATGCGACACGCTCGCGATGAAGCCGACTTCGCCGCCGCCGTCGACATGACGGCAGCGGATCGCGGTCGCGTCGTGCGCGGGCCCGCCGACGGTGACGAGCGGATACTCGGCGTCGATCAGCTCGCGCATCCGCGTGGCCGTCACGACCTTGTCGTGCGACCACCCGTAGGCGCCGCCGACGTCCATGTATTCGATGAAGCGCACGCTCACGCCCGTATGACGGAAGTGGCGCACGAGCGGCAGGATCTGATCGTCGTTCGCGCCGCGCTCGATCACCGCATTGACCTTCACGGGCGCGAGGCCCGCGGCCTGCGCGGCTTCGATGCCGGCCAGCACGCGCGACACGGGTACGTCGGCATCGCTCATCCGGCGAAACACGGCGTCGTCGAGCGCGTCGAGGCTGACGGTCACGCGCGTGAGCCCGGCATCGCGCAGCGTGCGCGCTTTCGCGGCGAGCAGTGCGCCGTTCGTCGTGAGCGCGAGTTCGACCGGGCGGCCGTCGACGGTCGTCAATGCGGCGAGCCGTTCGATCAGCGTTTCGAGGTGGCGGCGCAGCAGCGGCTCGCCGCCGGTGATCCGAATCTTTTCGACGCCGAGCGACACGAACGCGCGCGCGATCCGTTCGAGCTGCGCGAACGAGAGCCGGTCGGCCGGCGGCATGAACGCATAGTCCGAGCCGAAGATCTCGCGCGGCATGCAGTAGCCGCAACGGAAGTTGCATCGATCGATGACGGACAGCCGCAGGTCGCGCAGCGGGCGGTCGAGCGTGTCGACCGTGCGGAGGAGGGCGTCGGACGCTGCGTCGCCGGACACGGCGGCGCCGGCCGGCGCGGCGGAAGCGATGGCGTTCACGATCGGTTCGTCGGCCTGCATCGGGTGAGCGGGGCGGCGTCGCGGTGCGGTCGCGTGCGGATGCACGGGCCGCGGCGAGCCTTCTCGTGAGGATAGTGCGCGCGCGTCGGCCGGCAGAGGCACAATCGCACGCGAAATGCAGGGGTACAGTTCGCGTCGGCGGACGCTGCGCGCAGCATGGTCATGCGAGCCAGCGCGCGAAGTCGTAATACGGTACGGGCTCGCCGCGCGCGATCCGTTCGCCGGCCGGCACGCGCGCGAGACCGCTCGCATGCGCAAGCGAGTTCAGCGTGCCGGCGCCCTGCTGCCGCAGCGCATCGAGCAGCGGCAGCCCGTTCGGCGCGACGTCGCAGCGCACGCGGATGAAGCGCTCGCGTTGCGGATCGGGTTCGACGTCGATGTCGAGCGGCAGCGACGGCACGACCGGCAGCCGCTCGGCACGCCCCTGCAGCCGGCGGATCAGCGGCGCGACGAACAGCGCGAATGCGGTCGTCGCGGCGCCCGGATTGCCGGGCAGCAGCACGACCGGCCGCGCGTCGAGTCGCGCGAGCGCGACCGGCTTGCCGGGCTTCATCCGCACGCCCGACACGACGAACGCCGCGCCGAGCGCGTTCAGCGTGCCGCGCAGCAGGTCCTTGTCGCCGACCGACGCACCGCCGACGCACACGACGAGCTCGCAGCGCGCATGCAGGTCGCGCAACGCGCGCTCGACGGCGTCCGCGGTGTCCTGCGCATGCAGGTTCGCGACGACGGCCGCGCCGGTGCCCGCGACCAGCGCGGCGAGCATCGGCGCATTGCTGTTGTAGATCTGTTGCGGCGCACGCGGCGCGCCGCACGCGACGAGTTCGTCGCCCGTCGTCAGAATGCCGACCCGCAGCGGCGGGCGCACGTCGAGCGTCGACACGCCTTGCGCGGCCGCGACGCCGACGTGCATCGCGCCGAGCCGGACGCCGGCCGGGATCAGCAGATCGCCGGCGCGCAGTTCCTCGGCGCGGCGCCGGATATGCGTGCCGGCGCGCGGCGGGGCGTCGAAGGTCACGCAGCCGTCGCGCTCGTGCGCGTGCTCCTGCATCACGACCGTGTCGGCGCCGGCCGGAATCGGCGCGCCCGTGAAGATCCGCGCGGCCGTGCGCGGTGCGAGCGGCGCAGGCGCATCGCCCGCATAGCAGCGCTGCGCGACGCGCAGCGGCTCGGCGCCGGCGAGATCGGCGGCGCGCACGGCGTAGCCGTCCATCGCGCTCTGATCGACGGGCGGCTGATCGAGCGACGCGAACAGCGGCGCGGCCAGGATGCGGCCGACGGCATCGGCGAGCGGCACGGTCACGGCCGCATCGAGCGGCGCGAACGCGGTCGCGAAGTACTGCTGGGCGGTATCGAAATCGAGCAAGGGTTTCATCGCGACAGGGTGGAAAGGGTGGCGGCCGGCGACACGTATTCGACGAAGCCGTCGTTGCGGCAGAAGCCGAGGAGCCGGATGCCGGCTTCGCGCGCGACGTCGATCGCGAGCGAGGTCGGCGCGGAGATCGTCGCGAGCATCGGTATCCCGACGCGCGCGGCCTTGCGCACGAGCTCGTAGCTCGCGCGGCTCGACAGGAACACGAAGCCTGCGCCGAAGTCCGCGCGGCGGCGTGCGAGACAGCCGATCAGCTTGTCGAGCGCGTTGTGGCGGCCGACGTCCTCGAACACGTCGAGCACGTTGCCGTCGCGGTCGCACCACGCGGCCGCGTGGATGCCGCCCGTCGCGTGCATCAGCGTCTGCCGCGCCGGCAGCGTGCGCGCGGCGCGCGCGACGGCGGCCGCTGCGATGTCGGCCGCGCTGCCGGCGGCCGCGATGCGCGGCGGATGCAGATCGAGCTGCGCGATGCTTTCGATGCCGCACACGCCGCAGCCGGTGCGGCCGGCAAGGGCGCGGCGGTGTGCCTTGAGCGCCATGAACGCCTGCTGCGAGACGGTCAGCTGCACTTCGGCGCTGCCGGCCCGGTACACGGTGTCGATGTCGAATACGTCCGACGCGCGCTCGACGATGCCTTCGCTGAGCGCGAAGCCGACGCCGAACGCGTCGAGATCGATCGGCGTCGCCATCATCACGGTATGCGCGATGCCGTTGAACACGAGCGCGACGGGGCATTCGTCGACGACGCGATCGACGACGCGATCGACGACGCGCTGCGACGCGCCGGCACGATGACGCGTCACATGACAGCTGATGCTGCCGGCCGGCGCTTCGTCGCGAACGCAGGATTCCATACGGGTTTCTCCAGTCGAATCGGCCGGCCTGCCGGCCGCGTCCCGCGCGCTGCGCCGGACGACGGAAACGGGCCTGCCGCGGCGCCGCGCCGGGTCGCGCAGCCGTGCCGGGCGGGCTTTGGAAACGATCTTAAGGGCGTTCGGCGCAGCCGCGTGTGCACAGCGCCGCGGCACGGAAAGCAGTACAGCTGGCGCCCGTCTGCACGCGCAACCGGTTTTCCGTGTACACATCTTCGGCGACGCGGCGAGCACAGTTTCGATGCACGCGAGAGCGATTGCGAGTATCGTTCGAAACGCGCTATCGTCATTCACGCTTCGATGCCGTGCGACGTGGTCCAGCTGCGCTCGTACATGCAATCGAGCCGTCGCGCGATTTCCAGTTTCGGGCGCACGTCCTCACAACCACGAGCACATTACGATCATGGAAATCTTCGATGCGTTCCATCTCGCACGCTTGCAGTTCGCGTTCACGGTGTCGTTCCACATCGTGTTCCCCGCGATCAGCATCGGCATGGCGAGCTTCCTCGCGGTGCTGGAATGGCGTTATCTCGTCACCGGCGACGCGGCCTACAAATCCATGTTCCAGTTCTGGTCGAAGATTTTCGCGATCGGCTTCGGGATGGGCGTCGTCTCCGGCGTCGTGATGGCCTACGAGTTCGGCACGAACTGGTCGGGCTTCTCGCGCATCGCGGGCAACATCACCGGGCCGCTGCTCACCTACGAGGTGCTGACCGCATTTTTCCTCGAAGCGGGCTTTCTCGGCGTGATGCTGTTCGGCTGGCAGCGCGTGAGCCCGCGCGCGCATTTCTTCGCGACGCTGATGGTCGCGGTCGGCACGCTGATCTCGACGTTCTGGATCCTCGCGTCGAACAGCTTCATGCAGACGCCGCAAGGCTACCGGATCGAGAACGGCCTCGTCGTGCCGGTCGACTGGTTCAAGGTCGTGTTCAACCCGTCGTTCCCGTATCGCCTCGTGCACATGACGATCGCCGCGTTCATCGTCGCGGGCTTCATCGTCGCCGCGTGCGGCGCATGGCATCTGCTGAAGGGGCGCCGCGACGAACCGGTCAAGCGCAGCTTCTCGATGGCGCTCTGGATGCTGTTGCTGCTCGCGCCGATCCAGATCGTCGTCGGCGATGCGCACGGCCTCAACACGCGCGAGTATCAGCCGGCGAAGATCGCGGCGATCGAAGGGCTGTGGGAGACCGAGAAGGGCGGCACCGCGCTGAACCTCGTCGGCCTGCCCGACATGCAGGCCGAGACGACGCGCTATGCGATCCAGGTGCCGCACCTCGGCAGCCTGATCCTCACGCACAGTTGGGACGGCGAAATTCGCGGGCTGAAGGAATTCGCGCCGCAGGATCGCCCGTATTCGCCGGTCGTGTTCTGGACCTTCCGGATCATGGCGGGGCTCGGGATGCTGATGCTGTTGACCGCGCTGCTCGGGCTGCTGCTGCGCAAGGGCGGGCGCCTCTATGAAACGCGCTGGTTCCAGTGGTTCGTGCTCTGCATGGGGCCGTCGGGCATCGTCGCGCTGCTCGCGGGCTGGATCACGACCGAAGTCGGCCGGCAGCCGTGGACCGTCTACGGCGTGCTGCGCACGGTCGATTCGGTGTCGCCGCTCACCGCGCAGCAGGTCGGCGTATCGCTGCTGGTGTTCGTCGTTGTGTATTTCCTCGTATTCGGAACGGGCATCTATTACATGATGAAACTGATGAAGCACGGGCCGGCCGCGCAGGCCGGGTATATCGAGCTCCACCGGCATCCGGGCTTGCGCAATCGCGCCTTGTCGACGTCGCTGGATACGGCCGAAGCGGAGTAAAGCATGCAAATCGATCTTCCTGTCGTGTGGGCCGCGATCATCGGCCTCGGCGTGTTCCTCTACGTGATGCTCGACGGCTTCGATCTCGGCATCGGTCTGCTGTTTCCGTTCTTCGACGCGAAAGCCGAGCGGCAGGTGATGCTCGATACGGTCGCGCCGGTGTGGGACGGCAACGAGACGTTCCTCGTGCTCGGTGGCGCAGGGTTGTACGGCGCGTTTCCGGTCGTGTATTCGACGCTGCTGCCGGCCAACTACCTGCCGCTGATCCTGATGGTGGTCGGGCTGATCTTCCGCGGCGCGGCATTCGAGCTGCGCGCGAAGGCGAACCGCACGCAGCACATGTGGGATCTCGCGTTCATGGGCGGCTCCGCGCTTGCCGCGTTCTGCCAGGGCATCGTGCTCGGTTCGCTGCTGCAGGGCATCCGCATCGAGAACAACCATTTCGCGGGCGGGCCGTTCGACTGGCTCTCGCCGTTCAGCCTGTTCTGCGGGATCGGCGTGCTCGTCACGTATGCCACGCTTGGTTGCGGCTGGCTGATCCTCAAGGTCGACGGCGAGCTGCAGCGCAAGATGCGCGAGCTGATGAAGCCGCTGACGGCCGTGCTGCTCGGCGTGATGGCCGTCGTCAGCCTGTGGACCGTGATCGGCCTGCCGGCCGTCGCGCATCGCTGGTTCGGCAGCGGCAATCTCGGCTGGTTCCTGCCGGTGCCGGTGCTCGTCGTCGCGTGCGTCTGGGGCATCTTCCACACGGTGAAGTACCGGCACGAGGCCACGCCGTTCCTGCTGACGCTCGCCATCGTGTTCCTCGGCTATACGGGGCTCATCATCAGCATCTGGCCGAACATCGTGCCGCCGTCGCTGTCGATCTGGGATGCGTCGTCGAGCCATTCGAGCCAGCTGTTCGCGCTCGTCGGCACGGTGATCGTGCTGCCGGTGATCCTCGTCTACAACGCGATGCAGTATCGCGTGTTCCGCGGCAAGGTGCGCGAGGGCGACATCGGTTATCACTGAGCGGCGCAAGCCGGCACGGAACGGAACAGCGGCCCGCCCAGCGCGGGCCGTCGCGCATCGCAGGATGCCCGCGCGCACGCGCGGTCAGTCGGAATACTCACCATGATCGTCAGACCAAGACAAAACTGGCTCAGGATGCTGTTTGTATGGAACGGCTCCGTGCTTCAATCGATCATTCCGCAACTCGCTTTCATGGCGATCGTCAGCACGCTGGCGGTCTTCACGAACGGGCGCATCTTCGGCGAGAAGATTCCGCTGAACACCGCGCCGTTCACGCTGTTCGGGCTCGCGCTCGCGATCTTCCTCGCGTTTCGCAACAACGCGAGCTTCGAGCGCTTCAAGGAGGCGCGGCTGCTGTGGGGCAATCTGCTGATCGCCGCACGCGCGCTGACGTCGCAGATGCGGCGCTATCTGCCCGACAGCGTCGACGACGCGCAGCGCAACCGGCTCGCCGACTGGCTGATCGCGTTCACCTATGCGCTGAAGCACGAGCTGCGTCACACCGATCCGCTGCCGGACCTCGAGCGCATCCTCGGCGCCGAGCGTGCGGGCCTGCTCGCGCGCAAGGCGTACCGGCCCGTCGCGATCCTCGACCTGCTGCGCGGCGAGCTCGTGCACGCGCTCGGCCGCACGCCGGGCAGCGAGACGATCTGCTGGATGTTCGACGCGCAGCTCGATGCGCTCGGCAAGACGGTCGGCGGCTGCGAACGGATCCTCTCGACGCCGATCCCGTTCTCGTACAGCGTGCTGCTGCATCGCACGGTGTATGCGTATTGCGTGCTGCTGCCGTTCGGCCTCGTCGATTCGACCGAATTCTTCACGCCGCTGATCTGCGTGTTCATCTCGTACACGCTGATTGCGCTCGAGGCGATCGCGAACGAGGTGGCCGAGCCGTTCGGGCTCGCGCCGAATGCGCTCGCGCTCGACGCAATGACGCGCACGATCGAGCGCTCGGTGCTCGAGCTGGGCGAGCGCGACTTGCCGGAAGAGTATGTGCCGGCGTCGACGTATCAGATCACGTAACGGCGTGACCCCGCGCGCGCGTCGTGCGTCGCGCCGCGGCGCGCTTCAGAGATTCAACGCAGCGTCGACTCCATCGCGAGCCGCGCGATCTCGGCGGACGGCCACATCAGATAAAGCAGCGCCGCCATCGACAGCAGCGCGCATGCGCGCGCGACGAGTGTGCGGTCGAGCCGGTGCAGGGTGCGGAGGTACTGCATCAATTTCTTCATGTTGCTTGCGCGGGCGCGCGGTTCCGGCGGTTGCTGCAAAGGGGCCGGACCGGCGCGCGGCGGTGTGACGATCAGGGAAAACGACGCGCATCGTACCAGTTCCGCGCGGCGAAGACCGTCAACGATTGTCGGTCCGCACGCCGTGAATCGGGGACCGTTGCGCGGGCAACGGGCTGCACGGCGTTTCGTCTGAACATTGCGCGAGACCGACGAACGCGATCGCCCGAGACGGACGCGCGCACGGCCCGGCGCGCGCGGCCGCCCGTCAAGGCGCCGCGGCAGGGCCAGCTTTTTTCTCGCCAACGACGACAAAAAACCTCATTTCGCGCCGCGCGGCGCGTCAGCAGAATGTCTCCATTCGAACTCGCGCGACCGCCGGTGCCGCGCGGGCCGCACTTCAGAAGGAGACAGACGTGACAGTCGAAACAACCGCAATCGATACGCTGGTGGTGGGCGCCGGCCAGGCCGGCGTGGCCATGAGCGAGCACCTCGGCAAGCTCGACGTGCCGCATCTCGTGCTCGAGCGCGACCGCATCGCCGAGCGCTGGCGCACCGCGCGCTGGGATTCGCTGGTCGCGAACGGGCCCGCGTGGCACGACCGCTTTCCGGGGCTCGAATTCGACGGCCTCGATCCCGACGCGTTCGCATCGAAGGATCAGGTCGCGGACTACTTCGAAGCCTATGCGCGCAAGATCGGCGCACCGATCCGCACCGGCGTCGAAGTGACGAGCGTCGTGCGCCAGGCGGGCAAGCCGGGCTTCGTCGTCGAAACCTCGGCCGGCCGCTTCGACGCGATGCGCGTGGTGGTCGCGACCGGCCCGTTCCAGCGTCCGGTGATTCCGCCGATCGCGCCGCGCGATGCGCGTCTCACGCAGATCCACTCCGCCGACTATCGCAATCCCGCGCAACTGCCGGACGGCGGCGTGCTCGTGGTCGGCGCCGGCTCGTCGGGCGTGCAGATCGCCGACGAACTGCAGCGCGCGGGCCGCCGCGTCTATCTGTCGGTCGGCCCGCACGATCGCCCGCCGCGCGCGTATCGCGGCCGCGACTTCTGCTGGTGGCTCGGCGTGCTCGGCGAATGGGACAAGGAAGTCGCGACGCCCGGCCGCGAACACGTGACGATCGCGGTCAGCGGCGCGCGTGGCGGCCACACGGTCGATTTCCGCGCGCTCGCGAACCAGGGCGTGACGCTGGTCGGGATGACGCGCGCGTTCGACGGCGGCGTCGTCACGTTCGAAGCGGATCTCGCCGCGAATCTCGCGCGCGGCGACGCGAACTATCTCGCGCTGCTCGACGCGGCCGACGCGTACGCGGCACGCAACGGCCTCGATCTGCCCGACGAGCCCGAGGCGCGCCGCATCCTGCCCGATCCCGACTGCGTCGCGCATCCGCTTGCGACGCTCGACCTCGCGGCGGCCGGCGTCACGTCGATCGTCTGGGCGACCGGCTATGCGGTCGACTACGGCTGGCTGAAGGTCGACGCGTTCGCGGAGAACGGCAAGCCGCAGCATCAGCGCGGCGTGTCGAAGGAGCCCGGCATCTATTTCGTCGGCTTGCCGTGGCTGTCGCGACGCGGATCGAGCTTCATCTGGGGCGTGTGGCACGACGCCAGGCACATCGCCGATCACATCGCGACACAGCGCAAATATCTCGACTACCACACGGGCGCGCAGCGTCGTGCGGCGCAGGACGCCGGCACGGCGCCGGCCGCGTGCCCGCTCGCGGACGCGCTGAGCTGAACGCCACTCAGCGTCGCCGCCCGATTTCACGCGCCCGCCGCACGAATGCGCATCGCGCACGGCGGGCGTTTCATCCGACACGAGACCCGAACGAAGGACACCGATGAGCGAACCGACCCATACCCGCATCCGCATGTTCAACACGCGCGACACCTATCCGAACCAGTCGCTCGACAACGATCTGTGCCAGGCCGTGCGTGCCGGCAATACCGTCTACGTACGCGGCCAGGTCGGCACCGATTTCGACGGCAATCTGATCGGTCTGGGCGATCCGCGCGCGCAGGCCGAGCAGGCGATGAAGAACGTCAAGCAACTGCTCGAGGAAGCGGGCAGCGACCTCACGCATATCGTGAAGACGACGACGTACCTGATCGACCCGCGCTACCGCGAGCCGGTGTATCGCGAAGTCGGCAAGTGGCTGAAGGGCGTCTATCCGATCTCGACGGGCCTCGTCGTATCGGCGCTCGGCCAGCCGCAATGGCTGATGGAAATCGATGTGATCGCCGTGATTCCCGACAACTGGCAACCGAACCGCACGCAGGAGGCGGCATGACGTTCTCGATCGTCGGGCGCTGCCCGGAGACGGGGCAGCTCGGGATCGCGATAAGCTCGTCGAGCATCGCGGTCGGCGCGCGTTGTCCGTGGGTGCGTGCGGGCGTCGGCGCGGTCGCGACGCAGAACGTCACGCTGCCTGCGCTCGGCCCGCAGATCCTCGACCGGATCGAGCGCGAGCAGTGCGCGCCGCGCACGGCGCTCGACCGCGCGTTGAGCGCGAACGGCTGGAGCCAGTATCGGCAGGTCACGGTGATCGACGGGCAGGGGCGCACCGCCTGCTTCACGGGCAGCGAGGCGCTCGGCACGCACCACGCGGCGACCGGCGAGCAGTGCGTCGCGGCCGGCAATCTGCTCGCGTCGACCGGCGTGATCGATGCGATGGTCGAGGCCTTCGAGCGCGCACACGGGCTGCTCGCCGATCGGCTGCTTGCCGCGATGCACGCGGCGGTCGCGGCCGGCGGCGAGGCGGGGCCCGTGCATTCGGCCGCGCTGCAGGTGGCCGGCGATCTGACCTGGCCGATCGTCGATCTGCGCGTCGACTGGGCCGACACGGCGCCGATCGCGCAGCTCGATGCGCTGTGGCGCGCGTACCGTCCGCAGATGCACGACTATCAGACGCGCGCGCTGGACCCGACCGCCGCGCCGAGCTACGGAGTGCCCGGCGATGAATGACGGAGCGAGCCGCGCGCTGCTCGAACGGCTGATCGGCTTCGCGACGGTCAGCCGCGATTCGAATCTGGCGATGATCGATTTCATCCGCGACTATCTGCGCGGCTTCGGGATCGAGAGCGAACTGTTCTACAACGCCGAGCGCACGAAGGCGAGCCTCTACGCGACGATCGGCCCGCGCGGCGGCGGCGGGATCGCGCTGTCCGGCCATACCGACGTCGTGCCGGTCGACGGACAGGCCTGGACCGTCGATCCGTTCCGGCTCACGGAACGCGACGGTCGCCTGTACGGACGCGGGACGGCCGACATGAAGGGCTTCATCGCGTCGGTGCTCGCCGCGGTGCCCGCGTTCGTCGCGCGGCCGCTGCGCGAGCCCGTGCATCTCGCGTTTTCGTACGACGAGGAGATCGGCTGCGTCGGCGTGCGGCCGATGCTCGAGGCGCTCGCGCAGCGCGCGGATCGCCCGCGCCTTTGCGTGATCGGCGAGCCGACCGAGCTGAAGCCGGTGCTCGGCCACAAGGGCAAGCTTGCGATGCGCTGTCACGTGAAGGGCGCCGCCTGTCATTCGGCTTACGCGCCGTCGGGCGTGAACGCGATCCACTATGCGGCGAAGCTGATCGGCCGGCTCGGCGAGATCGGCGACACGCTTGCGCGCCCCGAGCATCGCGACGGCCGCTTCGATCCGCCGTTCTCGACCGTGCAGGCCGGGCTGATCGACGGCGGGCGCGCCCTGAACATCGTGCCGGCCGAATGCACGTTCGACTTCGAAGTGCGTGCGCTGCCGGGCTTCGACGCAGAGCACGTGCCGCGCGCGCTGCAGGACTATGCGCAAACGGAACTGCTGCCCGCGATGCGCGCGGTGCAGCCCGATACCGACATCCGGCTGCAGCCGCTCGGCGCCTATCCGGGGCTCGCGACCGCGCGCGACAGCGACGCTGCGCGGCTGCTCGCGATGCTGACCGGCTCGGACGCGTTCGGCACCGTCGCGTTCGGCACCGAGGGCGGGCTGTTCGGCGCGGCCGGCATTCCGGCCGTGGTCTGCGGGCCGGGCAGCATGGATCAGGGGCACAAGCCCGACGAATTCGTGACGCTCGCGCAGCTGCACGGCTGCGATGCGATGCTCGCGCGGCTGGCCGCGCATCTCGCGCAAGGCGCTTGATGCACCGACGTTCCGACGCGCCGACATGCCGGCGTTCGAACGCGGCGCCGGCCGCTAGCCAGGCGGCGCCGCGTGGATCTGTGCGAGCCGTTCGCGGCTGAACTCGACGAACGCCTGCGCCTGCTTGGTCAACTGCCCGCGCTTGAGCCGCGCGCTGACGAGCCCCGACGGGCTGACCGTTTCGCTGATGCCGATCGTCACGACGCGGCGGCCGTCGTACGTGTATTCCGAATGCGGGCGCGTGACGAGCAGCGAGAACCCGAAGCCCTGGCCGACCATCCCGCGCACCATCTCGATCGACGGCGACGCGAACACGATGTTCGGCGTGAGCCCCAGTTCGTGAAACAGGCTGACGAAGTAGGTGCGGCTCGGCTGCACGTCGAGCAGGATCATCGGCTCGACGCTCAGGTCGTGCAGCGACACCTGCGCCTGGCTCGCGAAGCGGTGGTTTTCCGGCAGCAGCACGTACGGCTGCTGCGGCGGCATCAGCGGCTCGGTCTCGATCGTCGCGTCGAGATCGTGATCGTAGAGAAACGCGAGATCGAAGCTGCCGGCCGTCAGCCCCTGCACGAGTTCCTGCTGATCGCCGTCGCGCAGCCGGATGGCGACGCCCGGATAGCGCTCGCGAAAGCCTGCGATCAGCTGCGGCAGATACAGCGGCGCGACCGTCTCGAAGCAGCCGATGTCGATCTGGCCCGACACGACGTCGTTGTCCGCCAGTGCGTTCTGTTCGAATTCGCGCGCGATGCGCAGCAGTTCCTGCGCCTTCCGGTAGAAGCGCGTGCCGCTCGGCGTCAGCGACGCGCCCTGCGCGTGATGGCGGATGAACAGCATCACGCCGAAGCTTTCCTCCAGACCCTTGATCGCGCTGGAAATCGACGGCTGCGCGATGAACAGCTGGCGCGACGCCTCGGCGACGCTGCCGGCCTCGACCGTCGTCACGAAGTATTTCAACTGCCGCAAAGTGTAGTGAGCCACGAAGCACCTCTATCGCTCGGCCTGGCGCCGCGCGGGGGCGGCGGTTCCAGGATGTCGGGGTAGCACCATACCCGAACAATTCCGCGGCCGCGATCGTCGCTGCAGAGCTTTTTCATATGGCTCGGAAATATTTTTAGTATTTTCCGGTCGCCCCGCGCGTGGCGCACCATCGTCTCCGACATCGACCGCGCCGGCACCCGCCGCGCTGCACAGGAGACATCATCATGACGACCGCGGACCGCAACGCGTCCCCAATGATAGAGAAGCATACGATCGGCTACGTGCCGCCCGCAGACCGGCACGGCAAGGTGCGCGATCTGTTTACGCTCTGGTTCGGCGGCAATATCGCGCCGCTGCCGATCGTGACGGGCGCGCTCGGCGTGCAGATCTTTCATCTGAACCTGATGTGGGCGATCGTCGCGATCGTCGTCGGCCAGGCGGTCGGCGGCGTGCTGATGGCGCTGCATTCCGCGCAGGGGCCGCAGATGGGCATCCCGCAGATGATCCAGAGCCGCGCGCAGTTCGGCTCGTGGGGCGCGCTGCTCGTGACGGTCATCGCGGCCGTCATGTACGTCGGCTTCTTCGCGTCGAACATCGTGCTCGCCGGCAAGTCGGTGCACGGAATCGCGCCCGCCGTGCCGGTGCCGGTCGGCATCGTGATCGGCGCGGTCGGCTCCGGGCTGATCGGCATCGTCGGCTACCGGTTCATCCATATCCTGAACCGGATCGGCACGTGGGTGCTCGGAATCGGCATCGCCGTCGGCTTCTGGATGATCCTGTCGCACGTGAGCACCGACGATTTCTTCACGCGCGGCGGCTTCAACTTCGCGGGCTGGCTCGCGACGGTATCGTTGTCGGCGCTCTGGCAGATCGCGTTCGCGCCGTACGTGTCGGACTATTCGCGCTATCTGCCGGAGAACGTCGGCGTCGCGTCGACGTTCTGGGCGACCTATCTCGGCTGCGCGATCGGTTCGACGCTCGCATTCATCTTCGGCGCGGTCGCGGTGCTCGCGGTGCCGGCCGGCGCCGACACGATGGACGCGGTCAAGCAGGCGACGGGCGCGCTCGGCCCGCTGATGCTCGTGCTGTTCCTGCTCAGCGTGATCAGCCACAACGCGCTGAACCTCTACGGCGCGGTGCTCGCGGTCATCACGTCGGTGCAGACGTTCGCGTACCGGTGGATTCCGACCGCGAAGGCGCGCGCGGTGCTGTCGGTCGTGATTTTCGTGGCGTGCTGCTACGCGGCGATCGGCGCGTCGACGAACTTCATCGGCCACCTCGTCGATCTCGTCCTCGCGCTGCTCGTCGTGCTGGTGCCGTGGACCGCAATCAACCTGATCGACTTCTACGTGATCCACAAGGGCAAGTACGACATCAAGTCGATCTTCCTCGTCGACGGCGGCATCTACGGACGCTTCAATCCGCAGGCGCTGCTCGCCTATGCGGTCGGGATCGTCGTGCAGATTCCGTTCATGAACACGCCGATGTATGCAGGCCCGATTCCCGCGCATCTCGGCGGCGCGGATCTGTCGTGGCTGGTCGGCCTCGTGCTGACCTCGCCGCTGTACTACTGGCTCGCGACGCGCGACAGCGCGTATCGCCGCAAGCAGACGGCCGCGTCGCTGCCGTCGAGCGCCGCGCGCTGAGCCGGGCGCGCGACGCGGGCGGCAAGCGCTGCGCGGCCGGCGCACGGCATGCCGCGCGCCGGCCCGCCGCTCAGACGGTCGCCGAGCGCACGACGCGCACCGGCACCGACTTGTACGACGGCGTGCCGCTTTCCTTGTCGATATAGTCGAGCGGCACGAGCACGTTCGCTTCCGGGTAGTACGCACCGACCGAACCGGGCGCGATGTCGTACTCGATCGCGGTGATCTTCTCGAGACGCAGCGTGCGGCCGGACGCGCCGATCGTCTCGATGTCGACGAGGTCGCCGTGCTCGAGACCGTACTTCTCGAGATCCGCCGGATTCATGAACAGCACGTCGCGCCGCCCGAACACGCCGCGATAGCGATCGTCGAGCCCGTAGATCGTCGTGTTGTACTGGTCGTGACTGCGCAGCGTGATGAGTCGCAGCACCTGTTCGCCGCCGAGCACTTCCGCGTCTTCCGCGACGCCCTTGTACACCGAGAACATCGCCTTGCCGGTCGGCGTCCGCCACACGCGTTCGGTCGGCGGCAGCGGCAGCCGGAAGCCGCCCGGCGTGCGGATCCGTTCGTTGAACGCTTCGAAGCCGGGAATCGTGCGGTCGATCAGATCGCGGATCCGGTCGTAGTCGGCGATCAGGTCGAGCCACGCGACCTTGCTGTTCGGCAGCGTCGCATGCGCGATGCCGGCGACGATCGCGGGCTCCGAGCGCAGATGCTCGGAGGCCGGCTTCAGCTTGCCGGCCGACGCATGGACCATCGACATCGAATCCTCGACCGTCACCGACTGCGGACCGCTGGCCTGCACGTCGAGCTCGGTGCGCCCGAGCACCGGCAGGATGTAGGTCTCCTTCGCGACGAGCAGATGCGAGCGGTTCAGCTTCGTGCCGAGATGCACGCTCAGGTCGAGCTTCGACATCGCGGGGAACGACTGCTCGGGATCGGGCAGCGCGACCGCGAAATTGCCGCCGAGACAGAGCAGCGCCTTCGCGGTGCCGTCGATCATCGCCTGCATGGCCTGCACCGCGTCGTGACCGTGATGCGACGGCGGCGTGAAGCCGAACACGTCCTCGAGCTTCTTCAGGAACTCGGCGGACGGCTTTTCGGTGATGCCGACCGTGCGGTTGCCCTGCACGTTCGAATGGCCGCGCAGCGGACAGATGCCGGCGCCCGGCTTGCCGATGTTGCCGCGCAACAGCAGCAGATCGGCAATCAGCCGCACGTTCGCGGTGCCCTTGTTGTGCTGCGTGACGCCCATCCCGTACGTGACGATCGTCGCGTTCGACTTCGCATAGGCGAGCGCGACCTGTTCGAGCTGCGCCTGGCTGAGCCCGCTCGCGTGCTCGATGTCGTCCCACGACGTCGCCTCGAGATCGGCCGCGAACGCGTCGAAGCCTTCGGTGTGCTGCGCGATGAACGCGCGATCGAGCACGTCGCCGCGCTCGGCCTCGAGCTGCAGCAGCGCCTTCATGATGCCTTTCAGCGCGGCCGCGTCGCCGCCCGCATCGACCTGGTAATACGTCGATGCGATCCGCGTCGAACCGAACGACGCCATCTCGATCATGTCCTGCGGATCCGCGAAGCGTTCGAGCGCGCGCTCGCGCAGCGGATTGAAGACGATGATCGGCACGTGGCGGCGCGCGCATTCGTGCAGCGTGCCCATCATCCGCGGATGGTTCGTGCCCGGGTTGTGGCCGATCGAGATGATCAGCTCGCACTGGTCGAAATCCTCGAGCGACACGGTGCCCTTGCCGATGCCGATCGACTGCGGCAGCCCGACGCTCGTCGGCTCGTGGCACATGTTCGAGCAGTCGGGGAAGTTGTTCGTGCCGAGTTCGCGCGCGAACAGCTGATACAGGTACGCGGCCTCGTTCGAGGCGCGGCCGGACGTGTAGAACTCGATCTGCTCGGGCGGCAGCGCGCGCAGCACTTCGCCGATGCGCGCGAACGCGTCGTCCCATTCGACCGCGCGGAACGTGTCGGTCGCGCGATCGTAGACGAGCGGATGCGTGAGCCGGCCCATGTTCTCGAGCTCGTAGTCCGACATGCGCAGCAGCGAGGAAACCGTATTCGCCGCGAAGAACTCGGGCGTCACGCGCTTGGTCGTCGCTTCCCACGTGACGGCTTTCGCGCCGTTCTCGCAGAACTGGAACGTCGACTTGTGCTCCTTGTCCGGCCATGCGCAGCCGGGACAGTCGAAGCCGTCCGGCTGGTTGGTGCGCATCAGCGTGATCGGTGCCTCAATGGTCTCCATCTGCGTGCGGACGGCCTCGGCTGTCGCGCGAAGCGCGCCCCAACCGCCGGCGGGCCCGTCGTACTTCCTGATGCCTGGCACTTCGCGTCGATTTGTCATGTGATTCTCCATCAGCTGCGCCGCGGTGCGGGCAGCCCGGGTTGCGCCGTGCGACGGCGGGGACGTCTGCGCCCGGCGGACGCAGACGGTCATGCGCGCCCCGATGTCGGGCCGCGCGGGTTCATCGGCGGCCGGCGCGCGCGGCGACGTGCCGCCGCGCGCACCGGCCGAGGCCTCACGGCGCGTCCTTCTTCGCGCCGGACGATTTCTTGCCGGACTTCTTCGCGGGCGGCGGTGCCTCGGCCGGCGCGCCGTCGCTCGCGCCGGCCTCGCCGTCGGGTCGGCCATCGGCCGCAGCGGCACTGCCGTTGCCCTTCGCGCTGCCGTTGCCGGCCTGCTTGGCGGCCTTGGCGTCCTTTGCGTCCGTTGCCTCGGCCGGCGGCAGCTTGTTGAACGTCACTTCGCCGCGGTCCTTGTCGTAGTCGACCTCGACGCGATCGCCCGACTTCAGCGCGTCCGCGAGGATTTCCTTCGCGAGCCGCGTCTCGATCGTCTGCCGCACCTGACGCTTCAGTTCGCGCGCGCCGAATTCCGGCTGATAGCCCGCCTCGGTCAGATGCTCGATCAGCGATTCGCCCATCACGAGCTGGATGTCCTGCGCGGCCGCGGTGCGTACGACGCGATCGAGCTGGATCTGCACGATCGAGCGGATGTTCTCCTTCGACAGCGCATGGAACACGATCACTTCGTCGATCCGGTTCAGGAACTCGGGGCGGAAGTGGCCCTTCAGCACCTGCATCAGTTCTTCGCGGATCGCCTTGTCGGTCTTGCGCGCGGCTTCCGGCTGCGTGAGGTTGTCCATGATGATCGCCGCGCCGAGGTTGCTCGTCGCGATGATGATCGTGTTGCTGAAGTCGACGACGCGTCCCTTGCCGTCGGTGAGCCGGCCGTCGTCGAACACCTGCAGCAGCACGTTGTAGACGTCCGGATGTGCCTTCTCGATCTCGTCGAGCAGGATCACGCTGTACGGGCGGCGCCGCACGCGCTCGGTCAGCTGACCGCCTTCGTCGTAGCCGACGTAGCCGGGCGGCGCGCCGATCAGCCGCGCGACCGCGTGCCGCTCCATGTATTCGGACATGTCGATCCGGATGATCGCCTGCTCGTCGCCGAACACGCTTTCGGCGAGCGCCTTCGCAAGCTCGGTCTTGCCGACGCCGGTCGGCCCGAGGAACAGGAACGTCGCGATCGGCCGGTGCGTCTGGCCGAGCCCCGCGCGCGACAGGCGCACCGCATCGCTGACCGCGACCACCGCGTCGTTCTGTCCGACCACGCGCTCGCGCAGCTGCTCTTCCATCTTGAGCAGCTTCTGACGCTCTTCCTGCGTGAGTTCGGACACCGGAATGCCGGTCAGGCGCGAGACGACTTCGGCGACCGATTCGACCGTGACCTCGAGCGTCTCGGAGCCGGTCTTGCGCTGCCACGCTTCCATCTTCTCGTCGAGCGCCTTCTGTTTCGCGTTGATCTGTTCTTCGAACTGCTTCGCCTCGTCGAAGCGCTTGCGCGAGGTCGCGTAGTCCTGCTCGCGCTTGAGCTGCGCGATCTGCGCTTCGTCTTCCTGGATGTCGACCGGGCGCGAAGTCGCGCCGATCCGCACGCGCGCGGCCGCCTGATCGATCAGGTCGATCGCCTTGTCGGGCAGAAAGCGCGAGGTGATGTAGCGGTCCGCGAATTCGGCGGCCCCGACGAACGCGTCGTCGGAGAACGTGACCTGGTGGTGCGCTTCGAGGCTGTCGCGCAGCCCGCGCAGGATCACGATCGTCTGCTCGACGCTCGGCTCCGGCACGAACACGGGCTGGAAGCGCCGCTCGAGCGCCGCATCTTTCTCGATGTACTTCTGGTATTCGTTCAGCGTCGTCGCACCGATCAGGCTCAGCTCGCCGCGCGCGAGCGCGGGCTTCAGTACGTTGGCGATGTCGAGCCCGCCTTCGCCGCCGCCTTGCCCCGCGCCGACGATCGTATGCAGCTCGTCGATGAACAGGATCAGTTCGTCCTGCTTCGCGGTGACTTCGTCGATCAGCTGCTTCGCGCGCTCCTCGAACTCGCCGCGATATTTCGCGCCGGCGACCATCGAATTGATGTTGACCTCGACGAGGCGCTTGCCGCGCAGCACTTCCGGCACGTCGCCGTTGACGATCCGCTGCGCGAGCCCTTCGACGATCGCCGTCTTGCCGACGCCCGGCTCGCCGATCAGCACGGGGTTGTTCTTCTTGCGGCGCGCGAGCACCTCGATCGCGCTTTCGATTTCCTGCGCGCGGCCGAGGACGGGGTCGAGCTTGCCCTGGCGCGCGAGCGCGGTCAGGTCGCGGCCGAACTTGTCCAGATTCGGCGTGCCGGTCGGCGTGTCGACGCGGCCGTCTTCGGCGCCCTTGCCGACGACCTTCACAACCTTCTGGCGCAGCGCCTCGGGCGTCACGCCGTATTTCTTCAGCAGCGTGCCGGCGATGCTGTCCGGCACCGATGCGAGCCCGATCAGCAGATGCTCGGGCCCGATGTACGAATGGCCGAGATCGCGCGACGCCTGGAACGCGTACTGCACGGCCTTCTTCACGCGCGGCGAGATCGACAGCTTCTCGAGCGACTGGTCCGGATCGGCGTTGCCGGTGTGCGCGTGTTCGTCGATGTAGGCCTTGGTGTCCTGCGGCGACAGCTTCAGTTCCTTCAGCAGTGCCGCACATACGTCGGTGTCGGCGAGCGCGTACAGCAGGTGTTCGGTGTCGAGTTCGTTGCGGCGCAGCTCGTGCGCCTTCTCGGCTGCGCGCTGCAGCAGCTCGAGCGTCTGCTCGCTGAACGCGTCGGTGGGGTCGACCGACTCGCGCGGGATTTCCGCGGCGAGCGGCGATGCTTCGTCGAGGCCACCGAACAGCGACGACGGACCGCCGCCGAGCAGCGAGTCGAACGGATTCAGCATGCTCTGATGGCGCATCAGCTGCCGGAAGTGATAGTCGCAGATCGAGATCGTCTTGCGTTCGCCGTCCTGCATCACGGTGGCGCGCGCAACGGCGGGCCGGGCGTGACAGATGTCGCAAAGTGCGGGCATGGTGGTCTGGCTCCTGTCAATGAAAGTGGATCGAAGGGCGACGTACCGATGCGCGGCGGCAACGGAACGTGCTGACCGCGACACGCGGCGCGGCGGCGCGCGCTCGGCGCCCGTACCGTCGCGCAGCGCGCGACGCGGCAGCCGGCGACGGCGTTCGGCACCGCGTACGCGCGTGCTTCGTGGAGCCCGCGGCACGACTTCGACTGCGTTCAAAATAGCGAATCGCCGGAACCCATCCAAGACACAGTTCCGTGCCGGTCCGTCGGCAAATTGCACCCTCACATGCGCGCGAACGCGGGCCGCGAGGAGTACAGACGCGCGTGCGCGGCCCCGCACGGGCGGGCGCGGCGCAGGGCGAGGGGAAAGGCGGCGGCAGGCGGCGCGTGCGGCGCG
>NZ_CABVPP010000083.1 GCF_902499075.1 Burkholderia pseudomultivorans | reverse complement strand
GGGCGGCCGCACCGGCGGCCTGCTGGGCGCGGCGGTCGGCGGCGGCGCGGGCGCGGCGCTGGGCGGCAACATGTCGCGCAGCGCGTCGCACGACGGCGATCGCGGCTATCGCCATCGCAAGCATCGCCATCACCGCAACTGGGACTGATCGCAGCGGGCGCGACGCGGCGTGCGACCGGCACGCCGGTGCGCCCAGGCGCGTCGCGTCCGACGCGCGATCCGGTCCGGCGGCACCCGCCGGGCCGCGATCGCCGGGCCGGCCAGACCGGCAACCCTTTCCGGTTTCAGCAGCACCCGCCGCGCGCCCGATCGATGGCCCGGTATTTCCCCCCTCCCGACAGATTCCCCCGGCTTTCCGAACGACACGCGCTGGCTCGCACGATCGAGCACGGCCGGCGAACCGTCTTTTGCGTTGCCTGCGACGTGTGGCCGGATCGCGATCCGGCGGCTGTCCCAGCTCTCGAATGACGACGCTCTGCCCGTCCGCGCACACGCATCTGCAACCTGCGTAACCAGATGTATCGCGAGTGCCGTCGCGTCTTCGGCATGAACGCGACCGCGTGTATCGCGCACGTCGCCGTCACCCCGGATCGGCCGTGCGATTTGCCCGTTCGCACGCATGCCGCTCCCGCCCTCGCGCGACGCGATTGTCGCCGGCAGGTAGTGGGAAATCGAATGCAATCCATCGCAACATTTAATTGGTCGATCGCGATCGACTTCGCTATCGTCGATGCTGCCCGCGTACGGAATCGAACCGTGCCGTCCCCGCGCCTCGCCGCATGACCCCGAGCGTCGCGACCCGGCGTGCGGCCCGTCAAGCAAGGGCCGCCCGGTCCGGCGAAGCGGACGGGCCCGTCGCGAAACCTGGCCGACCGAACGAAGGCGCAAGCGCCTTCAAACGTCCCCCGGCAACGATATCCCGCCGCCGCATGCGCCCCCCGCGCATGCGTGCCGTCCCCGGATGCCGTTTGCCGCCGGGCCGGACCAACCCATTGCCTGGATGCATTATGTCGAAGACAACGTATTACGCGCCGCACGGCGGCCACCCGCCGCAGACCGATCTGCTGACCGATCGCGCGATGTTCACCGAGGCGTACGCGGTCATTCCGAAGGGGGTGATGCGCGATATCGTCACGAGCTGGCTGCCGTTCTGGACCAACACGCGCCTGTGGGTGATCGCGCGTCCGCTGTCGGGCTTCGCCGAGACGTTCTCGCAGTACATCGTCGAAGTAAACCCGGGCGGCGGCAGCGACAAGCCCGAGCAGGACAAGAACGCCGAAGCCGTGCTGTTCGTCGTCGAAGGCGAGGCCGAGCTGACGCTGCAGGGCAGCAAGCACGTGCTGAAGCCGGGCGGCTATGCGTTCATTCCGCCGGGCGCGGACTGGACGCTGCATAACGTCAGCGATGCCGCCGTGCGTTTCCACTGGATCCGCAAGCACTACCAGGCCGTCGACGGCATTCCGCTGCCGGAAGCGTTCGTGACGAACGAGCAGGACGTCGAGCCGATTCCGATGCCGGGCACCAACGGCGCATGGGTGACGACGCGTTTCGTCGACATGAGCGACATGCGTCACGACATGCACGTGAACATCGTGACGTTCGAGCCGGGCGGCGTGATTCCGTTCGCCGAAACGCACGTGATGGAGCACGGCCTGTACGTGCTCGAAGGCAAGGCCGTCTATCGCCTGAACCAGGACTGGGTCGAGGTCGAGGCGGGCGACTTCATGTGGCTGCGCGCATTCTGCCCGCAGGCATGCTACTCGGGCGGCCCCGGCCGTTTCCGCTACCTGCTGTACAAGGATGTGAACCGCCACATGAACCTGACGCTGAACCCGGCACGCTGAGCGCGCCGCACGCAGTCGGATTCGACAGCCCGCCGGTGCATGCCGGCGGGCTTTTTTTTCGTGCGGCGCCCGTTTCGTCGGCCGGGCGCTTTCGCGCGGCCGGCGGCGGACGTCGCTCGCGACTTCGGCGATCGCGGCCGTGCGTTCGCCGGGAACGCGCAGCCGGGCCCGCATCATCCCGCCCGGTTGCCCGGCCACAATGCGTCGTTCAGGCGCAGTTCGTGGACGAGGTCGATGAGCGCGCGCAAGCGCGCCGGCACGAAGCGGTGCCCCGAGTAATAGAGCCTCAGCCCGCCGAACGACGGGCACCACGGCACCAGCACGGGCACCAGCGCGCCGCGCTTCAGCTCGTCGTCGATGAACCACTCGGAAATGAAGCCGATGCCGAGCCCGAGCAGCACCGCCTGCTTGATCGCGGCCATTTCGTTGAGCGCGAGCCGCACCGGCAGATCCATGCGCAGCTTCTCGCCCTTGCGCTCGAGCTCCCACTGATAGATGCCGCCGTGCGACATGCGCATGCCGATGCTGCGGTGCGCCAGCAAATCGCGCGGATGCCGCGGCGTGCCGTGCGCCTTCAGGTAGTCGGGCGTCGCCACCACCAGCATGCGGATATCGCGCGACAGCGGCACGGCGATCATGTCCTGCGGCACCGACTCGGCCAGCCGGATGCCGGCGTCGAATCCTTCGGCGACGACGTCGATCATCCGCGACTCGCTGACGATGTCGATGCGCACGTCCGGGTAGCGCTGTGCGTATCGGTAAAACAGCGGCTCCATCAGCAGGAACGCCGCGCCTTGCGGCGCGTTCACGCGCAGCGTGCCGCTCGGCGTGTCCGGGCCGGTGCCTGCTTCCTCGCCGGCGCTGCGGATTTCGTCCAGCGCGGGCGCGATGCGCGTCACGTAGCGCCGGCCCGCGTCGGTCAGCGACACGCTGCGCGTCGAGCGGTTGAACAGACGTACCTTCAGGCGCGCTTCCAGCCCGGCCACGGCGCTGCTCACCGCCGTGGTGGACATGCCCAGCTCCAGCGCCGCGCCGCGAAAGCTGCTGCGGCGCGCGACGGCGAGGACGACTTCCAGCTCGGTCATACCGGTGCGATGCATTGATTGTCCCGATTTTCAGGATGATTCATCAGCGACAAGGCGGCTTATCAGAACGGTAATGTAATCCTAGACTGCACGTCACGACAGTTTTTCGGATACGCGTAAAGGAGTCGCCAGCATGGAACGCATCGAACACATCTACATCGACGGCGCATTCGTGACACCGCACGGCCGGGAGTGGTTCGACCTGTACAACCCGAGCACCGAGCAGGTGATCGGCCAGGTCCGGCTGGGCGACGAGCAGGATGTCGAACGCGCGATCGCCGCGGCCAAGGCTGCATTTCCCGGCTGGTCGCGCACCACGCGCGAGGAACGCATCGCGGCGCTCACGCGCATGCACGAGGCCGTCGTCGCGCGCGAAGACGACCTGATGCAGGCCATCGTGACCGAATACGGCGCGCCTTCCGTGCGCTGCCGCTGGATGGCGACCTATCCGGCGGACGCCATCCTGCAGGCCATCGCCGCGCTCGAATCGTTCGCGTTCGAGGAACAGGCCGGCACGGCCCGCGTGATCATGACGCCGGTCGGCGTCGCCGGACTGATCACGCCGTGGAACAGCAACGCGGGCTTCATCTGCAACAAGCTGGCGACCGCGCTGGCCGCCGGCTGCACCGCCGTCGTCAAGCCCAGCGAGGTGAGCGCGATGCAGACGCAGATCGTCGCCGAAGCGCTGCATGCGGCCGGCTTGCCCGACGGCGTGTTCAATATCGTCAACGGGCGCGGCGACGTGGTCGGCGAGGCACTGTCGCGCAGCCCCGACATCGCGAAGATTTCGTTCACCGGTTCGTCCGCGGTGGGCGAGCATCTGGTGCGTGCGGGCGCGGCGACGATGAAGCGCGTGACGCTCGAGCTGGGCGGCAAGTCGCCCACGGTGGTGCTCGACGATGCGGATTTCGCGCGCATCATGCCGCTCGTGCTGCAGGCGGGATTCGCGAACAGCGGCCAGGCATGCATCGCGGGCACGCGCGTGCTGGTTCCGCGCAGCCGGCTCGACGAGTTCGAGGGCATCGCGAAGGACGCGGTGTCGCGCATCGTCTGCGGCGATCCGCGCAACGCCGATACCGACATCGGGCCGATGGTCAGCGCAAGGCAATGGGAGCGGGTGCAGAACTACATCCGCATCGGGCAGGAAGAAGGCGCGACGCTGCTCGCGGGCGGCGAGGGGCGGCCCGAAGGCGTGCAGGCCGGCTGGTTCGTGAAGCCGACGCTGTTCTCGCGCGCCGACAACGGCATGCGCATCGCTCAGGAAGAGATCTTCGGCCCCGTGCTGACCATCATTCCGTACGACGACGATGCCGATGCGATCGCGATCGCCAACGATACGCGCTATGGCCTGAGTGCCGTGGTGCTGGGCCAGGATCCCGAACGGTGCGAACGCGTGGCGCTGCAGATCGATGCGGGCCGCGTGCTCGTCAATACGCTCGCCCACGAGCCGCGCGCGCCGTTCGGCGGCTTCAAGCATTCGGGGCTCGGCCGCGAAATGGGCCGGTGGGGCATGAGCGCCTATCTGGAGCCGAAGACCTTGCTCGGGGCGGGCGCAAGCCGGGGCGAGTGAGCGCGGGTGTGCGGTGCGCTCGCGTTTCGTTGTGGCGGGCGCATCGCATGCGGTGGACTGTGCCCTTTCCTAAATAAAATTTAGCCAGCCAAACTTTGGCTAAAGAAGGTTCCGGTTTGCCGGCATCCCTTCGACAATGCGCGCCTTCCGCGATGGACGGGCGTGTGTTGCGCACCGGCCGTCGCGGCCTCGAAGAAGGAGCCCGACATGACCGACCCCACCGCTTCCCCTCCGCCGCCCCCCGCGGCGCCGCGTCGCCGACGCGTATGGCGCACGCTCGCGGGCGCGCTGCTCGGCCTGACGCTCGCGTGTACCGGCATCGGCGCGTGGACCGTCCATCGCATCTGGACGCAGTTGCCGTCCGTCGAGCATCTGGCGGTCTACCGGCCCGCGCTGCCGCTGCGGATCTTCGCGCGCGACGGCGAACTGCTCGCCGAGTACGGCGTCGAGCGCCGCGAGTTCGTGCCGCTCGAACGCATCCCGCCGCTGATGCGGCAGGCGCTGCTCGCGGCCGAGGACGCGCAGTTCTATCAGCACGGCGCTGTCGATCCGGGCGGCCTCGCACGCGCGACGTTCGCGAACCTCGTGACGCGGCAGCCCGGTCAGGGCGGCAGCACGATCACGATGCAGGTCGCGCGCAATTTCTACCTGACGCGCGACAAGGTGCTGAGCCGCAAGCTCGCCGAGATCCTGATGGCCTACAAGCTCGAACGCGAATACAGCAAGGACAAGCTGCTCGAGCTGTACATGAACGAGATCTATCTCGGCGAGCGCGCGTACGGTTTCGCGGCGGCCGCGCACGTGTATTTCGGCAAGCCGCTCGACGCGCTGAGCGCGGGCGAGGCGGCCGTGCTCGCGGGCCTGCCGAAGGCGCCGTCGGCGTTCAATCCGGTCGTCAATCCGGCGCGCGCGACTGCGCGGCGCAACTACGTGCTCGGGCGCATGCATGCGCTGGGCCAACTCGACGACGCGACCTATCGCGCGGCCGTCGGTGCGCCGCTCGCGCTGTCGACCACGCCGCCGCCCGGCATCGTCGCGGCGCCCTACGTCGCCGAACGCGCGCGGCGCATGATGGTCGAGCGTTTTCACGACGATGCGTATACGCTCGGCCTCGACGTGACGACGACGGTGTCGATGCGCGACCAGCGCGCGGCCGAAGCCGCGCTCGATCGCACGTTGCGCCGGCAGCCCGCGAAGCGCGACCGGCTCGAAGGCGCGCTGGTGTCGCTCGACGTCGCGACGGGCGATATGCTCGCGCTCGTCGGCGGCGCGGATTTCAGCCGCAACGTGTTCGATCATGCGCTGCAGGCATATCGCCAGCCGGGGTCGAGCTTCAAGCCGTTCGTCTATTCGGCCGCGCTGGAGAAGGGCTATTTCCCCGGCGTGCTGGTCGACGACGCGCAGCGCACGCTGACGCCGGCGGAAACCGGTGCGCAGCCGTGGCGTCCGCGCAATTTCGGCAACCATTACGAAGGCTTTATCGCGGTGCGGCGCGGGCTCGTGCGCTCGAAGAATCTCGTCGCAGTCAGCCTGATGCAGGCGGCCGACGCGCGCTACGTGCAGCAACATGCGATGCGTTTCGGTTTCGACGCGCCGCGCAACCCGGCGTCGCTGCCGCTCGCGCTCGGCGCGGGCGCCGTGACGCCGCTCGAACTCGCGAGCGCCTACGGCGTGTTCGCGAACGGCGGCGTGCGGACCGAGCCGCGCCTGATCCTGTCGGTGAAGCAGCGGCACGGCGGCGTGCTGTACGACGCGCCCGCGCCGGACGGCACGCGCGTCGTGTCGGCGCGCAACGCGTTCGTGATGGACAGCATGCTGCGCGACGTCGTGCGCGCCGGCACCGCACGCGGCGCGCTCGCGCTGCGCCGCGACGACGCGGCCGGCAAGACCGGCACGTCGAACGGCTCGAAGGACGTATGGTTTGCCGGCTATTCGTCGGGCGTCGTCGCGGTCGCGTGGCTCGGCTACGACACGCCGCGCTCGATGGGCCGCGCGACCGGCGCGACGCTCGCGCTACCCGTCTGGCTCGACTACATGAAAACGGCCGTCGACGGACGGACGCCGATCGATACGACGCCGCCGCAGGACGTCGCGCTCGCCGACGGCGACTTCGTCTATGCCGAATACTTGCACGGCACCTGCACGGCCGATGTGCCGCCGTTCATCCGCAGCCGTTTCGCGTGTGGCGGTGCGTCCGTCGCGGCCGCGTCGGATGCCGCCGCGGCGGACGGCCGTCGCGGCGCGCAGGCGAGCGAACCGATGCCCGCAGCGGTCGATGCGGCCGAACGCGAGCGCGTACTCGACCTGTTCCGCACCGAGGACTGAGGCGCGACATGCATACGCTTTATCTGATTGCGATCGTCGCGGAAGCGATGTCGGGCGCGCTGATGGGGATGCGGCGCGGGATGGACCGCTTCGGGCTCGCGCTGGTCGGCGCGGTGACGGCGCTCGGCGGCGGCACCGTGCGCGACGTGCTGCTCGGCCACTATCCGCTCGGCTGGATCGCGCATCCCGAATATCTGGTGATCACGCTCGTCGCGGCGACCGTCGCGTCGTGGGCTGCACGGCATGTCGCGAGGATGAAGACGCTGTTCGTCACGGTCGACGCGATCGGCCTGGCGGCGTTCACGATCATCGGCTGCGACATCGGCGCATCGACCGGCGCGGCGCCGATCATCGTCGTGCTGGCCGGCGCGATCACGGGCGTGTGCGGCGGGATGCTGCGCGACCTGCTGTGCAACGAGATGCCGCTGATCCTGCGCGAGGAACTGTACGCGAGCGTCGCGTTCGTGACGGGGGCCTTGTATGTCGGGTTGCAGCAGCTCGGCGTCGATGCGGGTGTCGCGACGGTATGTGCGCTCGCGGCAGGGTTTGCGATGCGGATGCTCGCGGTGCGCTTCGGCTGGAAGATGCGCAGCTTCGGCGTCGCGGACGTCGAGCGTTGAGCGGGATGCGTGCGCCGGACCGCTTCGCCCATCGTCGCGCACGACCGCCCGATATCCCGACGCCGCGTCAGGCCGGCACCATGACCGGCGGCGAACCGTCGCCGGTTTCCACCCTCTTCACCGTGAATCCGTAGCAGCGCGCGATATGCGCGGGCGTCATCACGTCGCGCGGCGCGCCGTGCGCGACGATCGTGCCGTCGGCGAGCATCGCGATCGTGTCCGCGTGACGCGCGGCGAGGTTCGGGTCGTGGACGATCGCGAGCACGCCGAGCCGCCATTCGCGCGCGACCGTGCGCACCGTGTCGAGCAGCCGGTGCTGGTGCGCGAGATCGAGCGCGGCGGTCGGTTCGTCGAGCAGCAGGTAGCGCGGGGCTGCCGCGTCGCGGTCGTCCGCAGCTTCGGTATCGTCCGCCGGCCACAGCTGCGCGAGCACGCGCGCGAACTGCACGCGCGCCAGTTCGCCGCCGGACAGCGTCGTCACGTCGCGGCCGACCAGCGCGTCGGCACCCGCGCGTTCGAGCGCGAGCCACGCGATGTCGCGATCGCGTCGCGACGTCGCGCCGCTGCGCCGCGCATGCGGGTAGCGGCCGAGCAGCACGATTTCGTCGACGCTGAACGGAAACGCCGGTTGCGCGGCCTGCGGCAGCACCGCGCGCAAGCGCGCGAGCCGTCGCGCGCCGATGCGTGCGAGCGGTTCGCCGTTCAGCGTGACGTCGCCCGTCACGCGCACGCCGTTCGGCGCGACGCTGCCGGTCAGTTCGCCGGCGAAGGTTTTCAGCAGCGTGCTCTTGCCCGCGCCGTTGCGGCCGAGCAGCGCGGTGACGCGGCCCGGTTCGATCGACAGCGACAGGTCGTGAAGAATCGCGTGATGTCGACGTGCGACATCGAGATGGTGGACGGTCAGCATGGTCGTGTGGCAACGGTTGGGGCCGGCACCCGCTATCGACGAGAGCAGGCCCGGGCATCAGCGGAAACAGGCGCTAGCCGCCGAGCGCACCGCGGCTTTTCCACAGTAGCGCGAGAAAGAACGGTGCGCCGAGCAGTGCGGTCAGCACGCCGAGCGGAATCTCGGCGGGCGCGGCGACGGTGCGCGCGCCAAGATCGGCGGCGAGCGTCAGCAGCGCGCCGAGCAGCGCGGCGCCGGGCAGCACGATCCGCTGGTCGGGCCCGCACGCGAGGCGCATGCAGTGCGGCGCGACCAGCCCGATGAAGCCGATGATGCCCGCGCACGACACGAGCGCGCCGACCGCGAGCGCGACCGCGACGAGCACGCGGCGCTTGAGCCGCTGCACGGGCACGCCGAGGTGCAGTGCCTCGGTTTCGCCGAGCTGCAGCGCGTTCAGTGCGTCGCGTTCGCGCGCGAGCAGCGCGCAGCCGACCGCGACGCACGGCGCGACGGCCGCCAGCGCCGACCATTGCGCGCCGCCGAGGCTGCCGAGGCTCCAGAACGTCAACGAGCGCAGTTGCGCATCGTCGGCGACGAAGGTGAGCAGCCCGATCGCCGCGCCGACCAGCGCGTTGATCGCGATGCCGGCAAGCAGCAGCAGCGGCAACGCGAGCCGGCCGCGCGACGCGGCGAGCCGGTAGACGAGTGCGGCGACCGCGAGCGCGCCGGCGAATGCGGCGATCGGCAGCGCAGCCGCGTGCACGTGCGTGGCGAACAGCGCGGGACCGAGCACGATCGTGGTCGTCGCGCCGAGCGCCGCGCCGCTCGATACGCCGACGAGCCCCGGATCGGCGAGCGGGTTGCGGAACAGCGCCTGCATCGCGGCGCCGGCCGCGCCGAAGCCGCCGCCGACCAGCAGCGCGAGCGCGACGCGTGGCGCGCGGATGTCGAACAGCACCGCGCGCGCCTGTCGTGCGGCCGGGTCGCCGTTCAGCGCGGCCCACGCTTCGGCCAGCGGAATGCGGTAGGCGCCGACGCACAGCGCGACGACGGACATCGCGCCGACGAGGATCGCGAGCACGGCCAGCGCGAGCGGCGCGTGGCGGCGCGACGTGCCGAAGCGTGCGGCGTCGGGGCGGCCGGCATGCGACGCGGGAAACGGAGAAGCATGAGCGGGCATCGGGACGGTCCGGAATCAGGCAAGTTCATCCGACAGGCGTCGGTGCAGGGTCGTGACGGCGAGCGGCAGGCGCGGGCCGAAGCCGAGCAGGAACAGCGCGTCGAGCGACACCACGCGCTGCGCGCGGCCGGCCGGCGTCGCTGCGAAACCGGGCGCTGCGAGCAGCGCGGCGCGGCCGCCGACGGCCGCGAGCCCCTCGTCGGAGATCAGCACGACGTCGGGCGCGGCGGCGGCAAGCGCCTCGGTCGTCAGCGGCTTGTAGTGGTCGAAGCCCTGCATCGCGTTGCGCGCGCCCGCGTAGCGGATCATCGCGTCGGCGGCGGTGCGCTGGCCGGCGACGAGCGCCTGGTTGCCGGTGTGGTTCAGCACGAACAGCACGCGCGGCGGCTGCGCGCCGCCCGGCGCGCGCACGGCGACCGCGTCGCGTGCCGCCTGCCAGTCGCGGTCGAAGCGCTGCAGCAGCGCGGCGCCGGCATCGCGCACGTCGAGCGCCTGCGCGATGCCGGCGATCTTCGCGCGCGCCGAGTCGACGTCGTGCCGTTCGTCGAAGGTCGTCACCGTGACGCCCGCGCGCCTGACCTGCGCAATCGCGGCCGGCGGCCCGGCTTCCGCCGACGCGAGCACGAGGGCGGGCCGCAGCGACAGCAGTCCCTCCGCCGACAGCGCGCGCTGATAGCCGACCTTCGGCAGGCGCTTCGCCGCATCGGGATAGGTGCAGGTCGTGTCGGCGCCGACCAGCCGGTAGCCGCGCGTGTCGGTGCCGCCGAGTGCGAACGCGGTTTCCGCGAGCGCGCCGCCGATCACGACGACGCGCTTCGGCGCGGCCTGCGCGAACGCTCGGCCGGGCAGCGCGCCCGCGACCGCGCCGGCGAGTGCACCGGCCAGCACCGTGCGCCGCCGCGGATCGAACGGACCGGCGCTCACCGTGCTGCTCCGCGTGCCGCCGGCGACAGCGTCGCGACGAGCGCGCGCCAGTCGTCGCGCTCGGCCTTGCCCGGTTTGCGTTCGCCGAACAGCAGCGCGACGTGGTCGCCCTGGCGGTCGAACAGTTCGAGCGACGTGACGATGCCGTCGCTGGTCGGCTTCTTCACGACCCATGCGGCGGCGATCATGTCCTCGCGCACATGCAGGTTGAAGCCCGGATCGAGCACGTTGATCCATGCGCCGACTTCGCGCACGTTCGCGACCGGCCCCGTATGGATCTGGATCATCCCCGCGTTGCCGACGAACACCATGATCGGCTGGCCGCTCTGCGCGGCCCGTTCGAGCACGTGGCGCAGCGCATGCGCGGCTTCGACGGGATACGCGTATTGCGGATCGGCGAGGCGCAGCGCCTGCATGCGGCTCACGCCGAAGCGCTGCGTGATGCCGAAGAACTGGTGCGTGTCGGTCATCGCGCCCCAGGCGGCGCGAAACCCCGCGACGTCGATGTCGCTGTCCGCGCGTTCGGGCTGCTTCGATGCGGCCGGCACCACATCGAGGCCCGGCTCCTGCGACGCCGCGCGCCAGCGCGCGACGAACGCGTCGTATGCGGCGTGATCGCTGTGCGCGCGCAGATAGACCTTGTGAATCGCGTGGCCCTGCGCATCGAAGAATTGCAGGCTCTTCAGCGAGCCGTGCGGCGTCTCGTCGAGCACCGCGAATGCCGACGTCCAGTGCCGGTAGAAGATGCGCAGGTCGATGTCGCCGAGCGCGAGGCCGATCGGGCCGTCGTGGCTCATCTGCGCGTATTCGCCGTCCTTCTCGTGGACGGCCGCGTCGTTGCGCGTGAGCGCCATCACGCGGCCGAGGCGCGGCATTTCCTCGAACATCTGCGGAAAGCGCGCATCGAGCCGCACCACGTGTTCGCCGACGAACGCGGCGAGCGCTTCGCCTTCGCTGACGCCGAGCGCCTGTGCGACATCGCGGTTGCGCAGCTGGCGCTCGGCCTTCAGCTTGACGAACGCGTCGCGCAGCGCGGCGGCCGCGCGGGCCGGCGTGGCCGGTTGAGCGGGAAGGGCGGATTGCATCATGTCGGACTCCTTCAGGTGACGAGAGGGTTGGAAGCGCGGGCGGCGGGCATCAGAAATCCACCTTCATGCTGACGGCGACCGTGCGTCCGGGCGAGGTATAGGCGTCGAGCACCCGCGAATCGGCGGCGATGCCGCGTACGTCCGACCAGTTCCAGTACTTGCGGTCGAACAGGTTGCGGATGCCGATCGTCGCGCTGACGTGCTTGTTGAAGCGGTAGCCGCCGCGCAGGTCGACGATGAACGACGACGGCGGCGAGAAGCAGACCTTGTTCGAGCAGTCGGACCTGTCGATGTCCTTGTCGCGCTTCGCGGCCTGGAACAGCAGGTCGGTCTGCACGAACCAGCGCTCGGTCGGCTCGTAGCGCACGCCGAACACGGCCGAGAACGGGTTGACCGTGTTCAGCGGCTGGCTCGCCGCGCCGTTGTTCTGCGTCGAGCCCCGCGTGAACGCCATCGCCGTCTTCAGCGTGATGCCGTTCGGCATCACCCATTCGGCGCGGCCTTCGAAGCCGTGGATGCGTGCGTCGGCGAAGTTCACGTACTGGAACACGGACGGGTCGGTCGGCCGGGCGCTGCCGGCGATCGTGGTGCGTGCGATGAAGTTGCGGTAGCGGCCGGTGAACGCGGCCGCGCTGTAGCGCACGACGCCGTAGCCGGTGCCGGCCTTGCCGCGCAGGCCCGCCTCGAACGTGTCGCTGGTCTCGGGCTTCAGGTTCGGATTGCCGATCGACGTATAGCCGTACACCGGGTTCGAGAAGCTGCTGTTGACCTGGTCGGGCGTCGGCGCGCGGAAGCCGTGCGCGTACTGCACGTACGGAATCAGCGCGGGCGTGATCTCGTAGAGCACCGCGACGCGCGGCGACAGTTCGTTCGCGCTCGTCGATACGGCGGTGCCCGTAAACAGCGGATCGTTCGCGGCCGGGCTCAGCCGGTACGTGTCGAAGCGCAGGCCGGGCGTGACGAGCAGGCGGCCGTAGCCGATCTGGTCCTGCACGAACGCGCCGAACAGCGTGTAGTCGGTGTCGGGGAACGCCTTGTTGGGGAACGATTCGCCGACGCCCGGCACGGTGCCGTCGCGCAGGTTGGTCACGCGCGACAGGCTGCCGTCGACGCCGTACAGCAGCTTGTGCGCGAACGGGCCCGTCGAGAAGCCGCTTTCGGCGAACGCGGAGCCGCCGAACGTGCGTTCCTTGTACCGGTTGTCGCGCGAGCGCGACGGCTGCGAGCCGCGCGTCTCGAATGCGTACTGGTCCTGCGTCGCCTCCTGATAGTAGAACTGGACGTGCGCGTTCTGGAACCAGCGGAACGCATCGTCGCGGAAGTCGTAGTCGACGCTGAAGCGGTTGCGTTCGAGCCGGTCGCTCGTGGCGAGGCCGAGCGTGGTCGGCGGATTGATCGCGGACAGCACGTCGGTGCCGACGCGCCGCTGCACCGTTTCGGCGGTGAACCGGATCGTGTCGCGCGCGGTGGGCGTCAGCACGAGCTTGCCGAGCAGCGATTCGGAATAGACGTCCTGCGGGTTCGAGGTCGTGCGCAGCGTGCTCGCCGAGTTGTTGTCGCCGCGCGTGTCGACTTCGTGGCCGCGCCGGCCGTCGGCGATGATCATCCCCTGCACGCGATCGTTGCCGCCCGCGGCCGATACCGTCGCGCCGATGCTGCGGTCGGTCGAGTCGTAGCTCGGCCGGAACGAGAAGTACACGGGTTTGCCGTAGATCGACAGCAGGTCCTTCGGATCCTTGGTGATGAAGTTCACCGCGCCGGTCAGGCCGTCGCTGCCGTAAAGCGCCGAGGCCGGGCCGCGCAGGATCTCGATGCGCTTCAGCATGTCGAGATCCGCGTAATCGCCGCGGCCCGCTTCGAGCGGGCCGAACGAGAACGCGCTCGGCAGGCGGATGCCGTCCTGCATCAGCAGTACGCGGTTGCCTTCGAGGCCGCGGATGTTGATGCTCGAATCGCCGTCGCGGCCGCCGCCGAGCGCGGCGCTGCCGGGCCGGTACGCGGTGCGGCGCACGGTGACGCCCGGCTCGTAGCGCAGCGCGTCCTTGATGTTGGTCGCCTGCTGTTCCTCGAGATCGTCGTCGGTGATCACCGACACCGACGCGGCCGTGCGGCTCGCGGACGTGGCGGTGCGGGTCGCCGTGACGGTGACGGGGTCGAGCAGCGCGGCATCGGTGCGCGCGACGATCGCGGTGGAGGATGGTGTGGCGCCCGGCGGCGACGAAGGCGACGAATCGGCGTGAGCCGTGGCGGCGGACAGTCCGAACGCGCCGAACAGCGCGGCACAGATCGGCCGCCGCGCCAGCGAATAGCAATGCACAGGTGGTCTCCCATGGTTGAAACAAGCCCGAAGGCTGGCTGGGCGACGCGTTCACCTGGCTGGCCCGTGCGCGCAACCGGTGGCGCACGGCGAATTGAAAGGAAACTGATAACTTTGCCAGTGTAAATGAGAATTATTATCGATACAAGCGACATGCAGTGCAGTGGGCGGCCGAGCGCCTGCATGCGCGGCGCTCGCCAGTCGCGCGCGCAAATTCGGGAAAAGGCGTGGCGGCGCTGCGCTAGGCCAGCGATTCGATGCGAATCAGCAGATTGCGGGCGTGGGACACGAACGCGTCGTGCGTGTCGCGATCGCTGCGGCCTTCGAGACCGGCTTGTTCAGCAAACGCGAGTTGCTCGGCGTAGAGATCGACGAGTGCGCGGCGGGCATCGGGGGACAGCGCGCGGATCATCGAGACGAGCAGCAGCTCCTGTGCGCGGAGCATGCCGGACAGCGATTGAGCGTTCATGCCGACCTCCTCGGGCGATGCGGCGGCGGGCCGCTCTCTCCATACTAGGCGGTCGGTGCGTGCGATGCAGGCGAAGCGGCGTCAGCCGGCGGCAGTCGCGGCCTGCGCATCGCGCACGACCTGCGCGACGCGTTCGACGAACTCGGCGTCGACGCTCGACAGCGCTTCGCGCTTGCCGTCGGGCATCTCGACCATCAGCCGGTACGTGACGTCCTGCGTCGTCCAGGCGAGATAGCCGACCACGACCAGCATCACGCCGGCGACCAGCGCGGCGCTCGACGCGCCGATGCCGCCCGCGACGGCGGTGGCCGCGCCGACCAGCGAGATCAGCGACGGCACGACACGGTTCTTCGGGATCTTGACGACGTCGATGCGGCGGATGTCGCGCAGCGGAAAAACCTGGCCGGCGACCGACAGGCCGTTGCGCGTGAGCATCACGCCGCGTTCGTTGAAAGCGTTTTCCATCGTGTGTTGCGTGGACGAAAACGCGCAGCGTAGCAGACTTCGGGGAGGGATCAAACGGGACCGAGTGCCGCACGCGGCGTGCGGGCCGGCCCCGCTGCGGGAAAGGGAAGCTCGTGCCGGACGCTCAGAACTGCAGCCGGCCGTCGCCGTACAGCCGCCCCGGCACGTGCGACGCGACGACCTCGGCGATTTCCTCGTCGGTCGATTCGGCCGGCACGATCTGCCGCCGCGCGGGCGCGTCGAGGTGCATCGTCCATTCGACGAGCCGGTACGGACGCCCCCACGGGCGCTGCATTTCGACGGACACGCGGCAACTCTGCACGGGCAGCGAGTGCTCGCGGGTCAGAATCGTATGCAGATGGCTGAAAACGGTATCTTCGATCATCATGGCTTCCGATCCTGTCTTGTTATGGGCAACCGATGGCGGCGCCGTCGAGTTCTCAAAAAAAAAGCCGCCGGTGCTCAGGCGGCCAACAGGGGGGGTGAGTGCATCCTCTCAGCCCAGAATTAAGCGAAACTTAAAAGCCCATAAAAAAGCGCCCCGCGTGGAGCGGGGCGCTTCTTGCCGTCGTGATCCGCGGGTTGGGCGGATGCTTTAGAACTTGTGACGGATACCGACGCGAGCGGCGATCTGGTTCGACGCACCGCTGCCCGACGTGTTGAAGTAGCTCGTGCTCGAGCCGATCTGCGCCTGCACGTTGTTGCCCGACGCCTTTTGCAGGACGACCAGGCCGTACACGTCCGTACGCTTGCTGAGCGCGTAGTCGAGCGCGAAGTTGCCCTGGTTCCAGTGCGCCGAGTTGCCGCTTTGCGTTGCGTTCGTGTACGTGTAGCCCGCTGCTGCCGACAGGGCCGGCGTGATCGCGTACTTCAGGCCGCCTTCATACGCGTTGTAGAACGTGCCCGATGCGCCGGCCGTGACCGGGGTGAACTGCGTGCGCGTCCACAGCAGCCATGCCGTTGCCGGGCCCCAGACGTAGCGGCCGCCGACGCCATACGAGCGCAGGTCGCGGATGTTGCCCGTGCTGATGTTCGCGATCGTCGTCGAGAACGCCGTCGGCGAAGCCTGGCTCGGGAAGCGGATGTCCGTGTAGGCCGCGCCCAGTGCGAACGGGCCGTTCGCGTAGTTCAGGCCGAAGCTGTATGCGCGCGACGAGCCCGCCGTCGTCGTGGTGCCGGTCGTCGTCGACGGTGCGCCTGCGAAGTCGGTCGAGTTCGAGAAGCCGTACATCGCGCCGAACGTGAAGCCCGAGTAGTTCGCGCTCTGGAACTTCACCGCGTTGCTGATGCGGCTCGACGTCAGCTGGTCGACGTCGTTCACGTGGTACGCGTAGTTACCCGCGACCGTGTTGCCGCCGGTCGAGTAGTTCGAGCCGAGGATGTCGGTCGAGAACGAGTACTGGCGGCCGAACGTCACCGTGCCGTACTGGCTCTGCGACAGGCCGACGTAGGCCTGGCGACCGAAGATCGAGTTGCCCTGGCCGAGTGCGCCCGTGCCGCTGTTGAAGCCGTTTTCGAGCACGAAGATCGCCTTCAGGCCGCCGCCGAGGTCTTCGGTGCCGCGCAGGCCCCAACGGCTGCCCTGGGCGACGCCGTCGTCGTACTTGAACAGCTTGCTGCTGCCGCCGTTCGCGTTCTTGCTGTGGTTCACGTAGCTGATACCGGCATCGATGAGGCCGTACAGGGTGACGCTGCTTTGTGCGTGAGCCGTGCCGGCGGTCGCTGCCAGGATGGCGATGGTCAACAGTTTCTTGTTCAAAGGATTCTCCGAGCGAATAAATGGCGTGTCCAGTTGCGGTTCCGGCGCTCTCTGCGGGCGCTTTCACGGACCGGCGGCAACTTTATCGGCGGGCCACGTAATGAATGTGACAGCGTCTGTCATATGACGAATGTGTGGTGCCGATGCGACACTGAATGATGCCCGGTTGCGCCATCGGGGGTTATACCGAATTCGCCTGTTGTTTGATCCGGCCGTGGAATATGCACATGAAATAAGCTTGGTTGGTGCCGTTCCGGCCCCGTGCCACGATGCGCGCTTCCACCACGACACGGGACAGAGGACACCATGCGACGCTCGATCTTGACCAGCCTTGCCGCGCTCGGCGCGGTGCTCGCCTTCGCGGCACCCGGCGCACACGCCGATCCGACGCTGAAGATCGGCACGATGAGCGGCCCCGACGCGCAGATCTGGACCGAGGTGACGAAGGTCGCCGCGCGCGAGGGCCTTGCGATCAAGGTCATCGAGTTCAACGACTACGTGCAGCCGAACGCGGCGCTCGACGCGGGCGACCTCGACGCGAACGGCTTCCAGCACCAGCCGTTTCTCGACAGCCAGATCAAGCAGCGCGGTTACAAGATCGTCAACGTCGGGCTGACCTATACGGCGCCGATGGGCTTCTATTCGAAGAAGATCAAGTCGCTCAAGGACTTGCCGGTCGGCGCGAAGGTCGGGATCCAGAACGACCCGTCCAACGGCAACCGCGCGCTGCTGCTGCTGCAGAAATACGGCGTGATCAAGCTGAAGGCGGGCGCCGGCACGAACGGCGTGAACGCGACGCCGCTCGACGTTGCCGAGAATCCGAAGAAGATCCGGATCGTCGAGCTCGACGCCGCGCAGCTGCCGCGCGCGCTGCCCGATCTCGACGCCGCGTCGATCAATACGGACTACGCGGTGAAGGCGGGGCTCACGCCGGTGAAGGATGCGATCGCGATCGAGGATCTGCGCGGGCCCTACGCGAACCTGATCGCGGTGCGCGCGCAGGACAAGGACAAGCCGTGGGTGAAGAAGCTCGTCGCGGCCTATGAATCGGACGACGTGCGCAAGTTCATCGAGCAGAAGTTCGGCGGCGCGATCGTGCCGGCATTCTGAACGGGCGGCCGCGCAAGCGCGGCTGACGGACGCACCCTGCAAGGAAAATCGCCCGCGCAAGCGGGCGATTTCATTGGTGTGCGCGGATTGGCGTGCGGGTAGCGCGGTGCGATCGCGCCGCGCCGCAGGCCGGCCGACCGCGCAAACCGGCCGCTCAGGCCGACAGCAGCGAGCCCGTGCGGATCGGCGTCGCGCCGGCGATGCGCGCGACTTCCATGCCGGCCGTCGCGAAGCGCACGACCTGGCGCGCGTACAGCACGCCCGACACGCTGCTCTTCAGCGTGATCACGCGATCGCTGAGCGGATCGACGATATCGGCCACTTCCTGCCCGGCCTCGATCCACGCGCCGACCGGCGTACGGAACACCAGCACGCCCGACACCGGCGCGACCAGCGGATCGGTGCCCGCGAGCGGCGTGGCCGGATGCGCGAGCGGCGGCAGCGGCGCCGGCGTGCCGTCGATCATGCCGCGTTCGGTCAGGTATTCGACGATCGCCTGCGCGTCCTTTTCCGCGAGCTCGTACGACACTTCGCGTTCGCTGCGCAGCTCGACCGTGACCGAAATCGACCCGTTCGGGATCGGGAAGCGGTCGCCGAAACGGCTGCGCAGGTCCGACCAGCAGAAGCTGTGGATCTCGTCGAACGGATTGCCGACCGAATTCAGCGCGAGCAGCGACGCCTGCGCATCGAGATAGCGCGCCAGCGGCTCGACGTCCGCCCACAGATCGGGATTCGTGTACAGGTGCATCACCGCGTCGCTGTCGCAGTGCAGGTCGAGCACGATGTCGGCGTCGTACGACAGCTTCTGCAGCGCGAGACGCTGCGACGCGAGTTCGGTGCGCGGCTTCTGCTCGTCGAGCGCCTCGCGCATCGCGGTGCGCACCGCGACGAGGTTGTGCTGCGCGTCGGCCGTGAGCCGCCCTTCGATGTGCGGCAGCACGAGCGCCGCGAGATCGTGGAAGTTGCGGTTGAAGTTCTGCATCGAGCCGAGCTCGAAACGGCCGAGGTGATCGCCGAACACATGCTGGGACAGGCCGATCGGGTTCGGCACCGGCACGACGACGATCTCGCCGCGCAGCTTGCCGGCTGCCTCGAGCGCGGCGATCTTGCGGCGCAGCAACACGGCGACCAGCATGCCGGGCAGTTCGTCCGCATGCAGCGACGACTGGATATAGACCTTCTTGCCGCCGCGCGGGCCGTAGTGGAAGCTCGTGATCTGGCGTTCGGTGCCGACGGCGGGGGAAATCAGCGGATGGGTCTGCGTTTGCATGAGAGGGAGCGCGGCGCAGCCGCGAATGATCCGGTGTGCGTGGAAGATCGATTGTACGTTGCCGGCGTCGAACCCATCAAACCGGTTCCGGAACACGCCGTTTTCCTTTCAGGATCATGGGGTTGGCCCGAAAAAAATAACGCTGCGGCGGCGCTGCACCCGCGGATTTTCCGCGGGTTTCGTTGCGTGTAAACGAAAAAACGGGCGCCTTGCGGAGCCCGTTCGTGCGGATGCGGATCGCGCGCTTACTTGCCGTAGACGTCGAAATCGAAGTACTTCTTCGCGATCTTGTCGTACGTGCCGTCCTTGCGCATGCCGGCGATCGCGCCGTCGATCTTCGCCTTCAGGTCGGTGTCTTCCTTGCGCAGGCCGATGCCCGCGCCTTCGCCGAGCGTCTTCGGATCGTCGAGATCCTTGCCGGCGAAATCGAAGTTCGCGCCGCGCGGCGTCTTCAGGAAGCCGATCTCGGCCTGCACCGCGTCCTGCAGCGCGCCGTCCAGACGGCCGGAGATCAGGTCGGCATAGACCTGGTCCTGGTTCTGGTAAGGCACGACGTTCACGCCCTTCGGCGCCCAGTACGTCTTCGCGTAGGTTTCCTGGATCGTGCCCTGCTCGACGCCGACCGACTTGCCCTTCAGCGATTCGGCCGTCGGCATCAGGCCGGCGCCCTTCTTCGTGACGAGGCGCGTCGGCGTATTGAACAGCTTCGACGAGAACGCGATCTGTTCCTGACGCGCCGGCGTCATCGACATAGACGACAGCACGCCGTCGAACTTGCGGGCCTTCAGCGCCGGGATCATCCCGTCGAAGTCGTTTTCGATCCAAACGCACTTCGCGTTCATGCGGCGGCAGATTTCATTGCCGAGATCGACGTCGAAACCGACCACCTTGCCGCTCGCATCTTTCGATTCGAAAGGCGGGTAGCTCGCGTCGACGCCGAACCGCACGGTCGTCCAGTCCTTCGCGTATGCGCTGCCGGCCGATACGGCGAGCAGGGCTACGGTCACAGCCGCAAGAATCTTTTTCACTCGGTGACTCCTCGTTTTGTTCGATGGATGCGCGGTTGTGCCGCGCCGTAAGCGTTCGGTCCGGCGCGGCTTCGCGTCGGACGGTCCGTTTCGCCCGCCCGATGGGGGCGCGCGACGTGCGGAGATTATCAAGACAAAATACCGGCAGGGCGCCTAGGACATGCCCCGATACCGGGCCCGACGGCCGCACGATGCGTCCATGCAACCGTTCCAGACGGAGGAACGATTCAGCCGAGCGTTTCGTTGACGGCGCGCTGCAGGCACGCGACGAATTGCGAGACGGCCGGCGTCGGCAGCAGGTCGCGCCGCGCGATGATCGACAGGTCGAAGCGCGGCATGCTTTCGTCGAGGTCGGCCGTGCGGATGCCGAGCGGCGCGACCATTGCCGCGAGCGGGCGCGTGAAGCAGCCGATCACGTCCGAGCGCGCGACCAGCCCGAGCGTTACCGCGAACGACATCGGCGAGCGCAGCAGCCGCTTCGGCAGCGGCAGCCCGCGCGCCTCGAACATCGCGGTCATCACGCTGTGCGGGAACTGCTCGGCGCCGACCGTGACGATCCATTCGGCGTCGAGCAATTCCTCTAACCGGCGCGCATGTGCGAGCGGGTGGCCTTCGCGCATCGCGATCGTGAATTCGGTCGACAGCAGCGGCGACTGCGTGAATTCGCGGTCGAGCGCCGGCACGTGGTGCATCGCAGCGATGTCGAGCGTGCCGTTGCGGAGCTGCGCGAGCGCGTCGGGCACCGTGACTTCCTCGAGATGCAGGGCGACATTCGGCATCGACCGGCGAAACGCGGTGACCGCGTGCGGCAGCGCGGTCAGCGCGATCGACGGCATCGTGCCGACCGCGACGCGCCCCGACATCTCGCCCTTCACCTGTTCGACGGCTTCGACCGTGCGGCGCATGTCGCCGAGCAGTTGCTCGGCGCGCGGCAGCAGCGCATGGCCGCATGCGGTCAGTTCGACGCCGCGCACGCTGCGGACCAGCAATTCCGCGTTGAGCGCCGTTTCCAGTTCGCGGATCGTATGCGTGATCGCGGGCTGCGTGACGCCGAGTTCGCGCGCGGCGGCCCGCAGGCTCTTGTGATGCGCGGCGGAAACGAACGCCTGGAGTTGTGCGATGTTCAGGTGATTGCGGATGCGGGTCATCGATCGGGAGCGGGCGGCAGGCCGGAGCGGCGCGAAGGACGACAGGGTAGCGCGTTGTGCCGGGCGGCGCTGTGCGGAGCAAAAATCGCGTCGCGATCGTCCCTGAACCGTTCGGCGTGCCCAACGCACGGTCCTTGATGAGGAGCGCGAAATGGACGCCGGTGTCGGAATGCACTGGCGTACCGACAAAAAAAGCCTGGAAACTCGCGTTCCCAGGCTCGGAGACCATCGACGACGATGGTGGAGGAGACGATGTCGTCCCGATGCGCGCCGCCCTTCTGCAGGCGACGTCGCGCATGATGCGCGGTCAGATCGCCCAGCCGCCGAGATAGAACACGACGAGCACGGCGGCGATCAGCACGGTGCCGACGTTCAGCTTGCGGAACTCGCCGCTGGCGACGCGACCGATCACGAGCGTCGAGAAGCCGAGCATGATGCCCGTCACGATGTTCGCGGTCAGCACGATGAACACCGCGCACACGAGGCCCGACATCGCGTCGACCATGTCGTCCATGTGCAGCTTGCTCACGCTGCCGAGCATCAGCAGGCCGACGTACATCAGCGCGGGGGCCGTCGCATACGACGGCACGAGGCCCGCGAGCGGCGAGAAGAACATCACGACGAGGAACAGCAGGCCGACCACGGCCGCCGCGAGGCCCGTCTTCGCGCCGGCGGCCACGCCGACGCTCGATTCGATGTAGGCCGCCGCCGGTGCGCCGCCGAGGAAGCCGGAGAAGATCGAGCTGACCGAATCGGCGGTCAGCGCGCGGCCGCCGTTGACGATGCGGCCGTTCTCGTCGAGCTGGCCCGCCTGCCCCGCGACCGCGCGGATCGTGCCGGTCGCGTCGAACACGGCGGTCATCACGAGCGCGAGCACGCTCGGCAGCACGGCCATCGACAGCGCGCCCTTGATGTCCATCGCGCCGATCAGCGATGCGTGGCCCGGTGCGCTCAGCGACGGCAGCGCAAAGATGCCGCGGTATTTGACGGCCGGGTCGAACGCGAGGCCGATTGCGGAGATCGCGATCACGACGAGCAGGATGCCGCCCGGCACGCGACGCTTTTCGAGGCCGAAGATCGCGGCGAGGCCGACGACCGACATGATGACCGGGAACGCGGTAATCTGGCCGAGCGACACCGGCAGGCCGGCGCCCGGGTTCTTGATCACGAGGCCGACGTCGTTCGACGCGATCAGCAGCAGGAACAGGCCGATGCCGATCCCGGTGCCGTGCGCGACGCCGGCGGGCAGGTTGCGCAGGATCCACGAGCGCACGCCGGTGACCGAGATGCCGGTGAACACGAGGCCCATCAGGAACACGGCGCCGAGCGCGACGGTCGGCGACAGCCCCTTGCCGAGCACGAGGCCGAACGCGGTGAATGCGGTCAGTGAGATCGCGCAGCCGATCGCGATCGGCAGCTTCGCCCACAGGCCCATCAGCAGCGAACCGAACGCGGTCGTCAGGCAGACCGCGACGAACACGGCGCTCGTGTCGAAGCCGGCCTTGCCGAACATGCCGGGCACGACGAACACGGAATAGACCATCGCGAGAAACGTCGTGACGCCCGCGACGATCTCGCGGCGCTGCGTGCTGCCGCGCGACGAGATGTCGAAATAGCGGTCGAGGACTCCCTTGGTGCCGTAGTCCGTTTCTTCCGAGCCGACGTCGATCGTCGGCTGCACCGGGGTATCGCTCATGAGCTTGCTCCTTTATCAGCGTGCTGAAATGGCCCGTTGCGGGCCATCGTCAGGGTTGTCTCGTATCTAGTTGGATTGTCGGCATCGTCGTGGGGACGAATCGCGCGCGTCGCGGGCCCGCCGGCAGGCCGGCGCGAACCGCACCGCGGCGGTCGCCGCCGCTGCGTCGGACGACGCATGCGGGGCGGCCGCGTCACCTGCGCTTTGCCGTAGCGAAGAGTAGGCGAACGCCGGGCGGCGTCCCATTGGGATACGAGCATGCAGCGCATGTCGCAGCGCTTATATCGGCGTGCGGCGGGGCATCGTCGCGAGAAAACGCGTGTATACGCCTAGATCGAATCCGTTAAGGCGACTATTTGCACGCGTGGATGGCAGTGCCGGCTGCGGGGCCGGCGGCAGCGAGGATTTGACGGCGAGCGGGTTTCGTACGGGTGCGGACGTGTTGCCGGCGGCCGATGCGTCGGACCGCCGACGCGCGCGATGCGCACGGTCGCACCCGCATCGCGCGGCGTGTGCGTCACGCGGCGCCGATCGGCGTCGGTGCGTGCTCGGCGATCAGGCGCTCTGCCTTCAGCGCGTTCCACAGCTCGGCCGGAATCGGCGCGGACGCGAGGCGCAGGTTCTCGGCGATCCGTTCCGGCCGGCTCGCGCCGGGGATCGCGGCCGCGACGGCCGGGTGCGCAAGCGAGAACTGCAGCGCCACCGCGCGCACGTCGACGCCGAGCCGCTCGCTAATCCGCCGGATCTGCGCGACGCGATCGAGCATGTCCTGCGTGGCTGGTTGATATTCGAATTGGGTGCCGCCGGCGAGCACGCCGGAGTTGTACGGACCACCGACGATGATGCCGAGGCCGCGCGCGGCGCTTTCCGGCATCAGCCGTTCGAGCGCGTCTGCGTGGTCGAGCAGCGTGTAGCGGCCGGCGAGCAGGAAACCGTCCGGATCCGAGCGTTCGAGCGCGAGTTCGCAGGGCTCGATCCGGTTTACGCCGAGGCCCCAGCCCTGGATCACCTTTTCATCGCGCAGCCTCGTGAGCGCCTTCGCGGCACCCGACATCGCGACGTCGAACACGTCGCGCCAGCGCTCGCCGTGGAAGTCGATCGCCGGATCGTGAATCCACACGGTGTCGAGGCGGTCGGTGCGCAGCCGCTTCAGGCTCGCTTCGATCGAGCGCAGGGTGCCGTCTTCCGTGTAGTCGTAGACGATCTTGTTCGGCAGGCCGTGCTGGAACAGTCCGCCCTTCTCGCCGAGATCGCGCTGCGACGCATCCTCGTGCTCGTCGAGCACGAGGCGGCCGACCTTGGTGCCGAGCGAATATTCATCGCGCGGGCGGCCGGCGAGCGCTTCGCCGAGACGCAACTCGGCGAGACCCGCGCCGTACAGCGGCGCCGCGTCGAAATAGCGGATACCGCTTTCCCAGGCCGCGTCGACCGTGGCCAGTGCTTCCTCGTTCGGGATGTCCCGATACATGTTGCCCAGCGGTGCAGTACCGAAACCCAGGCGGGAGGGGAGTGCGATTCTCATGGGGGTTCTCCTTGAACCGGTTGACGAGCGGCCTGCGGGATCAGCGGATCGCGACCGGGTTGATGTTGACCTGCGTGGAGCCGACATACAGCGGCTGGCCGAGCACGAACAGGAATTCCCACGCCTTGTCGTGCACCAGCGCACGGCTGTCGATCAGTTCCAGGTTGTAGATGCCGCGCTTCGCGAGCATGTACTGGTTGATCGGAAACTCGTCGGCGCCGTGCGGATTCGGATAGACCTCGGACGCCCACGTGTCGCCGCCGAACGCGACGATGCCCTGATCGGCGAGCCATTTCGCGGCTTCCATGCCGATGCCCGGCTCGACTTCGAGGAACCGTTTGTCGTCCTTGCCGATCAGTTCGAGCCAGCCGGTGTTGAACAGCACGACGTCGCCCTTGCGCAGCGTCAGCCCTTCGCGTTTCAGCACGGCCTGGATGTCGGCGACCGTGAACTCGGTGCCGCCCGGCACGATCGGCTTGCCGTAGTAAGAAGCTCTAACACAATGAGTTTTGCAGCTGTCGCCAGCAGATGATGCAAGCGGCGATTTTCATGAACGCCTCGT
>NZ_CABVPP010000082.1 GCF_902499075.1 Burkholderia pseudomultivorans | reverse complement strand
CCGACATGCTGCGCGCGGCGCTGCTGAAGATCGCGGCCGGCGTCGCGCCGCCGGACCTGACCGCGGTGTCCGGCGCGCTCGGCGCGGCACTGGGCCGGGCCCCGCCCGGATGAGCGCGGGCATCGCGCGGCGAGCCGCCGGACACGGCCGCAACACGCTGCCGACAGCGCCCGCGCGCGTGTTAGAGTGCCGTGTGATCCGCGCGCGTCGTTGCCAGCGCCGCGCGGCGTTGCTTGTTGATCGCGGCCCGGTCAGGCCGCGGCGTCTTTGCTAAAATTCAAACCATGTCAAAGCCTTCCGATCGCATCAATCTCACCAACCAGTTCCTGATCGCCATGCCGAACATGGCCGATCCGACGTTCTCGGGAACGGTGGTCTACCTTTGCGATCACAGCGAGCGCGGTGCGCTCGGCCTCGTCATCAACCGTCCCACCGACATCGACCTCGAATCGCTGTTCAACCGCATCGACCTGAAGCTCGAGATCGAGCCGCTGCTGCACATTCCGGTGTACTTCGGCGGCCCGGTCCAGACCGAGCGCGGCTTCGTGCTGCACGAGCCGGTGGAGGGCGCGAGCTACAACTCGTCGATGTCGGTCGAAGGCGGGCTCGAGATGACGACGTCGAAGGACGTGCTCGAGGCGGTCGCGACGGGCTCCGGCCCGAAACGCTTCCTGCTGACGCTCGGCCATGCGGGCTGGGGCGCCGGCCAGCTCGAGGAAGAAATTTCCCGCAACGGCTGGCTGACGGTCGCCGCCGATCCGCGCATCGTGTTCGACACCCCGGCCGAGGAGCGCTTCGAAGCCGCGCTCGGCTTGCTCGGCGTCAGCTCGTCGATGCTGTCCGGCGAAGCAGGGCACGCATGAGCGGCACGAGCGCGCGCGATGCGACGCTCCTGGCGTTCGACTACGGCGAGAAGCGCATCGGCGTCGCGATCGGCAATGCGCTGACGCGCTCGGCCCGCGCGCTCGTCGTGATTCCCAACCTGAACCGCGAACACCGCTTCAAGGCGATTGGCGAGCTGCTGGCCGAATGGCGGCCGGACGCGCTCGTCGTCGGGCTGCCGATGCATCCGGACGGCACGCCGCACGACATGACGCAGCAGGCGAAGCGCTTCGGCAACCAGCTGAACGGCCGCTTCGGGCTGCCGGTGAGCTGGGTCGACGAGCGCTATTCGTCGGTCGAGGCCGAGGCCGGGCTGCGCGAGCGCAACGTGCGCGGTCGCGCGCGCGCCGACATGCTCGACGCGGAGGCCGCGCGCGTCATCCTTCAACAGTATCTCGATCAATTGTCCGACCATGAGCACCATTGACGCCGAGGCGCTTTACCGCGCGCTGCTCGACCAGATCCGCGCCGCGTACGGCACCGCTTTCGCGGAACCGGGCGGCCCGCGGCTCGCCGGCATTTACAGCGGCGGCGCATGGCTCGCCGAGCGCCTCGCGCGCGATCTCGGCGCGCCGGGCTGCGGTGTCGTGAACGTCGCGCTGCATCGCGACGACTACGCGAAGAAGGGGCTGCACAGCCAGGCGAGCCCGACGTCGCTGCCGTTCGACGTCGACGGCGCGCGCATCGTGCTCGTCGACGACGTGCTGTACACGGGCCGCACCGTGCGCGCCGCGCTCAACGAACTGTTCGACTACGGCCGGCCGGCCGCGGTCGAGCTCGCGGTGCTCGCCGATCGCGGCGGCCGCGAGCTGCCGGTCGCCGCGCGCTTCGCGGGCGGCACGCTCGACGTGCCGGCCGGCGCGACGCTCGTGCTCGCGCGCGACGATGCGCAGTTCACGCTGAACGTCGAGGCGCACGGCGCCTGAGCGAACGCGAAACCGTATCCCGGGCCGCCGGCTTGCGCCGCGGCCCGTTTGCATAGTTGGAATCACGCACACCATGACCACCGACACCACTGGCCGCACCGGCAATCCCGCTGCGGCCGCGAGCCCCGAGCGATTCCGCTACGGTTTCCTGAAGGGCAACCCGCAGCTCACGAAAAACGGCGAGCTCAAGCACCTGCTGTCGATCGAGGGCCTGCCGCGCTCGATCGTCAATCACATCCTCGATACGGCCGAGCAGTTCGTCAGCGTGACGGACCGCGAAGTGAAGAAGGTGCCGCTGCTGCGCGGCAAGTCCGTGTTCAACCTGTTCTTCGAGAACTCGACGCGCACGCGCACGACCTTCGAGATCGCCGCGACGCGCCTGTCGGCGGACGTGCTGAACCTGAACATCAACGCGTCGTCGACGAGCAAGGGCGAATCGCTGCTCGACACGATCAACAACCTGTCCGCGATGCATGCGGACCTGTTCGTCGTGCGCCACGCGTCGAGCGGCGCGCCGTACCTGATCGCCGAGCACTGCGCGCCGCACGTGCACGTGATCAACGCCGGCGACGGCCGTCATGCGCACCCGACGCAGGGCCTGCTCGACATGTACACGATCCGCCACTACAAGCGCGACTTCACGAAGCTGCGCGTGGCGATCGTCGGCGACATCCTGCACTCGCGCGTCGCGCGCTCGGACATCCACGCGCTGACCACGCTCGGCGTGCCGGAAGTGCGCGCGATCGGCCCGCGCACGCTGCTGCCGGGCGGGCTCGAGCAGATGGGCGTGAAGGTGTTCCACAACCTCGACGAAGGGCTGAAGGGCGTCGACGTGATCATCATGCTGCGTCTGCAGAACGAGCGGATGAGCGGCGCGCTGCTGCCGTCCGCGCAGGAGTATTTCAAGACCTGGGGCCTGACGCCCGAGCGCCTCGCGCTCGCCGCGCCCGATGCGATCGTGATGCACCCGGGGCCGATGAACCGCGGCGTCGAGATCGACTCGCAGGTCGCCGACGGCCCGCAGTCGGTGATCCTCAACCAGGTCACGTTCGGCATCGCGGTGCGGATGGCGGTGATGGGCATCGTCGCCGGCAACAACGACTGAGCCGCTTCGCGCCTCCTTATCCAGGCATTCAACGCATTCAACGCATTCACAGACAGCGCATGAAGATTCATATCAAAGGCGGCACGCTGATCGATCCGGTCGCCGGCAGCGAGCGGCAGGCCGACGTATTCATCTCGGGCGGCAAGATCGACGCGATCGCCGAAGCCGGCCGCGCGCCGGCTGGCTTCACGGCCGACAAGACGATCGACGCATCGGGCCTGATCGTCGCGCCCGGCCTCGTCGACCTGTGCGCGCGGCTGCGCGAGCCCGGCTACGAGCACAAGGCGACGCTTGCGTCCGAGATGGCCGCGGCGGTCGCCGGCGGCGTGACGACGCTCGTATGCCCGCCGGATACCGACCCGGTGCTCGACGAGCCGGGCCTCGTCGAGATGCTCAAGTTCCGCGCGCGCAACCTGCACCAGGCGAACGTCCATCCGCTTGGCGCGCTGACGGTCGGCCTCAAGGGCGAGGTGATCACCGAGATGGTCGCGCTGACCGAGTCGGGCTGCGTCGGCTTCACGCATGCGAACGTGCCGGTGCGCGACACGCAGGTGCTGCTGCGCGCGCTGCAGTATGCGAGCACCTACGGTTTCACCACGTGGCTGCGCCCGCTTGACGCGTTCATCGGCAAGGGCGGCGTGGCGGCCAGCGGCCCGGTCGCGTCGCGGCTCGGGCTGTCCGGCGTGCCGGTGGCGGCCGAGACGATCGCGCTGCATACCATTTTCGAGCTGATGCGCGTGACGGGCGCGCGCGTGCACCTCGCGCGGCTGTCGTCGGCGGCCGGCCTTGCGCTGGTGCGCGCCGCGAAGGCCGAAGGGCTGCCCGTGACCTGCGACGTCGGCGTGAATCACCTGCATCTGATCGACGTCGACATCGGCTATTTCGATTCGCAGTTCCGACTCGATCCGCCGCTGCGCAGCGAGCGCGACCGCGAAGCGATCCGCGCGGCGCTCGCCGACGGCACGATCGATGCGATCTGCTCCGATCACACGCCGGTCGACGACGACGAGAAACTGCTGCCGTTCGGCGAAGCGACGCCCGGCGCGACCGGACTCGAACTGCTGCTGTCGCTGACGGTGAAGTGGGCCGACGAGACGCGCACGCCGCTCGCGCAGGCGCTGCGCCGCATCACGTCGGCGCCTGCCGACGTGCTGAATCTGCCGGCCGGCCGTCTGGCCGAAGGCGGCGCGGCCGACCTGTGCGTGTTCGATCCGCGCGCGCACTGGCGCGTCGAGCCGCGCGCGCTGAAGAGCCAGGGTCACAACTCGCCGTTCCTCGGCTACGAACTGCCCGCCTGCGTGCGTGCGACGCTCGTCGCCGGGCAGATCGCGTTCGAGCGTCACTGAACCCCGCCGGAGCTGCGCCATGACAGCCGTTCGCAAGCTGCGCCTCGTCTTTCATCTGCTGCGCGGGATGGCGGTCGTCGCGCTGCGCTTTTCGCATGTCACGCCCGCGCGGCGCCTCGAGCTCACGCGCCGCTGGTCGCTCAAGCTGCTGCGCATCTGCGGGATGCGCCTCGTCGTCCACAACGACGGCGCGCGTCTCGACGCGGGCGCGCTCGTCGTCGGCAACCACGTGTCGTGGCTCGACATCTACACCGTCAACGCGTGGCGGCCGACGCCGTTCGTGTCGAAGGCCGAGGTGCGGCAGTGGCCGGTGGTCGGCTGGCTGGCCGAGAAGCTCGACACCGTGTTCCTGCAGCGCGAGAAGCGCACCGAGGCGATGCGGGTCATGCACGAGATGGCCGACCGGCTGCGCAGCGGCGGCGTGATGTGCGTGTTTCCGGAAGGTACGACGTCCGACGGACAGGGGCTGCTGCCGTTCCATGCGAACCTGTTCCAGGCCGCGGTATCGGCCGGCTGTGCGGTGCAGCCGATCTGCCTGATGTACGAGGATGCGCAAGGGCGGCAGTCGGTCGCGCCGGCCTATACGGGCGAGCTGTCGCTCGGCATGTCGCTCGACATGGTGCTGCGCGGCGGGCCGCTCGTCGCGCATCTGTACGTGTGCGATCCGATTCCGCCGGGCGGCGACCGGCGCGCGACGTCGGCGGCCGCGCGCGACGCGATCGCGGCCGCGCTCGAAGCGATGCAGGCGAAGGTCGGCAAGCCGTCGGCCGAATCGCTGGCGGAGCTCGAGAAGCATGCGTATCCGGCGACGGAGGTCGGCGCCGGTGCGGCGGGCGACGCCGCAGCCGACGAGCCGGTGCCGGGGCGCGAGGGCTGAGGTGTTCGCCCTTGGCTCGCGCGTTTGCTACGCGGGCCTTTCGATCATTCTGCGCCGGGCGTGCGGCACGCTTCGCACTGCACCTGCGTGACCGTGCGCTGCGCCGGATCGGCGCTCAGGCGCACGGCCGACAGCTGATTTCCCCACACGCATCCCGAATCGAGCGCGACGACGTTGTCGCGCAGCATCAGGCCAAGCGCGGCCCAGTGACCGAAGACGACGGTCACGTCCTCGGTGCGGCGGCCCGGCACGTCGAACCACGGCAGATGGCCGGGCGGCGCGCTGTCGGGGCCGCCGTTTGCCTTGAAGTCCATGACGCCGTCGGGCGTGCAGAAACGCAGGCGCGTGAATGCATTGAACGCGACGCGCATGCGATCGCGTTTTTTCAGGTTCGGATTCCATTGGTTCGGTTCGTTGCCGTACAGCTTTTGCAGCGTCTCGCGCCAGTCGGGCGCGCGCAGGGCGCGCTGCAGTTCGTCGGCGAGTTCCAGCGCGAGCGTGGCATCCCATTGGGGGAGCACGCCTGCGTGGACCAGCAGCATGCCGTGCTCGAAATGCGCGAACGGGCGGTGGCGAACCCAGTCGAGCAACGCGTCCGCGTCGGGTGCGTCGAGGATTTCGCCGATCGTGTCGCCGGGACGCTCGGTGCGGATGCCGGCCGAAACGGCGAGCAGGTGCAGATCGTGATTGCCGAGGACGACGGTCGCGCGTGAGCCGAGGTCGACGAGCGCGCGCAGCGAGGCGAGCGACGCGGGACCGCGGTTGACGATGTCGCCGGCGATCCATAGAGGCGTATCGGAAGGCGCTGAAAGTTTATTGAATAGCGACTGGAAAGCGAAATGACAGCCTTGGATGTCGCCGATGGCGATGGGGGTGTGGGTCATGAGAGGTTGGGTGTTGCAAGTTCGCGATGTGTGGAAAATTACTTTCAGTCTTTGTCGGTGAATAGGGCGATGTTCCGCAAATTTCCCTTCATGAAGAAGGAGCTTCCAGATCCCGTTTGGGTGCGGAGCGCTGTATCAAGTTGTTAGCGGCATGGCTTTTGCACCGGCCCGCTCCCTATAATTGTCGTTTTCCCGAACAAAATTAGCATTTCATGACTTTGACGACCACGGGGGCCGGTTAAAATTCCCGGTCTGACTGGCGATCACAGTCATTTGCTTGCGAATCTGATGCGGCCGGCACTTGATCGTGTTTGCCGTACATTACTAGAGGGAGCCTCATGATCCTGGTTACCGGCGGCGCGGGTTTTATCGGTGCCAACTTTGTACTTGACTGGCTGCGTGAATCCGGCGAAGCCGTGCTCAATGTCGACAAGCTCACCTATGCGGGCAATCTGCGCACGCTGCAGTCGCTGAACGGCAATCCGAAGCACGTGTTCGCCCGCGTGGACATCTGCGACCGCGCGGCACTCGACGCGCTGTTCGCCGAGCACAAGCCGCGTGCGGTCCTGCACTTCGCCGCCGAAAGCCACGTCGACCGCTCGATTCACGGCCCGGCCGATTTCGTGCAGACCAATGTCGTCGGCACCTTCACGCTGCTCGAAGCCACCCGCCAGTACTGGAACGCGCTGCCCGACGCCGACAAGGCCGCATTCCGTTTCCTGCACGTGTCGACCGACGAGGTGTTCGGCTCGCTGTCGGCAACCGATCCGCAGTTCTCCGAAACGACGCCGTACGCGCCAAACAGCCCGTACTCGGCCACCAAGGCCGGCTCCGATCACCTCGTGCGCGCGTACCATCATACGTACGGCCTGCCGACGCTCACCACGAACTGCTCGAACAACTACGGTCCGTACCAGTTCCCGGAGAAACTCATTCCGCTGATGATTGCCAACGCACTCGCCGGCAAGCCGCTGCCCGTCTACGGCGACGGCCAGAACGTACGCGACTGGTTATACGTCGGCGACCACTGCAGTGCGATTCGCGAAGTGCTCGCGCGCGGCGTGCCCGGCGAGACGTACAACGTCGGCGGCTGGAACGAGAAGAAGAACCTCGAGGTCGTGCACACGCTGTGCGACCTGCTCGATGCGCAGCGCCCGAAGGCGGCCGGCTCGTATCGCGACCAGATCACCTACGTGACGGACCGCCCCGGCCACGACCGCCGCTACGCGATCGATGCGCGCAAGCTCGAGCGCGAGCTCGGCTGGAAGCCGGCGGAGACGTTCGAGACGGGGCTGGCGAAGACGGTCGCATGGTATCTCGCCAACCAGGCGTGGGCCGACGAAGTCGCGTCGGGTGAATACCGCAAATGGGTCGAAACCAACTACGCGCAGCGCGCGTAAGGGCGGCAGACATGGCACGCAAAGGCATCATCCTGGCCGGCGGTTCCGGCACCCGGCTGTACCCGATCACGCACGCGGTGTCGAAGCAGTTGCTGCCGGTGTACGACAAGCCGATGATCTACTATCCGCTGTCGACGCTGATGGTCGCGGGCATTCGCGACGTGCTGATCATCTCGACGCCGCAGGACACGCCGCGCTTCGAGTCGATGCTCGGCGACGGCAGCCAGTGGGGGATGAACATCCAGTACGCGGTGCAACCGTCGCCGGACGGGCTCGCGCAGGCGTTCATCATCGGCAGGGAATTCGTCGGCAACGATCCGTCGGCGCTGATTCTCGGCGACAACATCTTCTACGGCCACGACCTCGCGAAACAGCTCGAGCATGCGAACGCGCAGCGCGAGGGCGCGACGGTGTTCGCGTATCACGTGCACGATCCCGAGCGCTACGGCGTGGTCGAATTCGACCGGGACTTCCGGGCGCTGTCGATCGAGGAGAAGCCGGCCAAGCCGCGTTCGCATTATGCGGTCACGGGTCTGTACTTCTACGACAACCGCGTGTGCGACATCGCGGCGGAGATCAAGCCGTCGCCGCGCGGCGAGCTGGAGATCACCGACGTCAATTCGCGCTATCTGGCGGACGGCGCACTGAACGTCGAGATCATGGGGCGTGGTTATGCGTGGCTCGACACCGGCACGCACGATTCGCTGATCGAGGCGGCGAGCTTCATCGCGACACTGCAGAAGCGGCAAGGGCTGGTGGTCGCGTGCCCGGAGGAAATCGCGTACCGCCGTCAGTGGATCGATGCGGAACAGGTGCAGAAGCTGGCGCAGCCGTTGTCGAAGAACGGCTACGGTCAATATTTGCTCAACATTCTTACGGATCAGGTTGCATGGCCATCACGGTAACTGCCACGGCGCTGCCCGAAGTCAAGATCATCGAGCCGAAGGTGTTCGGCGATGCGCGCGGCTATTTCTACGAGAGCTTCAACGGGCGTGAATTCGCCGAGCACGTCGAGCCGGGCGTGGAGTTCGTGCAGGACAACCATTCGCGCTCGGCGAAGGGCGTGCTGCGCGGGCTGCACTATCAGATCCAGCATGCGCAGGGCAAGCTCGTGCGCGTGGTCGAGGGCGAGGTGTTCGACGTTGCGGTCGATATCCGCAAGCACTCGCCGAACTTCGGCAAGTGGGTCGGCGTAACGCTGTCGGCGGACAACCATCGCCAGCTGTGGGTGCCGCCCGGGTTCGCGCATGGTTTCGTGGTGCTGTCGGAGGCGGCGCAGTTCCTCTACAAGACGACCGATTACTGGTTCCCGGAGCACGAGCGCAGCATCGTGTGGAACGACCCGGAGATCGGCATCGAATGGCCGATCGATTTCGAACCGTTGCTGGCGGCGAAGGATGCTGCCGGCAAGCGTTTGAGCGAAGCCGAAGTCTATGCGTGAGGTGAGTGTGAAAGCGGAGCCGACGATTCTCGTGACCGGCGTGAACGGGCAGGTCGGATTCGAACTGCTGCGTTCGCTGCAAGGCCTGGGGCGTGTGGTGGCGTGCGACCGTTCGATGCTCGACCTGTCCGATCTCGAGCGGGTACGCAGTGTCGTGCGAGAACTGAAGCCGTCGATTATCGTGAATCCGGCTGCCTATACGGCCGTCGACAAGGCGGAGACGGATGTCGAAGGCGCCCGGCGCCTGAATGCCGACGTGCCGCGCGTTTTCGCGGAGGAAGCGGCGCGCAGCGGCGCAGTGCTGATCCACTACTCGACCGACTACGTGTTCGACGGCACCAAAGACGGTGCCTATGTCGAAACGGATGCGACCAATCCGCAGAACGTGTACGGGCTGACCAAGCTCGAGGGCGAGCAGGCGATTGCGGCGACCGGGTGTGCGCATCTGATCTTGCGGACGAGCTGGGTTTACGGTCGGCGTGGCAAGAACTTCCTGCTCACGATGCTGAAGCTCGGCAGCGAGCGGCCGGAACTGAAAATCGTCGCGGACCAGATCGGGGCGCCGACGTGGTCGAACTCGATCGCGACGGTGACCGCACACATTATTGCGCAGGGGCTGGCGGCCGGTTCGCCGGAATGGTGGCAAGAGCGTTCCGGTGTCTATCACTTTGCCGCGGGCGGTGAAACGTCCTGGCATGGATTCGCGAACGAGATTTTCCGTTTGTCGCTGGGCGACAAGGCGCCGCGCACGTTGCCGATTCCGGCGAGCGAATACCCGGTACCGGCTAAACGTCCCGCGAATTCCCGGATGTCGGGAGAAAAGCTCGCGCAGACGTTCGGATTGCGCATGCCGGCATGGGACGATGCGCTCAAGCTTTGCCTGGATGCCTGAATGACTAACGCTTCCGCACCGCGCGGAACGACCGGCTATGTTGTCGTTTTCTATCGACCGGATACGGACTGTGTGGTCCGCGCGAATCGTCTATGCGAATTCGGGCCATGCGTGGTGGTCGACAACACCGAGCGCGCAGTGTCTGCTGCGTCACTAGGGCTCGACCCGAGCGCGATCTATATCGCGAACGGTGAGAATCGAGGCGTGGGGGAGGCCTTCAACCAGGGGGTTGAACGCCTGATCGAACTGGGATGTGAATTCGCGATGCTGTTCGACCAGGATAGTGAACCCGACAGCGAGCTCCTGCGCGGCTTGCCGGTGGTGCTCGCGCGGGAGCTGTCCAGTGGTATGCGCGTCGCCCTGGCGGGCCCGGCATACGATGATCGCCGCCTGGGAGGTGTCGTGCCATTTGTGCGATTCGGCTATTTCAAGCTCAAGCGGGTGTCACCGACGGGAACCCGTCCCGTGGACGTGGATTTCCTGATCAGTTCCGGTTCGTGCCTGAATCTGGGAGCGTGGCGGGAAATCGGCCCGATGGACGAAGGTCTGTTCATCGACTTCGTCGACCTGGAATGGTGCATCAGGGCGCGAGCAAAAGGGTACGCGGTGCTGGGCATTCCCACCTTCCGGCTTTCCCACGAATTGGGTGGCGAACCCGTCCGTGTGTTCGGACGAAAGTACCCGGGACACAGCGCATTGCGTCACTATTACATGTTTCGTAACGCGATTGCGCTGTTCAAGCGCCGGTATGTGCCGTTGACGTGGAAGTCGACCGAATTCGTGAAGCTGCCGTTCAGGCTCGCGATCTACGGCATCTTCATGACGCCGCGGCTCGATCATCTACGGATGTCCCTGCTCGGGCTCTGGCATGGCGCAATCGGTCGGACAGGCGCCCGATAACCGTTCCGTACGGAACGCCCCATCTAATTCCAACCCATTCTGACAGGTACAAAAATCTCGCATGTTTAATCTCGCATTCGGTGATCTCAGGCAGAGCGTCGTGTCCTGGCGGCTCTGGACGTTGTTGGGCTGGCTGGAGGTCCGTCAGCGTTATGCGCGGTCACGCGTCGGGCCGTTCTGGCTGACAATCAGCATGGGGGTGGTCATCGGTTCGATCGGCGTCGTGTATGGCACGCTGTTCGGCCAGAAGATGAGCGACTACCTGCCGTTTCTGGCGAGTAGCCTCGTGATGTGGGGCGTGTTTTCGCAAACGGTCCTGGAGGGCAGTGTCGCGTATATCAACAGCGGCACCTACATCCGACAGGCCGCTACGCCGAAGCTGATCTACATCCTGCAGGTCGCGTGGCGCAACCTGATCGTGCTCGCCCATAACTTTGTGATCGTACTGCTGCTGCTGGTCATCTTCGGCGTGAAGAACTGGGAGGCGCTACCGTTCGTAATCCCCGGGCTGATCGTCTACATGTTGAACGCCATCTGGATTGCGATGATTGCGGGTCTCCTGTCCGCGCGTTTCCGCGACTTGCCGCAGATCATCGGCGCGTTGATCCAGGTCGCTTTCTATGTGACGCCGATCATCTACCGCCCGTCATCCCTGAACCGGTATTCGTTCATCGTGGAATGGAATCCGCTGGCCTACCTTCTGGATATCGTGCGCGATCCGCTGATCGGCCAGATTTCCCCGCCGCTGACGTGGGGCGTGACGACTGGAATGGCGCTGATCGGATGGCCGATTGCGCTGACGCTGACGGGCCGGTTTCTGAAACGTATTCCGTATTGGGTGTGAGGTCGCCAAATGGCTTTTATCGAATTAAAAGGAGCGACGCTGGATCTGCCCATCTACGATGTGCAGGGACGCTCGCTTAAACGTCAGGTGCTGCGCATGGGGCGCCGCAACACGATCGCGGAAGACAACGACGGCGTGATCGTCGTGCGTGCGCTCGATAATATCGATTTACGCCTCGAGAGTGGTGACCGGATCGGCCTGATCGGCCACAACGGGGCCGGCAAGTCGACGCTACTGAGAACGATGGCCGGCATTTATCCTCCGACCGCTGGCACGGTGACACGCAGTGGCAAGGTGGTTCCGCTGCTCGACATCAGCCTCGGGATGGACGAGAACTCTACGGGGCTCCAAAACATCCGGCTGCGCGGCCTGCTGCTGGGCATGAGCGATGCGGAGATTCGTGAAAAGCAGCGGGAAATCGCCGAATTCTGCGAGCTTGGCGACTATCTGGACCTGCCGATCCGGACGTACTCGAGCGGCATGCGTGTGCGCCTCGCGTTTGCCGTCTCGACGGCAGTCGATGCGGAGATTCTGCTGCTCGACGAAGTGATGGGCGTTGGCGATGCGGCCTTCATGCAGAAAGCCGAGCAACGGCTTGCGGATCTGCATAGCCGAGCGGAAATCGTCGTACTGGCGATGCATTCGAACCACGAAATTCGCCGCGTCTGCAATAAGGCACTGTGGATGGAGCGTGGTCGGGTGCGGGCCTTCGGTGCGGTCGAAGAAGTCGTGTCGGCATACGAAGCGCAAGTCGGCGTCTGATTGTCGTGGTGGGTGCAACGGAGTTGCCGCGCACCACGTTCTGCTTGAGATGGATGCAATGAATCTGGGAAATACTCGACTCGATGCGGACGAGGGCAGTGATCTGCCCGTTTCGCCGGTTTCGCTCTGGTGGCCGGAGCTCACGACGGCATCGGCATGGCGAGTGCATGCGCCGTTCGGTTTCTGGTTGATCGATGCGGTACGGCCGGCAGTCATCGTCGAGTGGGGGATGCGCGACGGCTTCGGCTATTCGGTATGGTGCCAGGCGGTTCGCGATCTCGGTTTGTCCGCTCGCTGCAGTGCGTTTTGCGAGCTGCGTGACGGCGCTGTGCCGGCGGCGATGGCGTCCGGGCCTCAGGATCTGCACGCGCATCACGCGCGCCACTACACCACGTTTTCGACGCTTGCGTCCTCGACATTGAATGACGCCTGCGCAAGCGTCGCCGATGGTACGGTCGGACTGCTTCATATCGATCCTGCAAACGACGACGGTGACGTCCGTCGGGTTTTCGACGCATGGCTGCCCAAACTCGCGGCGGATGGAATCGTGCTGCTCCACGGCACGCGGCTTGACGCTGGCAACGGCGTGCGCGATCTCTGGGCGGCGGTGCGAACTCGCTATCCGTCGTTCGAATTTCCGCACGGTTCGGGGCTCGGCCTGGTCGCCGTCGGCGAGCGCTATCCTGCCCGCTTGCGTCCATTGCTCGAGTCTGGAGATCGTGCCGAGTATATTGCCGGCCTCTACGCGCACCTGGGCGATGCGGTTGTGCAGCGACTCGGCCGCAGTGAACGTGCGGACATGGTACGCGTCGACGCAGATCAAGGTAGGGCGGCAGGCGGTGCCGATGCGATCCGCGTACTGCAGGCGACGGTAGACAAGCAGCGTATGCGGCTCGAGGTGCTGACACGTCGACTGAAATCGGAAGCGCGTACCGCGTATCTCGCGAACGAGCAGTTGCGGCAGGCCCGGGCGGAGGTCAGCGCGTTGCGCAGCTCGACGTCGTGGCGCATCACCGGGCCAGTGCGGGCTGCCGTCGGGTCCATGCGCGGACCGCGCCGAGTGGTGTCGAAGGTGAAAAACCTGTCGGCAATCGTAGGTTCGTCCGTCCGGACCCGCGGGGTCGCGGCGACGCTGCAGAAAATCGCCGGTGCACGAAAGGAGCATGGCCTGCGCGCGCTGCTGGGCGCCGTACCTGGCATGCATTCGACACCGTTGTTCGATTTGCCTGCCGCTCGGCCTGCGCAAGGCAACCTGGCGTTGCGGGTGCTGCTCATCGCAGAGATGAGTATTCCGCAATGTCTCAAGTATCGCGTGACGCAGAAGCAGCGGATGATCGAGGCGCTGGGTTTTGATTGCTCGGTCGTCAGTTGGGGGGATATCGACAATGCGAGGAGTTTGTTGCAGACGCATTCGATCGCGATTTTCTACCGCGTCCCGGGTTTTCCGGGGCCGCTCGAACTGATCGCCGAGGCGAAGGCGCTTGGGCTAACGACGTTCTGGGAAGTCGACGACCTGATTTTTGACGCAGAGAAGTATCTGCATAACTCGAACCTCGACAAGGTCGACGCCGAGACCCGGAAGGGTGTGCTGGCGGGGGTGCCGCTCTATCGCGCAGCGATGCTTGCGTGCGACTACGGTATCGCGTCGACGTCGGGTCTTGCGGAGGCAATGCGGGAAGCCGGCGTGCCCAAGGTGTACGTGATCGAAAATGCGCTCGACGAAGAGACGATCCGCGTCGCGACCGCTATCGCGAACACACCGAAAAAGAACGACGGGCTTGTGCGGATCGCGTACGGTTCCGGGACCAAGACGCACGACGCCGATTTCCGCGAGGCTGCTGCTGCGATCAAGCGCGTGCTGGCGGCCAGGCCGAACGTTCGCCTCCGTATTCTCGGCGAGCTCAACTTGCCGGACGATTTCAACGACGTCCTGGACCAGGTCGAACGGTTGCCGTTGTCGAACTACGTAACGTACCTGAAACGACTCGCGGAGTCCGATATCAGCATCGCGCCGCTTGAAGACAATGTGTTCAACGACGCCAAATCGAACATCAAGTATCTCGAAGCCGCGAGTATCAAGCTGCCGTCAGTCTGCTCTCCCAGCGCAGCGTTCCGCACGGCGATCGTGGACGGCGACACGGGCTTCCTCGCTGCAGATTCTGCCGCTTGGGAGCGCGCATTGCTCGCATTGGTGGACGATCGGGCGGCGCGCGAGCGGATGGCCGAGCGTGCATTCAAGCACGTACACGACGATTACTCGCCCGAACCGATCGCGCAACACCAAGTGATGCCGGTGCTCGCCAGTTATCGCGCGCCACAGCGCAAGCTGCGCGTGCTCGGCGTCAATATCTATTTCGAGCCGCGGCGCTTCGGTGGTGCGACGGTGGTGGCGGAGGAGATGGCGCGGCGTCTGAACCGCAGCGGCGTACTCGAGTATTTCATGTTTTCGTCGCTGCCCACGAGTGACGTGCCGGCCTACAAGCTGAAGCGCTACGACGCGACGGCGGCCGGCGTCTTCGCGATGGGTCTGCCAGGTGAGAGCGACCCCTCGTTCGGATTCGAGAATCCGCATTCGTTGGCACCGTTCAGGGAAGCCGTGCGTGCGGTACGGCCCGATGTCGTTCATCTGCACAGCATTCAGGGCATCGGGGCCCAGATCGCCGAGGTGTGCCAGGACGAGGACATCCCGTATGTCGTGACGTTGCACGATGCATGGTGGATCTGCGGTCGGCAGTTCATGATCACGGGCGAAAATCAGTTCTGCAACCAGCGCAAGATCGACATCAATGTCTGCGCGACCTGCGTCGACAATCCAGCGCTGAATGGGTATCGCCAAATGCGGTTGCGCGACGTCCTTGAGGGAGCGGCGTTGCTGCTCGTGCCGAGCGAGTATTTCAGGGAGTTGTTTATCGAGAACGGCTTCGATCCAGCGCGGATCGCCCTCAACAAGAACGGGATCATGGCGCCCGCGTCGCGTGTGCTCCCGCGCGCATCCGGCGAGCGGATGGTGAGGTTCGGATATGTCGGCGGCGAGACGCCGATCAAGGGATCGCATCTGATCAAGGCGGCATTCAAGAAGTTGCCTTACACGAATTACCGACTGCGGGTCGTCGACAATGTGTTGAATCTCGGCCGTCGTTCGATCGATCCGATCGACTGGTCGATTCCCGGTCAACTGGAGATTGTGCCGGCATACACGCAGGAAAGCATCGACGCGTTCTTCGACGAAATCGACGTATTGCTCTGTCCGACACAGTGTATGGAGAGCTTCGGACTGTCCGTGCGGGAGGCGCTGATACGCAATGTCTGGGTAATCGCAACGGATGCGGGCGGTTTGAGCGAGGACATCGTTCCAGGTGAGAATGGTGATGTGATCCCGCTCGATGACACGGGGCCGGCACTCGAAAAGGCCATTGGCCGTCTGCTGGCAGATCCTTCGCGTCTCGACGGATATCGGAATCCGTACGCGGGCCGGATCCGGCAATTCGACGACCAGGCGAGTGAACTCGGTCAACTGATTGAACGTGCCGTTTCGCGGCACCGGTCCACCCCGGAGGCGCCGGCACGATGATCGCGACGGAGTGTCGTCGCTACGCCGGTCGGGAGCGGTCGCGTGTCGGGCGTCGCATGCGAAATCCGGAGGCCTTGTGAGCAGGCGCGGTGCGGGAAAAGCAGGGCTTGCGCGGATTGCATCCGTGCGCTTGTCGATCGGCAGACGTGTGACCATGGTCACGGCGGCCGTGCGCCGGCAGGGGCTCGCGGGCGCGGTGCGCAAGGTCGTGCGCGTCTTGCGACGGGATGCGCGATATCAGCAGTGGATCGCCAGCTACGACACCTGCGGAGCCGATGAGCGCGCGACGCTCGAAGCGAAGACACGGCGGCTGCCGAGGTCTCCGCTGATATCGATCGTGGTGCCGGTGTACAACACGCCGGCTTCGCTGCTTGCCGAGATGATCGAGTCGGTGCTTGCGCAAATCTACCCTCACTGGGAGCTTTGCCTTGCGGACGATGCATCTCCGGAGCCGCATGTCCGCGACATTCTGCAGCGTTACGCCGCACGCGATACGCGCATCCGCGTTGCATACCGGGAACGCAACGGCCATATTTGCGAGGCAAGTAACAGCGCGCTGGATCTGGCGACGGGCGAATTCATTGCGTTGCTCGATCACGATGACGTATTGCCGTGTCACGCGCTTGCCGTAGTGGCGCGCTATATCAATGCGTATCCCGAAGCGAAGCTGTTCTACAGCGATGAGGACAAGATTTCGGAAGCAGGGCGGCGTAGTACGCCTTATTTCAAGGCCGACTGGGATCCCGAACTGATTCTTCAGCAGAATTTCTTTTCGCACCTCGGCGTGTTCGACACGAATATCGTTCGCGAGGTCGGAGGATTTCGCCGTGGGCTGGAGGGCAGCCAGGATCACGACCTCGTGTTGCGCTGCGCCCGGATCGTTGCTCCTTCGCAGATCGTGCACATTCCGCATGTGCTGTACCACTGGCGGACGATCGAGGGGAGCACCGCGGTCAGCATCGCGGAAAAGCCCTACGCGGTCGACGCATACGTCCGGGCGGTGGCAGAGCATCTTGCCGCGACCGGCGTCGACGCGACGATCGTGCCGCCGTCCCGCGATTTACCGTTCATTCGCATCGACCATGCGCTGCCGGATCCATTGCCGCGCGTACATGTCGTGGTCCTGTCTGGCGACAATCGGGACGCGGATATGGTTACATATCTGTCGGATCTGCTATCGAAGACCGCATATACGAACCTTCATGTGACGCTGGTGAAACGAAACGCTGCGTTGTCGCTGCCCCACGAACTGGCGCGAACGGTTTCCGTTGCCGGCGCGCGTGATGATTCCGACATGGAGCGGATGCTGGACGGGCACGATATGGTCTGCGTCATCGATGCGCGAGCGATGCCGATCGAACCGGACTGGCTGCGCAGGCTGGTCGGCCACGCGATGCAGCCGGGTGTTGGACTGGCAGGGCCGGTATTGTTCGATGCGGCCGGCAGCTTGCGGGCTGCCGGACAGGTGATGGCAGCGCCGGCCCGTGCCGTTCCGGCGCTGCCCGGAGATGGCGTTGGGGACTTCGGCTATTTCGGCTGGCAGGTGCTGACCCGTGTCGTTTCGTCGATTCCTGCCGTGTGTGTCGTGGCGAAGGTCGATCGAGTGCGTGTCGCTGGCGGATTGCGGTTTGATCCGGAGCGCGCATGGAACGTTGACCTGTCGATGCGGATGATGGCGGGCGGAATGCGAAACCTGATCGTGCCTCGGGTTGCGTTTTGCGACATGTCGCGTGGGCAGCGACAATTCGTCGACGATGTGGTCGTCGAAGAGGCGGCGGCGGTGCGCGAATCGCGCTATAGCCCCAATCTGAGCCTGACGGATAGCGCGGCGGAGTTCGACTATGCGTATCCGCCGCGTGTCACTGCGTTTTCGTGATGCAAGCCCGGTCAGTCGGGACGCTTCGAGGTTGCATGCCGGAACACCCATAGCTTGGCGCTGGCGAAGTTGATGACCATTCCGGCTAGCGAGCCTGCCGCGACCGCGATGAGCGGCGCAAAGGTTCCTGCATGTAGAAGCCGAATGGTCAGCACGTAGACGGCATAGTTGCAGATGCCGCCCACCGCCATTGCGAGCAGATATTCGAACCATTCACGCCATGCCGAGCGCCCACGTGAACGCGAGAAGGTTACCCGGCGGTTGATCTGCCACGTCGTGAAGGCTGCGCAAAGAAACGAGATCACGCGTCCGAAGTATGGTCCGGTGCCGATGCGCAGCATCAAATAGAGAACGCCGGCATCGACCACGAATCCGATCGCGCCGGCCACTGCGAACGATGCGGCTTGCCTGTGAATTCCGGTCATGGTAGCGGCGGACGGGAAGGCCGGGGAATGGCCAGGTAAGACAGTCTCTTCATTTCGTTTCTGCCGCGTGTAACGGTATCGAGTACGATGCCGCAGGTCAGCAGGACACCCCCAAACAGCGTCAGGCCGCAGCAGAGAATGACGGTCGGTATTCTTGGAACAAGCCCTGTTTCGATGAAGGTTTCGAATACCGGGATGCTCAGGGCGACCGCAAGTATCGTGCAGGCGGCGAAGGCCGCGAAGAAGAAGGCGAAGGGTTTTTCTGACTTGAACAGCTTCAGGATCGTCATCAGGATCCGGAAGCCGTCTCGATAAGTGTTCAGCTTGCTAGTGGACCCGTCGGGGCGGGAGCCGTAGCGCGTTTCGATTTCGGCGACCGGCATGCGCATACTCAGTGCGTGGACGGTCAGTTCGGTCTCGATCTCGAATCCCGACGAATGGGCGGGAAACGATTTGGCGTAGCGACGCGAGAACACGCGGTAACCGGACAGCATGTCCTTGAAGGTCTTGCCAAAGATCGACGCGACACACTGCGTCAGCAATACGTTGCCGAACCGGTGGCCCCGGCGATAGGCGCTCTGCTCGCTGCTTACCCGTGCGCCGACGACCATGTCGAGCCCGTCGTCGATCAGTTGCTTGATCAGGACAGGGGCGACCGATGCGTCGTAGGTCGCGTCACCGTCAACCATCACGTAGATGTCTGCCTCGACATCGGCGAACATTCGTCTGACAACATTCCCCTTGCCTTGCAGCGGGACGGCAATGACCTCCGCGCCGGCTGCCCGGGCGATCGTGGCGGTGTCATCGGTCGAATTGTTGTCGAATACAAAAATGGATGCGCCCGGCAAACTGGCCGAGAAGTCGCGAACGACCGAGGTGATGGCCGCCGCTTCGTTACGGCAAGGAATGACGACGGCAATGCGAGGCGTGTGGGATGAAGTCGACATGCTGCAGTGTTCCGGAAGAAGGCTGCAAGGAAATCGAAACAGGCATTGTAGTGTTTTCGAACGGCACCCTGGCAACGGGCATGCGCCGCCGGGCGACAGGCAGTCGACCGAGCAACGCGTCACCATTATGATATGGGGGACGGGTGTGTGGCTAACCGATATTGAATGATTTCACGATTGGAGCTTCATGAGCACGACGGAAGGAATGAATCGGCGAGTGACGCCGACCATGCTCGCATGGATTTACGTGTGCTATGCGATGTTCACGGGGCTGTTATTGATCGTGATCACCCCGCCGTTCCAGACGCCGGATGCCGTCAATCATTTTTATCGCGCCATCCAGGTTTCGGCGGGGCACTGGATGGGCGAGCGCTATCCAGGAACATCCGGCGGCGCGATCGACAGCGGTGCGATTGAATTCGCAAACCTGTTCAATCCGATCATTTTCCATCCGGGTACGAAAGTTGACGGGCGGCTACTCGAACAGGCCGCTTCGATTCGATGGAGCGGCGTGGCGCGGCCTGCCGAATTTCCCAATACCGCGATCTACCCGCCATACGCGTATTTGCCGCAGGCGGTGGCAATCGGGCTCGGACGATGGGTTCGACTCACCGTCCAGCGGACCTACATGCTGGCCTGTCTGTTTGGCCTGATCGCAAGTACCGGATTGACGTTCTGGGCGATCCGGATGGGACGTGCCACGGCGTTTCCCATTTTTGTGATTGCGCTGTTGCCGATGACGTCGATGATCTTTGCGTCCGTCAGTCAGGAGACGCTCGTGTTTCCCGCGATCTTTCTGCTGATTGCCTATCTCGAGCGTCTGGCGGAATCGTTGCGCCGGGTCGATACGCGGGCGTTGGTCCTCATCGGTGCAGTGCTTGTGCTATCGATATCTGCCCGACCGCCGTATGCGGGGCTACTGCTGCTGCTGTTCCGTCCCGGGCTTCGCTTTGACGATCACGGATTCGGGCTGTTTCGTCGCCTCGCCGCATGTATCGCGATCGGCATCATCGCGATGGCGGCCTCATGGGTATTCGGATCGGCCGCGTGGGCGCCCGTACCGCCGCCGCGTTCGGTCGGCGGACAACTTGCCTATCTGATCGGCAATCCGGCGGAAATCGTGCATATCGCCGGCGCCACAATGCGCGAACACCTCAGCTTCTACTGTCAGAGTTTCGTGGGTATTCTCGGTTGGCTCAACGTACATCTCGGGCGCGGCTACTATGTCGCTGCTGCGTGGATGCTCGGTCTTGCGGCGGCCGGTGCTGCCATCACTCCCGGCGTCGCGATTCGGTCGGCATCGGATCGATCGCTGCTGCTGCTGTCGGTGCTCGCGTGCGGTGGCATGATCTTCGGTTCCCTGTATTTGACATGGACCCCGCTGCGTGCTCCGGTTGTCGAAGGTGTCCAGGGACGGTATTTCGTGCCGCTTGCGCCGTTGTTCGTTATGGCACTGGCGGGCGCGGCCGGGGGGAGTGCAGCGGGCCGCCGTGTTGCAGCAACGGGTATATGCGCGGCATTTTCCTTCAGCCTGATCGCTTTTCCGATCTATTCGTACGTTCAGATCGGTCACGCGCTGCTCGTGCAGTACTACGTGACCCCGTAATGGTACGAACCGAGGGCCAGTCTGCTCCTCGTTTGGATCGCTCGGCAGAGCAGGTCATGCGTACCATTTATTACATTGTCGAAATATCCCGCGGACGCCGAATGCGTTACGCTAATCGACGAGTGTTCTCGCTATTCGTATGGCCTGTTTACCCGTCTGGGCATCGCCGGTGTCCACGGGTATCCGACTGCGGCATGCCACCCCGTTGCGACGGCCATGCACGATGAATCGTGTTCCGAGTGGATAGGTGTCCATGGCGGGGGCGATTCCGGAAACTCGTACGTGACGTCGGGCTATCGGCCCGGAAACTGCGCGAGCGGCCGCGCACCATCTGCTACGATGGGAACGCTTGATCGCTATATCTGCAGCGGATCTTTTTTTATGGCGGGAGTGTCGGAGGATTTCACGTGCGTGAGCGTCGCTGCATGGGGAACCTGTCCCAAGCCGCGTGAAGTCGAAGGAGGATTCGCGAGCTTGTCATCCGTCGTTGCTGATATTGCGGTTTCGTATACGACGCGAGTGAGGGCCAATCCTGCGTCGATCAAAATTCGAGTTTTATCCTCTTTCGCGAATCCATTCAGGATCGCGGACATTTCAAATTTTCCGATACGGAATTCCGTCAGTTCCCTGGATCGTCGCAGTGACTGCCGAATGTAGCTTGATCCGGATCTCAGGGTCGGAAAGCCAGCTATGATTTATCGTCGGGCAGCATTTTGCGCCCGACACTCATATGGAGGAAGTCCAGGATGCATCCATCCGCAATGGAGAACGGCAAGATTTTCTTCGACACCTATGTATCACGACTCGGGCCGGTCAAGCTAGTGGAAATTGGCTCGCAGAATGTCAACGGATCGCTCCGAGAGGTGGCGCCATCAAACGTCGAATATATCGGCGTTGATTTTGTCGAAGGGCAGGATGTCGACGTTATTCTGAGTGACCCGTATGTGTTGCCATTCGAAACATCGTCCGTCGATCTGGTCGTGAGTTCGTCTTGTTTCGAGCATTCGGAGATGTTTTGGCTTGTATTCAATGAAGTGATGAGAACGCTGAAGCCGGCAGGCTTGTTCTTCCTGAATGTGCCATCCAACGGTCCGTTCCATCGCTATCCGGTGGATTGCTGGCGTTTTTATCCGGATTCGGCCAATGCATTGGTAACCTGGGCGAAGCGAACGGGAACGAACGCCGGCGTGTTGGAGTCGTTCACCACCCCGCAGAAAGAGGACTACTGGAATGACTATCTGGCGGTCTTTATAAAGAACATTGAATGTGCGGCGGACCATCCGGCCCGAATGCTCGATCATCTCGAGAAATTTACCAACGGGATATGTTACGGTCGGTCGGACATCCTGAATCCGGACAACATGCCGCAGGATATCAACGAGAAGTATCGTCTGATGCAAGAGGTGGAGAGACTGACGCAAGAACTGGACGAACTCAAGCGGACGCTTGAATCAAGCAAGAACGACAGATCGGAACGGTAGCGATTGTGCACCGGGCCTCGGCCGCCGACTGGCGGTCGAGGCGATCGATGTTGCGCCTGTTATCTTCAAAGGTGGGGATCGCCCGGGTGCCAGGGGCCCGACTCAGCCGTTGGGTGAGTGACCTTCGCCGGACCGGATTGCCTGCTCGATAACCGATGAGGTCACGGTCATGACACTGGAGGATTGGGAACTGCAGTCGGCTTTAGTTCAGACGTGCAGCGTGGCGGCGCGTATCTTGTCGGCCTGGCGATCCCATCCATAAAGCGATTTGCATTCGTTGAACGCCCGGAGCGCGATGTCCGAATAACTATCCGGGCTTCTAAGCCGTGCGATTGCAGTCTCCAGTTTTTCTTCCCACTCGTGAGACTTCGATAGGTAGCCATTCTGGCCATCCCGAATTGCTTCGTTAAACGTATAGGTTGGAGTGGCGACGGTCAAAGTCCCTGTAATTGCTGCCTCGAAATATTTTAACTCTGATTTGCAATTCGTGAATGTGTTGTCGATCAGCGGCGCGATGTTGATCTCCGTCGACGCGATCAGGCGTTGAAGATTGACGAAATCCTGCAATGGATGGCGATCGATGCGGTCTGCATGACGTTCCAGATATGGGCCAGGCTCGAGAAAGCCGACGATGATCAATCGCAATTCGCTGTAACGGTCGAGCAGTCTCGCGAGTGTTTGCGAAACCACGGCGAAGTCCCGGCGGTGAGTCGGTGTTCCGCTGAAATATCCAATGTGAAAGGGCGTGGTACTTTTGAATCCAGTGGTGTTTTTTCGATGAAAGAAGGATTCGGAGACTTCCTGTTGCCGCCGATTCAGGAAATTTGGAACGATTCTCGCCGACAGATGAGGGGCGAATTCCTCTATCTTTTTGGCCAGGAATTGATTGGTGGTAGTTGCAAAGTCGCACAGTTTTAACAGCGTGCCATGGCGTGCCATGAAGGCAAAGAAGTCATTCAATGCGAGTTCGTTGCTCGTGTCCTGATCCAGTGTATCCAGGACCAGGTGGGCATATTGCGTATCGAATACCAGATCATCGATATCGAAACCGATGCGTATGCCGCGCCGGTGAGCCATACTCACGACGTGCGCGTGTGCAGGAGTGTATTTGCTTCGGCAAAATATCAGAACGTCACTGACGGCGATCACGGATTCCATCTGCGGAAGATCGCCGACATGGAACCACGACGCGGATACCTCATGTGCATTTTCGTTATTGATGGCCTCGACCATGTTGAACGCACGGTATCGAAAAGTGCTGTTGTCAGGTCTGTCATAGAAATACGCAATCCGAGTTTCCCCGGTGCGCAGCATCGACAGACGTTTCTCAAAGGAGAGCGACCACGGATCGCTATATTCGATCTGCTCGGTGGGGACTGATTCAAACATCGATGTTCCTAGTTCGTTCTGCTGGCAATTGCAGAAAAAGCCTGGTCGAAAGATTGCGACCAGTTTTTCGATATGGAGTTTGTTCTGAGGTTGGCTGATCTTTGCTCCGGGGTCTGCGACAGCTCCAAGGCCTTTTTTATGCCTTCTTGCAGGGATTCGATGTCTGTGCTTGTGCAAATAATGTTTTTTGAATACTTCTCCAGGTCGGTCTTGCAACCGTGTTGATTTGTCACCACGATTGCTCCGGTAGCGGCAAGATCCAGCGGGGGGTAACTGGGATGGGGCGTGTCCATCAGCGACAGGCCAATATCCATGCTGGAAATCAGCTCTACGTAGTTCTGCCACGGAAGATTGCGATGGAAGTACGGGCGGATGTTGTGCGGCAGGACCGCGTCCGGCATGTCTTTGCCGACAAAATGAAACTCCCATTCCAGCGGGTCGAGCGTGCCGTCCTTCAGGCTCGTGACGATCACCTCCAGCCCGCGCCAATACAGGTTTCGCAGATTGTTCGGACGGGCATAGAAAAAGAAGCGTCTCTTTTCACCGGGCGCGGAGTGGCGTCGATCCACGACGTCGGCCAGAAAGGGGAACGAGGGTTCGAACCAGGTGCCATTGGCCGCTACATTTGCGAGGGCATCCGGACCGGAAGTGAGGTGGTTGAACAGTATCTCGCTGTTGACCACGACAGTGATATCGGGGTCGCTGATGGTTTCCGTGCAACGCAGACGCTCGTCGCCGAACGGATAGAACATACGTTCATCTTCCTGCAGAAGATAGACGATCTGTGATGGCGCGCAAACCTGTCGGACCGAGCGAGTGGTCCACCACGACGTGGTGACAAAGATCTCGTCATCGCCGACCGGGACGGCGTAGCCGTCCTTCGGTGGGGAAAAGATGAACTCGATATTGTCACCCCAACTTATTTCATTGAGTTTCAGGATGGTTCCAAACGCGGTCGGATCCGCGACCTCGGTACGGGTGACTAGGCGAAGCTTGACGCCAAGTCTCTTGGCAAGCGACGTAGCAAAGACGATCGCAGTCCCCACGCCGCCGAACAGGCTTCCGGGACTGATGCTGTCGGTCACCATGGTGATGCGGCGCGGTTCGCCCGGGACCGGGTAGACGCGCAGCGGGCGCGTGTTGTTGAAATGATCGGCGATCAGTTCATCCGCGAAGATAGCGCCCGGTGCAAGGGAGGGCGAGGCCGTGATGTCGAGGGGATCGGCGGCCGTGGAAATGAGCGGCAGGACCGAAACCGACTGGATCTTGAGTCCTGCCGCTTTTCCCTGCAGTTCGTAGTGAACCAGCGGATTCATCTGGGTCGATGTAACCTCCGGATACTGTGCCACGTACCACTTTGCATCGAATCGACCGCTCGGATTGCGATGGTCGGAGGCGCCAACGATCGCGTAGTGAACGGCAGCGGACAGGCCGGAATGACGGACATCCTCATACTGCGTGACGTACCAGTTCGCATCGAACAATTCGGAGTTTGCGATGATCGCGGCCTCGCGCAGCTTGGCCCGTCGCGTGGCGAGCATCCGGGGAAGATTGCCGCGCAGGGTCGATACCACCAGCCGTGCGCTCGCCCTGACGGTACGTCGGACGCGTGGATGATGCACAAAAAATTCGCGTACGGGGCGCGTCGCACGCCAGAACGTACTGTGTTCGATCATTGCTCGCGCCGCTCGCTCTGCATCGCGCTCATGCTCGGAAAACTCGAGTGCTGCTTTAAGAAGCTCTAACACAATGAGTTTTGCAGCTGTCGCCAGCAGATGATGCAAGCGGCGATTTTCATGAACGCCT
>NZ_CABVPP010000081.1 GCF_902499075.1 Burkholderia pseudomultivorans | reverse complement strand
CGGCCCACGCGGCGATCTGCGCGGCCAGCGCGGGGCGCGCGGCAGCCGCGCGGGCAAGGTAACGGGAATAGGACGTGCTGATCAGGGCGGAAGCGTCGGTCATCGAGAAGCGGGCCTGGCGGTAAGGCCGGCCGCAGCGGAACGCGCTCGCGCGCACCGCCGCCGGCCGGCCTCTTGGACTCGGCGCGGCCTCGCCGGGCGCCGCTGCGCCCGTCGCGACACCGCGCGCCGGAAAGCCCGTGCCGATCTGCCGCAACGGCCGCCGGCACGAACCCGTGTGATACATTTCAACGTCAGTCTGCAAAACTACCATATCGCCGCCCGTCCGCCGCATGTCCGACCGTCAGGAATCCGCCGTAGCAGCGCCCGATGCGGGAACTCCGAAGCACGATCATCCGGTCCTGCGTCGCGTGTTCAAGGTGACGCTGGCGGTCGGAATCGGCACCTACTTCGTCGCGTCCGGCGCATTCCTCGGGCTGCGCTACGTGCTGCTGCCGCGCATCGACGAATTCCGGCCGCGCATCGAGCGCGCGGTGTCCGACAAGCTCCACGCGCAGCTTTCGATCGGCAAACTGTCTCCGCACTGGTCCGGCATGCAGCCGGGCGTCGAACTCAAGAACCTGACGATTCGCGGCCACGACGGCCGGATCGCACTGTCGGTGCCGCATGCGACCGCCGCGCTGTCGTGGATGTCGCTGCTGCGGCTGTCGCCCGCGCTGTCGAGCCTGATCGTCGACCAGCCCGACCTCGTCGTCGCGCGCGCGGCCGACGGCTCGCTGAGCGTCGCGGGCGTCGGCGTCGCGACCACCCACGGCGGCAATGCGACCTTCAGCACCTGGCTGCTGAAACAGGAGGCGATCGTGCTGCGCGGCGGCACGCTGCGCTGGCGCGACGCGCAGCACGACGCGCCGGAACTCGCGCTGTCGGGCATCCGGCTCGCGGTGCTCAACAGTGGCCGCGTGCACAAGGCCGCGCTGCAGGCGCCCGCCAACGGCACGCTGCTGCTCGGCCCGCTCGATTTCCGCGCGCGCTTCACGCACAAGGCGCTCGCGCCGGTCGGCAAGCCGTCGAACTGGACCGGCGACGCCTATCTGTCGACCGGCCCGGTCGACCTGCAGACCCTCGCCCGCTATCTCGACATGCCGCTGACGATCCACGCGGGACGGATCGACAACGCGATCTGGGCGACCTTCCGCGACGGCCGGCTGCGCTCGGCAGGCGGCGACCTGCAAGGCGCCGACGTCGCGCTGCGCGTGCGCCCGACGCAGCCGCGGCTCGACGTGCCGACGGTCGGGTTCGGCTGGGACATGGCGATGGACACCGGCCACGACTACACGCTGCACCTGACGCACTTCAACGCGGAACTGGGGCAGCCGCCGCTCGACGACGGCACGCCGCTCGCACGCTCGCTCGCGCTGTCGACGCTGACGGCCCGCTACCGCGTGCCGACCGCCGACCAGGGGCAGCTGCTCAGCGTCGTCGGCGACCGCGTCGATCTCGGCATCCTCAGCGAATTCATCCGCGGCCTGCCGCTGCCGGCGCGCCTGCGCAACGAGTTGATCAAGCTCGACCCGCGCGGGATGGTGTCGAACTACCACATCGAGGTCGAACGGGCGAAGCCGGCGAGCGCCGAGCTCGCCGACGAGGAACGGCGCACCGGCGCCGCGCCGATCGTGCGCTACCGCTTCCTCGGCGACCTGCAGGGCATCAGCTTCGCCGCGCAGGAGCCGCCGCCGGGCCTGTCGCCGCGCGGCCACCCGCGCGCCGGCTGGCCGGGCGTCGAGAATCTGTGGGGCCACGTCGACGCGAACGAGACCGGCGGCGCCGCGAAATTCGATACCGTCAACGCGGCCGTCACGGTGCCCGGCGAATTCGACGAGCCGCGCCTGACGTTCGACCGGCTGCGCGGCAACGCGAAATGGACGATCACGCCGGCGCCGGGCGACAAGCATGCGCGCGTCGACGTGTCGCTGCCCGACCTGTTCGTCGCGAACCCGGACGCCGAGATCGCGGTGTCGGGCAGCTATACGAACCCCGGCCACGGCCGCGGCACGCTCGACCTGCGCGCCGATTTCGCGCGCGCGTCGGTCGCCCGGATTCCGCGCTACCTGCCGACCGGGATGTCCGAGCACCTGCGCCAGTACCTCGGCCACGCGCTGCAGGACGGCCAGGTCGCGAAAGGGGCGTCGATCGTCGCGCGCGGCCCGCTCGAGAAATTCCCGTTCGAGCACGAGCCGACGGCCGGCGTGTTCCATATCGTCGCGCCGTTCACCGGCGGCCGCTTCGAGCCGACGCCGTACCCGCCGCGCAAGCTCGCGAACGGCACGCCGAGCGTATGGCCGGCGCTCGACGGCATCGACGGCGTGTTCGAGCTCGCGCAGAACAAGCTGCGCTTCGACATCGACCGCGCCCATTACAAGCGCGTCGCGCTGACCAAGGTGAGCGGCCGGATCGACGATCTCGGCAATCCGTCGAAGTCGCCGCTCGTGATCGACGGCCACGCGCACGGCCCGCTCGCCGACCTGATCGACTACGCGAACAACAGCTCGCTCGGGATGCTGAGCAACCATATCGGCGAGCGGATCGACGCGCAGGGGCCCGCGTCGCTCGCGCTGAAGCTGACGATCCCGCAGCACGTCCCGCATCCGCATACGCATGTCGAAGGCGCGCTCGCGTTCGACGGCAATACGCTGTCGACCGACGGCGTGCCGCCGCTGTCCGCGCTGCGCGGACAGGTGCGCTTCACCGAAGCCGGCGCGTCGCTGCACGACCTGTCCGGGCGCTTCATCGGCGGCCCGGTGCGCGCGAACGGCAGCTTCAAGTCGCACGGCCCGTACGCGGTGGATGTCGACGGCCGGCTCGCGCTCGACGCGGCGCGCGGACTGAACCTGCGCGGCGCCGCCGCGGCGCTGCTCGAACACGTGGTCGGCGACGCGCCGTACCGGCTCGCGGTGCGCGGCGCGCCGGGCCGCCTGCCCGACATCAGCGCGCACTCCGACCTGACGGGCGTCGCGCTGAACTTCCCGGCGCCGTTCGCGAAGCCGGCCGGCACGCCGATGCCGTTCAGCTTCACGCTGCAGCCGGCGCCGCAGGACGGCGCCCAGCGCCTCGAACACGCGGCGCTGACGCTCGGCCCGGTATCGGCCACCTACCTGCTCGACGCGACGCGCGGCCAGCCGCTGCGCGCGGTGCGCGGCGCGATGGGCATCCACCGGATGCCCGATATGCCGCAGGACGGCGTGAGCGCGGCGGTCGACGTCGACGAGCTGGACGCCGACGCATGGCTCGCGCTCGCCCGCACGCTGCGGCCCGACACGCCGCGCGCGGCGGCGCAGCCGCCGGCCGCGTCGCGCGTCGATCTCGCGAGCTTCACGCCGAAGCGCTTCGCGCTGCACTTCGGCACGCTGAAGCTGCTCAAGCGCAACTGGGAAAACGTGATCGTCGGCGCGTCGCACGTCGACGAGCTGTGGCAGGCCAACATCGCGTCGAACCAGGTGTCGGGCTACCTGTCGTGGGCGCCGGGCGGCGGCCACAACGGCGCCGGCGTGCTGAATGCGCGGCTCGCGAAGCTCGTGATCCCGGACAGCGCGCAGCACGACCTGGTCGGCCGCGCGATGAACCTGCCGACGCCGACCGACCGCCCGATGCCGTCGGTCGACCTGATCGTCGACCAGGTCGTCGCGCGCAACCACGACATCGGCCGCCTCGTCGTCAACGCGCGCAACATCGACGAGGACGGCACGCCGGTGTGGCAGCTCGACAAGCTGGAACTGTCGAACCCGGCCGCCAAGCTCACCGCGACCGGCAACTGGCGCACGTCGCGCCGCGCGCTCGCCCGCGGCGTCGACGAGAACGACGCGCCGCGCCGCAGCGTGTTCGACTTCAAGCTCGACGTCGACGATGCGGGCGCGCTGCTCGACCGCGTCGGGCTGCCGCGCACGCTCGCGAACGGCCACGGCACGGTGACCGGCAAGGTCGGCTGGCGCGGCGGCCCGACCGCGCTCGACTTCCCGTCGCTCGGCGGCCAGGTCGCGCTCGACCTCGAACACGGCCAGATCCTGAAGGTCGATCCGGGCGCCGCCAAGCTGCTCGGCGTGCTGAGCCTGCAAAGCCTCGCGCGCTTCCTGACGCTGAATTTCCGCGACGTGATCGGCAAGGGTTTGCCGTTCGACAAGATCACCGGCACGAGCCGGATCTCGAACGGGATCGCGCGCACCGACGACTTCACGATGACGACCGGGCCCGCGAACGTCACCGTGCGCGGCGCGGTCGATCTCGGCACCGAGACCCAGGACCTGCATGCGCACGTCGCGCCGAAGATCGGCGCGGGCGCGGCCGCGATCGCGGCGGCCGTCATCAATCCGCTGCTGGGCGTCGGCGTGCTGGCCGCGAACTACGCGCTGTCGGAGACGCTGTCGCATGCGTTCGCGCTCGACTACGCGATCACCGGCTCGTGGGCGCATCCGCACATCGAGCGGGTGCGGGGCGATCAGGGTAAGATGAATCGCGATGCGGCCGATGCGACGAACCGCTGAGGTCGGCGCGCCGCGCGTGCTGCCGGGCCGCACCCCATTTATGACGCAACCTATTTCGCGATGACCGACTCCTCCCTTTCCGCCACGCCCTTCCGGGTCGCCGCGCTGCAGATGGTGAGCACCCCGGACGTCGCGCGCAATCTCGCCGAAGCCGGCCGCCTGATCGCGGAAGCCGCCGAGGAAGGCGCGCAGCTCGTGCTGCTGCCCGAGTATTTCTGCTTCATGGGCCACCGCGACACCGACAAGCTCGCGCTCGCGGAGGCGTACCGCGACGGCCCGATCCAGCAGTTCCTGGCCGACGCCGCGCGCCGCCACCGCGTGTGGGTGATCGGCGGCACGCTGCCGCTGAAGGCGCCCGAGCCCGACCGCGTGCTGAACACGACGCTCGTGTTCGACCCAGAGGGCCGGGAAGCGGCCCGCTACGACAAGATCCACCTGTTCAACTTCGCAAAAGGCGACGAATCGTTCGACGAGGCGCGCACGATCCGCCCCGGCGACACGGTGGTCGCGTTCGACGCGCCGTTCGGCCGGGTCGGGCTGTCGGTCTGTTACGATCTGCGCTTTCCGGAGCTGTATCGCAGGATGGGCGACTGCGCGCTGATCGTGGTGCCGTCGGCGTTTACCTATACGACGGGCCGTGCGCACTGGGAAACGCTGCTGCGCGCGCGGGCCGTCGAGAACCAGTGCTACGTGCTGGCGGCCGCCCAGGGCGGCAGGCACGAGAACGGCCGGCGCACCTGGGGCCACAGCATGCTGATCGACCCGTGGGGCGAGATCGTCGCGGTGCGCGACGAAGGCGCGAGCGTCGTGAGCGGCGCGCTCGACCCGCAACGCATCGCCGACGTACGCCAGAGCCTGCCCGCGTGGCGGCATCGCGTGCTGACCTGAACGGCCGGCACCGCTTGAAACGCCGCGCGGCCCACCCATCTGCCCAGAAGCACCCGACAACCTTTTGAGAACTCCCGATACCCGCATGAACATCATCGAACCCGGCATCCGCAATCTGGCGCTGGCGAAGGACATCCTCCTGACGCCGTACGGCCTCGACGAGAGCCTGCTCACGCGCACGATCGCCGACATCTTCACGCATCGCGTCGACTATGCGGACCTGTACTTCCAGGCGACCCGCAGCGAGGCGTGGAGCCTCGAGGAAGGCATCGTCAAGTCGGGCAGCTTCAGCATCGACCAGGGCGTCGGCGTGCGCGCGGTCGCGGGCGACCGCACCGCGTTCGCGTATTCGGACGACCTGTCGCCGGAAGCGATCGCGCAGGCGGCCGCGGCCACCAAGGCGATCGCGGCGGCGGGCGGCGGCCGGCAGAAGATCAAGGCGGCGACGGCGCTGAAGGGCATCTCGGGCCGCGACCTGTACCTGCCTTCCGATCCGCTCGCATCGCTCGACGCGACCGCGAAGGTCAAGCTGCTCGAGCGCATCGAGCAGATGGCGCGCGGCCGCGACCCGCGCATCACGCAGGTGATGGCGGGCCTCGCCGGCGAATACGATGTCGTGCTGGTCGCGCGCAGCGACGGCGCGCTCGCGGCCGACATCCGCCCGCTCGTGCGCGTGTCGGTCACGGTGATCGCCGAGCAGAACGGCCGCCGCGAGATCGGCTCCGGCGGCGGCGGCGGCCGCTTCGACTACGGCTACTTCACCGACGAGATCCTGTCGCGCTACGTCGACGACGCCGTGCATGCGGCGCTCGTCAACCTCGACGCGCGCCCCGCGCCGGCCGGCGCGATGACGGTCGTGCTCGGGCCGGGCTGGCCGGGCGTGCTGCTGCACGAGGCGATCGGCCACGGCCTCGAGGGCGACTTCAACCGCAAGGGTTCGTCCGCGTTCGCGGGCCGGATCGGCGAACAGGTCGCCGCGAAGGGCGTAACGGTCGTCGACGACGGCACGCTGCCGAACCGCCGCGGCTCGCTGAACATCGACGACGAAGGCAACCCGACGCAGTGCACGACGCTGATCGAGGACGGCATCCTGAAGGGCTACATCCAGGACACGCTGAACGCACGCCTGATGAAGATGCCCGTCACCGGCAACGCGCGGCGCGAGTCGTACGCGGCGCTGCCGATGCCGCGCATGACCAACACCTACATGCTGAACGGCGACAAGGATCCGCAGGAAATCATCGCGTCGGTGAAGAACGGCCTGTACGCGGTGAACTTCGGCGGCGGCCAGGTCGACATCACGAACGGCAAGTTCGTGTTCTCGGCGTCCGAGGCGTACATGATCGAGAACGGCAAGATCACCTACCCGGTGAAGGGCGCGACGCTGATCGGCAGCGGCCCGGAATCGCTGAAGTACGTGAGCATGATCGGCAACGACATGTCGCTCGACACGGGCGTCGGCGTGTGCGGCAAGGAAGGCCAGAGCGTGCCGGTCGGCGTCGGCCAGCCGACCCTGCGGATCGACAAGATGACGGTCGGCGGTACGGCATAACCGCATCGCGGCGCAGACAATCCGCGTATTTTTCTGAAAACGCGCGGATTGTCCGCATTTTCACCCCTCCCCGGTTGCCAGCCGATCAGCGACGGGGTATAAATTGCGAATCGACTTTTTCGACGAACCGAATCTCCGTCATGTCCGCCAAGTTTTACTTTTACTTTTTTTGGCATCTCAGACCGCTGGCGGATCGAGAGGGTTGATGGCGCGTAAAGCGCAACCGAAATTCCCGAAAAAACCGCCGGCGAACCCGGCGGTTTTTTTTCGCCCTTCGCCAGCCGGTCGCCGCCGCAGCGGTCCGCGCCCCGACCGAAACCACCGAATTGCCTGAATTGATGAATCTGCCGCACGCGCACCACCCGGACGGCCCCCAGAATTAGGAGAAACAGCATGCCCCCGCACAATACCGACGACGTCCGCATTCGCGAACTCAAGGAACTCACGCCGCCCGCCCACCTGATCCGCGAATTCGCGTGCTCCGAAGCCGCGTCCGAACTGATCTACAACTCGCGGCAGGCGATGCACCGGATCCTGCACGGGATGGACGACCGCCTGATCGTCGTGATCGGGCCGTGCTCGATCCACGACACGAAGGCAGCGATCGAATACGCGGGACGGCTGGTGAAGGAGCGCGAGCGCTTCAAGGGCGAACTGGAAATCGTGATGCGCGTGTACTTCGAGAAGCCGCGCACGACGGTCGGCTGGAAGGGGCTGATCAACGATCCGCACCTCGACAACAGCTTCAAGATCAACGAAGGGCTGCGCACCGCGCGCGAGCTGCTGCTGCAGATCAACGAGATGGGGCTGCCGGCCGCGACCGAGTACCTCGACATGATCAGCCCGCAGTACATCGCCGACCTGATCTCGTGGGGCGCGATCGGCGCGCGCACGACCGAATCGCAGGTGCATCGCGAGCTCGCGTCGGGGCTGTCGTGCCCGGTCGGCTTCAAGAACGGCACCGACGGCAACGTGAAGATCGCGGTCGATGCGATCAAGGCCGCGTCGCAGCCGCACCATTTCCTGTCGGTGACGAAGGGCGGCCACTCGGCGATCGTGTCGACGGCCGGCAACGAGGACTGCCACGTGATCCTGCGCGGCGGCAAGGCGCCGAACTACGACGCGGAAAGCGTGAACGCCGCGTGCGCGGACATCGGCAAGGCCGGCCTCGCCGCGCGCCTGATGATCGACGCGAGCCACGCGAACAGCTCGAAGAAGCATGAGAACCAGATCCCGGTGTGTGCGGACATCGGCCGCCAGGTCGCGGCCGGCGACGCGCGCATCGTCGGCGTGATGGTCGAGTCGCACCTCGTCGAGGGCCGCCAGGACCTGAAGGAAGGCTGCGAGCTGACTTACGGCCAGAGCATCACCGACGCGTGCATCGCGTGGGACGACAGCGTGAAGGTGCTCGAAGGGCTCGCGGAATCGGTCAAGGCGCGGCGCGTGGTGCGCGGCAGCGGGAACTGACAGGGCACGGAGCGGGCGGCCACTGCATGCCGCCCGCAACGCGTGTTCGAATCAGCCGGGCGAATCCGTGCGGCTTGGCCAAACGAGGAAAGCGCGGCGCTGCCACAAAAAACAAAGACCCGGCGCATTTCCGCTGCACCGGGTCCTTTCGGTCAAGCCGACCGCCGCTCGCTTACTCGAGCGCCCCCGAACCGAAAATCTCCGTATTCACGCGCGCCGGCGCGACACCCAGCGCGATCAGCGCGTCGCGTTGCGCCTTCATGAACGCGATCGGGCCGCAGATGTAGTAGTCGGCGTCCGGCACCAGCGCGAATTCCTTCACGCGTTCCGGCGTGAGACGGCCTTCGAGGTCGTGATCGACGCCGATGCGATCGTTCGGGCCGACCTGCTCGTACAGCACCGTGCGCGTCACGTTCGCATGCGTGCGCGCCGCGTCGTTCAGCCAGTCGCGGAACGCGTGCACCGCGCCCGAGCGGCACGCATGGATGAACCGCACTTCGCGCGGGCTGCCTTCGGCGATCAGCGTCGACGCCATCGACATCATCGGCGTGATGCCGACGCCGCCCGAGATCAGCACGACCGGCGTGTCGACGCCGCGCTTCAGCGAGAACTCGCCCATCGGCGCGGTCACCTCGACGATCGCGCCCTCCTCGACGCCGTCGTGCATCAGCGTCGACACCTTGCCGGCCGGAATCGCTTCCGCATTGCCGGACTCGCGCTTCACCGAGATGCGCAGCCACTTGCCGTGCGGCGCGTCGGACAGGCTGTACTGGCGCGGCTGGTCGACGCCGAGGTCGCCGACGAAGCGCTTCACCGTCACGTACTGGCCCGGCTCGAACGTCGGCGCCGCACCGCCGTCGGCCGGCACCAGGTAGAACGACGTGATCTCGTCGCTTTCCCGCACCTTGCGCGCGACCTTGAACGGACGGAACCCGCTCCACGCGGCGCCCGCGTACAGGTCGGCCTCGGCGCCGATCAGGATCTGCGCGAGCTGGCCGTAAGCGACGCGCCACGCTTCGAGCGTGTCGGCGTCGACCGCGTCGCCGAGCACCTCGACGATCGACGCGAGCAGGTTCTCGCCGACGATCGGGTAATGCTCGGGGCGGATGTTCAGGCTCGCGTGCTTGTGCGCGATCTTCGTCACGGCGCCGCCCAGCGCGCCGAGGTTGTCGATGTTCGCCGCATACGCGTAGACGGCCTTCGCGAGCGTCTCCGGCTGGCTGCCGGTCTTCTGGTGCGTCTGGTTGAACAGGTTCTTCAGTTCCGGATGGCGCGCGAACATGCGCTGGTAGAAGTGCTTCGTGATCGTCGCACCGTGCACGGCGAGGACAGGGGCAGTGGCCTTCACGCGAGCCATCTGGTCAGCGGTAATGGGGGTCATGTTCGTTCTCCGTTAAACATGCGAGTACGATACATCTTTAAAAATGCGCATCCCCCGGGCAAATTGTCGCAGCGCGGAAAATCGGCCGAACGCGTCAGCGCACGCGGCCGCGCTCCCACAGCACGTCCGAGCCGCCGTCGGCGCGGTTCAGCACGCGCGCGAGCACGAACAGCAGGTCCGACAGCCGGTTAACGTAGCGCCGCGGTGCGTCATTGAGCGTTTCCTGCCGGCCGAGCGCGACGATCGCACGCTCGGCACGGCGGCATACCGTCCGGCACACGTGCGCGAGCGACGCCGCGCGGGAGCCGGCCGGCAGGATGAATTCCTTCAGCGGCGGCAGCGTTGCGTTGTAGTCGGCAAGCCAGCGGTCGAGCCGCGCGAGATGCGTGTCGTCGAGCACCGTGTGGCCGGGGATGCACAGCTCGCCGCCCAGGTCGAACAGGTCGTGCTGGATCGTGACGAGCGCGGTGCGCACGTCGTCGGGCAGCGTCTCGGCCAGCAGCACGCCGAGGTTCGAATTCAGTTCGTCGACGTCGCCGATCGCGGCGATCCGCACCTCGTCCTTGCCGATGCGCCGGCCGTCGCCGAGGCCGGTGGTGCCGTCGTCGCCGGTGCGCGTGGCGATCTTGCTCAAGCGGTTGCCCATGCGAATGTCCTCTGTTGCGCGGCCGCGCTGCGGCCGGGTTCACTGGATCGCGATTATCGCAGCCCGCGGCGGGGGCCGCAGCAGACGTTCCAGCGTAGAATGGGCCGACAGTTCGACAAGCAGTCAGGAGACACTCGTGAATCACCCCGCCCCGCCGGCCGCCACGCGCCGTCCCCTTTCCCCCGCCATGCTCGATGCGCTGCGCGCCGCGTTCGGCGAGCGCGTGTCGACCGCCGAGGCCGTGCGCGCCCACCACGGCCGCGACGAATCGCCGTTCGACCCGCAGTTGCCCGATGCCGTCGTGTTCGCGCACAGCGCGGACGACGTGCGCGAGGTCGTGTCGCTGTGCGCGCTGTACGGCGTGCCGCTGATTCCGTATGGCGCGGGCTCGTCGCTCGAAGGCCACCTGCTCGCGGTGCGCGGCGGCGTGTCGCTCGACCTGTCGGAAATGAACCGCGTGCTGTCGATCAATGCCGAAGACCTGACCGTGACGGTCGAACCGGGCATCACGCGCAAGGCGCTCAACGAAGCGCTGCGCGACACCGGCCTGTTCTTCCCGATCGATCCGGGCGCCGACGCGAGCATCGGCGGGATGACCGCGACCCGCGCGTCGGGCACCAACGCCGTGCGCTACGGCACGATGCGCGAGAACGTGCTCGGCCTGAGCGCCGTACTCGCCGACGGCCGCGTCGTGAAGACGGGCTCGCGCGCGCGCAAGTCGTCGGCCGGCTACGACCTCACGCGCCTGTTCGTCGGCTCCGAGGGCACGCTCGGCGTGATCACCGAGATCACGCTGCGCCTGCATCCGCTGCCCGAAGCGGTGTCGGCCGCGATCTGCACGTTCCCGTCGATGGGCGACGCGGTGCGCACCGTGATCGAGACGATCCAGATCGGCGTGCCGATCGCGCGCGTCGAATTCGTCGATTCGCTCGCGGTGCGCTCGATCAACCGCCATTCGAACCTGACGCTCGCCGAAGCGCCGACGCTGTTCTTCGAATTCCACGGCACCGAGGCCGGCGTGAAGGAACAGGCCGAACTCGTACAGGCGCTCGCGGAGCAGAACCGCGGCCAGGGCTTCGAATGGGCGACGCGCCCCGAGGACCGCAGCCGGCTGTGGGCCGCGCGCCACAACGCCTATTTCGCGATGCTGCAGTTGAAGCCGGGCTGCCGCGCGGTGACGACCGACGTCTGCGTGCCGATCTCGCAGCTTGCCGCGTGCGTCGAGGAAACCGAGGTCGACCTGCGCGCGTCGTCGCTGCCCTGCCCGATCGTCGGCCACGTCGGCGACGGCAACTTCCACGTCGCGATCCTGATCGACCCCGACAAGCCGGAGGAAATCGAGGAAGCCGAACGCATCAACGACCGGATCGTCGAACGCGCGCTGCGCCTCGGCGGCACCTGCACGGGCGAGCACGGCGTCGGGTTGCACAAGATGCGCTTCCTGCCGAAGGAGCACGGCGACAACGCGATCGACGCGATGCGCGCGATCAAGCTCGCGCTCGATCCGCGCAACCTGATGAATCCCGGCAAGATCTTTGCGTGCTGAAACGGCGGCAGGCGGAAGCAGGCGCTGAAGCGCTAACTCCGGCCGACAAAGGAGACCCGATGAACGCCCCCGTCGAACTGTCCGTCGAAATGCGCGCGCAGCGGCAGCGCGAAGTCGTGCAGGCGCTGATGGCCGTGCTGCCGACGCACTGCCTGCTGTACCGCGACGAGGACACCGCGCCATACGAATGCGACGGCCTGTCCGCGTATCGGCGACTGCCGCTCGCGGTCGCGCTGCCCGAAACCGAATCGCAGGTGCAGCGCATCGTGCAGATCTGCCGCCGCATGGAAGTGCCGATCGTGCCGCGCGGCGCGGGCACCAGCCTGTCGGGCGGCGCGCTGCCGATTGCGCTCGGCGTCGTGCTGTCGCTCGCGCGCTTCACGCGCATCGTCGAAGTCGACCCGTACGCGCGCACGGCCACCGTGCAGCCCGGCGTGCGCAACCTCGCGATCTCGGACGCCGCCGCGCCGTTCGGCCTGTACTACGCGCCCGATCCGTCGTCGCAGATCGCCTGCACGATCGGCGGCAACGTCGCGGAGAACTCAGGCGGGGTCCACTGCCTCAAGTACGGGCTGACCGTGCATAACGTGATGCGCGTGCGCGCGGTGACGAGCGACGGCGAAATCGTCGAATTCGGCTCGCTCGCGCTCGACATGCCGGGCCTCGACCTGCTCGCGGTGATGATCGGCAGCGAAGGGATGTTCGCGATCGTCACCGAAGTCACGGTGAAGCTGATCCCGAAGCCGCAGACCGCGCAGCTCGTGATGGCCAGCTTCGACGACGTCGTCAAGGGCGGCGAGGCCGTCGCGGCGATCATCGCATCGGGGATCATCCCGGCCGGGCTCGAGATGATGGACAAGCCGGCCACGCAGGCCGTCGAAACGTTTACGCACGCCGGCTACGACCTCGACGCGAAGGCGATCCTGCTGTGCGAATCGGACGGCACGCCCGAAGAAGTCGCCGAGGAAATCGTGCGGATGACGGCCGTGCTGCGCGAGCACGGCGCGACGCGCATCCAGGTGTCGCGCAACGAAAGCGAGCGGCTGCGCTTCTGGTCGGGCCGCAAGAACGCGTTCCCGGCCGCCGGGCGCATTTCTCCCGACTATTACTGCATGGACGGCACCGTGCCGCGCCGCGCGATCGGCCCGCTGCTCGCGCGCATCGAGCAGCTCGAAACGCGCTACGGGCTGCGCTGCATCAACGTGTTCCACGCCGGCGACGGCAACATGCATCCGCTGATCCTGTACAACGCGAACAACCCGGACGAACTGCACCGCGCCGAACAGTTCGGCGCCGAAATCCTCGAATGCTGCGTGGAATTCGGCGGCAGCGTGACGGGCGAGCACGGCGTCGGCATCGAGAAGCTCAATTCGATGTGCGTACAGTTCTCGCCGCAGGAGCGCGACGCGTTCTTCGCGGTCAAGCGCGCGTTCGATCCGCCGGCGCTGCTCAACCCCGACAAGGGCATCCCGACCCGCGCGCGCTGTGCCGAATACGGCCGCCAGCACGTGCGCGGCGGGCTGCTGCCGCACCCCGACCTGCCGCGATTCTGAACGCCGCGGCCGGGCCGGCGACGCGCGATGCTGCCCTTGCGCCGCGGCCCGCACCGCTGCCCGCCCCGCGGTTCCCCCGGCGGCGCCGCATTTCATCGGTGAACACGGCTTAGGGATAGTCGCGATGTGGATTCGCGCCACCCCGGTACAATCGATCGAACAACAAGACGAGGCAGCTACCGAAACATGGAAGAGGACGACATCGTCGCCGAATGGGCCGAACGCGTCCGCGCGGCCAGCGCCGACGGCCGGCCGCTGCGGATTCGCGGCGGCGGCACCAAGGACTGGTATGGCCAGGCGCTCGACGGCGAAATACTCGACACGCGCGCATTTCACGGCATCGTGTCGTACGACCCGGCCGAGCTCGTCGTCACGGTCCGCGCGGGCACGCCGCTCGCGCAACTCGAAACCGCCCTCGCCGAGCGCGGCCAGATGCTGCCGTTCGAGCCGCCGCACTTCGGGCGCGCGGCCACCGTCGGCGGCTGCATCGCGGCCGGCCTCGCGGGCCCGCGCCGCGCGACTTGCGGCGCGCCGCGCGATTTCGTACTCGGCGTCACGCTGATGAACGGCCGCGGCGAAACGCTGCGCTTCGGCGGACAGGTCGTGAAGAACGTCGCCGGCTACGACGTGTCGCGGCTGATGGCCGGCTCGCTCGGCACGCTCGGGCTGATGCTCGACCTGTCGATCAAGGTGCTGCCGGTGCCGGTCGCCGAAGTCACGCTGAAGTTCGAGATGACCGCGACCGACGCGGTGCGCAAGCTCAACGAATGGGGCGGCCATCCGCTGCCGGCCAGTGCAAGCGCCTGGCGCAACGGCACGCTCGTGCTGCGGCTGTCGGGCGCCGAGGCGGCCGTCAAATCGGCAAAGACGCTGCTCGGCGGCGAAGTCGTCGACGCGGTCGAGGCCGAGCGCTTCTGGGCCGGCCTGCGCGAGCACACCGATCCGTTCTTCAACGGCATCCCGCCCGGCTTCGCGCTGTGGCGCCTGTCGCTGCCGTCGATCACCGAGCCGATGCACCTGCCCGGTACCCAGCTGATGGAATGGGGCGGCGCGCAGCGCTGGTGGATCACCGACGCCGACGCGCAGACGGTGCGCATGAGCGCGAAACAGGCCGGCGGCCACGCGACGCTGTTCCGCGCCGGCGATGCCTACGACCGCAGCGCGGGCGTGTTCACGCCGCTCGCCGCGCCGCTGATGAAAATCCACCGCGGGCTGAAGGCCGCGTTCGATCCCGCGCGCATCTTCAACCGCGGCCGGCTCTACCCCGATCTCTGAAATCCCGATGCAAACCAACCTCGCCGATTTCATCCGCGATACGGCCGACGGCGACGAGGCCGACGCGATCCTGCGCAAGTGCGTGCACTGCGGGTTCTGCACCGCGACCTGCCCGACCTACCAGCTGCTCGGCGACGAACTCGACGGCCCGCGCGGGCGCATCTACCTGATCAAGCAGATGGTCGAAGGCGCGAAGGTCACGCGCAGCACGCAGCAGCATCTCGACCGCTGCCTCACCTGCCGCAGCTGCGAAACGACCTGCCCGTCGGGCGTCCAGTACGGCCGGCTGGTCGAAATCGGCCGCAAGCACGTCGAGGCGCAGGTGCAGCGCCCGCTGTCGCAGCGGCTCGTGCGCCGCGTGCTCGCAAGCCTCGTGCCGAATGCCGCGCTGTTCTCGCCGGTGATGCGGCTCGGCCAGCACGTGCGGCCGCTGCTGCCGAAACGGCTGCGCGACAAGGTGCCGCCGCGCACGCGGCTGCTCGAATGGCCGAACCGCACGCATCCGCGCAAGATGCTGATGCTTGGCGGCTGCGTGCAGCCGTCGATGCTGCCGAACATCAATATCGCGACCGCGCGCGTGCTCGACGCACTCGGCATCGAGACGATCGTCGCGCCCGACGCGGGCTGCTGCGGCGCGATCCGGCTGCACCTGAACTATCACGACGAAGCGCTCGACGACGCGCGCCGCAACATCGACGCGTGGTGGCCGTTCGTCGAACAGGGCGCGGAAGCGATCGTGATGAACGCGTCGGGCTGCGGCGCGACGGTGCTCGAATACGCACACCTGCTGCGCGACGATCCGGCCTACGCGGAGAAGGCGCAACGCATCGTGTCGCTGACGCGCGACATCTCCGACGTGCTGCTCGCGTTCGAAGCCGAGCTCGCGACGCTCGCGCGGCGCCGCGCGATCCACACGGTCGCCTACCATCCGCCGTGCACGCTGCAGCATGGCCAGCAGTCGCGCGGCCGCGTCGAACGGCTGCTGGAGACGCTCGGCATCGACGTGCGCCTGCCGGCCGACAGCCATCTGTGCTGCGGCTCGGCCGGCACCTATTCGCTGACCCAGCCGTCGCTGTCGTACCGGCTGCGCAAGCAGAAGCTGCTGAAGCTGCAGGCGCTCGAACCGCAGATGATCGTGTCCGGCAACGTCGGCTGCATCGCGCACCTGCAAAGCGGCACGCAGATTCCGGTCGCGCACTGGATCCAGCTCGTCGAACACCTGCTGTACGGCTAGAAGCCGCGCGCGGCCGGCCGACGCGCGCGCACCGTCGGAATACGGCCTCCGGCCGGGTCCCGACCGCCGGCTTCGCGCGCCGCGTCCGGTCGCGTCCGTATAATGGGCGGATCGATGCGCCGCGTGCCGCGGCGCGCGCGCTTCCGTGCCTGCTGTCGCGCCCCTTCCTGGCGCCCTTGCGGGCGCCCGTATTCGTGTCCGTCATGTCCGATCTCGCCGTCCGTCTCGAATCCGTCCATCGCCGCATCGCCGACGCCGCCCGCGCGGCCGGCCGCGATCCCGCCACCGTCTCGCTGCTCGCCGTCTCGAAGACGTTTCCCGCCGACGACGTGCGCGCCGCCCACGCGGCCGGCCAGCGCGCGTTCGGCGAAAACTACGTGCAGGAAGCGGTCGACAAGATCGATGCGCTCGCCGATCTGCGCGCGTCGCTCGAATGGCATTTCATCGGGCCGCTGCAATCGAACAAGACGCGCGCCGTCGCCGAGCGCTTCGACTGGGTGCACTCGATCGACCGGCTGAAGATCGCGCAGCGGCTCGCCGAGCAGCGCCCCGCCCACCTGCCGCCGCTGAACGTGTGTGTACAGGTGAACATCAGCGGCGAGGCGTCGAAGAGCGGCGTCGCGCCGGCCGAGGTCGCGGACGTCGCGCGCGCGGTTGCCGCGCTGCCGTCGCTGCGGCTGCGCGGGCTGATGGCGATTCCCGAACCGGCCGGCGAGCTCGACGCGCAACGCGTGCCGCATCGCGCGCTGCGCGCGCTGTTCGACGCACTGCGCGCGGACGGCCTGGCGCTCGACACGCTGTCGATGGGCATGTCCGCCGACCTCGACGCGGCGGTGCTCGAGGGCGCGACGATCGTGCGCGTCGGCACCGCGATCTTCGGCGCGCGCGATTACTCGCACTGAACGCCGCGCCCTTCCCCTTCATTCACTCGCTCAATCCGACACGACACTATGAAAATCGCATTCATCGGCGGCGGCAACATGGCCGCGGCCCTGATCGGCGGCCTGATCAAGCGCGGCGTCGCCGCGGACGGCCTGTACGCCATCGACGTCAACGAGGACGCGCGCGCCCGCACCGCTCAGCAGTTCGGGATCCGCACCGGCGCCGCGATCGACGCGACGCTCGGCGAATACGACGCGATCGTGCTCGCGGTCAAGCCGCAGGTGCTGAAGGATGTCGCGCAGGCGCTCGCGCCGCACCTGGGCGCGCAACTGGTGATCAGCATCGCGGCCGGCATCCGCGGCGCCGACCTGTCGCGCTGGCTCGGCAACTACGCGCGCGTCGTGCGCACGATGCCGAACACGCCGGCGCTCGTCGGCATGGGCGTGACGGGCCTCGCCGCGCTGCCGGGCGTCGATGCGGCGGGTCGCGAACTCGCGTCGAACGTGCTCGGCGCGGTGGGCGAGATCGTCTGGTTCGACGACGAATCGCAGCTCGACGCCGTCACCGCGATCTCGGGCAGCGGCCCCGCGTACGTGTTCTATTTCATCGAAGCGCTGCAGGAAGCCGCGCGCCGCCTCGGGATGAACGACGAACAGGGCCGCGCGCTCGCGGTCGCGACCTTCACGGGCGCCGCGCAGCTCGCCGCGCAGTCCGGCGAGCCGGCCGGCGTGCTGCGCGAGCGCGTGACGTCCAAGGGCGGCACGACGGCCGCCGCGCTCGGTTCGTTCGATGCGCAGGGCGTGAAGGAAGCGATCGTGCGCGGCGTGCTCGCGGCCGATGCGCGCGCGAAGGAAATGGGCGACGAGCTCGGCCGCGCGTAACGGGTCAAGCGTGTCGGCGCGCCGGCCGCCGCAACGGGCCGCCGCGCAGACCGCGCACGCCGTCGTCCGGCACCGGCAACAAAAAAGCGGCCTCGGCCGCTTTTTTGCTTCTTTGTTCGGCACGGCGCAAAGCCGTGCGGTTCGCCGCTCAGTTCCCCGCCATCAGGTAATGCGCGGCAATCCCGGCGAACAGCACGCCGCCGAGCCAGTTGTTGTGCCGGAACGCCGCGAAGCACGGCATCCGCTCGCGGTCCTTGATCAGCGTGTAGTGATACGCCGCGCAGCCGGCCGCCGCCGCCCAGCCGACCCAGTAGAGCAGCCCGAAGCCGAGCGTCAGGCCGATCCACACGTAGATGCCGAGCGTCACCGCGTAGCATGCCATCACGGCCGCCACGTCGAAGCGGCCGAAGGTCAGCGCCGACGTGCGGATGCCGATCTTGATGTCGTCGTCGCGATCGACCATCGCGTATTCGGTGTCGTACGCGACCGACCAGAACACGTTCGCGATCAGCATCACCCACGCGATCGCCGGCACGGTGTCCTGCACGGCCGCGAACGCCATCGGGATGCCGAAGCCGAACGCGATGCCGAGGTAGGCCTGCGGAATCGCGAAGAAACGCTTCATGAACGGATAGGTGCCCGCGACGAACAGCGCGACCACCGACAGCTGTTTCGTCAGCGTATTGAGCGGCAGGATCAGCAGGAACGCGATGAACGACAGCCCGACGGCGATCGCGACGGCTTCCCACGCGTGGATCTTGCCCGACGTCAGCGGCCGGTCTGCCGTGCGCTTCACGTGCCGGTCGAAATCGCGGTCCGCATAGTCGTTCATCGCGCAACCGGCCGAGCGCATCAGCAGCGTGCCGAGCGCGAAGATCACGATCAGCGGCCAGCGCGGGTGACCGTCGGACGCGATCCACAGCGCATTGAGCGTCGGCCAGAGCAGCAGCAGGCTGCCGATCGGCTTGTCCATCCGGACGAGCCGCAGATACAGGGGAAAGCGGGCAAGCATGGCGAGGCACCGGGAAGATAACCCCGGCATTTTAGAGCCGAGCGGTGCTTTGCGTCATGTCGCCCCCCCCCCGGCCGGCGGCCGACGCGCGTGCACGGGCCGCCGGGTCCGCTCCCGACGAGCCGCCCGCGATGCGCGCCGATCAAGGGACAGATAACGCACGGCTACCGGAGCGGCACGCGCGGCCGGGCATTCAGGCCAGCAGCGAGCGCAGCATCCATGCGGTCTTTTCATGCGTCTGCAGGCGCTGCGTGAGCAGATCGGCGGTCGGCTCGTCGCTGGCCACGTCGGCGGTCGGGAAGATCTCGCGCGCCGTCCGCACCACCGTCTCGTGCCCTTCGACGAGCTCGCGAATCATGTCCTCGGCGCCCGGCACGCCGTTCGCCGCCGGCACCGACGACAGTTTCGCGAAATCCGCGAAGGTGCCCGGCGCGACCACGCCGAGCGTACGGATGCGCTCGGCGATCGAATCGACCGCGAGCCACAGTTCGTTGTACTGCTCTTCGAACATCAGGTGCAGCGTGTTGAACATCGGCCCCGTGACGTTCCAGTGAAAATTGTGGGTCTTCAGGTAGAGCGAGAACGTGTCGGCGAGCAGGCGCGACAGGCCGTCCGCGATCTTCCTGCGGTCCTTGTCGCTGATGCCGATGTTGATCTGCGTTGCATTTCCCTTCCTGGCCATCTCCGGACTCCTCGTTCGAAATGTCGAAACGCCCGACCGTCGGGCAATCCGCGTGCCGCGCCGCGCGACATGCGCCGGTGCGCTTGCCGATGCAGCGCCTGCTCAACCGCCCGCGGCCGGCGCGATCGCGTGCAGCGCGTGCGCGACCAGCACGGCCGCGCCGCCGACGACGATCGCGACGCCGGCGAAGCGCTGCGCGATCGCGGCCGGCGCCCGCGCCGCGGGTGCCGCGAAGGCGGCATGCATATCGAGCATCATCTGCGTCATGGTGGTCACTCCTTCTACAAACAGCGGAAACGGCCGGCCATGCGACCGGCCGTTTCCCGTTACTGCATCACTGCATTACTTCGCTCGCGCGAGATCGAAGCGGTCGAGGTTCATCACCTTGTTCCAGGCCGCGACGAAGTCGTGCGCGAACTTCTCCTTCGCATCCGCACTGCCGTACACCTCGGCCAGCGCGCGAAGCTGCGCATGCGAGCCGAACACGAGGTCCACGCGCGTGCCGGTCCACTTGAGCTCGCCCGTCGCGCGATCGCGTCCCTCGAACACGTCGTTGTCGGCCGACACCGGCTTCCACTCGGTGCCCATGTCGAGCAGGTTCGTGAAGAAGTCGTTGGTCAGCGCTTCCGGACGGTCGGTGAACACGCCGTGCTTCGCGCCGCCAACGTTCGCGCCGAGCACCCGCAGCCCGCCGACGAGCACCGTCATTTCCGGCGCGGTCAGCGTCAGCAGCTGCGCCTTGTCGACCAGCAGCGCCTCGGCCGGCACCGTGAACTTGCGCTTCAGGTAGTTGCGGAAACCGTCGGCAACCGGCTCGAGCACGGCCATCGCTTCCACGTCGGTCTGCTCCTGCGACGCATCGGCCCGGCCCGGCGCGAACGGCACCGTCACCGCGAGGCCCGCGTTCTTCGCGGCCTGCTCGACGCCCGCCGCGCCGGCCAGCACGATCAGGTCGGCCAGCGACAGGCGCTTGTCGCCGGTCTGCGCGCCGTTGAACGCGCTGCGGATGCCTTCCAGCGTTTCGAGCACCTTCGCGAGTTCGGCCGGCTGGTTCACTTCCCAGTCCTTTTGCGGCGCGAGGCGAATGCGCGCGCCGTTCGCGCCGCCGCGCTTGTCCGAGCCGCGGAACGTCGCCGCCGACGCCCACGCGGTCGACACGAGCTGCGACACCGTGAGCCCCGACGCCAGCACCTTCGCCTTCAGCGCGGCGACATCCGCGTCGTCGACCAGCTTGTGATCGACGGCCGGGATCGGGTCCTGCCACAGCAGTTCCTCGGCCGGCACGTCCGGGCCCAGATAGCGGCTGCGCGGCCCCATGTCGCGGTGCGTGAGCTTGAACCACGCGCGCGCGAACGCGTCGGCGAACTGGTCGGGGTTCTCGTAGAAGCGGCGCGAGATCTTCTCGTAGGCCGGGTCGAAACGCAGCGACAGGTCGGTCGTCAGCATCGTCGGGCGACGCTTCTTCGACGGGTCGAACGCATCCGGAATGATCTCGCCGGCATCCTTCGCGACCCACTGGTGCGCACCGGCCGGGCTCTTCGTCAGTTCCCACTCGTAGCTGAACAGGTGCTTGAAGAAGTCGTTGCTCCACTTCGTCGGCGTGGACGTCCACGTGACCTCGAGGCCGCTCGTGATCGCGTCCTTGCCCTTGCCGGTGCCGAACGTGCTCTTCCAGCCGAGGCCCTGCTGCTCGAGGCCCGCGGCCTCCGGCTCGGGACCGACGTTCGATGCGGGGCCGGCGCCGTGCGTCTTGCCGAACGAATGGCCGCCGGCGATCAGCGCGACCGTCTCTTCGTCGTTCATCGCCATCCGCGCGAAAGTCTCGCGGATGTCGTGCGCGGCGGCGACCGGATCGGGGTTGCCGTCCGGGCCTTCCGGGTTCACGTAGATGAGGCCCATCTGCACCGCCGCCAGCGGGTTTTCGAGCTCGCGCTGGCCCGAGTAGCGGCTGTTCGGGCCGCCGCTCAGTTCCAGCCAGATCTTTTCCGAACCCCAGTAGACGTCGTCCGGCTCCCACGTGTCGACGCGGCCGCCGGCATAGCCGAAGGTCTTGAAGCCCATCGATTCGAGCGCGACGTTGCCGGTCAGGATCAGCAGGTCGGCCCACGAGATGTTGCGGCCGTACTTCTGCTTGATCGGCCACAGCAGCCGGCGCGCCTTGTCGAGGCTCACGTTGTCCGGCCAGCTGTTGAGCGGCGCGAAGCGCTGCTGCCCGCCGCCCGCGCCGCCGCGGCCGTCGGCCGTGCGGTACGTGCCGGCGCTATGCCAGGCCATGCGGATGAACAGGCCGCCGTAGTGGCCGAAGTCGGCCGGCCACCAGTCCTGCGACATCGTCATCAGCGCGTGCAGGTCCTTCTTTACCGCGGCGAGATCCAGCTTGCCGAACGCTTCGGCGTAGTTGAAATCCGCGTCCATCGGATCGGACAGCGACGAGTGCCGATGCAGCACGTTCAGGTTCAGCTGATTCGGCCACCAGTCCTTGTTCGTCGTGCCGCTGCCGGCGACTTGATGGAACGGGCACTTCGATTCGGTCGACATGCGTATTTCTCCTTTGATTGCTCGTGTTCCCCCCACCTGCACGGCCCGGCGTCGCGCCGGATCCCGTCCGTGGAGAGTCATTGCGGGGGTAAGAAACGGAACCGGTCGGTCCTCGTGCGTGCTACGGAATGTCGCGCGGGATCTTCGGTAGACGCGAACCGCGTGCGAAACGCGGCGGCTCGCGGCGGCCGGCAGGTGACATGCCGGCGCTGCGTGCGGTTCTCCGGTTTTTGGACATGCGTGGCTCCCTCATGGCTTGGCGCGGTAAATCGGGGGAACACCGGACCGGCACGCGGCGACATGTTCATGCGCCGACCACACGGTCCGCCAGGTACGCGAACGCAATCGGACGCAGGCTGCGAACCGCGGCCCTGGCCCGATCGACGACCTGCTCGTGCGGCAGGATGTTCCGCCGCGCGCGCTGCAATACCGATCGCATCATGACATCCTCCTTTGACGCTTGCATTCTGCGTGTCAGCCGGCCGTCGGCCGGCGCTGAGTCCATGGCAAACAGTCTACTCGATGCTATCGATAATACGAATTTAATTAATTTTATCTATGCAATAGGGAAAATAAACGGGGCTGCAACACCCCGCCCATTGCGGCGACGCCGGGCCGCCCTCGCTTCAGTTCATCGTCGCGGGCATGTCGAGCTTCGCGACGCCCGGCAGTTCGCATGCGGCGATCGCCTCGCTGATCGCGTCGATTGCCGGCATCCGCGTGAAGCTCTTGCGCCAGACGAGCACGACGCGACGGTCGGGCACCGGTTCGTTGAACGGCACGTAGGACAGCAGCTCCGCATCGGGGCCGTTCGCGCGCGGGCCGACCTCGGCGACCGACATGCGCGGCAGCACGGTGATGCCGACGCCGCTCGCGACCATGTGGCGGATCGTCTCGAGCGACGAGCCCTCGAAGGTCTTCTGGATGCCGTCGGCCGTCTGCGAAAAGCGCATCAGCTCCGGGCACACGCCGAGCACGTGGTCGCGGAAGCAGTGGCCGTTGCCGAGCAGCAGCATGGTTTCCTGCTTCAGGTCCTCCGCGTCGATCTCGTCGCGCTTCTCCCATGGATGGCCGGCCGGCAGCGCGACGACGAACGGCTCGTCGTACAGCGGGCGCACCATCAGCCCCGTTTCCGGGAACGGCAGCGCCATGATCGCCGCGTCGATCTCGCCCTGCTTCAGCAGTTCGAGCAGCTTCAGCGTGTAGTTCTCCTGCAGCATCAGCGGCATCTGCGGCACGCGCTGGATCATCTGCTTGACGAGCGTCGGCAGCAGGTACGGCCCGATCGTGTAGATCACGCCAAGGCGGAACGGGCCGACCAGCGGGTCCTTGCCCTGCTTCGCGATCTCCTTGATCGCGAAGGTCTGCTCGAGCACGCGCTGCGCCTGCGTGACGATCTGGTCGCCGATCGGCGTCACGCTCACTTCGCTCGCGCCGCGCTCGAAAATCTGCACGTTCAGTTCGTCTTCGAGCTTCTTGATCGCTACCGACAGCGTCGGCTGGCTCACGAAGCATGCTTCGGCCGCACGGCCGAAATGCCGTTCGCGCGCAACCGCGACGATGTATTTCAATTCAGTCAGCGTCATTGTGGGTCAATCAGGTATATACAAGCGATAGGTTTAATTTATACACCCTTCGGCACCGGTTCGCCAAGTTTCTCTGCAGCCGGTTGCGCCGCCGTTCCGACCCTGTCAGGCGGGATCAGGCCTTCAGATACTGCTCGCGCGCGCCGAGCCAGCGCGCCAGATGCTGCGTGACGACCTCGGGATAACCGGCGATCAGCCGCGCCGCGGCCTCGCGCGCCGGCTCGATCAGCCAGCCGTCGGTTTCGAGGTTCGCGAAGCGCAGCATCGCGGCGCCCGACTGGCGCGCGCCGAGGAATTCGCCGGGGCCGCGGATCTCGAGGTCGCGCCGCGCGATCTCGAAGCCGTCGGTGGTCTCGCGCATCGTCTTCAGCCGCTCGCGGCCCGCGATCGACAGTGGCCCGGTGTACAGCAGCACGCACACCGACGCCGCGGTGCCGCGCCCGACGCGGCCGCGCAGCTGGTGCAGCTGCGCGAGGCCGAAGCGCTCCGCATGCTCGATCACCATCAGCGACGCGTTCGGCACGTCGACGCCGACCTCGATCACGGTCGTCGCGACCAGCAGCTGCACTTCGTTGCGCGTGAACGCGTCCATCACGGCCGCCTTGTCGGCCGGCGACAGCCGGCCGTGCACGAGCCCGACCTTCAGCTCGGGCAGCGCGGCGGCAAGCGTCTCGTAGGTCTCGACGGCCGTCTGCAGTTGCAGCGTCTCGCTTTCCTCGATCAGCGGGCACACCCAGTACACCTGGCGGCCCGTCAGCGCGGCCTCGCGCACGCGCGCGATCACCTCGTCGCGCCGCGCGTCGCCGACCAGGCGCGTCAGCACCGGCGTGCGGCCCGGCGGCAGTTCGTCGATCGTCGACACCTCGAGATCCGCGTAGTACGTCATCGCGAGCGTGCGCGGGATCGGCGTGGCCGACATCATCAGCTGATGCGGCTGGAAGCCCTGCGCGCCGTCCGCCGCGTTGGCGGCCTTCGCGCGCAGCGCGAGCCGCTGCTCGACGCCGAAGCGATGCTGCTCGTCGACGATCACGAGGCCGAGCCGCGCGAATTCGACGCTGTCCTGGATGATCGCGTGCGTGCCGATCACGAGTTGTGCGGTGCCGAGCGCGGCCGCCTCGATCGCCGCGCGCTTGTCCTTCGCCTTCAGGCTGCCGGCGAGCCACGCGACCGACACGCCGAGCGGTTCGAGCCAGCCGCGCAGCTTGCGCGCGTGCTGTTCCGCGAGGATTTCGGTCGGCGCCATCAGCGCGGCCTGGTAGCCGGCATCGATCGCCTGCGCGGCGGCCAGCGCCGCGACGACCGTCTTGCCGCTGCCGACGTCGCCCTGCAGCAGCCGCTGCATCGGATGCGCGAGCGTGAGGTCGTGCGCGATCTCGTCGACGACGCGCGACTGCGCGCCGGTCAGCTTGAACGGCAGCGCCGCATAGAGGCGCGTGGTCAGCGCGTCGGCATCGCTCGCGGCGCGGCGCGGCATCGCGGGCGCCGCGCGCGTGCGGCGCTCCTCGTGCGCGCGCTTCAGCGACAGCTGCTGCGCGAGCAGTTCCTCGAACTTGATGCGCGTCCAGGCCGGATGCGAGCCGTCCATCAGCGCGGCTTCGTCCGAATCGACGCGCGGATGGTGCAGGATCCGCACGGCATCCGCGAGCGACGGCACGTCGAGCGGCTTCAGGTACGCGCGCTCGATCTCGGGCGGCAGCAGCTCGGGCAGCGGCGTGCGTTCGAGCGCGTTCTCGATCGCCTTGCGCAGGTACGCCTGCGACACGCCGGCCGTGCTCGGGTAGACGGGCGTGAGCACCTGCGGCAGCGGCGCGTCGGCTTCGACGACGCGCACCGCCGGGTGCACCATCTCCATCCCGAAGAAGCCGCCGCGCACGTCGCCGCGCACGCGCAGCCGCTGGCCGACGGCCATCTGCTTGACCTGCGACCCGTAGAAATTCAGGAAGCGCAGCACGAGCTGCTCGCCGTCGTCGTCCTGGATCTTCACGACGAGCTGGCGGCGCGGCCGGTAGGCGACCTCGTTGTCGAACACGACGCCTTCGGTCTGCGCGATGCCGCCGGGCAGCAGCTCGCCGATCGGCGTGAGCGTGGTTTCGTCCTCATAGCGCATCGGCAGATGCAGCACGAGATCGATCGAGCGCGTGAGGCCGAGCTTCGCGAGCTTGTCGGCGGTCTTCACCGGCTTGTCGGCGGCCTTCTTCCTGCCGCGCTTCGCGGCGCCCGCTTCCGCGTCGGCGTCCGCGCCCTGCGCGTCGGGCGCGGCGGCGGCCGGCTGCGCGAGCCGTCCGTCGGCGCCG
>NZ_CABVPP010000080.1 GCF_902499075.1 Burkholderia pseudomultivorans | reverse complement strand
CGGCTGTAGCTCAGTTGGATAGAGTACTTGGCTACGAACCAAGGGGTCGTGGGTTCGAATCCTGCCAGCCGCGCCACCTCAGAAGGGCCTTCCTCCGGGAAGGCCCTTTTTCTTTTCCGCGCCCCGCCCTTCGCCCCTCCCCGTGCACCCACCGATCGCGTGGCGCAACCGCCGGCGTTACGCCGCCCGACAAAAACGGCGGCCGATGGCCGCCGTCCGTTTCGCCCCGCACGCAGAACGAACGCGGTCAGTAATCCTGCCGTTCGCGCTCGATGCGCATCCCGCCGTCGTGACGCGCATGCGCGCCGTCGTCGGTCGAGCGTTCGCGCATGATCCGCATCACGTCCGGGTTGGTCCGCACGCGCCGCATCACGTTCGCAAGGTGCACGCGGTCGCTGACCTGGATCACGAAGCGCAGCACCGTCGATTCCTGCGTCAGGTCCTCGTCCATCGCGATATGGACGATGTTCGCGTCGGCCGACGTGATATCCGCCGCCACGCGCGCGAAGATGCCCTTCGCGTTCTTCACGAGCGCCTTCACCGCGACGTCGAACAGCCGGCCCGGCTGCGGCGCCCACTCGACGTCGATCCAGCGGCCCGGATCGCGGCGATGGATCCGCTGCGCGACGCGGCAATCGGTCGTGTGGATCGCCATCCCGAGACCGATGCCGATATAGCCCATGATCGCGTCGCCCGGAATCGGCCGACAGCACGCGGACAACTGCACGGACATCCCCTCGGTGCCGGTAATGACGACCGGCGGCGCGTGCTGCGCCGCGTGCCGTTCCCCCTTCGGCAGATCGTCGTCCGCGTCGCGGCCGCTCATCAGCACCTCGATGCGCTTGGCCATCACCGCGGCGACGCGCCGGCCGAGGCCGATGTCCGCGAAGATTTCCTGGCGGCTCTTGTTGCCCGTCCACTGCACGAGCTTTTCCCATACTTCCGGCGCGACGTCGGCCAGCGACAGACCATAGCCCTTCAGGCTCTGGTCGACGAGCCGCTCGCCGAGCTGCACCGACTCGTTCAGGCGCATCGTCTTCAGGTAGTGACGGATCGCCGAGCGCGCCTTGCCGGTGCGCACGAAGCCGAGCCACGCGGGGTTCGGCTTCGAGTACGGCGCGGTGATCACCTCGACGATGTCGCCGCTCTTGAGCTCGGTGCGCAGCGGCAGCAGCTCGTTGTTGATCTTCACGGCCACGCACTGGTTGCCGAGATCGCTGTGGATCGAATACGCGAAGTCGAGCGCGGTCGCGCCTCGCGGCAGCGCCATGATCTTCGACTTCGGCGTGAACACGTAGACCGCATCCGGGAACAGATCGATCTTCACGTGCTCGAGGAATTCGCTCGAATCGCCGGCTTCGCTCTGGATGTCGAGCAGCGACTTCAGCCACTGGTGCGCGCGCTTCTGCACGTCGCTGAGATCCGCGCCGCCGTTCTTGTACAACCAGTGCGCGGCCACGCCGGCCTCGGCGATCTCGTGCATCTTGCGCGTGCGCACCTGGAATTCGATCGGCGCGCCGAACGGGCCGACCAGCGTCGTGTGCAGCGACTGGTAGCCGTTGATCTTCGGAATCGCGATGTAGTCCTTGAACTTGCCCGGCACCGGCTTGTACAGCGCATGCAGCGCGCCGATGCACGTATAGCAGTCGAGCGGATTCTCGACGACGACGCGAAAACCGTACACGTCGAGCACCTGCGAGAACGACAGCTGCTTGTCGCGCATCTTCCGGTAGACGCTGTAGATCGTCTTTTCACGGCCGGTGATCTCGGCGTCGATCTTCGCGTCGGCCATCGCGCGCTGCGCGGCCTCGAGGATCTTGCTGATCACTTCGCGGCGATTGCCGCGCGCCGCCTTCACGGCCTTCTCGAGCGTCGCGTAGCGATGCGGGTTGAAGTTCGCGAAGCTCATGTCCTGCAGCTCGCGATACGTGTTGTTCAACCCGAGGCGGTGCGCGATCGGCGCATAGATGTCGAGCGTCTCGCGAGCGACGCGCCGGCGCTTCTCGGTCGGCACCGCGCCGAGCGTGCGCATGTTGTGCAGGCGATCGGCGAGCTTGACGAGGATGACGCGCACGTCGCGCGCCATCGCGAGCAGCATCTTGCGGAAGTTTTCCGCCTGCGCTTCCTCGCGGCTGCGGAATTCCATCTTGTCGAGCTTCGACAGCCCGTCGACCAGTTCGGCGACCTTCGGGCCGAACCGTTCGGCCAGCTCGCTCTTGGTCACGCCCTGGTCTTCCATCACGTCGTGCAGCAGCGCGGCCATGATCGCCTGCGCGTCGAGCTTCCAGCCGGCACAGATTTCCGCGACGGCGACGGGATGGGTGATATAGGGTTCGCCGCTCTGGCGATATTGACCGAGGTGGGCTTCGTCGCTGAAATGGAACGCCGCCTTGACCTCTTTGATTTCTTCCGGAGGGAGATACTCGGCAAGCGCGGCGGTCAGATTCGCGATCGAAACGACGCCGTGCTTGCGAGGCTGCTCCGGTGTGGCGGTCGGCCCGAACAGATGCCGGAAGGACTGTTCGAGGACCGCGTCGATGTACTGGCGCGCAGGCGACTGGGCCGTGGCTTCGGTGATCGAATCCGCGGAGGCGGACGATGGGGTGGTGCTCATATTCGCCTCCAGGTCGAGTCGTTGCGCGCAGGGGTTACATGGCTGGAACGAGCCGGATGCGCGTTACACCGGCACCTTCTTCAGCATCTCGACGCCCACCTGGCCGGCCGCGATCTCGCGCAGCGCGACGACGGTCGGCTTGTCGCGGCTCTCGATCTTCGGCGTATGGCCTTGCGCGAGCTGCCGCGCGCGATAGGTGGCGGCGAGCGCCAGTTCGAAGCGGTTCGGGATTTGCTTCAGGCAGTCTTCGACAGTAATGCGAGCCATGTTGGGTAATTCCTTCTGAATATAGTCCTTATTCTACCTTATGTCCCTCGTACCCCGCGTCATTCCGCGTGGGGCAGATGGATGCCCAGTTCGATGAACAGCTCCGTGTGTCGCGCGTACTGCGAAGCAAAACGCAGGCGCGTGGCCGCGACGATGCATTCGAGCTCCGACAGCGCGCGATCGAAATTCTCGTTGATCACCACGTACTCCGCTTCCGATGCGTGCGCGATCTCGCTGCCGGCAGCGAGCAGGCGGCGCGTGATCACGTTCGGCTCGTCCTGGCCGCGCTTCTTCAGGCGCTCCTCGAGCGCGTCGAGCGACGGCGGCAGGATGAAGATGCCGACCGCGTTGCGGAACTGCTTCTTCACCTGCAGCGCGCCCTGCCAGTCGATCTCGAGCAGCACGTCGTGGCCGTTCTTCATCTGCTCTTCGATCCACAGGCGCGACGTGCCGTAGTAGTTGCCGTGCACTTCCGCGCTTTCGAGGAATTCGTGCGCCGCATGACGCGCACGGAAATCGTCGACGGTCGTGAAATGGTAGTGCTGGCCATCCTGTTCGCCCGGGCGCGGCTTGCGCGTCGTGTACGAGATCGACAGGCAGATGTCGCTGTCCTTCGACAGCAGCGCGTTCACGAGCGTCGACTTGCCGGCGCCCGACGGCGCGACCACCATGAACAGGTTGCCGGGATAGACGCCGCCGTGCAGCGAATGCGACGCGTGGCCGTCGCGGATGGATTCGGTCATGTTGCTTTACTCCAGGTTTTGCACTTGCTCGCGCATCTGCTCGATCAGCAGCTTGAGCGCCATCGACGCATCGGCGAGTTCCTTCGCCGCCGCCTTCGAGCCGAGCGTATTCGCTTCGCGATTCAGTTCCTGCATCATGAAGTCGAGACGCTTGCCGACGCGGCCGCCCTTCTCGATCACATGACGCGTTTCGTTCAGGTGCGCGGTGAGTCGCGACAGCTCTTCCGCGATGTCGATCCGGATCCCGTACATCGTCACTTCCTGACGGATGCGCTCCGCGGCTTCCTCGCGCGTGACGATCGGCGCGCTGCCTTCGGGTGCCGCGATGCCGAGCGCTTCCTGCAGCCGCTCGACGATCTTCTGCTGGTGCTTCGCGATCAGCTCCGGCACGAGCGGCGTGATGCGCGCGACGATCGCCTCCATCTCGGCGACGTTCGACAGCAGCATCGTCGCGAGCTGCGCACCTTCGCGCGAACGCACGACGACGAGTTCGCCGATCGCTTCCTTGCCGCACGCGAGCACCGCGTCGCGAATCGCGTCGGCCGACACGCCGCTCTCGGCCAGCACGCCGGGCCAACGCAGGATCTCGCCTGCGCGCAGGCGGCCGACGCCCGGGAACGCGTCGAGCACCGAGCGTTCGAGATCGGCGAGCTGGCCGAGCGCAGCCTGGTTCAGCGCGCCCGCGCCGATGCTCTGTTCGCCGCGCTGCAGGTTGATGCGCACGTCGACCTTGCCGCGCGACAGCTTGTTCATCAGCATCTCGCGCAGCGCGGATTCGCACGCGCGCACGTCGTCCGGCATGCGGAAATTCAGGTCGAGGAAGCGCGAATTCACGGTGCGCAGTTCGACCGATACGCTGGCGCCGCCATTGCCGGTGGCCGCCGCGAGTTCGCGCGTCGCGCTCGCGTAGCCCGTCATGCTGTAGATCATGGTTCGTCTCGCCGTCTGGGTGCCCTTGCGGGCAGGGTATGTCGAGGCGCCCGGCGCATCGGAAAGCGCGGGGCGGGAAGCGCGCATTATCCCATTTTTGCGGACCACCTCGCCGGGCGCCGCCGCCGTTCGGCGCTAAAATCGGGGTTTCCTCCTTCTCCTCACGATTCGCTCATGACGTCCTCCTTTTCCCGCCCGAGCGGCCGGCGCGCCGACGCACTGCGCAAGGTCGCGCTCACGCGCCACTACACGAAACACGCGGAAGGCTCCGTGCTGGTCGAATTCGGCGACACCAAGGTGATCTGCACGGCGAGCGTCGCCGAGCGCGTGCCCGAGTTCCTGCGCGAACGCGGGCAAGGCTGGCTGACCGCCGAATACGGGATGCTGCCGCGCGCGACGCACACGCGCAGCGACCGCGAGGCCGCGCGCGGCAAGCAGACCGGCCGCACGCAGGAAATTCAGCGCCTGATCGGCCGCGCGCTGCGCGCGGTGTTCGACCTGGAAGCGCTCGGCCCGCGCACGATCCATATCGACTGCGACGTGATCCAGGCCGACGGCGGCACGCGCACGGCCAGCATCACCGGCGCGTTCGTCGCCGCGCACGACGCGGTGTCGAAGCTGATCGCGGCCGGCAAGCTCGAACGCTCGCCGATCGTCGACCACGTCGCCGCAATCTCGGTCGGCGTGTACGAAGGCACGCCCGTGCTCGACCTCGACTACGCGGAAGATTCGCGCTGCGACACCGACATGAACGTCGTGATGACGGGCGCCGGCGGCTTCGTCGAAGTCCAGGGCACGGCCGAAGGCGTGCCGTTCTCGCGCGCCGAGATGAATGCGCTGCTCGATCTCGCGCAAAGCGGGATCGGCGAACTCGTGCAGTTGCAGAAGGACGTGCTGGGTGCCGCTCATGGCTGACGATCGCACCGCCGCGCCGCTGTCGCGCATCGTGCTCGCGTCGAACAACGGCGGCAAGCTGCGCGAATTCAGCGCGCTGTTCTCGACGGTCGGCATCGAGATCGTCCCGCAGGGCGACCTCGCGGTGCCGGAGGCCGACGAGCCGTTCCACACCTTCATCGAGAATGCGCTGACGAAAGCGCGTCACGCGTCGCAGCTCACCGGCTTGCCGGCGATCGCCGACGATTCGGGGCTGTGCGTGCGCGCGCTGCGCGGCGCGCCGGGCGTCTATTCGGCGCGCTACGCGCAGCGCGCAGGCCGCGACAAAGGCGATGCGGCGAACAATGCGTATCTCGTCGAGCAGTTGCGCGACGTCGCCGACCGTCGCGCGTACTACTGCTGCGTGCTCGCGCTCGTGCGCCACGCGGACGATCCCGAGCCGCTGTTCGCCGAAGGCCGCTGGGACGGCGAAATCGTCGATGCGCCGCGCGGCGAACACGGCTTCGGCTACGACCCGTATTTCTACCTGCCGGCGCTCGGCGCGACGGCGGCCGAGCTCGAGCCGGCCGTGAAGAACGCGCACAGCCATCGCGCGCGCGCGTTGAAGGCGCTGCTCGCGCGGCTCGCGGAGGAAACGGCATGAACATGCAACACCGCCGCCACGCTTGCGGCGGAACACGCCGGGAGGCTGCATGAGCCAGGCTGCCGAAACCGGCGCGCGCGTCGTCGCGACCTTCACGTCGCCCGGACAGGTGCGGCTGACGTCGCTGCCGCCGCTCGCGCTGTACGTGCATTTTCCGTGGTGCGTGCGCAAGTGTCCGTACTGCGATTTCAACTCGCACGAATGGAAGGGCGAGCGGTTTCCGGAAACCGAGTATCTCGACGCGTTGCGCGCCGATCTCGAACAGGCACTGCCGCTCGTCTGGGGGCGCCAGGTGCATACGGTGTTCATCGGCGGCGGCACGCCGAGCCTGCTGTCGGCAGGCGGCCTCGACCGGCTGCTGTCGGACGTGCGCGCGCTGCTGCCGCTCGACGCCGATGCGGAGATCACGCTCGAAGCGAATCCAGGCACGTTCGAAGCCGCGAAGTTCGCGCAGTTCCGCGCGAGCGGCGTGAACCGCCTGTCGGTCGGCATCCAGAGCTTCAACGAAGCGCACCTGAAGGCGCTCGGCCGCATCCACGATACCGCGCAGGCGCGCGCGGCCGTCGAGATCGCCGCGAAGACGTTCGACAATTTCAACCTCGACCTGATGTTCGCGCTGCCGAACCAGACACTCGACGAGTGCCGCGCCGATATCGAGACCGCGCTGTCGTTCGCGCCGCCGCATCTGTCGCTGTATCACCTGACGCTCGAGCCGAACACGATGTTCGCGAAATTCCCGCCCGCCGTGCCCGACGACGATGCGTCGGCCGACATGCAGGAATGGATACACGCGCGCACGGCGGAGGCCGGCTACGACCGCTACGAAGTGTCCGCGTACGCGAAGCCGAACCATCAGTGCAAGCACAACCTGAACTACTGGCGCTTCGGCGACTATCTCGGGATCGGCGCGGGCGCGCACACGAAGCTGTCGTTTCCGAACCGGATCCTGCGGCAGGCGCGCTACAAGCATCCGGCGACCTTCATCGAGCAGGCGATGGCCGGCACGCCGGTGCAGGAAGAGCGCGAGGTGGGCGCGCGCGATCTGCCGTTCGAATTCATGCTGAACACGTTGCGGCTGGTCGAGGGCTTCCCCGTGCACAGCTTCGCCGAACGCACGGGCCTGCCGATCAGCACGATCGAACCGGCGCTGAAGGAAGCGGAGCGGCGCGGGCTGATCGCGCGCGATTTCGCGCAGATCGCGCCGACGCCGCTCGGCCAGCGTTTTCTCAACGATCTGCAGGAACTGTTCCTGCGTGACGATTGACGACAAATCGCGGCGGCATTTCGGTTACAATGCCGCCTCGTGTGGAAGCGTGGCCGAGCGGTTTAAGGCACCGGTCTTGAAAACCGGCGACGGGAAACTGTCCGTGAGTTCGAATCTCACCGCTTCCGCCAGCACTTGAATGAATACGGGCCGCGAGGCCCGTTTTTCGTTTCTGCGGCAGTGTCCTGCCCTACCTCCCGACGCATCCCGCCAGATGCCGCTACAATCCCGCGCTCCGATTCGCGAAACGGGAAACCACGTCATGAAGTCCCTTATCGTCTCGTCGCTCGCCGTCATGCTGGCCGCCGCGAGCCTGCATGCCGTTGCCGATACCTCGACCGACAGCGATGCCCAAGCGGCGTCGTGCGCGATCGCGTACGTGACGGGCGTCGGCGGTTCGCCGCGCGGCCTGCGCGAATACCTCGCGAGCCCGACGCCGTACAACTACCTGAAAGAGAACGATCTCCAGTGCAAGGTCTCCGACGACGGGCGCGCGTCGAACTGCACCGGCGTCACCTATCTTCGGAACCAGCAGGTCAGCGTGTACGACGATTCCGATCCGGCGACGCTGACCGTCGTCGCGCCTGTCGAGCTCGATCACGGTCAGACTTATCCGGTGATCATCGTCGTGCAGAGAAAGGATGCGCGCTGCAAGCAGTGACGCGACCGCGCAGTGAGGCCGCGCCGTCAGTCGATACGGAACGAGCGCGCCGGACGCGCCTTGCGCGGCACCTGACCTGCGCGGCGACGCGTAGCCGAATCGGGGTACGGTTCGCCGCAAGTCCCACCGCCCATGCGCGGATCGTTCGACATGGTGCGCGCCTCCCGCGTCGCTGCGTGCCGCGCATCGAGCCCGCCGAACGCGCCGCCATCGCCTAGAATTCGGATCAGTACGGCGACACGACCGCCGCCGCGTACTCGATGCCGTGCACGCCATCCCTGTGCGCGGCGCATGGAGACCGCCATGACCGAACTGTCGACCCCGACCGACCACGTCGAATACGAAGGCTTCGAGATTCATGTCGTGCCGGCCGCTGCGGCCGGCGACGATACGCGCTACACCTACACCGGCTACGTATGCCATCCGGGCGTGAATCCCGCGCTGCCCGGTCATGCGGTGCCGTTTCATGCGGACGGCGAAGAAAGCTTCGCGAGCGTCGACGAAGCCGTGCAGGAGGCCGTACACATCGGCAAGAGCATCGTCGACGGCACGCATCCCGATCTGTCAGTGCTGTCGCTCGTCACGCACGGGTACTGAAACGGCTTTCAGTTTTGCAACAGGCATCCCGCATCGCATGACGATCGACAGGGGCTTCGTCTGCCGTCGGGTCAGGCCGTCGCATCGACACTGAGCTACCTTCACGACGCGTCGCGCATGCAGGCCTCGCCCCTTCGTCACATGTCATGTCACAACGCGACGCGCCGGGATCATCAGTCGCGAACACCCTCCACGCCGCACGTTATGCGTTTCTCCCGATATCGCAACGCGTGTGCGCGTCTATCATTTTTCTATCGTCACCGCGGTTGTCCTGTCATGCGCCCCCTACTTCGTTCGACCACCGCGTCCGCGCTCGCCGCCGTCGCCCTGCTTGCCGCCTGCACCATCACGCCACCGCCTTCCCGCACCGTCTCGACGATTCCGTCGGCCGTGCGCACCGCGAATCTCGACCAGTATCGCGTCGAGGTCGCGCGACGCGTCGCCGAGCGCAATCCGTCCGGTCTGCTGCGCGGCACGCCGCAGGCGATGCTGCGTTCGCTCGTCGTCGTGGCCTTCACGGTCGATCGCGGCGGCCGCCTCGTCAACGCGTCCGTCTATCGCAGCAACGGCGACAGCGAGGCCGAAGCGCTCGCGCTCGCGTCGCTGCGCCGCTCGGCGCCGCTGCCGGCGCCGCCGTCGCGTCTGCTCGACGGCAACGGCCAGCTGGAAATGATGGAAGGCTGGCTCTTCAACGACGACGGTCACTTTCAATTGCAGAGCACCGCGTCGGCGCAGGCGCAATCGATCGACTGAACCTCCGCCGCCCGCGATTGCCGGTGCGCGGCGGCGCTCGCTATAATTTTCCGATTCCGCGCGGCCACCCCGCGCGTGCGCTCGCGCGCCACATCCGGCATGCGAGCCGACCACGCCGGTATCGGGCGGCGGCGACGTACCCGTCTCCATCGTCGACCGGCGGACGACGTCCGCGCCACGCCGCGCGCCCACGCCGCCACCGCATGACCCGCTCCGTACCGCCCGGCACACCGCGGGCCCGGACGCGCGCACTGCCACCGCCCCAAACGACAAAACGGAGACATCCATGTCCGCATCCCCACCGGCCGTTGCACACGCAACCGGTTCGGCCGGCGCCATCAGCCACAAGCGCATCGTGTTCGCGAGCTTCATCGGCACCGCGATCGAGTTCTACGATTTCTATGTGTATGCAACCGCCGCCGCGCTCGTGATCGGCCCCGTGTTCTTCCCGCACGGCTCCGCGACCGCGCAGGCGCTGTCCGCGTTCGTCACGTTCGGCATCGCGTTCATCGCGCGACCGATCGGCTCGTTCCTGTTCGGCCACTTCGGCGACCGCATCGGCCGCAAGTCGACGCTCGTCGCGTCGCTGCTCGTGATGGGCCTGTCGACCACCGCGATCGGCCTCGTGCCCGGCTACGACACGATCGGCGCGCTCGCGCCGGTGCTGCTGTGCGTGCTGCGCTTCGGCCAGGGCATCGGGCTCGGCGGCGAATGGGGCGGCGCGGCGCTGCTCGCGACCGAGCACGCGCCGCAAGGCAAGCGCGGCTGGTTCGGGATGTTCCCGCAGCTCGGCCCGTCGGTCGGCTTCCTGATGTCGAACGGACTGTTCTTCGCGCTCGCGCTGTCGCTGTCCGATGCGCAATTCCGCAGCTGGGGCTGGCGCATTCCGTTCCTCGTCAGCGCGGTGCTGGTCGCGCTCGGCCTGTACGTGCGACTGAAGATCGCCGAGACGCCCGCCTTCCAGGCCGCGCTCGATCGCGACGAACGCGTGCGCGTGCCGGTCGCGACGCTGATCACGCAGCACTGGCGGCCAACCTTGCTCGGCGCGCTGGCGATGGTCGTCTGCTACACGCTGTTCTACATCTCGACGGTGTTCTCGCTGTCGTACGGCGTGTCGGCGCTGCATATTCCGCGCCAGAGCTTCCTCGGGCTGCTGTGCCTGGCCGTCGTCTTCATGGGGCTCGCGACGCCGCTGTCGGCGTGGGCGTCCGACCGCTTCGGCCGCAAGCCGGTGCTGGTCGTCGGTGCGATCGTCGCGCTGCTGTCGGGCTTCACGATGGAACCGCTGCTCGGCAGCGGCTCGATGCCGCTCGTCGCGCTGTTCCTGACGCTCGAGCTGTTCCTGATGGGTGTGACCTTCGCGCCGATGGGCGCGCTGCTGCCGGAGTTGTTCCCGACCAACGTCCGCTATACGGGCGCGGGCGTCGCGTACAACCTCGGCGGGATCCTCGGCGCGTCGATCGCGCCGTACATCGCGCAGTTGCTGGCCGCGCGCGGCGGCCTGTCGTGGGTCGGCGGCTACGTGTCGGTGGCGGCGGCAATCAGCCTGATCGGCGTGCTGCTGATGCGCGAGACGCGCGACACGTCGCTGGTCTGACGCTCCGGGACGACCCGGGTTGTGCAGCGGCGGCCCCTGCCTATACTCGATCCGGGGGGCGCGATCAGGCGCCCCGGGATCCGTCCCCCGAAGGAGCCGCCGTCATGAACATCCGTCTCGGCAATGCCGACCTCGTCCTGATCCTGGCGCTCGCACTGGGCGGCGCACTGCTGCTCGCGCTGCGCTTCCGGCCGAAAACCTGGCGTGGCCTCGTGTTCGAGGCCCTGCTCGCCAACCTCGCGGCGATCGCCGCGGTGGTGACCGTCGAGGCGCTGCTCGCGTAAAGCCCGTCACTGTCTGCCGATCCGTCAGGCCGTCTGGCGTGCGCGCAGCGCGCCGTAGGCGGGGCCGACCGCGTCGATCGCCTCCAGCGCGTCGGCAACGGACGGCATCGCGCCCGGCTCGCCGATCGACAGCGCATGCGGCGCCCCGCCGATCCCGCAGTGGTGGCGCGACGTCGCAACGAAAATCATCACGGTCGGTCGCCGCAGCGCGTGCGCCATGTGCACGAACCCGGTATCGACACCCACCACCAGCGCGGCCCGGCCGATCGTCGCGCCGAGGGCGCGTACCGACATCGCGGGCAGCACGACCGCGCCCGGCGCCCGCGCGGCGATCTCCTGCGCATCGTCGTGCTCGGCAGCGGAACCCCACGGCAGCAGCACGCGCAGGCCGCGCGCCATCATCTGCGCCGCGAGCGCGGCCCAGCGGTCGGCCGGCCATTTCTTGTCGGGATTCGACGTCGCATGGAACAGCAGCATGAACGGCGCACCGTCGGTCACGGCGGGCGGCAGGGCCGCCTCCCGCGGCGGAACGACTCCGTATACGGCGGGACCTTCCGGCACATAGCCGAGCGCCTCGCCCGCGCTCACGCGCATCCCGTGCCACGCGTCGCAATCGGGACGCGGGCCGAAGCGGTGCGAATACACGAAGCGTGCACCGGTCTCGCCGAGATCCTGCGTCTGATAGCCGACGCGGCGCCCGGCGCGCGCCAGCGCGGAGATGATCGCGCTCTTGTATACGCCGTGCAGGTCGATGACCGCGTCGTACCGATGCGCGCGCAACGCGCCGATCGACGCCGAGATCGCCTTCAGGTCGCCGACGCGCCGACGCTTCTTGAACTGGCGCAACGGCGCGCACAGCACCGCGCTGACGCCCGGATGCCAGCGCACCACTTCCGCGCACGACTCGTCCACGGCCCAGTCGACCGTCACGCCGGGAAAGGCGCGATGGAGATCGTCGACGACGGGCAGCGTCTGGACGACATCGCCCAGCGACGTCACTTTCACGATGAGGATGCGTTTCACGTTTGCGGGGATATGCGTAGCCATTCGGCATGCTAACGACGTCGGCCGCGCAGTGGCATTACGCCCCAATTACATTTGCAACAAAATGCGTCGCGTTTGTGAAAGATTGTTGAACGCATCGCAAACCCGGTTCTTTTTATAATGGGCGGATCTTCGCCTCCGGCCCTCCAATGCCCCGTCCTGCCATTCCCGCCCTGTTTCCCGCCCTCACCCGCCGCTCGCTGCGCATCTGGCGCCAGTACGGCGTATTCTGGCTCGGCGCGATCGTCGTCGGCCTGACCGCCGTGCTGTATGCGCGGCTGATCGACTGGGGTTACGACACGTTCCGCACGATGCGCGACCATGCCGCCTGGCTGCCGCTGGTGCTGACGCCCGCGATCGCGGCCGGCTCCGTGTGGATCACGCGCCGCTTCTTCCGCGGCGCGGAAGGCAGCGGCATCCCGCAGGTGATCGCGACGCTGCACGCGCGCCCGAGCGCGTTCGGCGCGCGGCTGCTGACGCTGCGCATCCTGTTCGGCAAGATCCTGATCTCGTTCCTCGGCATCCTGGGCGGCTTCACGATCGGCCGCGAGGGGCCGACGGTCCAGGTCGGCGCGGCGCTGATGTTCAACCTGCGGCGCTTCTACCCGCGCTCGAACGCGCAGATCGAGCGCCAGCTCGTGCTCGCGGGCGCGGCGGCCGGCCTGTCGGCCGCGTTCAATACGCCGCTGGCCGGGATCGTGTTCGCGATCGAGGAACTCACCCGCAGCTTCTCCGCGCGCGCGAGCGGCGTGCTGATCACCGCGATCATCCTCGCCGGTGTCGTCGCGCTCGGCCTGAACGGCAACTACACGTACTTCGGCACGATCGACGTCGGCCCGCACTTCCCGAAGATGCTGGCGGTCGCCGTGCTCGTCACCGCGATCGTGACCGGCATCGCGGGCGGCCTGTTCTGCTGGCTGCTGCTCAACACCGCGCGCTGGCTGCCCGTGCGCCTGCTTGGCCTGTACCGCGAGCAGCCGATCGCGTTCGCCGCGCTGTGCGGCTTCGTGATCGCCGCCGTCGGCCTCGTGTCGGGCGGTACGACGTTCGGCAGCGGCTATGCGGAGGCGCGCGGCCTGCTCGACGGCCACACGCAGTTGTCGGTGCTCTATCCGTTCCTGAAGATGGTGTCGATGGTCGCGTCGTACCTGCCGGGCATTCCGGGCGGCATCTTCGCGCCGTCGCTGTCGATCGGCGCGGGATTCGGCAATCTGCTGCACGTCGTGTTCAGCCACATGCCGCTGCCGATGCTGATCGCGCTCGCGATGGTCGGCTACCTCGCCGCCGTTACGCAGTCGCCGATCACGTCGTTCGTGATCGTGATGGAGATGATCAACGGCCATGCGCTCGTGATTTCGCTGATGGCGACCGCGCTGGTGTCGAGCCGCGTGTCGCGTTTCTTCGCGCCGCCGCTGTACGAGACGCTCGCCGAACGCTATCTCGCGCCGCCCGCCGCCGCTGCAGGGCACGCGACAGCCGCCGAGCCGGCCGCGACCGGCGCCGCCGCGCCGCAGGATGCCGTCTCGGTGCCCACCGATCCGCTCGACACGCTGCGCGACGAGGACGGCGGCGAACCGGCCGCCCGCACGGCCGGCAGCACGGCGGCGTCCGCATCCGCGCCGGCGCCGCAGGCCGACGAGCCGGTCGCCGCCGATACGGACGACGCGACGCCAGCCGGCTCGCGCGACGCTCAGTAGATCACCACCGGCGCCGGCCGGTAGTAAACCGGCCGCGCCGGCACGACGATGCAGCCGGCGAGCGTGACGGCGACCAGCGCAATTGCGATCAAGGTCCTTTTCATCGCGCCTCCGTCACGCCCAGTGGCCGCGGGTCCAGAACCAGTTCGGACCGCGCTGGTCCCAGTGGCCCGGCACCCAGTGCATGCCGACCTGCTCGGCTTCCCAGTGGCCGCCGATCCACACGTAGCGGCCATGCTCCCAGCGCCAGTGGCCGCGCTCCCACACGTAGCCGACACGCGCGGCCGGCACGACCTCGTAGCGCACCGGCGGCGGCGCACTCGGCGCAACGACCACCACTTCCCCGGTACGCACGGCCACCGGCTCGGCGACGACCACCCGGCCTTGCTGCGCAACGACGGGCGTACCGACGAGGATTTCGTCGGCCCGCGCAGCCAGCGGCGCGGCGATGGCGGACAGACCCGCGGCAGACAGCGCGAGCGCGACGATACGACGTTGAAGCGTAGAGACAGCCATCACAACCTCCTGATTGAACGAGTAACGCGTGCGTATTGGTTCAATGCGGGAAGGGCTGGAACGGCCGACAGGCGCCGTGTTACGGCGTGCCCGAAAGTGCAACAGGGCGTAAGACGCGCACGGCGGCAGCGGCCGCCGTGCGGAGGGATGACGCAAAGGTCAGGCTTGCGGGATCTCGATCTTCACTTCGAGGACTTCGAGATCGTCCTGGCGCTCGAGGCTCACGCGGATGTCGTCGTTCGAAATCTGCACGTACTTCGAAATGACCGCGACGAGTTCCTTCTGCAGCGCCGGCAGGTAATCGGCCGGCGGCCGGCCGCCGACCCGCTCGTGCGCGATGATGAGCTGCAGGCGCTCCTTCGCGACCAATGCGGACTTCTTCTTCTCGCCGAGGAGAAACGAAAGGATGGACATGAGCGGCCTCCGTTACTTGCTGCCGAAGAGGCGCTGCAGCAGGCCCGGCTTCTGGTATTCGGTGAAACGCAGCGGCTTGTCCTCGCCGAGGAAGCGCCCGACGATGTCCTTGTACGCTTCGGCGACGTCGGTGCCGTCGAGGTGCACGGCCGGCAGGCCCTGGTTCGATGCATGCAGCACGGCTTCCGACTCCGGCACCACGCCGATCAGCTTGATGCGCAGGATCTCGCTGATGTCCTCGAGCGACAGCATCTCGCCCTCGCTGACGCGCTTCGGGCTGTAGCGCGTGATCAGCAGATGCTCCTTGATCGGGTCCTTGCCTTCGGTCGCGCGCTTGGTCTTCGACGACAGGATGCCGAGAATGCGGTCCGAGTCGCGCACCGACGACACTTCCGGGTTCGTCACGATCAGCGCCTCGTCCGCGAAGTACATCGCGTGCAGCGCGCCGGCCTCGATACCGGCCGGCGAATCGCAGACGATGTATTCGAAGTCCATCGCGACGAGGTCGTTCAGCACCTTCTCGACGCCTTCACGCGTGAGCGCATCCTTGTCGCGCGTCTGCGACGCCGGCAGGATGAACAGGTTCTCGCACTTCTTGTCCTTGATCAGCGCCTGGTTCAGGTTCGCTTCGCCCTGGATCACGTTCACCAGGTCATACACGACGCGACGCTCGCAGCCCATGATGAGATCGAGGTTGCGCAGGCCGACGTCGAAGTCGATCACGGCCGTCTTGTGGCCGCGCAGCGCGAGACCGGACGCGAAGCTCGCGCTCGTCGTCGTCTTGCCCACGCCGCCCTTGCCCGAAGTCACCACGATGATTTTTGCCATTTACCCAATACCCTGTGTTCGTCAATGAGAGCCGATCGAGCCGGCGCGCGCCGCGTGAATCACGTCAGGCGCAGCGGTTCGATCATCAGTTTTTCCTCTTCGAGCCGGATCTGCACCGATTTGCCCAGTACTTCGGCGGGCAGCGGGTTCTCGGTCGTTCGATAGATGCCCGCGATCGAAATCAGTTCCGGTTCGAGACACGTGCAGAAAATGCGCGCGTCGTGATTGCCGTGCACGCCCGCGAGTGCGCGGCCGCGCAACGGCGCGTAGATGTGGATGTTGCCTTCCGCGATGATCTCGGCGCCGTGACTGACCGGCGCAAGCACCACGAGGTCTCCTTTCGCGTAAATCTGCTGCCCCGAACGCAGCGGCCGGTCGATCACGAGCGTCTGGGCGCCCGTCAGGACCGGCGTCGGCGCCGGCTCGACCGCCGGTTCCGGCGTCGCCTCGGCTGCCGGAGCAGCGGCTGCCGCGGCGGCGGGCGCCGGTTCCGCTTCGTCGGCCGGCTTGGCCGACGGCGCGCGGCGATCGCGCGCCTCGAGCAACGGCAGGCCGGCTTCCCCCGCCCAGCCCTGCGTTGCCGATGCCACCACACCCACCGGACGCATCCGCACGTCGTTCAGCATCTGGCGGATGTCGGCCAGCGCGACGCGTTCGCCGTCCGCCAGGCGGCGGACGTCGATCGCGACGACATCGTCGGCAAAAAACTCGGGAGTCGCTTCGAAGCGCTTGACCAGTTCGGCACGCAACGCATCGAGATCGGTCGTCTTCACGGTGAACAGCAACGTATCGACCGATCCGCTGCGCAGCTCGAAGAATGGCGATTTTTTAAGCGACATGGACACTCTGCAAAAAATTTTTGCGTATTTTACAGGCGTCCACGCGTGCAGCCATTATTTTTGGGTCGCCGGTTTGCGGCAGCCCGGGCCCGCGGGCAAGTCGCGGGCAGACAGACCGGTGAATGACCGGGGCGCGGCCGGCCCCTCATCGCACCGTGCGGGAGGTGGTTTCACGTCGCGTCAAGGCCTGACCCGCGACACGAACAGCGATTTCATCGCGCCGGGCATCCGTGCGATCGGCGCGTGCTCGCCGGTGTTGCCGAACCCCGCGCGCTCGTAGAAACGGATTGCATTGCGGTTCGCATCGGCAATCCATGCGTAGACGTCCTGCGCACCGCGCTCGACGAGCCACGCGGTGGCCGTCTCGACCAGCAGCACGCCGCCGCGCAGATGACGCACCGCGTGCGCGACCCACAGCTCGCTGACGAACGCGCGCCGCTCGGGCGTATTGTCGAAATACGCGCCGATCATGCCGGCCGGATGGCCTTCGGTGTACAGCAGGAAGGTGGTCGATTCGTCGGATGTTGCGCGCTGCGCGGCGATGACGGCCGCCGCGTCCGCGTCGACGTTCAGCAACTCGGCTTCCGGCGCTTCGCCAGGCGCATAGGGCTCACGCAACGATGCGGCGCGGAGTTCGCGGTACACGTCTCCCTGGTCGGCAACGATACGACGAACGGTCAAGGTCGAACTCATGCAGGCACAGCCCCCTTCGGACAGCAAGCTATTAGCTTCAACCGAAAGCGGGGCATGAGTCAAATCGTTATTTTCAAATGGCGGCGCGAATCGAAAGACGGCAGGCGCTGCCGCACGCGTCGCTCGCGCGCGGGTGTGCAGGCGCAGCATCGCGGCGGCAGCGCGTGACGGCGCGCGGCGCGACATGGTCGTCGCGACCATGGAATCGGCATTGAAGCTCGCTCGCGTTGATGCGCATGGGTGTCGCGGTTTGCTCCCGATCGACGCCGCCCATGTTGCAGTAACGATACGTAATATTTATTCGTGGAGATACCGTTGCACCCTCTACCGCGGCCCGTCGGATATTGCATCGCAACATTCGTTGCCGCCGGCGAGGCTTGCTCCGCACCGCCTCGACGCCGCCCGACTCGTCTGACGATATCGCGATCGCACGCGCCGATCCGGCCCCACCGACGCGTTTCAATCGGCGCGCGCCACCCCTTCCGCCCGTGCGCCGCACACGGCCTGCCGTTTGGAGCCGCGCGCCTAGTGCCGGAGTTTGGAAAAGCGCGCGCGCGAGTCGTATAACAGGCACAACCGGGCGACGATCCGGTGCCCCGCGCGCACGGCGCGGATCCACGAGGATTCGAAACGAATCGGACGAGACCGGACGACGCGCCCGCGCACACGATCCGGCCCACTGGAGGGAGACAATGGCAATCACCGACGGATCGGCCCCGGGCTGGTCGGATGGCAAGCGTTATCTGTGGCTGCTCGGCGCGTTGACGATCACGCTGCCGATCTTTGCCGCGCAGCTCGCGCTGTCGACGGGACTTCATGTGTTCTGGTGGTTCGGGCCGCTGTTCGCGTTCGGCGTGATCCCGATCCTCGATACGCTGATCGGCGACGATCGCGACAATCCGCCCGAGGCCGTCGTGCCGCAGCTCGAACGCGAGCGCTACTACCGGCTCATCGTCTATCTCGCGACGTTCGTCGAATACGTCGCGTTCTTCGTCTGCGTATGGATCGTCGGCACGCACGCGCTCGCGTGGTACGACTACGTCGGCTTCGCGCTGTCGCTCGGCGCCGCGACCGGCATCTCGATCAATACCGCGCATGAACTCGGCCACAAGACGAACCGCTTCGAACGCTGGCTCGCGAAGATCACGCTCGCGCCGGTCGCGTACGGGCACTTCTACGTCGAGCACAATCGCGGCCATCACGTGCGCGTCGCGACGGCCGAGGATCCGGCGAGCGCACGCTACGGCGAATCGTTCTGGGCGTTCCTGCCGCGCACCGTGACCGGCAGCATCCGCTCGGCGTGGCGCCTCGAACGGGCGCGCCTCGCGCGGCTCGGCCGCTCGCCGTGGACCTGGCGCAACGAGGTGCTGCACGCGTGGGCGATGACGGTCGTCGTCTGGGGCATCGCGATCGCGATGGCCGGCAAGGTCGTGATCCCGTTCCTCGTGATCCAGGCCGTGTACGGCGCGTCGCTGCTCGAAGTGGTGAACTACGTCGAGCATTACGGGCTCGGCCGCCGCAAGCTGCCGGGCGGCCGCTACGAACGCTGCTCGCCGCAGCACTCGTGGAACAGCAATCACGTCGTCACGAACCTGTTCCTGTACCAGTTGCAGCGGCACGCCGATCATCATGCGAACCCGACGCGCTCGTATCAGGCGCTGCGCCACTTCGACGATGCGCCGCAACTGCCGGCCGGCTACGCGACGATGATCCTGCTCGCGTACGTGCCGCCGCTCTGGTATCGCGTGATGAATCCGCGCGTCGTCGCCCACTACGGCGGCAACATGGCGCAGTCCAACATCAAGCCGTCGATTCGCGACAAGGTGCTCGCGCGGTATCCGGCGGCGCCGGCCTGATGCCGTGTTCCGCTGCGACGCGCGCGCGCGACGCATGCCGCGCGCGTTTGCCGCGAGATGCGCCGCACCAGCACGGCGGCGACACCGTCACGCCGCCTCTCTCAGCCGGAACACCGACACCGCTTGCCGCAGCGCATGCGCCTGCTCCGCCAGCGACTGCGTCGCGGCCGACGCCTGTTCGACGAGTGCCGCGTTGCGCTGCGTCGCTTCGTCCATCTGCGTGACCGCGATGTTCACCTGCTGGATACCGCCGCTCTGCTCCTGCGACGCCGACGCGATCTCGCCGACGATCGTCGTGACGCGCTGCACCGCGCCGACGATCTCGTGAATCGATTCGCCGGCACGGCTGATCAGTGCCGCACCCGCATCGACGCGCTGCGTCGACTGCTCGATCAGCCCCTTGATCTCCTTCGCGGCGACCGCGCTGCGCTGCGCGAGCATGCGCACCTCGGCCGCAACCACCGCGAAGCCGCGGCCCTGCTCGCCGGCGCGTGAGGCCTCGACGGCTGCGTTCAGCGCGAGGATGTTGGTCTGGAAGGCAATGCCGTCGATCACTGCGATGATCTCGCCGACCGTCGCCGTGCTGCCGGCGATATCGGTCATCGTCTCGACCGCCTGCGTCATCACGCCGCCGCCCGTGGACGCGATGTCCGACGCGTCGTGCGCAAGCTGCGCCGCATGCCGCGCATGCTCGGCGGACTGGCGCACGACGCCAGTCAGTTCGGCCATGCTGGCCGCGGTCTGCTCGAGCGACGCGGCCTGCGCCTCGGTGCGCGCCGACAGGTCGTGATTGCCCGACGCGATCTGCGCGCTCGCGGTCGCGACGGCTTCCGCATGTGCGCGCACTTCGAGCACGACGCCCGACAGGCTCGCCTGCATCGCCTGCAACGCACGCAGCAGATCGGCAATCTCGTCGCGGCCGGCCGCCTCGACGTCGCGCGTCAGGTCGCCGCCGGCGACGGCCTGCGCACAGGCCACCGCGCGATCGAGCGGGCGCAGGATCGTGCGGCTGAACAGCGAGGCGCCGATCATCGCGACGCCGAGCACCGCGAGCATCAGCACGAGGCTCGCCGTCGTCGCTTGCTGCGCGTCGCGGCTCGCGCGCGCCGACACCGCGGCGCTCTCATCGGCGATCGCCTTCGCGGCCCGCTCGAGCAACGCGGCCGGTTCGCGGTCGACGCCGGCGACGGCTGCATCGCCGGCCGTCGGCTCGAAGCCGGCCGCCTTGAACGCGTCGAAGCCGCGCCGGTAGCCGTCGCCCATCGCCGTGTGCGCATGCATGAACTGCTCGACGAGCGTGCGGCTTTCGCAGGGCGGCAACTGGCGCACGAGCTGCGCGGCGAGCGAGTCGACCGCGCGTTCGCGCGTCTCGAACGCATGCCAGTACTTGTCGAGCTTGTCGGGCTGCTTGCCGCGCAGCAGCGTGTCCTTCCATTCCTGGACCTGCAGCTTGAACTGCACGAGCGTGGCCGACACGAGCCGCTCGTCGGCGACGTTCGTCTGCACGTCGTTCGAGAACGCGTCGATCGAGCGATTGAGGACGTGGATACCGTACAACGCACCGCCAAACATCAATAGCAGCGCAACGGCGAATGCCAGGGGAATCTTGTAGCTGAGCTTCATGGGACCTTGAATCGACAGGGGATGACAACATCAGACGGACACCTGCCGCCGCCCTCCGTTAACGGCTGGAAAATCGCGGGCTTGACGCCAAAATCGGGGGCGCGGTTTGACAGGGCGAGCCCTGCCGCCGGCTTCTCGACATCGAAAAAGCGCTATCGCAGAACAATCGTCGTTCCACTGCCGCCCGACGACAGCCGATAAATGCACGGCCCCTTTGAACCCCAAAGCAGCGCAAACCGTATCGCTAAATTGCGGATTGAACTGCGCCGAAAACTGCCTGAAACACGTACCTCAGCCGCAGTCCGGTTTTGGCGGGCATTGCACTCTGCCTCTTTCGAATCCGGATTAAATGGCGCCCACAATACGCTCCTGGTAGTTAATATCTTGCCTTCTTGCCGCCCAAAAGCAACCTGCGTCTGACACACAATCCCTTCGTTCCAACTCACATGTTCATTTGTCGAGATGCCGAGATTCATTAAAGACCGACACTGTACGGCGCATACTCACTTCGCCCATGAGCGCCTCACTTCATATGCGAAGCATTTGATATATACTCGCACACGCCTATTTCCGGGCATTGTGAGCAAGATGATCAATCCCGCTCCGGTGTCGCCGTGCTGACCGATGTGAAAATAGGTCGCCTCATCATCTCGCGCTTTTCTGGATGAGCAAATAACACTAATAATCCCAATTCAATTATGCGTATCGACGTTTGCAACCACCCTTTGAAACCCCTAAAGAACATATTGCTGGGGAGTCTGTTCACCATCTGCATGTCCACACAAGCGTCTCCGTTGGTCATAGGCGCCGGCGACGACAATTTGCGGGGCGATCTACAGTGGCTAGCCGATCGAGGCATCATTCAACTATCGACCAGCACTTGGCCGCTACCGGTGGATGCCATCCAGGGGGCGCTCGATCACGCCGATCTTGCGTCGCTGGCTACTGCGGATCAGGCGGCGCTGGATCGCGTGCGAACCAAGCTTCTGCGCCTGCAAAATCCCATACCCGAGTTGCGGCTCGGCGTGAAAACGAGCACGTCGCAGATCCCGCATGCCTTTGCAGACCAACCGATCGGCAACCAAGAAGCGTCCATCTCGTCGTCGCTCGCGAATTTCTGGATTGGCGGACGGCTGCAAGTCGGTACGATACGCGCCACGCCGTATAGCGGCGGCAGCAATACTAATCTCGATGGCAGTTACATCGGCATCGAAGCCTTGGGGCAGTTGCTTTACTTCGGACGAGTCGATCGATTCTGGGGACCGGGCAGCACCGGCTCGCTCGGTCTCGGCAATACCGCCCGCCCCTTGACTGCGGTCACGCTCCAGCGCGCCAGCAACGCCGCCCCCGAAAGTCGCTGGCTGAACTGGATCGGCCCGTGGACGTACCAGATCTTCGAAGGCGCGGAACAGGACTACAACGCCGTGCCTGGAACGCACGTGTTCGGCATGCGACTGCAGTTCAAGCCGTTCAATGCAGTCGAAATTGGACTGTATCGCGCATGGCAATGGGGAGGTGATGGCCGTCCATATGGCTGGTCCGCGTGGTGGAACAACTTCAAGGGAAACAGCAATCTCGGCGACGCGGCTGGTGTAACGATGGCGAATAAATCAGGCGCTCAACAGGCGGGGGGAGATATTCGCTGGAATACGTCTGTGTTCGGATTTCCGTGGGCCACATACGCACAAATCAATGGTGCAGATGGCGGAGGCAACGGCAATTTCCATTTGCCATCTCATAATGCCTTTCTTATCGGTTCGGAATTGAAGACTCTATTCCAAGACAATGCCATGACTTGGCGCGTCGAGGCCGTTGACACCAAGGCATCGCGCTTCTTTGGTCTCGGCGGCGATGGTTCAGGCGGTATATACACGTCACAGGTCTGGACCGACGGATACTATCAGCAAGGTCTACCACTCGGTTATGCAATTGGTGGCGATGGAAAATTGTTTAGCGCTGGCGTGGATATAGTTCGCCCCAACGGGATTCGATATGGACTCAATTTACTGCATATGTCGGTTAACGGCGCCAACACTAACATCAATGCGGCGTATCCTGTGCGGGACAATATCAATGCGCTATTACTAAAGGCAAGCTATCCACTGTCGTTTGGGGACATTAGCGCTACAGTTGCGGCGCAGAAAAGCCACATTCATAATTTTGATGCAGCGGGGATGGTGATTTTGAATGTTGATTTTGAAAAATTAATAAAATCGATGTAAATCCAGAAAAATACCCCGCCAGCATTCCATGCGACAGATGGCTCGCTATCGCCAGCACAAGTGCATTCGAGCCCCCCTCAAAAGCCCAGCACGAATCGTATCGCCTGGATTTTTCCTACCCTTCAAACAATATAGCACACTCGTTTAAATCAAGCTCAAAGAAAAACGTGACAATACCAACATTTCAGTACAGGTAAGCCGCCACCGCGAGCCAATCAACGCCCCCTCTCAAGAGCACATGCTGCAAAGGAATCCCGCCCCTACGCAGATTTGCAATGACAAAAAACAACGAAAGATGCCAACGTGGACTCAAGCCATTAATTTATGCTAGCATCGACCATTACAAGTTCCACATACATTTTAGCGGACACTCCGCCATGCCCGCCTCGATTAGAATGAAGATTATTCATATTATTTCCGGCCTTGGCCTCGGAGGTGCAGAGACGACGCTACTGAATTTGGTTAAAAACACACAAGGCTCGAGCGTCTCTCATGCTGTCATCTCCCTATCATCTCTCGACACACTAGCTAACGATCTCCGCATTGCCGGTGCGGAAGTACGCATACTCGGAATGAATGCCCGAATTCCAAGTCCGGCGCGAATTGTTCAGTTAATTAAATGGATCATCGAACTGCGCCCCGACGTCGTGCAAACGTGGATGTATCATGCAGACCTATTTGGAGGAATTGCGGCGCGCATCGCCAGAATTGCACTACGGTCGCGTAGTGTACCTCGCCCCTTTGTGATAGCCTGGGGCATTCATCGCACCGAAGTTCCAATCAAGCATTCGGCATTCTTGCGAATTTTGGTTCGACTTTGCGCCCTCTCATCTCATTTCATTCCAGATATTATTATTTTCTGCGCCGAAGCGGCCTACAAATCTCATTGCACTTTTGGCTATAAAAATAAGCTAATGAAAATAATTCGAAACGGATTTGACACGAAACAATTCTCCCCCAATCCAAAATCGCACAATGAATTAACCGCCGCACTTGGCTTACCGAACGAAACAGTACTTATTGGCATCGTAGGTCGATTTAATCCAGCAAAAGATTTTGATAATTTCTTCCGCGCCTCTACCATACTTGCATCCCGTTCGATGGGGTGTCATTTCGTCATGGTTGGAAATCGTGTAGATCGAAATAACGAAGCACTTGTCGCATACGCCGATGGTCCCGAACTCAAAGGAAAGGTACACCTTCTAGGAGCCCGCCGCGACATACCAAATCTCATGCCCGGCTTTGATATCCTGTGCCTATCATCACGAACAGAAGGATTTCCAACCGTTGTGGGCGAGGCTATGGCCTGCGGCGTACCGTGTGTCGTCACGGATGTTGGAGATACGGCAACACTCGTGGGCAATACCGGTATTGTCGTACCTCCGGTTAATTCGAATGCTTTAGCCGACGGACTGGAACGCATGGTTTTAATGCCGAACAACGAACGCAAGCAACTTGGCATCCAAGCTCGATCTAGGATACTAGATGAGTACTCAATCGAAGCTTGTTGGAAAAGATACCAACAAGCTTACGAAAGCGCAGGTAAACAATAGTGACCGGACATCAAATAATCATCACTCCGGCTTCTGACCACCCCGAAAAAGTAATTCTCTACTTGTCTTCTGAACGCCGCACGAGTATTGTAGCCCTACTCCTTCAAGCTCATACTTCCATGAATAGAAAGGTTTTTTTAAGCTTCATCTTCGTCGCGGCTCTTGGGAACCTCTCGTCGCCGGCAGTAGCTGCCGAAATGGAAATTATAGACAAGTCCTTTGGAGTCAAGGGCGATGGGACGTCTAACGATAGGGCCGCACTCCAAGCCGCGATTGATGCGTCTGTCGGGCAAACGCTCATAATTACAGGCAACAGTCGAATCGATGACAAGGGGCTAACAATCAGATCGAATAGCCATATCCGATTCGCGCCAGGCGCATCACTTAAACTTCTACCGCATTCAACTCCCAATTACCAAATGATGCGGATTTGGGATGTTCAACACGTAGAGATCGATAACGCCACCTTAGATGGTGCGAACGAACTCAGTTCTGCACCTCACGACTCGAAATCTAATGGCTACGGCATGGGAATTTCTATCGCTGGGGCGTCAGATGTTCGCCTGATTGACCCAGTTACCAAAAACTGTTGGGGCGACGGCATCTATATTGCAAATAGCTACCGAACAAAAATAACAATTAGCGAAAATATTACCGTTCTCAATCATCATGCCGATGGTTGTCGCCGACAAGGCGCCTCAATTATAAGCGGTCGAAATATTCGCTTCGAAAACCCGCACTGGGAAAATATCAACGGCACCTTACCGTCGGCCGGTCTCGATATAGAACCAAATTCGAATAACGACATTCTTGAAAACATTGTAATAGACCACCCTACTACCGCACATTGCAAAATCGGAATTCTCGTCTGGCTCAGCAGAATTGCCGGACCTCGGCCAATAAGCATTGGCATCCAAATCAATCAGCACAAGGATATCGGTAGCGAGCAAGCATCTTATAGCGTTTCTGGCCTAGACACGTCTCATGGCAAGGTAACTGGATACATTACATCTACCTCGCCGACATGGATTTCAAAAAATGCAAATCCCTTCCTGAACAAAAATTACGACCTATCTGGCCCAAACATTGTAATTACTGGGAAAAAGATCATCCAAGAATAGCGCCTCATATCACGCCGTCGATAAAATAATCATAAACACCTTTTTCATAATTGTTGACCACATCGGCAGCAACAAGAGCATAAAGGAGGAAAATTATAGCCAGTACGACATTTTTCCGAATCTTAATTTCTGGCATCAAATACGGCAACATTATTGGAACATAATACCAAACCCGAGCCTTACCGAATGGAAATAAAAAATAAGCTCCGATCAAGTAGACCACAAGAGCTATATGCATAACCGACAACTCTGTCATCACGTCCTTAAGACGATATAAATCCCGGCGGCGAGTATAAATCACGCACCCCGAGGCAAATGCATAGCACGCCAACAAGATCAATAATTTTATTGTAAAATCGTCAGTGTAGTCAGAATATGTATCTATCCGACGCCCGCCAAAAAGATGAAATAAAATACTCCCCATCACAACCATCAAAAAACCTACCCCGCTAGCCACCGCAAGCGAAACCGGTACACTTTTTCGAAATGGCCGAATGGCAATCAACAATACTGCGGGAATCGCGAAAGTAGTGTGAATAGTACTAGCAACTAATGCTCCGAAAATTGGACGACGCAAAACAATCGCAGCATACATAGCGATTGCGATCGCAAAACCTTGTCGAATTTGAAAGAGACCAACGGTCGGAAGCGCGACTGGAATTACAGCATATAATATAAGCGCAAGAACCGGACGACGCGTCCAACTCAGCGTATAGAAAATTACGATATTCAACAAAACAACCGTAATACGCACACCTACGCCTGGAGCATATCCGAATTGATTGACAAATAAAATCCACACACGCCAACCAAGCTCGTCGGTAACGACACCGGGAGCA
>NZ_CABVPP010000079.1 GCF_902499075.1 Burkholderia pseudomultivorans | reverse complement strand
CAGACGGTGCGGCGCCGGCCGCGCCGTGCGGCTGGTCGGGCAGCAGCCCGTCGTCGAGCACCTCGCCGATGCTGCCGACCAGCGCCTCGCCGCCCGTCACGACCGGCCGGCGCCGCGCGCGCAGCGCGACGCTCGACACGCCCGCGACCAGCAGGCCGCCGCCGAGCGCGAGGCTCGCGATCACCGGCCACGGAATCCCGTAGCCGGGTACGTCGGTGTCGATCAGCATCAGCGCGCCGATCGTGAACGCGACGATCCCGCCGAAGCCGAGCACGCCGAAGGTCGGCAGGAACGCTTCGGCAACCAGGCAGCCGAGCCCGAGCAGCACCAGGCCGAGACCCGCATAGCTGATCGGCAGCAGCTGCATCGCGAACAGCCCGACCAGCAGGCAGATCGTGCCGGCGACGCCCGGCAGCACGAAGCCCGGGTTCGCGAATTCGAAGAACAGCCCGTAGATGCCGATCGTCAGCAGGATCAGCGCGACGTTCGGATCGGCGATGATCGACAGGAACCGGCTGCGCCAGTCGGGCTCGACCACGACGAGCGGCGCGTGCGCGGCCGCGACGCGCAGCGTGCCGGCCGTCGTCGTCACCGTGCGGCCGTCCAGTTGCCGCGCGAGATCGGCCGGATCCTGCGCGATCAGGTCGACCACGTGCTGCGCACGCGCCTCGTTCGCCGACAGGCTGACGGCCTCGCGCACCGCGCGCTCGCCCCATTCGGCGTTGCGTCCGCGCAGTTGCGCGAGGCCGCGCAGGTATGCGGCGGCGTCCTGCATCGCCTTGCGGATCTCGGTCGACTGCGTGTCGGCCGGCAGTGCGGCCGACGTGGCGGCCGCGCCGGAGGCGCCGGATGCGCCCGACGGCGGTGGCTGCGGTGTGGCCGGATTCGCGCCCGGCGCGCCGCCGATGCCGAACTGCACGGGCGACGCCGCGCCGAGATTGGTGCCGGGCGCCATCGCCGCGATGTGGCTGGCATAGACGATGTAGGTGCCCGCGCTCGCGGCCCGCGCGCCGCTCGGCGCGACGAACGTGGCGACCGGCACCGGCGAGCCGAGGATCGCCTTGATGATCTGCCGCATCGACGTGTCGAGGCCGCCGGGCGTGTCGAGCTGCAGGATCGCGAGCGGCGCGTGCTCGCGCGCCGCGCGCTTGAGCGAGCGGACGATGAAGTCGGCGCTGGCCGGCCCGATCGCGCCGTTGACCGGGATCACGATGACGGGGGGAGGCGAAGCCGGCGTACCGCTCGCCGGCAACTCGGCAGCGGGCGCCGCGACGGCCGCGCATACGACGAGCAGCGCCGCGAACAGCGCGGCGCGCGCGACCCGCGCGGACAGCGGGTGACGGGGGCGGCCGCGCGGCGAGGCAGGCGCCGGCGGCGGCTGACGACGGTGAATGTGCATCGGGACGTCCGGGCGGCGCGCGGCCGCACGCCGTCCGGCTCGCGGAATGGGCGTTGGCCCGATGCTTAAAGATTAGGCGGTTTCAGGAGAAAGCGCGAAAGCGCGGCGCTCAGCGCGCGCCGCCCATCCGCGCGAGCACTTCGTCGCGATACTCGGCCGGACTGCGCCCGCTCCACTTGCGGAACGCGCGATAGAACGCGCTCGGCTCCGCGAAGCCGGCGGCGGCCGCGACGTCGGCGATCGAGCGCGCGGGATCGGCGAGCGCCTCGAACGCGAGGTCGCGCCGCAGCGTGTCCTTGATCGACTGGTACGCGTGGCCTTCCTGATGCAGCTTGCGGCGCAGCGTCGCCTCGGCGACGTAGAGCCGCGCGGCCATCCCCGCCGCGCCCGGCCACGCGGCGGGCGGCATCCCGCGCAGCACCGCGCGCACGCGCTGCGCGAGCGCGTTCGGGTTGCGGTACTTGACGATGAAGCTCGCGGGCGCGTTGCGCAGGAACGTCTTCAGCGTCTTCGCGTTCTGCACGACCGGCAGCGTCGCGAATTCCGGGTCGAAGTCGACATAGGAATCGGGCTGGTTGAAGCGCATGTCGTCGCAGAACATCGACGGGTATTCGTGGTCGGCGGGCGGCGTGTCGCAGCGGAAGCTGGCGTGCAGCAGCGGGATGCGCCGCCCGATCAGCCAGCAGGTCAGCCCGTAGACGATGATGAAATAGGTCGCGTACGTGAACATCGCGGGCGTCGCGCCGTTGTTGCGATGCACGAAGCGCAGCCGCACGCGCTGCGGGTTCGCGTCGAGTTCCGCGTGCAGGTCGTCGAGCACGCAGTGCATGAAGTTCACCGCGCGCGCCATCGCGTGCAGCCCGTCCTGCGCGGACAGCGCGGCTTGGCTCATCGCGATGAAGCTGCCGCTGCGCATCGGGTGGCGGTCCTGCCCGAAGAACTCGTCGTCGAGCGCGCGCGCAATCGCGTTCCACAGCGCGCCGTACTGCTGCGCGGACACGCGGGCGCGCGGCTGCGCGAGCAGCGCGGGCGCGATGCCGGCCTGCGCGAGCAGCGGTGCGGACGCGACGCCGCGCCGCGTGGCGAGCGCGACGCTGTAAGCCACCAGGCTGATCGCGACGGTTCCCTTGTCTTCCTGCTTCATGGCCGTGGCCGGTATGGCAAAAACGCTCAGTGTAAATGAGCGGCGCGAGCATCGAACAGTCGCGCGCGCTTGCCTACACTTGTTGCATCGAAACAGAGGGACGGTCGCGCCAGGCGGCCGCGGGAGACAGCAGCACCATGGACGCGCTTTACACCGAAGACCAGCGGATGATCCGCGACGCCGCGCGCGCTTTTGCCACCGAGGTGCTGGCGCCGAACGCCGCACAGTGGGATCTCGACGCGAAACTGCCGGACGCCGTCGTCGCGCAGCTCGGCGAACTCGGCCTGCTCGGGATGATCGTGCCGCAGGAACTGGGCGGTTCGTACACCGATTACGTTGCCTATGCGCTCGCGATGGAGGAGATCGCGGCCGGCGACGCCGCCTGCGCGACGATGATGAGCGTGCACAACTCGGTCGGCTGCGGGCCGATCCTCGGCTTCGGCACGCCGGCGCAGAAGGATCGCTGGCTCGCCGAGATGGCGGCCGGCCGCGTGATCGGCGCGTTCTGCCTGACCGAGCCGCAGGCCGGTTCCGAGGCGCACAACCTGCGCACGCGCGCGGAACTGCGCGACGGCAAATGGGTGCTGAACGGCGCGAAGCAGTTCGTGACCAACGGCCAGCGCGCGGGTATCGCGATCGTTTTTGCCAGCACCGATCCCGAAGCGGGCAAGCGCGGCATTTCCGCGTTCCTCGTGCCGACCGACACGCCGGGCTTCATCGTCGGCAAGCCGGAGAAGAAGATGGGCATCCGCGCGTCGGACACGTGCCCGATCACGTTCGAGAACTGCGCGATTCCGGAAGAGAACCTGCTCGGCAATCGCGGCGAAGGGCTGAAGATCGCGTTGTCGAATCTGGAGGGCGGCCGCATCGGCATCGCCGCGCAGGCGCTCGGCATCGCGCGCGCCGCGTTCGACAAGGCGCGCCGTTATGCGGGCGAGCGCGTGCAGTTCGGCAAGCCGCTCGCCGAGCATCAGGCGATCCAGCAGAAGCTCGCCGACATGGCCGTGCAGATCAACGCCGCGCGCCTGCTCGTGCATCATGCGGCGAAGCTGCGCACGGCCGGGCTGCCGTGCCTGTCGGAAGCGTCGCAGGCGAAGCTGTTCGCGTCGGAGATGGCCGAGCGCGTGTGCTCGGACGCGATCCAGATCCACGGCGGCTACGGCTATCTGGCCGACTACGAAGTCGAGCGTCATTATCGCGACGCGCGCATCACGCAGATTTACGAAGGCACCAGCGAAGTGCAGCGGATGGTGATCGCACGGCAGCTTTGAGCGGCGGCGGTGACTGGAACGCAAGCCACGACAGCAACGAAAGCAACCAACGCAGGACAACAAAGGTACGAGGGTAGCGCGGTGAACGCGGCACGCAACGACGTGACCGTGCGCCGCGCAAGAGGGCATCGGCACATGGCGGGTCACGCATGCGCCGGCTGCCGGGACGCATGGAGACGGCCCGGCGGCGGACGAATACCGGCACGGAGCGCCGGCGTTCGCCGCCGCAAGGCATGGGACAGGAGACGACACGATGACGGCACAGGCATTCCTGGACGCACGCGATTTTCTGCTGCGCCATCGCACCGACTACGAAACCGCCTACCGCGATTTCGAATGGCCGGTGCTGGACACGTTCAACTGGGCACTCGACTATTTCGACCCGATGGCGCGCGGCAACGACAAGCCCGCGCTGTGGATCGTCGATGCGGCGACCGGCACGGGCGATCCGTATTCGTTCGCGCAGATGTCCGAGCGCTCGTCGCGGATCGCGAACTGGCTGCGCGGGATCGGCGTGACGCGCGGCGACCGGATCCTGCTGATGCTGCCGAACCGCGTCGAGCTGTGGGACGCGATGCTCGCCGCGATGAAGCTCGGCGCGATCGTGCTGCCGGCCACCACGCAACTGTCCCCCGACGACGTGCGCGACCGCGTGCAGATCGGCGGCGCGAAATACGCGATCGTCGACGAGAACGAAACCGACAAGTTCGAACAGCCGGGCCTCGGCCTCGCGCAGAAGATCGTCGCCGGCGCGCCGCGCGCGGGCTGGCTCGCGATGAACGACGGCTATGCGGCCAGCGCCGCGTTCGAGCCCGATGCCGTCACGCATGCCGGCGATCCGATGCTGCTGTATTTCACGTCGGGCACGACGTCGAAGCCGAAGCTCGTCGAGCATACGCACCGCACCTATCCGGTCGGCCATCTGTCGACGATGTACTGGGTCGGGCTGCAGCCGGGCGACATCCACTGGAACATCAGCTCGCCGGGCTGGGCGAAGCATGCGTGGAGCTGTTTCTATGCGCCGTGGAATGCGCAGGCCTGCGTGTTCGCGTTCAACTACGCGCGCTTCGACGCGAAGGTCGTGCTCGACGCGCTCGTCAAATACCAGGTGACGACGCTGTGCGCGCCGCCGACGGTCTGGCGGATGCTCGTGCAGCAGCCGCTCGCGTCGTTCGATGTGAAGCTGCGCGAGATCGTCGGCGCGGGCGAACCGCTGAATCCCGAGATCATCGAGCGCGTGAAGAAGGCGTGGGGCATCACGATCCGCGACGGCTACGGGCAGACCGAGACGACCTGCCTGATCGGCAACCCGCCGGGCCAGCCGGTCGTCGCGGGCTCGATGGGCCGGCCGCTGCCCGGTTATCGCGTGACGCTGCTCGACCCGGACGGCGCGCCGGTGACCGAGGGCGAGATCGCGCTGCCGATCGGGCCGGACGCGACGCGTCCGGTCGGCCTGATGAACGGCTATGCGAACAACCCCGATGCGACGGCCCATGCGATGCGCGACGGCCACTATCGCACGTCGGACATCGCGATGCGCAGCGACGACGGCTACTACGTGTATATCGGCCGCGCGGACGACGTGTTCAAGTCGTCCGACTACCGGCTGAGCCCGTTCGAGCTCGAAAGCGTGCTGATCGAGCATCCGGCGATCGCCGAGGCGGCGGTCGTGCCGAGCCCGGACCCGTTGCGGCTGGCGGTGCCGAAGACCTTCGTCACGCTGCGGCAGGGCTACGAGGAAAGCCCCGCGCTCGCGCTGGAGATCTTCCGCTTCTCGCGCGAGAAACTCGCGCCGTACAAGCGGATCCGTCGCCTGCAGTTCGCGGAACTGCCGAAGACGATCTCCGGCAAGATCCGCCGCGTCGAGCTGCGTCGCCGCGAGATCGAGCGCGGCGACGACGCGAGCGCGCGCATGCCCGGCGAATACTGGGAAGAGGATTTCGCCGCCGAACTGAAATGAGCCGACCGCGCTGCGCGCCGTGCGCCGCGACCGCGGGCACGGTGTCGCAGCCGGCCTGAACCTGCCGAGCGCGCGGTATTTCGCGCGGCGGCGCACTGAAGGAGACAGAAGCGATGAGTGCGAATCCGACGCCCCGTACGGGGCAAGACGTGCCGACGGTCAAGCTGCTGATCGACGGCGCCTTCGTCGAGTCCGCCACGAGCGAGTGGCGCGACATCGTCAACCCGGCGACGCAGCAGGTGCTCGCGCGCGTGCCGTTCGCGACCGTCGCCGAAGTCGACGCGGCCGTGCAGGCCGCGCACGCTGCCTACGCGACGTGGAAGAACACGCCGATCGCCGCGCGCATGCGCATCATGCTGAAGTTCCAGGACCTGGTGCGCACCAACCTCCCGCGCATCGCGAAGACGCTGACGGCCGAGCAGGGCAAGACGATTCCCGACGCCGAAGGCGACATCTTCCGCGGCCTCGAAGTGGTCGAGCACGCGTGCTCGGTCGGCACGCTGCAGCTGGGCGAATTCGCGGAGAACGTCGCGGGCGGCGTCGATACCTACACGCTGCGCCAGCCGCTCGGCGTATGCGCGGGCATCACGCCGTTCAACTTCCCCGCGATGATTCCGCTGTGGATGTTCCCGATGGCGATCGTGTGCGGCAACACCTTCGTGCTGAAGCCGTCCGAGCAGGACCCGATGACGACGATGGAGCTCGTCGCGCTGGCGCTCGAGGCCGGCGTGCCGAAGGGTGTGCTGAACGTCGTGCACGGCGGCAAGGAAGTCGTCGACGCGATCTGCACGCATCCGCTCGTGAAGGCGATCTCGTTCGTCGGCTCGACCGCGGTCGGCACGCACGTGTACAACCTCGGCAGCGCGAATGGCAAGCGCGTGCAGTCGATGATGGGCGCGAAGAATCATGCGATCGTGCTGCCCGACGCGAACCGCGAGCAGGCGGTCAACGCGCTGGTCGGCGCGGCGTTCGGCGCGGCGGGCCAGCGCTGCATGGCGACCTCGGTCGCGGTGCTGGTCGGCGCCGCGCGCGACTGGCTGCCGGACATCGTCGAGAAGGCGAAGGCGCTGAAGGTCAATGCGGGCGCGGAAGCCGGCACCGACGTCGGGCCGGTCGTATCGCGCGGTGCGAAGGCGCGCATCCTGTCGCTGATCGAGGCGGGCGTGAAGGAAGGCGCGAAGCTCGTGCTCGACGGCCGCGACGTACAGGTGCCCGGCTACGAAAACGGCAACTTCATCGGCCCGACGATCTTCTCGGGCGTGAAGACCGACATGTCGATCTATACGCATGAAATCTTCGGGCCGGTACTGGTCGTGATGGAAGTCGACACGCTCGACGATGCGATCGCGCTCGTCAACGCGAATCCGTTCGGCAACGGCGTGGGCCTGTTCACGCAGAGCGGCGCGGCCGCGCGCAAGTTCCAGAGCGAGATCGACATCGGCCAGGTCGGCATCAACATTCCGATCCCGGTGCCGGTGCCGTTCTTCAGCTTCACCGGCTCGCGCGGCTCGAAGCTCGGCGATCTCGGCCCGTACGGCAAGCAGGTCGTGCAGTTCTATACGCAGACGAAGACGGTCACCGCACGCTGGTTCGACGACGATACGACGGCCGGCCCGGTGAATACGACGATCCGGCTGCATTGAGCGAGGACATCATGATGAAGATCGGTTTTATCGGCCTCGGCCATATGGGCGCGCCGATGGCGCTGAACCTGCTGAAGGCGGGCCATCGCGTGCATGCGTTCGACCTGAGCGCCGACGCGCTGCGCGCGCTGCAGGACGCCGGCGCGCAGGCCGCCGCGTCGCCGCGCGAGGCGGCGACGGACGCGACGTTCGTGATCACGATGCTGCCGGCCGCGCCGCACGTGCGCTCGGTGCTGTCCGGCGAGAACGGCGTGCTGGCCGGCCTCGGCGCGGGCGCGACCGTGATCGATTCGAGCACGATCGACCCGGCGAGCGCGCAGGCGTTCGGCGCGCTGGTGCGCGAGCACGGCGGCGCGTTCGTCGATGCGCCGGTGTCGGGCGGCACGGGCGGCGCGGCGGCCGGCACGCTGACCTTCATGGTCGGCGGCAGCGACGCCGACTTCGAGCGCGTGAAGCCCGTGCTCGCCGGCATGGGCAAGAACATCGTGCATTGCGGCGCGACCGGGATGGGGCAGGTCGCGAAGGTCTGCAACAACCTCGTGCTCGGTATCTCGATGGCGGCCGTCGCCGAGGCGATGTCGCTCGGCGTCGCGCTCGGCATCGACCCGAAGGTGCTGGCCGGCATCGTCAACACGTCGACCGGCCGCTGCTGGAGTTCGGATACCTACAACCCGTATCCGGGCGTGATCGGTACGGCGCCGTCGTCGCGCGGCTACACGGGCGGTTTCGGCACGGACCTGATGCTGAAGGATCTCGGCCTCGCGAACGACGCTGCGAAGCAGGCGCGCCAGCCCGTCTATCTCGGCGCGCTCGCGCAGCAGCTCTACCAGACGATGAGCAGTCGCGGCGACGGGCAGCTCGACTTCTCGGCGGTGATCCGCCTGTATCAACCGGCAACGAAGAAGGACGCGTGATGATCGAACTGGACTACGTCGACGACGGCGCGATCGCGTGTGCGACGCTCAAGCGGCCGCCCGCGAACGCCTTTACCGCCGACGGTCTGCAGCGGCTGCAGGCAATCGTCGCGGAACTGAACGCGAACTCGCGCGTGCGCGCGCTGGTGATCACCGGCGACGGCCCGAAGTTCTTCAGCGCGGGCGCCGATCTCAACACGTTCGCCGACGGCGACCGCGCGGTCGCGCGTGCGATGGCGACGCGTTTCGGCGCCGCGTTCGAAGCGCTGCACGACGCGCGCGTCGTGACGATCGCGGCGATCAACGGCTACGCGATGGGCGGCGGTCTCGAATGCGCGCTCGCGTGCGACCTGCGGGTCGCGGAGACGCACGCGCAGATGGCGCTGCCCGAGCCGTCGGTCGGCCTGCTGCCGTGCGGGCTCGGCACGCAGACGCTGCCCTGGCTGGTCGGCGAAGGCTGGGCGAAGAAGATCATCCTCGCCGGCACGCGCGTCGACGCGGCGACCGCGCTGCGGATCGGCCTGGTCGAGGACGTCGTCGACACCGGCACGTCGCGCGACGCGGCGCTCGCGCTGGCGCGCAACGTCGCGCGGCAGAGCCCGCATGCGGTTGCATACAGCAAGGAACTGATCGGCCTCGCGCGCCGCGGCGTGCCGCGCAGCGCGGCGCTCGCGGTCGAGCGCGAGCGTTTCGTCGACCTGTTCGACACGAACGATCCGCGCGAAGGCGTGGCGGCGTTTCTCGGCAAGCGCGCGCCGCAATGGGATACCGAAGGGGAGCAGCAACGATGAGCACGCCGGTCACGAGTCACGACGCATACGCGGAGCACGCGCCCGAAGTGCTGTTCCGCGTGGTCAACCGCGTGGCGCTGATCACGCTGAACCGGCCGGCCGCGCTCAATGCGCTGTCGTACGCGATGATCGGCGAGCTGGCCGCGCTGTTCGAGCGCTGCCGTCACGACGACCAGATCGTCGCGGTCGTGCTGCGCGGCGCGGGCGAGAAGGGCTTCTGCGCGGGCGGCGACGTGCGCCAGCTGTACAGGATGGTCGCGCAGCGCGAGACCTGGCTGCCGTTCTTCGTCGACGAATACCGGCTCGACCATGCGATTCATACGTTCCCGAAGCCGGTCGTCGCGCTGATGGACGGCGTGACGATGGGCGGCGGGATGGGCCTCGCGCAGGGTGCGGCGTTGCGCGTGGCGACCGAGCGCAGCAAGATCGCGATGCCGGAGACGCGCATCGGGCTCGTGCCGGATGTCGGCGCGACGCATTTCCTCGCGCGGATGCCGGTCGAACTCGAACTGTACGTCGGGCTGACCGGCGCGACGCTGTCGGGCGCCGACGCACTGACCGCGAAGCTCGCGGATCTGTGCGTGCCGTCGTCGTGGCTCGATACGTTCGAGACGCGGATCGAGAGCGTCAAATGGGACAGCGACGCGTTGCCGGCGCTGCGCAGGGTGTTCGAGCCGCCGTGCAACGTCGTGCCGCACGCGGCGCTCGACGGCCAGATGGCGTGGATCGTGCGGCACTTCGACAAGCGCTCGACGGTCGAGCGGATCGTCGCGACGCTGAAGCAGGATCTGGCGCGCGACGAGCTGTCGCGCGAGCATCGGCAGTGGCTGCAGGCGACGCTCGATGCGCTGACCGGCCATTCGCCGACGATGCTGGCCGTGACGCGCGAAGCGCTGCTGCGCGGCCGGCAGATGACGCTGGCCGAGTCGTTCCGGATGGAGCTCGGCATCGTCGCACGTGCGATCGAGGAGGGCGATTTTTGCGAAGGCGTGCGCGCGCATCTCGTCGACAAGGATCGCAAGCCGCGCTGGGCGCCCGCGTCGCTCGTCGAGCTGCGCGCCGAGCGCGTGCGACATTTCCTGACGTCGCCGTGGAAGCTGTTCGCGCATCCGCTCGCCGATCTCGGCACAGCATGACGCGTTGATGCGTCGATGCACCGCGCGGGCACGACAGCCGTGCCGCGCGGTGCCTTTTGTCTATCGCCCGTTCATCGTTCGAGCATCGGCGGAATCGCGTGCGCGAGCGCGTCGATCACGCAGCGCGTCTTGCGCGGCAGGTAGCGCGTCTTCGGCCAGATCGCGTGAATGCCGCCTTCGCAGACGAAGCAGCGGTCGAGCACGACCGCCATCTCGCCGCGCTTCACATAGTGGTCGAGCAGCCAGCTCGGCAGCCACGCAATCCCGAACCCCGAGGCGCCGGCCGCCGCGATCGCCTGCACGTCGTCGAAGCTCAGCTGGTGCTGCATGTCGACGCGCACCGTCGATCCGTCCGGCGCGCGCAAGTCCCACGGCTGCGGCACACCCGAGCGCGAGTAGGCGATCGTCCGGTGGGTCTTCAGGTCGTCGAGCGTGTGCGGCGTCCCGTAGCGCGCGAGATACGACGGCGATGCGCCGAGACTGCCGTACTGCGTGCCGAGCCGCCGCACGGCGAGGCTCGTGCTGTCGGCAAGCGGGCCGATGCGCACCGCGAGATCGATGCCTTCGTCGACGAGATCGACGAAGCGGTCCGTGATCGACACGTCGATCCGCAGATGCGGATAGGTGCGCGCGAGATCGAGCACGACGGGCGTCACGCAGTGATGCCCGAACGCGAGCGGCACGCTCAGGCGCAGCTTGCCGCGCGGCTCGTGGCGGCCGCAATCGAGATTGGCTTCCGCGGCCTCGAGTTCCGCGAGCGCGCGCACGCAGCGGTCGTAGTACGCCTGGCCGTCGTCGGTCAGGCTCTGGCTGCGCGTCGTACGCTGCAGCAACCGCGTGCCGAGCCGCTGTTCGAGCCGCGCGATCGCCTTGCCGACCGCCGAGCGCGTCATGTCGAGCCGCTCGGCCGCCAGCGCGAAGCTGCCGGATTCCACCACCTGCACGAACGTCGTAACGCCGTCGAGTTTGTCGGTCATCGTGGATAGCGCCTATTGGAGCATGCAGTTCCCGAATCCAGGGAAATTGCAGCGTCAATGGGGAGGGAAATTCTCACTATAGTACCGATTCCCGCCCTGCGCGCGTCGCCGGCCGTGCGCGGCGAACCTTCTTCGATATGACACCTGGAGGCGCGCGCCCTGTCGCAGGGGCGCGGCGCAAACTCGCATGACGCTATCCGACTCCCGCAGGAATGCGGTCGCGCTCGCGGCCGTCTGTCTCACGTCGCTGATGTTCGGGCTCGAGATCTCGAGCGTGCCGGTGATCCTGCCGACGCTCGAACGCGTGCTGCACGGCGATTTCAACGGCATGCAGTGGATCATGAACGCGTACACGATCGCGTGCACGACGGTGCTGATGGCGGCCGGCACGCTGGCCGACCGGTTCGGCCGCAAGCGCGTGTACGTGATCGGCACCGCGCTGTTCGGCGCGACGTCGCTGCTGTGCGGGCTCGCGCCGAACGTGCCGGTGCTGGTCGCGGGGCGGTTGCTGCAGGGCGCGAGCGGCGGCGCGATGCTGATCTGCCAGATCGCGGTGCTGTCGCACCAGTTTCGCGAGGGGCGCGAACGTGGCCGCGCGTTCGGGATCTGGGGCATCGTGTTCGGGATCGGGCTCGGCTTCGGGCCGATCGTCGGCGGCGCGATCGTCGCGCTTGCCGACTGGCCGTGGGTGTTTCTCGTTCACGCCCCGCTCGCGGCCGTCGCGCTCGCGCTGATCGGCGGCGCGGTGCAGGAGTCGCGCGATCCGCACGCGGGCACGCTCGATGTCGCGGGCATCGTCACGCTGTCGCTCGCGGTGCTGGGCCTTGCGTTCTACATCACGCAAAGCGCGGCCCTCGGGCTGACGAGCGCCGCCGGGCTCGGTGTGCTGGCCGCGACGGTGCTGGCGCTGGCCGGATTTTTCGTCGTGGAGCGCGTGAGCGCGCGGCCGATGTTCGATTTCTCGGTGTTCCGGATTCGCGCGTTCACGGGCGCAATCTTCGGTTCGATGGGGATGAATTTCAGCTTCTGGCCGTTCATGATCTACCTGCCGATCTGGTTCCAGGTCGCGCTCGGCTACGACAGCGTGACGGCCGGCCTCGCGCTGCTCGCGTATACGCTGCCGACGCTGGTCGTGCCGCCGTTCGGCGAACGGCTTGCGCTGCGTTACGGGCCGGGCGCCGTGATCCCGGGCGGCCTGTTCACGATCGCGGCCGGCTTTGCGCTGATGCGGCTCGGCAGCGCGGCCGAACATGCGAGCTGGCTCACGATGCTGCCGGGCTGCGTGATCGCCGGCGTCGGGCTCGGGCTCACGAATACGCCCGTCACCAACACGACCACCGGCGCGGTGCCGAGCGCGCGCGCGGGGATGGCGTCGGGCATCGACATGAGTGCACGGATGATTTCGCTCGCGCTGAACATCGCGGCGATGGGATTCGTGCTGGTCGCGGGAATCGTGGCGAGCCTGAAGGCGAACCTGGGCGGCGCGATCGGCGACGCGGCGCTGCGCGCGCTGGCTCAGCAGATCGCGGGCGGCCATGCAGGCGGTGCGCTGACGCTCGCACCGGAACTCGTTCGCGCGGATTCGGCGGGCACGGCGTTGCACGCGGCGCTCGTGCATGGATTCGGCTGGGTGATGGGGTACGGAGCGGTGGGGGTGGCCGTGCTTGCGACCGCGAGTGCGGTGGCGTTTGCGCCGGCGCGGCGGCGTGCGTCTGTCGCGGAGTGCCGGATCGACCGGTGAGCGTCGCGCCGTCCGCGCTACCGCTGCGCCGCAAAAATCGCCATCATCGGCCGGTCGCGTTCCTCGTCAAGCGAGGGCTGCGCATCGACCTGCCCGGGCGTCGGCCCCCATTCGTCCAGATGCGTGAGCGTGAAGCCACTGCCGATCAGCAGGTTCACCAGCGTGCCGAGCGTGCGGTGCTGCTTGACGACGCCCGGTGCGAGCCAGTCGGTCACGCGCGGTCCCTCGCGCTGATAGCCGTCGACGGGCCACGAACGGTGACCGTCCGCATCGACGACGAAACCCGGCCGACGCGGCGCCGTGTAGATCGGATGCTCGATCGAGAACACCAGCCGGCCGCCCGGTACGAGCGCGCGATGCAGCGTGCGCAGCAGCGTGTCGAGGTGTTCGAGGTAGTGAAACGCGAGCGAGCTGTACGCGAGATCGAACGCCTCCGCCGGCAGTTCGACCGTTTCGAGGTCGGCGCGGCGGTACGTGATCGCGGGATGCGCGGCGGACGACATCGCGCGTTCGAGCATGCGCGCGGAAAGGTCGAGGCCGAGCACGCTCGCCGCGCCGTGTTCGGCCGCCCAGCGACTGAACCAGCCGTAGCCGCAGCCGAGGTCGAGTACGTTCAGCCCGCGCAGGTCCGGCAGCAGCGCGCGCAGCGCCGGCCATTCGGGCGCGCCGTCGAGGCCGTGGACCGAACGGCTCAGGCGGCTGTAGCCGTCGAAGAAAGCGGGGTCGTCGTAGATGTTCCGGGTCATGTGCGTTGCGCGTTGCGGAAGGGCGGGGCGTCGGGCGCCCGATGCCGGCCCCGTTCCGCGAGCTTACGCGCGCGGGCCGTGCACGTCGATCCTGCGGTGCGTGTGGGCGTCGACGATCGCGCGGATCGCGCGGAACAGCGGCGCGGCGTCCGTATAGCGCCGGCCGTAATCGAGATTGAACGCATAGTCGAAGTCGGTCGGATTGACGCCCTGGCTGTGCTGAAGGATCGTTTCCAGCTTGTCGAGCGCCTTCGCGGCCTGCGCTTCCGGCGACGCGGCCGCGTCGTATTCGTCCCACAGCGACACGATTTCGTCGCGCAGCGCGCGGTCGAGCCCGGCCGTCAGCGTCAGCAGGTCGTCGCGTTCCCGTGCGTGCTTGTCGGGATGCGCGGCCTGCTCGTTCGCGGGAATGTCGCCGTGCAGCGCCTCGCCGAGATCGTGGACGACGCACAGTTTCAGCAGCTTCAGCGTATCGACGCCGGGCAGCGCGTCGGCGAACGCGAGCGCCATCAGGCACAGCCGCCAGCTGTGCTCGGCGGTGCTTTCCGCGCGGCCGGACGACGTGTGGCCGCTGCGCAGCACGTCCTTCAGGCGTTCGGCTTCTCGCAGGAACGCGACGCGCGCGTGGATCGTGTCGGGGTTCATGATCGGATTTCCCAGGGAGAGCTGTCCAGCGTACGCGGTGTGCGGGCCGTGCGTCCACGCATGAAATATGCGTGGACGGCGGCTTGTCGGGCGTGTCATGCGGCGACGCGAGCGTCGATGCGGCGATTCGGCCGAGCGACGCGGCAGCCGCCCATCACGCGCATTCCCGCTTCACGAACGCGGTTCGCATCCGGCACGCACGTCGTCGAGCGTTTCGACGAGCCGCGCGGCCGACCCGTCCGACAGCGTCATCCGTGTCCAGCGGCACCGGCTGCGACGAATCGGCACGATGCGCGACGCGTTCACACCGGTGTCGAACTCGACGCTCGGCGGCCCCGCGCGGTCATGCCAGCCGAGCGCGTCGAGTGCCGTTTCCATGCGGACGATTTCCGCTGTCGCGTAGCGCCACAGCGACGTGCCGAGCAGCATCGACAGCGGTTTGGAGAATTCGGCCGCGCGCGCCGGCGAGCACGCGAGCAGGCGGTGCGTGAGGTCGCAGACGAGGTGCACGCGGCCGGCGCTGCCCGCGACGAGCCGCGCGAGCGCGCGGTCGCCCGCCGCGTCGATGCGCGCGGCAAGCAGCCGTTCGGCCGTCGCGCGCTCGTCGGGCGACATCTGCTGGAGGCCCGCTTCCCAGCGCGAGATCGTCGATTGCGCGACGCCGAACAACTCGGCGGCATGACTCTGCTTGATACGGTGCAGCGCACGCCAGCGCCTGAGCTGCGGGCCGAGCGGTGGAACCTGAAGCGGCGAATCCGGCATGTCGGTACTCCGGTCGTTGAAGGGGATGCGGCGGCTACGGGCCGATGCGCAATCCGCCATTGCTCTGGATCACGACATAGGCGACCGGCAGCAGCACCACGCCGCCGAGGACGAGCACGCCGTCGGCGGCGACCGTAACCGGGGTCGCGAGAATCCGCAGGCCCATGCCGACCACGGACGGCGATTCCCGGATGTACGCCGAATACGGCTTGTTGAACGGCTGCGCGACGACCTTGTGCTGCGCGGCGAAGCCTTCCGTCGAATAGCGCTTGCCGCTGACTTCGCCGTCGAGCTCGAGATCATTGACGCGGATGGCGAACCCGTCCGCGGCAGCCGCCTGCCGGTCTTCCGCCGAAGCGCCGTTCGGCAACACGGTCGAGTAATGGCCCGTTACGCTGCTGCCGCTGGCATGAAAGGCATAGAAGTCGGAGCGCAGCGACTTCCGGTAGTCGGACAGCAGCACCCGCCGCAGTCGATCCGGCAGATCGAAGATGTAGTGGTAGCGCGCGCCCAGCACGACGAGCTTCTTGCCGTCTTCCGTCACCATGAAGCCGGATACGTCTTCATGGTAGCCGCCTTCCTCGTACAGTTTCGGCGTGAAGCAGCCCGACAGCATGATGCTGCTCGCGGCCAGCGCCGCGCCCAGCCAGCGTCGGCGTGTAGTCGAAATGCGCATTGTTGTTGTCCCGTCTGATGCGGTTACAGGTGGCTCTCGCCCTCGGAGCCGACGATTCTGGCCGATCCGGCGGAAATTGTCGACGCATGCGCACGCGGCCGCCCGCGCGCGGCGTTTGCGGCGAAACCGGTTTCGGCAGGCTTTCAACCTGCCGCGCCATATCTTATTATTCGGCCAGTGCAGCATGTGCCGGCCGCCATCGATCGTGTCGATGGGCATGACGCGCCGGCAACGATGGCCGCTTGCCGATGCGTGTGTCGCGCGACGCACGGTCGAAACGACAGGAAACGCGTCGCGGCGCGTTTCTCAGAAAAATGAATCGAGGGCGCGATGGTACGACTGGTCTTGCTGCTGTTGGGCATCGAATATCTGCGCACGCGCTGGCGCGGGCTGACCGTGTTCGGCTGGTTGTGGGTCGTCGCGGGCGTCGGCATTTTCGTCGACGCGCTCGACGGCGCGCTGCATTTCCCGATCGAATTCTTCGCGTGGCTGTTCCTGATCGAAGGGCTCGCGACGCTCGCGGTGGCCGGCAGCGGCGTCGGCGGGCAGCGCATCCTGCGCTACGTGAAGGGCATCGTGGTGGTCGTGGCCGCCGGGCTTGTGTTCGCCGGGCATCATCACGGCCACTTCCTGCTGTCGATGATCTTCGGCACGCTGTTTCTGGTCGACGGGCTGCTGCAATGCACGGCCGCGTGGATGGTGCGCTACCGGCGCTGGAACGTCGCGTTTGCATGGGGCGTGGTCGAGATCCTGCTCGCGATCTTCTTCTATCAGCCGTACCCGACGCACTATGCGGGCACCGTCCCGTACTGCCTCGGGCTGCTGCTGATGTTCGGCGGCATGCACATGCTGAGCCTCGCATCGCGCGTGCGGCGGCTCACTCGCAATCCGGCGTTCGCGACGTCGCCCGCGCCGGCGATCGCGCCCGACCTCGATCCCGCATCCGACATCCCGCCGTTCACGCAAACCGAATGGGACGGCCCGCCGGCCGACGACGAGCATGCGCTGACCGTGCACGTGTGGACGCCGACCGGCACGTCGAAGGCCGAGGCGCAGCGTTATCCGGTGATCGACCGCTACATCGCGGCGGTGGATGTCAACGGCGTGATCTCGACCGGACACGCGGCGCTGGAATCGCCGGAGGGGATTTATATCAGCCTGTATCCGGGCGTCGAGATCGATCGGTCTCCCGAAGAATTCACGCGAATCCTGCGCGCCACGCGAGAAAACGACGTGCCGGGCCTGTTCCAGCCGGACTACGCGACCGAGTCGAAGGCATGGTGCCCGTCGACCGTGCGCGTGCGCATCCGCAACTACGATCCCGCGAAGCTGGCCGCGTTCTGGGCGTCGTACCGGCAGAACACGACCTACAACCTCACGCACCGGAACTGCTCGAGCACCGTGTCGAACGCGCTCGAAGCCGCGCTCGACGGTGCGGTGTGGCGGCTGCGGGGCGCGCGCGCCGGTTGGGGCGCGTTCGTGCGGCTGCTGCTGACGCCCGAGCTGTGGGTCGCCGCCCAGATCCGCAAGCGCGCGGTGACGATGGCGTGGACGCCCGGGCTCACACTCGACTATGCGCGCGCGCTCAGCATGCTCGCGGACCCGCGGCCGTTTGCGTGGTGGAAGGTCGCCCGCTCGGCGGTGCGCGCGATCGTCGCGTCGCGCCGTGCATGGCGCGAGCAGGACAGCGATGCGCTGGCGGCCGGCGGCTCGAAGGCGGCATCGGCGAAATGAGGCGTGCGACGCCGGAGGGCCCGGCGTGTTTCGCTGAAGAAAATAACCGGCAAGACGAACGACAACAATGAACGACAAGCATGCGGTCCGCCTTCTGACTGCCCTTTCCGCGGCGCTTGCATGCGCTGGTCTCGCGCATGCGGGCGCGGACGAGATGCCGCGCATGAGCGACGACGTGTACCGGACATCGGTGTCGTTCTGCTCGAACGTCGCGGCCGACGAAAAAATCGCGTGCCAGGGCGACATGATCGCCGCGGGCAGCCGGATCGTCGCGGCGATCGGCGGGCTGCCGCCGGCGTCCGCGGTGACGATCGACGAAGCCGCGCGCGGCAAGCTGCCGGCGGCGGAACGCAAGGGGCTCGCGCCGGTCGAGCCGGGCGCGCTCGACCAGGACGACGACCTGGCCGGTCTCGCCGGCATGGTGCGGCTGTGCGACGTCTACGAGTCCGAACCCGAATCGCGCGCGCGGCATCACGCGGCGCTGAAGCGGCAGGTACCCGACGCGGCGCCGCGCGTCGAGGCGCTGCTGGCCGATGCGTCGGTGGCGGCGCGCCAGCGCGTCAGCCTCGGCGTGTGGCAGATCCTCGCGCTCGAAGGTCCCGATTCGGCGGCGCGCGCGTGCTCGCAGCTCGGCAGCGGATCGTGAGCGTGCACGCGGCGCACTGAATGCGCGACGCGCGTCGCAGCAAGACCACGCCTGTTTCGCAGAGCTTCATATGCGTGCCACGTTGCGGCAGTCACAATCGCGGGCAGACATTCGACGATCTTGCGGCGCATCCCGCGACCGCGAGCCTTTCCGAGGAATCGCCATGCTCAAGACGCTTACCCGCGCCGCGTGCGCACTCGCCGTCGCCGCCGCATCGCTGTCCGCCGCTGCGCAGACCGGCTACGACTACCTGCTGCTCGCCGCATCGTGGGAGCCCGGCTTCTGCGCATCGCACGACACGCCCGAGTGCACGAACCTCGCCGGCTCGTATGCGGCGACGAGCCTGTCGCTGCACGGGCTGTGGCCGAACAACTACGACGGCAACCAGCCGTTCTACTGCGGCGTGCCGCAACGCGACATCGACCTCGACAACGGCCACCAGTGGTGCAGCATGGATGCGTACCCGATCGGCGCCGCGACCCGCAACACGCTGTCGACCTACATGCCCGGCGTCGCGTCGTGCCTCGATCGGCACGAATGGTTCAAGCACGGCACCTGCTCGAATTCGGCGTCGCCCGACGCGTACTGGAACCAGGCGACCGGCATGATCGGCCGGCTCGGCAATACGTCGTTCAACGCATACCTGCAGGCGAACGCGGGCAAGACGGTGACGCGCAACCAGTTGCTGTCCGCGTTCGAAGGCGCGTTCGGCAGCAACACGCGCAGCGCGGTGTCGCTGAAGTGCACGAAGGTCAACGGCGTCAGCTATTTCACGGAGGCGTGGATCGCGGTGAAGACGAACGCGACCGCGCAGTTCCCGAGCGCCGCGTCGCTCGTGACGGACGGCAATACGCAGGGCACCTGTCCGACTTCAGGCGTGCTGATCGCGAAATGATGCGGATGCGGGGCGGCGTTCGAATGTGCCTGCTCCGCTCGCCGCGCCACAAGCAGGGCGCGCCGTCGGGCGCCGCGGCGCGAATCGTCGTCCGGCCGTCGGCCTGGCACTGACTGCGTACCTGATGCGTCGTTTCCGCGCGGCGACGGCGACGTCGTGACAATCGCGACGCTAGGCGAGCATTCGCAACGCGTCGTCGAGCGACAGCACCGTCGTGCGCGTTTCGAACGCGGTGGCGAACAGGTGTTCGTGAACCACCGGATCCGGGTCGTAGCAGCAGTCCTTGACCGTGTACAGGCGGAAGTCCGCGTCGCTCGCATGGGCGACCGACGACAGCACCACGCCGGTCGACGCGATGCCGGCCATGATCAGCGAGTCGATACGTTGCGCGGCGAGACGCGCCTGCAGATCGGTGCCGAAGAACACGCTGGCGCGATGCGCGAAGATCAGCGGCTCGTCGTCGCGCCGGCCGAGTTCCGGCGACGGCGCGTCGTCGATGAACAGGCCGAGTTGCTTGATGCCTTGCCCGTTCTTGTTCAGCGGGCTGACTTCCGGATAGCCGGGGCTGAACCGCAGGTTCGCGAAATAGACGCCGACGCCGTTGGCGCGTGCCGCGTCGCATAGCGCGCGCGTGTTGGCGAGCAGGGTGGGGGCGACCGACGGAAAGAGCCCGAGGATGTCGGTCTGGTAATGCATGACGAGCAGCGCGGTGCGCGCGGGCGTGATGACCGGCAGCGGCGACGCTTCGCGTTGCGCGGCGGGGCTGCCCGTCGCGTCACCGTCGTGGGCTGCGCGGGTTGCCGGTGCGGTATCGGATGCGTTTCCCGGATGGGTCACGGAGGGTCTCCCAGGGCTGCTGATTCGGATAGCGCTATTTGTACCGGCAAAGGGTGTCGGTCGTCCACCGTGGGCGAGTCGTGCATCGCTCATGTCGAATTCGCGAGCGATGAAGCGCCTCCGCCGGCGGGACGCGCGATCGTCTACTTTGCCATCCGGCGGCGCTCACGTTGGCCGATTGCCGCCGCGGATCTCCGAAGGCGTGAGATCGAACCACTGGCGACAAGCGCGCGATAACGCCGATTGCGCAGGAAAGCCGAGCATCAACGAAATCTGGCCGATGGTCAGCCGGGTGTTGCGAAGATAGTGCACGGCGAGCTGCTTGCGGACGTCGTCCCTGAGAATTTCGAAGCTTGTCCCCTCTGCGCAGAGGCGACGCTGCAGCGTTCTCGGATGCAGCGCAAGCACGGCGGCGACGCCGGCCTTGTCGGCGCTCGACGTGCCGAGCGTTTGCCGCAACACCTGCCGGACGCGATCCGACGTGTTTCCCTGGGCGGCCCCGAAATTCCGGAAAATGTAGTCTTCCGCGATCTGATGAAACGAGACGTTCGCGCCCTGCACATTGGCGGCGAACGTATCGCGCGCCAGATACAGCGTGGCGCCGACCGGTTCCTCCAGCAGTCTCGCGCCGAAGAAACGCTCGTACACCGCGCGGCCGACAACCGGTTCGTGCGGTATCGACACCGCTTGCAGCGCGTATCTGTTTCCGGCAAAGAGCCGCAGGAAGTTGTGCGCGTCCGCGAGGCACAGGTCGCTGTTTTGCCGGGTAACGACCGGACCGGACAGATGAAGCTCGACGGACACCGCGACGGTGTTCTCGACCAGCGGGCTACGCTCGTTGACCGACACGACGATGCCCGGGCTGTGCACGAACAGGTAGCGAATCACATCGTTCAGCGCGTCCCGGATCGTGGGCGCATTGCGCAGCACGATGCTCAACGGACCCAGCACGTCGATGCTCTGATACGACGACAGGCGCAAGCCGAAGTCGCCGCAGCATGTCAGCTCGGCGCTGGCTTCCAGCAGATGCGTGGCGGAGCGCAGCGATATCAGCGTGTCGTCCCGTTCCAGTGCGGCTTCCGCGATGTGATACCGGCGCAGCAACGGCACGGGATCGCAGCCCATGTCGCGCATGAGGGCAGGGTAGCCGCGAAGGCCGCTCGCTCTGACCAGGGGATCCATGTCTCAAAATGTAAAACAATAGTCTCGTGACGTCAAATAACGGGCGTGCGCGATTGCTAGAGTGCGGGTGTCGATCACCAACAACGAGGAGACATCCGATGAAGACCGACTACGACGTCCTGATCATTGGAGCCGGCATTTCCGGGATCGGGATGGCATGCCATCTGGCGCGGGAATGTCCGGACAAGCGCGTTGGCATTCTCGAGCGCCGTCGCGCGATCGGCGGGACGTGGGATTTGTTCCGTTATCCCGGCATTCGGTCCGACTCGGACATGTTCAGCTTCGGCTACCAATTCCGGCCGTGGCATGAATACAAGGTTCTCGCCGATGGCCCGTCGATCCGGCAATACGTTGCCGATACCGCGCGCGAGCATGGTGTCGACCGGCTCATCCGGTTCGGCATCCGGATCGACGGCGCATCGTGGTCGACCGAGCGGCGCCGCTGGACGGTCAGTGCGCGGCAGGAAGATACCGGAGAAGCGCTGACTTTCACCTGCGCGTACCTGATTCCCTGTACCGGCTATTACAACCACGATCAGGGCTACTTGCCGCACTTCCCCGGACAAGAGCGATTCAAAGGACTGCGCATTCACCCGCAGCACTGGCCCGAGGACCTCGACTATCGCGGCAAGCGCGTCGTCGTGATCGGCAGCGGGGCAACGGCCGTGACGCTCGTGCCCGCGATGGCCGGCCGCGCGGCTCACGTCACGATGCTGCAGCGCTCGCCGAGCTACATCTTTTCGGTTCCGGCCTACGACAAGATCTCCGCGGCGCTCGATCGCGTACTGCCGACCCGGTGGGTGTACGGGCTGGCGCGCTGGCGCAATATCCGCCTGCAGCGTCTGATCTACAAGGCGGCCAAACGATGGCCGCGTCCGATCCGCTCCTGGCTGCTGTCCCACGTCGAGAAGCGGGTCGGCAGCGGCGTCGACATGCGTCACTTCACGCCGAAGTACAACCCGTGGGACGAACGGCTGTGCGCGGTTCCGGACGGCGACCTGTTCAAGGTGCTGCGCGACGGCAAAGCGTCCGTCGTGACCGATCATATCGACACGTTCACCGAAAGCGGCATCCTGCTGAAATCGGGCAAGACGCTCGAAGCGGATATCGTCGTCACCGCGACGGGACTGCAGCTTCAGTCGCTTGGCGGCATGAGCCTGCATGTCGACGGGCGAAAGGTCGAGGTCGGCAAGACGATGACGTACAAGGGCGTGCTGATGCAGGACGTGCCGAATTTTGCCTACCTGTTCGGCTATACCAACGCGCCGTGGACGCTCAAGATCGACATGGCGGCGAACTATGTGTGCCGTCTGCTGAAGCATATGGATACCGAAGGGTTCCAGACGGTGACGGCTCATGCGCCCGGCGGCGAGATGCTCGACGAATCGATCCTCGGTTCGCTGCAGTCGGGCTATGTGCAGCGCGGCCAGGATGTGCTGCCGCGCCAGGGAAGGGCGTTGCCGTGGCGCGTCCTGCACAGCCTCGAGGCCGATCGCGACATGCTGCTGAAGGACGGCATCGCCGATTCCGCGCTGGTATTCCGCCGTGCGGCGGCCGGCGCGGATGCGGCGGCTGTCGCCGGTTTGGCCGGCGAGCAAGCCGCGTCCGCGTGACCGGGAGTCGACCATGCTCAGTTTCGATTCGAGGTTTCCGAGCCAGGGCGAGGATTGCGCCGGGACGCTCATGCTGCCGGACGGGAACGGAAGACCGCCCGTCATCGTCATGGCGCACGGCTTCGGCGCGATTCGCGCGGCCGGCCTGCACGCGTTTGCGCGGCGCTTCGTTGCGCACGGGTACGCGGTGTACCTGTTCGACTATCGCAACTTCGGCGACAGCGACGGCATGCCCCGGCACTGGGTCAGCCCGCGCCGGCACCTCGCCGACTGGGCCGCGGCCGTCGCGCATGTCCGGACGCTGTCCGGTATCGACCGGGAGCGCATCGTGTTGTGGGGCACGTCGTTTTCCGGCGGGCATGTGATCCGGACGGCCGCGAACGACCATCGGATTCGCGCCGTGATCGCCCAGGTGCCGCATGTGAGCGGCATCGCCAGCGTCCGGCAGGTACCGGTGCACGTGCTGGCGCGATTGGGCATGGCGGCGCTGCTCGACCATGGCGGCCGGCTGTTCGGCCATCCTTATTACAGGCCGATCGTCGGGCGCCCGGGCGATGTCGCAGCGCTGACGAGCGCCGAATGCCGGGAGGGTTATGCGCGGCTGCTACCCGCAGGCGCCAACTGGGAAAACAAGACGCTTGCGCGGGTTTTCCTCGAAGTGCCGTTCTATAGTCCGGTCCGCTCGGCCCATCGGGTCGTGGCGCCGACGCTGATCGTCGCCGGTCGGCGCGATACGGTTACGCCGGCTTCGGCGGCGTGGCGCGCAGCGATGCGCATTCCGCAGTGCGAATTTCACCTGCTGGATGGCAACCATTTCGAGCTTCATCTGGAAGACGAGGCGGTTTGCATGCAGAGTATCGAACTGCAGCTCGGCTTTCTGGACCGGCACGTCGGCCTTGCGGAGCCGGTCCGGACCGAGGTCGCCGGGCAGCGCCTGCAAGCGGCGCATGTCGCATGACGATGCGTGCGGGAATGAATGACGGTGACGGCCGGTGCAAGGAGATCGAGCGGTGAGTAAAGCGTTGATGATTTACGGCGCATACGGCTACACGGGTGAACTGGTCGTGCGTGAAGCAGTGCGCCAGGGCATGCGGCCGATCGTTGCCGGGCGGGACGGCAGGAAGCTCAAGCCGCTTGCGGATGCGTTCGGTCTGGAGGCGAGGGCGTTCGAGGTGGCGAACGCGAAAGCGAACCTCGAAAACGTCGCCGTCGTGCTGAATTGCGCCGGGCCGTTCTCGACGACTGCCGTAGCGTTCGTCGAAGCCTGCATCGATTCGCATGTCCATTATGTGGACATCACGGGCGAAATTCCGGTTTTCCAGTTCTGCCATGCGCAGCACGCACGCGCCGCCGATGCCGGCATCGTGCTCTGCCCCGGCGCGGGGTTCGACATCGTGCCCACCGATAGCCTTGCCGCGGCGCTGAAGGAGCGGATGCCCGATGCAACGCGGATCGACCTCGCGTTTTCGTTCGGAACGAAACCGAGCATCGGCACGGCGAAGACAATCCTGGAGTCCGCGGCAAGCGGCGGGCTGGTCCGACGCAATCACCGCCTCGTTTCCGTGCCCAATGCGTGGCGCATCAGACGTATCCCGTTTCCCGGCGGCGCGCGGTGGGGCGTGTCGATTCCATGGGGCGACGTGTTCACCGCGGGCGTATCGACCGGCGTACCGGACGGGCTCGTCTATTGCGCGTTGCCCCTCACGCTCGGGCTGACGATGCGGCTCACCAACTTCATGCGCGGGCTGTTCGCCGTTCGTGCCGTTTCGCGGGTACTGGACCGGCTTGCACGGCGGTTCTTTGCCGGCGGTCCGGACGCGGGCGCACGCGATGTGCAGCGAACGGAGTTCTGGGCCGAGGCGACCAACCCTCGGGGCGAAACCGTTACGATGAAGATGTCGGCGCCGAACGTCTATGCGATGACGGCGGATACCTCGCTCGCGATTGCGAGCCACTGCCTGACCGACCCGGTGCCGGCGGGCTATCGGACGCCGTCGATGCTGATGGGCAGCGCGTTCTTTCTCGAACGCGCGGGTTTCGACGTGTCGTATCCGGGCGAGCCGGGCGTGCGGCGATTGGCGTCGTGATGCGGTGGCGCCGCACGCGGTTCGCGGAAGATATCGGTCATGGGGCTCGCGCACGAACCCATTTAACGGTCGGTGTCTGCCCATGCATGGACCTGTTCGCCATCGTTATGGCGCAGCACAGATCGGAGCAATCCGGATCCTTTCGGCCGAAAGCACAGCGCAAAGCAAGCGTGTTCGAGCGTTTTCCGGGTGTCGTATTGCCCGACGAGTCGGCCGCCACCGGACCCGTGACGGCGTTGTCGACGGTCGAAAACCGTATTCGCCGCTGAATTCAGATCTGCCGGACGCTGAGCGCCAAATGAAAAAGCCGCCCTCGCGGTTTTCGCATTTCGCGTCCGGCGCCCACGGTGCCGGCCGATGGTGTCGCGGAGCGTTCGTGCGGAATGAGGACGTGGCGTGGTCGGTCGGTCGCTAGACCGCACGGCGTACGGCGCCGACTCCCTTGCACAGTGCGTCGGAAGGACCGGCGCGATCCTCGGCGATGGCGCTTTCAGTTCTATTCGTCGGCGATGAAGCTTGCGGCTCGATTGCCGCAAGCGGATCCAGGATGTTCGATGCATGGTACAGACAGACCCATTCGATGCGGTCGGGTGTCTGGGGATCGGATTCACGTATCCAGTTTGTCCCGCACAGCCGACACTCATAGCGCTGAACCAGCAACGGGTTCCGGCCAAGCGGACGCAGCTTGCGGGGTTTGCGCAAAGCACGCAATCCGTTGTGTGGCACGGTCGCGTCGCTGCACTGCATGTGATCGCAGGCTTCGCAGGACATTTCGGTCGGGATTTGCGGCAACCGTCGAACTATAGCAGTGCCGTGCTGTAAGGAGGAATCGAGCTCAGTTTTCGCTGTTGTCGGCAATGGCGGCCAATGCCTGCGCGCCATCGTGTCGAGCGGCGTCTTCGGCGGGAAACACGTGCTGACTGAACGCGATCAGTTTGAATCCGGATCCTGTCGACCGCGGAACCGTAATGCCCCAATGCCAACCTCCATCTTGCTCGAACACATGGAGAACAGGGGGCGCCTCGCTCAAGGTTGGTGCAGAAGTCGTCATGGCGTGCCCTCCCGACATGTAGCGACTGAAGGGGCAACTCCTTTGAAAGCCCGAGTGCAGTTTACGGGTGTTTATGTTGCGGCGCAATATCGAAGACGTTGCGAATGGTTGGATGCTCCATTTGTCACAATTTCGAAACAAATAACGGGGCGGCAAAACGTGATCCACACCTGGGATATTCGACCCGGCGTCGAAGTTCGTTGACAATGGTGGCCGAATCGGGATTCCGGCGAATGCCGGGAACCCTGCTTCTTGTTGCCGGACATGCTCTACATTCCTGGCTGTCGCTGATATTCGGGGGGCTTCGTGTGAATGCACATCTTGTTCGTCGGGCGCACGCCGCCGACTATCCCGCCATACGCACGCTGCTTGAAAGTGAAGATCTGCCAAACGAGGATGTAACCGTCGAGAGCATCCCTCGATTCTTTGTTGCATCTGTTGCGGACGGAAGCCTCATCGGATGTGTTGCGATCGAGCAATACGGGACGGATGCGCTGCTGCGATCTCTAGCTGTCGCAGACGGCGCACGCCGGGAAGGGCTGGGTCGCACACTTGTGGCTGCGGCGGAACAGGACGCAATAGCTCACGGCGTGCGCCGTCTGTTCCTGCTCACGACGACCGCAGCCGACTATTTCTCGGGCATCGGATATCACAAGTACGAGAGGGCGGTAGCGCCGGGCGGAATTCAGTCCACCTCGCAATTTGCGTCTCTCTGTCCCGCGTCGGCTACGTGCATGGCGAAGACGCTATAACGGTGCGTGGCGCCTCGATCTTTTGCTCTAGTAACAGTCCTGCGACGCCTCAAAAAATCGACCGCCCCGAATAAGTCGTCAACCACTCCAGCGCTAGCGTGCTGGCTCTCCGGCAATATAACTGACGGGTAATCTCTCGGGGAGAGACTGCGCGGGCAAGTGCCCGCGCCTTCGACCACCGGGTTCGGCCAAAAAGGGCACTCGTCAGCCCTATTCCCCGGAAGCTATGGCGGCGGTTCCACCACAGCAACCGATCATTCGAACGTCGGCGTCACTGTGGATGCCGAAACGTAGCTTCACGAGAACGCAGCGTGTAGCTTCCTCCGTACATTCGTGGTGTCGTGCACGGAAGCCGAGCACGACGAAATCACCTCGCCCACCTCACGCCGGCGCGGTGGCACGCCGATACCTTCGAGCGATGGTCAGCCAGCCGACCCTTCGAGCCCATTGGCTTCCTCCTCGCTGGCGTTCGGGATCCGCATTTCGAAGACCTCGGTGACGCTGGTGTAGT
>NZ_CABVPP010000078.1 GCF_902499075.1 Burkholderia pseudomultivorans | reverse complement strand
GTCCGCAACCACCCTCCTCGCCACGATCAAAATTGCCTTGCAAATGGGAGGCGACCATATAAGAAATGTCGTGTTTTGGCCTGTAGGTGATCGTCTGCACCCTTGGGAGCGCCGGCGATGAACGCGACTGGGACGATCACCATGACGATGCGTGAAGTGGATCGGCTGAAGGTCATTGAGGCGGTAGCCGAGTGTCGGCTCAAGCCTGGCCAGGCGGCCGAACGGCTGGATTTGAGCGTGCGGCAGATTGAGCGTTTGGTATCGCGCTATCGCGCGGCCGGCGTGGCTGGATTGGTGTCAGGCAAGCGTGGACGCCCGAGCAACCATCAGTTGCCGGCTGGAAAGGCGCAGCGGGCGCTGGCATTGATCCGCGAGCGCTACGCCGATTTTGGCCCGACGCTGGCGTGCGAGAAGTTGCGCGAATGTCATGGCATTGACCTGGCTGTCGAAACGGTTCGTACGCTGATGAGGGCTTCCGGGCTCTGGATTCCACGCAAGCAACGCCCGCCGAAGGTCTACCAACCGCGCAACCGCCGTGCTTGCTTCGGCGAACTGATTCAGATCGACGGCAGCGATCACCGTTGGTTCGAGGACCGTGCGCCAGCCTGCACGCTGCTGGTGTTCATCGACGATGCAACCGGACAGCTCATGGCGCTGCACTTCACGGCGAACGAATCGACCTTCAGCTATTTTGAGGCGCTGTCCAAGTATCTGGATTCGCATGGCAAGCCGGTGGCGTTCTACAGCGACAAGGCCAGCATTTTTTACGTGAAGAATCGCTCGGAGACCGCGGGCAAAGGCGTCACGCAGTTTGGCCGAGCGCTGTACGAGCTCAATGTCGACGCGTTCTGTGCAAACTCAAGTCAGGCCAAGGGGCGGGTGGAACGGGCCAACCTGACACTGCAGGACCGGCTCGTCAAAGAGCTCAGACTGCGCGGAATCAGCACACGAGAGGCCGCCAACGCGTATGCGCCCTCCTTCATCGCTGACTTCAACCGTCGCTTCGGCAAACCGCCGAAAAGCGATCACGACGCACACCGGCCGCTGCGTGCTGATGAGGATCTGAGACAGATCCTGTCGTATCGCGTGCCGCGCAAGGTATCCAACGCGTTGACCGTGCAGTACGACCGCGTGATGTACCTGCTCGCCGATTCGGCGGCCAATCGGAGCCTCGTGCATGAATACGTCGAGGTCGTCGAATATCCGGACGGGATGATCGAGGTCCAGGCCAACGGCGCGGTGCTGTCGTGCCGGCAATACGATCGCATCACGCGCATCGATCAAGGCGCCGAGGTCGAGAACAAGCGGCTGTCCAGTGCCCTGGAAGTCGCACGGCGCATCCAGAGCATGCGTGACGAACGCCGCGCGGCCGGCTCACCGTCACGCACCCATTGCGGCGCCGAGGTTCAGGCAAAGAAGGCCCTCATCGGGCTGAAGAAACAGCGTGCAATTGAGCTTGCCGACGTGAATCAAGCCATTCTTGAAGTCAGCGTTGAAGGAATCAGGGAACGGGGGGCGGCTTCGCCGCCCCACCCCAACACCTTGAATAAGGACAAGAAAAAGCCCAAACACCGCGACATTTCAATTTAGCTGGAAACACGACAATTGAACTTAGCAGGGACATTTGGTGTAGGTCCCAAGTTCAGATGTCGCGTTTCCGCTAAATAAAAATGTCGTGTTTTGGCTTGTAGGTTGATCGCCAACACCCCTCAGGGAGCGCCGGCGATGAGCTGGCTGGTCACTCGGCTGCGTGAGCATGCCCCGGCGGGACTGGTGTCGAGGCATCGAGCGAAGCCCGGCAACCGTCATCCGGCGCCGAACGGGTGCTGACGATCGGATTTTGGCCCGACGCTCGCGTGCGAGAAGCATCTGGGGATGCGTGTACGACTCAGATTCGAATAATGCCGCGCACGGAGGCTCCTTAATACGAGTAGCCCTGAATGCCGTAATTCGTGTCGTGGCGACGCCCCCACCACGGCAAATAGGCGTTGTTTTCGCCGCGAGCGCGGAACCAGTCGCCGTTTGGATCGATCGGCGTGAGTTTCGAAGGAGGAAGGATGACAACGGCAGTCGGATGGCCAGCGTCCGTTGTACCGGCAACCAGCGCACTCCCGCCAAAGTGGTTAATCCGTCCGATTGCAAGTGCGACGTTGGTCAGCGCCGTGCCCGCGCCCATGTCACCGAGCAGCGCCGGCGTGTTGAAGACTTGCTTCGTGTAGTCGAATTCCGGCAGCGTCTCCGTGAGCGTCTGCGACAGCGAGGCCAGGCGGGCCGATGCCGCATCGCTGCCCTTGCCTGCATCATGCACGACGAACTGGATGCTGGAAGGATCAACGTTTGCGTTGTGGGCGGCCTGTGCGACCGTCGCCTTCCATGCCTGGACAGCACGCGTGGCGCCGGTCTTTGCCTCGTAGTCACTCACCCTGCCCGTTGCAGCCTTGCCGATCCATGCAAGCGGCTCGCGTTCGGTCTTCAGATCCGGGCCGGCCAGGAAGAGCACGGTGAGGTTCTCGTTCATCTGCTCGTCTTTGGGTGGAAAGCTCGGCGCGTCCCAGTTCATTACCCACACGCTCTCCTGCGGATGCGCCTGCAGATAGTCGAGCGCGGCGTTCAATGATGCGAAGCCGGCGTTTGCACTGCCGACATGGATTTGAATGTCAGCAGGCAAATCCTTGCTCCACAGATCTTTGGCGGATTGATTGCCAATTTCAAAGTAATCTTTTATCTGATACGCCAAATAATCCTTCGCCTCATCTACTTCAAGTCTCGGTGGTATCGCAAATTCGACCCGAATGCCTGCGAGTTCCCGCCAATGGCGTGAGTCCTGTGGCTTGACCGTGTAGAAATATTGACTATTCATCACATATTTCGTGGCAAACAGGCCCAGAAGCGTGTCGATATACTTTTCATAGAATCCATCGAAGCGCTCCCTCCCGTTGTTCCCGTATGCGATTCCGGCGACTGGGCGAACTGTACTAAACGACTTGGGATCCGTTCTAACCATGTCGTCATTCTTATTCGGTTTGACGAGCCCCATGGCCCACAGCAGCTGCCATTCCGTCGGATAGTCGCGGCGCTGCAAGGGATTGAGCCATTCCAGCCCCACGACTTGCGCGACGAACGGCTTCTCTTGAACAGGCGTTGACGGGCCTGGTGTAGACAGGGGCTGCACGCTCTCCGCAGTTAAAGACGAGCAGCCAGTAGCGAGTGCCAAAACAGTGATTGCCGCTAAAGCCGGCACCTTCGTCCATCGTGTCATTTTCTCCCCCGAAGGTCGTCGCTGATCGTTTGTACCATTTCGGACACTTACATGTCTTTGACGTTGTGATCGTGGTAAATCAGAGAGGTGCATGGGTGGCCGATTCGTGCGGCGCGCCATGACGTCACGGTTCGCGGCGCCAGACCCGGCGCGCGTCCGCCATGGCTATCGTCTACTCGAATAACGTCGCGCACGGAGGCTCCTTAATACGAGTAGCCCTGAATGCCGTAATTCGTGTCGTGGCGACGTCCCCACCACGGCAAATAGGCGTTGTTTTCGCCGCGAGCGCGGAACCAGTCGCCGTTTGGATCGATCGGCGTGAGTTTCGAAGGAGGAAGGATGACAACGGCAGTCGGATGGCCAGCGTCCGTTGTACCGGCAACCAGCGCACTCCCGCCAAAGTGGTTAATCCGTCCGATTGCAAGTGCGACGTTGGTCAGCGCCGTGCCCGCGCCCATGTCACCGAGCAGCGCCGGCGTGTTGAAGACTTGCTTCGTGTAGTCGAATTCCGGCAGCGTCTCCGTGAGCGTCTGCGACAGCGAGGCCAGGCGGGCCGATGCCGCATCGCTGCCCTTGCCTGCATCGTGCACGACGAACTGGATGCTGGAAGGATCAACGTTTGCGTTGTGGGCGGCCTGTGCGACCGTCGCCTTCCATGCCTGGACAGCATGCGTGGTGCCGGTCTTTGCCTCGTAGTCACTCACCCTGCCCGTTGCAGCCTTGCCGATCCATGCGAGCGGCTCGCGTTCGGTCTTCAGATCCGGGCCGGCGAGAAACAGCACAGTGAGGTTTTCGTTCATCTGCTCGTCTTTGGGGGGAAAGCTTGGTGCGTCCCAGTTCATCACCCATACGGTTTCTTTGGGGTGTGCGTGCAGATAGTCGAGTGCGGCGTTCAATGATGTGAAGCCGGCATTAGCGTCACCGATGTGGAGTTGAATGTCGGCAGGTAAATCCTTGCTCCACAGGTCTTTGGCAGATTGATTGCCAATTTCAAAGTAATCCTTGATCTGGTGCGCCAAATAATCTTTCGCCTCTTTCACTTCCAGCCTTGGTGGTATCGCAAACTCGATCCGAATACCCGCAAGCTCCCGCCAATGGCGAGGGTCATGTGACTTGACAGTGTAGAAATATTGACTGTTCATCACATATTTCGTGGCAAACAGACCGAGAAGCGTATCGATATACTTCTCGTAGAATCCATCAAAGCGTTCCCTTCCGTTGTTGCCGTCCGCAACAATAGCGACTGGCTTGACTGACAAAAAGCTTTGAGGGGCTTTTCTGACCATATCGTCGTTCTTGTTCGGCTTGACAAGCCCCATCGTCCATAGCAGTTGCCATTCCGTGGGATAGTCGCGACGCTGCAAGGGATTGAGCCATTCCAGCCCCACGACTTGCGCAACGAATGGCTTCTCGTGGAGAGGCGTTGAGGGCGCTGGCGCCAACATGGGCCGTTCGGTTCTGATGACCGCAGACGAGCAACCTGTAACTAGCGCGAAAAGAGCGGGCGCAGCTAGCACCGGCGACTTTATCCATCGTGTCATTTTCTTCCCCGGAGGCCGTGGCCGGACGTTTCTGCCATTTTGGCTGCGCGCTCGCCTTCGGCGTTGTTCTTGATTGCGGGAAATCGGGATACGTCCCGACATCCCGCTTCAGGGGCGCCCGGACGTAGACGCCGATGAAATCAGTACTGCCCCGCACGAGGTTTTGTGGCCATCAAACGATGCGAAGCTGCCCTCCACTGTGAAGTCCGGATCGCCCTCGACGATCACGCATTGACCATGAATCGGGCAGGTGCAGCGGTCGCCAATTCGCGCGACCGGGCGCCCCATTACCTCGCTGTTCGCGGCGCCCGACTCGACGCGCCCGCCATGGCTATGTACATCGCCTACTCGAATAATGCCGCGCACGGAGGCTCCTTAATACGAGTAGCCCTGAATGCCGTAATTCGTGTCGTGGCGACGCCCCCACCACGGCAGATAAGCATTGTTTTCGCCGCGAGCGCGGAACCAGTCGCTGTTCTGATCGATCGGCGTGAGCTTCGACGGGGGAAGGATGACAACGGCAGTCGGATGGCCAGCGTCCGTTGTGCCGGCAACCAGCGCATTGCCGCCAAAGTGGTTAATCCGTCCGATTGCAAGCGCGACGTTGGTCAGCGCCGTGCCCGCGCCCATCTCACCGAGCAGCGCCGGCGTGTTGAAGACCTGCTTCGTATAGTCGAATTCCGGCAGCGTCTCCGTGAGCGTTTGCGACAGCGAGGCCAGGCGGGCCGATGCCGCATCGCTGCCCTTGCCTGCATCATGCACGACGAACTGGATGCTGGAAGGATCAACGTTCGCGTTGTGGGCGGCTTGTGCGATCGTCGCCTTCCACGCCTGGACAGCACGCGTGGTGCCGGATTTTGCCTCGTAGTCGCTCACCCTGCCCGTTGCAGCCTTGCCGATCCATGCGAGCGGCTCGCGTTCGGTCTTCAGATCCGGGCCGGCGAGAAACAGCACAGTGAGGTTCTCGTTCATCTGCTCGTCTTTGGGTGGAAAGCTTGGGGCATCCCAGTTCATTACCCACACGCTTTCCTGCGGATGCGCCTGCAGATAGTCGAGTGCTGCGTTCAATGATGTGAAGCCGGCGTTGGCGCCGCCGACGTGGATTTGAATGTCCGGTGGCGTATCCTTGCTCCACAGGTCGGGGAACGACTTGCTGCCAATTGAAAAGGCCGTGATCATTTCGTCGCTAAGATGCGAGCGAGCCTCTTTGGGAGATAGCCGTGTGGGGATTGCAAACTCAATGCGAACTCCCGCCAATTCTCGCCAGTGTCGTTTGTCGGATGGTTGGACTGTATAGAAATAGTGCCCATTCATCGCGTACTTGTCATAAAGCAGTCCTAGAAATATATCTATATATTTTTCATAGAACCCATCAAAACTCTCTCTTCCGTTATTACCGTAGGCGATTCCAGCGACAGGGCGAACTGTACTGAATGACTTGGGATCCTTTCTAACCATGTCGTCATTTTTATTCGGCTTGACCAGTCCCAGCGTCCACAGCAATTGCCATTCCGTCGGATAATCGCGACGCTGCAGGGGATTGAGCCATTCGAGCCCCACGACTTGCGCGACGAATGGCTTCTCTTCGATAGGTGCTGACTGAGTCGGCGCCGACATGGGCTCGGCGGCTTCCGCGCTTGCGGACGACCAAGCCGTAGCGAATGCAAAAACAGCAATCCCAGCCAGAGCCGGCAAACCTAACCATCGTGTCATTTCCTCTCCCATGCTTCGAATTTGCGGACCGTGGCCGAATGTTTCGATTGCCACGATACCCATCACCAATAGTACTGCACTGAGTGCCAGTGCAAATCGTTTTGACCGGGAGGAAAGCAATGATCTCATGCGACCTCTCCGATGCCGAGGAATGTGCCTCCCTGCCGCGTGTCATCTATCGAATCGGGAAGTGTTGCTTCCGCATCGTTGGTAACCCAATTGGTTAGCGAAACTTTTTTCATCGTTCCATATCGGAAATATTCCGAATAAACAATATTTGGATTATATTTTCCAATTTGATGGCCGAATCGCCAATCGGCTTCGATCCTGAAATCGTTCAACCGTTGCTGCGAAATCCGACAAACACCAATCGCAACATCGTAAGCCAGCGCCAACCTGGCATGCTTCTCGTTGGTCATGATTGTCGAATGGTTTGTCGGGTTATTCACCGCAGCGTCGAGGATGTGTACGATCTGCTTGTTTCGCCACTTCTCGTAGCCGGCGGGCATTTGCGCGTTGGGACCCGCCTCCCCTATAACCACGCCGTCCTTGACCCATTCCGGGTTGTTGTCACGACGGGCCTCCATGCGCGCGATCGCATGGTCCTCGTAGCGTTGTGAAGCCTCACTGTCCGCATCGCCCTTGGGTTCCATTTCGGCCGCATGCTCGCCTTTGGGCTTGTACGTATCGTACGGATCTGCCGTGTTGATGGACGTCTTGTTTTTGTTGCGTGCCGCCGCCACTGGATCGTTGTCCTCGTTGAAATCACTCTCCGCGGTGCCGTCCTTCACATGCACGAGCGCCCCGTAGCGAAGCGCCTGCGGGAAGAACGGCTCCGGCAGGGCCGGCGCATCGCAGACCACGTGCCATCCCTCCTGTGTGGCGCCGCATTTTTTCGGCGGCTCCGCACTGACGCGGAACATGCCGAGCGCCGATGTCGCCATCGTCACGATATACAGCGCGGGGGCGATTGCGATGGTCGCGACCTTGCCGTACCACTCCTGGTTACCCCGCAGTGATTTGACCAAGTTATATTTGGCCGGGGGTGACGTCGGATAAAAGAACAGGTCCGTTGAGCCCTTGCCATAACGCCAGTCGTCCTCCCACGTTCGGTAGGTTACCGGCGACGCCTGACCGACCTTGAATTTGGTGGCAAACACGCGCTGCGTGAAAAGGCTCGAACCTTTCACGAGCGCGACCTCGTCCGGATGCAGTCCGCGCCAGCCCATACCCTGGACGGGGGCGGCGGAAATCACCTGGTCGTGCGGGCAGGAATACAGCGTCACGCGGCCGTAAGTATGGTTCTGAACCCCGTACTGCTGCCGGTCATAATCGGGATCGTAGGCCGGCTTGCCGTCAGCGCGCGACTGCAGGTTCGCCATCGTCATCCGGAAGTCGAGCGGGTCGCGCTCGTCCTCCGCATCCTTGCTTTTCGCGATGAGCTCAAGGAACGCTTTCAGGGTCTTCACCCGTGCCTGCGACTCTACGCGCCCGCGATTGCCGTGAGAGTCCTTGGCGTTGCGTTCGGTCCACTGCTCCATGAAAGGCGAACTGTCTCCCTTGATCGTGCCGAGCAAACTATAGGGCGGATTGGCGAGCACGTAGGTATCGGCCACGCACCGCACGCCAGCATCTTTCGACAGACGATCGCCGAGGAAGGCGGCTGCGATGCCAACCATGTTGCCTTGACTGTGACACACCACCGTGATCGGCACGTCCTTCTGTGCCTTGCGGATAGAGCCGATGAGCTTCGCGAGACGCAATGCTCCCAGTACGTTGTACATGCGCGGTGGCGTCTCGAAGAGCGGGCGTTGCGTCGGATTGATCCCCTGCACATTGATGAAGCCGAAGATCCGCGGATCGACTCCAGCGTTCCACAGGTCCGGCAGGCTGCCGCAACCATTCGCGAAGGGGCCGCCACCCCAGTAGTTCTGTTCGTTCAGGAAGATCGATTCGCCATAGCGCTTCAGTTCCTCGGCGTTTGCCTTGTAGCCCCAGCGGAAATGAATGACCGGCGAGTAGGTATTTTCGTCCGGTTGCAGATACGTACCGGCCCACAGCTGCGGATTGATGAAGCCGTCGTCCGTCAGACTATTCATGTAATGCATCGGCGCCATCTGCCCGGCCTGAGGGCCGTGATGCGCCAAATCATCGTCCGTACGTCCGAGGCGCGTGTTCAACCCGGCGCACAGGCCCTTTTCGCTCGCCTCGAACCACTCCCCCTCCGAGTTCACGCCATGCACGAAAATCACGATACCCGGCAACGGCATCTGCATCACGCACAGGTAATCGGATTGGCTGAGCGTCATGACGCCATTACCATTGGCGACCAGATAGCGATTCTGCGAATCGTCACTGCCTCCCGACGACGTTTCGCCTGAGGGCGTGCGCGGATCGAGGCCGCCACCGTCGCTCGCAGCGTCCTGCATCGACGGATTGTTTTCGGATGCAACCGGACTAGCCGGTGCTGTATCGGCTGTGTCTGCCATGATTATTCTTATCCCCGGTCAGCTTTTGTTCTTGAAGAAATTCACAACGAACGGTTCGAACTGGTTGCTCTGGATGGGGGCAAGCTTGCCCGCAGCGTTGGACTGTCCCTTTACCACCTCGCCCGATGCTTTCGTGATCTCCGCCTGCATACCTTCCACGGCTTGTCCATCGGTCGCCCGTACGAGTTTCGGCACGCGCCCGAGCGGCGCATGATCGAACTTCGGCATGTCCGTGCTCATGCTCGCCGGCCCCTGCCATGAGTGTCCGGCGGACTTCACCGTGAACGTGCCCGGACATCCCAGTTCGATGTCGCCGCCGTGCAGTTTCAGGTAGGCGCCGCCGGATGTCGTGAAAACCACCTGATCACTCGCCATGCCGGCCAGCTTGCCGCCCGCCGCCGTGAACTGGATGTTCTTCGCCGAGTCGATCTGCGTGTCGTCGTTCTGGCTCTGCAACGTCACCTTGCCCTGATTCGCGATCGCCGAGACGCCGTCGCTGTGCGCAAACATCGCAACGCCGCGACCGCCATGCAGGTTGATGCGCTGGCCGCTGGTCAGCTGGACATGCTGCTGCGCGACCTGGTCGATGTTCTGTCCGGCATAGGTGACATGCGTCTTCGGTGTAATTGCTACCGAGCCGGCCTGCGCACCAAAGGCCATCAATGCCTGCGAGCCGTCGGGAGCGCCGGCGTGGCTGTTCGAACCGCCGCCGGCCGTCCAGCCCTTGAACGCGGCAGCGAGCGCCTGCTGCCCGGCCGTATCGGTCGCCTGTCCGCCGTGCTGCCCCGCGTAATCGCCCAAGGATTTGAACAGCTCGGTGCATTCGCCCAGCAATTGCAGCAGCTCGTCGCGATCGAGCTGGCCACCGCTTGCCTGCGAGCGGGCGTAGGTCGTCAAGAGGATGCCTTGTGCCGCCCGCAACGCGGCCGCCGCGTCGGTGCGCAGTTCGGCGCCCTCGCCGCGATCCTGGCCGCGACCGTCTTGACGGGGCTGTGTCAGATACCCGAGGTTCAGCTGGGAATGCGCATGTTCGCTCGCCAACTGCGCCGAAATTTGCGACGGCGTATCGTCGAGGCGCAGTTGGTTATATCGGCGCCCCTTGATTTCCTTGGTCTTGATTCCCGACACGTAGCGGTTGCCGGGAAGGCTGCCGACGTGAGTGAAGGCCGCCGGCGGGTTCACGCCGTTGCTCAGCACGTTGATGATAACCAGGCGGTCCGGATCGCCACCAAGGCTGCCGATCAAGACTTCCATGCCGACACGCGGCAGAAACAGCGCGCCGAAGCTACCGCCCGCGAGGCTCGCCCCGACCCGGATCGGCGCGCTGTCGCCGGCATTGTCGTTCGTACCCGCACCCTGCGCGTGCGCGTGGTCCGCCGGATCCAGACCGTGGATCCTCACGCGCACCCGGCCGTCGGCGTCACAGAACACTTCCTCGCCTTCCTGGCCGACGATCGTGCCGGTCAGCAAATGAACGGGCGGTAGGTCGATCCGCGGATCGTACGCGGGCGTGAGCGGCACGCCGCGGCGTACGCAGGTAAAGCGGTTCTCGTAGCGCGTATCGGATTCGGCCGTCTCAGTCGACGGCCGTGGCGGCGACGGAAAGGCAAGATTCCGGCTCGCGGCAAACAGCGCCTGCACGCGCTCGGTCAGGCCTTGGGGAAGGTTATTCCACACATCGTGGTCGATCGAGGTGATCACGAACTGCCGCTGGTCGGCCGGCTGCATGTCCCATTCGGGCGTGCCGGCCAGCGTGATCCATGCACCCACGGCCAGATCGCGTACGCCGCTCACGCCGTCGTAGCGCTCGGCCTCGAACTGATGCGCGAGCATCCGGGCGCGCGTGAGACGTTCGTGATCGTCCCACGAGTCGCCGGCATGCGGGATGTCGATCGCGATGTCGGTCAACAGCTGTGCGAGATCGTTGCCGGCTTCGCCCTGATCGACGCTTGTCGCGACCACCGACTCATCGATGCGAGCCTTCTTGTAGTCCCACGACGGGCGGCCGGCCTTGCCGGGGGCCAACTGCTGACGCAGCGCGAAAAGCGTAACCGTGTCGCGCTCTTCGGTGCCGGCGTCGCGCGGATGCAGGCGTACAACCCCGGCGGGGGCTTCCGGCAGGGAGGCCGGGTCGTCGCAGCATACGAGCGTATGCACGGGTGTATCGTCGTGGACGTTACGTGCGTCCTTGGCCGAGCCGGATCGGGCGAACACCGTAATGCCCTCGCGGCGCAGCAGGCGGCGCACGAACTGCGCGTCCGATTCGTTGACCTGCCGGGTCAATTCGCGTGCTGGATACCGGTCACGACTCAGGTGAGACAGGTCGAATTCGAATGCGGCCGCCAGCGCCGGACTGCGCTGGCGCCATTCGTTGAACAGCGTCGCAAGAATGTCGATGACGCTGCTCTGCCGGAACACGCGAGAGTTGGTGCGCTTGTCCATCAATGACAAAGCGTCGCAGACCGTGAGCTGGTACACGCACAGCTCGCCGTCGCTCTGGCCTATCTGAACGTCCCGGATGATCGCGTTGACGACGTGTAACTGGCCGCGGTCGGTAACGAGCCGCAGCGAGACGGGGACGCCGAGGAATAACCGCGGCGACAAATCGTTGCGAGGCGACACGCAGGTCAAATGGCCGTGGATACCGGTCATCAGCCCCTCATGCACGCGCGCATGCTGCAGCGCAAGCAGGCGCCCCAACGTGCCTTGCGCCCTCCCGAAATTCAAAGCGACAGGCCGACGATTCCAGTCGACCGCCCCCGATGCGAAGCTGCTTATTGTTTCGCTTATTGACACAGCCACTCTCTCAATATTGTTCAACGCATATTGGATCTTCGGTCGCGCGGCGGGCTTCAAAGCACAGGCGCACTACCGATTTGTGACGGAAGCATAGCAAATTCGCGACACAATCCGGCGGTCGGCAAACAACCATGTTGTTTTCCCGATTCAATCTCACAAAAATTGACGAAGATTCAAGCAGGAGCGACTACACGCCTGCCCGCCGAGACAGCGAGCGATTGCGGAATATCACAGGACCAACAAGACCACGACCGCTGCGCGCTACAATCGACTCCCCCCGAGGGGCGGCCTGCCGAACCGGTCTTTGCCGAGTGCATCCGGTCCGATCGACGGCCCCTCCAGGAAACCGACCGCACCACGAACACCAGTCAGCCATGAGTCAGCGCTCCGGCCGATCGTGCAGCCGACCGAATACCGCGGCGCGAACCCGTATCGAATCGCCCGTCCCGGGCCTTGCGTGACGATCATCCCGTGTTGACATCCAATTTGCTCCACGTCCGGCCGCTCGAAGCGGCGGACGAAGCCGCCTGGCGGACGTTGTGGAAGGACTATCAGACGTTCTACGAAGTCGCGTTGAGCGAAGACGTCTTCGCGACGACGTGGGCGCGCCTGCACGATCCTCACGAGCCGATGTTCGGGCTCGGCGCATTCGACGCGGCCGGCACGCTGCTCGGCCTCGTGCACGCGCTCTATCACCGCTCGTGCTGGACGATCGCGCGCCGTTGTTATCTGGAAGACCTGTTCACGTCCGCCGACGCGCGCGGACGCGGCGTCGGTCGAGCATTGATCGACGCGGTCTGCGAACGCGCGCGGGCCGATGGTGCCAGCGAGGTCTACTGGCTCACGCACGACACCAACACCACCGCGCGCGCGTTGTACGACGCGCTGGCGACCCGCACCGGCTTCATCGAGTACGCGAAAAAGCTCCGCTGACAGCGTCGCGGTCCAGCCGCCGCAACGCGTCGAGCCGCTCGGCGATCCCGGCCTCGACGCCGCGCGAAGTCGGTCGGTACCAGTACGGCGCCTGCATGCCGTCCGGCAGATAGCTTTCGCCGGCCGCGTAGCCATGAGGCGCGTCGTGCGGATTCCGGTATGCCCGCCCGAGCGCGGGCGTCAGCTCGTCCGGCACGTCGCGCAGATGCGCGGGCACCTCACGCGGCCGGTCCTGCCGCACAAACGCCCTCGCCTGCATGAGCGCCATCCCGCCGGCATTGCTTTTCGCCGCGCACGCGAGATACAGCACGGCCTGTGCGAGCGCGAGGTCGCCGTCGGGCGCGCCGAGCCGGTCGCTGGTCCTGGCCGCGTCGTTGGCGATCCGGAGCGCGGCCGGATCGGCCAGGCCGATATCGTCGTACGCGATTGCGACGATCCGGCGCGCGAGGTAGCGGCGGTCGGTGCCGCCGTCGAGCATCCTGCAAAGCCAGTACAGCGCGGCGTCCGGGTTCGAGCCGCGCACCGACTTGTGCAGCGCTGAAATCTGATCGTAGAAATGTTCGCCGCCCTTGTCGAAACGACGCGCGCCGCTCGTCGTCGTGCGTGCGATGAAGCCGGCGTCGAGCGTCGTGAGGCCCGCCGACTCGGCTGCCGTGCGCACCTGTTCGAGCAGGTTCAGGAAGCGCCGCGCATCGCCGTCCGCGTGAGCGACCAGCGTGTCGCGTGCGTCATCGTCGAACGACAGTTTGCCGAGCGCAATGCCGCGCACCCGGTCGAACAGCGAGCGCAGTTCGTCTTCACTGAGCGGTTTCAGCACGTAAACGCGCGCACGTGACAGCAACGCACGATTGACCTCGAAGCTCGGGTTCTCGGTCGTCGCACCGATGAAGATCACGGCACCGGACGCGACGGACGGCAGCAGCGCAGCCTGCTGCGTGTCGTTGAAGCGGTGGATCTCGTCGACGAACACGATCGTGCGGCGCCCTGCTGCGTCGAACGCTTGTTGTGCACGCGCGGTTGCGGCGCGAATGTCCTTGACGCCGCCGAGCACCGCGGACAACGCGACGAACGCACAATCGAATGCCTGCGCGGTGAGCCGCGCCAGCGTCGTCTTGCCGACGCCGGGCGGGCCCCAGAAGATCATCGAATGCGGTTTGCCCGATTCGAACGCGCGGCGCAGCGGCATGCCCGCGCCGAGCAGATGCGTTTGCCCGATCACGTCGTCGAGCGACGCGGGACGCAGCGCGTCGGCCAGCGGCCGGCGCGGTTCAGGCGAAAACAGGTCGGACATGGGGATGGACGAAGCGTATCCGTCGGCACCCGTTGCCGTCGGATGCGCGGATTATGACAGCGATGCGGCGATCGCGTCGTGCGCACGCCGTTCGCAGGCACCTGTATGAGCGCTGCGGCGCCGACCTTCAGTCCTCGCCGTCCCCTGCCCGCTCGCCAATCGCAATCAACCGACCCTCAACCTGTGCTCAGACGCGTTTCTCGATGGACGAGTTTCGCAAGAGAACGATGCTATTGTGATAAGAAAAGTTATCCGTACAAGAGCATAATTTTTTCAAATCACCCTTTCCGAATCAGCACGTCAGGCGTCAACTCACTGCACCGCTCGACCCCCAGCATCGCCATGTTCCGGTCCACCTCGTCACGCAACAGGCCGATCGCATGCAGTACGCCCGCTTCGCCGGCCACCGCAGCCGCGTAATTGAACGGCCGCCCGACGAACACCATGCGCGCGCCCATCGCGACGGCCTTCAGCACGTCCGATCCGCGACGAAAGCCGCTGTCGATCATCACCGGATAATCCGCGCCGAGCGTCCGCACCACGTCGGGCAGGATGCGCATCGGCGAGACCGCGCCGTCCAGCTGGCGGCCGCCGTGATTGGACAGGATGATCGCGTCGGCCCCCGCGTCGCGCGCGATGACGGCGTCGTCCACACTGAGAATGCCCTTGATCACCAGCTCGCCCTTCCATTCCCGCCGGATCCGCTCCAGATGTCCCCAGTCGAGATGGTCGCGCGCGGAGAAATCCCGCAGCACCGTCGACGACAGGATCGGCGCGCCACGCGTCGCAAACGAGTTTTCGAAATGCGGCATGCCGTGCGCGAGCAGCGTCCGCGCGAAGGTGCCCGCCAGCCAGCGCGGGTGCGTGATGCCGTCCCAGAACAGGCGCGGCCCCGGGCGCAGCGGCGTGGTGAAGCCGGTGCGCACGTTGTTCTCGCGATTGGCGGACACGGGGATGTCGACCGTGATGACCAGCGTCCGGTACCCGGCACGCGCGACGCGTTCGAGCAAGGCGCTGATGCGGTCGGTGTCGCCGGGCAGATAGGCCTGGAACCACGTGCCCGGCGCGGCGGCGGCGACCTCCTCCAGCGGAATCAGCGACGAGCCGCTCATGATCGACGCGATGCCCGCGCGCTGCGCGGCGCGCGCCAGCACGATGTCGCCGCGATAGGTCGACAGCGCATGGATGCCCATCGGCGCGATGCCGAATGGCGACGCGTAACGTCGTCCGAACAGCTCGACCGTCTGCTGCCGCTGCGAAACATTGCGCAGCACGCGCGTCGTGAACCCGTACTCGTCGAACACGGCACGGTTGTCGTCGCGGGTGCGGTTGTCTTCCGCCGCGCCGCTGACATAGCCGAAGATCGGGCGCGGCAGCACGCGGCGCGCCTCGGCCTCGAAATCATGCAGGCTCAGCATTTTGCGCAGTACGCGCGGCGTGCGCATGGCGGCCTGCGGGCGGCTTGCGGCGGGAAGGGATGAGGCGGACGAGGTCATTTCTGCAGCCTGTTGTCGAATCGATGCGCCGATTCTAGGGATCCACGAGGTTCATAAAAAGCGATAATCTTCCAATGAATTTGTTCGATAAAAGCGAAATATCATGGCGACTCCGACTCTCAAGCAGCTCGACGCGTTCTACTGGGCGGCGACCTGCGCAAACTTCTCGACAGCGGCGCAACGGCTTCATCTGTCGGTGTCGTCGTTGTCCAAGCGCATCAACGAACTGGAACAGGTCGTCGAACGCACGCTGTTCGACCGCAGCGGCCATCGGGCCGTGCTGACCGACGACGGCGAGGCGCTGTTGCCCGCCGTGGTGCGCGTGCTCGAGTCCGTCGCCGCGCTGCAGGACTCGGTCGCCCGCGACGAGGGATTGAGCGGCCGGCTGCGTTTCGGGGTCGGCGAGCTGTCGGCCATGACGTGGCTGCCGCGTTTCGTCGCGGCGGTCCAGAAACAGCATCCGAAGCTGGCGCTGGAGCCGTATGTCGACGTGGGGGCGGCGCTGGAGGAGAAAGTCGATGCGGGCGAACTGGACTTCGCGGTGATCGCGGGGCGTTCGTCGCGCGGCAGCGTGCTGTCGCAGCCGGTCGCCGAAGCGCGGTTCGCGTGGATGGCGGCCGAGGCGCTGGTCGGCAGCGAGCGCGCGCTGACGCCGGCGCTGATCGCCCGTCATGCGCTGGTGCTGCTGCCCTCCGGTTCGGGCGTGACGCGCATTCTCGACGACTGGCTGCTGGCGTGCGGAATCAATCACGCGCGCAGGATCGCGTGCAACAACTGGAGCGCGGTGGCCGGCATGTTGCGCGAAGGCGTCGGCATCGGCTTCCTGCCCGTCGACTGGGCGCGTGCGCGGCTCGGCGGCGACCTCGTGCAGCTGACGAGCGAGCCGCCGCTGGCGCCGCTTCCGTATGCGTTCCAGTGGCGCCGCGGCGACGTGCGCGGGCTGATTCCGTCGATGCTGTCGCTGGTGCGGCAGTACGCGGATTTCCGCTGACGCGCGACGCGCCGCCCGTGTCGGGCATGGGCGCCGCGCCGGATGGGGCTGTCGTCAGGCTTCGTCGATGCGCGACACGCGCTGGGGATCGGGCATCCACAGATAGCACAGCAGCGACACGAGCACGCAGGCCGACACGTAGTAGAAGAACCACGCTTCGTGTCCGATGCTCTTCATCCACAGCGCGACGTATTCGGCCGTTCCGCCGAACAGCGATACCGTGATCGCATAGGGCAAGCCCACGCCCAGCGCGCGCACGCCGACCGGGAACAGTTCGGCCTTGGCCACCGCGCTGACCGACGAATACAGGCTGACGATCAGCAGCGCGGCGACGATCAGTGCGAGTGCGCTGCCGGTCGTCTGAACGCCGCGCAGCGCCTGGAAAATCGGCACGGTACACAGCGTGCCGAGGACGCCGAACGCGATCAGCAGCGGTCGGCGGCCGATGCGATCGGACAGGCTGCCGAACACCGGCTGCATCACGACGAACGCCAGCAGGCTGATCGCGGAGACCATCGACGCGTCGGCCTTGCTCATCCCCGCGCTGTTGACGAGGAATTTCTGCATGTAGGTCGTATAGGCATAGAACGCGACGGTGCCGCCGAGCGTCAGGCCGGCCACGATCAGGCATTCGCGCTTGTGGCGGAACAGGTCGGCGATCGATGCGTGACGGCGCTTGCTCTGGCGATGCTGCTCGAACGATGCCGTTTCCTGCATGTTGCTGCGCAGGAAGATCGCGCTGCAGGCCAGCAGCGAGCCGAGCAGGAACGGGATGCGCCATCCCCAGCTCTCGAGCTGCGCGGTGGTCAGGAAAAACTGCTGCAGCACCACCAGCACGCCCATCGCGAGCAACTGGCCGAGCGACAGCGTCGCGAACAGGAAGCTCGAATAGAAGCCGCGGCTGGACCGGTCGGCCATCTCGCTCAGGTAGGTCGCCGAACTCGCGTATTCGCCGCCGAGACTCAGCCCTTGCAGCAGTCGCGCGGTGACCAGCAGCACCGGCGCGGCGATGCCGATGGTGTCGTAGCCGGGCGTCAGGCCGATGATCAGCGAGCCGATGCACATGGCCAGCACCGACACGAGCAGCGCGGCCTTGCGGCCCTTGCGATCGGCGTACATGCCGACGAGCCAGCCGCCGATCGGACGCATGATGAAACCGACGGCAAAGATCGCCGCCGTATTCAGCAGCTGCACGGTCAGGTTGCCGTTCGGAAAGAACGCCTTCGCGAAGTACAGCGAAAACGCCGAATAGACGTACCAGTCGTAATACTCGATGAGGTTGCCGACCGATCCGCTGAAGATGGACCGGAGGTTCGCGAGGGTTCCGGTCGGCCGGGAATCCGTGGCAGTGGCAAGGGGGCTGGCGCGCGACACGTAGGGTCTCCGTTTCGATTGTGCTCGTGGTCCGCGCAGGCGGCCGGCCGTGGACGCGCCGCTTGCGATCGGGTGCGGCAAGGTTAGAAGAGACGTTGCTTTGTAGAAAGCGAAATAATGAAAATGACTTCATTCGCTTTATGGAAACTTCGCCCGCTGCGCCCTTCTCCCCAGGCTTCCTCGGCACCGGTCCGGCAGCCGCGGCACGAGGCAGCACGCGCGTGACGAACGACCTGCTTCAGCAACGGGAACGATCGACGAATGGCTCGAATCGGCGGAACGTCATCGTCGATGCCGGCACTTCCCCGGATAATCGATCGCGTGCGTGTCGAGGTAACCTGCCGGTTATCCGACACGACACATGTCGCCGCCAACTCTTCCCGGAGAAAACCATGCAACGTCCGCAAGCCGTGCCGACGCAACAGGTATCGAACGAACGCGTGATCGTCACCGAATGGCGATTTGCGCCGGGCGCCGAGACCGGCTGGCATGTTCACGGGCACGACTATGTGGTGGTCCCGCAAACGAACGGACGGCTTTTGCTCGAGACCGCACAAGGCAACCGGGAATCGCAGCTGCATGCGGGGCAAAGCTACGCGGGGCTGAAAGGCGTCGAGCACAACGTCGTCAACGCGACCGACCATGAAGTGGTCTTCGTCGAGGTCGAGCTCATTTGAGCGAACGCCCGGGCAGACCGGCCGCCCTGCCCCTCGCCGGCGATTATTCCTGCATCTGTTCCTCGGTCGACCGGATCAGGTTCCCGCGCAGCGTGACGATCGCCCGCCGCATCTTCGCGCATTCGTCGGGTTTCGACCCGGTCGCTTCCACGAGGCTCATGTCGAGCCCCGTTTCCCGCATGCGGCGGCCGCTTTTCGTCAGGCCGACGAGCGCCTGGCGCTCGTCGGATGGATCGTGGTGACGTTCCGGATAGCCCATCGCTTCGAGCTTCGTCAGGATCGGCTCGTGGGCGTTGCCGAATGCCAGGTTCGTCCAATAGATCGCGAAACACAGGCACTCGGACCGCTTCGGCGCGGCGGACGACGAGGCTTCGGTCGCTTGTTACCCGCGGCACTTGCTTCGATCGCGGTCTGGCTGTTTGCCGGGCCCGCGACGGCCGGATCGCTTCCGGATGCGCCTTCATCCCCCGCCCCGCAACGCATCCTCTTCGTCGGCGACAGCCTCACGCATGGCCGCTATACGCCCGTACGTTCATACGGCGCGAGCACGTCGAAGCCATCCGTGCGCGGCACCGCATCGGTCGTCGACGAAAACTTCGGACAGGCCGGCGCCCGCGCGGAACGCGAACCGGGACCGTGGGGCGGCATTCCGGGCCTGTTCGCGCGCTTTGCGCTCGAGTCGGGCCTCGACTATGACGTGCATCTCGAAGCGATGTCGGCGACGAGTCTCGCCCGACATGTGCGGGTCGCGTCCGACGTGATCGACCGCCCGACCTGGGACGCGGTCGTGCTGCAGGAGCTGAGCGCGAAGCCGCTGCCGTTCGCGTTGACGCACAGCCGCGCCAGCGACCCGGCCGGCTTCTGCGCGAGCGTTGCGGCGCTGGCGCGCGGCATCCGGGCCGCCGCACCGCATGCCCGCGTCTACTTGTACGAAACCTGGCCGCGCGCCGATCTCGCCAGAACGCTCGCGGGCGAGCCGGACCGCGACGGTTTCCATGCGCGCTATCTGGAGCGTCTCGCCGAAATCGCCGACGCATATCGCGACGCCTACGAAGCCGCACGCCACGGCGATCCCGCGATCGCAGGCGTCGCGCCGGTCGGGCGCGCGTGGCAGCGCGCATGGGCGACCGGCGTCGCCGATCCCGATCCGGATGCGCGCTCCGGCGCGCCGCTGCTCTGGTACGGCCTGCGCGCGCAGAACGACCCGCCGATCGCGCGGCCCGACTACCTGCATCCGGGTGTCGCCGGTGCGTATCTGAGCGCGCTCGTGTTGTTCCAGCAGATCGCGGGCGTCGACGTCCGCACGCTCGGCCCGCGCGAGCAGACGGCCGCGCAGCTCGGCATCGCGCCGGACCTCGCGGTCAGGCTGCAGGCGGTTGCGTTCGACACCGTCCGGCAGGAGTCGGCTGCGGCCGATGCGGGTTCGACGGCCGGGCGGCCCGATCCGTGCATGCGGCAATCCGGTGCGGCGCTCGACCCGGCCGACTGAGCGCAGGTGGATCGGTCGCGCCGGCACGGCGCAGCTCGATGCGGACCACGCCCCGCCGCACTGCCGCATCGCGATCCGTTTGTGCATGACGCACGCGCCGTGCACGCGAGCGGACGTGCATCGTTGCGCCGCAACACCGGCGCGCCGCGGGGCGGCCACTTTATCGCCCGGGAAACTTGAGTTGTCGAGCCGGGAATTCCGCCGCGGCGCACGACGCCGCAGACTCCGCGAACGCGGCCGCGGAAGGTCGCCAGAACGACGACAGGCAAACGGAGATCCCCATCATGCTGCTCGATTACCTGGTCATGCTGGTCTATGCGCTGACGATGCTCGCGCTCGGCTGGTACGGGATGCGCAAGGCGCGCAACCGCAACGACTTCCTCGTCGCGGGCCGCCGCCTCGGCCCCGGACTCTATCTCGGCACGATGGCCGCCGTGGTGCTCGGCGGCGCATCGACGATCGGCACGGTCAAGCTCGGCTACCAGTACGGACTGTCCGGGCTGTGGCTCGTGTTCATGCTCGGGCTCGGCATCATCGTCCTCAGTCTGGTGTTTTCGCGGCAGATCGCGCGGCTCAAGGTCTATACCGTCACGCAGGTGCTGGAGCAGCGCTACCAGGCGTCGTCACGGCTGATCGGCGGCATCGTGATGGTCGCGTACGACCTGATGGTGGCCGTCACCGCGACGATCGCGATCGGCTCGGTCACCGAGGTGGTGTTCGACGTTCCGCGCATCCCGGCGATCCTGTGCGGCGGCGGCATCGTGATCGTCTACTCGGTGATCGGCGGCATGTGGTCGCTGACGCTCACCGACGTGATCCAGTTCGTGATCAAGACAATCGGCATCTTTTTCGTGCTGCTGCCGCTGTCGATCCACGACGCGGGCGGCCTCGCGCGGATGCAGGCCGTGCTGCCGGCCGGCTTCTTCGATCTCGGCCATATCGGCGCGGACACGATCGTCACGTACTTCCTGCTGTATTTCTTCGGCGCGCTGATCGGCCAGGATATCTGGCAGCGCGTGTTTACCGCGCGCAGCGAGACCGTCGTCCGCTATGCGGGCCTCGGCGCCGGCATCTACTGCATGCTGTACGGCGTGGCCTGCGCGCTGATCGGTGCGGCCGCGCGCGTGCTGATTCCCGATCTCGCGGTACCCGAGAATGCGTATGCGGAAGTCACGCGCCAGGTGCTCGCGACGGGGCTGCGCGGCATCGTGGTGGCCGCCGCGCTGTCGGCGATCATGTCGACGGCATCCGGTTGCCTGCTGGCGGCCGCCACCGTGCTGCAGGAAGACGTGTACGCGCGCTTCCTGTGCGCCGGCAAGGCCGGCAGCCTGCGCGAGAGCCGCATGTTCACGCTGCTGATGGGCGTGGCGATGCTGGCGCTCGCGTGTGTCGTGAACGACGTGATCGCCGCATTGAGCATCGCGTACAACCTGCTCGTCGGCGGCCTGCTGGTGCCGATCGTCGGCGCGCTGCTGTGGCGGCGCGCGACCGCGCGCGGCGCGATCGCGAGCATCGTTGCGGGCTGCGGCGTGGTGGTGGTCTTCATGGCGCGCGACGGCGTGCTCGCGACGACGCCGATCGTCTACGGCCTCGCGGCCAGCCTCGCCGTCTTCGTCGCGGTCAGCCTCGCCGGCCGGCCCGCCGCCGCACTCGAACCGCAGTCGGATTGACCCGCGCCGCCTTCCCCAACCAGGAGCCTCCGATGACCGATGACTTTCCGCAACCGCTCGACGCCGCCGACATCCCGCGCTTCGCCGGCATCCCGACCTTCATGCGCCTGCCGGTGTTCGACGATCCGGCGCAGGTACAGATCGCGCTCGTCGGCGTGCCGTGGGACGGCGGCACGACCAATCGTGCGGGCGCACGCCACGGCCCGCGCGAAGTGCGCAACCAGTCGAGCCTGATGCGTCGCGTGCACCACGTGAGCCGCATCGCGCCGTACGATCTCGTGCGCGTCGGCGATCTCGGCGATGCGCCGACCAACCCGATCGACCTGCTCGATTCGCTGGCGCGGATCGAGCGCTTCTACCGGCGCATCGACGACGCCGGCACGGTCCCGCTGTCGGTCGGCGGCGATCATCTGGTGACGCTGCCGATCTTTCGCGCACTGGCCGCGCGGCGGCCGATCGGCATGGTTCATTTCGACGCGCATTCGGACACCAACGACCGGTATTTCGGCGACAACCGCTATACGCACGGCACGCCGTTCCGGCGCGCGATCGAGGAAGGCCTGCTCGATCCGAAGCGCACGGTGCAGATCGGCATCCGCGGCTCGGTGTACTCGGCCGACGACGAAGCGTTCGCGCGCGACTGCGGAATCCGCGTGATTGCGATGGAGGAATTCGCCGCACTCGGCGTCGCGGCTACGCTCGCCGAAGCACGCCGCGTGGTCGGCAGCGAGCCGACCTACGTCAGTTTCGACGTCGACGTGCTCGATCCGGCATTCGCGCCCGGCACGGGCACGCCGGAAATCGGCGGGATGACGACGCTGGAAGCGCAGCATCTGGTGCGCGGGCTGCAGGGGCTGAACCTCGTCGGCGCCGACGTGGTCGAGGTGTCGCCGCCGTTCGATGCAGGCGGCGCCACCGCGCTGGTCGGCGCGACGATGATGTTCGAGCTGCTGTGCATCCTCGCCGATGCGATTTCGCGGCGGCGCTGAACGATACGGCACGGGATCTCGCGCGACGACGCCGGCCGGGCTATAAACGAGGTTTGCCCCACTGTCGCGAGCGCTCCCGATGCTTGGCAATCTTTCCGATGTCGACCTGCGCCTGCTGCGCACCTTCTGCGCGATCGTCGAGGCAGGCGGCTTCACCGCCGCGCAGGTGCGCCTGAACACGAGCCTGTCGCGCCTGAGCGTGCTGGTGCGCGACCTCGAGGTGCGCCTCGGCTACTCGCTGTGCCGGCGCGGCAGCAGCGGCTTCCAGCTCACCGACGAAGGACAGGAGCTGTACGAGGCCGCGCAGGGCCTGTTCGGCGATATCGAGCGGTTTCGCGAACAGGTCAGCGGCCTCGGCGGCCGCGATCGCGAGACGCTGAACCTCGGCTGCGTCGACGGCGTGGTCGGCCAGCCCTGCGCGCCGCTGCCGCTCGCGATCCGGCTGTTTCGCCGGCGCGCGCCCGCGGTGCGCATCAACCTCCATACACAACGCCCGGACGAACTCGAGAACGCGGTGCTCGAAGCACGCCTGCAACTCGCGGTCGGCGCGTTTCATCATCGGCTGTCCGGGCTGCGATACCAGTTCCTGTTCCGCGAGGAGCAGAACCTCTACTGCGCGCGCGAGCACCCGTTCTTCGAACGCGGCGCCGCCGAGCCCGAACTCGACGAGATCTGCGCGGCCGACTATGTCGGGCGCGGCTATATGGCAGAGAGCCGGCGGCCGCACGGGCTCGTGTTCGATCACTGCACGAACGCCTATACGATGGAGGCGATCGCGACGCTCGTGTTCAGCGGCACCTTCATCGGCTACCTGCCGACCCACTACGCGGCCGCGTGGGTGGCCGAGGGCCGCCTGCGCGCGATTCGTCCCGCGCAACTCGCGTATTGCTCGTCGTTCCATTGCGTGACGCGCCAGGGTGCGGAGCCAGGCGCGACGCTCGACGGCTTTCTCGCCGCGCTGGACGACGCGCAGGCGCAGCTCGGCGGCGCATAGTCGTGCGCGGCCCGCGTGCGCCGTACGCGTCGCGGATACCGGAGCGGGCCGCGGCGATCAGCGGCCGGCATCGTGACGTTGAGCCGATGTCGAGCAGGGCTGCGCTTGTGCGGCCGCGACATCGGTGGCCGCCGCTTGCCGGTCGTCGGCTGCGCGCGTCGGATTCAGCTGGTTCAGCACGCTCGCGCGGCCGCCGCTGTCGTCCGGCAATTGCGGTTGCCCGCGCGCGAAGGCCGGCGCGACCGCCGCTGCGAGCAGCGCGGCGATCGCGAGTCGGGACAGGCGCTTCATCGTCCGGCTCCCGGCTCATTGTGCGGTGGCGGCCGGTACGGCCGCCGACGCGTTTGCGGTCGTGGTGCGCTGCTCGCCGTGCGCGAGCGCATAGAGCTCGCGATTGCGTGCGATCGTCTGCGCGCTCGGCGGATAGTCCCAGTTCGGCGCGGGCACGGTGCCGTCGCGTTGTGCCTGAATCAGGTCAGCGATCACGTCGGCGCGCGTCAGGCCGGACGTCGAAGTCTGTGCGAACGCGGCGGCCGGCATGCCGATTGCCACGGTGAGCAGCGCAGCGGCTGCCGTCAGTCTGCGATTCATGATGAAACTCCCGAAACGGTTCGATGAGGACGCATCGTCGATGCGCCGCCGGCGGAGTCGCGGATGCGATTGCCGCCCGACGCATTCATTCTGGTGATCGCAACAGGCAAGGACGCTGACCGCCGGATGACAGTTTTGAAATCCGCCGGCCGGCATGCAGATAACGGCTTCGTAATCTTCGGGTCAGGGTCGGGTCAACGCCGCGCCGGCAGACTGCACGCTCGTCGCATCGAGTGCGGCGCCCTGCTCTGCTTCGAGGAACAACATCATGTGGATCGTCCGGCTGGCGTTGCGCAGGCCCTATACCTTCGTCGTGCTCGCGCTGCTGATTTTCATCGCGGGCGCGCTCGCGATCCTGCGCACACCGACCGACATCTTTCCGAACATCGACATACCGGTGGTCAGCATCGTCTGGTCGTACAACGGCTTTTCCGCCGAGGACATGGCCAAGCGCATCACGACCAACTACGAGCGCGCGCTCACGTCCGACGTCGACGACATCGAGCACATCGAGTCGCAGTCGCTCAACGGCGTGTCGGTCGTGAAGATCTTCTTCCACCCCGGCGCGGACATCAATCGCGCGATCGCGGAAGCCGCGAGCAATTCCGCGTCGATCCTGCGCATCCTGCCGCCCGGCACGCTGCCGCCGAACATCATCACGTACAACGCGTCGACGGTGCCGATCCTGCAACTCGGCCTGTCGAGCAAGACGCTGCCGGAACAAAGCCTCTACGATCTCGGCAACAGCTTCATCCGCACGCAGCTCGCGACCGTCCAGGGCGCGGCCGTGCCGCTGCCGTTCGGCGGCAAGGTGCCCGAGATCGTCGTCAACCTGAACACGCGCGCGCTGCAGGCCAAGGGGCTCGCGCCGATCGACGTGGTCAACGCGATCAACGCGCAGAACCTGATCCTGCCGGGCGGCACCGCGAAGATCGGCACACGCGAATACGACGTGCAGATGAACGGCAGCACGCAGACGGTCGCCGCGCTGAACAACCTGCCGGTGAAGACGGTCGGCGGCAACGTGGTCTACGTGCGCGATGTCGCGCACGTGGTCGACGGCTTCGCGCCGCAGACCAACATCGTGCGCAGCGACGGCAAGCGTGCGGCGCTGCTGACGGTCGAGAAAAGCGGCAGCGCATCGACGCTGACGATCATCGGCCAGGTGAAGGCCATGCTGCCGAAGATCGCGGCCGGCTTGCCGAAGGCGCTGCAGATCACGCCGCTCGGCGATCAGTCGGTGTTCGTGAAGTCGGCGATCCAGGGCGTCGCACGCGAGGCGCTGATCGCCGCGTGTCTCACCGCGCTGATGATCCTGCTGTTCCTCGGCAGCTGGCGCGCGACGCTGATCATCGCCGTGACGATCCCGCTGGCGGTATTGACGTCGCTGTGCGCACTGTCCGCGCTCGGCGAGACGATCAACATCATGACGCTCGGCGGGCTCGCGCTGGCGGTCGGCATTCTGGTCGACGACGCGACCGTCGCGATCGAGAACATCACGCATCATCTCGAACGCGGCGCACCGCTCGAGGAAGCGATCCTGACCGGCGCCGGCGAGATCGCGGTGCCGACCTTCGTGTCGACGCTGTCGATCTGCATCGTGTTCGCGCCGATGTTCCTGCTGACCGGCGTCGCGCGCTACCTGTTCGTGCCGATGGCCGAAGCGGTGATCTTCGCGATGCTCGCGTCGTATTTCTTCTCGCGCACGCTGATTCCGACGCTGGCGATGGTGCTGATGCGCGCGGGCGGCCACGGCCGGCCGCTGCGCGGCATGTTCGCCCGCTTCGCGCGGTTCCAGGCCGGTTTCGAACACGGCTTCGAGTCGGTCCGCGCCCGCTATCGCGCGCTGCTGTCGGCCGCGATCGCGCATCGCCGCCGCTTCGCGGCCGCGTTCCTGCTCGCGTGCGCGGCGTCCACCGGCCTGTTCGCGGTCGCGGGGCAGGATTTCTTCCCGTCGGTCGATACCGGCGAGATCCGGCTGCACCTGCGCGCACCGACCGGCACACGGATCGAGCAGACCGCGCGCCTGACCGACCAGGTCGAGGCGCGGGTGCGCGCGGTGATTCCGGCGCATGAAATGGCCGGCATTCTCGACAACATCGGCGTGCCGGTCAGCGGGATCAACCTGACCTACGACTCGTCCGACCCGATCGGCGCGGGCGACGCCGACGTGATGATCACGCTGAAGCCGAACCACCGTCCGACCGCGACGTATGTGGCGCGGCTGCGCAACGTGCTGAACCGGGATTTTCCGGGCGTGAGCTTCGCGTTCCTGCCGGCCGACATCGTCAGCCAGATCCTCAACTTCGGCCTGCCCGCGCCGATCGACATCCAGATCGTCGGCAACAAGCTCGACCAGAACCGGGCGGTCGCCAACCGGCTGCTCGCGCAGCTGCGCGGCGTGCGCGGCCTGGTGGACGCGCGTATCCAGCAGCCCGGCGACGCGCCCGCGATCAACGTCGACGTCGACCGCACCAAGGCGATCCAGGCCGGACTCCAGCAGCGCGACGTGTCGCAGAACCTGCTGATCGCGCTGTCCGGCAGCTCGCAGACTTCGCCGAACTTCTGGCTGAACCCGAGCAACGGCGTCAGCTATCCGGTGCTGGTGCAGACGCCGCAATACGAAGTCGATTCGCTGCAATCGCTCGCGAACATCCCGATGCCGGCTGCCGCGCAGTCGCCGCAGACGCCCGCGGGCGGGCCGGCAGCGGGCTCGCCCGCGCAGAACCTGCTCGGCACGCTGGGCACCTTCTCGCGCGCGCAGGAGCAGGCGGTCGTGTCGCATTACAACGTGCAGCCGGTGCTCGACATCTTCGCGTCGGTGCAGGACCGCGACCTGGGCGGCGTGACCGCCGACGTGACGAAGCTCGTCGATGCGGCGCGCGCGCAACTGCCGCCCGGCTCGTCGATCGTGCTGCGCGGCCAGGTGCAGGCGATGCACCAGTCGTTCGCGGGGCTGCTGAGCGGCCTCGTGCTCGCGATCGCGCTCGTGTACCTGCTGATGGTCGTCAACTTCCAGTCGTGGACGGACCCGCTCGTGATCGTCAGCGGCCTGCCCGCGTCGCTCGCGGGCATCGCGTGGATGCTGTTCGTCACGAATACGACGCTGTCGGTGCCCGCACTGACCGGCACGATCCTGTGCATCGGCATCGCGACCGCGAACAGCATTCTGGTGGTCAATACCGCGCGCGAGCTGATCGCCGGCGGCGCGCCGCCGTGGCAGGCCGCGCTCGACGCGGGCTTCAGCCGCTTCCGCCCGGTGCTGATGACCGCGCTGGCGATGCTGATCGGCATGCTGCCGATGGCGCTCGGGCTCGGCGACGGCGGCGAGCAGAACGCGCCGCTCGGCCGTGCGGTGATCGGCGGGCTGGCATTCGGCACGCTGTCGACGCTGCTGTTCGTGCCCGTCGTGTTCGGCTTCGCCCATGCGTGGCTCGACCGGCGCCGCGACGCGGCCGCCGCGCGCCGTGCGCAGGACACGCCCGTGCTGCCGTGATCGCCGCCCCGTGCCGATTCCCTTCGACTCGCCCGACTCCGACCTCGAACCCATCATGAACGACTCGAACGAACCCCTCGCCCCGCCGCCGGTCGACGCTGCGGCGCCGTCCGCGCCCCCCGCGCGCGCCGCCGC
>NZ_CABVPP010000077.1 GCF_902499075.1 Burkholderia pseudomultivorans | reverse complement strand
AACGGCCAATCGCATACGAAACCCTTTTAAACAGTGCCCCGGCCGTCAAAATGAGGCGCTTTTCAACAGCCTGCTAGGGCGGCCACCCGAAAACCGGACACCTTCACCGGCTGGCTCGGCGTTCTTCGTGAAGGCCGCACAGAAGGGTGCGCTATTGCTACGTACAAAGACACCTAATCCAGTTCTCACGCACAAACCACGCGCCGGTTTTCGTTCACGGCGTGCAAGGCAATGTGTCAGAAGAAGCATTCTTTCTTTCGCCGCCGCAGACGCAAAACACCGAGCGTCTCAGCCCTTTGCTGCGGAGGATGGCGAGAGTCCATTTGGGCGGATGCGAGACATCATTCCGCGTGACGTGCCGTTAGGTGAGGCGATGGCCTTGCTGGCCGGCCTACTAGTCAAGTGTATTGACGAGGAAGATCTACGCACCGCGCAAGAGCTGATGAAGCACGAGCTGTTCAACAGCCGCACTTTGGAAGGCGTCGTGCTCTACGCGCGGCGTAAAACCGAATCCGCATTGCTGGAACGAATCAATGCCTTGCATGAGCAGATTGCCGAGCGCGCCGAAGAGCGCGACATGTCACTCGCGCATCTTGCAATGCTCCAGGCTGAACAACGAGAACGGCAAGACCAAGCGAAGCGAGAAAGGCAAAAGGCGATCAAGCCGGCTCAGGCAGCCCGACTTGCCGGTGCGAAAAATTCAAAGATCATCGAAGAATTTAATCGACGTCGGCGCAATGGCGAAGACTTTCAGGGCCGTAACGTTTGTTCGGATATTGCGACCCGCTTCGGCGTCACAGCGGATCACGTGCGCAAATTGAAGCGGACTTGGCTTGCAGGGTGAATCGGCAAAACGCGATTGAGGTAACGACAGTCTTGTTTTGAGCGATGCCAAACGCGACTGTCGATACGTCGGTCGCGTTTCGTGCTTCACGCTCCCGGTTGTGTCGATGGTGACACAGCCATACTCAGGGAGCACAAATGTCTGCAAGCAACACATTCGCATCACAGGCCCCGGTCGGACTGCCGCTTGACGGCTTTTCGCGTTGGAGTGATCTGCGGCCCTTCATTCCGTTGTCCCGCGAGACGGTCCGACAGCGCGAGCTGGAAGGACGCTTCCCGCGTGCAAGTCGTTTGACGCAGCGCTGCACCGTCTGGTCGAATCGAGAGATTCACCGCTGGATGGCCAACCCGCTGACTTATCGCGTTGCCGATGTGGCATGCGAAGTGAAGGAGGGCGCGTGATGGCGAATAGCGTGAATGTGACGAGCGCGCGTGTGGCAGCGCGAGAAGCCAAACGAGACGCCGACACCGCATTCTACGAGAGCGAGTTGGAGCGTCAGCGCGAGCGGTTCGCCGACGCGCTCGGGCGCAGCGCTGACGAAGCCCGGCGCGAGGCAGCTTGCTGGATCGCGGCGGCGGCGACTGTGTTTGAACGTGATGCCGAACGCATGCCATCGCGTGCTAAGCGCGCGATCGAACTCCTCAAGCACGCGGTTTTCATGCTCGATCCGAAGGCCCCGGCATGACGTTGTTCCAAAGTCACTTTGCCGTGATGGAAGGCGCGGCATGTCGGCTGCGTGACGTCGCTGTCACTGGTCCGTCCCTTCAACGATTTGCGCATCGTGGCAGTGCGCAGTATCCTGTGCATGTCGCTGAGACAACAGCGGCCCGGATTGGCGTCCGGAATCTGAAAACGGCGGACGACCGCCATCTGGCGGTATTTTTTCGTCCGCGCGTCAACGCACGCCTTCAATGGTCGGGCCTTGGCGGGGGTGCCTTCGGGCACGCCGGTTTCCGTTTTCGCCGGTACGCCAACTCCGCCTTGTGCCCGGCCACCCCAATTGGCGTTGGGGGCCGGGTTCGTACCCACGAAAACGGAGGTCGCACCCAATGCGCCAGCCCTCGCACGCCCGTACCGGGCAGCAATCCCACCTCATTCGATCCATCGTCCGCGCAGCGCTGCGCGATGCGGCAACCGCCAGCACGTATCAAGACGCGCTCGATGCGACCGGCGCGGCACTGGCAGCGATCGCGGCGCTCGTTCGTGCGGAGGTGCGCCATGGCTGACCTGCGCTGCAAGATTGGCGATCTGGCGATCGTCACGAAATGCGATGCTCGCTCGCGTATCGGCATGCTGGTTGAGGTGGCATCGGCTCGCCCGACGCCCGACCACGATTGGCGCGTGCGGATCTTGGGTGGCCCTGTCTCGGGGCGTAGCGTCTCCGGTCGCCGGTCTGGCGACTTCACGCATGCAGCCGTCTATGACTGGAACCTCACGCCGATTCGCGGCGAAGCGGAGCTGGATTGCGCGGTCGATGTCCGGCAACTCCTCGCATCGATTCTGGAGGTGCGCCATGTCTAAATACCGCCTGCCGAACGAAGTCACGATGATCGCCATGTGTGCGGCCCATCAGTTCGCTCAGCTCGAAGCCCTGTTCGATGCTGTCCGTTCGCATCTTGCGGAGGGCACCTACGAGCGCGCGCTCGTCGACATGGGGCAAAGCGTTGCGAGCCGGTATTCGGCCGAAATGCACCGTACCGCGCAGCCGGAGGTGTGCCATGACTGATCAGCGTTTGCGAACCGCGGTTATCAATGGATTCGACAATGCGCCGCCGCTCGATACCGGCGCACCGATCGAGCTGCAATTCGCCGTCGACCTGGGCGCGATCTGCGCCGACGCATGGCTCGACCTGAAAGGCGACGTGCGGCTGCACGACTACGCGGCGCATCAAGCCGCTGCGTTCGCGCGCGGCATGGAAGCCGCCATGCAGGACGCGGGCGACGTCGACGCGCACCGCGTGACGATCAGCCGTCAAGCATTCGCGGCCGGCCTGATGGGGCGCGTGCAACAGCATCTGTTCGCGGCGCTCGGCCTCGTCACGCGCGAACCGCGCACAACGCACTGAGGGACGGCCATGGCAAAGACGAACAAGAATGCCGTGCAACCGCTCGCGTCGCACTTCGTGGCCGAGGTGAATCGCCCCGATCACAACCGCATCGGCACGCGGATCAGCGATGCCATGGAACTGCTGGACAGCCTGCATTGGGCGGCCGACAAGGCCATGTCCGATGACGACTACTGGCTTGTGCTGAGCCTGTTCCGCGCGTCCCTGCCGTCGATCGGCGCGGCGCTGGAGGCGGCCAACGACGCCCTTGGCGAGTCGCGGCTCGGCCGCTACGTCTACAGCAACGACGTCACGGCCGGCGGGGCCGTTCTGTCGGTGCCTCGCGCGGCCGGCTGACGCTGCGCCGCTAGGCATCGCCACATCATTCAATTCTTCGCGCGTCGGGTAGCTGCTTGCCCGATATGGACTACTAATCGGGAGTCGACCGACGCGCGTCCAGTGGGAACCTATGAGTAACGCACCCATGTCCGAATTCGAGCGGGCGAGAGTCGCGCTCGGCTATGTTCCGCCCGACGACCGCGACACGTGGAGTCAGGTGGGGATGGCGCTCAAGGCCGAGTTTGGCGAGGAGGGCTTCGCCCTCTGGAACGAATGGAGCCAAGGCGCGCAGAACTACAACGGCAAGGACGCGCGCGATGTGTGGAAGTCGTTCAAGGGCGGCAAGATCACCATCAACACGCTGTTTCACCTCGCCAAGCTCGGCGGCTTCGATCCGCGCGCGCATCGGGCGAAGCCGGTCGATCCAGCGGAGCGCGAGCGGCAGAAGGCCGAGCGCGCGGCCCGCGAAGCGGCCGAGCTGGCCGAACTGACCGAGAAGCAGCAAGCCGCGTCGGCGCTCGCCGAATCGATCTGGTCGGCGGCCGAGCCCGCGCCGGCCGATCACCCCTATCTCGTTCGCAAGCGCATCCCGGTCGACGCGCTGCGCGTCTATCGCGGCGGCTTGTGCATCGGCACGGCCGCATGCGACGGCGCGCTCGTCATTCCGGCCCGTGACGCGGACGGCAAGCTGTGGACGCTGGAGTTCGTCCTGACGGACGGCCAGAAACGCTATCTGCCGAACGGCCGTAAGGCTGGCTGCTTCTCGCTGATCGGCGGCCCGCTATCTTCCGCGCCGTCCACGCTGCTGATTGGCGAGGGTTACGCCACGTGCGCGACGCTCGCGGCCGCGACGGGCTATCCGGCCGCTGTCGCGTTCGACGCCGGCAACCTGCATGCGGTCGCGACGGTGCTGCGTGGCCAGTATCCGGACGCCCGTATCGTCGTTTGCGCCGATGACGACCACACGACGAAGGGCAATCCGGGCGTGACGAAGGCCCGCGCGGCGGCCGAGGCCGTCGCCGGCATCGTGGCCGTGCCCGACTTCGGCTCGAATCGTCCAGCGGCCGGCACCGACTTCAACGACCTGGCTGCGCACGTCGGCCCGGATGCGGTGGCCGCCGCCGTGCGCTCTGCGCTCGCGCCGACCGGCTCGGCGGATGCCGGCAAGGGCAAGCCCGCTCCAGCCGCCGCGAAGCCCACCAAGCGCCCCAAAACGGCCCGCGCGCAGGACGGCAAGTCGCGGTTCGTGGTCGACGACAAGGGCGTGTGGTTTCACGGCTTCAACAATCAGGGCGATCCGCTGCCGCCGCATTGGGTCAGCACGCGAATCGACGTGATTGCCGAGACGCGAAACGAGATGAACAGCGAGTGGGGCTACCTGCTCGAATTCACGGATCGCGACGGCATCCTGAAACGATGGGCGGTGCCGGCCGGCCTCTTTGCCGGCGACGGTACGGAACTGCGCCGCATGCTGCTCGACATGGGCGTGAAGCTCGGCGTCACGCAGATCGCCCGCACGCAGATCGCGAACTATGTGCAGATGGCGCAGCCGGACGAGCGCGTGCGCTGCGTGCCGCGCGTTGGCTGGCATCACGGCGCGTTCGTGCTGCCCGATCGCGTGATCGGCACCGGCAAAGAGGCGTTGATCTATCAGGCCGACACGCCGATCCAGAGTCAGTTCAAGGAGCGCGGCACGCTGGACGACTGGCAACGCGAGGTTGCGGCCTACTGCGTCGGCAATAGCCGGCTGCTGTTCTGCATCGCTACCGCCTTCGCTGGTCCGCTGCTGCACTTCTCCGGGCTTCAGTCGGGCGGCTTTCACTTGCTCGGCACGACGTCCAAGGGCAAATCGACGGGCGGCGTCATCGCCGCGTCCGTGTTCGGCTCGCCGGACTACGTGCGGAGCTGGAAGGCGACCGACAACGCGCTCGAAGCCGTCGCCACGCAGCATAGCGACGCGCTGCTGATCCTCGATGAAATCGGGCAGGTCGAGCCGCGCTTGGTCGGCGATGTGATCTACATGCTCGCGAACGAGTCCGGCAAGGCCCGCGCGTCGCGTAGCGGCTCGGCAAAGCCGGTTCTCACGTGGCGGCTGCTGTTCCTGTCGAACGGCGAAAAGAGCGTGTCCGCGCTGATGGCCGAGGGCAACAAGCCCATGAAAGGCGGTATCGAGGTGCGCTTGCCCGCGATCCCGGCCGAGGTCGGCGAAATGGGCGTCGTGGAGAAGCTGCACGGCTTCCCGACGCCGGCCGCGTTGATCGAGCATCTTGAGCGGCACGCAGGCATGCACTACGGCACGGCCGGCCCCGCGTTCATCGAGTGGGCGTCGTCGCAGGCCGGCGAGCTGGCCGAGCATCTGCGCGTGCGCGTCGACGAGCTGGTCGGGCAATGGGTGCCGGACGGATCGCATTCGCAGGTTGCCCGCGTCGCTAAGCGGTTCTGCCTCGTTGCGGTGGCCGGCGAGCTGGCCACGGCGCACGGGCTGACCGGCTGGCCGCAGGGCGAAGCGGTCGAGGCCGCGCGTCGTTGCTTCGAAGGCTGGCTCGAACTGCGCGGCGGCACTGGCAACTCGGACGAGGCGGAAGCCGTGCGGCAGGTACAGCATTTCCTCGCCGCGCACGGCGACAACCGTTTCGTGTGGATGAACCGGGCGCAGGACGACCATCGTCCGAACGTGCCGCATCGAGCGGGCTTCAAGCAGCACGTGAAGCGCGACGAGCGGCGCACGCCCATCGCCTCCGATCGCGAGTATTACGCCGAGTTCGGCGGCAAGATGAGCGCCGACGATGCCGAAAGCGTCGAGACGGAATACCTGATCGAGGCGGCCGTGTTTCGCAAGGACGTGTGCGCCGGCTTCGATCACAAGATCGTCGCCAAGGCACTGATGAAGCGAGGCGTGCTGATGCCGCGTAGCGACGGCTATCCGTACCGGCAGGAATACATCCCCGGTCACGGCAAGTTCATGGTCTACCGCGTGCTGCCGTCCATCTTCACGCTTGAGCTGTGAAAGACGCCGCCGCCGTCCGGGAGGGCGGTGGCGGGCATTCCTTTGCGCGGCATTTTTGGCCCGTGCGCCAAAGTTACTTTGAGCAATCCGCTCCAGACGGAACCGGGCCGGCGATTGCCGCGAATCTTGCTGTATCCGTAACAATCCAGCCCGGTTTATCTCCAGTATCTCCAGCGCTCTCCAAATCGTTTGGAGACACGCGAAGCCTTATCCCGCAAGGCTTTGCGGCCGATTCAGGCGTTTATCTCCAAATCTCCAACTCGTTTTGCACTGAGCGGACAGACGTCGACCGACTCCATCAACCTCGAAACCAAGCGGGGCGCGGCTCTCCGGGATTTGATGGGCATCAGAGACGTACTTTCGAGGGGGGTCCGCGATGCGCCCCGATCGGGCATTGTTGCGCCCGTCGTAAGTGTCGGGGCGGGCGGAAAGCGGGGGACCCTGCGTCTAGGGCAAACACGCGGGGGCTCACACCCGCGTGTTTTTCCTACTCCCGGCGCGCCTAAGGGGGGTCATATTCATACCGACGTGCAGGGGACCGACAGTGCGATGCCAACCCTGAGAAATCGGTGGGAGGTGCGCAGCAAGGGGGGCATAACCACGTGGGGAACATCGAAATCGATGCCGTCTGTCGGCTGACCTGGGCTATGTGAGCTTTCGATGGTGCCGGCCGACGTCGCCCCAAGTGCCGCAACAGAGATTCAAAGCGGGTATTCGGGGCGATGTGGCTGTCCACGTTCGGCGAGTCGGGGCTGATGAATGGCGCATCTTCGAGGGTTATTCGCTCAGGAGATATTTTTCCTCTATCTTTTCTCTATAGGCGGCATGAAGGGTTATCAAATATTGCTGCCCAATGGGGGTTATTTCATACTTAATTTTTATGTTTGGCTCTGTATTTTTGTCGAAAAATCCCTTCCCTTCGTGCACAAGGCGAATGCTTCGCTTGCAAATGTGATGATTAACCAAAACGTCACCAATTCGATCTTCGAGAAAATGGTCGTTATGGTACCCGTGCATGAGGTGGAAAATATCCACAATGTACATTGATTTCGTGATGCGAATTTGATCGGCCAATATTGGGCGGTCTATTCGCCCATCAATGAACCTCCTGAACGCAGCGCCGAGGATTTTTGTCTTTTGTTCTGATTCTGAGCTTTCTATAGTTTCGATGAGACTTTCGAGAAAATGCGGCTCGTCAGGGGAGGAGGATATTTGTCTTATCTTCTCTAAATTATCTTCGGACATTTCCCCGGCGCCATCGAGGAAGCCTCTAAAATTCTTCTTAAATCTTTCCTCTTTGTAACGTCGATAGGTTTTGCTTAATCCTACGATGGTCGAGGCGATTGGGATATTGTCTAGTGCGCCGACATTTATGGCTGCCTTGATAAAGCAATCGATGAATTCATTGATGGGAAGCTCTTTTGTGGCTTCGGCTATTTCGTGTCCTTTCCCGATTATTTTCATTTTCTGATCCAAGTTTTATTTTTTGCTCTGATTAAATTAAGGTGTCGCTGGGTTTGCAGCATGTGACACTCTCAGCTACTACAGTGTATTGGAATGGACTGAGAAGTGTACGTTGCTAACTCAAGAGCGACCGCCGATCTCTGTATAGCTACGTCGGCTCTGAAGCACTGGCTGACGGGCTCTGTTCAGTTGGCGACCAATCACCGGGAGTCGTCAAATAACTGTACTGCACCCCGCCGTCGCTGGCAGCGAGGGCGGGGGCGATGTTGACTTGCTATCGCGCCGACGCGATACGGACGACCTCTGCTCCCGCCTTGAGGCGATCGAGATGATCGCCCCATGCCTGCATCATTCGCCTGCGCTCCGGCAGATATTCGGCGTGAACGTATGCGGCCGTCACCTGATTGCGTTCGGCGTGCGCCATCTGGCGCTCCACAACGTCCCTGCCGAAGCCGAGTTCTCGCAGAGCCGTAGCGGCCAGTCCGCGAAACCCGTGCCCCGTCATCCGCGATTTGTAGCCCATGCGATAGAGCGCATAGAGCATGGTGTTGTTCGAAATGTGGCTCCGGCCTTGCACGCTGTAGAACACGAATCTATGGTGGCCATTGAGCGCGCGGAGTTGGGCGAGTACGTCGAGTGCCTGCCGCGATAGCGGCACGATGTGCGGGTCGCGCATCTTCATGCGTTCAGGTGGAACGCGCCATTCTGCGGCGGCCTCGTCAAACTCCGACCACTCTGCACGAATCATTTCCGTTGTCCGCACGAAGGTCAGCGCCATCAGGCGGAGCGCGAGCCGGGTGACTAGGTCGCCTTGGTAAGCGTCGATGTCACGCATGAGCTGCGGAATCTCCGTCGCCTTGACGCGTGCCATGTGCTGTACGCCCGGACCTTTCTTCAAGACCGTCTGCGCATCGATGTCGGCCGCCGGATTCCTGGAGCATCGCCCGGTCATGATTCCGTACTGGAAGACCGCGCGAGAGCGCTGGAGGATCCGCTTCGCCGTTTCACGCACGCCGCGCGCCTCGACCTCGCGCACGATGCTGAGCATCTGTGGCGAATCGATCTCCATGATCGGGCGAGGGCCGATCTTCGGGAACACGTCGACCTCAAGCGAGTTAAGCACCTTCTCCGCGTAGCCGTCGGTCCAGCCCGGACGCTGCGAGTCGAACCATTCGCGGGCTACCGCTTCGAACGAGTTTGCTGCCGCAATTTCGGCGGCCCGTTTCGCGTCCTTCTTCGCCTCGCCCGGATCGATGCCGGCCGCGATCTGCTCGCGGGCCTCGTCGCGCTTCTTCCGTGCCGTCGCGAGCGTGACGGCCGGATAGACGCCGAGGGCGAGCGTCTTCTGCTTGCCAAGGAAGCGGTAGGACAACCGCCAGTACTTCGCGCCGTTCGGTTGGACGAGCAAGAACATCCCGCTGCCGTCCGTCAGTTTGTATGGTGCCGCGCTGGCCTTCGCGTTCCGTACCTGTATGTCAGTGAGAGGCATTGTTGGTATCAGTGTTGTTGGTATCTGCTGATACCAACAAAAATACCAACACTTTCTCCGGCTGTCACTGAGCAACGTTGGGTAACGATGGGCGCGAGAAGGCCGCCAGATGGCCTTGAGCGGGGAATTTCTTGTGAATCTTGGGGGAGGTTTGGGGCTTGGCTGGTCCCCCCGACAGGAATCGAACCTGTATCTAGCGCTTAGGAGGCGCTTGTTCTATCCATTGAACTACGGGGAGAGCCATGTCCGTTGCCTTGCGCGCGAACGCGTCAGCCGGACGGCGATGTGGACAGCGCCGCAGAGTATAGCAAACGCGCGGCGCATCGGCTGACGGAATGCACGCCAACGCGACGCGCATTCCCCGCAGCCGCCTGCCGCGATCAGAAATCGACGACGACGAAATCTTCCTTGCCCACGTCGCACAGCGGGCAGCGCCAGTCGGCGGGAATGTCGGCGAAGCGCGTGCCGGGCGCGATGCCCTCGTCGGGCAGCCCTTCCGCTTCGTTGTAGACCCACCCGCAAATCAGGCAGACCCAGCTCTGGTATTCGGTGACTTCGCTCATGTCGCGTTCAGATGATGAAAGATCGGTGATGCCGTCCGCGCCGCAGCCGGCGGACGAAAGGCGCAATAGTACCGGAATTTCGCCGATCTCTGCCGCAACGTCGTTTTAAACGTGCGCATCGCGAACAATGCCCGTTCGGCACGCGTCGTCGCGCGCGGCGGGCATGCAGTGTATGCTTCGTGGGCCTGTCAATCTGAAGGAGAAAACGATGCTCAACAGAAAGTGGATCGCGGGTGCGATATGTGTCGCAGCGCTGGCCGTGTCGACCGTCGCACGCGCCGAAGCGCGCGTGTTCTTCGTCGAGCCGAAGGACGGCGCGACGGTGTCGAGCCCCGTGCACGTGAAGTTCGGCCTCGAAGGGATGGACCTCAAGCCGGCCGGCGACATGACGCCGGATACGGGCCACCATCACCTGCTGATCGACGGCAAGCCGCTGCCGAAAGGCGACGTGATCCCGGCGACCGACCATTCGCTGCATTTCGGCAAGGGCCAGACCGAAACCGACGTGAAACTGCCGCCGGGCCAGCACACGCTGACGCTGCAGTTCGGCGACGGTGCGCATCGCTCGTACGGCCCCGAAATGAGCTCGACGATTACGGTCAACGTGAAGTAACCGCGTTTTCCCGTGTGCCGGCGCGATCCGCACGCGCACACGGGGAATCGGCCGGCCGCCCCGCGGGCGGCTGTCGCCGTTCGGCCAGGGTAGCGCGCGAACCGCGCCAGCAACGCACGTTCCCGCCGATCTCGACCGCCCGGCGAGGCCGCCCGCCCGCCGCGCTTTCGACCTCCGCCGTCCCGCGCAGCCCCGCTGCCGCCACCAACACACGCCACTAGTCCATCCGGCCATACCGTTACCGGCGTCCGCCACCGGTACAATGGGCGCTTCCGATTTCTTCTCTTCGCCGTCTCCCCATGTCGCTTTATTCCATTACCGGCGCGCAACTCGCGTTCGGTCACGTCGCATTGCTCGATCATGCGGACTTCTCGCTGGAGGCCGGCGAGCGCGTCGGCCTGATCGGCCGCAACGGCGCGGGCAAGTCGTCGCTGCTGAAGATCGTCGCGGGGCTCGCGAAACCCGACGACGGGCTCGTCACGCGCCAGCAGGAACTGGTGACCGTCTACGTGCCGCAGGAGCCCGAATTCGAGCACGGCGCGACCGTGTTCGATGCGGTCGCGTCGGGGCTCACGCATACGCGCGAACTGCTCGACGAATACGAGTCGATCGCGCACCGCCTCGCGGAGACGCCGGAAGGCGCCGAGCACGACGCGCTGCTCGCGCGCATGAACGCGCTGCAGTCGTCGCTCGACGCGCACGACGCATGGAACTGGCGCACGCGCGTGTCGATGACGCTCGCGCAGATCGGCCTGCCGGACGTCGATGCGCGCGTCGAAGCGCTGTCGGGCGGGATGCAGAAGCGCGTCGCGCTGGCGCGTGCGCTGGTGCTTCAGCCGGATGTCCTGCTGCTCGACGAGCCGACCAACCACCTCGATTTCGACGGTATCCGCTGGCTCGAAGAACTGCTGGTCGCGCAGCGCGCGGGCCTGCTGTTCATCACCCACGATCGCGCGTTCCTCGACCGCGTCGCGACGCGCATCGTCGAACTCGACCGCGGCCGCCTGCTGTCGTACCCGGGCAATTTCTCCGCGTACCAGACGCGCAAAGCGCAGCAGCTGGAAGTCGAGCGCGTCGAGAACGAGAAGTTCGACAAGCTGCTCGCCCAGGAAGAAGTGTGGATCCGCAAGGGCGTCGAGGCGCGCCGCACGCGCAGCGTCGGCCGCATCGCGCGGCTCGAGCAGATGCGCCGCGAGCGCGCCGAGCGCCGCAACACGCAGGGCAACGTGAAACTCGACGTCGCGCAGGGCGAGAAGTCGGGCAAGATCGTCGCGGAGCTGACCGACGTGACGAAGCGCTACGGCGGCCGCACGATCGTCGACCGCTTCTCGGCGACGGTCATGCGCGGCGACAAGATCGGCTTCGTCGGCCCGAACGGCGCGGGCAAGACCACGCTGCTGAAGCTGATCCTCGGCGACCTGCAGCCCGACGAAGGCACGGTGCGCACCGGCACGAACCTGCAGGTCGCGTATTTCGACCAGATGCGCGCACAGCTCGACCAGGAGAAGAGCCTCGCGGATACCATCAGCCCCGGCAGCGAATGGGTCGAGATCGGCGGCGTGCGCAAGCACGTGATGAGCTATCTCGGCGACTTCCTGTTCGCGCCCGAGCGCGCGCGTTCGCCGGTGAAGTCGCTGTCGGGCGGCGAGCGCAACCGGCTGCTGCTCGCACGCCTGTTCGCGCGCCCGGCCAACGTGCTGGTGCTCGACGAACCGACCAACGACCTCGACATCCCGACGCTCGAACTGCTCGAGGAACTGCTGACCGACTACGACGGCACGGTGCTGCTCGTCAGCCACGACCGCGCGTTCCTCGACAACGTCGCGACGTCGGTGATCGCGTCCGAGGGCGACGGCAAGTGGCGCGAATATGTCGGCGGCTTCACCGACTGGCAGATCCAGAGCGAACGCTCGCAGCAGCTCGCGCAGCAGGAAGCCGCGAAGCGCGCGGTGAAGGAAGCCGTGCCGGTCAAGGAGGAAGCGGCGAAGGGCGCGGCGGGCCGCAATACGCAGCGCACGGTGAAGCTGTCGTTTAACGAGCAGCGCGAACTCGATGCGCTGCCGGAGAAGATCGCCGCGCTTGAGGAAGAACAGAAAACGATCGGCGCGCAACTCGAGGACGGTTCGATCTTCGCGAAGGATCCGCAGGAAGGCACGCGCCTGACCGAGCGGTTCGCGGCGATCGACGACGAACTGCTCGCCGCGCTCGAACGCTGGGAAACGCTCGAGGCGAAGCGCAAGCCGGCGTGACGCGCGGGCCGCGCCGGCGCCGATGCCGGCGGTCGCCCGCGCGGTGCGAGCGTACGGCTGCCGGCCCCGCCGCGACAATCTTGCGAGGGCGCGCCACGCGGAACCAGTAAAATACCGCGCGTCCCGGGCCGCGCAGCGCACGCCGCGCGCCCGCTTTCGGAGCAGTCCAAGCACACTGTTGTTTCGATTCGCTTTTTTACGGAACTCAACGTTTTGTCCACGACGTTATCCACACGAGGTGTGGACAACGTCCCGATGAATGACGAAATTCAGCGCCTATGTCAACGAAGAAGCCCAGCGCGGCCTATAGCGAAGCATCGATCAAGGTGCTCAAGGGTCTCGAGCCGGTCAAGCAGCGGCCCGGCATGTACACCCGCACCGAGAATCCGCTGCATATCATCCAGGAAGTCATCGACAACGCGTCCGACGAGGCGCTCGGCGGCTACGGCCGGCAGATCACCGTCACGCTGCATGCCGACCAGTCGGTATCGGTCGAGGACGACGGCCGCGGCATCCCGTTCGGCATGCATCCCGAGGAAGGCGTGCCGGTCGTCGAGATCGTGTTCACGCGCCTGCATGCGGGCGGCAAGTTCGACAAGGCCGCCGGCGGCGCGTACACGTTCTCGGGCGGTCTGCACGGCGTCGGCGTGTCGGTGACCAACGCGCTCGCGACGCGGCTCGACGTGACCGTGTGGCGCGACGGCAAGATCGCGGAACTCGGCTTCGCCGACGGCGACGTCGTGAAGCCGCTGTCCACGCAGGCGGCCGGTCGCGGCGAGAAGAAATCCGGCACGCGCGTGCGGGTATGGCCGAACCCGAAGTACTTCGATTCGCCGAACCTGCCGCTCGGCGAGCTGCAGCGCCTGCTGCGCTCGAAGGCCGTGCTGCTGCCGGGCGTCGAGGTCGTGCTCGTCAACGAGAAGAGCGGCGAGCGCCAGGCCTGGAAATACGAGGACGGCCTGCGCGGCTACCTGCTCGACGAGATGAACGGCAGCGAGCTGCTGATCCCGCTGTTCGAAGGCGAGCGCTTTGCCGATTCGCGTTCGGGCGACGACACGTTCGCCGAGGGCGAGGGCGCGTCGTGGGTCGTCGCGTGGAGCGAGGAGGGTTCGCTCGTGCGCGAGTCGTACGTGAACCTGATCCCGACACCGGCCGGCGGCACACACGAATCCGGCCTGCGCGACGGCCTCTACCAGGCGGTGAAAAGCTTCGTCGAACTGCACAACCTGCAGCCGAAGGGCGTGAAGCTGCTCGCGGAAGACGTGTTCGCGCGCGTGTCGTTCGTGCTGTCCGCGAAGGTGCTCGACCCGCAGTTCCAGGGGCAGATCAAGGAGCGCCTGAACAGCCGCGACGCGGTGAAGCTCGTGTCGTCGTTCTCGCGCCCGGCGCTCGAACTGTGGCTGAACCAGCACGTCGAGCACGGCAAGAAGCTCGCGGAGCTCGTGATCAAGCAGGCGCAGGCGCGCACGCGCGCGGGCCAGAAGGTCGAGAAGCGCAAGAGCTCGGGCGTCGCGGTGCTGCCCGGCAAGCTGACCGACTGCGAGACGGAAGATATCGCGCGCAACGAACTGTTCCTCGTCGAGGGCGACTCGGCGGGCGGCTCCGCGAAGATGGGCCGCGACAAGGAATACCAGGCGATCCTGCCGCTGCGCGGCAAGGTGCTGAACACCTGGGAAACCGAGCGCGACCGCCTGTTCGCGAACAACGAGGTGCACGACATCTCGGTGGCGATCGGCGTCGATCCGCACAGCCCGGACGACGGCGTCGACCTGTCGAACCTGCGCTACGGCAAGATCTGCATCCTGTCGGACGCGGACGTCGACGGCTCGCACATCCAGGTGCTGCTGCTCACGCTGTTCTTCAAGCATTTCCCGCAGCTGATCGAGCGCGGCCACGTGTACGTCGCGCGTCCGCCGCTGTTCCGCGTCGACGCGCCGGCGCGCGGCAAGAAGCCCGCGCAGAAGCTGTATGCGCTCGACGACGGCGAACTCGAGGCGATCCTCGACAAGCTGCGCAAGGACGGCGTGCGCGACACGCAGTGGAGCATCAGCCGCTTCAAGGGTCTTGGCGAAATGAGCGCCGAGCAGCTGTGGGACACGACGATGAACCCCGACACGCGGCGCCTGATGCCGGTGAAGCTCGGCGAGCTCGACTACGAGGCGACCGTCGAGCGGATGACGATGCTGATGGGCAAGGGCGAGGCAGCCGCGCGGCGCGGCTGGCTCGAGGAAAAGGGCAACGACGTCGAAGCGGACATCTAAGCGCCCCGAGCGCGGCCGCGCGTGACGCGCGGCGCGCCCTCACGCCACTTACGAATACGGAATTCAGATGGACGACAATACTTCCGATCTCTTCGCCGGGTCCGACGCACCCGGGGCCGATGCGCTGACGCTCGGCAACTACGCGGAGCAGGCGTATCTCAGCTACGCGGTCAGCGTCGTGAAGAGCCGCGCGCTGCCGGACGTGTGCGACGGCCAGAAGCCGGTGCAGCGCCGGATTCTGTTCGCGATGAACGAAATGGGCCTCGGCCCGGACGCGAAGCCGGTGAAGTCGGCGCGCGTGGTCGGCGACGTGCTCGGTAAATACCACCCGCACGGCGACCAGTCCGCGTACGACGCGCTCGTGCGTCTCGCGCAGGACTTCTCGCTGCGCTATCCGCTGATCGACGGGCAGGGCAACTTCGGCTCGCGCGACGGCGACGGCGCGGCGGCGATGCGTTACACCGAAGCGCGGCTGACGCCGATCTCGAAGCTGCTGCTCGACGAGATCGACCAGGGCACGGTCGACTTCATGCCGAACTACGACGGCTCGTTCGAGGAGCCGAAGACGCTGCCGAGCCGCATGCCGTTCGTGCTGCTGAACGGCGCGTCGGGGATCGCGGTCGGTCTCGCGACCGAAATCCCGTCGCATAACCTGCGCGAGGTCGCGGCGGCGGCGGTCGCGCTGATCCGCAATCCGAAGCTGTCGCACGCGGAGCTGATGAACTTGATTCCCGGCCCGGACTTCCCCGGTGGCGGCCAGATCATCTCGAGCGACGCCGAGATCGCGGCGGCCTACGAAACGGGCCGCGGCAGCCTGAAGGTGCGCGCGCGCTGGAAGATCGAGGATCTCGCGCGCGGCCAGTGGCAGCTGGTCGTCACCGAACTGCCGCCGAACACGTCGGGCCAGAAGGTGCTCGAGGAAATCGAGGAGCTGACCAACCCGAAGCTCAAGCTCGGCAAGAAGACGCTGACGCCCGAGCAGCTCAACACGAAGAAGGCGATGCTCGATCTGCTCGACGCGGTGCGCGACGAATCGGGCAAGGAAGCGGCGGTGCGGCTCGTGTTCGAGCCGAAGTCGCGCACGATCGACCAGACCGAGTTCGTGAACTCGCTGCTCGCGCACACGAGCCTCGAATCGAACGCGACGCTGAACCTCGTGATGATCGGCGCCGACGGCCGGCCCGGCCAGAAGGGGCTGCTGACGATCCTCGACGAATGGGTGAAGTTCCGCCAGCAGACGATGACGCGCCGTTGCCGCCATCGTCTCGGCAAGGTCGACGACCGCATCCACATCCTCGAAGGGCGGATGATCGTCTTCCTGAACATCGACGAGGTGATTCGGATCATCCGCGAGTCGGACGAGCCGAAGGCCGCGTTGATGAGCGCGTTCGGCCTGACCGAGCGCCAGGCCGAGGACATCCTAGAAATCCGCCTGCGCCAGCTCGCGCGGCTCGAGAAGATCAAGATCGAGAAGGAACTCGAAGCGCTGCGCGACGAGAAGGCGAAGCTGGAAGAACTGCTCGCGAACGACAACGCGATGAAGCGGCTGATGATCAAGGAGATCGAGGCCGATGCGAAGCAGTATGGCGACGAGCGCCGCACGCTGATCCAGCAGGAAAAGCGCGCGACGTTCGAGGCGAAGGTGGTCGACGAGCCGGTGACGGTCGTCGTGTCGCAGAAGGGCTGGGTGCGTGCGCTGAAGGGCCACGGGCTCGATCCGGCCAGCTTCTCGTTCAAGGCCGGCGACAGCCTGTACGCGGCGTTCCAGTGCCGCACGCCGGACCGGTTGATCGCGTGGGGCAGCAGCGGCCGCGTGTACTCGGTCGACGTGTCGGTGCTGCCGGGCGGGCGCGGCGACGGCGTGCCCGTCACGTCGCTGATCGAGCTGGAATCGGGCTCGCACCTGATGCACTACTATGCGGCGGCGGCCGACCAGCCGCTGCTGCTCGCGTCGAGCAACGGCTTCGGCTTCATCGCGAAGGTCGGCGACATGGTGAGCCGCGTGAAGGCCGGCAAGGCGTTCATGACGATCGACGCGGGCGCGGTGCCGCTCGCGCCGATGCCGGTGCTGCAGAACGCGACGCAGGTCGCGTGCCTGTCGAGCGGCGGCCGGCTGCTGGTGTTCGGCATCGACGAGATGAAGACGCTGTCGGGCGGCGGTCGCGGCGTGACGCTGATGGCGCTCGACGACAAGGAAACGCTCGTGCAGGCGCTCGCGATCGATCCGGCAGGCGTCGTGCTGATCGGCACCGGCCGCGGCGGCAAGGTGCAGGACGAGACGCTGTCGTACGCGGGCCTCGCGCCGCATATCGGCAAGCGCGCGCGCAAGGGCCGCGCGCCGGACACGAAGCTGAAGGTCGTCAACGAGCTGCGTCCGCTGCTCGGCTGAGCCGGCGCGCAGCCGGCATCGAAAGCCGCACGTTCGCTTCGGCGGGCGGGCGGCTTTTTTTTACGTGTCGCGCGTGACGCGATGGCGACATCGTCACGCGCCACTTGCAAAATAATGTGAAATCGCGCGCCGGGCTTGAACCGCGCGGCGGCGCGCGGGTCGAACGTCGCTTGATGCCGCGTGCATCGCGCCGGTTCGTCGCCGTCGCAGCCGCGTTGCCGCTTCCACTCGTCACAGGATTGTCGCCATGTCCCACGCCGTTGCCGTCGCGCTGTTTCTTCATCTGCTGGCCGTCGCCGTGTGGGTGGGCGGGATGGTGTTCGCGAACTTCTGCCTGCGTCCCGCGCTGTCCGACCTGTCGCCGCAACTGCGGCTGCCGCTGATCGAAGGCGTGTTCAGCCGCTTCTTCAACTGGGTCGCGGGCGCGGTGATCGTGATCCTGCTGTCCGGCGGCCTGCTGCTGATGCAGTTCGGCGGAGCGCATGCGACGTGGCCGCTGCACGCGATGGCGGGCCTCGGCGTCGTGATGATGCTGATCTTCGGCCATATCCGGTTCGCGCTGTTCCCGCGCATCCGGCGTGCGGTGCAGGCGCAGAACTGGCCGGACGGTGCGCGTGCGGTGAACGGCGTGCGCCTGCTCGTCGTCGTCAATCTCGTGCTCGGCGTGGTGACGATCGGTGCGGCGGTGTTGTCGCGCGGCTTCTGACGTTCGGGGCGAGGGGCCGTTCCGCCGACCGCGGGCCGAACGCGGCGAAGCGGTTACCCCGACGAATGCGCGGAGCACAATGACGCAGCGCTCGCGCCGCTGCCGCGCCTACGCAGCCAGCATCGCGTCGAGCAGCCACGAACCGGCCGGCCCGAGCGGCCGGTTGCGCGACCACACCGCATCGACCCGCACGCGGCGCGGCCAGCCGCGTGCGCGCAGCTCGCACAGGCGCTCGCGCGCGAAGTGCTCGACCATCCAGCGCGGCAGCTCCGCCCAGCCGAATCCCAGCACCGCCATCTCCAGCAGCATCAGGTAGCTTGGCGCGAGCCAGCGCTGCGTGCCGACGACGATCCGGCTGTCGTCGCCGCGGCCTTCCGGCTTCACATACGTATTGAGGCGCAGTTCGCGCGCGTCGCGCAGCGCCGCGTGCGGCACCTCGGCGTCGCCGTATCCGGCCAGCGCGTGCGCGCGCCCGACGAACAGCCCGATCTCCGATTCCTCCGCGACCGTCGCCGCGCCGATGTCGGCCGGATAGGCCGCACGCGCGGCCATCAGCCCGAGCTGCGCGCGCCCTTGCTGGATCAAGTCGAGCACGTCCTCGTGCTCGGCGATCTGGCATTCGAGCTCGAGCGCGGGAAAGCGCTGTTCGAGCGCCATCAGCGTCTCCTCGTAGCGCTTCGACTGATACGTGTCCGACACGACGAGCGTCAGCCGCGCTTCCTCGCCGCCGGCGAGCCGCGCCGCGGTGCGGTCGATTGCCGCGCCGGCCTCCAGCGCACGCTGGACCTGCGGCAGCAGCGCGCGCCCGGCGTCGGTCAGCGTCGGCGTGCGCGTCGAGCGGTCGAACAACTGCACGCCGAGGTCGATCTCGAGGTTCGCGATCGCTTCCGAGACGGTCGACTGGCGCTTGCCGAGCTTGCGCGCGGCGGCCGTGAACGAACCGAGCAGCGCGGCCTCGGCGAACGCGAGCAAGGCTTCGGGAGCGTGGCGCATGGGCGGGTCCTTCGCGTTTTATATCGGTAAAACCGATGATAATAAACTGGATCAGCATGGTTTTACCGATCAGAATGGCCGACATCCACCCAATGCACGTATCGGAGAGAACCATGAAACAGACGAATAAAACCGTGACGGAACGGCTCGCGCACGCGCTGACGTTCGAACTGGTCGCGATCGCGCTGTGCGCGCCGATCGGCGCGTGGCTGCTCGACATGCCGGTGGCGCACGTCGGCGTGCTGACGGTGATGGTGTCGCTGATCGCGATGGCCTGGAACATGACCTTCAACACGCTGTTCGACCGCTTCGAGCGGCGGGCGGCCTTGTCGCGCACGCTCGGCATGCGGATCGTGCATGCGGTCGTGTTCGAACTCGGCCTCGTCGCGATGGTGGTGCCGCTTGCCGCGTGGTGGCTGAACGTCGGCCTCGTCGAAGCGCTGCTGCTCGACCTCGGCCTCGTGCTGTTCTTCCTGCCCTATACGTTCTGCTTCAACCTCGCGTACGACACGCTGCGGGCACGCTGGATCGCGCGCCGCGTCGCGGCGCAGGCCGGTTGACGCGGATCGGCGCGGCAGCGGGGCGGTTGCGGCCGCCGGTCAGTGCGCGGCGGCCAGCAGCCACGCGCCGCACGCGATCGCGACCGCGCCGTAGACTGCATACACGGGCACCCTGAAGCGCGCGAAGCACAGCGTGGCGAACGCGCCGGTCAGCCAGTAGACGGGGTCGGCCGGCTCGCGATGCAGGATCTTCACGACGGCGACGACCAGAAAGCCCGTCGTCGCCGCGCGCAGCAGGCGCATGCCGTGCTCGAAGCGCGAATGGCGCTTGAGCCGCAGCAGATGGCGCTGCGCGAACACGACGAGGCAGCCGGACGGAATGAACAGCGCGGCCGTCGCGAGCAGCGCGCCGAGCCAGCCGTCGGTCAGGTAGCCGAGAAACGGCACGACGTTCAGCAGCGGCCCCGGCGACACCGGCGACAGCGCGAACGCGAGCGTGAAATCGCGATCGGAGATGCCGGTGGCGGGCGTGACGAACAGCGTCTTGAGCACCGGCAGCGCGGAAAAGCCGCCGCCGAACAGCGTCATCCCGGCGCCCGCGAGCCGCGGCCACAGCAGCGTCGCCTGATAGTCGCCGGGCAGCGGCAGCGCGAACAGCGCGACCAGCACGGCGAGCAGCACCAGCAGGTTGCGGTCGCGCTTCGACAGCGTGAAATCGACCGCGTCGCGCTGCCGCGGCCCGGTCAGCCAGCCCGCTGCAAACGCAGCGAACAGAATCCCGACGAAAGCGGCCGGACTATGCGCGAAAGCAAGCAGAATCGTCGACAGCGCGGCGATCGCCTGCTCGAGCCGCGTGCGCGCCAGCGTGCGCAGCTGCCTGACCCACGTGACGCCGATCAGCGCGGCGAGCACCATGCCGAAGTGATTGAGCAGCATCGGCGCCGCGAGCGCACGCACGAGCGGCGTGCGATAGAAGGTGGCGAACAGCGTCATCAGCACGAAGAACGGCAGCACGCTCGCGATGCCGGCCACCCAGGCGCCGACGCGGCCGTGCAGCGTCTGCCCGACCTGCACCGCGACATTACAGCCGACCGGGCCCGGCACGAGCCAGGCCAGCGCGACGAGATCGCCGAACACATGCGGTTCGATGCGCTGCAGCCGCTCGACGTAATGGCGTTCCAGTTGCGCCATCATCGACAGCCCGCCCCACGAGATCGCGGAAATGCCGGCGACGACCTTGAACAGCGCCCACAGGGACGCCTGTCCGACATGCTCGGTCGTTTCGACTTCGATGGTGGTCGCCATGATTGTGTGGTGGCCGGGAGGCCGGATCTCTCGCGCGTCAAAAAATGCCGGCGGCCCGCCGACACGATCGCCCTCCCGATTGTCCGCCGCGCACCATGACACTGCCATGCGCGAAAACGCTAGTAAATAAACTAAACAACAAGATCGGAAGACGAAACAATCGGGGCGGCGGCGCGCGCTGCACGCCGCGCGAGCGCGCTCAGGCGTTCGCGTTGCCGGTCGCGCGGTGCGGCACGATCTGCGGGCGATCGCCGCGCACGCCGTAGCGCGCGATCAGTGCGGGAATCGCATCGGCCGGCACCGGGCGCGAGAACAGGAAGCCTTGCGCCTCGATCTCGCCGAGCGCGGACAGCCATGCGATCTGCTCCTCGGTCTCGGTGCCTTCGACGACGACCGTCAGGCCGAGCGAGCGCGCGAGATGCACGATCGACGCGACCATCACGCACACGCTGCGATCGTTCGGGATCGCCTGCACGAACGAGCGGTCGACCTTCAGCGTGTCGACGGAGAAGCGGTGCAGGTACGACAGCGACGAATAGCCGGTGCCGAAATCGTCGAGCGCGATGCGGATGCCGAGCTTTTTCAGCGCGACGATCTTCTCGGACACGAGCTCCGGATATTCCATCATCGCGGTCTCGGTGATCTCGAGTTCGAGATGGCTGGCCTCGATGCCGGTTTCCTGCAGCGTGCGCGAGATCGTCTCGATCAGGTCGCCGCGCCAGAACTGCACGGGCGAGATATTGACGGCCAGCGTCAGCGTGTCGTGGCCTTCTTCGTGCCAGCGCGCGATTTGCCGGCACGCGGTGCGGATCACGAAATCGCCGATCGGCACGATCAGGCCCGTCGATTCGGCGATCGAAATGAATTCGTTCGCGGAGATGATCCCGTGCTCGGGGTGGTCCCAGCGCGCGAGCGCCTCGAAGCCGGTGATCGTGCGGTGCGCGAGGTCGATCTTCGGCTGGTACGCGAGGAACAGCTGCCCCTCGGCGAGCGCGACGCGCAGCTGCTGTTCCCAGCGCATCAGGTGATCGGCGCGGTGCGACAGGTGCGGCGCGTAGAACTGATAGCAGTTCTTGCCGGCGTCCTTCGCGCTGTACATCGCGAGGTCGGCCTTCTTCAGCAGGTCGATCTCGCTTTCGTTCGCGACGGTGTGCAGCGCGATGCCGATGCTCGCATGCAGCACGAACGAGCTGCCGCGCACGTCGAACGGCTCGCCGAACATCCGGATGATCGCCTCGGCGAGCCGCACCGCACGCCGCTCGACGTCGTCGCCCTTCATCACGACGACGAACTCGTCGCCGCCGATGCGCGCGAGCGTGCCTTCGTCGCCGACCGCGTCCGACAGGCGCGACGCGGTCATCTGCAGCACGATGTCGCCGGCGTTGTGGCCGAGCGTGTCGTTGACGGTCTTGAAGTTGTCGAGGTCGATGAACAGCAGCCCCAGCCGCGACAGGCTGGCCGGTGCCGACACGTCGTTGCGCAGCCCGCGCAGCGTCGCGTAGCGGTTCGCGAGGCCGGTGAGCAGGTCGTATTCGGCGAGCTGGGTCATCTCGCGCTCTCGGCCGAGCAGCTTGCCGATCAGGCCCGTCGCGACGCCGAAGAACGCGAGCATCGCGAGCGTGATGAAGCTCGTCATCAGCAGGTAGACGTTGCGCGTGTGATAGTAGTCCGCGAATTCCTCGGTCTGAGACAGCCCGACCATCACCGCGAGCGGGTAGCCGTCCAGGTGGCGGTACGACACGATGCGCGTCACGCCGTCGATCGGATCGACGATCGTGCCGGTCACGCGCTCGGCGATCGGGTATACCCCCGACGCGGAGAACGCGCCCGGCGCGTTGCTGACCGAACCCGTGCGCCGCGCGAGCACGGTGCCCGTGTCCGACACCACCGCGATCACGCCTTCCTTGCCGATCGCCGCGTTGTTGTAGAAGTCGTTCGTGAAGTAGCTCGGGTCTTCCGACACGACGACGATGCCGGCGAAACTGCCGTCCGGATTGTTCAGGCGCCGCGTCATCTGCAGCGTCCAGTGGCTCGACACGCGGCCGAGCACGGGCTTGCTGATGTAGAGGCGGTCGTCGTTGTGCGCGAGATGGACCTTGAAGTGCTCGCGGTCGGACAGGTTGATCGGCTGCGGATGAGTCTCGGCGGTATTCGCGAACAGGATCCCCTTCGCGTTGACGAGCGAGACCTGGATCAGCGTGTCGCTCGGCACGACCCCTTTCTCGACCGCGCTCGCGAGGTTGAAGTGCGCGGGCGACTTCTCGAACTCGAACTTGACGAAGCGCGTGATCTGGTCGACCTGGTGGATCGCCTTGACCGTGTGCTGTTCGAGCGCGGACGACAGGATCGCGGCGGACGCGGCGGCTTCCTTGTACGCGCTGTCCTTCTCGACCGACAGCCGCGCGATGATCACGGCCCACAGCAGCGCCAGCGCGAGCATCCCGAGCAGCGGGATCGCGAACAGCGCGCGCCGGCGCGACTTGCGCGGCGTGCGCAGCGGTCGGGGCGGCGACGAATGGGAGGACCGGGCGGAGCTCATCGAAAAGGGCGGCGTCCTGCTCGCATGCGCCATCCTTCTGGATGGCCGGCTAGGGTTGGAGTTGCTCCGGCGTCCGTTCGTACGCAGGACGCGCAACCATGGACAGACTTCCGAAGCAACGGATTAGGCCCGATATTACTGGTTGGAAGGTTTTTGCGATAGCTAGGGTCTGTTTACATGCGCCATTCGCATGGACTCCCGATGGCCCGCTATCGGCAGGAGTGGAGGGGGCGCCGGTCGACCCGGCGCCCCTGCGCAGCGCGAAACCTCAGGCGGGCGCCTGGAACGTGCCGTCGACGACCGTCACGGCGTGGCCGCCGATCCAGGTCGTGCCGTCGTCGTCGTAGCGGACGAAGATGCGGCCGTCGCGGCTGATCGCCGTGCCCTGGCGGGCCGTGTACGACGTGCCGGGACGGCGCTGCTGACGCGTCAGCAGCCCGGCCAGCGCCGCGTTCGCGCTGCCGGTGACCGGATCCTCGCCGGTGGGGCCGAACGCGTCGCCCGTCATCAGGCAGCGGATTTCGAACGTGGCGGGGCCGCCGTCGGGGTGCGGACCATAGGCGGCGAGGCCGTGCGCGCCGTAGCGGTGCACGATCGTCGCCAGCGCGGCCGGATCGGGCGTGAGCCCGATGCACGCGTCAGCCGACGTCAGCCGCACGACGAGCCAGGGCGCGCCGTTGTCGACCGCGCACGGTTCGGCGTCGAAGTCGACCGCGTCGCTGCGCAGCGCGGCGGCCAGCGCCGGGTAGTCCGACCGCTCGACCGGCGTGACGCGTGCCGGCGGCGCGGCGAACGCCCAGCCGTCGGCCTGCTCGCGCAATGCGACCCGGCCGACTCCGCACTGCTGGATCAGTTGCCCCGGCGTGCGCGGCCGCGCGCCGCTCTCGAGGAACGCGTGCGCGGTGCCGAGCGTCGGATGGCCGGCGAACGGCAGTTCGCCGCCCGGCGTGAAGATCCGCACGCGATAGTCGGCTTCCGGATCGGTCGGCGTGCAGACGAACGTCGTTTCCGACAGGTTCGTCCAGCGGGCGATCGCGAGCATCGCGTCGTCGCCGAGCGAATCGGCGTCGAACACCACGGCGAGCGGATTGCCCTTGAACGGCACCGACGTGAACACGTCGACCTGCTTGAAGCGCACGAGGCGGCTCGTCATCGCGACGCGTCCGTTACGCGACTTCGGCGATCAGTTCGATCTCGACGCACGCGCCGAGCGGAATCTGCGCGACGCCGAACGCCGAGCGGGCATGCTTGCCCGCGTCGCCGAACACGTCGGCGATCAGTTCCGACGCGCCGTTCGTCACGAGGTGCTGCTCGGTGAAGTCGAGCGTCGAGTTGACGAGGCTCATCAGCTTGACGATGCGCGTGACCTTGTTCAGGTCGCCGGTGTGCGCGTGCAGCGTCGCGAGCAGGTCGATCGCGATCGCGCGTGCGGCGGCCTTGCCGTCTTCGGTCGTCAGGTCGGCGCCGAGCTTGCCGGCCCAGACCTTGCCGTCCTTCTTCGCGATATGGCCCGACAGGTAGACCGTATTGCCGCTTTGCGCGCTCATCACGTAGGCGGCGGCCGGTGCGCCGGCGGTCGGCAGCTCGATGCCGAGCGATTTCAGTTTGTCGTAGACGTTAGCCATGTGTTCGATTCCTCGTAGAGAGTCGTGACAGGAAAAAAGGGGATCAGAGACGCTCGCGGATCAGCTTGCCGAGGCGCGCGACGCCTTCCTCGATCTTCTCCGGCGGCACCGTCACGAACGACAGGCGCAGCGTGTTCTGCTGCGCGTCGTTCGCGAAGAACGGCGCGCCCGGCACGAAGGCGACGTGGTTGTCGACGGCTTCGGCGAGCAGCTTCATGCTGTCGATCTGCGCGGGCAGGTTCACCCAGATGAACATCCCGCCTTCCGGGCGGTTCCACGTGACGCCCTCCGGCATGTGACGCGCGAGCGAGCCGAGCATCGCCTCGCATTGCGCGCCGTACAGCTGGCGGATCGTCGGGATGTGCTCGTCGAGGAAGCCGTCCTTGATCACTTCGTGCGCGATGCGCTGCGTCAGCGTCGGCGTGTGCAGGTCGGTGGCCTGCTTCGCCTGCACCAGCTTGAAGTGGAGTTCCTCGGGCGCGATGATGTAGCCGATCCGCAGGCCCGGCGCGAGCACCTTCGAGAACGTGCCGAGGTGCACGACGTGGTCGGGCGCCATCGACAGCATCGTCGGCAGCGGCTCGCCCTGGTAGTTGAGCGCGCCGTACGGGTCGTCTTCGAGCACCGGGAACGGGCTCGTCTGCGCGAACGCGGCGAGCGCGCGGCGGCGCTCGACCGGCAGGCGGCGGCCGGTCGGGTTCTGGAAGTTCGGCTGCGCGTACAGCAGGCGCGCGCCCTGCGTCAGTTCGGGCGTGAGGCCTTCGGGCAGCAGGCCCTGCTCGTCGGTCGGCACCTGCACGTAGCGCGGCTCGTACAGCGAGAACGACTGCAGCGCGCCGAGGTAGGTCGGGGTTTCGACGAGGATCGGGCTGCCCGGATCGACGAGCGCCTTGCCGAGCAGGTCGAGCGCCTGCTGCGAGCCGGTCGTGATCAGCACCTGCGACACGCGCACGCTGTAGCGCTCGGCGATCCACTCGCGCAGCGGCAGGTAGCCTTCGGTCGCGCTGTATTGCAGCGCCGCGGCCGGCGCGTCGCGCAGCACGCGGTCGGCCGCCGCGCGCATGCGCTCGGCCGGGAACGTCGCGGGGGCGGGCAGGCCGCCGGCGAACGAGATGACTTCGGGGCGCTCCGTGACCTTCAGGATCTCGCGGATCGCCGAGCTCGTCAGCTTGCGGGCGCGTTCGGAAAGCTGCCAGTGCGGCGGGTGCAGGTCGCTCGGATTCATAGTCTCCTCGTTCGGGTATCGTGGTCAGTCAAGAAAGGTCGGTCGGGCAGACCGCTTCGCGGCGGCCGGGTGGGCGCGCCGGAACGCGATCGGGCCTTCGCGGCTGGGTGGGCAGAACCGATCAGGCAAAACAGCCATTATGGCGCACCTGTTCAGCCGGCGCGAGCGGGACGCGGGGCCGTGGCCACCGCCGAGCGCCGCCCGAGCATCACCGTCGCGATCACCGCGGCCGCGAACAGCCACGTCGACGGCGTCACCGTTTCGCCGAACAACAGCGCGGAAAAGGCAATCGTGAAGAAGATCTGCAGCAGCTGCACCTGGCCGACGCGCGCGGTGCCGCCCATCGCGAGGCCCGCGTACCACGCGAAGAAGCCGATGAACTGCGAAAAGAGGGTCACGTAGCCGAACGCGAGCCACGTGCGCAGCGCGAGCGGGCCCGGGTGCGCGGCGTGCTGCAGCCACGCGAGCCAGCCGACCGGCAGCACGAGGACCGGCGCCGATACCACGAGCGCCCAGCAGATCACCTGCCAGCCGCCGATCTGGCGCGCGAGGCGTGCGCCTTCCGCATAGCCGAGCGCGCCGATGCCGACCGCGACGAGCATCAGCGCGTCGCCAGCCTGCACCGTGCCGCCGCCGTCGCGCAGCGCGAACGCGATCACGAGCGCGCTGCCGGTCACCGCGCTGATCCAGAACGCCTTCGACGGCCGCTCGTGCGACAGCCATGCCGCGTACAACGCGACGAACAGCGGCTGCAGCCCGTTGACGACCGCGCCGTGCGAGGCGGGCACGGTCTTCATCGCCCACGCGGAGAACACCGGATACGCGACGATCACGCCGGCCGACACGACCGCGAGGCTCTTCAGCTGCGCGCGGGTCGGCAGCGCTTCGCGGCGCCACCACAGCAGCAGGCCGGCCGGCACCGAGGCGGCGAGCGCGCGGCCGAGCCCGTTGAGCAGCGGATTGAGTTCGGACACGACGATCCGCGTCATCGGCAGCGTCAGGCTGAAGATCATCACGCCGATCAGGCCGAGTAGCATGCCCCGGGTTTCGCGCGAATTCATGTCGTGGGTGTCTCCGTATCGTCGGGTGGGGGAATCGGGGGCGTTCAGCGCAGCGTGCGCGGACCTTGCGGCGTATCGAATTCCGCGACCAGCGCGGGCGGGCCGTCGCCGGCCTCGAGGTCGAGCAGGTGCGCGGCGCCGAGCCAGTCGAGCTGCTCGCGAATCGCGTCGACGCGCGGATGGCGGCCCTTGAGCGCCTTCAGTGCGACGCCGTCGTGCGGCAGCGATTCGGCCGGGTGGCGTGCGCTGTCCCACTGGATCAGCGACGGCAGCAGGCCGTCGCCCGCACCCTGCCAAGCGGGGAACGCGCCGTCGTCCGGCACCGTCAGGCCCCAGCTCAGGTCGCCGCGCCGCATCGCGACGACGCGCGGCAGGCGGGCCGGATACTGGCTTTGCCAGAGCGCGAGCTGGCGCGGGCGCTCGACGCGCGCGACCCAGTGCGCGAGGAACGGGCCCTGCGCGAGCCGCGCGTGCATCGCCGGATCGTCGAGCGCGAACAGGCGTGCACGCGGCGGGGTGTCGTCATCGGTGTCGCGCGCATCGGGATCGATCGCGATCACTTCGAGGTACAGGCCGCCCCACGCGCCGAACAACGCGTTATGGGTCCGCATCAGCGGGTGGCGGCCGCCGCCGGCCGGTTCGATGCCGAGCGCGTCGGCGACGTGGCGCACGCCTTCGTCGAGCGTGCGCGCGGCGATCACGAGATGGTCGAGTGTCAGGGAGCGGGCTGGCATGGATGTCGGGCGATAAAACGAAAGTGTCATGGCGGGCGGGCCGTCTACCGGACCGGCCGGGGCGCGGGCGCCGCAGCCGGCCGGCAGCCGCCGTGGCCGCGCGGC
>NZ_CABVPP010000076.1 GCF_902499075.1 Burkholderia pseudomultivorans | reverse complement strand
ACGGACTACTCCACGCCATCACCATCATGCCCCACGCGCGCGCGAATGGGGGAAACGGTCGGGCCGAGCCGCTTACGCTCGTCAGCGATTCGCGCCAGTTTTCCCGCAGCTTCGTCAGCCCGTCCGAACACGTCGGCAAGCAAATCGAGGGCGTCGCAGGCTGTCGCGCCTCCGGCCGCAACGGCGGAATCGCGCGTTCGGGTGACAAGCTTGATGACCTGCTTGCGCAGGCCGTCAGCAGCAGCAGCAGCGGCGGCAGCATCAGCGCGCGCCAGGTCACGTTTTTTTGAAGCATCTTCGGCGTTCCTTTGTTGTTCGCGCGCGACCCGGTTACTCTCATCACGCTCGACGACGAGTTCACGAATTCGTCGCGCCTGCGTTTCGACTGTGTGAGACTGATCGGCGTCGCGATAGCCCTTGAAGTAACCCGTCATTGCACCGACTGCGATCGACGCGACGACGGCAAACCAAAATCGCGGATCGATCCAGTTCAAAATGCCCTCCGCGTGACGAGTTTCTGCTTGAAGAAGATCATTCCTACTGCGACCAGGCAGAAGCCGCCCGTGATGATCGGCTCGCCGGGCCAAACGGTCGAATACCCCAACCAGATCAGCCCCGTAAGGTTCCATAGCGCGCCAAACTGAATCATGCCGAGCACGACGCGCCAAACGCGCGGTTGACCCCGCAGGCAAAGCAGCCATCCGACAGCAACGCACAGCACCACGTGCAGCACAAAGTAGACAAATTCGAGAGCGTTCATTTTTGATCCTCCGGACCAGCGACACGATCGATCAAGCGATCGGCGACCTTGTCGCCTCGCCGTTGAATAAGACGAATGACCACCTCGGCGAGGAGCGGCCCCGCCACCCCAACGCCGAAGGCAATACCGCGCTGCATCTCGATCCCGTAGGCACGGAACCAGTACGACACGATCGCGGGTGCAACGAACACAGCCATTGCTGCGCCGGCAACGACGTGCGCCATGATTAGCGATCGTCGATCGGGCGGCGCAATGATCACGCGGAGTAAGGATCCGCACGCGCCCGCGGCGAACACCGACAGCGCTCCACTAAAGAGCGACACATGGTTCAACACACCTCCTCCTTACCAGGGCAATTGGAAATGCGGCCCATCCTTCAGCGATTTCCAGTCGCCGCCCCACTCCACCGGAATCCCGAGTTCGGCCGACGCGCGCTTGAAAGCAACAGCGATTTGCTCGTAGTACTTCCACTCCCACGTAACTGCAGCGCCGAGATACGCCACCACGTCGATCGCATCTCCAGTCAGGTGGCGGCTGTTGGCCGTGCGGCTCTTTCCTTCCGCCACAAGTTGCCGCTGCCGCTCTTTCGTGCGCAGCCCCTCGGTCACCCCGAAGTCAACCTCCGACAATTCGAGCGCACGGCGCGCGAGCCTGATCAAGTCCGGCTTTACGCCGACAAGGTTCCTTTCGCTGCGCCGACTGAATCTGAAATTCTTCACGTTGATCCCCGCGGGCATCGATCAGGTATGACGCGAAGCCCAAAAACGAATGGCCGCGAGAAGCGGCCGTAAACAAAAAGGCCGCCCGAAGGCGGCTCGACAAATCGCAAAAAACGAACTAAGTCGTGTTCTCTCCCACATCGAGGACATTCATCGAATCTTCGCGACGCTTCCGCTCTGCCTCTTCGGCCGCCCGCTTCTTTCGCATTTCTTCCGCCGCCAAAGCGATGTCGCGTTCGGTAGGCTCCGGTGGCCAAGCAACATCCGGAAAGCGCGGGTTCCGCAGTTCACGCACCAGCGCCTGCTGATACGCTGCCCAAACACGAAACGTTGCGCTCTGCACATCGTCGAGCAACCCGGCGGCCATTGCATCGGATAGTCCGAGCGTCGCTTCGCGCGCATTCGCGAGCTTCGCCTCAAATTCCGCCATGGCGGCTTCTTTGGCGAGCTTCGCGACAGCAGCCTCATCGAGTTGCCACGCACCGTCACGCCAGATGTACTCGGCGCCCGGACGCGTTTTCTCGGTAAGCCCGACTTCTTGCGGCGAGACGCCTGGAACATCGATAGACGCCTCCGTTCCGTCCGCGGTGCGGTACAACGCAACGCCTCGAAAGTCGGGTTTATTCACCCACTGTTCGTCGCAGCGAAAAGGCCATTCACGCGCGGACGACGGCGCCGGCTGCTCCGGCGTCGCAAATGCCGGAATCAGCCAGCCGCCCTCGTTCATTGGGTCCGGGTCAGCTTCGCCTTGACCGATATAGGCACCGGTATGAAAGTCGTAGTGGTAGATCCGCAATTTCATTTCCCTCGTTTCACATCGATGCGATAAGCCCGGATATACGCAGCGACGGCGATGTTGCGAGGCCTCGCCTCACTCGCTCCTTCACCCGCGATCGAAATCAAATGCCCGTGCCGCCCCGCTGCTCCTATTCCGACAATGTGGTCATGATCGCCCGCTGCACCGAGCGAGATCCCGCTGTAAGAAACATCGCTATCGACTTCGTTGCGGCGGCCATTGTGTGGACCATAGCCCTCGCCGGGCGAGGTGCCGAATACGCCTACTGATCCAAACCCGTTGCGATGTTTGTGCCCGGGGTCATAAAGATCATGCCAATGATGGCCGCGCACATCGGTCCAGCCCGTGTGAATATGATCACCAGCTTCAGACGCCGTACCCGTATGCTCGTGCCAACGATTCGTACTGTCCTGCCACGCCCCTAACCGGCGGCCGCGGTCTACACCACGGCCGTCGTCCCAGATACGAAGGAAATCGCCTCGTAAATCCGGGATGCGAAATGTTGTGGCCTCATCACCCGAAGAAAAACATCCAAACCATCCGTTCGACCAATCGCGCTCGGACACGAGCGCACCGGAGGCTTGCGCGTAGGCCCATAACTCAGGATAAGCGTCTCGTTTAAGCACAGCCCCGTTCACTCTTAACCACCCGACACGAGGCAGAATGCGCATCTCGAACGAGATCTCACCGACTCGGTCTGGCATCATGGACCGAATGGCATCGGCAACGAATTCGGTCGTCGCCCAGTATTCCGAATCGTCACCCGGCGGACGCGTTGAACCCTTCGACGCAACGATCCTGATAGCCGCGAGCAGCTGCTCGGTCGACGCCTCATCAGGATCGATGTTGGCAGCACGCAGCACGGTGAGCATCTCGTCTGTAATCGAATTTCCCCATGCGGCAGGAATCAACGATCCGGCACGGCCGCCAATCGGATCCTCGTCAACAAACTTCCCATCCACCAACCCGACGCCCGGAACACTTTTCGGATAATCCATCCGCTATCCCTCGTATTCGAAAATCACCAACGTATGCGCGGGAGCGTGCCGTCGGATATAACACTCGATGCCGATGTTGTGGTTGCGACCAAATCGTTCGCCCCACACTGCTATCCCCCAGCGACGACTCCCGGCGCGCCCTCTCCCCATATGCATCGTCCAGATGAACTGCTGCGCCCACGACCCGAAGCGGGCAACACCGAACCGCGACCGCCCAAATCGCGGCGCTCGATGCTCTTCAACTCGAGCGTCCGGATAACCATTCTCGCGTGCGATCGATTCAAAAAAAGCGATACGCTGGCCGCCAGCGCCCAGCAGTCGCCGGCGTACTTCGCGTTGCCGTTCGTCGACCGACTGCACGAGACCGAGGCATTCATCTGGCAAGCCACACACCCGCTCCCAATCGGGCACCAACTCCGATACGGTCGCGGCATCCATCTCGTCGAGAAGGGCTCGTGCGCGCGCATCGATACGCCGAAATTCCGCGGCCAATCCCGCGAGTACGCGATGTACCTGGGGTGCGAATTCGTTACTCCACGCCGGCCCTGGTGGCAGGAGGGCGCGTAGCATGCTCACGTAGTCGGCGTCATCCCTCACCTCCATTTCACCGCTCCCATCAGAGGAATTTCGTTCGGCTCCAGAACGACGTCGTCGGCAGGAAGAAACAGCTTGTTGTCATACTCGCCGCGCGCTCCGCTGATCGCCTGCCGCAGATGCGATTCAAGAACCGTCTCCCCGAGCACTCCCTCGCGCTCCAACAGGTCCGACAAACTCTCCACGACGGCTCGCCGAGTTGCATCGTCATTCGGCACGAGTCGAATAGCGAAATCGATGTGCCGCGGCTTTGGCGCAAGCACGTACAACTCCGCAGTCACCGGCCGTTGCCGCTCGATATACGCCTTAACCATCGCACACGCATGCTCGTCCGGAACGGGATTGAGATCGTCATCGCGCATAAAAAAGACGCCGACCGTACCGATTCCCATGTAGTGCGGCCGGCACCACGCGCGCGTAACGCCAGGTACTTCGAGCGCCCATGTCACGTAATCGTCTCCGTTCCCACCGTCAGGCACGAGGCGATAGGATCGAATGACCCGTTGTCGCAATCGCTCGACCGCCTCCTGATCGGTGCCGCCCGAAATTCCGGGATCCAGCACCACGACCGTGTCCGATACGCCAACGACTGGCGAAATAAATCGCAACCGCACGCCGGCGCCAATGTTGCCCGCCACCCCCGCATCGGCTGCTCGCACCTGAACCTTCGCGACTCCGGCTCGAATAGGCGCAGCCTCGACAACCACGTAGCGTCGCTGGTCATCAGCCTGCAGCAGAGCGCCCGCGTCGATGGTTTTCCCCTCTGCTCCGCTGGCGGATACGAAGCCGGACGCGGCCGCGGCATCTTTGCGTGGCACTGCGAGCCGCAGCCGAGCGTGGCGCAACAGCATTTCCTCGTCGCACTCGTCCGGCAGAATTTGCCGAGCCGCCCATCCGAGAAACCCGTGCATTTCGTGGCTGGCGCCCGAATGGACCCGCACGAGCGCGCGCTGGTCCGAACGCCGCAGTACTCCGTCCGCGGCGGATGTTAGATCGCCGCCTACCCGCTCAATCAACTCAGGCAGCGTCGGCAACGGAAAGGTCATCGAAGATTCTCCACATGTCGTCGTAGTTGATGGTGAGCGGCCCGTCGTGGTCGTCCGACAGGACAATCTCCCCGATCGCTCGGTCGGTTGCAGCACGCCCCACACCAACCGCTCGTCTCACACTGACGCTGATTGCTGTCACAATTTCGTCGTCGACCATCCATTGCAGCGCTTCGCGGCAGTATTCCTCGGCACGGCGCAGCACTTCCGCCGTCAACACCTGTCGGCGCAACAGCCATAAGCGCGAGCCAATTCGGTCGCCCGCAACATCCGGGAAGCTATCGCCCCACCATCCCATTCGCTCGTCGTCGTCGAGCGGATCGCCGGGCTCCGCACGTCGCCACGTAAACAGGCTGATCTCGACCGCGCGCCGCAACATCGATTCTCGTGCGTCGCTCATTGCATTTCTTCCGTAATGCCACCGGTCTCCACGTGACGGTGCCGCGCGGTGCTCTTACCGTCGACGATGACATCCGGCGTGCGAATGGGTGCATCGAACGTCGCCGCCTCGTCACCGCCCTCGCCCGCGCGCACGGCCATGCCAGATTGGGCGGTCAGACGTCCCTTTGCGACAACCTGTTCCGACGCCTCCACGACCGGCGAATTGAATTCGATTTTTTCGGAGGCGTTGACCCGGAACGTGCCCGTTGTCAGCTCGGCGATACGGCCGTTGCGCAGAATCAGGCTGTCACCTTCGTTCGTGAAAATTGCGACCTCCCCGGGGTTCAGATTCAGCGGACGATATCGGCGATCGGCCACGACCAATGCAACGCCGTGCGACGAGTCGCCGCCGAGAAAGCCAACAATCGCCTCGGCGCCGTCAATCGGATGCGACGTGAACCCGTACGGCTCGAAATGCTCGACCCCATCCTTCACCCCGCCCGCCATCAATCGCGTCTGCAACGTCTGCATCTTCGAGGCCGAATTCGCGAGCGACACGACCCCGCGAACTAGCCACGTACCCAGTTTGTTCATTGCTTCTCCCAATCGGCCGGCAACAGAAATTCAAAGTTGTCCTTGCCTTTCTTCTTGCCCTTGACCTTCTTTCGCTTCGTCAACGGTTCGGCCGCAAATCCGTCCGGCGGAGCGACCGCCAGCTTCGTGAGCATCCCTTCGGCATTGCTTTGCGAATATTCAATTTCCACGATCAGCATGTCGCGATCAAAGCCGATGATCGAATCGATGACACGGACGATCTGGTTGTGTCGCCAGATTTGGCCATTCGACTGCCGCCAACCCTGAACCTTGTAGGTCGTCATCAGCGCCTTACTGATCCGGTTCTCGCTCTCCCACTCGACGCGTTGACGCGCGAGATCGGCCGTCATCTGCCCGGATTCGCGCATCACCATCGTGCGATGCCGCGCGATACGCGGATCTGCCACACGCGCCTCGATCTCGCTGACCGCGATGCCGAACGCCTCGTCGGTCCCGCTGCGCTGCCCCTTGCACACGTACTCGGAGAACACTTGCGAAAAATCGAGCGGCGCATCACCGCCTTTGATGTTGACGCCGAGCTCGAGCTTGTCGGACGTTTTGCCGGCGCTCCCCGGCTCGGCAATGACCAGGCGCCCGTGCTCGTCGTCGGTCGACAGCAACCGCGACAACCGCAACAGCCGATCGATCGAATCGAAGACCGTTTCGCCGGGCTCGATCGTGTGATCTGCCAACGTCCCTGCGTCCCCTGATTCGTCGCCGACCTTCACACCGTAGGGCGCCGCCAGCGCCTCGACGATCCGGCCTACGCGCTGACCTCGCCACTGCGACGGCTTGTTGTCCGCACCGCAGTCGACCAGATCGGCCGTGAGCGACCGGCCCGCTATGCCACACTTGAGCGATGCGGCGTCGTACCGGATCGGCGTAGAGAACACGTATCCGGTCAGCACCAGATCGGACCCGATACGCACCTCGCATCGGTCGCCCTGCTTGACCTGCCGCGGTACATCCCCGCTGCCCGGCCACTTCCATGTGATCGCGAGCTCGAAATCACGTGCTTGCCGTTCGATGCCCGCCGAGATCCGCACGTCGGTCCATCCGGCGAAATCAAGACCGTTGACGGTCAACGTGACGGTATTGGAGTTGTCAGCCATCTATCGAGAAAGAATCTTTAGCGGCACGGTCGGCAGGAAGCCGGGGTGCGCAATCCGGTTACGCATCACAATCTCATCGCCGCGGGCCGCATCGCCGTATCTGCGATACGCGAGCACGAGCGCCGGCACCGCCTCAGGCGGCGTCAGCGTCACCAGCCCAACGCCTTCGCGCGCCACCTTCGTCAAATGCAGCGCAACTTTCACGCGGCTGTTTGTCAGTGCTTGGAAATGTTCGCGGGGCGCAGCCATTCCCTGCTGCCACATGGATTCGGAAACAACATCTGCAAGGTCGCGCAGATCATCCGCGACGGGCACATCGACAGCGGGCACTGGATTTGCAATCTGCACATCCAGCGCCGGCGCGCCGGCCGGCAACGTGGCCGGCGAGTATGTCGGTAATGCGCCGGCGTCACGCACGACGTCAACCAGCAACACGTCCTGAACGAGGTCGACCGTCGCAGCGAACAACTTGCTAGCCTCGCGACCGCGCGGCGGCGGAATCTCGTCGAGCGTCGAGATCGCGCCGACCTTGCCGAGCGCCCCTGAAATCGAATCCGCATAGCCCGCGGGAGCTCCACGTGCGACAAATGCCGGGTCCGATGCGGAACGGAATCGATCCGCGATTGAGCCCGGCATCTCGACGAGCGTTTCGACGAAACTCCGCACACTTCCGAACAACATCGTGAACGGCGACGCATATCGATAGAGCACGTCGAAAATCAATCCGCCCTGCTGCATGAGACTATCGACCGTGACCTGGGACAGATCGACCAACGCAACCGCATCGCGATAGCGGCTCAGCGCCGTATCGAGCAGCCCGTCGGCGCTGCCGAGTGCCTGCTTACCTGTGTTTGCCGCGCCAGTCGGATACTTCAGATCCGGCGCGTCGTGAAACACCAGCGTGAAGCGAACCATTCCGCCGTCCGCCTTCACGTGCGTCATGTCGCACTCGCCGGGCTGCACGCGCAGCGTGCCGAGCCACGGATGGATCAGCTCGCCCGGTCCCTCCTGCTCGAGCGCATCTAGCAACTTGTCGCGCTGATCGAAGCAGTCGGAGCCGATGACGAACGCCGTCATCGTGTATTCCCGGGTTTTCTTGCCGTTGTCCTCCGGGTAACTGCTGTCCCGCCGCGGATATTCGTGCACAACGACGCGGCGCCCGACCGGCGTCTGGTCGTCGAAAACCTTGAACGGAACACCGCGGAACGATGCCGGCCGCAATTTCTCTCGCCAACTCATGATGACCTCATTGCGGCACGCCCGAGAGCGACCGATAGCCAACACTCGGCGTCACGGACAAGCCCGGTTGATTCGTCTGCACCTGCTCAACGCGCATCCCCGGAGGCGCGCCATCGAATCGGATTTTCAAGTCGCCCTGAAGCCGTGCATTCGTCGCGCCCCGCTGCGCCAGCACGCCGCTCGCTAGACGCGCCGTGCCCGTCGACACCCCGGTCCGTTGCGCCGACGTCCAGTTTCGCAAGCTCGCCGCGCCGGAGCCCAACACGTCGCCCGTCGAAGCACTACCGCCTTCGAGACCGAGCTTTCCGCCGAGCCACTTCGCACCGCTCACCAGCGGCTCGATATAGGGTTTCACACGGTCCCACAGGTGCGAAAACCACGTGACGATCGGCTCCCAGTTCTTAACGACGATACCCAGCGGCGTGAAATTGAGGAACATCGCCTTGATGCCGTCCCACGCGGCCCCGATCACGATCTTCGTTGCGCCCCATAGCGCCGACATGAACTCGGTGATCGGCCCCCAGTTCTGCGCGATAACCTGCACGAGCGGGAAGCTGAAAAACACGTCCTTGATTCCCACCCAAACCTTTTCGAAGAATGGTTTGACTTTCGACCAGTTCGCAATCAGGAACCCGGCCGCCAACGCAAGCACACGCACCGCCAGCCCGAGCGGCGTGAGGCCGGAAACCGTCGTAAAGATCTTCATTGCGGCCGTAGCGATCGCGGCTGCGCCGCGCAGTGCGATCAGGCCGGCGGCGGCTCCAAGCAGCCCCTTGACGATAACCGGATTGGCGGCCGCGAATGACGAGACACCGTCGGCGATGGGACCAACAGATGCCAGAAACTCGTTCAGAGGCGGCAACACGACCGTACCAACCGTAATGCCAAGTGCCATAAAGCGGTTCGACATCAGTTGCAGGTTGTTCGCCGTCGTCGCCGCGCGCGCGTCGTACTCCTGCTGCATCGAGCCCGTATAAAGCGTCGAATCGCCGACCCTCTCGAAATTCCTCTTGAGCAGGTCGAGGTTCGTCAGCATCGGGGCAATCGCCTTGATCGACTCGCGACCGAACAGCCCCTCGAGCACTGCCGTTTGCTTGACCTTGTCGACCTTGCTCACTGCGGTCAGGATGCGCACGATGGTCCCTTGCGCATCCTTCTGCATCGAAACCGCTACGTCCTTGGCATCCAACCGCAAAGCCTTGAAGATGCCCTGCTGCTTCTTCGATGCACTGGCGCCTGCAGTCAGCGCCAGCATGAAGTTCTGCATGCCGGTCGCTGCGACCTCCTCCTGTACGCCAACGCCAGCAAGCGTCGCCCCCATAGCAGCAATCTGACCGCTCGCCATGCCGGCCACGGCGCCCAGCGGGCCGATACGCGTCACGATCGACGAAATCTGGCGCGCGTTCGCCGGCCCGGTGTTGCCGAGATAATTGATCTTGTCCGCCAACGCGACGACGTGGTCCTGTCCCATCTTGAACGCCGTGCGCCACTTAGCCATCATGTCGCCGGACTCCTCGGCCGTTTGGTCGAACGCGACTCCCATCTTGACCGCGTCTTCGGAGAATTGCGCGAGTTCGCTTTTGTCGATGCCCGCCTGGCCACCGGCCGCGGTAATCTTCGCGATGTCGCGCGCAGCCATGGGTAGTCGCTTCGAAAGCCCCAGCACGTCGTCGGACATCTTCTTGAACTGAGCGGGAGTATCGAAGTCGACGACCTTCTTCACGTCCGCCATCGACGACTCGAAGTCGATCGCCGCCTTCGTCGCCGCGACGATGGGTGCCGCAATAGCGACACCCGCCACCACGTCCTTAAATCCGATCTCACCGAGCCCGTCCGACTTCAGCCCCTTACGAAAGCCCGCGATATTCTTGCGAATACCCTGGAGCGCCGGCGAGAGCTTGTCGACGCCAGTAATCAGCGCTTTAAGTTGAAATTGATCGGCCACGCTTACGTCTCCGGAACAGCACGACTAATGCGGTTCGCCTGTTCGAAATGCTCGAGAATGATTGAGATCGAGCGCGTCATTTCCAGTTCGGGATCGACGCGCCAGAAATGGGCGAGCTCGTAGACACCGCCGATCAGGTCGTCGGCGTCTGAGACGCCCGAGTCAAGAAAAAACCCGCAACCGTCCAGCAGATCGAGTTGAAATCGACCAGGTCGATCTGATCTACCGACGACGGCGGAATACTCGCGAGGCGCGCGATGTACTGTGCGACGACGTCCGGGCGCACGTGCACGTTTTCCTCCCGATCGAGTGCGTACGGCAGAGCCTTGATGGCCCGCACGTCCGCTGGTGTCGGCTCACGCAGTTCCAGCGCATCCAATGTCTCGCCGTGCGCCTCGATGGGTTTGCTCAATGAAATTTTCATTGCCAACGCCCCTTCACGCCGTTGAATTCCAGCGATGCCTTACCGTCATCGCCCGTCACGGCCGGCTCGCCCACGACGTAGGCACCGCTCAGCACGTACACCCGACCGTTCTTGAATTCGGCCGTCACGACCATGTCGTCGGCCGCTTCAATCTTCGCGATCGGGAAATTCTTTTCGAATACCGCATCGACCTTGACGTACGGCACGCGATCCTCTTCTTTATAGAGACCCGGCAATACGCTCTCGCGCTTCACGTCCGACAGCGGACACTCAACACCGCCCGTTACGGAAAACTGCTCGCCATCCGCCTTCACGTAGACGGTCCCGGCGACTTTCTGACCCATATCGGTCTCCTGAAATGACAGCGGCCCGCACGATGGCGGGCCGCAGGATTAAGTTCATTGGTTTATGGCGTCAGGCCGCCGCCGCTTCCCGATACTGCAACCGGAATTGGTTGAGCAGCGCGAAGATTCGCAACTGGTTGATGTAGTCCGGCGGGAACAGCACATCGACCCGGTTCGGATTCGACCTGTTGATCTCCACGACAAGGTACCGTGCGAAGAGATCGGCGTTCTCCACGATTCCGGCCCGCTCCAGTTCATCGTACGCCGCGATCAACTCGGCTCGGATGATCCGTGGCGTCACAATTGCCGTCCCGGGACCGAATCGCGTGCCATCGGCTGCGAGCTTGTGTCGACCGTACTTGCTCGTGATTCTGTTCCGAAGGTATCGGATCACGTGCGCGCTCGTGTGCATCGTCTCCGAATCGAGATAACTGTCGTCGGGCTGCCCGTACGCGTTACGCTGATACGTCGTGATCGCTCGCTCGATACGCACTGAGCCGTCAGCCGAGCTCGTCGTCGCAATTCCGCTCGTCAACAACGTCTGTCGCTCGCTCAGAATGAAACGCTTTCCCGGGCGGGCAGCCTCGATTCCCACGAGCAACCCCGTCTGCGTCGGACGAGCCGGGTCCGCCGAGATGAACACCGATTGCCGTGCAGCAAACGCAGCCGCTTGCTCCCACGACGGTCGAGGTGAATCCACTTCGAATCCGTTGATCGTCAGATGTTGGTCGTTGAAGAACCTACCGCCTCCTGCCAGCTGCCCTGGCGTCCCGCGACGTGCGGTATACACGTGCCCGAACAACATGGATGACCATGCCCACCTGCCCGAAACATCGTTCATCCATTCGGCGAATGCAGAAAGCGAGTACGGGTCGGACCACGGCTGACACACGAACTCGAATTCAGCGTCGCCGATCGCCGCGAGAGCTTCGGTAAGGTCCGGCGAGCCGGCGCCATTGGCCATCGGCGTTATGGTCGCCGTCAACCCCGCGGGGATCCGTTCATTCGCTGCCAGGCCGCCACGATTGAACTCGACACGGATATCGTTACCCGTCTCCCCCTTCCACTTGCACGTCAATTCCAGTTTCCCGCCGACAACGGCAGCATACACGGGCATGTTCGACGTCCCGTTGATGGCCGCGACCAGTTGGAGAATCACATCGGTCGTGCCCGTACCGCTGGCTACAGTCACCCGAATGCGGCGGCCCGCGATGTAGAGAGAGAGCAAACCGGTCTCTTCAGCCCTTCCACGCAGGTCGATCATGCCCTTTGCCGCGACACCCTCCGCAACCTTGACCGCGATGCCCCATACTTCGCCCACCGGATCACCGCGACGCCAGATATCGCTCATTGCGGCGAGCATCGACCCTTCGCCCGCCAACGTGACCGCATCGCCCGGACGCGACAGCAACGTAAGCAACGGCGGGGCGACGTCGACATGGTCGCTCGCTTGCCCGATGATCAGGCGACGCAATGTGTTGCCGCCTATCGCCGCTGCCGAATTGTCGATTTCAGCGTAAAACAGCGGCACCGCAAGGTCCGCAGGAATATTGTTGAAGCCGATCATCCTTTCCCCCCTTTGGTTACCTTGGCTTGACCAGTGCCGCTCGGCACGCTCGCCGCTCCATCGGTGTCCGCGGATCCGGGCGCCTCTCGTTCATCGCTCGGTTCGTCAGTTTCGATGACGTCGCCCGCCTGAACGCAGCGCCACCAGTACACGTTTCGCGGCACTTGACGGCCTTCGATCGGTAGATCGTCACCTCGCACGGGATCCCGTACGATTCGCCCTTCGACGGGTTTGACCCGCATGGTTTGTTTCATCGGTCATCCTTCAGCTCAACGAGGAGCTCGATTTCGATCCGGCCGTCCGGACCGGGCTTTTTTAGATTCGGATCCGCCATGGGATCGATAGCATCGACGTGTATGTCGACTCCCTTCAACCGAGGCAACTTGTTCAGCATGTCCTCGTGCCAGGTCTCGGGGTCATCGCCGCTCCCGAGAGTCCATACCGCAGAAAAACCAAACCGATAGATAACGCGAAGACGATCGGTCGACACGAGATCACACCCCGTGTATTCGATCGGCTCATATCCCTCGTCTGGCACCCAACCGACAAGCGCGCGCAATAGCGCAGCCCGAACGTCATGCAGTTCGTCAGCTGCCGCCTGCCCTCGCTCGTTGCCTTGCCTCAGTGCGACGACGATGTCGAACTCGTCGGCAATTTCCTGCCGGGTTCCGTTTTGCAGAGCGTTCGGCTCCGGATCGTCGCCAGTCGCAACAACAAACGCAGCGGGCATCTCGAGCTTTGCGCTGTCCTCCAACGCGCTCCAATCGATGCCCCCGGACACACGACGATCGAACAACAGACAGAAATCGCGCACGTGCGCGATAGTCGGTGATAGCTTCATGGCACCTCATCGGATCGTGAGCGCGCGGCGATACACGTCGACGAGCAAAGCACGAACCTCGCGTGCACCGTCATCCTTCGCGTCCGACATGTAGTTGCCGCGCGGTTCGATACGCAATTTCGACGTGCTTCGCGATCGATGGTCGCGCCGCCCCCCGGACTTGCTACGTGTGCCGTAGTACAGAAATGCGGGATAGAAATCACGCATGCCGGCAATCTTTTTCGGCATGACCTTGACCATGAACCCCGAGCGCGACACCTTTGTTTTGATGGAACGCTGAAGCCGACCGGTCTTGCGCCCGGGATACTGCCCAGGCACCGATCGACTGCGGATAGCAACCAGCGCTTTTGCGCGACGCTCGACGATTCGTCCGGCCTTGCGCATCCCTTTTCGAACTTCGCGCTTATCGAAGTCGATAGACCGATCAAAACCCTCGAAACCCTCGATGTGCAGCGCAATATCCGCATCACTTGCCATGCTGGATTTCCTCCACTTCAAGAACCGTAAAGCGCCGGACGCCATTCAGATCTCCAACACGCCTCACCCTGAACACCTGATCGCGATACACCGCCTCGTAATCGCTCGTGACGCCGTCGACGTATCTCAGGAAAATCCGGTGGGTGACTTTTTCGTCGATCTGTACGCTTCCGCTGTACACGGCCGCGCCGACCGGCTCGATCTTTGCCCAGCGCTTTCTTTGCGTGGGATATGCCGACTCGACATCCGCATCGCGATACGGATAGTCCCGACGCTCGCGCAGCTGTATTCGCCGATCAAGTTCACCGATTCGTGGAGCGCGCATCAGAACCTCGGCGGAACGGTGACTGGATCGAGAAGCGCATCCGCAAACCCACTCGGCATTGCTATGACGGACTGCCCCGACGAGAACAGCTCCCGGTTCTCATATGCCCAAGCCGCTGCAAGAAGCATCCATGCGCGAACTGACGGAAAGCGATCGAGGTTAATGCCCGCTCGATAAGTAAGCGTTGGAGCACCGGCCGATGGCCAACGACCATTGACTGGCGCGAGAAGCGTCTCACGTCCCAATTGAATTAACTCGTATTGGGCCTCGCTTAGGGTCAAGGGCACGGCGGAATCGGAGCGAATCGCGACTGACTCCATCGCAAAGACTTGCCCAACGGAAAGCGGAATCTCGCCTCGCGGAAACGCGCCAAGCCTCTCGACATAGCGCGCGTTGCGAATAGCTGCGCCGGACTTGCTCTCGGCCGCCTGGCGCGCCCCAGGGATCAGCACGTGTTCGATGAACTCGCGCTCGTCGTCATCATCGATTCGACACTGGGCAGCAACATCCTCAAAAGCAATCGGCTCTGCGTCGTCCAGATATTCGAGGAGCACAGCGCCCATACCCGCTACCCCTTCGCCGCCCCGGGCTTCGACGTTTCAGCCTTCGGCGGAGCTTTCGCGTCCTTCGTCTCCTGTCCGTGCACGCGCGCGATCTGCGCCTCGACGAGTCGGTCTGCATGCTCGTCCTCGAACCCCGCGACGTCACCGGGTGTGTACTGCGCGTAGTGCCGCTGGAACTTGACCACTTTCATGTTTCTCTCCGAAATGCACGCCGTCTACAAACGGACGGATCGCTCGGTTACAGATTCGCTTACGCGCCCCAGGTCACGCCGGCCAGCACGGCAATCGACTCGACGTGACGCGGGCCGAAGTCGTTCTTCGCGATCACACGGATCAGCGTCTGATCGCGCTGGAACGCGCTGATCATGTTGCCGTCGGCATCCTTGTAGGTCGCCTCCTTGCTGTAGTCGATTTCCAGTGTTTCTTCCTCGCCGATGAACACGTCGCCAAAGTCGGCGAAATAGATTTCCGACTCGTCCGCACCGTCGCCGAGATTGATCGGCACTTGCGTCGTCTTGCCGACCGGATAGCCCTTCAGCATGCCGTTGGCGAGTTCCGGATAGACCTTGTTGCCGTTGCCATCGCGCAGGCCTTCGAGGAATCGGAACGTACGCGGCGCCATGATCCAGCCCGGCTGCGTGAGGTTGGCGTCGGCGTTCTCCAGCGCCAGAATGGCCTTGCCGAGATCCGTTTCGATCTTTTGCAGCGTCGAACCGTCGCTGGCCGGCAAGACGTTGCCGGGAAGCGCCCAGAAGCGGAGGCCCTTCGGGGTGTTCGCGGTGCCGTCGTCGCGAATGAATGCCTTGTCTTCGCGCGCCCCGATTGCGGCCGTGAGGTCACCGACCACGATCTGATCGACGTTGGGATTCACGCCGGCGTACTTGATCAGGTCGTTCGCGATCGGGACCAGCGCGGCCATCTTCTTGGCCGTCAGCTTCAGATCGTCGAACTGTTGTTGCGTCGTCGGGATGTCGGTGTCGGCGCCGATGTAGCCGACGATGGCGCCGCCCTTCAGACGCGGGATGGTGATATTTCCGTTCGAGAGCGGCAGCGTACGAGCGCCGAGCTTGCGGACCACGGACTTCGGACGCAGCAGTTCGATGACCTCGCTCGACAGGTTCTCGGGCACCAGGACGCCACCCGCGCCCGGCGAAAGGGTGTTCAGCGACATTGCGACCTCTTCGCCGAAGCCGCGCTCGATCGCGATTTTCGACGCGAGCTGCGCATCCCCCCGCGCCGCCGCAAGCGCGCGAACCATGCGGGCCATCTTCGCGCCCTTCACTTCCTGCGCCTTCGGCTGTGCCGGCACGCTCGCCGCGGCCGGAGCAGCAACGGCGGCCGGCGCCGGGTCAACCGGCACTGCCGCAGCTGCGGCCATGCGCTCGGCCGCTTCCGCGCGCTCGATCTGCGCAGTCAGATCGTTGAATTTCGAGCTGAGCTGATCGAATTCGGCTTGCTGTTCAGCCGACAATGCGGTGCCGCCCAACTCGATCTGCGCCAGCGCCTGCACACGCTGATTGACGGCTGCGCGTTCGCGGCGGAGTTCATTGATGTTCACTTACCCTTCTCCTAAGAAAAATGCCACCCGAAGGTGGCAATGCTCAACTGAGACGCGAACGCGCTCGGATGTTGATCGTAAAAAATTCGATTTTTTGGCCGGCTACATCATGGTTTGCATGTTCATCGCGGCCGCACGCGCGGAGACGCTACGCCGAGTATTGCCACCCTGGCGCTCGGCGCGCGATGCGCGCACTTCGGCAGCAATCCGGTTGATCGCTGCCTGTGGCGTTTCGACGCTGTCCGCAAGCCCCGCATCGACGCCTTGCTGACCGAAGAAAATGCCCGCCTGCGTGTCCTTCACCGCTTGCGTGCTCAGCCCGCGGAAGCTCGCGATTGCATCGACGAACTGCTTGTAGCTGTTTTGCACCATGCTGGTGAGGAACGCCAGCGACTGATCGCTCAGCGGCTCATGCGGGGTGAGATCGTTCTTGTGATTCCCGGCAAACACCGAGGTCACCTTGATCCCTTGCTGCTCATCACGCTTCGAAACGTCGAGATGGTTGGCGATGACGCCGATCGAACCCACGCCGGACGTACGGCTGACGATGACCTTCGATGCAGCGGCGGCGATCAGATACCCGCCCGAGAATGCCGAGAAGTTGACGATCGCCGTGACCGGCTTCACCAGCGACGCAGCCCGAATATCGTCGGCCAGTTCGAATGCGCCGGTCGCGCTCCCGCCATTGCTGTCGATATCGAGAACGATGTGCTCGACGGCCGGATCCGCAACTGCCTGATTCACGGCAGTTCGCAGGCCTTCGTAGCTGGTCATCGGCTCGCACGGGTTCATGTGAGCGGACCGCGACACCAGGATTCCCGAAACCGGAATGATGTCCATACCGGTATCAGCTACCAGGGCACGACGACGCTCCGATGCCGCGGCCATCTGCACACCGCTGTCGAACTCATCGTCCTCCATGATCTTCGGCTGTGCGTTGTTCACGGTCAGGTTGACGATGTTCAGGTTGAGCGCGTGATTCGCCCACTGCACCGCCAGCGACATCATCGGGTCCGTGACGAGCTGCGGCTGATTGAAAATCAGACTTGCGAGTCTGAGGTGCGGTTTCAAGAAAGGATCCTCCCAATTTCGTCGATCTGCGCTTTCGTCGGCTCGGACTTCCCCGGAGGGAATTGCTGCGGCTTCGACGCGTCGACCATGTTCATAGGACTCAGGTAGACGTCGCCGCCCTTGACCGGAGGCATGTTCTCAAGCCGGCGAATGTCGTTGATCGATAGCCAGCCCCACTGGCGCCCGACCGCATAAGCAGCGTAGCGCGACGATTGATCGCCCCGCAGCAGTCCCGCGAGGTTGTATTCGATGAAATACTGCTTGCGCTCCGACGGCAGGAGCAGGTCACGCGTCTTCGCCTGCTCGTGCCGCTTGACCCATGGCAACAAGGTGTAGATGACGAACTGAAGCGACTGATGCTCGATGTTGCTGAACGTGGCGCGCTCCAGTTCGTTCACCATGTGAGCCGGGATCTTGTAGATTCGCGCAATGTCGAGCGAGGAAAGACGAAGCGCATCAATCAGCGCTGCGTCAACGTTCGTCATCGACAACGGTCTGAACGTCATACCCTCCTGCAACAACGCGACCTTCTTCGCGTTACCCGATCCACCGAATTTCGCGTTCCAACCGTCCGTGATTCGATCCACGCTGGCCTGATCCTTCAGCGGCGTAGCATCCTTCGGCCGCTCGATCACGCCCGACAGGGCCGTGCCGTTCATGAATGACTTCCCTGCGTATTGCTGGATGGCCTGCGCATGCCCGATTGCGTTCGCATGGAGTAGGATCGGCGACAGCCCCGTATATCCGTTTATCGACATCCAGCGAACGTGATGCACCATCCGCTTCGGCATCGGATCAGATCCGTAGATGCGATAGACAGGCATGAGGTCCGAGCCTTTCATGACCGTCATGGCCTCGTTGTCGAGCGGATACAGCCCTTGGATCACGCCGTCCGGATCGCGATCGATGAAGCTGTAGCTGTTTCCGCGAAGGCCGGCAGCCACCTGCGACTGCTCCTGAAACTCAAAAGGCGTCTGCCACGGGTTCGGCTCGTACTTCAGAATCGAATACAGCGGATGATCGACCGCCGGCTTCCTGTCGTCGCCGGATCGCTCATATAGCTCGATTGGCAACTGCGCGATGCTCTCCGCGAGCAGCGTGACGCAGTTCTGCAAGACGGTCAGCGACAGCGCGCTCGCAGGGGTAACCACTTGGCCGGCGTCGGATCGCGAGCTACCAAGCAGCGCCGATATCCACCCGCCAGCGCCCATCTGCGTCTGGCCACTGTTGGAGAGCAATTGCCTACTGAAAAACATAGGGTTACTCCTTCTGCTGACCGGCGCGCACGGCGCGAGCAGCCGCCAGATCCGCAAGGAACGCCCACACCAGCAGGAGCATGCCGGCAACGATAAGCCCGATCGGCAGGCTAATCAGCACCACACCCGTCACCAGTAGCGCGAACCCGAGCAGGCCGGCCACCCAGGCCGCAATACCAATAGAATTCAAACACACACCCCTTGATCGTAGATCGACTCGGAATCGACGCGGTCGGCCAGCATTGCCCGGCCCACTGCCATAATCAGCGCCACGGCGCCGTCGATTTTGTTGTCGTTGCCCTGCTTGATCGGACGCACCACGTCGTCGTTACCCGGCAAGTTCTTGCCGATGACGTTGCCGACACACCACGTCATGATCGGATTTCCGTCGTGATGGAACCGGCCCGACGTAATGGCCGCCTCCAGTTCCTTCATCGGGTCGGACATGTTCGTGTAGTTCTGCACGATCGTGACCGGCGTGAGGCCTTCGTCATCAAGCTGGTGCGACAGGTTCGTTGCGCCGTGTGGATCGAGCGGCGTGCATTGAACCGGACACCTCAGATTTGCATCCTTCGCTTCTTCCAGAATGTCGCGATAGTCGATCTCCGCGCCATCTGTTTCGAACAGAAAGCCTTGGTTGACCCACGCCTGATACCGCTCCGCCATGCGACGGTTCTCGGTATTGCGTACCGTGTCCTCGGGCACCCAGAACCGCGGCGCAACGCAGAAGTAATGCCGCCGCCCTTCGATATCACGCCAGAAGAGGCGAGCCATGCTGTTCAAGTCGAGCTTGCGCGCCATGTCGAGCGCAAGCACGCAATCCTGTCCCTCGAATTGCTCGAGGGCCAGCGAGCGGTCTTCGCATGCTTTCCAGTCTTCCAGGTTGAAATAGCCGGCCTTGGCCGACGTCCAAACGTTCAAGTGTTTCGTCTTGAACGTGTTCGTGAACCGCGCCGACTTGATCGCGCGCTGCTGCTGGCTCTCCAGATACTCCTGATAGACCGAAATTCCGATATTCGGATTGGCTTTCGCCAGCACGCGCGGATCGGTCCAGTCGTCTCCGTCGTCGATCGTCCAGATCCACCCGAAGAGCTCGTCGTCGGGAACGGTCCCTTCGAGCATCTCGATCACCTGTCGGCGCTTGTCGAAGCACGGCCCCTCGATGTTGGCGCCCGCCGTCGTGATGATGAACATCAGCGGCTGCCGACGCGCACCCATGCCGGTGAGCATCGTCTCGTACTGAACGTTCGTATCGTCCTCGTGATACTCGTCCTTGATCGCGCACGACGGAGACGCGCCGTCGCCCGGATTTCCGATGATCGGCTCGAAACGACTGCCGTCTTCCGGGCGATTGAGTGCCTGTGCGTTGACCTCGATGCCAAGGTGCTCGATGAGCATCGGGGAACGATTGACCATGAGACGCGCAGGCCGGAACACCTCCCATGCCTGCCGCTCGGTTGTCGCGCCGCAGTACACCTCGGCGCCAAATTCGTCGTCCGCGGTGAACATCGCAATGCCGACACCCGCAGCAATCACACTTTTGCCGTTCTTACGCGGCACCTCCCAATATGACTCGCGGAAGCGTCGAAATCCGGTCTTCTTCCTGACCCAGCCGAACGTGCACGCAAGCCCGAAGAGCTGCCATGGTTCCAGCGTAACGAGCTGACGCTTGTATGCCCATTCGCCCTTCGTGTGCGGCAAAAGCTGAATCAGCCGAAGCTTCTTTTCTGCTTTCGCCGAGTCGAATTTGTACTTGAACGATGCCGACCGACTGGCCACAAGGTCGTCGAGATGACGCTGACATGCCAGTTTCACCCACCGACACGCGAGAACTTTTCCTCGCACAACGTCGCGCGCGAACTGGTTCGCTCGCGCGACCAGCGGAAATGACTCTCGTGCCATGCCTCAACCCAGCAGTTCGGCAAACGGATTGCCTGCGTTCTTCTTTTTCGGGCCGATCAGTCGCTGACGGCTCGACGGATCAAGTCCGAGCATCGCTCCGAACGTCGCCATTTGACCGGCTGCCTCTTTAACAACGGTCGCGGCCGGGTTTTTCACCGGACCGCCCTGCGCGCCCATCACGACCGGGCCTTCGCGAGCAAGCTGTTCTTGCGCCCGCCGCCAGTTGCCGTATGCGGCGCAGAAGATCTCGACGTTGTGCAGATCGGTAAACTGAAGGATCTTTTGTTTGCACAGCAGGGGCGCTACGCGCTCCCACATCTCTACCGCCAGTGGATCAAGCCATTCCGGCGGCTCGATGTTCGTGACCAGGCCGAAATCGGGTTCCTGGGTATTCAACTGCCGCTTACCCGGATTCCCGGCGGCCTCCTTTCTTGCAACTGGCTTCGGTCGACGTCCGGAGCGGCCCGCAACTCCGGGCATGTTTCGCTCAACCTTTAAATTTCATTTTTCGCGGGCGTAAAAATTCGACGAGGCGGGCGGTCCCGAAGGCGACGCTTCCCAGACTTTTTCACCCCCCTCCCCGCCCGGCGCATCCGCCGGGCGGGCAACGGCCGAGCGCGACCGCCCCGCGTCAACGCAACCGCTCGCGAGCCGTCTTCGTCGCATGGCAATCACGACAGATCGCTTGCAGGTTCTCATCGCGGTCGGTTCCGCCCCGGGCCTTTGAAATGATGTGGTCTACTGCCGTTGCCGCCGTCACGCGCCCGGCTTGCAGGCAAGGCTGGCAAAGACCGCTGTCGCGACGCAGGATGCGCTGCCTGATCTTGTCCCACGCCGTTCCGTAACCCCGCACATGGCGATTGCCACGCACCGCGTCCGGCTTCCATTTCACCGCCTCGTCGGCGTGCTTCTCGCAGTACGATTTGCCGTCTGCGACGAGTGCGCCGCACCCCCGGTGCTTGCACGGTTTCAACGGGCGTTTCGCCATATCTGTTGTGTATTCGTGTGTAGTGTGTATAATTACACACATGAACAGCACCGAACTCATCAAGCGAATCAAGGCCGATGGCTGGTACCACGTACACACCGTCGGGTCGCACCACCAGTTCAAGCACCCGACAAAGCCGGGCAAGGTAACGGTGCCTCACCCAAAGAAAGACCTGCTGATCGCTACGGTGCGCAGCATCCTGAAGCAAGCCGGCCTGAAATGACCGGCAGTTTTTGAGGAGAGAAGAATGCTCTATCCACTCTATGTCCACGTAGGCGACGCCAAGCACGCGCACGGCGTCACCTTCCCTGACTTCCCGGGCTGCTTCGCGGCGGCCGACACCTGGGAAGAACTTCCCGCTGCCGTACAGGAAGCGGTCGAAGCGCACTTCTATGATGAGGAAGGCCCGGTGCCGGCGCCGTCCGCATTGGAAGCGCTTACCAGTAATCCCGAGTACGAAGGCGGCGTCTGGATGCTCTTCGATATCGATCTGTCGAAGATCAATTCGAAGTCCGTTCGCATTAACGTCAGCTTGCCGGAACGACTCTTACAGCAGATCGATGCGGCAGCCGGCGCACGAAAGCTGTCGCGTTCCGCGTTCCTCGCGCTTGCCGCCGAACACGAAATGGCCGTACTGCCATAACGCGGTACCTCACGCACGGCTATTCGTCGCTCGTCACATTTGAGTCTTGACCGAGTAGAGCTGGCTTCTCAGCGTCGCATCGGCCGTTTCCCGAGCCATCGACTCAGCACGAATCGCAGCGGCGTTGTCGGCCATCGACGCCTGAATCGTTTCGATTCGAGCCGACAGCGCCTCGAAATCTCGAGCCGTCGGCGCGCGCTCACTGCAACGCATATCGAGCGCCGGCCGCACCAGCCACAGGACGAGGCGACCATAGAGTTTCTTCATTGGACTCCCTTCTGTCATCGACGCCGGCGGAATTGCTTCGGGTCGCAGTAGGCTCTGCGCACTGCCTGACTCTCGCGCTCTTTGCGGCGGTCCGCGTTGTGCAGACGCATGAGTGCGATGACCGCCACGACTGTGCGCCCCCAGCGGGGGCCACGACGAACCATTAAAACGTCCATATCGACTCCAAGCGCGAAATGGAAAAAGCCCACGAGACCGTAATCACGTGGGCTTTGTGCTGAGTACTATTGCGGCGCAGCATTAATCCGCACAGAAATCACTTGCTCAGGACCGACATTCCGGCAAAATTCAAGAAAACACTACCACTACGGGGCGCACTATGGGATTCCGGTTTCGCAAGAGCATCAAGATTGCTCCGGGCATCAAGGTCAACGTTTCCAAGTCTGGATTCAGCACGTCGATCGGCGGCCGCGGCTCATCTATCAACATCAAAGGCGATCGCGTTCGTAAAGCCACTGTCGGCATCCCCGGGACCGGGCTGAGCTATACAGCTCACACCAGATCCTCAAAGAAACCGAACACACAAAATGACCTTATTCCGCCTCGTGCTAGCCCAAGTTCCGACGATGACAGCGGTTATATGGTTGCCTTCATCGGGGCACTGATCTTAGTAAGCGTCGTTGGATTCGCGATTGCTCACTCGCTCATCGATTCGCTCATTCTGAGTGCCGTCGTCGGGTGTTTCCTTATCGGACCAGTTCTGTTTGGAATCGGCGCATTCATCGTGCTCGCGGCATGTGAATTTCTCTAAGACATTCTGCCGTGGAATGAAAAAAGCCCACGCTGTTTTCCGGTGGGCTTTGCTTCGGGCGCACCTCGCGCCCGACGTCGTCAATATAGCGAAACGTGAAGGGGTTTACAAGCACTTTTTGTGTATTAGGCTACACCAGGCCAATCAGACAGTGTCGGACAGACTGGTTCAGTTTGGCCGTCCTCTGCCGTTCATCTCTCAGCTAAAGTGGTTTCTCGACGCGCCGTATGCGAATCGGTCTCCCTTGCGACCTTGACTTTCATGGTGCGGCGCTCGCAGGCTGCGCGGCATTTGCGGCCGCGATGGTCTTCGCATAGAGCACAAGGCAGGATGCGCGGCTGTCGCAGTCTGCAGTCACAATGTGCGTCGCGACGAACTGCTCCGCCTCCAGCGACAGGCCCGACTCGGGAGCGACCGCAGGAGCAGGTGAAGCAGAAGCAGCCTCGATAGTACTGGCGGCGCCGTTGATCGTATAAATCACATCTCCCTCGAACGGTCGGCCGTTCATGTAGAGAAGTCGCCGCGTAGCCTTGCGGATCGTATCAAGCTTGCACGAGTCGAAATTGAGATCGCCGCTCGAGCGCACGAGTTCAATGCTCGTCGCAGCGCCAATCGCGTCGAAATTGATATGGACCGAAAGCGGACCGCTGCCAGATTCGCTGCACTCGATATTCGCTTCAGCGATTCGCGCATCGATCAATGCCTTCGCTGCTGTCAACCGATCGGCTTGGGTCGGTGCGAGCACCTCGCCATCCTGCACGGGCATGCTGGTGCTCTCTGGAACTGCTGGCGCGGCTTGTTGGTGTACATCTGGCCGCGGTCGCCTGCCGACTGCCACGAGAATGATCGCCACGACGACAATCAAGAAGAGTACGCGTCGCGCGAGCCGCCCCCACCAACGACGACGAACACGCCGTTTCCACCCCGCAGGCGAGGTGTCGTCAATGGCGCGCTGCAGGCGCTTCAGGTCATCGGCCGCTGTGCCGCGCGTCTCAAAAACTTCGCGCGAGTCCTTTTGGTTAATCGGTCGCCCCCAAAGCGCATGCGCCGCTCTTTCCGCGTCGCGCATATGCGCCTCGCTAGACGCCTCACAAGCATGAAAGCTCTGCAGACCCGTAAGGCCGTGCCCCCAATGCGACGCGATGCGTTTTGGCAAATCGGACGAGAGACCCACTTTCGTCAAACCCGATGCAAATCTGCACGCGTAGATCGTATAGCATCCAGCCCACTCCTCGGCCCGCTCAACCAAATCCGACTTCCTTGCCATTTCCCGCTTCCCCGGTATGTCGTATGCGCCGATGTCGACGACGCGCTTCGTTATTAACGTTCCAACTACATTGCTCGGCCATTCGACCACGTTCGCATCGCTACATAGGAGCAACACGAGCAACACGTGATGATAGTCGACGTCATTGCGAAGCGCTTGCCTGCGACCTTCGCACTCTACGCAGGTTGCGGCTCTTTCAACAGACCGCGTGCCATCAAACGCGGATACAGCGCTTCCTTTGCAGCCTGATAGCTTGCATGCGCGTCCGACAAATCGAGTCCGCGCGGATTGCTCCAGACGTTTGCGCCGCATGCCTCGTTCATCGCGCCGATCCGCTTCGCCTTCATGTGTCGCTGGATAGCTGCGCGCTCCTGCCACGTCAGAGCGTCAACGCACACGTCGACTTGTTCCGCCCGCTTCTTCGCCGCCTTCCGGTCCGCCTCTTCCGATCGCTCGTCGGCGGTGAGCGTGCGCTCGGACTCGGAGAATCCACGGCACGACGGATCGATGCGCCCATAGCCAAGGCTCGGGACATATCCTGCCTGCCAGTCGTACCATTCGCACAGCAGTTCTTCGATCTGGTTGCTTTCGTCGATCGTCATGTTGTTCCTGTTTTCGATTTGCTTGAAAGGCGGGTCGGTCGTTCGTCGTTACATGACGACAGTGAAATTGATGCCGTGGTGTGTAAGCCAATCCCCTATGGCGTGGCGCATCGTCCGATTTCGCGGCCACGGAAAAGCGATCTGCATGCCATGCTCCGTCTCGGTGATCTCGCCCGAGAAAGGGCATTCGTCGAACGCAATGAGATCCACGTCGGTCACCGAGTCGCGATGACGGATCGCCGATATGAGCAAAGGCTCAGGCACGTCTCCGTACAGGACGCATGCGGCTGCACTCATGCCTCCCCCCTCAAGTCCACTTCTAGTGCATCGCTCGCGAGAAACTGCCCGAGCGCCCGCGACTTCTTGTTGTCGATCCAATACGCCTTCGTTCGCAAGACGCCCGGCCGCACCCATCGGGGATCGTTCGGCGCGATGTGCGTCCGGTGCCGCTCCGGGATGAACGCATCGACCTCGACGACCGCGAGCAACTGGCGCTTGACAGTCGGAATCCGTGCGATCCGATATACCGTTGTTACCAGCGGCCGGTGCATCTCGGAACTGATCGCCGGCCCCATGCCGTGCTTGCGTTTGAAGCTGTGCCGGCCCGCGGGCAGCTGCACGGTAAGCATCACTGGCAATTTCCCTCTCCCATCTTTCGGGCGCGCACCGGCGCCCATTCTTCGAATGCCCGATCCCACACATCGAACTTGACCTGCTTCGGCGTGCCGATACGGTTCTTGTCGATCCACGCGTGACACGCGCCGCAACCGGGAACCGTAAATTCGTTTTTCGCCTTCAGCGCACCAGCTTTTCCGTGGCGCGATTGGTTCGAATGACACGGCACCACGGTTTCATCGATCGGGTTCCGCCGACACAGGCCCGGTACGCGCAGGTAGCATGGCTCGCCTCGGCATGCCGCGAGATACTTCGAGCCTTGGGCGACGGTCGCCGTCTTCGGACGTCTCCGCATCGCGACCTTTCGCGGGGCCTGCTCGGGAAGCGGTGAACTTTTCCGTGACCACGATCCACGCGACATCGGCTTGTTGCGCGGCTTGAATCCAGATCGCTTCATGTCACCGCCCGGCCGACATCAACCATCGCTCGCATCGCCGGCATCAGTACGGCGATTCCGACCTCGAACGCGATATGCCGGCGCCTATCGGCAGGCATCACGTCACTCGACGCCGGGAACGGTTTGCCTGTGAGATGCAGCGCGTACCCCTTCTTGCTGCGGCGCCCGAGCCGGATATACCCGGTGGAGGCCAAGCGATTGACGGTGCGCTTCATGCTGTCGGGGGTCGATCGGAGCAGCGAAGAAAGGTCACGCAACGTAATGCCAGGATTCTCTGCAAGTCGTTCGCAGATGCATCGCTGCGTGAAGCTCATCTTTTCGTCGCTCATCAAAATTCCTCCGTTTGCCAACCGCCACCGCCTTTTGCCGGGCCTGCCTTCACTGCAATGAAGCGCATCGGGTATTGATCCGCAGCGACCTTGACCTTCACTCGCGCGTCGTCCTGCCAGTGCCCCTTGACCTCGTGAGCTTCGAGCTGGCCGTTCGCGAGCATCACGGCGAAGTCAGGTGTGTAAAACGTGTTGTCCGCGAGCCGGAACTTGATGCCCTCGAAGCGATACCAGACGATTTCGCCCGCCTGCTTGCGCGCTTCCAGATGGTCCGCGTACCGCTGCTCGGTCTTGTTCATCTCACCGGTCTTCAGCCGCCCAAGCGCTTGCAAGCGCGTCTTGGCATCGGATTGGCGGTACGTCGGTGTCAGCACGGACGGCGCATCGATCCCGTCGCCGATGTCGTCGAAGCCAGCATCGACCTGCGGTCGGTTGCCCGTCGCATCGAAAACCGCCTTCTGCGCCGCCGTCATCTTCGGCCGCGACTCGTCACGCACGCGCGCCGTACCGACCTTCGTCGTATCCGCGTCAACGCGCATCGGCCATGTGGTTCGTTTCGTCATGTGAATGCACATCACTCGTCGTTGTAGAAGCGCCAGAGGCGCTCATATGCTTCGCCGCCGTATTTGGATTCGGCCGCCAGATCCTGATCGCGCCATACGCCCGCGCCGGCTGCCTTGAACACCCGACGACGGAATGAAACAGCGTTTTCCTCGTCACCCTTGGTAATGCCAAGCTCCGCGCCCCGAGCGGCAATTCCAGCACCGGTCGAATGCCAGTCCTGCGGTGCTCTCGACCGAGCGTCGCCGACCTTAGCGATCCGCATGCGCCCCGTCGTGTCTCCGAAGCCCTTGGGGCTGATCAGGTAGTCAAACCCCGCATGCGGCGGTAAGTCGACCTTGTCGCGTACCGCCGGGAAATAGCGGCCAGCAGCCTCGAGATCACCTTTCAGATGCGTCAGAAATGCCCGGATTGCGCCGGCCCTTGCCTCGACGAACACGGCCTCGTCCACGGTACCGACTCGCTCCCCGAGCGCCTCGTTGAAGGCTCGGATCACGGCAAGCTCGTCTTCGTTGTAGGCGGTCTGGTATTCGTCCATCCAGCCGCCAGCGTTCAGCCAGGTGGCGGCATGCGGAATGAATTGGGGGTTTTGCCACTGCTCCGAAGTCTTGGCCCGCTCCAGACCTGCCATCAGGTCGTTGAAGAGCTGCTCGTCCGGGTTTCGTTTGGTAAACGCCTTTTCGGCCTTTTCCTTCGATCGCTTCTTCGGGTAAGCCGCCCAAAAAATGGCGAAGCTAGCGCGCAGCGAGCGCGAAAGGGTTTCTCTTGGAGTTGTCTCTTGGTCTTTTCTCTTGGAGTTGTCTCTTGTGGTTATTGAATCGATAACCCCATCCTTATCGTTTTGATAACCCCCTGTGTTTGTTTCGATAACCCTGCTGTTATCGATTTGATAACCCCCGACCTTCGACAGATCTACCTTCGCTTTGCCCTGCCATTGGGTAACATCCTTGTTGATCGCCAAGCTGGCGGCGTGCTTGCCCGCCATCTTGAGCACGACACGCATGCCGACTAACTCGTCGATTGCCCCCGAGACATTCGGAGGCAGTACGCCGGTCTTCGTGTGGAACTGGGTTAGGCTGATCTCGTCGCTGACCTTGTCATAGCCGAACGTCTGGCGCATCAGTACTAGGAGCACCTTGTAGTGCCGCTTGCCTAGATCGGCCAGCGCGAGCGCCTCCAGAATGCCGGAACCTGTCCGCATTTTTGTGGGCGAGGCGGTTGAACAACGCGTTATCCACGCGCCTGCGTAAATCGCTCTCCGAAC
>NZ_CABVPP010000075.1 GCF_902499075.1 Burkholderia pseudomultivorans | reverse complement strand
TCGCCAGCCCGGCGCCCAGCGCCGCCGCGGCCGCCGCGCTCCCGGGCGCGGGCGGCGCGGCCGCGGACTTCGGGCTCGGCGGCTTCACCGAACGCATTCCCGGCATCGCGCGGATGAAGGGCAACCCGAAGCTGCCGTTCGTGATCGCCGTCGCGTTCGTCGTGGCGGTCGTCACCGCGCTCGTGCTGTGGAGCCGCGCGCCCGACTATCGCGTGCTGTACAGCAACCTGTCGGACCGCGACGGCGGCGCGATCATTACCGCGCTCCAGCAGGCAAACGTTCCCTACAAGTTCGCCGATGCCGGCGGCGCGATCCTCGTGCCGTCGAACCAGGTCCACGAAACGCGCCTGAAGCTCGCCGCGATGGGCTTGCCGAAAGGCGGCTCGGTCGGCTTCGAGCTGATGGACAACCAGAAATTCGGCATCAGCCAGTTCGCCGAGCAGGTCAACTACCAGCGCGCGCTCGAAGGCGAACTGCAGCGCACCATCGAGTCGATCAACGCGGTGCGCGGCGCGCGCGTGCACCTGGCGATTCCGAAGCCGTCGGTGTTCGTGCGCGACAAGGAAGCGCCGAGCGCGTCGGTGTTCGTCGACCTTTACCCGGGCCGCGTGCTCGACGAAGGCCAGGTGCAGGCGATCACGCGGATGGTGTCGTCCGGCGTGCCCGACATGTCCGCGAAGAACGTGACGATCGTCGACCAGGACGGCAACCTGCTGACCCAGCCCGCGTCGGCGTCCGGCCTCGACGCGAGCCAGCTCAAGTACGTGCAGCAGGTCGAGCAGAACACGCAGAAGCGCATCGACGCGATCCTCGCGCCGATCTTCGGCGCCGGCAACGCACGCTCGCAGGTCAGCGCCGACATCGATTTCTCGCGGCTCGAGCAAACCTCGGAAAACTACGGCCCGAACGGCTCGCCGCAGCAGAGCGCGATCCGCAGCCAGCAGACCAGCACCTCGACCGAGCTCGCGCAAAGCGGCGCATCGGGCGTGCCGGGCGCGCTGTCGAACACGCCGCCGCAGCCCGCGTCCGCGCCGATCGTCGCGGGCAACGGCGCGAACGCGCCGCAGACGACGCCGGTCAGCGACCGCAAGGACCAGACCACCAACTACGAGCTCGACAAGACGATCCGCCATCTCGAACAGCCGATGGGCAGCGTGAAGCGGCTGTCGGTCGCGGTGGTCGTGAACTACCAGCCGGTCGCCGATGCGAAGGGCCACGTGACGATGCAGCCGCTGCCGCCCGCGAAGCTCGCGCAGATCGAGCAGCTCGTGAAGGACGCGATGGGCTACGACGAGAAGCGCGGCGACTCGGTCAACGTCGTGAACAGCGCATTCTCGACCGTCACCGACCCGAACGCCGACCTGCCGTGGTGGCGCCAGCCCGACATCCTCGAGATGGCGAAGGACGCCGCGAAATGGCTCGGCATCGCGGCGGCCGCGGCGGCGCTGTACTTCATGTTCGTGCGGCCGGCGATGCGCCGCGCGTTCCCGCCGCCCGAGCCGGCCGCGCCGGCGCTCGCGGCCCCCGAGGATCCGGTCGCGCTCGACGGGCTGCCCGCGCCGGACCAGAGCGAAGCGGCCGATCCGATGCTGCTCGGCTTCGAGAACGAGAAGCACCGCCACGAACGCAACCTCGACTACGCGCGCACGATCGCCCGCCAGGATCCGAAGATCGTCGCGACCGTCGTGAAGAACTGGGTGTCCGATGAACGCTGAAGGCTTGACCAAGAGCGCGCTGCTGCTGATGTCGATCGGCGAGGAAGAGGCGGCGCAGGTATTCAGGTTCCTCGCGCCGCGCGAGGTGCAGAAGATCGGCGCCGCGATGGCCGCGCTGAAGAACGTCACGCGCGAGCAGGTCGAGGACGTGCTGCAGGACTTCGTGAAGGAAGCCGAGCAGCACACCGCGCTGTCGCTCGATTCGAGCGAGTACATCCGCTCGGTGCTGACCAAGGCGCTCGGCGAGGACAAGGCCGGCGTGCTGATCGACCGCATCCTGCAGGGCAGCGACACCAGCGGCATCGAAGGCCTGAAGTGGATGGACTCCGGCGCGGTGGCCGAGCTGATCAAGAACGAGCATCCGCAGATCATCGCGACGATCCTCGTGCACCTCGACCGCGACCAGGCGTCCGAGATCGCGTCGTGCTTCGCCGAGCGGCTGCGCAACGACGTGATGCTGCGCATCGCGACGCTCGACGGCATCCAGCCGGCCGCGCTGCGCGAGCTCGACGACGTGCTGACGGGCCTGCTGTCCGGCAGCGACAACCTGAAGCGCAGTCCGATGGGCGGGATCCGCACCGCGGCCGAGATCCTGAACTTCATGACGAGCGTCCACGAGGAAGGCGTGCTCGAAAGCGTGCGCCAGTACGACCCGGACCTCGCGCAGAAGATCGTCGACCAGATGTTCGTGTTCGAGAACCTGCTCGACCTCGAGGACCGCGCGATCCAGATGGTGCTCAAGGAAGTCGAGTCGGAAACGCTGATCGTCGCGCTGAAGGGCGCGCCGCCCGCGCTGCGCCAGAAGTTCCTCGCGAACATGTCGCAGCGCGCGGCCGAACTGCTCGCCGAGGATCTCGACGCGCGCGGCCCGGTGCGCGTGTCCGAAGTCGAGACGCAGCAGCGCCGCATCCTGCAGATCGTGCGCAACCTCGCCGAGAGCGGCCAGGTCGTGATCGGCGGCAAGGCGGAAGACGCGTATGTCTGAGTCGGCCAGCGACCGCGCGGGCAGCCTCACCGCCTACCAGCGGTGGGAGATGGCGTCGTTCGATCCGCCGCCGCCCCCGCCGCCGCCCGACGATGCGGCGGCGGCCGCCGCCGCGCTCGCCGAGGAGCTGCAGCGCGTGCGCGACGCCGCGCATGCCGAAGGGCACGCGGCCGGCCACGTCGAAGGCCAGGCGCGCGGCTACCAGGCCGGTTTCGAGCAGGGCCGCCAGCAAGGCTTCGATACCGGCCTGGCCGAAGCGCGCGAACAGGCCGCGCAGCTCGCGGCGCTCGCCGCGTCGTTTCGCGAGGCGATCGCGAACGCCGAGCACGATCTCGCCGCCGACGTCGCGCAGCTCGCGCTGGACATCGCGCAGCAGGTCGTGCGCCAGCACGTGAAGCATGATCCGGCCGCACTCGTCGCGGCGGTGCGCGAGGTGCTCGCGGCCGAGCCCGCGCTGTCGGGCGCCCCGCATCTCGCGGTGAATCCGGCCGACCTGCCCGTCGTCGAAGCGTATCTGCAAGACGATCTCGATGCGCTCGGCTGGAGCGTGCGCACCGACGCGTCGATCGAGCGCGGCGGCTGCCGCGCGCACGCGGCGACCGGCGAAGTCGACGCGACGCTGCCGACGCGCTGGCAGCGCGTGGCCGCCGCGATCGGCAAGGTGGGCGCGTGGTGACGCGCCCGTCCGACGCGCTCGCGCACGACGGCATGACGCCGCTCGAACGCGAGCTCGCGCTCGCGTCGTTCGGCCCGGACGCCGCGCATGACGCGCACGAGGCGCACGGCACGCAGCCGCCGTCGTCGGCCGCTGCGCCCGCGACGCGCGACGTGCCGCGCGCCCCCGACAATCCGCACCTCGCGCACTGGCGCACGCACCTGAACGCGCTGTCGTCGCGCAGCCGGCACGCGCTGCCGCTGCGCCCGTGCGGGCGCCTCACGCGCGCGGCCGGGCTCGTGCTCGAGGCGATCGGGCTGCGCCTGTCGGTCGGCGCCGAATGCACGATCGAACTGCCGCCGGGCAGCACGCTGCCGCACGCGGAAGCCGAAGTCGTCGGCTTCTCCGGCGAGCGCCTGTTCCTGATGCCGACTACCGACGTCGCCGGCGTGCTGCCCGGCGCGCGCGTGTGGCCGCTCGAACGCGCGCCCGTCGCCGATCCGCTTGCGGGCGCGAAGCGCCTGCCGGTCGGCTGGGAAATGCTCGGCCGCGTCGTCGACGCGTCGGGCCGGCCGCTCGACGGCCTCGGCCCGCTCGCGTCGAAACTCGACGCGCCGCTGTCGGCGCCGTCGATCAATCCGCTCGATCGCGAACCGATCCACCATGTGCTCGACGTTGGCGTGCGCGCGATCAACGGGCTGCTGACCGTTGGCCGCGGACAGCGAATGGGGCTGTTCGCCGGCTCGGGCGTCGGCAAGTCGGTGCTGCTCGGCACGATGGCGCGCTATACGAGCGCCCAGGTGATCGTGATCGGGCTGATCGGCGAACGCGGCCGCGAAGTGAAGGAATTCATCGAGCAGATCCTCGGCGAGGACGGGCTCGCGCGCTCGGTCGTCGTCGCCGCGCCGGCCGACGTGTCGCCGCTGCTGCGGATGCAGGGCGCCGCGTACGCGACGTCGCTCGCCGAATACTTCCGCGACCAGGGCAAGCACGTGCTGCTGCTGATGGATTCGCTGACGCGCTACGCGATGGCGCAGCGCGAGATCGCGCTGGCGATCGGCGAGCCGCCCGCGACCAAGGGCTATCCGCCGTCGGTGTTCGCGAAGCTGCCCGCGCTCGTCGAGCGCACCGGCAACGGACCGGAAGGCGGCGGCTCGATCACCGCGTTCTACACGGTGCTGACCGAAGGCGACGACCAGCAGGATCCGATCGCCGATTCGGCGCGCGCGATCCTCGACGGCCATATCGTGCTGTCGCGCGCGCTCGCCGAGGCCGGCCACTATCCGGCGATCGACATCGAGGCGTCGATCAGCCGCGCAATGACCGCGCTGATCGACGACGCTCACCTCGAGCGCGTGCGCCACTTCAAGCAGATGCTGTCGCGCTACCAGCGCAACCGCGACCTGATTGCCGTCGGCGCATACGCGCCCGGCCGCGACGCGCAACTCGACCGCGCGATCGCGCTCTATCCGCGCATCGAGTCGTTCCTGCAGCAGGGCTTTCGCGAATGCGCGCCGTTCGCGTCGAGCCTGGCCGCGCTCGATGCGCTGTTCGACCAAGGAGGCTGACGCACATGGCTCACGGCTTTCCCCTGCAGTTCCTGCTCGACCGCGCGCAGGAAGACCTCGACACCGCCGCCAAGCAGCTCGGCGCCGCGCAGCGCGACCGCACCGCGGCCGCCGAGCAGCTCGACGCGCTGCTGCGCTACCGCGACGAATATCACGTGCGCTTCTCGCAATCCGCGCAGCACGGGATGCCGGCCGGCAACTGGCGCAATTTCCAGGCGTTCCTCGACACGCTCGACGCGGCGATCGCGCAGCAGCGCAACGTGCTGGCCGCCGCCGAAGTCCGCATCGACGAGGCGCGGCCGAACTGGCAGCAGAAGAAACGCGCGGTCGGCTCGTACGAGATCCTGCAGGCGCGCGGCGTCGCGCAGGAAGCGCAGCGCGCCGCGAAGCGCGAACAGCGCGACGCCGACGAGCACGCCGCCAAGGTCCTGCGCATGCGGGCCGACGCGGCCCGTTCGTCGTAACCGTTCACCGTTTTCGAACCGAGAATCGCCATGCCTTCCCTGTCCCAGCTCGGCGCGCTGCTCGACACCGCCGGCTCCGCGCTCAAGGCGAGCCGAAGCGCCGCATCGTCCGGCACCGACGCCGCGACGAGCACCGCCCCCGCGCCGTTCGCGCAGACGCTGCAGCAGCGCGTGGTCACGCGGCACGACCAGACCGACGCCGGCACGGCGGCGCCATCGAAGCACGCGACGGCGAAACCGGACGACGACAAGCCGGCCGACGACGCCACGGCGGCCGCGGCAGCCGCATCGGCCGCCACCGCCGCGCCGAACCCCGACGCCGCCGCGCTCGCGGCAGCCGCGGCCGTGCAGGCGCAGTTGCAGACGGGTTCGACGCCGGCCGACGCGGCCGCGCAGCAGGCGGCCCGGGCCGGCCAGCCCGACGCGACGGCCACGGTCGCACCGGCGTCGGTTCAGGACGCCGCGCCCGGTTCGAGCCGCGACGCACTGCACGCAGCGCTGGAGAAGCTGACGGGCAATACCGGCGCGATCCCGATGCCGGCAACGAGCGGCGCAGCCGCACCGTCCGCGTCCGCATCGACCGCCGCCGCGCTGCCCGCGAAACTGCCGACCTTCACGCACGCGCTCGCCGACGCGAAAGGCGCGCTCGCCGCCCCGCAAGCGCAGCCGCAGGCAGCCGTACCGGCATTGCAGGCCGACGCGACCGCGCAATCGGGCGCGCATGCGCTGACGGCAGCCGGCGACAGCGCCGAGCCGAACACCGCCGCGACGCTTGCGGCCGCCGCGACCGCAGCCGCACAGGCGAACCTGCCGGCCTCGCCGGCCGCCGGCGCGGTCGCCGCCGCCAATACGCACGTGCTCGCGCCGCAGGTCGGCAGCACCGACTGGACCGATGCGCTGAGCCAGAAGGTCGTGTTCCTGTCGAATGCGCACCAGCAGAGCGCCGAACTCACGCTGAACCCGCCCGACCTCGGGCCGCTGCAAGTCGTGCTGCGCGTCGCGGACAATCACGCGCATGCGCTGTTCGTGTCGCAGCACGCGCAGGTGCGCGACGCGGTCGAGGCCGCGCTGCCGAAGCTGCGCGAAGCGATGGAAGCGGGCGGGCTCGGGCTCGGCAGCACGACCGTCAGCGACGGCGGCTTCGCGTCGCAGCAGCAAAATGCGCAGCAGGGTTACGCCGGCGGCCAGTCGTCGCGGCGCGCGGGCGCCGGATCGTCAGTCGCCGACGCACCCGTCGACGCCGCGCCGTCCGCATCGGCCGCCGCGACCGTGAGCCGCGCCGGCCTCGTCGATACGTTTGCCTGAGCATCGCCGGCCGCTCAGCGGCCGTGCGCCGCCGCCGCCGCCGCGGCCGCCTCGCCGCGCGGCGCCGCGCCCTTGCGCGACGCGACGATGAAGTCCGCCGCGCGCTCGCCGATCATCACCGACGGCGCATTGGTGTTCCCGCCGATCAATGTCGGCATCACCGACGCATCCACCACGCGCAGGCCGTCGACGCCGCGCACGCGCAGCTGCGGATCGACGACCGCGCGCGCATCCGAACCCATCCGGCAGGTGCCGACCGGGTGATAGATCGTGTCCGCATGCGCGACGATGGTCGCGCGCAGCTCGGCCTCGCTCTGGTCGGCGCGCGTGTACAACTCGCGTCCGCCCTGCGACGCGAGTGGCGGCTGCGACAGGATCCGGCGCATCGCCTGCGCGCCGCGCACCAGCAGGTCGAGATCGCGCGGATCGGCGAAGAAGCGCGGATCGATCAGCGGCGCATCGCGCGCATCGCCGCTCGCGAGCGCGACCGTGCCGCGGCTGAACGGACGCAGCGCGCACACGTGCAGCGAATAGCCGAAGCCCCAATGCATCTTGCGGTTGTGATCGTCGACCAGCGCGGTGCAGAAATGCAGTTGCAGGTCGGGACGATCGAGCGACGGATCGCTCTTGATGAAGCCGCCCGCCTCCGCGACGTTGCTCGTCATCATCCCGGTGCGGCTCGAGAAATAGCGCGCGAGCGCGGGCGTCATCTTCGCGATCCCGCGCAGGCAGACGCCGACCAGCTCCGACGAATTCACGCGCGTGTTGATGATGAAGTCGATATGGTCGATCAGGTTCGCGCCGACGTCCGGCGCATCCTGCACGACCGCGATCCCGTGCCGACGCAGTTGCTCGGCCGGACCGATGCCCGAACACATCAGCAGTTGCGGCGAATTGAACGCGCCCGCCGACAGAATCACTTCCGCGCGCGCGCCGAGCGTCTCGACGCGGCCGTTGCGCGACACCGCGACGCCGACCGCGCGCTTGCCGTCGAAGCCGACGCGCAGCACCGTCGCATCGGTGATCACGTGCAGGTTCGGCCGGTTACGGCCGTAGATGTAGGCCCGCGCGACGCTGCAGCGCGAGCCGTCCCGATGCGTGACCTGGTAGAAGCCGACGCCTTCCTGCGTCGCGCCGTTGAAGTCGTCGTTGAGCGGGTAGCCGGCCGCATGCGCGGCCTGGATGAATCGTTCGGAGAACGGATTGCGAAAGCGCAGATCCGATACCGTGAGCGGCCCGTCCGCGCCGTGCCACGCATCGGCGCCGCGCTGGTTGCCTTCCGCGCGGCGGAAATACGGCAGCACGTCCTGCCAGCCCCAGCCGGTCGCGCCGAGCTGCGCCCACTCGTCGTAGTCGCGCGGATGGCCTCGCGTATAGATCATCGCGTTGATCGCGCTCGAGCCGCCCATCCCGCGCCCGCGCGGCTGATAGCCGCGCCGCCCGCCGAGACCCGGCTGCGGCACGGTCTCGTAGCCGTAGTTGGTGCCGAGCTTGAACGGCACGAGCGCCGCGATGCCGACCGGCATGTTGACCAGCAGATTGCGTTCGGTGTGCGAGCCCGCCTCGATCAGCGCGATGGTCGCGTCGGGGCACGCATCGGCGAGGCGGCCGGCCAGGCTCGACCCGCCCGACCCGCCACCCACGATGATGTAGTCGTATTGCATGCACGTCTCCTTCGTGTCATGCGGGGCGCCCGGCGCGGCCCGGTTCCCGCCTTGTAGTGTTCGGGCATTGTAGGAACGGCCGTCGCGCACGCGGCGCATCGAATCAAGAGCGATTCCTCTAAACGCCCGCGTGAACTAAATTTAAGATGTACCGATTCGCTTCGCGCGACGCACCGGCCGCCAGAAGCCGTGCCGTCGCGAAACGGGAGAGACGATGATGCAGCGTCGGGTTCTGCAGGCCGGGTGTCGACCGGGTTGTCCGGATGCGTCGCGCACGCGCGGCATTTCATTTCAAACGACGGCACTGCCGCACGCGCGCCGCGCGATGCGCGCAGCCGATGCAAATCGAACGGCACGCGTTGCCGCCGACCGTTTGGAACGCCCGGCTTCGCCACACGACAACGCTTGCGAAGCCGCGCTCGCGCGCGCGTCGCGCTGTCCCGCTTCGGTGCAGCACACGATGTACGCGCAGCGGTTTCGCGAAGCCGAACGGCGTCGCGTCCGGCCGCCGTCACGCGCCGCACGCGGCCTCTTTCGCGCGCCGGCACCGTCGCGCGAATACGACGCCTGCCGCCCGCCGCAACCGGCTTTCGACTGCCCGACGATGCGCCACCCGATCCTGGAGGAGACGACATGAAGAACGACCTGCCCGAACTGGCCCCGCAAGCGCAACCGTCGATCGACGCGATGAGTGCGTTGCTGCGCGACCAGCGCGCGGCCTATCTGCGCGCGCCGTATCCGGCGTGGGACACGCGTGCCAAGCACCTGCGCGCGCTGCGCACGATGCTGATCGACCATGCTGACCAGCTCGCCGACGCGATCAGCGCGGACTTCGGCCATCGCTCGAAACAGGAAGTGCTGCTGGCGGAAATCTGGATGGCGAAGGAAGAGATCGACGATGCGCTCCGGCATGGCAAGCGCTGGATGAAACCGATCCGCAAGCCGATGAACAAGTGGCTGCGCCCCGCGCGCGCGAAGGTGATGCCGCAGCCGCTCGGCGTGGTCGGCATCGTCGCGCCGTGGAACTATCCGGTGCTGCTCGCCGCAGGCCCGCTGATCTGCGCGCTCGCGGCCGGCAACCGCGCGATGATCAAGATGTCCGAGCTGACGCCGCGCACGTCGGCGCTGTTCGAACAACTGATCGCGAAGACCTTCTCGCGCGACCACGTCGCGGTCGTGAACGGCGACGCGCAGATCGGCGCCGCGTTCAGCACGCTGCCGTTCGATCATCTGCTGTTTACCGGCTCGACGCATGTCGGCCGCCACGTGATGCGCGCCGCGGCCGACAACCTGACGCCCGTCACGCTCGAACTCGGCGGCAAGTCGCCGGCGATCGTCGGCCCGAATGCACGCTTCGACGCGGCCGTCGATGCGATCGTCGCGGGCAAGACGCTGAATGCGGGCCAGACCTGCATCGCGCCCGACTACGTGCTGCTGCCGCGCGGCATGGAAGCCGCGTTCATCGAGCGCGCCCGCGCGCGATTCGCGAAGCTGTATCCCGATCTGCCGAACAACGGCGACTACACGACGATCGTGTCCGATCGCCACTTCGCGCGGCTCCAGCATCTCGCGGACGAAGCGCAGGCGGCCGGCGCGCAGCTGCATCCGCTGTCCGACGCGGCGTCCGATCCCGCGTCGCGCCGCTTCGTGCCGTGCGCGGTCACGCAGGTGCCGGCCGCGTCGACGCTGATGCAGGAGGAGATCTTCGGGCCGCTGCTGCCGCTGGTGCCGTACGAACGGCTCGACGAGGCGATCGCGTACGTGAATGCGCGCCCGCGACCGCTCGCGCTCTACCTGTTCGACGAGGACGGCGGCACGATCGACCGCGTGATGCACGAGACGATCTCGGGCGGCGTGACGATCAACGAGGCGCTGATGCACATCGCCTGCGGCAGCCTGCCGTTCGGCGGCGTCGGCGCGAGCGGAATGGGTGCGTATCACGGCTACGACGGCTTCGTCACGTTCTCGAAGATGAAGCCGGTGCTCACGCAGGCGCGCATGAACATGCGCGGGCTGATCGCGCCGCCGTACGGCAAGCGCTTCGCGGCCGTGATCAAGATGATGCTGAAGTTCTGAACGACGCGGGCCGCGCGCGTTGCGGCCCGTCTGGAAAAACGGCGCGCCTCGTCGTGCGCGTCATACGGGCCAGAGCGGCCCTTCCTGCATCGCGCCGATCTGCTCGCGCAGTTCGAGCACGCGCGCTTCCCAGTAGCGCGGCGTGTTGAACCACGGGAACGCGGCAGGAAACGCCGGGTCGTCCCAGCGCCGCGCGAGCCACGCCGCGTAGTGGATCAGCCGCAGCGTGCGCAGCGCTTCGACGAGGTGCAGCTCGCGCGGCTCGAATTCGCAGAAATCCTCATAGCCCGCGAGCAGGTCGGCCAGCGCGCGCGACGCGCCCGCACGGTCGCCCGGCAGCAGCAGCCACAGGTCCTGGGCCGCCGGCGCCATCCGGCTGTCGTCGAAGTCGACGAAATGCGGGCCTGCGTCGGTCCACAGCACGTTGCTCGGGTGGCAGTCGCCGTGCGTGCGCAGCAGGCGGATCTCGCCCGCGCGCTCGAACGCGGCCTCGACGCCTTCGAGCGCGAGCGTGACCGCCGTCTGATACGCGGGTCGTACGTCATCCGGAATGAAATCGTGCGCGAGCAGATAGTCGCGCGGCTCGTAGCCGAACGTGCGGATGTCTAGCGCGGGACGCGCAACATACGGCTGCGTCGCACCGACCGCATGGATCCGGCCGATGAAGCGGCCCAGCCATTCGAGCGTGTCGCTGCGATCGAGATCGGGCGCGCGGCCGCCGCGCCGCTCGAAGATCGAGAAGCGAAAGCCGCCGAACGCGTGCAGCGTGCGGCCGTCGAATACGCGCGCAGGCACCGCCGGAATTTCGCGCGCGGCGAGTTCGGCGACGAACGCGTGCTCCTCGAGGATCGCATCGTCCGACCAGCGCGCCGGACGATAGAACTTCGCGACGACCGGCGGGCCGTCCTCGACGCCGACCTGGTAGACGCGGTTCTCGTAGCTGTTGAGGGCGAGCAGGCGCCCGTCGGTGCGCAGGCCGGCCGGCATCAGCACGCTGTCGAGCGCATCGAGCACGCACTCGGGCGTGAGGCCGGCAAACGGCGGGCCGGCGGGAGAAGCGGGGGCGGAAGTGACTTCGTTCATGCCCCGCATTGTGCCGCGCGGCGCGCCGAAAGACGAGCGTCCGGCGCGCTGTGCACGTTCAGTGAAGCGCCGCGCCGGCCGGCAGCACGGATTCGCCGGTATCGATCAGGTCTTCGAGAAAGAACGGCTCGGTGTTGAGTTCCTTCGACTCGCCCGGCACGCCCGCGTACCAGGTCACCATGGCCATGTCGCCCAGAATGCGCTGGACGATGCCGCGCGCGCCCTTGGGCACCGCGATATGGGTAGTGCAGACAATCGACCCGACATGCATGATGGTTCCCCACTCTTGAAACTTGAAACCCGGCCCGCTGACGGGCCGGCAAATGCGCGATCCGCGCCGCCCTCGCCGGAGCGTTGCGCGTGATCCCATTGTTCACGGTTTATCGAAGCGCGAAAAGAAGAAGAAGCGGCCAAAACGCCGCGATTTCGTCGAATGTCTCCAATCAACCACTGCGCCGCGCGTGCGCTTGCACGGGCGGATACCCCCATCATACCCTGTCGGATGTGACTGCCCGCCGAATCCGGACGGGCCACTGCCGAACCCGCGATGTCCGCTCCTCGCGTATCGTCTGTCCTTTGCCCCGCCCTCAGGAGAGATCGCGTGACCGCGCCCACCGGCACCACGTCCCCCGCGTCGCATTCGCCCGCATCGCCTCCGTATCTCGAACGCGGCTCGCGCAGCTACTGGCGCGCGAGCGTCGCGCTGCTGTTCGCCGGCTATGCGACGTTCTCGCTGCTCTACTACGTGCAGCCGCTGCTGCCCGAATTCTCGGCCGCATTCGGCGCGAGTCCCGCGCAAAGCAGTCTCGCGCTGTCGTTCTCGACCGCCGCGCTCGCCGCCGCCGTGTTCGTCGCCGGCTTCGTGTCCGAAGGACTGAGCCGCCACCGCCTGATGACGGCGTCGCTGACGCTGGCGTCGCTGCTCACGCTGGTCGCCGCATTCGCGCCGCACTGGCACCAGATGCTGGTGCTGCGCGCGCTCACCGGGCTCGCGCTCGGCGGCGTGCCCGCGGTCGGCATGGCCTATCTCGCCGAGGAAGTGCATCCCGACGGGCTCGGCCTCGCGATGGGGCTCTACGTCGGCGGCAACGCGATCGGCGGGATGTCCGGACGCGTGATCGCCGGCGTGCTCGCCGACCTGTTCACGTGGCGCGTCGCGGTCGGCACGATCGGTGTGCTCGGCCTCGCGTCGACGCTCGCGTTTCGCGCGCTGCTGCCGCCGTCGCGTCACTTCACGCCGCGCCGCGGGCTCGGCTTCGCGCACCATCGCGCCGCGCTCGCGCGGCATCTCGCCGGCCGCCGCGAACTGCCCGTGCTGTTCGCGATGGGCTTCATGCTGATGGGCGGCTTCGTCACGCTGTACAACTACGTCGGCTACCGGCTGCTCGCGCCGCCGTATTCGATGAACCAGGCGACGATCGGCGCGATCTTCGCCGTCTATCTGGTCGGCGTGTTCGCGTCGCCGTGGTCCGGGCGCATGGCCGACTCGTTCGGGCGCGGCCGCGTGCTGATCGCGAGCGTCGTCGTGATGCTCGCCGGCGCCGCGCTGACGCTGCTGCAACCGGTCGCCGCGATCGCGTTCGGCATCGCGTGCGTGACGTTCGGCTTCTTCGCCGGCCACTCGACCGCGAGCGGCTGGGTCGGCCGCCTCGCGACGCAGGGCAAGGGCCAGGCCGCCGCGCTGTACCTGCTGTCCTACTATCTCGGCTCGAGCGTCGTCGGCTCGCTCGGCGGACGCTTCTGGAGCACGCACGGCTGGCCGGGCGTCGTGGCGCTCGTCGCCGGGCTGCTCGTCGTCGGGTTCGCGGCCGCGGTGTGGCTGCGCGGTCGCGAACGCAGCGGCGCCGCATGACGTATCGCGGCTTCGCGCACGCGACCGACGCACGACGGTTCCGCGTCCGACCGCGTGCTGAAGCCTGCGCGTCGTCGGTTGCGCTGCATGCGGACATTGCGTTACCTTTGACGCTCATCCGCATTCGATCGCATTCCGACACGATGCATCCGCTCACGTCCGCCCTTGCAAGATCCCGGCCGCTGCCCGACGCGCGGCCGAGGGCGTGCGCGCATCCGTCGATCCTCCCGCCTCCTGTCGCACCGCCGCTCGTCGGCGCCGCGCCGCCGCCTCCGGCGGCACGCGCCGGCTGACTCGCCGGCTTTTCGTTTCGTCTTCCCTGCGCGCTGCTGCGCCCGTTCGTGCGTCCCGACGCACGACGTCGTGCCGTGCGTGCGCAGGGAACGTTCTGATCCGTTCGACAGGTGGATTCTCATGGTTTCGTTCAAACGCGCGCTTGCCGCGCATGGCGCGACGTCGCTCTTCGTTCTGCTGTGGAGCAGCGGCGCGATCTTCGCCGAACTCGGTCTGCGTCACGCATCCGCGTTCGCCTTTCTGACCGCGCGCTTCGCGCTCGCTTCGCTGGTGCTGCTCGCGCTGGCCCCGATGCGCGGACGCTGGCTGCCGCCGCGCGGCGAGCGGCGCATGGCCGCACTGACCGGCCTGCTGATGATGGGCGGCTATTCGATCTTCTATCTGCTCGCGCTCGAACGCGGGATCGCACCGGGCGTGCTCGCGACGATCCTCGGCGTACAGCCGATCCTCACGCTCGCATTCGTCGAGCGGCGCTGGCAGCCCGCGCGCGTCGCGGGGCTCGCGCTCGCGCTGGCCGGCCTCGCGCTGGTCGTGTGCCGCGGCGTCGGCGGCGCCGGCCTGCCGCTCGCGGGCATCGCCTGCGCGCTGACCGCGCTCGCCGCGCTGACGGTCGGTTCGCTGCTGCAGAAACGCGTGCGCGCGGCGCCCGCCGACGTGCTGCCGCTGCAGAACGCGATCGGCCTCGCGCTGTGCGTGGCGATTGCGCCGTTCCGGCCGATCGCGTTCGAGCCGAGCTGGTCGTTCGTCGTGCCGCTGCTGTGGCTCGGCATCGTGATCTCGGTGATCGCGCAACTGCTGTTCTACCGGCTGATGCAGCGCGGCGACCTCGTCAACGTGACGAGCCTGTTCTATCTCGTGCCCGTCGTCACCACGCTGATGGACGCCGTCTGGCTCGGCAACCGGCCCGAGCCGCTCGCGCTGGCCGGGATGGGCGCGATCGTCGCGGGCCTCGCGCTGGTGTTCCGCGCACCGGCCGCACGCGCGCGCACCGAACGCGCATGAGCGCGCGGGCCGCCGCCTCGATACGTGCGGCGGCCCGCCGGTCGGGTACGACGTTTTTGCGCAAAGCGAAAGCAAACGGAAAGACGCGCGCAAGGAATTCGTCCGGATCGCCGGGAAAGTGCGTATTTCGCGCGGCTTTCCGCCGATTTTTAATGGTTCGGATAGCGAAAAACGTCGCCGGGTTGCCTATACTCGAATGGACCGCCCGCTCGCAATCGGGCCGGACTCATAGAGAAATACCCGGCATGGGGCCGGAGTGCGCGCATGCAAGCGCGGCTTCGGCACACGTAGGAGACACCGCATGACGACCTATTTCACGATCGGCGACTTCATCCTCCTGATTCCGATGGCGCTGGCCGGTGCGCTGTTTCTCGGCGCGGTGCCGTGCGCGACCCAGTTCCGTCACAACCTGCTGCGCGTGCTCGGCGTGATCCTCGGGGTCGGTGTCGCCGTGCTGCTGGTCGAAGGCCTGCCTGCGCTGATCTAGCGACGCTGCGCGCCGCTCGCGCATGCCATGCATCGCCGCGGTGCGGCGATGCGGCACACGTCGCGCGATGCGAGGTGCGCACACGGTCGCACGCCGCATCGGCCGCCGGTCAGATCGCCTGATCGGTGGACGGCTTTTCCCACAGATTGATCCCGCCTTCGGTCGCGTAGCGATCGATTTCCGCGAGTTCTTCCGCCGAGAATTCGAGGTTCTTCAGCGCCCCGACGTTTTCGCGCACCTGCTCCGCGCGGCTCGCGCCGATCAGCGCGGACGTCACGCGGCCGTTGCGCAGCACCCAGGCGAGCGCCATCTGCGCGAGGCTCTGCCCGCGCCGGCTGGCGATCGCGTCGAGCCTGCGCACGTGCTCGAGGTTGTCCGCGCTCAGGTGATCCTGCTTCAGCGAGCCGCCGCCCGGCTTGTTCACGCGCGCGTCGGCCGGCACGCCGTTCAGGTACTTCGACGTCAGCAGCCCCTGCGCGAGCGGCGTGAACGCGATGCTGCCGGTGCCGATCTCGTCGAGCGTATCGAGCAGTTCGCGCTCGACCCAGCGATTGAGCAGGTTGTACGAAGGCTGGTGGATCAGCAGCGGCACCTTGTACTGCGCGAGCAGCTCGGCCATCTCGCGCGTCTTCGCGGCCGAATACGACGAGATGCCGATATACAGCGCCTTGCCCTGCTGCACCGCGGACGCCAGCGCGCCGGCCGTCTCCTCGAGCGGCGTGTGCGCGTCGAAGCGGTGCGAATAGAAGATGTCGACGTAGTCGAGCCCCATCCGCTGCAGGCTCTGGTCGAGGCTCGCGAGCACGTACTTGCGCGAGCCGCCGCCGCTGCCGTACGGTCCCGGCCACATGTCCCAGCCGGCTTTGGTCGAGATCAGCAGTTCGTCGCGGTATGGCCGGAAATCCTCTTTCAGCAGCCGGCCGAAATTGGTTTCCGCGCTGCCGTACGGCGGCCCGTAATTGTTCGCGAGATCGAAGTGGTTGATGCCGAGGTCGAATGCGGTGCGCAGGATCTCGCGCTGCGTCGCGATCGGCGTCGCGTCGCCGAAGTTGTGCCACAGGCCGAGCGACAGCGCGGGCAGTTTGAGCCCGGATCGGCCGCAGGTGCGGTATTGCATGTCGGCATAACGTTCGGAAGCTGCTTCGTAGGCCATGGAGGTTTCCCGTCAGGACGTCGGACAGAGGCGCGCGCCGACGCCTGCATGCAGCGCGCCGGCGGCGAAGGAAAGCTACGACGGTAATGGTAGCGAACGCGGCGCAAGCGCGCACGGCGATGGACGCGATCGCGGTCGTCGCCTACACTGCGGCGTCTCGAATCACCGTTTCAGCGAGGTTGGTATGTCCCGGGTCATCTCGGTTGCGCTGCTGGTCGGCGGCGTCGTGCTGCTGTATTTCGGCGGCCAGTCGTTTCATTCGCTCAACGACAGCATGTCGCGCTTCTTCACCGGCTCGCCTGCCACGAAGACGATCCTGCTGATCGCCGGCGGCGCAGTCGCGTCGCTGATCGGCCTGATCGGTCTCGCGATGCCGGGCAACAAGCGCTGAGCCTGTCGCCCGCTGCCGGTCAGAACGGCACTTCCGGCTTCGCGGCCGAACGCGTGCCGGGCACCGGCCGGTTGCTCGCGCCGTGATAGGTATACACGAGCGAGAACTTCACCCGGTCGGAACGGTTCTGCCCGGCCGAATGCAGCGTGTTGCAGTGGAAGAACACCACGTCGCCGGTCGCGAGCGGCGGGCAGACCGCCGCGTCGATCATCGCGCGATTCGCGGGCAGGTCGTTGCGGAAGAATTTCGCGTCGTCGAACGATTCCGGCCCGAATTCCGCCGTATGCGAACCCGGCACCAGCCACAGCGCGCCGTTCTCGTTCGTCTCCGGCCCCAGTGCGAGCCACACCGACACCATATCCGCGCGCTCGAACGCCCAGTATCGGAAGTCGCGATGCCAGCCGGTCAGGCTGCCGTACGCGGGATGCTTGGTCATCATGCAGTTGTGATGCGCGCGCGACAGCACCGGCTCCTCGCCGAAATACGCGCGCATCCAAGCGCCGATCTCGGGTGCGACCGCCCGTTCGGCGAAGGCCGGATCGCGGCCGTACGCGTCGAGCAGGCGCCGCACCGTGTGGCCGCCCGGCGCATGCTTCGAATCCGGCGCGCCCGGATAGCGCAGATCCGCTTCAAACTCGATCGGCTCCGCGGCTTCCTGCAACTGCCGCTCGGCGATGCGCTTGAGCGCCGCGCACTGCTGCTCGCCGACGAGGCCGCGCGCGACGACGAAGCCGCGCTCGCGCAATTCCGCGACTTGCGCGCGGATCGATTCCGACTGCAATGGAGACGACATGGGATGCCAGGCGATTATTGTGTGAATGTGACGATTGTAAATCGGCGCCGGATGCCGCGAACAGCACCATTGTCGTGCGCAGGGGCATGCCAATCGGCTATTTGATCCGGGTCAAGGGAACTGTTCGGCGCGCGGCCGGCCTCATCGACAGGCGGTATGCGGCACGTACCATGTGGCACAAGGGTTTATCGCGACTTTTGCCCGTCACGAAACCCCTGTAGCCTGTCGCGGCCTGTCGGTTCCGGCGGGCGCGGCGCGCAGCGCATCTCGACAGGATGCGCCGTGCTTTCCGAGGCCGTTCATACCAGTGCGTTCTTCAAGGGCGCCATCCATTCAAGCGAAGCATCGTTCACATGCCATTCCGTCTGACTTCCCGTTTCAACCGCGCTGCGAAGCGCGTCGTGCCGCCGGCTCCCGCCCGCTCGCTGCGCCATCATCGCGCCCGCACGCAGGCGCTCGCCGAGCGCACGCCCGCGCTCGGCCGGCTCGACGGCATCCGTGCGTGGTTCCACGCATTTTTCTCGATGATGAGCACGCACGCGTTCGCGCGCCGCGCGGGCCTGCGCTCGCTGCTGCAGAAGCCGTCGTCGCTGCGCGCGCTCGCGCTGCGCCGCACGCTCGGCCCGCAGCGCCGCGTGAACCGTCCGCGCCGCCTCGCGGCCAGCAACGGCTGGTTCGGTTTCGGCGCGCGCTGAGCGCGTCGCTCGCCGCGCCTGCGCGCGGGATCGCAACCCAATAAAAAAACCCCGGCATTGCCGGGGTTTTTCGTTTCGGGCGGACGGCGCTTACGCGACGCGTGCCGTCGGCTCGACACCGGCCGCTTCGGCCAGCGCGAGCGCCTTGTCGGTCGCTTCCCACGAGAATTCCGGCTCTTCGCGGCCGAAGTGGCCGTAAGCGGCGGTCTTTTCGTAGATCGGGCGCAGCAGGTCGAGCATCTTGATGATGCCCTTCGGACGCAGGTCGAAATGCTCGCGCACGAGCTTCGTGATCACGGCATCCGACACGCGGCCCGTGCCGAACGTGTTGACCATCACCGAGGTCGGCTCGGCCACGCCGATCGCGTACGACACCTGGATCAGCGCGCGCGACGCGAGGCCCGCGGCGACGATGTTCTTCGCGACGTAACGGCCCGCATACGCGGCCGAACGGTCGACCTTCGACGGATCCTTGCCCGAGAACGCGCCGCCGCCGTGCGGTGCGGCACCGCCGTAGGTGTCGACGATGATCTTGCGGCCGGTCAGGCCGCAGTCGCCCTGCGGGCCGCCGATCACGAACCGGCCGGTCGGGTTCACCAGGAACTTGATGTCGCCCTTGATCAGGTCGGCCGGCAGCGTCGGCTTGATGATTTCCTCGATCACGGCTTCGCGCAGCGCCGGCAGCTCGATCTCCGGTGCATGCTGCGTCGACAGCACGACGGTGTCGATCGAGTCGGGACGGCCGTCGACGTAGCGGACCGTCACCTGCGACTTCGCGTCCGGGCGCAGCCACTGCAGGCGGCCGTCGCGGCGCAGGCTGGCCTGGCGCTCGACGAGGCGGTGCGACAGGTAGATCGGCAGCGGCATCAGTTCCGGCGTTTCGTCGCAGGCATAGCCGAACATCAGGCCCTGGTCGCCCGCGCCCTGGTCGAGGTTGTCGTCGTGCGCGCGGTCGACGCCCTGCGCGATGTCCGGCGACTGCTTGTCGTACGCGACGAGCACCGCGCAACCCTTGTAGTCGATGCCGTAGTCGGTGTTGTCGTAGCCGATGCGCTTGATCGTGTCGCGCGCGATCTGGATGTAGTCGATGTTCGCCGTCGTGGTGATTTCACCGGCCAGCACGACGAGGCCCGTGTTGCACAGCGTTTCGGCGGCAACGCGGGAGTATTTGTCCTGCTCGAGGATGGCGTCGAGAATCGCGTCCGAGATCTGGTCCGCGACTTTGTCCGGATGGCCTTCGGAGACGGATTCGGACGTGAAGAGATAATCGTTTGCCACTTTTTCAGGCTCCTTGATGGTTACGGTCGGTTTCACGTAGCCAGCTTCTTTCGGCCTGAAGCGGCGACGCTTTAGCGGATTACCAGTACCGGGCAGCGCGCTTCGCGCCAGCCGGCTTCGCCCCGCAAGTTGTCAGTTAACTCGGCGAAGCCCGTATTATAGCGGCTTTCCTGAATTGTCACAGAGCGCCGCCCGTGCTGCATCTTCCGCTGTCTTACCACCTTGTTCGCAACGCGCCGGCCAGCCGGTTCCACGGAGGTTTCGCATGCTAGGTCGTCTCGGCACGCACCTCGCCATCGGCTTGCTGAAACTGCTCGCCCTGCTGCCGTACGGCCTGACCGCACGGTTCGGCGATGGTCTCGGCTGGCTGCTGTACCAGATCCCCAGCCGGCGAAAACGCATCGTACACACCAATCTGAAACTCTGCTTCCCCGACTGGAGCGACGCGCGCCGCGAGGAAGTCGCGGGCCGGCATTTCCGCCATGCGATCCGCAGCTACGTCGAGCGCAGCGTGCAGTGGTTCGGCTCGGAGAAGAAGCTCGCGAAGCTGATCCAGGTCGACAGCGCGGTCGATCTCGACGATCCCGACCTGCCGCCGACGCTGTTCCTCGGCCTGCATTTCGTCGGTATCGAAGCCGGCTCGATCTGGCTGAACCGGTCGCTGCACCGCCGCTGCGGCTCGCTGTACCAGCCGTTCTCGAACGCGGTGCTCGAGGAGGAAGCGAAAAAGGCGCGCGGCCGCTTCGACGCCGAGATGGTCGGCCGCGCGGACAGCGCGCGCGTCGTGCTGCGCTGGCTGCGCGACCGCAAGCCGGTGATGCTCGGCGCCGACATGGACTACGGGCTGCGCAACTCGACGTTCGTGCCGTTCTTCGGCGTGCCCGCGTGCACGCTGACCGCGGTCGGCCGGCTCGCGAAGACGGGCCGCGCGCAGGTCGTGCCGTTCATCGGCGAAGTGCTGCCGAACTACCAGGGCTACCGGCTGAAGGTGTTCAAGCCGTGGGATCACTACCCGACCGGCGACGACGACCTCGACGCGCGGCGGATGAACGCGTTCCTCGAGGAACAGATCCCGCTGATGCCCGAACAGTATTACTGGGTCCACAAGCGCTTCAAGACGCGCCCGCCCGGCGAGCCGAGCCTCTACTGAGCCGCGGGCGGCAGCCGCGCCCGCGCGGGACGCCCCTGTCGGCTGCATGTATCATTTACGGCTGAGATCGGCACGGCGCAGCCGTGCCGGCCGCCTTGTTCGCCATGGAATTCCGGACCCTGTGAAACTCTCGTTCACCAAGATGCACGGCGCGGGCAACGACTTCGTCGTGCTCGACGGCTATTCGCGCGCGCTGCCGCCGCTCACCGAAGCGCAGGTGCGCGCGCTCGCCAACCGACACTTCGGGATCGGCGCCGACCAGCTGCTGCTCGTCGAGAAGCCGACCGTCGACGGTGCGGATTTCAAATACCGGATCTTCAATTGCGACGGCGGCGAAGTCGAACACTGCGGCAACGGCGCGCGCTGCTTCGTGAAGTTCGTCAACGACCGCGGCCTGACCGACCGGCGCAGCGTGCGCGTGCAGGTGATGAAGGGCCTGATCACGCTGACGATGCAGGACAACGGTGAAGTCGTCGTCGACATGGGCGCGCCGGTATTCGCGCCCGCCCAGGTGCCGTTCGACGCCGCCGGCCTCGAGGGCCGCGCGGAAGGCCGCGACACGCTGTGGCCGCTCGACGTCGGCGGCCGCACGCGCTGGATCTCGACGGTGTCGATGGGCAACCCGCACGCGGTGCAGGTGGTCGACGACACCGAAGCCTACCCGGTGCTCGAAGAAGGCCCGCTGATCGAGCGCCATGCGCGCTTCCCGCAGCGCGTGAACGCCGGCTTCATGCAGATCGTGTCGCGCCGCGAGGTGAAGCTGCGCGTGTACGAGCGCGGCGCGGGCGAAACGCTCGCCTGCGGCACCGGCGCGTGTGCGGCGGTCGCCGCCGGCATCCGCCGCGGGCTGCTCGATTCGCCGGTGACCGTGCACACGCACGGCGGCACGCTGACGATCGGCTGGGACGGCGCGCGCGACGAAACCGCCGCGCTGATGATGGCCGGGCCCGCCACGACCGTGTTCGAAGGCGAGATCGACCTGCACGTGTAACCCTTCAACGTCCTCGTTAATCACTGAACGCGCCAGCCCCATGAACGATCGCGAAGTCGCCGACTACCTGCTCGCCAATCCCGAATTCTTCGCGCGGCACGCCGAACTGCTCGCGACGATCCGCCTCGCGAACCCACACGGCAAGGCCGCGATCTCGCTGCAGGAACGGCAGATGGAGATGCTGCGCGACAAGAACAAGCATCTCGAGCGCCGGCTCGCCGAGCTCGTGCGCTACGGCCACGAGAACGACAGCCTGTCGGCGAAGTTCAGCCGCTGGACCTCCCGCGTGATCGCCGAGCGCGATCCGTATGCGCTGCCGCGCACGATCGCCGACGGCATCGCCGACGTGTTCGACGTGCCGCAGACCGCGCTGCGCGTGTGGGACGTCGCCGAAACCTATTCGCAGGCCGAGTTCGCGCGCCAGGTCGGCGAGGAAGTGCGGCTCTTCGCGAACGGGCTCGCGACGCCGTACTGCGGCGCGAACACGGGCTTCGAAGCCGCCCAGTGGCTCGCGCCCGCGGCTGTTGCGCCGGCCGCGAATGCGGCGGAAGGCGGCGACGCCGTGCCGGCCGGCGACGGTTCGGCCGCATCGGTCGCGCTGCTCGCGCTGCGCGCGCCGCAAGCCGGCCCGGACGCGCCCGCGTTCGGCCTGCTGGTGCTCGGCTCGCCCGACCCGCGCCGCTTCCACGACGCGATGGCCACCGACTTCCTCGCCCAGATCGCGACGCTGGCGAGCGCCGCGCTCACGCGCCTGCTGCCGCACTGAGCGCGCCGCCGCGATGACCGACGATCCGATCGCCGCCTACCTGTCGAACCTGAAGCACGTCAGGCAGCTGTCGGAACACACGCTGCGCGGCTACACGCACGAACTCGACGAACTGAAGAAGCTCGCGGCCGGCCGCCCGCTCGAAACGCTGACGGCCGCCGACATGCGCGGCGCGGTCGCGCGCGCGCATGCGGGCGGGCTGTCGGCGCGCTCGATCTCGCACCGGCTGTCCGCGTGGCGCGCGTTCTACCGCTGGCTCGCGCAGCACGTCGAGATGCCCGCGAACCCGGTCGCCGCGGTGCGCGCGCCGAAGCGCCCGAAGACGCTGCCGAAGGCGCTGTCGGTCGACGACGCGTCCACGCTGATGGAAGCGCCGCTCGCCGGCACGACCGAAGGCATCCGCGATCACGCGATCCTGGAGCTGTTCTATTCGTCGGGGCTGCGCCTTGCCGAGCTGATCGGGCTCGACGTGATGTACACGCAGGCCGACGGCTATCGTTCGGCCGGCTGGCTCGATCTCGCCGAAGCCGAAGTGACCGTGCGCGGCAAGGGCAACAAGGAGCGCAAGGTGCCGGTCGGCCGCAAGGCGATCGAAGCGCTGAACGCGTGGCTCGCGGTGCGCGGCGAGTTCGTGAAGCACGACCCGCATCCGCTGTTCCTGTCGGTGCGCGGCAACCGGATGGCGCCCGGCGTCGTGCGCGAGCGCGTGAAGCGCGCGGCGCTCGCCGCCGGCATTCCCGCGCACGTCCATCCGCACGTGCTGCGCCATTCGTTCGCGACGCACGTGCTGCAGTCCAGCGGCGACCTGCGTGCGGTGCAGGAACTGCTCGGCCATGCGAGCGTCGCCGCGACGCAGGTGTATACGTCGCTCGACTTCCAGCATCTCGCGAAGATTTACGACAGCGCGCATCCGCGCGCAAAGAAGCGCGACTGACGCGCTTCCCGTGTTACCCGCCGCGCGCGGCGACCGGCCACGACCGGCCGCGCGCGCGGCCCATTTCGATCTCACCATGCAAACCGTCACCCTCAAGCCGTCCAAGGAAAAATCGCTGCTGCGCCGCCATCCGTGGATCTACGCCAATGCGATCGACCGCGTCGACGGCAAGCCCGCGCCCGGCGCGACCGTGATCGTGCGCGCGCACGACGGCCGCTTCCTCGCGCGCGGCGCATACAGCCCGCAATCGCAGATCCGCGTGCGCGTCTGGAGCTTCGACGAGAACGAGCCGATCGACCACGCGTTCTTCAAGCGGCGCGTGCAGCGCGCGGTCGCGCATCGCAACACGATGGTGTCGAACACCGGCGCGGTGCGCCTGGTGTTCGGCGAGGCCGACGGCCTGCCGGGCCTGATCGTCGACTACTACATCGAGGACGCCGGCGCGACGCCGCGCGGCCAGCTCGTCTGCCAGTTCATGGCCGCGGGCGTCGACGCGTGGAAGGACGCGATCGTCAACGCGCTGGTCGGCGCGACCGGCTGCCCGAACGTGTACGAGCGCTCGGACGTGTCGATCCGCGAAAAGGAAGGACTCGAACAGACGACCGGCGTGCTCGCCGGCGACGCGCCGCCCGCGACGCTGATCGCAAACGAAAACGGCGTGCGCTACCACGTCGACGTGCCGAACGGCCACAAGACCGGCTTCTACGTCGACCAGCGCGACAACCGCGCGCTCGTCGCGCAGTACGCGGCCGACCGCGACGTGCTGAACTGCTTCTGCTACACGGGCGGCTTCTCGCTCGCGGCGCTCAAGGGCGGCGCGAAGCGCGTCGTGTCGATCGACTCGTCGGGCGATGCGCTCGCGCTCGCGCAGCAGAACGTCGCGGCGAACGGCTTCGACGCGGCTCGCGCGAGCTGGCTCGACGCCGACGCGTTCAAGACGCTGCGCCGCCTCGTCGACGAAGGCGAGCGTTTCGACCTGATCGTGCTCGACCCGCCGAAGTTCGCGCCGACGCGCGACAGCGTCGATCGCGCGGCGCGCGCGTACAAGGACATCAACCTGAGCGGCTTCCGGCTGCTGCGCCCGGGCGGCCTGCTGTTCACCTATTCGTGTTCGGGCGCGATCGACATGGACCTGTTCCAGAAGATCGTCGCGGGCGCCGCGGCCGACGCGAAAGTCGACGCGCGCATCCTGAAGCGGCTCGGCGCCGGCGTCGATCACCCGCTGCTCGCCGCGTTCCCGGAAGGCGAATATCTGAAGGGCCTGCTGTTGCAAATCGTCTGATCGCCCCGATCTGTGCGGGCGATCGTCCGCCGGCTGCGTCGCGGCTGGCGGATCGGCGCTCCTGCCTGTCGCCTGGCCGACCGGCGGGGGCTTGACAGTTATGTTTCAATGGATGGTTGTGCGCCCCGCGCGGGCGCGTTGCACATCCTGGTTTTGACCCCGATTCACGAACCACAGGCGACCGACATGGCCACTCCCGTCACCATCCTCACCGGCTTCCTCGGCAGCGGCAAGACGACGCTGCTCAAGCGCATCCTGAACGAACAGCACGGCATGAAGATCGCCGTGATCGAAAACGAGTTCGGCGAAGAGAACATCGACAACGAAATCCTCGTGCAGGATTCGAACGAACAGATCATCCAGATGAGCAACGGCTGCATCTGCTGCACGATCCGCGGCGACCTCGCACGCGCGCTCGGCGATCTCGCCGCGAAGAAGCGCGAAGGCAAGCTCGACTTCGACCGCATCGTGATCGAGACGACCGGCCTCGCGAACCCGGGCCCGGTCGCGCAGACCTTCTTCATCGACAGCGAAATCGCCGACGACTTCCTGCTCGACGCGGTCATCACGCTCGTCGACGCGAAGCACGCGAACGCGCAGCTCGACGAGCACGAAGTGGTGCAGCGCCAGGTCGGCTTCGCCGATCGCCTGTTCATCACCAAGTCGGACCTGGTCGACGACCAGACCGTCGCGGGCCTCAAGCACCGCCTGATGCACATGAACCCGAAGGCCACGATCAAGCTCGTGAACTTCGGCGAGGCCGACATCAAGGAAATCTTCGACCTGCGCGGCTTCAACCTGAACGCGAAGCTCGAGATCGATCCGGACTTCCTCGCCGAGGACGATCACGCGCACCACCACCACGATCACGACCATGATCATGACCATGCCGACTGCGACCACGATCACGGTCAATGCGCGCACGATCACGACCACGGCCATCACAATCACCACCATGCGCACCACGACGACAAGATCAAGTCGTTCGTGTACCGCAACGACCGCCCGTTCGACCCGAACAAGCTGGAAGACTTCCTCGGCGGCATCCTGCAGATCTACGGCGAGCGGATGCTGCGCTACAAGGGCGTGCTGTACATGAAGGGCGTCGATCGCAAGGTGGTGTTCCAGGGCGTGCACCAGATGATGGGCAGCGACCTCGCCGCGAAGTGGCTGCCGGCCGAGCAGAAGACCAACAAGATGGTGTTCATCGGCGTCGACCTGCCGCAGGACCTTATCACCGACGGCCTCGACGCCTGCCTGGCCTGACGCGCGCCACACCCGTTCCCGGCCGCCCCGGCAGCCGCTTTCGCGGTGCCGCCGGCGGCGCCGATCGGGAAGGGTTTTGGCGTCATCGCTTTTTCGCGATTTGCGCGTTATATTTTCAAGATATTGGCGCAGCCGACGGGGATCGACCCGATACGGCGCACGCTTGCGATTCAGTTACAATACGTGCCCGCTGGAGTACGGCAATAACAGGCCCGGTTCTTGCTGAACCATCGTCCGGGCATCGCAACCGCGCCGGATCGCCCATCCGCCACCGGCAGCGGCCGATGCGATCTGCCGCGCAGCACACCGGTTCGCCGCGCGCGCAAATCCGCGCCAGGCCTGTCCTGGTATTTGAGGACCGGTTTTCCAGAGGCTTTCGGCCCCGCAACGGCAAATCGCAAATGATTGCAAGCGCAGTTGCGGGTAATCCCAAAGTGCAGGCACTATCTGTCGATTTGCCGCACATTGAAGAAGCAAGCAGATGACGAAGAAACTCTTGACCGAAGCCGAAATCCTGAAGATGAGCGACAAGGATTACATGAATGAGGATCAGCTCGCCTTCTTCAAAAATCGGCTCGAACAGTTGCAGGCGGACATCCTCAAGAATGCCGGCCAGACGACCGAGAACCTGCGCGAGACGGTGATCGTGCCCGATCCCGCCGACCGCGCGACGATCGAGGAAGAGCACGCGCTCGAACTGCGCACGCGCGATCGCGAGCGCAAGCTCCTCAAGAAGGTTCAGCAGTCGCTCGCCCGCATCGAGTCCGGCGACTACGGCTGGTGCGAGGAAACCGGCGAGCCGATCGGTATCCCGCGCCTGCTCGCGCGTCCGACCGCGACGCTGTCGCTCGAGGCGCAGGAGCGCCGCGAACTGCGCCAGAAGCTGTTCGGCGACTGATCGGGCGGCGCTCCGCCCCGACACGCTGCTTTTCGAAAGCGCGCGGCCTGCCGCGCGCTTTTTGTTTTTCGGCGCCGGCGCCCGCCGGCATCGGCCGATTTGCCAGCCGCCTCTTGATATCCCGCCGCGCGCCCTAAAATGGAACGGACGCGCGCCGGGCCGCTCCCCGGCGCACTGCGAGATTCACGCGGCGGCGCCCGGCGCCGCCGCCTCTTCCCCGTTTTTCTCAAGGAACGCAGATGGAGCAATTTCACGGCACGACCATCGTTTCGGTCCGGCGCGGCGACAAGGTCGCGCTCGGCGGCGACGGCCAGGTAACGCTCGGCAACATCGTCATGAAGGGTGGCGCGCGGAAAGTGCGGCGGATCTACAACAACCAGGTTCTGGTCGGATTCGCGGGCGGCACCGCCGATGCGTTCTCGCTGCTCGACCGCTTCGAGGCGAAGCTCGAGAAGCACCAGGGCAACCTGACTCGCGCGGCCGTCGAGCTCGCGAAGGACTGGCGCACCGACCGGATGCTGCGCCGCCTCGAGGCGATGCTGATCACGGCCGATGCGACCACCACGCTCGTGATCACCGGCAACGGCGACGTGCTCGACCCGGAAGGCGGCATCTGCGCGATCGGCTCGGGCGGCGCGTATGCGCAGGCCGCGGCGCGCGCGCTCGCCGAGAACACCGAGCTGTCGCCGCGCGACATCGTCGAGAAGTCGCTCGAGATCGCGGGCGACATGTGCATCTACACGAACCACAACCGCATCATCGAAACGATCGAGTAAGGACCGCACCATGAGCACCATGACCCCTGCCGAGATCGTCTCGGAACTCGACAAGCACATCATCGGCCAGGCCAAGGCGAAGAAGGCCGTCGCGGTCGCGCTGCGCAACCGCTGGCGCCGCCAGCAGGTCGCCGACCCGCTGCGCCAGGAAATCACGCCGAAGAACATCCTGATGATCGGGCCGACGGGCGTCGGCAAGACCGAAATCGCGCGCCGCCTCGCGAAGCTCGCCGATGCGCCGTTCATCAAGATCGAAGCGACCAAGTTCACCGAAGTGGGCTACGTCGGCCGCGACGTCGACAGCATCGTGCGCGACCTGATCGAGATCTCGGTCAAGCAGACGCGCGAGAGCGAGATGCGCAAGGTGCGCAGCAAGGCGACCGACCAGGCCGAGGACCGCATCCTCGACATCCTGCTGCCGCAGCCGCGTGCGGTCGGCTTCGGCGGCAACGCCGAGCACGCGAACGACGACAACAACGCGACGCGCCAGACCTTCCGCAAGCGCCTGCGCGAAGGCCAGCTCGACGACAAGGAAATCGAGCTCGACCTCGAGCAGCCGACGGTCGGCATGGACATCATGGCGCCGCCGGGGATGGAAGAGATGACCGAGCAGATCCGCTCGATGTTCTCGAACCTCGGCAGCGGCAAGAAGCAGCGCCGCAAGGTGAAGATCAAGGAAGCGCTGAAGCTGCTGACCGACGAGGAAGCGGCGAAGATGCTCAACGACGAGGAAGTGAAGACGAAGGCCGTGCAGAACGTCGAGCAGAACGGCATCGTGTTCCTCGACGAGATCGACAAGATCACGTCGCGCAACAACGAAGGCAGCGGCGGCGAAGTGTCGCGCCAGGGCGTGCAGCGCGACCTGCTGCCGCTCGTCGAAGGCACGACGGTCAACACGAAGTACGGGATGGTGAAGACCGATCACATCCTGTTCATCGCGAGCGGCGCGTTCCACCTCGCGAAGCCGAGCGACCTGATCCCCGAACTGCAGGGGCGCTTTCCGATCCGCGTCGAGCTCGATTCGCTGTCGGTGAAGGACTTCGAGGCGATCCTCGTCGCCACCGATGCGAGCCTCGTCAAGCAGTACCAGGCGCTGCTCGCGACCGAGGACGTCGAGCTCGAATTCGCCGAAGACGGCATCCGCCGCCTGGCCGAGATCGCCTATTCGGTCAACGAGAAGACCGAGAACATCGGCGCGCGCCGCCTGTACACGGTGATCGAGAAGCTGCTCGAGGAAGTGTCGTTCTCGGCCGGCAACCACGCCGGCGAGCGCGTGACGATCGACGCGAAGTATGTCGACCGCGCGCTCGGCGAAGTGTCGCAGGACGAGGATCTGTCGCGCTACGTGCTGTAACGCGCGACGCATCGAACGCGAAACGGGCGGCCCGACGGGCCGCCCGTTTTCGTTGCCGCGTCCGGATCCTGCGGCCGCGCCGCCGCGCCCCGTTACTGCCGCACCGGCTTCTTCGCGAGCTTGCGCTGCAGCGTGCGGCGGTGCATGTTCAGCGCGCGCGCGGTCGCCGAGATGTTGTTGTTGTTCTCGGCCAGCACGCGCTGGATGTGCTCCCACTCGAGCCGGTCGACCGACAGCACGACCGGGTTCTCGAGCGCCTCGTCGGCCTGCACCTCGCTCGCATTGGTCTGCAGCGCGGCCAGGATCGACTCGACGTTCGCCGGCTTCGCCAGATAGTTGTCCGCGCCTTCCTTCACGGCCTGCACGGCGGTCGCGATGCTCGCGTAGCCGGTCAGCACGAGGATCCGCGCATCGGGCTGCAGGTCGCACAGCGGCGCGATCAGGCTCAGGCCCGAATCCTCGCCGAGGTGGAGGTCGACGGTGATGAACTGGAACTTGCCCGCCGCGGCGAGCCTGAGCGCCGTCTCCTTGTCGTGCGCCTGCTGGACCGCATAACCGCGGCGCTCGAGGCCGCGCGCGAGCGTGCCCGCGAACACCTCGTTGTCGTCGATCACCAGGAAATTGTTGTCGCTCATGGGTTTTCTCCGTCTACGTGTTGGTTGAGACCGCCTGCGCGGCCATGCGCGCCACCGGCAGGCGCAGCACGGCGCGCGTGCCGCGGCCGGAGGCCGGCGGGCGGCCGTCCGGCGTGCCC
>NZ_CABVPP010000074.1 GCF_902499075.1 Burkholderia pseudomultivorans | reverse complement strand
GGGTGGTTTGACAGGCGGCGGATTGGGCGCTGTGGGCGGGGCGGCGGGGGCGGGTTTGTCGGCGAAGCTTGCGCCTCGGTTGAATGAGATTGCCGAGTCGATCAGGGAGGCAGGGCCGACGGGGAATACGAATGTGGATGCGTTGTTGGGGAATCTGGCTTCGAACCTGCTGGCGGGTGGGGCGGGGGCGGTGGTTGGGGGTGGGGCTGGGTGGAGCAGCCCCCTGAAACGCCGGACACAGTCACCCACTTACAATAACGGGTAGGCATAAGACTGTGTTTTTGACTAACACCAGGCAGGAAGTGATGGAAGTGTTGACGGGCCCGGAGCGCCGGCGGCGCTGGACGGCGGAGCAAAAGCTGGCGATGGTTCGCGAGAGTTTCGAACCAGGGAAGTCGGTTTCGATGGTCGCGCGGCAGCACGGCGTGAACCCGAACCAGCTGTTCCACTGGCGCAAGCTGTACCAGGATGGGAGCCTGTCAGCGGTCAAGGCTGGCGAGGAAGTGGTTCCGGCCTCAGAGCTGGCCGACGCGCTCAAGCAGATTCGCGAGCTGCAACGGATGCTCGGCAAGAAGACCATGGAGAACGAGATTCTCCGCGAAGCAGTCGAGTACGGCCGGGCAAAAAAATGGATAGCGCACTCGCCCTCGCTGCCGGAGGACGACCAGTGAAACTGGTTTGTGAAGTTCTCGGCGTGTCGCGCTCGAACGTATCGGCACGACTGTCGCGTCCGGCGACGTGGCGCGATGGCCGTCAATCGCGGCAGACGGACGATGCGAGCGTGGTCGAGGAAATCCGCCGAGTCGTCGGCGATTTGCCCAGCTATGGCTATCGCCGGGTGTGGGGCTCGCTGCGCAATGAACGCATTGCTGCCGGACAGGTGCCGTTCAATGCGAAGCGCATCTATCGCATCATGCGCACTCACGGTCTGCTGATGCAACGGCGTCCAGCCCCGCCTCGGCCGCAACGTCGGCACGATGGCAAGGTGGCCGTCGCGCGCAGCAATCAGCGATGGTGCTCGGACGGCTTCGAGTTCCGCTGCGACAACGGCGAGCCGCTGCGGGTGACGTTTGCGCTGGATTGCTGCGACCGAGAGGCGATGAGCTGGGCAGCCACGACAGCAGGTCACAGCGGCGACATCGTGCGCGACGTGATGCTGGCTGCAGTGGAAAATCGGTTTGGCAACGAACTGCATACCCCGTCCGAAATCGAGTGGCTGAGCGACAACGGTTCGGGCTACACGGCCGACGACACGCGCCGGTTCGCAGTGGCCATCGGCCTGAAGCCATTGACCACACCGGTGTGCAGCCCACAAAGTAATGGGATGGCAGAGAGCTTCGTGAAGACGATGAAACGCGACTACGTCGCCTTCATGCCGAAGCCGGACGCAGCGACTGCCGCACGCAACTTGGCCATCGCGTTCGAGCATTACAACGAGAAGCATCCCCATAGCGCGCTGAAATACCGCTCGCCTCGCGAGTTCCGGCGCTCGATGGATTCAGCAACCTTAGTGTGATGCCGTGTCCGGGATTACAGGGTCAACTCCAGGAATTTTCATCGATGGATAAGGTGGAGTTTGATCGTAATTGGCATCTCGGCGGTGTATATCGCTGTGCAGATTATTACCCGTCTATTTCGGGGGGTATCGTGTTGCTGGCAGGTTTCGGGATAGCGTTGGTCGGTGGCTTTACGAACCGCGCCGCGATGTTGAAGATCAAGCCGTTCGACAACAGTTACAGGAAGGCGCGCGAGAGCTACAAGTCGAGTGGCGACGACGAAGATCAGCCGGAGTAGAGGCCGCGCCCCCGACCCTGGCCGGATTCGCTGTATGAACAGAGTGGATCCTTGACGGCGAATTGGGAATACTTTGGATCGGGCTAGCGGAGGCGTGGGATTGGGCAGAGGGCGGCGACAGTCAGGCGGCTTTGAATGTCCGCCTCCCGTGCTGACTTGCCGCCTTACTATTGCTGGCGCGATCTCGTGGAGCTGACGTGTAGCACTCGGAAGGCATGCAAGTTCGTAGACGATGCCTGCGTTCTTGTGGACTGGTGACGCCAGCGATTGCGATTCTGGAATCGACGTCGGCCTGCCGAGCCATCCGGCCTGGCACATCAGAACATATGAAGTTTTGACGCAGACGAGTATCCAATCCGCTGATCGATAAATTGATAGACCGCGGCATCGAATCGACGACGATCGCCCTATTCAACAACGCCACCACACAAGCCTCAATTCCCCATACCTTCCGACGTTTTCTCGCGGGTGTTTCCCACTGGCTGACCGCGTGATTTTCCCCCTAAGATGAAGCAATCATGCGCGCGAAACGGTGCCTGCGCGCGCATGACGGGAGGCTGGAGGCAGCGCCGGGAACGACGCCAGCGGATGTTTCCATCATGGATGCGAAAGTGCGCGCGTCGGCTGCCGGTCATGCGACAGTAAAGACGCCAACGAGCGCGGCGGCGATCGCCACGCGGACGACGTCCGGCCGACTCGGCCCGGCCATGTGGTTAGGCGACGCGCTGTTGGCAATCGTTTGCGTGCTGGGCATGGCCCTGACCGCACTCGCCGAGGCGTCCGTCGATACGGATGGCGCAGCCGACACGATACGCATCGCCACCCCCGCGAGTCGTGCCGACCCTGAGATCTCGCCACGCGACATCGCCGTGCGTCAGGTCGTACTCGGCATCGTCAGCTTCACGCGCTGGCCGGCGACGCCCGTCCATCTGCATCTGTGCGTGACGGGCCGCCCCGACTACGCGCGCGGCCTGACCGATACGCTGCAGGCCGGTTCGACCGTGCTCGACGTGCAGCATGTCGGTTCCGACGATCCTGCGCTCGGCATCGCGTGCGACGTCGTCTATCTCGGCACGCTGAACGATGACGAGAGGACGCGGGTGCGAACCGCCGTGGCCGGCCATCCGGTGCTGACGATCGCGGAACACGATACGTCGTGCACCGCGGGCAGCATGTTCTGTCTCACTGTCGACGGCGAACGCGTGACCTTCGACATCAATCTCGACGCCGTCGCGCGCAGCGGCGTGCGAGTGCATCCGAACGTGCTCAATCTCGCGCGGCGTCCGGGGGCGCCATGACACGTCCCGCGCCTCACGTTTCCCTCTCGCGGATATCGCGCCCCACGCTGCAAAGCGTATTGCGTCGCGCGCACCTGCGTCTCGCATTCGTCGCCGTCGCGATGGCCGCCGTGTCGTTGATCGTCGTCGCCGTGATCGCGTTGCGCGCGTATGCCGGCAACAATCTGAACCTGCTGGCCCGCTCGCTCGGGTATACGGTCGAGGCGGCGCTCGTGTTCGGCGACCGCGTCGCGGCGGCCGAGGCGATCGCGCTGATCGCCAACGACGAGGACGTCGCGCAGGTGGTCGTCGCCGATCGCCAGGGCCGGCCGTTCGCGACGTGGCAGCTGCCTGCCGGCAGCAAGATCGCGCGGCTCGAACGCGTCGTCGCCGATCTTGCGCTGCCGGGGCCCGTGGCCGTTCCGGTGATGCATGACGGCATGGTTATTGGCTACGTCGTCGTGCGCGGCCGCGGGCATCAATTCTTCGGATTCCTGCTCGGCGGTGTCGGCGGCATTCTCGGTTGTCTTGCCATCAGCGTGTTCGGCGCTTATGTCAGTTCGAAGCGGCTGCTGCACAGCATCGTCTCGCCGCTGCGCGCGCTGGCCGGCGTCGCGCATGCGGTGCGGCGCGAGCGCGCGTTTGCGCGACGCGTCGAGCCCGTACCGATCGCCGAACTGAACCAGCTCGGCGACGACTTCAATGCGTTGCTCGACGAATTCGAAGACTGGCAGAACACGCTGCGCCATGAAAACGCATCGCTGGAGCACAAGGCGACGCACGATGCGCTGACGGGGTTGCCCAATCGTGTGCAGTTCGAGTCGCGTCTCACGCTTGCGCTGGGCGAGGCGGCGGTGACGGAGCAGCGGGTCGCGATCCTGTATCTCGACTGCGACCGTTTCAAGGAGATCAACGATTGCTTCGGCCACGACGCCGGCGATGCGGCGCTGATCGGCATCGCGGCGCGCTTGCGCGAGCAGCTGCGTGAGACCGACCTGGTTGCCCGACTGGGCGGCGACGAATTCGCGGTGATGCTGACGGGGGTGCGTGACACGGAAAGTGTCGGGCGTATCGTCGACGAAATGCTGGCCGGGATGGTGCCGTCGATCATGCTGTCGGATGGCCGCGCGGTGAACACCATGGTGAGTGTCGGGGTTGCGTTGTATCCGGATCATGCGTCGGATGCGAGCGGATTGGTGCGCGCGGCGGATGCCGCGATGTATCGGGCCAAGCGTACGCGGCCGGGGTCGTGGCAATTGGCCGAAGGCGTTGCGGGGCCGGCCTGATGTTTTTGGCCGCGTTCCGCTGGCGGGTTGTCGCAAGAGGTTGAAAAAAGCGCGCGCGACGCGGGCGCATTCGAAGGAGATGCGGCGATGAATAACTCGTTTCCTGTGAGCATTTGGCGGATCGGTGTCGGGAGCGTGCTGCTTCCGTGCCTTCTGCTTGGGGGTTGCAAGACGCCGCCGCCGCTTCATCGCGGGCTGACGCAGACGCAGGTCACGGCGCTCAAGTCGGCCGGGTTCCAGGAGACAGGGCAGGGCTTCGAGTTCGGGTCGAGCGGGCCGATCCTGTTCGATTTCGATCGATACAACCTCAAGCCCGACGTGCGGCGGATCGTCGAGCGGATCGGGCGCACGCTCAGGTCGGCGGGGATCAACGGGGTACGAGTGTATGGGTACTCGGATAACGAAGGGACGGATTCGTACGATCTGGAATTGTCCAGGCGGCGGGCGGAGGTGGTGGCGATCGAGCTGGTGGATGTCGGGCTGGACGGGAAGCGAATCGTGGTTGTCGGCCGAGGGAAGAAGGATCCGGTGGGGGATAACCGGACGCCAGGAGGGCGGGCGCAGAATCGGAGGGCGGCGATTGTGGTTTCGCCGGGGTGAGGGACTTTGCTTGCTGGCGTACGAATGCCGGGCACCGAACTTCCTGGTTGAAAGCTATGCCATCGGAGTATCTCCCGGATTTATCGGTTCGCTCGTCAACGACGGGATCACCGAAACGCGATAATGCGCTTTCTGTGGCGTCGATGCGATCGTGGTGGTTGCGCCTTAAATCGTCGCAGCCGATAATCGGCTGGCCGAATGAGAGCGGCCAAACAGATCAAAAAAGGAGATTACATACATGCCGTGGCAATACAGTCAAAGCATCGGGCAGCTGACGCACGGAACCGGCGCTGTCGTCGGGCGCGGATATTCCGGCCGCGGAGCCGGACAAAATAATCCTCAAATGCAGAACCCTGTCGGTATGGGGCCTATCCCGACAAGGTCATATTCGATCGGTGCGCCGTTCCACCATCGCCATGCCGGCAATTGCACGATGCGCTTGACGCCTAACGCCAGTACGGTTCTCGGCCAGCATGTACCCGTCATCGGAAGACGCGTTCGGACATTCGAATGTCATTGGAATCCGAAAGCAGTCGTTTAGTCGAGCCCTCACGTTTCGCGTTCAGCGGCCGTATAGCCGGTGTGTTCGCTAGACGGCTCAGGGTATGTGGACGGATGGAAAACAAGAGCAAGGCGAGGTTTCGGTGAATCAGCAAATCCAGGGCCCCAAACAGGTCTTCCCTTTCTGGAAAGCAATCGAGGCATTGACACCTCAGAAGCTGAGTAAAGACGACCCCAACGACAAGCTCAACCCTGCATATAACGTTGATCGTGGCGGCGCGTTGCCCTGGAAGGATCCCAGGCATTGTCGCAAGCCCATACCCCAAGGCAAAGTTTGGCGCTATAGCGTGCAGTTCGGCGTGTATGGACTTGCCCGGTTCGCCAAACTGCTCGAGGAGAAAATCGGGCGGCATGAAGAGGTGTTCGACGACGGGATAAGCGGCAAGAGTCGCGTCTTCGATATTCGATTCGACGAAAATGGCGTACCGCTTTATGAATCGTTCACGCTTTCGCTTGCGGTATGGGCGGCCGGGCAGATTTTACAGCGCGACGACGACGTCGTTACGCTCGATCGAAGCATCCCGTGCAGCCTGGTCGGATTGCCTGCACCCAGCGCCGTCATTCCCGATATCGACAGCGGATTCGGCGATTTTGACGTGCTGTCCCGGCATCTAATGCAATGGGTGGCGGAAGAGGCTGCTCGCATGAGGGCGGAGTCGGTGACCGCCGATCTAGCCTGGCTCGATCGGTTGCTGCAACTGATTTACGAGCAAACTCGCTTTCCGTCGTCTGCGCAGGATCCGATGCACGCATGCCTGGTGAAATGCGTTCAGGTCAAGGCACCGCAGCCGATTGATGGAGCTGAGCCCGACAAGCCGGAAAAGGTGCCCGCGGCAGCCCAGGATGATCTGCTAAACAGTTTCTTTATCGGCGAATTGCGGCAGTTGAGTGCCGCATGGCAGCGTCAGGACGTCGGGCATGGATTCGCCGAATACATGACCGCAGTCGCCTCTGTCGATCCGAAGCGCATCGATCTACGTTCGGAACGCGGACTAACGAGGGCTTTTCAGCGCTTGCTGCCGTCGCAAGCCGCGAGTGGCTGCTGGCCCGCTCAATATCCGCTGGCCTTCAGTCAGCAACTCGCAGTCAATGAAATCTGGCAACGACATGCCGATACCCCGGGGATTTTCGCGGTCAATGGTCCGCCGGGCACGGGGAAAACCACGCTGCTGCGCGATGTCGTTGCGGCAGTGGTGACTCAACGAGCGCAAGCGCTCGTGTCGGCGGGCAATGCTGCCTTGGCGCCAAAAGCGTCGTTCAAGTCGGGCGACAAGCGGATTCCATACTATCCGCTGCACCAAAACATGCTGGGCTTTTCCATCGTCATTGCGTCGGCCAATAATGGCGCGGTTGAGAACGTATCTCTGGAACTGCCTGGCGCCAAGGCTGTGCCTGCGCATGTCCTTGGCGAAAGCGACTATTTCTCAGCGCTGGCGACTGAGCTGCTTGGGAAGCCGGCTTGGGGTTTGCTCGCAGCGCGGCTGGGCAACAAGACCAATCGCGACGAGTTCATGAATACATTCTGGTGGCGCAAGCCGAAGGAGAGCCAGGCTGACGCGGCGCCACCACCCGACCGCTTCACCCCGAAACGAGGTGAAGGTCTTTCGTACCACCTCAACTTGATCAAGTCCGGCACACGTGCTCCGGCCGTGTTGTGGGAGGACGCTGTTTGCCGTTTTCAGGCGGCGCAGCAAGAAGAAGCCGCGATTCGAGCCGAGCTGATCCGAATCTCCGGATCGGTTGGAAAAATAGAAAGTCTCCGGGGAAAAGTCGCAGAGACGAAAGTCGCCAGAGACGCAATTGCGGCGCAACTCGACCAAGCGCGCGGCGATTGTGAGCGGCAAGCCGATGTACTCTCGGAAGCCGATCAAACCTGTGTTCGACTACGCCAAGGTGTCGACGACGCCGAGCAGAGGCTGGCGCGGCAGGAATCCAGCAAGCCCGGACTGTTGGATTGGATCGCCACGCTTGGCCGGTCTCATCGCCAATGGTGGGACCGGCATCATAGGCTTACGCAGGAGCTGGATGCTGCGCGTCGCGAAATGAGCGACCCGCTGACGAGTTTGAAGCAAGCGAAAGCGAAGCTCGCTGATTTGAGGCACCGGGTTACCGAGTTGGACCGAAGTTTCTCGCAGGTGGACCGTGACCTGGAGAAATTGAACGGCGATCTGAGTGCCGCGTCCGGTCTGCTCGACGAAGCCAGAAAAGGGTTGGGTGATTTCTGGCCCGACCCGGACGCCTCCGACGACAAGCGGGAAAAGTCCGCACCGTGGGCGCGAGAAGATTGGCGCAGGGCGCGAGAAGCAGTATTTCTGGCCGCGCTGGATGTCCACCGGGCATTCATCGAAAGTCATCCGGGCGAAATTCTGGCCAACATCAATCTGGCAAGCGACTGGCTGCAAGGCAAAGATTTGCCCATGCACGTCGCCTCTGCGGCCATGGAATCTCTTTGCTTGATTGTGCCGGTGATTTCGACCGCCTTTGCGTCTGTCCCGCGCATGTTTAGCAGAATAGGGAGGGAGGCTATCGGTTGGCTGTTGATTGACGAGGCAGGACAAGCATTGCCGCAACAGGCGGCCGGCGCCATCTGGCGAGCGGCCCGAACGGTTGTTGTTGGCGATCCGAAGCAACTCGAACCGGTAAGCGGAATTCCGCCTACGGTGGAGGGTGCTTTGGCCCGCTACTACGGCGTGGATCCACTTTGGTGGCCGAGCGAAACATCTGCGCAGGTACTGGCGGATCAGACCATGAACCTGGGAACCAGCCTGCCCGACGCAGACAAGGGGAAAGTTTGGGTGGGATGTCCGCTTCGCGTGCATCGCCGCTGTGACGACCCGATGTTCGCGGTCAGCAATAAAATTGCCTACGATGGCCTGATGGTTCATGGAAAAACGACGACCGACACGCCCTTACCCGAGAGCTGCTGGATCGATGTGGTCGGAAAGAGCAGCGAAGGAAACTGGATCCCTGAGGAGGGTCTGGCCGTAAGAGCTTTATTGACGGACCTTCGTGATCGGTACGGTGTGCAGCCTGCAGATATCTTCATGATTTCTCCGTTTCGCGATTGCGCCAATCGGTTGGGGCGATTGGCCAGACAGTTGAGCTTCGATACGGAGAAAACCGGGACGGTGCATACAACGCAGGGGAAAGAAGCCGACGTGGTCGTGCTGGTATTGGGCGGTAATCGCCAAAGACCGGGGGCTAAAGGGTGGGCAGCGAAAAGGCCGAATCTGCTGAATGTCGCCGTCAGCCGGGCGAAGAAGAGGCTGTATGTGATCGGCGACAGGGCGGCGTGGGAGAAGCAGAAGTATTTCGTGACATTGTCGCAAAGCTTGCCGGGGAGCGATGTTGCCTGGGCGGGCCTCGAGTTGGTCCGCGAGCAGTCGCATTGAAACTCGAAAGGGCCTGGCGGCGAAGCGGGCCGGTTGCGTGAGTTCATCGGCGCGGGAGCAAGATCGAAATTCCAGCGGGGACGCGGTAGAGGAAGCTCGCCGGCCGATGCCAGCGCAGGCCGCCGTCTACCCACTTCGAGCTTCCGGATTCGCCGTCGGTTTGAGCCGGTCCCCGGGGGCGCTGGGACGGCTTCTGGCCGAGTTCGGCCACAAACGGCCGTTCGACACAGCATTTTTGATCGTCGACAATCGGCGCAGATAAGGGCGTAGCCTTTAGCGGTTACCGTCGATCAGATCGTTCAGCAGCGCATCGAACGCGGCCTGTGCGTCTTCAAGTTCCTGCGGGGCGGCATCGAAGGTTTGCAGCGCGAACGGCGAAGGCTCGCCGCTGCCTTGCGGCGGAAATTGCTTCTGCATCGAGGCGAACGTACTCTGCACACGCAGTGTGGCGGCCACCATGCGCTCCATCGCCTGGGTTTCTTCGGCTCGGGCCTGTTCCGGATTCATTCCACTCTCCCTGGATGATTTTCTTGAAGACCAGATCGTACACGCTGTGTCCGTTCTTGCCGCCCTTGGCAGAACGACTCCGTTGAAAGTTCCAACGGCACGCTGCGCGAGAAGCGATTTAATCGGGAATGATTCCGCAGTCGCGGCGAGGCCAAGTACTCATCGAGCGTGGCTACAAAATCCCGCCGTAGGTCACAACGATTGGCCGCTTTGGATGAATCTGAAGGGCCGTTCAGGGTCGAAAGCCGCCCTTCATATCCGATAGCCTCCACCCCGTCTGGGGAGCGAATCGCACCAAGCACTGACACACAAACCAGTACGTTTGTTGTCCGAGCGCCGCCGTGAAAACATCACATCGGCCACCAAGCAGAGAACCCGTCGCTCGTCCCACTAGCGATCGCAAAGCGACAATCCCACCGAAACTCAACGCCCCATCCGTGTCGGAATTTCAGCACCGCGTCGCCGGCTCATGAATCGGTGTCGCGCAAGGGCTCGCTTGGCGTGTCCTCGCAATAAATGCGCAACGCATGATTTGAAGCCCGCATACCCAGCTGCTCCAGCCGTTCAAATTGTTCGCACCATAAATCGTCCGGCAAATGGCAATAGCGGATCAGGAATTGCAGCGATCGAAGCGCATTACAGATCACCAACCGAGCAATCTCCCGTTTTTCTACGTTCCGTTCGGGTAGAACGCCACAGTACCCTTCAACCAAAGCCGTCCACAAGGAAGCTGGCGCTGGATCCTGACCAAGTTCGAGCCACCAGGCGAGTGTTGCGAGGTCGAACAGTTGCGGACCCATACCGCAATCGTCGAAATCGAACATCGTAATGCACTGTCCGTGACGGCGGAGGTTGTCCAAGCGAAAGTCCCCATGACAGAATCCCCAATAAGCCTGGTCCTTGTCGACGGAGCGGTCGAGCAAATCCCGGCATCCTTCCGCCAACCTCGCGACCACACCTGCCGCCATGACCGAATGTGCCGACACCTCGTCAAGGGCGCGCTGAATCCAATTGGAATCGGTGATCGTGCGTGACGGAGCAAACTGACTCAACCACGCTTGCCGATGCAGTTCGGCAAGTGTCTGGCCGACCGTACGCATATCGTCTTGCGTCGGTTTTGGTACCTGCCCCTGTGCTTCCTCGAAGAGCACGGCGCTTCTTCGGGTGCCGTCGGCGGTCGCGATCTCTCGCAGATACTGATGTTCTCGATTGCTCACCGGGCGAGAGACCTTGAGACTGTCGCTCGCACGTACCGCATTGAGCGTATTCAGTTCCGCCGCGATGTCGGCCGGCGCGCGATCGCGTTCGCGATAGAGCCTGAGAAAGTACCGCCTGCCCGTAGAGGCAGCCTGGACCAGGAACGTTCGATTGACGCCATGGACCACTTCATCGACGTGGCCCACCTCAATATCGAACTCGTCCGCGACGAATCGATGGACGAGTTCAACATCGCGCGATGGGTGACTGTTTTTCCAACTCATGATTGGCCGATCTACAGGAGATATCGTTCAATATTTCACGATAAATTGGACGCACCATGGCGGCGAACCGGTCCGATTTTCCCGGTTACGGTTGAGTACTGTCATGCCGCAGTGTCCGAGGTTCCCGCGCACACACCCGCAACGAAGCAATTTCCTTTCGAACCGCACGCAGATCGTACAGTTGAACAACCTGCGTATCGGCATTTCCCGGCTCCGAACCGATCCGAAGCACGCGTTCCTCATCCGCCGACACAAATACGGCGTCATTCGACGGAACGGGAAACAAACTCCTCAGCGGCATCGGATAGTCATCAACCCGCTTTAGCTCTCCACGCGAGAAAAGCCGCTTTACATCCGACTCGGGCATCCTGGTTCGCAACAAATAGAACATCCCGACCACAGTCCCGGACCCGTCATTCCCCCAAACCGAGATCCTCGCCGCCGAACTGCTCCCTGGAATTTTGCAATCGCCGTGTTCCCAGTCGGACATCAAATTGACGTAGACATCAGTGCATCCGACGTCATTGGAAAACCAATTCGTACCGATGGCCTTCGACATGGCGCGCTTCGCATCGTCCATCGAATGCCCGAGCACGTCGCCGGGCATCGGGCACGTCTGCGCGAACGCACTTTGCAACGCGCATGAGAGCAGAGCCGAAACTAGGAAGCGAGATGGTTTCATGCGAGAAAAGTCCTGGCTGTATTCGAAGATATGGACCGGAAAAGCGCCATGTCCGCCCAAGCATGCACACAGGACCGATATCGATTCATTCGAACTGTTTCGAATAGTGAATTTCAGCGATATCGTCCCGACGCGGATCACCGTTCGACTTCCCAGAGCAGTTTCCCTTTTTGCCATCAGAAAACACAGCGATTTCAATCACTGCTCAACCGGAACCTATACCTAACGGCTAACAAGCACTCAAGCCGAAAACATCGCGCGTCAACAATGATCTAATAGACGTTGTTCACGCGTATATTGCTGATCCCGAATCCAACCGCCGCAACGAAGGAGGAATCCAAATCATCAAAGCACCGCAGTAAACGAGCGCGGGCCGCAAGTGCTGGGAACACTCACGACCCGCTAACCAAAGTCAACTAAGCAGGAGTTGCCATGGCTAAGGCAAATGATAAATCACGTCCCCCGATCACGGAACGTTACGTGACGATCCAGGAGTCCTGGGGTATTCCGAAGGCCTGGGGCAGGAAGCCGGAAAAGTTCTATCCGTGGTTGAGAATCGGCGGAATGTGGCTGATCAACGACGCGGGATTCATCCCGGGCCGAAAGGCGCGGATAACGGTCGAGCCGGGCAGACTGATCCTCACGGCGATGTGACCGGATCCCGGCACAGCACCGCGCATCGCTGGCGAGCACACACGTCACCACGCGATGTTGCACGACGACCGCGAAGTCCCTGCACCGCCGGTGGCGGTGCAATGCGATCCTGCGCCGTTGTCGTAGAACGTCCGCGTCTCCGGTTGCGACACCGACGGATCGAACGGATTCGGCGCCGGGCCGCGCGCCGCATCGAAGGGCCGCGTCGGCGCGTACGTGCCGACGCGACCTGCCGTGTGCGACCCGTTGGCCCGCAGATACTCGTTCCAGTTCTGCGCACGCTGTTCAGGCGCGGGCAACGCACGACCGAGGCTATCGCTGCCGCCTGCACCCAGCGCGACGCGATTCGCAGGCCATGCCGGATCGTGTTCGCGCACATCCGGCGAGGGTTGCGGCGCAAGCGTATCGCGTAACACCCGCAGCGGCCGCGTATCCGGCATATCGAACGGGCTGCGCTCGGCGGGCGCAGCGTACTGTTCGCGACGAGGCGCGCGCGCCGCATCCCCATCGTCCTGAGCGGCGCCAAGGCGCTCCGCACGGAAAACATTGGCGCCCGGGCGATCGGCCAACGTATCGCGCGCCGACGCATCGACCGCGGAAACAGAAAGCGCGCACAAAAAGGCGGCGGAAGCAAAACGGAAACGGTGATTCATGTGTGATCCGAAGCAGGTGACATGCGAGAAAAAACGGCAGATCACTGGCTGGCGGCTGAACGACGGAAGGTCGTCGAAGCGGCCCTGACGCGACTACGAAGCGGCTATGAAGCGCGGTAGATGCGAACCGGAGGAGGGCTGGCTGGATTGCAGAAACGGATTCGTATTATTTCATAAAAATAACAACGAGCTTTCCATGTGTTTAGATTCGTTGGTAAACAGAAGGATTGCTTACCTCGCCGCAACGCCCCATGATGGTGCCTGCTCGCCAAATCATCAGTTGATTGATTTCCGACAATCTGACCCTCTATAGATCGCAAACACGCGAAACGCAATCAAAAAGCCGCCGAGTCCCCCGCCCAGCAAGGAACCCAGCCGACCCATCCAAGCCCGTCGCAACCCGATTGCACTCAAGGCAAACGTTATCGAACCCGCCGAGTTGCGCCCGAAGCGCCACCCTCCGTGTCGAAAAGCCTCCGTGTTTTCCCTCAGACGCCCGGCATTTTTGACAGATGAATTAAAAACGACCATATAATTTCGACTGCCTTGCCAACGGCTGTCGGACCATCCCTCCGATCCAGCGAGTTGGCAAGCGGGGCAGGCGAAACGCTTGCGCAATGCAAGACGCATCACGATGTCTTTCCGAACCAGACGTCCCCTTTCGGGGACTGCAAGAGCCGGGCCCCGCACGCTTCATTCATCCGCAGGTCCGTCTTCGAGTGTCTCGGGCGTGTCCCATGTTCTCGCCCCGGGTGCTGTTCGATTGCGCAAGTCATGCCGCCTTTGCCCGTATGACTAACAACATCGAGGAGCTCCTGATGACGCTGTCCCGTCTTACGTCCATTTCCGTCGCCGCCGTGCTGTTCGCCGCCGGCGCCGCTGCCGCGCAAGCGGAAACCGTGAAGATCGCCATCGCCGGCCCGATGAGCGGCTCGGTCGCGCAGTATGGCGACATGGTGAAAGCCGGCGCGCTGACCGCGATCGAACAGATCAACGCGGCAGGCGGTGCGGGCGGCAACAAGTTCGAAGTGGTGATGATGGACGACGCATGCGAACCGAAGCAGGCCGTCGCCGTCGCCAACAAGATCGTCAGCCAGAAGATCAAGTACGTGATCGGCCACGTGTGCTCGGGTTCGACGATCCCGGCATCCGACATCTACGAGAACGAAGGCATCGTGATGGTCACGCCGTCGGCCACCGCGCCGCAGCTGACCGAAGGCAAGAAGCGCCACTTCATCTTCCGCACGATCGGCCGTGACGACCAGCAAGGCCCGGCCGCCGCGCAGTACATCATCAACCACGTGAAGCCGAAGAAGGTCGCGGTCCTGCACGACAAGCAGTCGTACGGCCAGGGCATCGCGTCGTCGGTGAAGAAGGACCTCGAAGCCGCGAAGATCCCGGTCGTGCTGTTCGAAGGCATCAATGCCGGCGATTCGGACTACTCGGCGATCATCACCAAGCTGAAGTCGCAAGGCGTCGATTTCGTCTACTTCGGCGGCTACCACCCGGAAATGGGCCTGCTGATGCGCCAGGCGCGCGAGCAGGGCGTGAAGGCAACCTTCATGGGGCCTGAAGGCGTCGGCAACAAGGACGTGACGGCGATCGCCGGCCCGGCGTCGGAAGGCATGCTGGTCACGCTGCCGGCCGACTTCTCGGCCGATCCGGCCAACGCGGCGCTTGTGAAGGCGTTCGCGGACAAGAAGCGCGACCCGAACGGTCCGTTCCAGATGCCGGCATACGCCGCGGTGAAGATCATCGCCGACTCGATCGCGGGAGCGAAGACGACCGACCCGACCAAGGTCGCCGCGTATATGCACAAGACGACGTTCGACACGCCGATCGGCAAGGTCGCGTATGACGCACAGGGCGACCTGAAGGCGTTCAAGTTCGTCGTCTACACGTGGCACAAGGACGCGACGAAGACCGCCGCCAAGTAAGACGGAGTACCCGCCCGCGCACCCGCCCTGTCCGAGACCCGGACGGGGCGGGTGCGTATTGGTCGCGCATCTGCCCATTGCGCGGCCGGGGGGCGGCCCGAGACGACACCGTGCGTTGCGCGCGGCCGAACGCCGTGATCCGGCGACGGCATGCGACACAGCGCCAACGGGAGCTTCCCGCACATGACTGACTTCTTTCCTCAATTCGCCCAGCAGCTGGTCAACGGCCTGACGCTGGGTGCGATCTATGCGCTGATCGCCATCGGCTATTCGATGGTCTACGGCATCATCGGCATGATCAACTTCGCCCACGGCGAGATCTACATGATCGGCGCGTACGTGGGCCTCGTCACACTCACCGCGATCGGCGTGTCCGCCGGCTATCCGCTGCCGCTCGTGCTCGGCGCGGCGCTGATCGTGTCGGTGATCGTCACCGGCCTGTACGGCTTCGCGGTCGAGCGCGTCGCGTACCGGCCGCTGCGCGGCGGCCCGCGCCTCGTGCCACTGATCTCCGCGATCGGCATGTCGATCTTCCTGCAGAACTACGTGCAGATCGGCCAGGGCGCGCGCGACGTGTCGGTGCCCGTGCTGATCTCCGGCGCATTCGACATCCATCTCGGCGGCGACTTCGACGTGACGGTTCCGTATGCGCGCCTGCTGATCGTCTGCGTGACGATCGTGCTGATGATCGCGCTCACGCTGTTCATCTCGCATTCGCGGATGGGCCGCGCGTGCCGCGCGTGCGCCGAAGACATGAAGATGGCGAACCTGCTCGGCATCGACACGAACCGCGTGATCTCGTTCACGTTCGTGCTCGGCGCGATGCTGGCGGCCGTCGGCGGCGTGCTGATCGGGCTGACGATCGGCAAGCTGAATCCGTATATCGGCTTCGTCGCGGGCATCAAGGCGTTCACCGCCGCGGTGCTCGGCGGGATCGGCAGCATTCCGGGCGCGATGCTCGGCGGCGTGCTGCTCGGCCTTGCCGAAACCTTTGCCGCAGGCTACATGCCGGCCGAATACAAGGACGTCGTCGCGTTCGGCCTGCTCGTGCTGATCCTGCTGTTCCGCCCGACCGGCCTGCTCGGCAAGTCGGACATCGAAAAGGTTTGACGGAGACGCAGATGAGTCAAGTCATTTCCGTACGCCGCCCGGCCGCCGACGCGTCGTTCGGCCAGGCGCTGAAGAATGCCGTGGCCGCCGCGATCCTGACGGCGATCCTCACGGTGCCCGTGCTGGGCCTGCAACTGAAGCTCGACGGCTATCAGGTCGTGCTCGAGCGTCACTGGCGCCCGGTGTGGATCGCGGTCGCGGCCGTGTTCCTGTTCCAGTTGTTCAAGCCGTGGCTGATGCGCGCGAAATCCGCGGTGCAGCTTCCGGCGATGCCCGCGATGGGCGCGCAGCAGCAGCGCGCGATCATCTGGGTGCTGCTTGCGGTCGGGCTCGTGTGGCCGTTCTTCGGTTCGCGCGGCGCGGTGGACGTCGCGACGCTCGCACTGATCTACGTGATCCTCGGCCTCGGGCTGAACATCGTGGTCGGCTTCGCGGGCCTGCTCGATCTCGGCTATGTCGGGTTCTACGCGGTCGGCGGCTATACGTATGCGATGCTGAACCAGTATTTCGGGCTGACGTTCTGGGAGTGCCTGCCGCTCGCGGCGATCGCGTCGGCGACGTTCGGCTTCCTGCTCGGCTTCCCGGTGCTGCGCCTGCGCGGCGATTATCTGGCGATCGTCACGCTCGGCTTCGGTGAAATCATCCGCCTGCTCGCGAACAACCTGACGAGCCTCACGGGCGGCCCGGACGGCATCTCGGGGATTCCGAAGCCGACCGTATTCGGCTACGAGATGGCGCGCACCGCGAGCGTCGACGGCGCGAAGACCTTCCATGAACTGATCGGCCTCGAATACAGCGGCGACCACGTGGTGATCTTCCTGTACCTGCTCGCGCTGGTGCTCGTCTGCTTCACGCTGTTCGTCACGAGCCGCCTGATCCGCATGCCGATGGGCCGTGCGTGGGAAGCGCTGCGCGACGACGAGATCGCATGCCGTTCGCTCGGCCTGAACCCGACGCGCATCAAGCTGTCGGCGTTCACGCTCGGCGCCGCGTTCGCGGGCATCGGCGGCGCGTTCTTCGCGGCGCGCCAGGGCCTCGTGAATCCGGAGTCGTTCACCTTCATCGAGTCGGCGCTGATCCTCGCGATCGTCGTGCTCGGCGGGATGGGCTCGCAGCTCGGCGTGATCCTCGCGGCGATCCTGCTGACCGTGCTGCCGGAAGTCGCGCGCGGTTTCGCCGAGTACCGGATGCTGATCTTCGGTCTGGTGATGGTGTTGATGATGATGTGGCGTCCGCAGGGCCTGTTGCCCGCGAGCCGTCCTCACGTGGAGCTGCCGCAATGAGCGCACATGCAGAACTGTTGAAGGTCGCCGGGCTGCAGATGCGCTTCGGCGGGTTGCTCGCGGTGGACGGCATCGATTTCGACGTGCGCCGCGACGAGGTGTTCGCGATCATCGGGCCGAACGGCGCGGGCAAGACCACGGTGTTCAACTGCGTCGGCGGGTTCTACAAGCCGACCGGCGGCGACGTCGTGCTCGACGGCCACCCGATCGCGGGGCTGCCGAGCCACAAGATCGCGGTGAAGGGGCTGGTGCGCACGTTCCAGAACATTCGCCTGTTCAAGTCGCTGACCGTCGTCGAGAACCTGCTTGTCGCGCAGCACCGCAAGGTGAAGTCGGGCCTGCTGCACGGGCTGTTCGCGACGCCGTCGTATCGTCACGCGGAGAAGGAAGCGCTCGAACGCGCGGCCGTGTGGCTCGACCGGATGGGGCTGAAGTCGGTCGCGAATCGGCCTGCCGGCACGCTGTCGTACGGGCACCAGCGGCGTCTGGAGATCGCGCGCTGCATGATCACCGAGCCGCGCCTGCTGATGCTCGACGAGCCGGCGGCCGGTCTCAACCCGCAGGAGAAGATCGAGCTGCAGCATCTGATCGACCGGCTGCGCCGCGAGTTCGGCGTGTCGGTGCTGCTGATCGAACACGACATGAGCCTCGTGATGGGCGTGTCGGACCGCATCCTCGTGATGGAGCACGGCCGGCCGATAGTGATCGGCACGCCGGACGCGGTCCGCAACGACCCGCGCGTGATCAAGGCGTATCTGGGGGAAGAGTGATGCTGAAGCTGGAACAGGTCCATACGCACTACGGCGCGGTCGAGGCGCTCGCGGGCGTGTCGATCGAGGTGAACAAGGGCGAGATCGTCACGCTGATCGGCAGCAACGGCGCCGGCAAGACGACGCTGATGATGACCGTGTGCGGCACGCCGCGCGCGTCGTCGGGCCGCGTGCTGTTCGAGGGGAACGACATCACCGCGATGTCGACGCACCAGATCATGCGCAAGGGGATGGCGATTTCGCCGGAAGGGCGGCGCGTGTTTCCGAGCCTGACGGTGGTCGAGAACCTGAAGATGGGCGGCTTCTTCGCGAGCCGTCACGAGATCGACGAAGGGATCGAGCACGTGTTCAGGTTGTTTCCGCGCTTGAAGGAACGCGCGGCGCAGCGTGCGGGCACGATGTCGGGCGGCGAGCAGCAGATGCTGGCGATCGGCCGTGCACTGATGAGCAAGCCGCGCCTGCTGCTGCTCGACGAGCCGACGCTCGGTCTGGCGCCGCTCGTGATCGCGCAGATCTTCGACATCATCCGGACGATCCGCGACGAGGGCGTCACGGTGTTCCTGGTCGAGCAGAACGCGAACAAGGCGCTGGGCGTGGCCGATCGCGGCTACGTGCTCGAAACGGGGCGCGTGGTGCTCGCCGATACGGGCGCGAATTTGCTCGCGAACGACCGGATCAAGCAGGCTTATCTGGGCGGTTGATCGGGAACGTCATCGATCCGGCGGCGCCGGGTCGATGACGGAGACGGCCGGTGCACGGGCCGAATCGTTCGACCGGCGTGTGCGGGGGCGGTGCCCGGTTTGTCGGCCTGGTGGGTGTAGCCGTTTTGGCTTCGAATGTAGTCGAATTGGCTACATCATGGTGCCGAAGCTCACAGACGTGTCGTATCGCAGCCTATACCTTGTAGCCAATTCGGCTACAATCGTAGCCAATCATGCTACGATCCATTGCCTCCACCCTATTTAGTGACTATCGGCGCCGCGTGTTGGGCCTGCTGCTGTTGCGGCCCGACGAGGCGCTGCACGTGCGCGAAATCGCCCGATTAACGGATACGACGCCGGGAACATTGCACAAGGAACTGAGCAAACTGGCCGAAGCCGGCATCTTGAGCCGGGAGCGGCAAGGAAATCAGGTGCTCTATCGCGCGAATCGAAGCTGTCCGATCTACGAGGAACTGGCTGCGATCATGCGAAAGACTTCAGGTATCGGCGATGTATTGACCGATGCATTGCGGCCTTGCGCCGGGCAAATTGACGTGGCGTTCATATTTGGGTCGGTCGCGCGCGGTCAGGAGACGGCGGACAGCGATGTCGACGTGATGGTGATCGGCAGGGTCGGTTTTGCAAACGTGGTTCGGCTGCTTTACGACGTGCAGGCGACGCTGCGGCGAGACATTAATCCCAAGGTGCTGTCACGCGACGAGTTTCGTCAAGGCGTCGACGGCAGGGATGCGTTTTTGCGGGATGTGCTTGGAAAACCCAAGATTTTTTTGATCGGTACCGAAGATGACCTTGCAGAACTTGCTGGGCATTAGCCTTGAAGCGATCGAACCGGATCCGGCGCAAGTGACGCGGCTGCTGGCTGCCGCCGAGCGCAACCTCACCGACGCACGACTCGCTGGACTGAGCAACGAAAACCGTTTTGATGCAGCGTACAAGGCCATCATGCAACTCGCGATGTTGGCATTGCACGCGAACGGTTTCCGTCCATTGACAAGCCGGCCCGGTCATCATCAAACGGCTATCCAGACGCTTTCACAGACGATCGGTTTGCCGGTCGATCGCATGATCGTGCTCGATGCGCTGCGCAAGCAGCGCAATCTGTCCGATTACTCGGGAGACGTCGTGCCGATGTCTGCGGTCGGCGAATGCTTCGACAGTGCGGCGGCGCTGATGGCCGACGTGAAGGCGTGGCTGATCGCAAACAAACCCGAGTGGACGCACGCGCAATAGTCGTTGCGTTGCCGAATCCCGTCCACGCCGAGGATTCGATGGCGATTCGGGATGGATCTCGCAATACGCGTTGCGGAGGCAACCGATGAAAGTGAAACGGATCGTCGCCAATATCGACACGCAGTCGGTCGACGACGCAAAGCGCTTCTATCGCGACCTGTTCGGTCTCGACCTGCTGATGGATCACGGCTGGATCGCGACCTACGGCAATGCCGAGCCGATGAGTGTGCAGATCAGCTTCGCATCGCAGGGCGGATCGGGCACGCCGACACCCGATCTGTCGATCGAGGTCGACGATGTCGATGAAGCGCTTGCACGGGTCCGGGCGGCCGGCATCGCCGTCGAATACGGCCCGGCCGACGAGCCGTGGGGCGTGCGGCGCTTTTACGTGCGCGATCCGTTCGGCAAGCTCGTCAACGTGCTCGCGCATCGCTGACCGGCGACTACGCGCCGCGCACGCCGCTCACGCGTGCAATGCGAGCCCCTTCACCGCCTTGTCCACCGCCTTCTTCGGCCCGTGCAGCGCGAGGCCCACCAGATCGAGATTCGCCGCATCCTCCGCGCGAAACACCTCGCGGTTGGCCGCGTCGTGCCCGGTCGAAAACATCGCGCGCACGTAGGGCACGATCGTCAATTCACGCGACAGCGCTTGCCGGTGCGCGGCCTGTAATCCATTCAGATCGGCCGCGAACACCAGCATCGGCTGGCCGAGCATGCGGCCATACCGGCGCCCGGCCGCATCCTCGTAAGGTTCGCCGAGCGCTTCGGGCGCTTCTGCCGCGACGCCCGTCGCCAGAAATGCGACCACGTTGAGTTTCTGCCAGGCCGCGAGATCGTCGCGCACGATCAGTGCCACTTTGGTATCGAACATAACGACTCCTTGTTGAGCCGCTGATGATCGGACGGCGCGCGCGATCAGTCTGGAACGTTTGTGCAGATCCGACGATACGCGGCCGGCGTGATCCGGTACGCGCGGCGAAACCAGCGGCCCAGATGGCTCTGGTCGGCGAAGCCGACGTCCGCGGCCGCCTGCGCGGGCGTGCGGCCGGCCGCCAGCAGCCGTCGCGCGGCGCGCAGCCGCAGGCGCACCAGATACGCATGCGGCGATGTGCCGAACGCGCGCTGGAACAGCCGCGTCAGCCGGAAGCGGTCGATGCCGGTCTGCGCGGCGAGTTCGTCGAGGCCGAGATTGCCGTCCATGTGGGCGTGCAGCAGGTCGCGCACGCGCAGAATCGCGGGCGGCACCACGCGTTCGCCCGTGGCAGACGGATTGCCCAGTTCGCCGCCGAGTCGCGTCAGCAGGCGGTCGAGTGTCTGGTCGCGCGCGAGCTTGCCTTCGTTGCCGTGAAGCGCGAGAAACGCCTGACGAATCGCATCGACGAGGCTGCGATCGTCGACGAGCGTATGACCGAACGTCGCCTCGACGCCGCTCAGGCCGGGCAGATTCAGCCGCTGTGCCGCGTGCTCGACCCATGCTTGCGGCAGGTACAGCATCGCGTAGGTGAAGCCGCCCGCTTCCGGCGCATGGCCGTCGTGCAGCGCGCCCGGCTCGATCAGGATCGCGCGTCCCGGCACGCTCGTATGCAGCGAGCGGTGGCACTGGAAACGCTGCACGCCTTGTTCGGTATAGCCGACCAGCATGTCGTCGTGATCGTGCGGATCGTATGCGTGCCCGCTGAAATGCGCGCGCAGGCTTTCGATGCCGGTTTCCGGATCGCGTTGCGCGACGAGCCAGTGGTCGGATTCGCCGGCATTTTCCGTCGCAGTCGTCATCGCTGTTTCGTTCCCGTCGTTGCCTGTTCGCCAGTGTACGCAGGTCGCGCGCCGCCCGCATGCGCTGCGCTCATTCGCCGGGCGTCGCGCCTCGTTCGTCACGCGAGTATTGCGCCGGCGGCTTGCCGACGTGCCGCGTGAACGCGACGCTGAACGTGCTCGCCGAACTGTAGCCGACGTGCGCCGCGATTTCGGCGATGCGCGCTTCGTTGCGGCGGAGCAGGTTTTTCGCGAGCGCCATGCGCCACGTCAGCAGATATTCCATCGGCGCGACGCCGACCGCGCGGCTGAAGCGTTCGAAGAAGGTCGAACGGGACAGCGCCGCTTCCTTCGCAAGCTCGACGACCGTCCACGGATGCGCGGGGCGTGCGTGCATCTCGCGGATCGCGGCGGCGAGACGGCTGTCGGCAAGCCCGCGCACGAGACCGGGCGACGCATCCGTGCTCGCCGACAAGCGCAGCGCCTCGATCAGCAGCACTTCCACCAGGCGCGACAGCACCAGTTCCCGCGCGGGCCGCTGGGTGCGCGCTTCGTCCCGCACCAGCTGCACGAGCGTGGTCAGGCGCGGCTCGCCGCGTACGTGCACGTATTGCGGCAGCAGCGACACCAGCAGTGCCGAATCGGGCGAACTGAAGCTGCAGTTGCCGGCCATCATCCGCATGTCGACCGCGTTGCCCGCGTCGCCGATTCGGTATTCGCCGTTGTCGAGCGCGACCGGCGCGGCGGTTTCGACCCCCGGCGGCGGAGCGTCGAGACTGGACATCGCGACGCCGTAGGCGGCCGGAATCAGCACGAAATCGCCGGCCAGCAGTTCGAGCGGCGGATGCCCGTCGATCGCAACCCGGCACCCACCGTCGAGCACCGCGCAATAGAACGGCTCGCCGGCCACCGTCCGGCTGATGGACCACGGGCTCGCGCCGTGAACGAGCTTCGCGTACCGCGTGCTGGGCTGCAGCAGCGTGACGACTTCGGCCAGCGGATCGATCATCGCCGGACTCTCGCAAAAGAAAATCGGATTTCTGATTGTAGCGAATACGGATCCGGCCATCTATCGTACGGACACATGCCCAACCCGTCACAGGAGTGAAATCGCATGAAGACCGTATTGATTACCGGCTGTTCCTCCGGATTCGGCCTCGAGATCGCCCGTTATTTCGTCGCCCGCGACTGGCAGGTCGTCGCGACGATGCGCACGCCGCGCAACGACGTGCTGCCGGTCTCGCCGAACCTGCGCGTGCTGCCGCTCGACGTGACGAAACCGGACAGCATTCGCGCGGCGATCGAGGCCGCCGGCCCGCTCGACGTGCTCGTCAACAATGCCGGGATCGGCGCGGCCGCGCCCGCCGAGCTGATGCCGCTCGACACGGTGCGCGCGCTGTTCGACACCAACACGATCGGCACGATCGCGGTCACGGAAGCGGTGCTGCCGCAGTTTCGCCAGCGCGGCGCCGGCGTCGTCGTGAACGTCACGTCGAGCGTCACGCTGAAGGCGTTGCCGCTGCTCAGCGCCTATCGCGCGAGCAAGGCGGCGGTCAACGCGTATACCGAATCGATGGCGCTCGAACTCGAACCGTTCGGCGTGCGCGCGCATCTCGTGCTGCCGGGCCGTGCGCCCGACACGCGTTTCGCGCACAACGCGCATTCGCAGATGCACGGCTTCGAGCACGAGGCTTATGCGGAGTTTGCGGGGAAGGTCCTCGCGGGCCTGCTCGATGAATCCGCGCCGATCACGCACGCGCAGGACGTCGCCGAGGCCGTGTGGCGCGCAGCGACCGATCCGTCGTGCCCGATGCGCATTCCGGCCGGCGCCGATGCCGTCGCGTGGGCGGCCGAAGCGCACTGATCGGTTCGGGATCCGAATCTGTCGCACCCGGTCATGCCGGCCGGCGCGACGGCGCACTCGCGGGGCGGGGCGGCGCGTCGTGCGACTACAGTGCGCGCTCGATCGCCTGTTCGAGCAGCGACAGCCCGAGGTCGATTTCGGCTTCGCTGACGGTCAGCGGCGGCGCGATCCGGAACACGCCGCCCATGCCGGGCAGCTGCACGATGTTCATGCTGAGCCCGAGCTTCATGCATTCGCGCGTGATCTGCGCGCCGAGCCCGTCCGCCGGCTCCTTGGTGCGGCGATCCTTGACGATCTCGACGCCGAGCAGCAGCCCGCGCCCGCGCACGTCGCCGATGCAGTCGAAGCGCTCCATCAGGTCGAGCAGCCCGCGCCTGAGCCGGTCGCCCATCGCATGCGCACGCGCGACGAGTCCGTCGCGCTGCACGACGTCGAGCACGCGCAGGCCGACCGCCGCGGGCAGCGGATCGGACACGTGCGTCGTGTAGAACAGGTAGCCGAGTTCGTGCGCGCGTTCCTCGATCCGCGCGGACGTCACGACGGCCGCGAGCGGCAGGCCCGCGCCGAGCGTCTTCGACAGCGTCAGGATGTCGGGCGTCACGCCGTCGTGCTGGCACGCGAACATCGCGCCGGTGCGTCCGATGCCGGTCTGCGCCTCGTCGAGGATCAGCAGCATTCCGCGTTGCTCGCACTTGCGCTTGAGCGCCGCCATGTAGCCGGGCGGCAGTTCGATGATGCCGCCCGAACTGAGGATCGGCTCCGCGATGAACGCGGCGAGGCTGCCGCTCGACTGGCGATCGATCAAGTCGAACGCATAGTCGAGTTCGGCGAGAGGATCGTACGTGCCGTCGCGCTCGAAGCGTGGCCGGTACATGAACGGCGCCGGAATCGCGAACGAGCCGACCGACGCGGGGCCGACACCCTTGCGCCCGGCGCTGTACGTGGCCGATGCTGCCGCGCCTGTCATGCCGTGCCACGACTGCGCGAAGCCGACGATCTCGTACTTGCCGGTGACGAGCTTGGCCATCCGGATCGCCGCCTCGTTCGATTCCGCGCCGGTGCTGAGCAGCAGCGCGCGGTCGAGACCGTCCGGCGTGAGGCAGGCGAGACGCGTCGCGAGATCGACGACCGGCCGCGACAGCATCCCGCTGAACAGGTGATCGAGCCGGCCCGCGTATTCGCCGATCACCGCCGCGATCTCCGGATGGCAGTGCCCGAGCACCGCGCTCATCTGCCCGGATGTGAAATCGAGGATTGCGCGGCCGTCGGCGTCGTAGACGAAACTGCCCTGCGCGCGTTCGACGATCATCGGCTCGAAGCTGCCGCCGTAGCGGATCAGATGCTGTCTGGCGTTGCGCCAGAAGGTTGCGTCGTCGTTCAGGGACATCGTGCGGCTCCCGGCAGGTGGACAGGCATGGCTTGCAGTCTAGGCGCGCGTCTGGTTTGATGGAAACGAATAGTTCTTATGCAAGGTAGAAAAGGAGCTGATACCTTGGGACTTTCGCTCGACATCGACCTGCTGCGCTCGTTCGTCGTCATCGCCGACGCCCGCGCGCTCAGCCGCGCGGCCTCGCGCATCGGCCGCACGCAGTCCGCGCTGAGCCAGCAGATGCGGCGCCTCGAAGCCATCGTCGACCAGCCGCTGTTCCAGCGCACCGGGCGAGGCGTGGTGCTGACGAATCCGGGCGAGCGGCTGCTCGTGCACGCGCAGCGCATCCTGCGGCTGCACGACGACGCGATGGCCGATCTGTGCGGCAAGGGCTTGTCGGGCAGCATTCGGTTCGGATGCCCGGACGATTACGCGGCCGTGTTCCTGCCGTCGCTGCTGCGGCGGTTTTCGAGCCAGCACCCGCAGGCGCTCGTCGAGGTCGTGTGCGGTCCCACGCCGCGGTTGCTCGAACGACTCGAGAAGCGGGCGATCGATCTCGCGATGATTTCGCTGCCGGACGAGGCGGCCAGCGACGACGTCATTCGCCGCGAGCAACTGGTGTGGGTCGGTTATCCGGGGCTCGTGTCCACGCATTTCGATCCGCTGCCGCTCGCGCTGTCCGATCCCGATACGCTCGACCATGTCGCGGCGTGCGAAGCGTTGCAGCGCGCGAACCGGGATTACCGGATCGCGTATGCGAGCAGCAGTCTCGCGGGCCTGACCGCGCTGGTGCGGTCGGGGCAAGCGTTCGCCGTGCTCACGCAGACGGCCGTGCCGCCCGATCTCGCGATCCTCGACGGCGATCCGGGGCTGCCGCCGCTGCCGGCGGTCGGGATCACGCTGAAGTTCGATCGCAAGCGGCCGTCGCATCTGACCGCGGCGTTCGCCGAGCATATCCGGCAGGCGTTGCCGTTGCTGTGAATGGAGTGCGCGGCGTCCGGCTAATCCCCTGACGTTTCAAGCGCGCTCACCATCTCCTGCGCTGCGCGCTGCAACTCCGGCAGGAAGCGGCGCACCGCGTCCGCCGGCGTGATCGCCTGTTCGAGGTAGATCACGTTCAGCGCCGCGATCACGCGCCCGTGCGCGCCGATCGCCACGGCGAGCGAACCGATCTTGCGCTGGTCGGCCCAGTCGCCGTGATTCGAGCCGAAGCCGTCGGCACGCGTTTGCCGCACCAAGTTGCGGATGAACGCGCTGTCCGACGCGAGCCGCTGCTGTTGTTCGCCGCCGGCGCCGGCGCGCAGCAGGTCGAGAATATCCTCGCGCTCCGCGTCCTGGCACGACGCGAAGTAGATGCGCCCCGATGCGGTCAGCAGCATCGGCAGCCGGCGCCCGACCATCGAACGATGAAACGACAACGGGCTGAAGCGATGCGTCGTCTCGCGGATGATCATCGAATCGCCGTCCGGCGTCGTCAGGTCCGACGGCCACACGATGCGCTGCAGCAGCCCGGCCATGATCGGCGGCGCGACGGTGGCGATGTGCTCGTCGTCGGTGAACCCTTCGCTGAGCGTGCGCACGCGCAGCGTCAGGCGAAACGTGTCGTCGGAATCGCTGCGCCGCACGAACCCGCTGTCGATCAGCGTCTCCAGCAGCCGACGCACGGTCGTGCGGTGAAGCCCCGTTGCGTCGCTCAACTGCTGGCTCGTCGCGCGACCGTTTTCCAGCGCGTTGAGCGCCTGCAGCACCAGCAGGCCGCGCGACAACCCTCGAACATTTGCGTACTTGCTCATCTAAAAATGTCTTTCAAATCAACGGCGTGCATCCCGTGCACATTTGGCTGAAATTGTTGAGCGCGGATTTGCCGCTCCCTAGACTTGCCTCCATCCCGCCGCCGACACGACGCGACACGGAACCCGCGAAACGTCCGGCCGGAATCCATCGGCATACGCAGCGACCGCCGAGTCGCGCGAGGAAGGAGACACATGAACCCCGCATCCAGTCCAGCCGCGCAGCGCGAGCCGCGCGGTGCGCTTTCCACCGACGTCGCGATCATCGGCGCTGGCCCGGTCGGCCTGATGATCGCCAACATTCTGGGCCTTCAGGGCGTGCGTGTCACGCTGATCGAGAAGCTCGAACGGATCATCGACTATCCTCGCGCGATTGGTCTGGATGACGAAGCATTGCGCGTGTTCCAGTCGATCGGCCTGGCCGACGCACTCGTGCCGCATACGACGCCCGATCACTGGATGCGCTTCGTGACGAAGGACGGCCGCTGCTTCGCATCGATCGAGCCGCGCACCGACGAATTCGGCTGGCCGCGCCGCAATGCGTTCATCCAGCCGCTCGCGGATCGCGTGCTCCACGAAGGCCTCGCGCGTTTTCCGCAGGTGCAGGTGCTGTTCGGGCACAGCGTCGCATCGTTCGCGCAGGACGCCGACGGCGTCAGCATCGACGTGGACGATGCGGCTGGCGAACGCCGAACCGTGCGCGCCGCATACATGGTCGGCGCGGACGGCGGCAACAGCTTCGTGCGCCGCGTGCTGAACGTGCCGTTCGAAGGACGCACGAAGCCGAACCAGTGGATCGTCGTGGACGTGCGCAACGATCCGATCGGTTCGCCGCATATCTATCTGCATTGCGACCACGAACGGCCGTACGTGTCGGCGGCGCTGCCGCACGGGATTCGCCGCTTCGAGTTCATGGTGATGCCGGGCGAGACCGAGGAGGAACTGTCGAAACCCGAAAACATGGCCGCGCTGATTCGCAAGGTGGTCGCGGATCCGGACGCGGTCGACTACATCCGCAAGCGCGTCTATACGCACAACGCGCGCCTCGCGTCGACGTTCCATGTCGGCCGCGTACTGCTCGCGGGCGACGCCGCGCACATCATGCCGGTGTGGCAGGGGCAGGGCTACAACAGCGGGATCCGCGACGCGAACAATCTCGGCTGGAAGCTCGCGATGGTCGCGAAGGGGCTGGCCGACGGCCGCCTGCTCGACACCTATACCGTCGAGCGCCGCGCGCATGCGCGTTCGATGATCCATCTGTCCGAGGTGGCGGGCGACATTTTCGCGCCGACCACGCGTTTCGGCGCGCGCTTTCGCGACACGTTCGTGCGTGCGCTGAACCTGTTTCCGGCGGTCAAGCGCTATTTCGTCGAGATGCGTTTCAAGCCGATGCCGCGTTACGAAGCGGGCGCGGTGTTGCTGCCTGCGCACGCGCCGCGGCACGGCCGGCTTGCGCGCGTGCTCGAACGTTCGGGCAATTCCGCGGCGGGCCGGCTGCTCGGCCTGATGAGCGAAAAGCGCGACTCGCTGCTCGGCCGGCTCGCTTACGGCCGCGATCCGTTCGCGGCGTCGCCGGTCGGGCGCATGTTCATCCAGCCGCGCGTGCGGCTGGCCGATGGCCGCACCGTGCTGCTCGACGACGCGATCGGCAACGGCTTCGTCGTACTCGGCTGGGGTGCCGATCCGACCTTCGGCATGACGCCGCAGGCGCGCGCGCTGTGGGCGCGGATCGGCGGCCGCTTCGCGATCGCGAAGCCGGACGCGCAGCTTGCCTACACCGACGACGTCCCCGCCGACGTGCTCGCGATCGGCGATGCCACGGGCCGGCTGAAGGACTGGTTCAGCCGCCTGCCGGAGTCGGTCGTGCTGCTGCGTCCCGATCGTTTCGTCGCCGGCGTGTGCACGCCGCAGCAGGTGTCCGCGGCCATCGTCGAGCTCGCGGTCAAGCTCGGCGTCACCGATGACGCGCAGCACGAGCACGGCGACGTTTCGTCTTCGTCACAACGCCCGGCGTGCGATCGCCTCGTCGTCGCGCAAACGGCAGGAGCATGAGTATGCCGATTCATCTCGAATGTCTTTCCCATACGCCGCTGCACGGCTACTTCGATCCGGTGCCCGGCGTGGTCGCCGAAGTCGAGCGGATCGGACGGGCCGCGCGCGAACGCGTCGAGCGTTTCCGGCCCGACCTGATCGTCGCGTTCGCGCCCGATCACTTCAACGGTTTCTTCTACGACATGATGCCGCCGTTCTGCATCGGCGCGCGTGCCGACGCGATCGGCGACTTCGCGAGCCTGGCCGGCGCGCTGCCGGTGCCGGCCGAACTCGCGCACGCGCTGGCGGAAAGCGTGCTGGCTGCCGACGTCGATGTCGCGCTGTCGTACCGGATGCAGGTCGACCACGGCTGCGCACAGGCGCTCGAAGTGCTGACCGGCGGCCTCGATCGTTATCCGGTGATTCCGGTGTTCATCAACTCGGTTGCGCCGCCGATGGCGACGCTGCGCCGCGCGCGCCTGCTCGGCGACGCGATCGGCCGGCATTTCGCGCGCACCGGCCAGCGCGTGCTGGTGGTCGGCTCGGGCGGCATCTCGCACGAGCCGCCGGTGCCGGAACTGATCGGCGCGACGCCCGAAGTGGCGGAGCGGCTGATCGCCGGGCGCAATCCGTCGGCCGAATCGCGCGCGGCGCGCCAGGCGCGCACGGTCGCCGCCGCCCGTTCGTTTGCCGCCGGCGACAGCCCGCTGCACCCGCTGAATCCCGAATGGGATCGCGCGTTTCTCGCGCAGCTCGAGTCCGGCGAGCTGGCCGCGCTGGACGGCGTGACCAACGACGCGATCACGCGCGACGGCGGCAAGTCCGCGCACGAGATCCGCACGTGGGTGGCCGCGTTCGGCGCGCTCGCCGCGTATGGCCCGTATCGCGCGTCGCTCGACTACTACCGTGCGATCCCCGAGTGGATCGCCGGCTTCGCCACCATGCATGCCACGCCGTCGACTGCCGTCGCGGCGGCGGCGTGACCGAACTTCAGGAGACCTGGATGTCCGATTCTAACCTTGTGACGGCACTGGCTGCGCGACTGCGCGAAGCCGAGGCGTCGCGCAGCACGATCGCGCCCGTGCGCGGCGAGCCCGCTGCGGGCGGCATCGCGCTCGACGACGTAAACACCGCCTACGCAGTACAGCAGGCCAACGTCGACGCGCGCGTCGCCGCCGGCGAGCGCATCGTCGGCCGCAAGATCGGCCTGACGTCGCG
>NZ_CABVPP010000073.1 GCF_902499075.1 Burkholderia pseudomultivorans | reverse complement strand
CCCGCGCGTGCGCGCGCTGCCGGCGGCCGAAGAGGCCGCGCCGCGCCGCAAGAAGGCCGCGAGCGCGCCGAGCGTCGCCGTGAAGGAAGCGCGCGCCGCACGCGCCGCCGCAAAGAAGAAGGGCGGCGCGCCGGCGAAGCCGACCGCGAAGAAGACGCACGCGCGCAAGAAGTATTGAGCGTTCGGGGCGCCCGCCCCGCAGTATCGAGAGACGCCGCGTGGCCGGTCCCAACCCGGCCGCGCGGCGCTTTCCTTTTCCATGGACCGCGGTTGCGCGCGTTGCGCGGCCGCACGTTTGATCGAAGGTTGTTCCAGTCATGTCACGTCTGAAGGTTCTTTACGGTTTTCATGCGGTGACCGCACGTTTGCGGCACGACGCATCGACGGTTGCGGAGGTGCTGTACGACCAGACGCGCCGCGACCGCCGCATGCAGGAGTTCCTGCACGCCGCGAAGGAAGCGGGCGTGCGGCTGATCGCGGCCGACGAGACGCGCCTGTGGGGGCTCGCGCATACCGAGCGCCATCAGGGTGTCGTCGCGCGCGTCGAGGACATTCCGCTCGCGCAGAACCTGTCCGAGCTGCTCGACGGCATCAACGGTCCGGCGCTGCTGCTCGTGCTCGACGGCGTCACCGATCCGCACAACCTCGGCGCATGCCTGCGCGTGGCCGATGCGGCCGGCGCGCATGCGGTGATCGCGCCGCGCGATCGCGCGGTCGGCCTCAATGCGACCGCGGCGAAGGTCGCAAGCGGCGCGGCCGACACCGTGCCTTACATCACGGTGACGAACCTTGCCCGTGCGCTGCGCGAGCTGAAGGACGCCGGCGTGTGGATCATCGGCACCTCGGACGAGGCATCGGCGACGCTGCACGACACCAAGCTCGACGGCCCCGTCGCGATCGTGATGGGTGCCGAAGGCGAGGGGATGCGCCGGCTCACGCGCGATACCTGCGACGAGGTGATGAGCATCCCGATGGCAGGCAGCGTGGAAAGCCTGAACGTGTCGGTCGCGAGCGGCGTGTGCCTGTACGAAGCCGTGCGCCAGCGGCGCGCGAAGGGCTGACGCGACGGCGTGCCACGCGGCGGCCGTGCCCGGCCCGGAAGCGTTTTGATGCCGGGCCGCTCGCCATTTTCCCCGCCGCGGCGAGCGACTAGAATGACCCGCACGGCGTGCGTCGCGCTTCGTTGCCGCGCCCGCGGTTCTCTTCGGGTATCGGAGCCATGACCTTGTTTCGCGTCGGCGTGTCGTGCGCCGCCCTGTGCCTGCTGGCCGCCTGCACGTCGCCGTCGCTGGTCGAGCGCGGCGCCTACTATGCCGATACGAGCCTGCACGCGCAGGGCGCCGATTCGCGGATCCGCTTTCTCGTGATGCACTACACCGAAAGCGACGAGGCGAAATCGCTGCGGACGCTGACGGGGGACGCGGTCAGCGTGCACTATGTCGTGCCGCCGCAGCCGCGCATCGAACGCGGGCAGCCGGTCGTCTACCAGCTCGTTCCGGAAGCGCAGCGCGCGTGGCACGCCGGCGTCAGCGAATGGCAGGGCACGACCGAACTGAATGCGGTGTCGATCGGCATCGAGAACGTCAATCGCGGCCCGCTCGATCCGCAGAACCGCACCTGGCAGCCGTATCCGCCGGAACAGGTCGATGCGCTGATCCGCCTGTCGAAGGACATTGTCGCGCGCTACCGCATCCCGCCGACGCGCGTGGTCGGGCACAGCGACATCGCACCGCAACGCAAGATCGATCCGGGCCCGCTGTTCCCGTGGCATGCGCTGGCGCAGGCCGGCGTCGGCGCGTGGCCGGACGACGCGACGGTCGCCGCGCGGCTCGGCGGCCGCGATCCGCATGCGAGCGTCGACGTGCGCGAGTTGCAGCTGAAGCTCGCGCGCTACGGCTACGACGTGCCGACCGACGGCGTGCTCGACACGCGCACGCGGCGCGTGTTCGCCGCGTTCCAGATGCATTTCCGGCCGTCCGACTACGCGGGCAATCCGGATGCCGAAACCGATGCGATCGCGCAGGCGCTGCTCGACAAGTATTTCCCGGATGCGCAACCGATCGACGGCCCATCCGAAGGCGCGCCCTGAACGCGCGGCCGCCGAAAAAGCACGGGCCGTCATCCGAGTCCGGTAAACTGGCGGCTTTCCGCAATCCCGCAGCATTACGATTCCATGACTCAAGACGAACTCAAACGCCTGGTCGGCCAGGCGGCCGCCGATTATGTGATCCAGAACGTGCCGGAAGGCGCGATCGTCGGCGTCGGCACCGGCTCGACCGCCAACTGCTTCATCGACGCGCTCGCGGCCGTCAAGTCGCGCTATCGCGGCGCCGTGTCGAGTTCCGTCGCGACGACTGAGCGCCTGAAGTCGCACGGCATCAAGGTGTTCGACCTGAACGAGATCGAATCGCTGCAGGTGTACGTCGACGGCGCCGACGAGATCGATGCGAGCGGTGCGATGATCAAGGGCGGCGGCGGCGCGCTGACGCGCGAGAAGATCGTCGCGTCGGTGGCCGACACGTTCGTGTGCATCGCCGACGCCAGCAAGCGCGTGCCGGTGCTCGGCGCGTTCCCGCTGCCGATCGAGGTCGTGCCGATGGCGCGCACGGCGATCGGGCGGCGCGTGACCGCGCTCGGCGGCGTGCCGGTGCTGCGCGTGACGAAGGACGGCGCACCGTACATCACCGACAACGGCAACGAGATCCTCGACGTGAAGGGGCTGCAGATCACCGATCCGCGCGGCCTGGAAGCGCAGGTGAATGGATGGCCCGGCGTCGTGACGGTCGGCCTGTTTGCCGAGCGCGGCGCGAATCTGTGCCTGCTCGGTACGGAAAGCGGCGTCGAGACGATCGTTTATTCGGCTGGTTGAAAGAAAGTAAAGCAGTCCGTAGCGGTGTATGGCACGCCGTAATGGATTGCATGTATAAATCTTGTGGAAATCGAGGCCCGGCAAGCGCAGCGCGCTTTCCGGGCTTTTTTTGAAGCCTTATAAATTAGCCCGTCTCAAAGAGGGATAACCCTGTCAGGTGTTTACCAGATAGCGCAACGGCTTCGAAATCATCAATTTATAGATCATAAGAACAGTCGTAACCAGGGCCGGCGGAACTGCGAGCAGGTTTTCGCAAATCGACGCACGGGGAGGTGTCATGGAGCAGGGCAAAGACCGGTCACTGGTCGCCAAAGTGATGGATGGGCTTGTCACGGGTATCGTCGAGGACAAGTACGGAGGCATCTTGCCGCCGCAGGACGTGTTGTCGAAAGAGTTCGACGTGAGCCGCACGGTGATGCGCGAGGCATTGTCGATGTTGCTTGCGCGCGACATGCTCGACGTGCGGCCGAAAGTCGGCACGCGCGTGCGGCCGATGCGCGACTGGCGCATGATCGACGAAGACGTCGTCAGCTGGCGGTTCCGGGCCAAGCCCGATCCGCAGTTCATGCGCGACGTGATCGAATTCCGGATGCTGATCGAACCGCGCGCGACCGCGCAGGCGGCCGTGCGTGCGACGGCTGCCGACATCGCCGGCATCCGTGAGGCATTCGATGCATTCAAGGTGCTGCAGCCGGGCGATCCCGGCTACGACACCGCGGACGAGCTGCTGCACACGCGGATCGTCCAGGCGAGCGGCAACCAGTTCTTCCAGCAGATGGCGGCGATCGTGCGCGGTGCGGTGCGTCTCGTGAATCCGCGCGTCGTGCAGAAGGAAGGGGCGCACGATATCGCGGTCAGCGCGCATGCACGGGTCGTCGACGCGATCGAGCGCCGCGATCCGCGCGAAGCGGAAGCCGCGGCGCTTGCGCTGATCGATTTCAGCGCCGACGAGATCTCGCGCGATTTCTCCGTCGACGTGCCCGCGCGGGCCTGAGCAGCACGCGTCGTTCGTTCGGAGGCAAGCGAGCCCATTCGGCAGGCCGTTCGGCAAGCCGTTTATCATGACGGCCGGCCGGCAATGCGCCGGCCATCGCTCCATGACCGATACGGAAGATCCGGATGAACGACCTCGACACGCGCCCGGTGCGCTTCGGCATCATCGGCGCAGGCAGCATTGCGCGCCGCTTCGCGCAAAGCCTCGCCCACGTCCCGGGCGCGACGCTCGCCGGCGTCTGGGCGCGCCGCGTCGACGCAGCGGCGGCATTCTGCGCCGCCTGCGGCGGCACGCCGGCCGCCAGCCTCGACGCGCTGCTCGCGGCCGACCTCGACGCGATCTACATCGCGACGCTTCACGACAGCCACGCACAGTACACGCTGGCTGCGCTCGCCGCCGGCAAGGCCGTGCTGTGCGAAAAGCCCGCAACGCTGAACGCCGCGCAGCTCGATACCGTGCTGCGCGCCGCGCGCGATGCCGGGCGGCTGTTCATGGAAGCGATGAAGCCGCCGTTCTTTCCGCTGTACCGCCAGCTGCGCGCGCAGTTGCGCGACGATCCGATCGGCGAGATCCGGCTCGTGCGCGCAGGCTGCGCGTCGTCGTCGGTGCCCGACGATCATTCCGTCTACCGGCTCGATCGCGCGGGCGGCGCGCTGCTCGATATCGGCATCTACGAGGCGTTTCTCGCGGTCGACTGGCTCGGCGCGGCACTCGACGTGCAGACGCTCGGCCGGCTCGGCGCGACCGGCGTCGACGTGTTCGCGAGCCTGAACAGTCGTCATGCGAACGGCGGGATCGCGCAGCTCTTTTGCGGGCTCGACGTGATGGGGCGCGGCGATGCGCTGATCGCGGCGGCGGGCGGCCACGTGACGATCCACGAGAAATGGTGGAACCCGACGCGCGCGACGATCCGTTATGCGGACGGGCGCATGGTCGAGCTCGACGCGCCGTTCGACGGCGGCGGCCTCAACTACGAAACCGCGCATTTCTGCGAACTGCTGCGCGCCGGCGAGATCGAGAGCCCGATCGTCACGCACGACCATTCGCGGCAGATGATCGCGATCACCGATGCGGCACGCGCCGCGCTCGGCGTGCGCTATCCGGGCGAATGACGGGACAGGGAAGCGCCGGGCGCGCGCGTGCGGCCCGGCGGTGGCGGCAGTTCGCTCAGTGCCGCGCCGGCAGCGACAGGCGCTTTTCGTACCAGCGCTGCACCCATTCGAGAATCTGGCACAGCACCCAGTACACGGCTGCGGCGGCAAGATAGAGCGGCAGCGGCTGGTAGGTCGCTGCGATCATTTCCTGGGCACTGCGCAGCAGCTCGGTCACGGTGATCACGGAGACGAGCGAGGTGTCCTTGATCAGGCTGATCAGGCTGTTCGACAGGCTCGGCACCGCGATGCGCAGCGCCTGCGGGCCGATCACGTAGCGCAGCGTCTGCCCCCACGACAGCCCGAGGCTGTATGCGGCGAGCCACTGGCCGCGCGCGATGCCGTTGATCGCGCCGCGCATGCTTTCGGACATGTAAGCCGCGACGTTCGCGGACAGCGCGATCACGCCGGCCGGCGTCGGGTCGAGCGAGATGCCGAGGCTCGGCAAGCCGTAGTAGATCACGAAGATCTGCACGAGCAGCGGCGTGCCGCGCATCAGGCTCACGTACGCGCGTGCGAGCCATGCGAGCGCATTGACCCAGATGCGCTCGAAGCCTTCCAGCGCCTCGCTTTGCCGGATGCCCATCATCGCGAGCACGACGGCGCCGAGCAGGCCGAACACCATCGACAGCACGGCGAACTTGACGGTCAGCACGGCACCCTGGGCGAGCACCGGCAGCGATTGGACGAGCAGGGACGTTGTCGACATTGGAATAGGAATCGAATGCATGCGCGAAAGCGCAATCATAAACCGGACGAATAAAACAAAGGGCGGCATCGTTGCGGATGCCGCCCATTCCGGCCCGCCGTGAGGCGGGAAATAGAGGCGTGCTTACTTGATCGGCTTCGTCACGTCGATGCCGAACCACTTGTCCGAGATCTTCGTGAACGTGCCGTCGGCTTCGAGCTGCGCCATCGCGTCGTCGATCGCCTTCTGGAACTGCGGGTTGCCCTTCTTGAACGGGATGCCCGACGGATTCGCGGAGCCGACGTTCGCGCCCGGGCGCAGCGGCAGCTGCGAATTCTTCGTCAGGTAGGCGAGCATCAGGCGGTCGTTGAGCGCCGCGTCGAGCCGGCCGGCCGCGAGGTCGCGCAGATACTCGGGCGCGCCCGGATACGTCTTCACGTCGATGCCGGGAACCGACTTCGCCATGTCCATGTAGTTGGTGCCGAGCGCGACGCCGAGCTTCTTGCCCTTCAGATCCTCGAGCGACTTGAACTGGCGCGTGTCGTCCTTGCGCTGGATCAGCTGCGCGGTCGAATACGTGTACGCCGGCGAGAAGTCGAGCGTCTGCTTGCGCGCGTCGGTGATGCCGACCTGGTTGACGATCACGTCGAACTTGCCTGCCTGCAGGCCGGCGATGATGCCGCTCCATTCGGTCGTCACGAACTCCGGCTTCACGCCGAGCTTCGCGGCGATGGCCTTCGCGATGTCGACGTCGAAGCCGACGAGTTCGCCTTGCGGGTTCTTCGAGTTGAACGGCGGGAACGTGCCTTCGAGGCCGATGCGCAGCGTACCGCGTTGCTTCACCTGGTCGAGGAGGTCGGCCGCGTGCGCGGTGGCGGCGGCGAACGACGTACCGATCAGGCCGGCAACCAGCAGCTTCTTGAGCAGCGAAAATTTCATCGTGTGAGCTTCCTTGCCCCGTCGGGGCACATTGATTCTGATGTGGGACCGATCATAGCAAAAACACAATCGATCTCTAAATATCGTTTGTCTATGTCTATATTACGCGGCGCGGTCGCGGGCGATCGCCTTCACGCATTCGGCGACCAGCGCCGGGCCTTTATAGATGAAGCCGGTGTAGAGCTGGACCAGCGACGCGCCGGCCGCTAGCTTCGCGCGCGCGTCGTCGCCCGAGAAGATGCCGCCGACGCCGATGATCGGTACCGTGCTGCCGACTTCCGCGTGCAGCTTGCGGATCACTTCGTTCGACGCGTCGAACACCGGCCGGCCCGACAGACCGCCGCCTTCGTCCGCGTGCGGCAGGCCCTGCACGGCCGCGCGCGACAGCGTGGTGTTGGTCGCGATCACCGCCTCGATCTTGTGGCGCAGCAGCGTATCGCCGATTTCCTTGACCTGTTCGTCGTCGAGATCCGGCGCGATCTTCAACGCAAGCGGCACCAGCTTGCCGTGCAGGTCGGCGAGGCGCTGCTGCTTGTCCTTCAGCGCCGCGAGCAGCGCGTCGAGTTCGCCCGCGCCCTGCAGCTGGCGCAGGTTCTTCGTGTTCGGCGACGAGATGTTGATCGTCACGTAGCTCGCGAACGGATAGACGCGTTCGAGACAGTACAGATAGTCTTCCGCCGCGCGCTCGATCGGCGTGTCGGCGTTCTTGCCGATGTTCAGGCCGAGGACGCCGCGATAGCGGGCCGCCTGGACGTTCTTCACGAACTGGTCGACGCCCTGGTTGTTGAAGCCCATCCGGTTGATCAGCGCTTCGGCCTGCGGCAGCCGGAACATCCGCGGGCGCGGGTTGCCGGGCTGCGGGCGCGGCGTGACGGTGCCGACCTCGATGAAGCCGAAGCCGAGCGCCGAGAGGCCGTCGATCGCCGCGCCGTCCTTGTCGAGGCCGGCCGCGAGGCCGACCGGGTTGCGGAACGTGAGCCCCATCACGGTGCGCGGCGCGTCGGGCACGCGGGCCGACAGCGCGCAGGCGAGGCCCGTGCGGCCGGCCGCGCCGAGCGCGCGCAGCGTGAGGTGGTGAGCGTCTTCCGCATCCATCTTGAACAGGGATGCGCGGGCCAGCGGATAGAGGGAACTGAACACGGGAATTGGGCGGACAGCCGGAATGAATGACAACCCGCTATTTTACCGGGAGTTGCGCGGCAGGGGCGCGCTCCGGTTCGTCGACGCCGGTCGCGGCGGGTATCGCGACGCATCTTGTGTCCGGCAGGACGGGTGCGCGGCGTGCAGGCAACGACGCCGCGCCGGTCGGTCAGGACGAGCCGGAATGCCCGCCGGGCAGCGGCGCGCGGGCGAGCGCCGCGTCGACCGGCGGCAGGTCGACGCTCGCCGGATCGAGCGGCTTCCAGCGTCCGTCGATCAGCCCTTCGAGCGGATGGAAGTTCGCCTTGTAGGCCATCTTCGGGCTTTCGCGGATCCAGTAGCCGAGATACACGTACGGCAGGCCGAGGCTTTTCGCCTGTTCGATCTGCCACAGGATGTTGTAGGTGCCGTAGCTCGTGTGCGGATCGTCGGGTTCGAAGAACGTGTAGACCGACGACAGCCCGTCGCCGAGGATGTCGATCATGCTGACCATGCGCAGCTTGCCGGGCTCGCCGCCCGGCGCGTCGAGGTCGCGGAATTCGACGAGGCGCGAGTTGATTCGGCTCTGCAGCAGGAACTGCTCGTACTGGTCGCGGCTGTCGCGGTCCATGCCGCCGCCCGCGTGGCGCGCAGACTGGTAGCGCATGTACAGCGCGTAATGCTCCTCGTCGTAGTGCAGCGGCGAGACGGTCGCGATCAGCGCGCGGTGCCGCTTCCACATCCGGCGCTGCGTGCGCGACGGCGTGAACGACGCGATCGGCACGCGCACCGGCACACAGGCGCGGCAGCCGTCGCAATACGGACGATAGGTGAACACGCCCGAGCGCCGGAAGCCGGCCTTCACGAGCTCGGTATAGATGTCGGAGTTGATCAGATGGCTCGGCGTCGCGACTTGCGAGCGCGCGATGCGGCCGTCCAGATAGCTGCACGGATAGGGCGCCGTTGCATAGAATTGCAGCGCCGAAAGCGGTGAAAGCGGCAGCTCAGTCGGGTGAGTCATGGGCAGCTCTCGATGCAGGGAAGGAGTGCCGCGCTAGCGCTCGATCCCGGAGGGGGCCGCCGGTTCGGAGCGGGCGGCCGTCAGCGCGGCGAGCACGCGCTTGTCGAACTGCCACGGAATCGGCGGTTCGGCTACCGCGCGGCGCACGTGAGCGACAAAGGCCTTGCGTGCGATCTCGCGGCCGCCGAGCGACGCTAGATGCGACGTATTCTGCTGGCAGTCTATCATCTCCAGCCCCTGCTCGCGAAGGTGGGCGACGAGCGCGGCCAGCGCGATCTTCGACGCGTCGGTGACCTCCGCGTACATCGACTCGCCAAAGAACATCCGCCCGAACGATACGCCGTACAGGCCGCCGACGCGTCGTCCGTCGTGCCAGGTCTCGATGCTGTGCGCGTTGCCGCTGCGGTACAGCGAGGTATACGCGTCGATGATCTCGGCCGTGATCCACGTGCCGCGCTGCCCGCGGCGCGGCGCCTGCGCGCACGCGCGCATCACGCCGGCGAAGTCGTGATCGACGCGCACTTCCCACGCGGGTTCGCGCAGCACGCGCTTCAGCGTCTTTTTCAGCGACGGGGACACCTTGAATTCGGCCGGCACGAGGATCATGCGCGGGTCGGGACTCCACCACAGCACCGGCTGGCCGTCCGAATACCACGGGAAGATGCCGCGCAGGTACGCGTCGAAGAGGCGCGACGGCAGCAGGTCGGCGCTCGCGGCGAGCAGGCCCGGCGCGCCGGTCGCGGGGCCGAGCGCGCGTTCGACGGGCGGAAACGGATCGTCCGGGCCGAGCCAGGGGACCATGGGCGGCGCTCAGCCGTTGCGCAGCGAGCGGAAGATATCGCCGGTATGCACGCCGTAGTCGCCGGCGGCGCGATCGGCGAAGAAGAAACGCAGGGTCTGGCTGACGGTCGGGAACGCGATCTCGTCCCACGGAATGTCGGCCTCGTCGAACAGCTTCACCTCGAGGCTTTCCTCGCCGGCTTCGAAGGCTGGATCGGTGAGCCGCGCGAGGTAGAACAGATGGACCTGGTGCACGTGCGGCACGTTGAGCAGCGTGAACAGGTTCTGCACCTCCACTTGTGCGCCGGCTTCCTCCAGCGTTTCGCGCGCGGCGGCCTCGGCCGTCGTTTCGCCCATTTCCATGAAGCCTGCGGGCAGCGTCCAGAATCCGTAGCGCGGTTCGATCGCGCGGCGGCACAGCAGCACCTGATCGCCCCAGACCGGGACCGTGCCGACGACGTTGCGCGGGTTCTGGTAATGGATCGTGCCGCAGTGATCGCAGACGAAGCGCTCGCGGTTGTCGCCCTGGGGAATGCGCGCGATAACTTCGTGACCGCAGACGGAGCAGAATTTCATGTCGAGTGGAAGGGACGAGGTGATGCGAGTGTATCACCGGGCAGCGGCATTCTCGAACGGGCGCATGCGCAGCGAGGCCGCGCGCGGATTGCATCCCGGAAAAACAAAAAGCCCGGCGCTGGGCCGGGCTTTCTGCGTGTATCGGGACGTTGGTTGCGGGGACAGGATTTGAACCTGTGACCTTCGGGTTATGAGCCCGACGAGCTGCCAGACTGCTCCACCCCGCGTCCGTCGAAGAAATGAATTATAAGTAACAACCCGAATGCGCGCAAGCACTTTCTGACAATTGCGTTGCGACCCGCGTGGGGGCCGGTACGGCGAACGCGTGCGCTAGAATCGAGCGGTTTGTGTTTTCACTCCGGCAACGGGGCGGTGCGCGATCGCGTCGGCGCCGTTGCGACTCTCAATACTGTATCGACGGATTCATGGACATCGCTCACGATCTGCAATCGATCGGCGCGCAGGAACAGGCGCTCGTGTTTCCCCATTTCGACCCGGCGCGCGCGTGGGCGCTCGGCAACCGGATGCATGCGCTCGCGACCTCGCGCGGCCATGCGATCGCGATCGACATCGTCACGTTCGGCCAGCCGCTGTTCTTCGCGGCGCTTGCCGGCGCGACACCCGACAACGTCGACTGGATACGCCGCAAGCGCAACGTCGTCGCGCACTTCCGCCGCAGCTCGTATGCGATCGGCCTGCGCATGCAGCAGGCCGGCGCCACGCTCGCCGAGAAGCACGGACTGCCGATCGCCGAATACGCGCCGCACGGCGGCGCGTTTCCGCTGACCGTCGCGGGTGCCGGCGTGATCGGGGCGGTCACCGCGTCGGGGCTGCCGCAGCGCGCGGACCACGAATTCGTCGTCGAGGCGCTGTGCGCGGAGCTCGGCCAGGACTATGCGGTGCTGGCCCTCGCGAGGAGCTGAGCGATGCAGATCCCCGGATACGCGTGGCTCGCGATCGCGATCGTCGCGGAGGTGATCGGCACGTCCGCGCTGCGCGCGGCGGACGGCTTCACGCGCCTGTGGCCGTCGGTGCTGGTCGTGGCCGGCTACGGCACCGCGTTCTACTGCCTGTCGCTGACGCTGCGGACGATGCCGGTCGGCATCATCTATGCGGTGTGGTCGGGCGCCGGCATCGTGCTGATCACGCTCGTCGCGATGCTGCTGTACCGTCAGGTGCCGGACCTGCCGGCGGTGATCGGCCTGGGGCTGATCATCGCGGGCGTCGTGGTGCTGAACCTGTTCTCGAAGATGCAGGCGCACTGAGCGTGCCCCTGCGACCTGCCGGATGGCCCCCATGACCGATTCCACTTCTACCGAAACCACCCAGCCCGACGTGCGCGCGTATATCGCGAACCGCATCGGCTTTCTCGAACTGAACCGGCCGAAGGCGCTGAACGCGCTGTCGGTGGGGATGATCCGCCTGATGCAGCAGGCGCTCGATGCGTGGCGCGACGATCCGGACGTCGTCGCGGTCGTCGTGCACAGCCCGCATCCGCGCGCGTTCTGCGCGGGCGGCGACGTGCGCTTCTTCCACGACGCGTGGCAGCGCGGCGATCGCGATGCGGTCGACACGTTCTTCATCGAGGAATACACGCTCAACCACACGATCTTCACGTACCCGAAGCCGTACATCGCGCTGATGCACGGCGTCGTGATGGGCGGCGGCATGGGCATTTCGCAGGCGGCCCGGCATACGGGCGGCCTGCGCGTCGTGACCGACTCGACGAAGATGGCGATGCCCGAAACGCGCATCGGGCTGTTCCCCGACGTCGGGATGAGCTGGTTCCTCGCGCGCACGCCCGGCGCGATCGGCCGCTATCTCGCCGTGACGGGGGCGACGCTCGACGCGGCCGGCGCGTTGTACGCGCAGCTCGCCGATGTGTACCTGCCCGATGCCGCGTTGCCGGCGCTGATCGATACGCTGAAGACCGCGCGCTTCGACAGCGGCGCGCAGGCCGTCGCCTGCGTGGCCGATGCCGCGGCCGCGCACAAGGTCGTGCCGACGCCCGACACGTCGGCGCTGGCCGATGCTCGCAGCGGCATCGACCGGCATTTCGCGCAGCCCGACATCGGTGCGATCCTCGCGTCGCTCGACGCCGAGCCGGATTGCGCGGCCGTCGACGGCTGGGTCGAGAAGGCGACCCATGCGATGCGCAGCCAGTTGTCGCCGCTGTCGATGGCCGTGTCGCTCGAAGTCGTCGAGCGCGCACGCGGCGCGACGATGGCCGAGTGCCTGCGGCGCGATCTCGACCTCACGCGCTCGACCTTCGCGCGCGGCGACGTGATCGAGGGCGTGCGCGCGCTGATCGTCGACAAGGATCACCAGCCGGCGTGGCGCTTCAAGACGAGCGCGGAGGTCGAGCGCGCCGACGTGCTCGCGATGTTCGATAGCCCGTGGACACCCGCTACGCATCCGCTGCGGAACCTGCAGGACTGAGCGCCGCGTACGAAACGACAAGGCCGCCTGTACAAGCAGGCGGCCTTGTCGTTGAGGGGTCCCGGTTGGGCGCGGACGGCCCGTGCCGATACGCGGGCGCGTCAGTCGTCGCCCGCGTCGTCCGACATGAAGGCGCGCATGAACACGAGCGCGCCGAAGCCCCAGACCGCATTGGCCGCGAAGCCGGCCGCCAGCACCGGCATCATGTTGCCCGACGGCCAGATCCCGCGCAGCGGATCGATCGCGAAGACGCGGGCGGCGGTCAGCACGATCCCGCCGAACACCAGCGCGCCGATCCACGGCGCTTCGCGCTCGGGCGACACGCGCAGCAGCCATGCCATCGGAATCGCGCAGCATGCGCTGATCAGCGCGTTCGCGACAAATTCAGGAATGCCGAGCGGCGCGAAAGGCTCGGTGGAGAAACCGGCCGCGGCGATCAGGTCGGCGGTATGGAGAAGCGCGAGCGTCGCTTCGCGGAAGAACAGCGCGGCGAGGAAGCCGGACAGGAACGGCAGGATGACTTTCTGCATCGATGAGTGCACCGCAGGCGCGCGCGGCAAGGCCGTGTGCGCGGAGTTATTAGGATGGGTGCGCCATTATAAGGGGCTGGCCGACGCGATATTCGCTCCAGCGTCGCGCTAATCACGAAAGCGGAAAACCTAAGCTCAAAAAAATCGTTCCAAAGCCCTGCACCGATCCCTAGACTGATTTCCCAGAAACAGCCGTGCAATCGCGCATTCGCCCGCCGCACGGCCTGACCGGCGAACCATCCCGATTCGAACGCACACCATGCATGCGGCGCCGATGCGCGCCGCGAGCAGGGCGACGTTTTATCTCAATTCTGGCAAGGCAGTCACGCAGGAGCAGCAGATGAATGTGTTCTGGTTTATCCCCACGCATGGCGACAGCCGCTACCTCGGCACGGCCGAAGGCGCGCGCGCCGCGGATTACGATTATTTCAAGCAGGTCGCCGTCGCGGCCGACACGCTCGGCTACGAGGGTGTGCTGCTGCCGACCGGCCGTTCCTGCGAGGATGCGTGGGTCGTCGCGTCGAGCCTCATTCCGGCGACGCAGCGCCTGAAGTTCCTGGTCGCGATCCGGCCGGGCATCGCGTCGCCCGGGTTGTCGGCGCGGATGGCCGCCACGTTCGACCGCCTGTCGGGCGGCCGCCTGCTGATCAACGTCGTGACGGGCGGCGACGCGGCCGAACTCGAAGGCGACGGCCTGTTCGCCGATCACGATACGCGTTACGAAATTACCGACGACTTCCTGAAGATCTGGCGCGGGCTGCTGTCCGCGTCGCACGACAACGGCGGCTTCGACTACAGCGGCAAGCATCTGCAGTCGAAGGGCGGCAAGGCACTCTATCCGCCGGTGCAGCGTCCGCATCCGCCGCTGTGGTTCGGCGGCTCGTCGCCGGCCGCGCACGCGATCGCGGCCGATCACATCGACACCTACCTGACCTGGGGCGAACCGCCTGCCGCCGTCGCGAAGAAGATCGCGGACATTCGCGCCCGCGCCGAGGCGCGCGGTCGCAAGATCAAGTTCGGCATCCGCCTGCACGTAATCGTGCGCGAGACCGAGGACGAAGCGTGGCGCGACGCCGAGCGCCTGATCAGCCGTCTCGACGACGACACGATCGCGCGCGCGCAGCAGGCGTTCGCGAACATGGATTCGGAGGGCCAGCGCCGGATGGCCGCGCTGCATGGCGGCAAGCGCGGCGGTCGCGACACGCTCGAGGTCTATCCGAACCTGTGGGCGGGCGTCGGCCTCGTGCGCGGCGGCGCAGGCACCGCGCTGGTCGGCAATCCGGAGCAGGTCGCCGAGCGCATGCGCGAATACGCGGAGCTCGGCATCGAGACCTTCATCCTGTCCGGCTATCCGCACCTCGAGGAGTCGTACCGGTTCGCCGAACTCGTGTTCCCGCTGATCAAGGGCAAGGGCTCGGCGAAGGCGACCGGCCCGCTGTCGGGGCCGTTCGGCGAGATCGTCGGCAATAGCTATCTGCCGAAGGCGAGCCAGAGCTGAGCGACGGGAGGCCTGCGATGACAACGAAAACGTCGACGACGGGCGGCGGCGTGGCCGCCCGCGCATGGCGCAGCATCGCGCCGTGGCTCGTGCCGCTCGCGCTGCTGGTCGTCTGGGAGGTCGGCGCGCGCGTCGGCTGGCTGTCGACCCGCGTGCTGCCCGAACCCGTTGCGGTCGTGCGCGCCGCCTGGTCGCTCGTGACGTCCGGCGAGATGTGGGCGAACGTGAAGGTCAGCACGTGGCGCGCGCTGTTCGGCTTCGTGATCGGCGGCGGCGTCGGCCTCGCGCTGGGGCTCGCGACCGGGCTGTCGAAGGCGGCCGAGATCGCGCTCGACTCGACGATCCAGATGATCCGCAACATCCCCGCGCTCGCGATGATCCCGCTCGTGATCCTGTGGTTCGGCATCGACGAGAAGGCGAAGCTGTTCCTGGTCGCGCTCGGCGTGTTCTTTCCCGTCTATATCAATACGTATCACGGGATCCGCTCGGTCGACGCGAACCTGATCGAGATGGCGAAGAGCTACGGCGTGCGCGGTTTCGCGCTGTATCGCGACGTGATCCTGCCCGGTGCGCTGCCGTCGATCCTGGTCGGCGTGCGTTTCGCGCTCGGGCTGATGTGGGTGATGCTGATCGTCGCGGAAACGATCTCCGCGCAGTCGGGCATCGGCTACATGACGATGAACGCGCGCGAATTCCTGCAAACCGACGTGGTGGTGGTCGGCATCCTGCTGTACGCGGTGCTCGGCAAGCTGGCCGACGTGCTGGCGAAATGGATCGAGCGCGTGACGCTGCGCTGGCACCCCGCTTATCAATCAGGAGCAAAGGCATGAATGCGACGACTTCGGCGGCCGCCTACGGCCCGCTCGCCGGCGCAGACCTCGAGGTCGAACTGGCGCAGGCGCGCGTCGCGGACCATGACGCGCAGGACGCGGCGACCTTCGATCGCGACAGCGGCGCATCGGTCGTGCCGCTCGCGCGGCGGCGCGCGGGCAGCCCGGCGCCCGACGACGCGGTGACGCTGTCGGGCGTCAGCAAGCGCTTCGGCGCGCGCACCGTGCTCGACAACGTCGATCTCGGCATCGCGCGCGGCAGTTTCGTCGCGATCGTCGGCCGCAGCGGCTGCGGCAAGTCGACGCTGTTGCGGCTCGTCGCCGGGCTCGAGCAGCCGAGCGACGGTACGCTCGCGACGCGCGGCGAAGGCGGCGGCGCGCTCGATACGCGAATCATGTACCAGGATGCGCGGCTGCTGCCGTGGAAGACCGTGCTGCAGAACGTGATGCTCGGCCTCGGGCGCGGCGCGCGCGACGATGCGCGCGCGGTGCTCGACGAGGTCGGCCTGCTGGAGCGCGCGAACGACTGGCCCGCGCAGTTGTCGGGCGGCCAGCGGCAGCGCGTCGCGCTGGCCCGCGCGCTCGTGCACCGGCCGCAATTGCTGCTGCTCGACGAGCCGCTCGGCGCGCTCGACGCGCTGACCCGCATCGAGATGCACGCGCTGATCGAACGACTGTGGCGCGAGCACCGGTTTACTGCGCTGCTCGTCACGCACGACGTGCAGGAAGCGGTCGCGCTGGGCGACCGGATCCTGCTGATCGAGCAGGGCCGCGTCGCGCTCGACCAGCCCGTGCCGCTCGACCGGCCGCGCGCACGCGCGTCGGCGGCGTTCGCGGCGCTCGAAGACCGCGTGCTGCAGCGTGTGCTCGCGGGCGGACCTGGTGCGGCCGAGCCGCCGGCGCGCGAGGAGGGCAAGGTACGACCGGTCGGGCAGATCCGCTGGGCCGTTTAAATCCGGGCGGCGCCGGCCGCCCGTTCTGAGACTTTTTTCTTCGGAGCGATCAACCCGATGAGCATCACTGCAATCAACGTGCGTAACCAGTTCAAGGGCAAGGTAAAGGAGATCATCCGCGGGCCTGTGGTGTCCGAGGTCGACGTCGAGACGCCGTTCGGCATCGTCACGTCGGTGATCACGACCCGTTCGGTCGACGAACTCGAACTGAAGGTGGGCGCGGAAGTCGTCGCGCTCGTGAAATCGACGGAAGTATCGATCGCGCGCCTCTGAGCGCCGGTTGGCCGCGCCGGGACGGCGTCGTCGGGCGGGACTGCCCGATGGCGGCGCCCGGCGTTTTCGTCGTGCGTGCGTGTCGGTGTTCGGCGCTCCGATGTAGTGCTAGGATGGAACGACACCGATGCCGGAGGCCGCGCATGACCCCCATCCTTTCCCCCGAAGCCATCGAGGCGCTGAAGTGGATCGACCAGTTCGGCGACAGCCGGCCGGTTCCCGCCGCGTTCGACGACGTCGTCTATGCGTTGCTGAACGAAGGGCTGATCTACCAGGCGGCTGCCGATCGGGTCGACCTGACCGCCGACGGCAAATCCGTTTTGTCCGAAGAATACGATTGAGCGCACGGCGCCGGCCGCACGGGCGGCCGGGCGCCGTGTTGCCACGGAGCGTGCGATGGAACCGAGAGGCAGCGATCTCGGCGATTTCAGCGAGCCGTACCGCGGCTACGAGATCGAGGTGAAGACCGAACAGGTCTGGGACGGCGAGCACGTGCATTACCGCGTGCTGCAGGGCGATGCCGTCAGGATCGACTGGCGGCTCGTGAAGGTCGACGGGCTGCTGTTGACCGAGCGGCGCGTGATCGAGCGCGTGCTCGACGAGGCGCGGCGGGCCGTCGACGCCGAACTGGGCGACGCCGGCGGCGGTTAAGCAGGCCGCCGGGCGGGCAGGGGCCGGGATGCGGTAAAATAGCCGGTTGTTTCCGTGCCGCCTGCTGCCCGAATTCCATGTCCGCTTCGTCTTCGCTTCCTCCCCGCCGCGTATCCGTGGCGCCCATGCTCGACTGGACCGACCGTCATTGCCGGTCGTTCCATCGCACGCTGACGCGCGATACCTGGCTGTATACGGAGATGATCACGACGGGCGCGCTGCTGTTCGGAGATGCACAGCGGCATCTCGCGTTCTCGCCGAACGAATCGCCGGTCGCGCTGCAGCTTGGCGGCAGCGAGCGTGACGATCTTGCGCGCGCCGCGAAGCTCGGCGAGCAGTGGGGCTACGACGAAATCAACCTGAATTGCGGATGCCCGTCCGAGCGCGTGCAGCGCGGCGCATTCGGCGCATGCCTGATGAACGAGCCGCAGCTCGTCGCCGACTGCGTGAAGGCGATGAGCGATGCAGTGTCGGTGCCGGTCACGGTCAAGCACCGGATCGGCGTCGACGCGGTCGAGGACTACGCGTTCGTGCGGGACTTCGTCGGCACGGTTGCCGAAGCGGGCTGCGCGACCTTCGTCGTGCATGCGCGCAATGCGATCCTGAAGGGTTTGTCGCCGAAGGAGAATCGCGAGATTCCGCCGCTCAAGTACGACTATGCGTATCGGCTGAAGCGCGACTTTCCCGAACTGGAGATCGTGATCAACGGCGGGATCACGACGCTCGACGAGGTGGCGCAGCATCTCGAGCATGTCGACGGCGTGATGCTCGGTCGCGAGGCGTATCACAACCCGTATGTGCTCGCCGGTGTCGATGCGCGTTTCTACGGCTCGACCGAAGCGGCGCCGACGCGCGAGCAAGCCGAGGCGAAACTGATCGAATACTGCGCGGCCGAGCTGAAGCGCGGCACGTACCTCGGGGCGATCGTGCGGCATGCGCTCGGGCTGTATCGCGGCATGCCCGGTGCGCGCGGCTGGCGTCGCGTGCTGTCGGACAACAAGAAGCTCGCGCGCGGCGATCTGGCCGTGTTCGATGAGGCGCGCGCGCATCTGAACGACGCCGAAGAAATTTTTGAAAAAAAGGCTTTGCAAGATTCAAAAGAGTTCGTATAATCTTGCTTCTCTGCTGTTGAACAGCAAACGAAACAGCGGAGAAACAAGGCAGTATCAGTGGTGGCTGTAGCTCAGTTGGTAGAGTCCAGGATTGTGATTCCTGTTGTCGTGGGTTCGAGTCCCATCAGCCACCCCACCGGATGCATCAACAAAACAGGCGCTTAGGCGCCTGTTTTGCTTTCTGCGTCTCCATTCCGGAATGGCAATCGCGATTCCAGGTTCATCCGTCGCGTTCGCGGGTTTTATCCTTCATCGATCACAGAACTGAACTGCGTTGCCGGTCGGGCATCGCGTTGCGACGCTTCGCGCGTGTTCGGCATCTCGAATGTTCTGCGATACCTGCATCGAGCAAACCGATACCGATGGATATCGGCATACCGATGCATGCGTCTTCGATCTCGTTGCCTGCGGATGCAGAACGCGCTTCCTGCGACGCTGGTCGTGTCAAATGGCGGCGCTACGATCCCCCGAAAACCAGATATGGAAAAGCATGGAGCGAAAACTTGCGCAGCGACCGGCCGCCGCCTATGCGATCGTCGCACTGACGTTTTTCAGCGTCGGATGTTTTTCCATGCAGTTCATCCACACGCTGCAGAGCGCGCGGCCCGCATCGGCGTGGACGGGTTTCGGTGCGACAGCTTTTGGGGTGAATGGGGCGGTTGCCGTCGGCGCTTGTGTGGCGGGCGGCGCCGCTGTATGGGTGGCGCTATCCGAACGTCGAAACAGCAAACAGGATCGATTCGTCGTGGGCCGATTGACGGCGGCGGGCGTCGTGCAGCGACTGGAGACCGCCGCTGGCGTCACGTCGAACGTGAGCGAGGAACTCGACGTCATGCGGGCAAACGGCTCGGCTTCCATCCATCACGCACTCGACCTGCTCAACGCGATCCAGGCGATTCCGAGATGCGAGTTCGACGAGCTTAAGTGTATGTCTCGATTCCGGGCGATTACGCAATATTGATCGCCGTCGCTCAGGATCGGCTGCTTGCCGCTGCGGCCGCGCTCCGGTTGTTGTCTTCCGGCGGGACAGCGAGCACCGGCATCGTGCGGGAGACGGCGCGCGCAACCGACGCGATCGGGCAGGCGGCCATTCTGTATCGCCGTGCGAAATCCAGCTGCGATGCGGAGACCGGCGGCATTCGAATGGCGCTCGAAATGTATGCCGGTTCATGACCCGGCAGAATATGGCCGCACTTGATTTGATCCACATCAATGTTCCGCATCGGGAAGCAGTCGCGGCGTTAATTCCATATCTCGATATGTCGGCCGGTTAATGCGGTCCGCAATGCGCTGCGCCGCGGATTCTCCTTCACTTCGAATTCTTTTGCGCCCGATCGGCCAGTACGCTTTTATGTGCGAAGACGATGTGCGCGTTTTCCGAGCGATTTGCGACGAATGAATTGGCGGATTATGTCAGAGACTTGGCCAATTTCGACAGTGCGTAACAGTCTTACATTGCTGTAAGATGCAAGTCATTTCCTCGCGCCTGTTTTTAAAGGGCCGTTCAGTCCCGACGACTCCAACGAGTCGTCGGGATTTTTTTTTAGTGTGCTGCAAACGAATCGGAGAGAAAATTTGCGCAGCGTTGGCGCGAAAAGATCATGCGGCGATCCGGCTCCGTCGTCAGCATGTTCATGTGGTGGCTGCGACGGCGACTCACCGTGCCCTCGTGCGCGGACGGCGTCGATCTCGTCCGTATACGGTGCCTCGACCGGTCGCTGCGTTACGTGCGTTCACGGTCCCCGCCTAGATTGAGACCCTTATCTACGGCCGATCTCCGCGGGAGTAGGATGTAAGAGGCCAGCTCAACGTATGGGGATCCGAAATGCCTCATGTCAGCTATGAGTACAGTGGGCACAACATCGACATCGACGTGGACGAGGATCGGAATGGCCGGTGGCATTGGTCGTACCGAATCGACGGCGAGTGCTATACGGTAGGTCGCGACCGGCCGCTGAAGAGCTACGACTCGATGCTCGGCGAAGCCAAGCGCATCGCCGAGCAGGAAGCGGATCAACTGCCGCCGCTGCAATAAGCTGTCGCATCGGCTGCGTCATCCGTCGACTCGCGTCGCGGTCACGACACGCGCACCGACCCGACCTCTATTTCACCCCGCAGTAGCGCGCCAGCAAATCCGCCTCGGTCTCGTGTATCTCGACGGGCAGGATGGTTGCGCCCGCGTACGCCAGATAGCGTGCGCGATGCTGTCCGTTCCTGAACGACGCGACGCCGACTTTCGACAGACCGGGAATGCCGAGCAGCATTCGCGTTCTCGTCTCGCGAAAGGTGATGAACGGCATGTCGGGGATCCTTGCCTGTTCGGGATCGAGAAAGCCGCGGATGCCGACGGCCTTTCCGCGCGCCCAGTACTGCACCGACGGCAGCACATAATCGGTCGTGTCGCGGTCGGCGCATGCGAGGAGTTTCCTCAAGTCGACGATCACGACCCGATGTCGCGAGTCGTCGGATGCAAAGACGCGCTTGAGATGTGTGTAGGTATAAGGGGCGTGCCCGGGAAGCTGGATGATCCAGACATCTACGCCCTGATGTTGTGCCCGAGCGAGTGTCATTGTTTCCTCTGATAGCGCGAACGGTCTTTATCAAGCCTGGTGGCCCGAGTTTAGCAGCGTGGATCGATATCGGACAGGCGGCATCGAATCGACTCCCGCACGATGTGCCGGTCGAGTCCGAACCCGGAGAAAATCGAGGAAATTCGATTTAACCGAAGAAATCCGTGCGCCAGGACCCGGGTTCGAGTATCTTGATCGCCGCTTTATCGCGCACATCAAGATGTGCTCATTCCAACAATTAAAATCCGGACACAAGAAATGAAAAGAAGAACGCTGCTGAGGGCCAGCGCGATCGCAATCACCGCCGGTCTGGCGGGGTGCACGTCGATGCTGTTCGAAGACGGCAGATACGACGAGACCGTCGACCGTTTTCTCGTCAGCGAGGACGGCAAGAAATTCGTCGTGCTCGGGCAGCAATACCACTACATCTTCGACATGCCGGAGCATTTCGGCGCAATGCTGGTCTCGCCGTATCGTCAGTCGCTCGAAGTTTCTCTCGTGAACTTTGTCGCGCGGGGCGGCGCGATCACCGGCGATTACTGGCTGCGGCTGCGTCCCGCCAAGCCGCTGACGGCCGACGAAAGAGCGCAAGCGCTGGCGGATGGCTTCACGACGCGTGGCAGCGTCGAACTCGAAATGAAGGGCACGCTGCACGGAACGCGCTATCGCGCCGATGGCTTCGATCAAGGCAAGACGTGGTCGTCGTTTTCGCGTCCGTACACGATCGATGTCGTCGATCGCCTCACGACCGCGGACAAGGCGGTTCGCGTGCTCGCGACGCCGGTGACGCTGGCGGCCGACGGCGTGCTGATGGTCGGCGCGGTCGCACTGTCTCCGGTGATTATCGTGGCCTTGCTGCCGGCCGCGGGCCTTGCGATCGGACCGTGATGTCGTCGTGCATGGGTGAGATGACGCACAGACCGTTGCGCGCGCTCCGCACGACAATCTGAACGGTTGACCGATCTACCCCGGCCCGGTCAACCTTTCCCCGCTCGCTCGCGCAGGAGCGGGGCTTTTTACCCGCCCGGCGCACCGAGGCTGCGCCGGCGGACCCGGACGGGCGTCCGGCCGGCTGCGTCGTCGCGCATCCGTGCGCCTGATCCGCATGAATCGCTTTCCTCGTGCCTGAGCGATCGCCCAGGCCCATTGCCGGCTTCGGCTGGCGATGTCTTGGTCCCGGCGGCGTGCGATTGCGCTGCCGGGATACTTTTTTGTGCCGAACGCAGCGCGTCTTGCCGCGCAGCGCAAATCCGCCATCAACGAACAGACCTTAGCCGGCCTGCTCGACGCTGGTTTCCCATCCTTCGTATTCCCCGCCGAGCGAGCGCGCCTCGCGGCTGATTGCAAGCGTATGGCCCGTGATGTCGGCCAGCGCCATCGTACCGTCGTGCGCAAACCGGACTGCGGTCTTGCCGTCTTCGTTCGGCGCGACCGAGTCGACCAGATAGCCTTTCGATTCGGCCCAGTCGGCGAAATGGTGCGCATCGTCCGGTTCCGGGAAGCTCGCCCAGTGCAGCACGCGCCGGCGCGTGTCGCTCACGTCGCCCTGCCGGTGCAGCGCATCGAGCACGCGCATGTCGCGCATGATCTGCCAGTCGTCCTCGGTCGGGTAAAGGGTCTGCCAGTAGATGGTCTTGTCCGGATCGTCCTGATACGCATATTCGAGCGTATAGGTCGTCCGTTCGGCCGCGTCGTCGACGATGTTCGCCGCGGTTTCCTCGTCGAACGGCACGTAGAACAGCACGTCGCGATTGCCGTCGACGGTGATGCGGCCGACCTGCACGCCGCCTCGCGCGAGCACCGCCGCGTCGAGCAGCTCGTCGACGCGCGCGAGCTCGGCCAGCTCGTCGCCGGCCGGCAAGCCGTCGGGCGTCGGATGCGCGATGGCGACGCGCACGCTGAGCAGCGACGTGCGCGGATCGCCTTCCGCGATCTCCGCGAAGCTGTGATTGAAGTCGACGAAGGCCTGATGGTCGCCCATCCGGGCAGGGAAGGTTCCCCAAGTGTCGGTCATGCGTGTCTCCCGTGCACGGTGCAAAGCATCCCAATGTATCATCGAAAATCGCGTCGGCCGGAGAAGCGCAGATGATCGCGAGCCTGAATCTGCTGGTGCCCGTCGAATACGACCGCTACGCGGCCGTCGTGGACTTCTACCGCCTGGCGCTCGCGCTGCCGGTCGAGGCGAGCGGCGTGTCGGTTGCGGGAAACCCGTGGCACCGCTTCGCCGTGCACGGCGTGACGCTGACCGTCCATACAGGCAGGGACGGCAACTTTCCGTATCCCGAATTCGGCCCGACCGGTCACGGCATCGCGCTGGCGATCGAGGTCGCACATGTCGCGGAAGCGGTCGGGCGTCTCGGATCGCACGGCGTCAGCATCCTGAACGACTGGGACTACGGTGACGGCACGGTTGCGGTTTCGGTTGCGGATCCGGCCGGCAACGTGTGCGAAGTCTGGGGGCGCCGCTGACGCGCGCATCGCGCGGCGGCCCGGGGAAATAGCGAAGGAGACTCCGATGTCGATGTTTGCGGTGAATGGTGTTCGAATCGATCCGCTCAGCGCGCGCGTCACGCATGTGCGCTGGGCGGCCGTGAATCCGGCCGACCGTTCGTGGGCGGCGACGCCGAGCGAGGCGCCGGTCGCCGACGTCGCGCGCGCGATCGCGGCCGGCGACGACGTGCACGCGATTTTCTCCAGTCCGGACAATGTCGCGGTGGGGCCGAGGCTGAAGCGCGTGCGCTATCGCGATGCGTCGGAAGGGATCGAGCTCGACGTGGACGCGACGAGCGAGGCGCGCACGCTGCGGGATCTGCCGCAGATCTGAGCGGCGGCATACGTTGCGGCGCGTGCGTGCGTGCGCGCGAGCGGGGCGGACGGCCAGCAAATGCTGCTCGCGCATCGCCGCTCGCGAGGCGTAGTATCGAGGTATTGCCTTGCTGCGCGCCCGGCGCCGTTGAACGACCCAGCACGGCGTGCAACGGCGCGGGACGCCCGACGCACGCAAACCCGCAACACACCGGACCGCACGAGACCATGCCCAGATCGATCATCGCCCCGTTGGCAGCCGTATGCTGCGTGGTGCTCGCCGCCTGTCAAAGCACGCCCGAGCAGTCGTCTCCACCGCCTTCGCCCGAGACCGCATCGGCGGCGGTGCCGGCCTCGTCGCCGCCGGCGCGGATTCGCGGCGTCGGCATGGCGCCGAGCCTGGCGGGGCAGAGCTACTGGAGCGTCCGTCAGTGCACGTCAAACGGCACCGTCAAGGTGTGCAACTGACGCGATTCCGGTCGCATCGCGCCCGTTCCGTGCGGTATTGCCGCGACGCTAGTCGGTTTCCACGCGCACCTTCTTGCGCCACTTCCCGCCGACGAGCTGCTCGTCGGTAATCTCCATCTTCCCGTCCATCGTGGCCGCTTCGATATGCCGTTCGACCTCGACGAGCCGATCGTCGTCGACGCGAAAGGTGGTCGTCTCGTGATAGCAGCAACCGCTCTTGCTGAACGCGCGCAGCCGCCTGCGCTTCGGATCGACGTCGAAGAAGCCGAGCGATTCATGCGTGAGATCGCTCATCGCGCTGTTCCGGTCGAAACGGCCGGTCTTCGGATCGAACAGGTAAACGTCGTAGCTGGGGCCGCCATAGCTGCCTTCGTTGCCGGTCTGCACGCCGAAATCGTCGTGGCCGTCGAAATTGAAGTCGCCGACGTTGAGCACGCCCTGGTCGTCGTATAGCCGTGCGGATTGGGTTAGCGGCTTGCCGGATGGCAGCAGCGTCGCGACGATCGTCGGGAAGTCGATCGTCTGAAGCGGCGTGCCCGCGCCTTTTCGAAAGACGGCGATGCGTCCCGGACCCTCGCAGTACGCACTGTCCTTGCCCTTCGGCATCGGGCAGTCCTGGTACATCCGCACCGTGAAATCGAATTCCTTCGACATGTCGGTGAGCCGGAACGTGCTGCCGCCGCCGCGCTTCACGGCATCCGGAAAACCGGGCCGCGCCTGCAGCTCGGCGATGCGTTGCCGGTAAGCCTGCTGCAGCGCGCGCACGTCGATGCGACCGTCGGCGGGCAGTCTCGCTTTCAGCCACGCGCGCTGCGTCGCGCGCAGTGCTGTCGCGGCATCGCCGTCAGCCACGCCGAGCGCAGCGCGATAGGTGTCGTCGAGTCGTTCGTCGAGCCGGGACAGTTCCGCGTCGTTGCAGATCGCCTGCTCGATGCTCGTGCGGGCGGCATGGCAGTCGAAGCTGGCGGCGCGGGCGGCGACGGACAGGCAGCCGAGCGCGACAAGGCTCAGTGTGGCGGCGGTTCGCGAAAAGGACAGCGGCATCATGTGCAATCGTGAGTGCGGTTCGTATCGGGCGGGACGGCGTCGACATCACGCGTCGTTGCCGGGCGAATCGGCGGCGCTGCGGAACGGATCGGTTCCCGCGCCGGCAAGGTCAGCCGGCAATATAGCGCCGAGCTGCGCGAGCCGGCAATGCAATGGCCGTTCGGCCGATCCCGGCACGATGCGCGATCCGCACAGCACGACGGCATGCGACCGCGGTCGCGTGATGCGGTATCGTCGATGCGTCCGGAAGCGCGGCCGGCCATCGGCCGCACGTATCGGTTTCAACACGGGATGATTCAATGAATACGTTGTTTCAAGGAAAGTGGCTGGCGGGCCCGATGTTCGCCGCGATGCCCGTCGCGGCATTCGCGCTCGACTGCGATGCGGTGACGGGCGGCCTCGGCCTCGGGCTCGACGCGGCGCGCGCGAGTCTCGCGTGCGCGGAGCAGCGGACGGCGAACCGCGACAAGGCGCTGAACGACGTATACCGGCGCCTGAATGCGGCAGTCGGCGGCCGGCCCGACGAGCGCGATGCGTTGCGCGCGGCGCAGCGCGCGTGGATTGCGTATCGCGACGCCGAGTGCGACCTGGGTGCGATCGATGCCGGCGGTGCGCCGCAATGGGCGGCGGTCAATCGCGCGCAGTGCGTGGCGGAACTGACGGCCGAACGGGCTGCGCAGTTGCGGCGCTCTCTGGACGGACATGCCGACTGATGCCTGCGATGGAGCGGGTGGCGCACGTGCACGCCGTGGCGAGCCCGACGCGGGTAACATGTCCGGCATCGGCATTCGGGCGGATGCGCGTCCAGGCATGACGGCATTCTTCGGGGCAAAAAAATAATGAACGATGCAAGCGAAACGAACCTTCCAGACTGGCAGATCGATCCCGTCGCCGGCACGATGAGCGGCGAGCTGCCGGTCACGCTCGCGGTCGACAGCCGGAGCATGAAAAGAAAGGCGATCGTGTGCATCGTGCTGGCCGTCGCGGCGGCATGCGGCTACGCGGCCGATACGACGCTGTGGCCGGCCGCCGTGCTGGCCGCGTTGCTGGCGCTCGCCGGCGGTGCGCTCCTTCTCGGCTCGCGCAGGAAGATAGCGCTCGTCATCGACGAAACGGGTTTCCAGCTGGTCGGCTCGATGCGCGAGAAGCCGGCGATACGGTGGCGCGACGTCACCGGGTTCGGGATGGTCAGCGTCGCCGGGAATCGATACATCGGCTACCAGTTCTCCGAACACGCGTCGCGCACCCGGGTGCCGGGCGGCGTGATGCTGCCGGTCAGCCGGTTCGAGGGCCTGCCGCTCGAGGCGGTGGCCGGACTGATGGAACTGTGTCGCAAACAGTTCGGCACGTCGGACGGCGGTTCGGACGGCCGCCCGGACTGAACCCGCGGGCGCCCGAGCGAGCGATCTGGCTGACGGCGGGCGCGGCATCGGTAAAAAATTTCGACCGGCATGTCGATCCTCGGTCGGTTCGTCCGTCGTGGCATCGGAGACATGCGCATCGTGCGCGTGCCTCGTTTCCCGATACGACAACCGATAGAAGGAGCGACACCCATGTCCACATCCGTCAAACCGATCCCCGAGGGGATGCGCACGCTGACGCCGCACCTGATCTGTGCCGGCGCCGCCGATGCGATCGATTTCTACAAGCGCGCGTTCGGCGCGAACGAGCTGAGCCGCCTGTCGGCGCCAAACGGCAAGCTCGCGCATGCCTGTCTGGCGATCGGCGACTGCGCACTGATGCTGATGGATGAAATGCCGGAGCACGGCGCGCTCGGGCCGAAGGCGCTGAAAGGCACGGCGGTCTGCCTGCATCTGTACGTGCCCGACGTCGACGCGGCGATTGCGCAGGCCGTCGCGGCCGGCGCGACCGTCACGATGCCGGCGACCGACATGTTCTGGGGCGATCGCTATGGGCAGGTCGAGGATCCGTTCGGGCATCGCTGGTCGATCGCGACGCACCAGCGCGATCTGACGCCCGAGCAGATCGCGGAAGCGATGAAGAGCGCGCCGCCGTGCGGAAGCTGATGGAGTCGGGCGCACGCGGCTGAGCGACGTGCCGCGCGGCGGTCGCCTGTCGTGTCGTCATTGATCGCTGGCAGGGCGCAGCAGAAGGTCGAACCCGATGCAACGCCGAACCGGCCCGCATCCGGAGCGGTTGAGCCGGATGCGGGCCGTGCGCATTGCTGCGGCGGCCGGTGCCGATGAGCGGCTGCGCGACGAGGGGCGTCACGCGCCTCGCTATGCGCGTGACATGCGCATTGTCTCAAGCCGCCCGGTGCGGTGCCGTAAACGGGACGAGATGACTCGCCCATTCACTGCACCATGATTCGCATTCTTTACGCGGGGTATCTCGCATTTGCACTGTGCCTGATTTATCCGATGGTTCAGAGCACGGTGACGGCCAGCACGGCGTGTCTACGCAGCGCACTGCCGGGCAACGCCCCGATTGCGCGCAGTTTGTCGGCAAGCGACGTGCGCGGGGCCGACTGCGCGCGCGCCGAGGTCGTGGCGGGACGGAGGGCCGTGGTTCATTGAGCGGCGGCTCGATGCTCGCACAGGGCCTGTGCTGGCCGTTCGGCCAGGTTGATCGCGGCATCGCCTTCGCCGATCATCGACGACGTGCCGGTTGCACGACGCGCGCCGAGTGGCCGGCGCATTCGCCTGCGCGCGTGCATCAGTAGGCCGAGCGATACGGCGTGCCCTGGTCGAAGCGGCTTTGCCAGTGCGTGAGGTAGCGCGACGCGAGTTGCGGATTGTTCCAGACCACGACGACGTTCTCGGAATTGCGGCTCGCGGCCGATGCGCTGTAGTTGAACGAGCCCGTCTCGACATGCTCCGCGTCGATCACGAGGTACTTGTCGTGATGGATCGCATAGGTATCGATGGTCCGCGTCGGAATGCCGGCGTTGACGAGCAGGTTCAGCGCCTGCTTGCTGCTCTTCGCGCGATTGCCCTTGTCGTCGACGACCACCGCGATGTTCACGCCGCGCCGCTTCGCGGCGAGCAGCGCGCGCGTGACGGCGGGCGACGTGAACGAATACGCGGCGACGCGGATCGAGCTGCGCGCGGCGCCGATCGCCTTCAGCACCAGCGCCTCGGCGCCGCCGTCGGGCGAGAACGCGGATTCGACAACCTGCGTCGCGGGCGCTTCGTGAGTCGGTGCCGGCAGCAGTCGCGACACGAAGTCGATCGCCTGTTGCAACAGCGATTCGTTGTGCGTCTTGCCGAAGGCGGCGAACGGTGTGGCGAGCAGGGAAGCGGCGAGGCAGGCGGCGGCGAGGCGATTGCGCGACAACATCTTGGACAGCGAATGATTTCGAGACGGCGGGCCGTGAGTGTAACGCAGACGCGCCGTTGCGACCATGTCCGATGATCGTGCCGCGCACGATGGTGGCGTGTGTCGCGCATGTTGCGATCAGTCGGGACGGTTGCCGCAACGTCATTCGCACCGCGTCGCATGTACGCGCACATGCGCGGGTTGGCCGGATCGTCGGGCCGGGTTTGGCGTCGGCGGCCGCTGTTTGCGCGTTCGCATGCGTCGGCGGGAGAGCGGTTCGCTCCGCATTTGTGCGCAGCTGAGCCGATGCGATGTTCGACGATGCAGATGAAGACGAGGATGAAGGCGACGCTGACAGAAGACGCAAGCGAACGACGGGCACACGAAGATTCGGATCACACGACAGATTCCGAAGAACGGGGCGCAGAAATCGGCACGCGCCGAACGCGCCGCGTCACGCGTCCCGTGCCCCGGCTGCTTCCGGCTCGACCCAGCCCGGCCCGGGCTCCGCCAGCACGTCGCGCGGGTCGAGCGGCTCGCCGCAGGCCGAGCACACGGTCACCGCATGCATCAGCTGGCCGCAGCTGCGGTGACGCAGGCGCAGCGGCGGTCCGTTGCCGTCGTCCTTCCAGCGGTCGCCCCACGCCAGCAGCGCGAGCAGCGCCGGGTAGAGGTCGAGGCCTTTTTCGGTCAGGCGGTATTCGAAGCGCGGCGGGCGTTCCTGATACGCGAGCTTGACCAGCACGCCTTCGTCGACGAGGCGTGCGAGCCGTTCGGCCAGCACGTGGCGCGTCAGGCCGAGCTGCGCCTGGAATGCGTCGAAGCGGCGACAGCCGAGGAACGCGTTGCGCAGGATCAGCATGGTCCAGCGGTCGCCGAGCACGGCGAGCGTGCGCGCGACCGAGCAGTTCAGCGTACCGATGTCATCCCATTTCATCGTCGAGTCTCGTGCGGCGGTTCAGCGAAATAGCGAGTTCGATTATAAAACCGAACACCGTCGCAGCGTAGAGTTCGCCTATGCGTTGCGTTGCTGCGATTTGCCTTGGAAATGCCTTGTAAATCAAAGGTGTATGTTCACTCTGACGTAGGCCGTTGCTGCGAGTCGACCGGCGTTGCAGCGGGTCTGGTCGCGGGGATTTACGGGGAAATCGCGGGTTGGGGACAGTCGATAATGTGGTCGTCATCGCTGCCAGCTTCAAGGTGGCGAACCAGGAGAGTCACGAAACGGAACAGGCCGCAGCGACGCACGCAGTGTCGGCACCGTAACGGAAAAGTTCGAGCGTGGCCGCGCCCGAATACTTAGAGGTGCGGCAGTCGTCAAATATCGTCGACCGACAGGAACGGCGCAAACTTTTCCGGGATCACGTCCAGTTGCAGCCGAAACCATTCATTCAGCTTAAGCCACTTGTTGCCGAACTTTTCGCGCATCTCGTCAGAAAGAGTTAGCGCCTGCATCGTCGCGATCGCGCTGTGAAGCTGCCCGGTTGATCGGCGACAGCGCGGCGGCGCTCGCCTGTATCACGGTAGTCCATCCCGACTGAAGGTCGCACGCCATCGCAGCCCCGCTCCTGGTATTTTTCGTGCGGGCATTTTGCCATCGACGGAGTAATCGCCGGGGCTGGCGAAGCATTATTCACGGTCGCGCAAAGATGGCCGTGAGCACATGGCAAAGCTATTGTCCGCGCGACATCTTCACGCTAGTCTTTCGTGACTACCAATAAGCACAATTCTGAGAGATGGCGAATACGTACAAATACGGGATCCATGAGGGCCTGACGCGCGAAGAACTCTTCTTCTTGATCTTCATCGACGAGACGGGCAAGGAGCTAGCAGGCTGTTGAAAAGCGCCTCATTTTGACGGCCGGGGCACTGTTTAAAAGGGTTTCGTATGCGATTGGCCGTTGAGTTGCAGACGAATCGTGCCGGATGCCCCGCTGGCGAGCGGGCCGGCCGGCGCGTTGCCACGCAACTGCTGCGCTCGGGCGGCTCATCGCGTCGCTCCTTGCGGCACCGCTGCCAGTATTCGGGCCATTCGAGTCAGGTTGCTCGCCAGCATCGTCAGCTTGAAGTGCTGGTCGACCCGTTTGATGCCGCGATACGCGGTCTGCCGAATCCTGCCGACGGTCTTGCCCCAGCCGAAGTGCTCTTCGATTCGCTTGCGAATCACTTGGCTGATGCCATAACCGGCGTGCCGCGACGTCCGTCCGTCGATCGCGCTGCCGCCTTGATGCGTGTCGTTGCGCGCGACGTGCGGCGTCACTTTGCGCGTTCGGCAATCCCGCACAAAGTCGCGCATGTCGTAACCCTTGTCGGCACCGAGCGTCTTGGCGTGACGACCCGGCACGCAATCGAGCAGGCGCAATGCACTCGCGCGTTCGCCGAAACCGTCCGCGTGACTGACCACGGCGCCGACCACCAAGCCCGAGCGGTTCTCCATCAGGATGTGCCCCTGATAACAAAGGATGGCTCCGCTTTGTCGTCCCTTTCGGAACAGGCGCGCATCCGGATCAGTGCTCGATTCATGCGTGTCGTTGCTGCGCCGTTTGCCCTTCCAGTC
>NZ_CABVPP010000072.1 GCF_902499075.1 Burkholderia pseudomultivorans | reverse complement strand
GTTCGGAGAGCGATTTACGCAGGCGCGTGGATAACGCGTTGTTCAACCGCCTCGCCCACAAAAATGCGGACAGGTTCGCCACGTTGGTCACGCGCGCGCATCGTGCTGGCGGCCGCGGACGGCGCGCCCAACAGCGCGATCGCGCAGCACCTGCAACTCACACGCGCTACGGTGGGCAAATGGCGTCTCCGGTTTCTGGATCAGCGCATCAACGGACTCTATGATGAAGTACGCCCCGGTAAGCCGCGCACGATCGACGATGGACAACTGGCTCAGCTGATTCACAAGACCCTGCATACCAAACCTGCCGATGGTTCCACGCACTAGAGCGTACGCACGATCGCAGCCGAAACTTCCATCTCGCCGACGAGCGTGCACCGTTATTTCAAGCTGCTGGGACTGCAACCGCATCGCAGCGAAAGCTTCAAGCTCTCGAGCGATCAATTCTTCATCGAGAAATTGCACGATGTGGTCGGCCTGTACCTGAGTCCACCGGAGAACGCCGTGGTCTTGTACGTGGACGAGAAGAGCCAGTGTCAGGCGCTCGAGCGTACGCAACCCATGCTGCCAATGGGTTTCGGTTACGCCGAAGGCGTCACGCACGACTATGTTCGTCACGGTACCATCACGCTGTTTGCCGCACTGAACGTACTCAACGGCGCCGTACTCGCCACCTGCAAACCGCGCCATCGACATCAGGAATTCCTGTCGTTCCTGCGCGAAATCGACAAGGCCGTCCCGGCCGATCTCGACGTGCACTGCATCGTGGACAACTACGGCAGTCACAAGCATCCGAAGGTCAAGGCGTGGCTGGCAGCCCGCCCCCGCTGGCACATGCATTTCATCCCGACCTACAGTTCGTGGCTTAACTAGGTCGAACGATTCTTTGCGCTGATCACTGACAAAGCGATCCACAGAGGTTCGTTCAGCTCGGTTAAACAACTGATCAACCGTATCGATCAATTCGTCTCCCACTACAACGAAAACTGCAAACCGTTCGCCTGGACCGCATCAGCCGATTCCATCCTCGAAAAGCTGCACAGACTTTGTTCGAGAATCAGCGGAACGGGACACTAGGTGGGGTGGATCGGTGGAATATCCGAAGCCGAGGTTTTCGGATCCATCAGCGGTATATAAAATCAACAGTCTATTGATACTGATTCGAAGACCGCTCCTCACTTCCGCCGACAACAGTTGGTTCGAGCATACATCTGAGGCGAGCGGCCTATACACCCGTTTGCTCGCCCGTTTCTTAATATTCTTTGCTCCACCTCGATCAAATCGAGGCATGGCAGCGCCCCCCGCCATTCAACGAAAGATGGGCTACATAGGATATTGGTAGCAGGCGACACTGGCTTTATCGAGGGCATGCGCTCTATTGGCCGCACCAGCCGGGTGATGCGGTTCCGAACGCTGACGAATTGACCCATGCGGGCAATTTTCATACTGGCAACAAGCTCGTGCCCGGGACCGGCTGCACGAGGTGCTGCTGGCGAAGCTGCGAGCAGCCGATCACATCGACTGGTTACGTATAGTCGTCGATTCGTCCTCCATTCGTGCAGTGAGATCAAGTCAGAAAGAGGACCCAATCCCACCGATCGGGCACAACCCGGTTCAAATCACCACCTCCTGGCCGAAGCGCAGAGCATACCGCTCGCGATAATCCTCACGAGCGCCAACCGCAATGGCTGCACAACTTCAGACGCCTGCGAATCCGGTTCGAACGCCTTGCGGCCATACACGAGGCATTCGTGAAAATCGCCACCTGCACCATCTGCTGGCGACAGCATCAAAACTCATTGTGTTAGAGCTTCCAAACCGAGGAGCTAAACACACTCGGAAACAGCGAATTCGGCCTTTCCCGTTCGAATTGCACGGTCAATCGCGGTGCAAACTACACGTGCACATCGAGGGCCATCCGTCATCAACCAGGAAACTGTATCTTCGGAGGAACAAGGCCTTCCTGTCGAAGGCCATCGCTACCGGAAACACACTTGTATGTGCAATGTCGGTTATAAAGTTCCAACCGCCCTTCAATCCGCCATGGAGCCCCCATGCTGAACCTCGAAACCGCCCAACAATTCCTAATGACCCGCGGCCTCGACCTCGCCCTCAACCTCCTCGCCGCGATCGCACTATGGTTCATCGGCCGCTGGGCGATCCGCATCGGCACGCGCCTGCTCGGCAAGGTCGTACGCCGCAGCGGCAAGATCGACCCGACGCTCGCCGACTACCTGACCTCGGTCGTCAGCGTGCTGCTGACGATCCTGCTGATCCTCGCGATCCTGCAGCTTTTCGGCGTACAGACCACGTCGTTCGCCGCGCTGCTCGCCGGTCTCGGCCTCGCGATCGGCACGGCCTGGGGCGGCCTGCTCGCGCATTTCGCCGCCGGCGTGTTCATGCAGGTGCTGCGTCCGTTCAAGATCGGCGACGTGATCAGCGCGGGCGGCGTCACCGGCACGGTGAAGGAGCTCGGCCTGTTCGGCACGACGATCATCACCGCCGACAACGTCGTGACGATCGTCGGCAACAACAAGATCTTCTCGGACAACATCGCCAACTACAGCGCGACGCCGCACCGCCGCGTCGACCTGACCGCGAAGATCGCAAACAGCGTCGATGCCGCCGACGCGATCAACCGCCTGAAAACGCAGATCCAGCTGATCCCGAACGTGATGAAGGTGCCGGCGCCCGACGTCGGCGTGCTGCAGTTCACGCCGGAAGGCCCGCTGCTGTTCGTCCGCCCGTCGACGCAGCCGGAGAACTACTGGCAGGTCTACTGCGACACCAATCGCGTGATCCTGGAGACGTTCCGCGAGGCCGGCTACCCGACGCCCGAAACGCCGATCTCCCATCGCAATACCTGACGGGCACGGCAGCCGAACGCACGGACGAAAAAAAACGTGGCAGCCCTAGGCTGCCACGCTTTCATTGCGAAGCACCGATAAAGCGCCGGCTCAGCGCCCGCCCGCCTTCGGCGTCCCGCCCTGCCGCCCGCGCACCAGCTTCCACAGCGCGCCGATCGCGACCGGCACGACCGCCGCGCCGATGCCGGCCAGCACGATCACGTTCAGGTACTGGCGGATGAACGGGATGTTGCCGAAGAAGTAGCCGAGCAGCACGAGCAGCAGCACCCACAGCAGCGCGCCGAGCACGTTGAATAGCTGGAAGCGCGTCGCGCTCATCGCCGAGGCGCCGGCCACGAACGGCGCGAAAGTTCGCACGACCGGAATGAAGCGCGCAAGCACGATCGTCTTGCCGCCGTGCTTGTCGTAGAACGCGTGGGTTTTCTGCAGCGCCGCGCGATCGAGGAAGCGCTCGAGCACCGGAATATGCGTATTGAACACCTTCGGGCCGATCCAGCGGCCGATCAGGTAGTTGACCGTATTGCCGCTGATCGCCGCCACCAGCAGCAGCACGATCAGCACGCCGACGCTCATTTCGCCGGACGCGGCAAACGCGCCGCCGATGAACAGCAGCGAATCGCCGGGCAGGAACGGGAACACGACGAGCCCCGTCTCGCAGAACACGATCAGGAACAGCACGAGGTAAACCCACGCGCCGTACTGCCGAATGAAATCGCCGAGGAATGCGTCGATGTGCAGGACCAGGTTGACGAAATGAAGCAGCGTATCCAAATGCGATTCCTCGAAAGCGAAAGGGCCCGAACGGCCACAAGGGCTAAAACGGCCGCCCGGCAAGGCCGGTGCGCGCGACGCAGCCATCATACCGAAACTACCTTAAGGCTCCGTGAAAAAACGTAACCGCCCGGCGGCCCGGCAAGCGTGCGCCGCCTCGCTATAATTCGGCCATGTCCGAATTCACCGAAACGGCCGCGGGCGCCGCGCCCGCCCCTGCTCCGCGCCCGCTGCGCGCGATCCAGCCCCTGCCCGACCAGTTGATCAGCCAGATCGCGGCCGGCGAGGTCGTCGAACGTCCGGCGTCGGTCGTCAAGGAATTGCTCGAGAACGCGATGGACGCCGGCGCGACGACGCTGCGCATCGTGCTCGAGGAAGGCGGCGTCAAGCGCATCTCGATCACCGACGACGGCTGCGGGATTCCGCCCGACGAGTTGCCGCTCGCGCTGATGCGCCATGCGACCAGCAAGATCCGCTCGCTCGAGGAACTCGAAGCGGTCGCGACGCTCGGGTTTCGCGGCGAAGCGCTGGCGTCGATCGCGTCGGTCGCCGAGATGTCGATCACGAGCCGCACCGCCGACGTCGCGCACGCGACCAAGATCGATGCGCAGACGGGCGCGTTGTCGCCCGCCGCCGGCGCGGTCGGCACGACGATCGAGGTGCGCGAGCTGTACTTCAACACGCCCGCGCGACGCAAATTCCTGAAGAGCGAGCAGACCGAGTTCGGCCACTGCCTGGAAATGATCCGCCGCGCGGCGCTCGCGCGGCCGGACGTCGCGATCTCGGTGCTGCACAACGGCAAGGCCGTCGAGCACTGGAACGCGACCGAACCGGCGCAGCGCGTCGCGAAGATCCTCGGCGACGGTTTCGCGACCGCGCACCTGCCGCTCGACGAACGGGCCGGGCCGCTCGCCGTCTACGGTTGCGCGGGCCTGCCGACTGCGAGCCGCGGCCGTGCCGACCAGCAGTATTTCTTCGTCAACGGCCGCTTCGTGCGCGACAAGCTGCTCACGCACGCAGTGCGCGCGGCCTACGAGGACGTGCTGCACGGCGACCGCTACCCGTCGTACGTGCTGTTCCTCGACCTGCCGCCCGAGGCTGTCGACGTGAACGTGCACCCGTCGAAGATCGAAGTGCGGTTCCGCGACTCGCGCTCGATCCACCAGTACGTGTTCCACGCGGTGCAGCGCGCGCTCGCGCGGCATGCGGGCGCGTCGCCGGAAACCACCGCAGGCGGCCACGCAGCGCATATCGAAGCCACTCCGCGCGGGCCCGCATCGTTCCAGGCCACGCCGCTCGGCCAGAGCCAGGCCGCGGACGACGGCTTCCGGCCGGCGGCGGCGTCATCGTCGTCGGGCGGCAACACATGGATGCGCCAGGCGCGCATGACGCAGGGCACGCTGCCCGTCGCGCAGCCGCTCGCGCTCTACGACGCGCTGTTCGGTCGCAAGGATACGGGCGCGGGCACCTCGGCCGGTACGACGGTCGTCGCGACAGACTCGGCCGACGTGCCGGCCGCGCCGCTGTCGGGCTTCACGCCCGCGCCGATCGCCGGCACCGCGCACGACGAGCAGCCGCTCGGCTTCGCGCTCGGCCAGATCCACGGCATCTACGTGCTCGCGCAGAATGCGCACGGCCTGGTGATCGTCGACATGCACGCAGCGCACGAGCGGATCCTGTACGAACAGTTCAAGAACGCGCTCGCCGACCGCACGGTTGCCGTGCAGCCGCTGCTGCTGCCGGTATCGATGACGGCGACGCCGGTCGAGATCGGCACCGTCGAGGAAGAGCGCGACACGCTCGAATCGCTCGGCTTCGACCTCGCGGTGCTGTCGCCGACGACGCTCGCGATCCGCGCAGTGCCCGCGCTGCTGAAGGACGCCGATCTGCAGGCGCTCGCGCGCGCGGTGCTCGCCGACCTGCACGCGTTCGGCGGTTCGCGCGTGCTCACCGAGCGCCAGCACGAACTGCTCGGCACGCTCGCGTGCCACCACGCGGTGCGCGCGAACCGGCGCCTGACGCTCGACGAGATGAACGCGCTGCTGCGCCAGATGGAGGCGACCGAACGCGCGGACCAATGCAATCACGGCCGGCCGACCTGGTATCAGCTCACGCTGAACGACCTCGACCGCCTTTTCATGCGCGGGCAATGAACGTTTCAACGCAGTCCCGCCCGACGACGATCGCCTGCCTGCTCGGCCCCACCGCTTCGGGCAAGACGGCCGCCGCGCTGGCGCTGGCCGCGCGCCGCCCGATCGAGATCGTCAGCGTCGATTCGGCGCTCGTCTATCGCGACATGGATATCGGCACCGCGAAGCCGACGCGCGACGAGCGCGCGAGCGTGCCGCATCATCTGATCGACATCATCGACCCGGCCGATGCGTATTCGGCGGCCGATTTTCGTGCGGATGCGCTGCGCGTGATCGGCGAGATCGTCGCGCGCGGCCGCACGCCGCTGCTCGCCGGCGGCACGATGCTGTACTACAAGGCGCTGACGCAGGGGCTCAACGATCTGCCGTCCGCCAATCCGGCGGTGCGCGCGGAACTCGATGCCGAGGCCGCGCGCGACGGCTGGCCGGCGCTTCACGCGCGGCTCGCGCAGGTCGATCCCGCGACGGCGGCGCGGCTCGCGCCGAACGATTCGCAGCGGATCCAGCGTGCGCTCGAAATCTTCATGCTGAGCGGGCAGCCGATGTCGGCGCTGCTCGCCGCGCCGCCGCGCGCGGACGACCTGGCGGCCGCGTATCGCTTCGTGCCGGTCGCGCTGGAGCCGTCGGATCGCGCCGTGCTCCATGCACGGATTGCGCGGCGATTCGACGCGATGCTCGACGCGGGCTTTATCGACGAAGTCGAGCGGCTGCGTCGGCGCGAGGATCTGCATCCCGGCTTGCCGTCGATGCGCTGTGTCGGGTATCGGCAGGCCTGGGAATTCCTCGACGGGGAAACCGATTATCGGACGATGCGCGACAAGGGCATTTTCGCGACGCGCCAGCTGTGCAAGCGGCAGATCACGTGGCTGCGCGCGATGCCGGAAAGGATCGTTGTGGATTGTGTCGCGGAGGATTCGACCGAGCGGGCGGTCGATGCGCTCGAGCGCGTGCTGGAGGACGGGTCGGCCGGTTGAGGTGGCGAGCCACCTTCCGCGGAGGGGCAGCCCCGGATCGCCTCGACTCACGCGGACGCGTCCACGTCTTCCTTGGCGAACTTCCCGGTCGACACGAGCGCCCGCTCGATGTCGGCGACGACGGACGCGTTGTCGGTCGACGCGGTGACGAACAGCGCCCAGATATCGTCGTCGATTTCATAGCGCCCCCGGTCATACGTCCAATAGCTGAAATAGCGGCCCTGGGACAAGGCGACCGTCGGGTCGTCGAGGCCGTCCGGATGCGGAACGCGGACAGCATGCAGCGCGTCCTGCAGGATCGCTGCAACGTCCGGAAAATCCGCCGCGCGATGGTCGTCAAGCACCTCGACCAGAAGATCGCTGCCGTGAAATACCGGTCGAACGCGGAATCGAATCGGGCTCGTCATGGTTCGCCTTTCTGTTCCTGCTCGCCGTGCCGATGATACGGCTGCTCCCGCTGCGCGAGCGCGCTGTAGTCGGGCGAGATATTGATTTGCCGCGTGACGTGATTGATCTCGAGGAAGACGCGATCGCCCGGCTCGAATCCGAACAGCTTCAAATGCGCATCGACCACGTGCATCCAGGGCAGGTACGGCCAGCCTTTTTTGGGCCGGTCCGGCGTGCTGCGAAGGACCATCTGGAATACGGTGCCCGGATCGCACGGCGGGCGCGCCTTGCGACGTGAGCGAGGTTCGGCCTTGGCCATGTTCGACTCCTTCGGTGAGCGGGTTGCGGTCGAAGTTTCGTGAACCTTCGCCCCGCTTCCGCCTCCCTCGCGGCGAGCCGGCGATGTGCTCGACCTGCCGCGCGAAGGACGCTGCGTTCGACATGCGCCGATCGGGAAGCGAGACTTCGCGACCAGTTTAGCCGCGCCGGCATCTCGGAATTGACCTGGAGATCGGGACTGGCCGTACGGCATAGGAATGCACGGCGTGCCGCTTCACGCGCGTCCCGCCAGGCGCGCCCGCGCCCCCTCGACCATGAACGCAATCCCCCGCGCGAACGCATCGTCGCGCCCCCGCTCGCGCAGCGCCGTCCAGCCCTGCGCGAGCAACGGATACTCAGCTGCATCCGGCACCGGCGCGTCGGCATCGTCGTCCGGCTCGGCCTGTTCCTCCAGCACCCACCCGACCACGAAGCGGCCGATCCCGTACATCAGGTCGACCGCTTCGTCGGGCGTGAATCCCGCATCGCACAGCAGCGCGAGCTTGCGCTCGATCGAGGCGAAATGCAGGTCGCGCGGCCGCGTGCCGGCGTGCAGTCGCGCGCCGTCGCGATAAGCAAGCAGCGCGTCGCGAAAACTGCATGCATTCGCAACCAGCCATGTGTCCCACGCGTCGCCCGGTTTCGGCATCGACGCATCGTGACGCTCGAGCATGATCGCCTCGGCCATCGCTTCGAGCAGTTCGCCCTTGTTCCGGAAATGCCAGTACAGCGTCGGCGACTGCACGCCCAGCCGCTCCGCCAGCCGTCGCGTCGACAGCGCATCGATCCCCGCCTCGTTCAGCAATTCGAGCGCTGCCCGCAATACCGTGTCGCGCGTCAGTCGCGCGCCTGCATCCTTCATCTCTATCACCGATAGGGAAAGTTATGGAATAATCCTCACTCTATCACCGATAGAGGCATCGCCTTGAACCCTTCCCTGATTGCCATCCTGACGACGGTGCTGCTCGACGCGATCGGCGTCGGGATCGTGATGCCGATCCTGCCGGGGCTGCTGCGCTCGCTCGCCGGCACGGGCAACACCGATGCCCATTACGGGATGCTGCTGGCGCTGTACGCGTTCGCGCAGTTCCTGTGCGCGCCGCTGCTCGGCGCACTGAGCGACCGCTTCGGCCGCCGTCCGGTGCTGGTCGCGTCGCTGGCGGGCGCTGCGCTCGACTATCTGCTGATGGCGTGCGCGCCGACGCTCGCGTGGTTTTACGCAGGCCGGCTGATTGCGGGCGTCACCGGCGCGAACGCCGCGGTCGCGACCGCATACGTGACCGACGTGACGGCCGAGCCCGATCGCGCCCGGCGCTTCGGCCAGCTGGGCGCCATGATGGGCATCGGCTTCATTGCGGGACCGCTGATCGGCGGTGTGGTCGGCGCGTGGGATCTGCGTGCGCCGTTTGCGGCGGCCGCGCTGCTCAACGCATTGAATCTCGCGCTGGTCTGGCGCGTGCTGCCGGAGTCGCGTCCGCCGTCCGCGCACGACAAGCGCCCCGGCGCCGGCCTCAACCCGTTCGCGAGCCTGCGGCGGCTGAGCGGCGGCCGCGCGCTCGTACCGCTGGTCGGCATCTACGTGATCGTCGCGCTGGTGTCGCAGGCGCCCGCGACGCTGTGGATCCTGTACGGCCAGGAGCGCTTCGGCTGGTCGACGCTGGTGGCCGGGCTGTCGCTCGCCGGCTACGGCGCGTGCCATACAGTCGCCCAGGCGTTCGCGATCGGGCCGCTGATCGCGCGCCTCGGCGAACGTCGCGCGCTCGCGCTGGGCCTCGCGGGCGACGCGCTCGGCCTCGTCGCGATCGCATTCGCGACGGCCGCATGGATGCCGTTCGCGCTGCTGCCGTTTTTCGCGGCAGGCGGGATGACGCTGCCGGCGCTGCAGGCGATGCTCGCGCGTCAGGTCGACGATGCGCGCCAGGGCGAGCTGCAGGGCATGCTCGCGAGCGTCGCGAGCCTGATCGGTGTCGCGGGGCCGCTGCTCGTCACGGCCACCTACGCGGCGACGCGCGGCATCTGGCCGGGCTTCGTGTGGGCCGCGGCCGCGCTGCTTTACCTGTGCGTGCCGCCGTTGCTGGCCGGCACGCGCGCGGCGGGCGCGGCAGGCCGTTCCGCCTGAGCAGCGATCGATAGCGCGCGCTCGTGCGCGTCGATCATCCGCCTGCGCTCACGCAACGATCCGCCACCGCCGCTCGATCTCGCCAACGCACGCGGCTCACTGCACCAGCGTCACCAGATTCGCATCGCGCACGAGCTGCCAGCGCCCGTCGGCCTTGCGAAAGATCGTCAGCGTATGCCCCGAGCGACGCACCGTGTCGCCGCCCGGCGGCGTCGCCTCGATCTCGATGAAATTGCGCATGTACGCCCAGTCGCCGAGCACGCGCAGCTCGTCGATCCGGTAGCGGCCGTCGATCTTCGGCGCATCGCCGCCGACGGCGTTCGCATCGCGCGACGCCGCCGCGAACGCCGACTTGTCGAACGGCGGCCTGCCCGCCACCATGAAGATCGCATCGTCGGCGATCAGGTCGAGCACGGTCGCCAGATCGCCGCGCCGGCTCGACACGAACCAGTTTTCCACCAGTTCGCGGATTGCGCGTTCGTCTTCGCTCATCGTCGTCCTCCGTCAGCGGCGCCACGGCGGCGCCCGAAAAAAAAGCCGCCCGGATCGACTCCGGGCGGCTTCCTGATACCGCATCTGCAGCGAGCGGCGCGTCAGACCACGACCGTCTGCGCCTCGCCTTCGCGGCTCGCACGCACGGTGCCGATCTTCCACACCTGTTCGCCGGCGGCCGTCAGGTCGGCGACCGCTGCGTCGGCATCCGCCGCCGAGACGATCACCGCCATCCCGATCCCGCAGTTGAACACGCGGTGCATTTCCGCATCGGCGACGCCGCCGTGCTCCTGCAGCCACTTGAACAGCGGCGGCAGCGGCCATGCGTTCTGGTCCAGCTCGGCCGTCAGGCCTTCGCGCAGCACGCGCGGAATGTTCTCGACGAGACCGCCGCCGGTGATGTGTGCCATGCCCTTCACCGCGATCTTCTGCATCAGCGCGAGCAGCGGCTTCACGTAGATGCGGGTCGGCGCCATCAGCGCGTCGGCGAGCGAGCGGCCATGGAAGTCGGCCGACAGGTCCGGATTCGCGCGCTCGATGATCTTGCGCACGAGCGAGAAGCCGTTCGAGTGGATGCCGCTCGATGCAAGGCCGAGCACCACGTCGCCTGCGGCGATCGTGCTGCCGTCGATGATCTTGCTCTTCTCGACCGCGCCGACTGCGAAGCCGGCCAGGTCGTATTCGCCGTCCGGGTACATGCCCGGCATTTCGGCCGTCTCGCCGCCGATCAGCGCGCAGCCCGACAGCTCGCAGCCGTGCGCGATGCCCTTGACGACGGTCGCGGCCGTGTCGACGTCGAGCTTGCCGCATGCGAAGTAGTCGAGGAAGAACAGCGGCTCGGCGCCCTGCACGAGGATGTCGTTCACGCTCATCGCGACGAGATCCTGGCCGACCGTGTCGTGTTTGTTCAGATGAAACGCGAGCTTGAGCTTGGTGCCGACGCCGTCGGTGCCCGACACGAGCACCGGCTCCTTGTACTTCTTCGGCACTTCGAACAGCGCGCCGAACCCGCCGATGCCGCCGAGCACGCCGTCGCGCAGGGTTTTCTTCGCAAAAGGCTTGATCTTGTCGATGAGCGCGTCGCCGGCATCGATGTCGACGCCTGCGTCGCGGTAGGACAGACCCTGAGCGTCGGGAGCGGATTTCGGAGGATTCATGGGGGAATGCGAGAAGGTCGGTAAAATGCGATTTTACCCGAAGCCGGCCCGCTGGCCGGAATTCCCCGCATCGAATCGTCAGGGATCGCATCTTGGCCAACACGTCCCCGTTTTCATCGCCCGGCGAGCCGCGCTCCACGCGCCGCGCCGCCGTGCGTGCGACCGCGCGTGCCGCCATCCGCACTGCGTTCCCCGGTGCGTGCCCGGCACCCGGCACGCGTTTTTTCAATCGACTCGCATGGTGACCCGTCAACTGACGCTCGATCTCGGCACGCCGCCGCCCGCGACGTTCGATAACTTCATCACGGGCGAGAACGGCGAGCTCGTCACGCGGCTGCAGAAGCTCGACCTCGCGCTCGCGGCCGGCCCCGTGCCGGACCGGTCGTTCTATATCTGGGGCGAACCCGGCAGCGGCCGCAGCCATCTGCTGCAGGCGCTCGTCAGCGACGCGTCGTACGGCTATGCGCGCTACCTGACTCCGCAAAGCCCGCTCGGCGCGTTCACGTTCGACCCGCGCATCGGCATCTACGCGATCGACGACTGCGACCGCATGAGCGACACGCAGCAGGTCGCGCTGTTCAACCTGTTCAACGAAGTCCGCGCGCACCCGTCGAGCGCGTTCGTCGCGGCGGGCCCCGCGGCGCCGCTCGCGCTCGACGTGCGCGAGGATCTGCGCACGCGCCTCGGCTGGGGGCTCGTGTTCCATCTGTCGCCGCCGTCCGACGCCGGCAAGATCGACGTGCTGAAGCTCGCGGCGAAGGAGCGCGGCATCGCGCTCACCGACGACATCGCGGCCTACCTGCTCACCCATTTCCGGCGCGACATGCCGAGCCTGATGGCGCTGCTCGACGCGCTCGACCGCTTCTCGCTCGAGCAGAAGCGCGCCGTCACGCTGCCGCTGCTGCGCCGGATGCTGGCCCGTCCGGGCGACGACATCGCGCCGCCGCCCACGGGCCCGAACCGCTTCGAGTAAAATGCGCTTCCATGACTAATCTGGCACTCTTTGACCTCGATCACACGCTGATCCCGACCGATAGCGACCACGAATGGGGCCGCTTCATGGTGAAGCTCGGCATCGTCGACGCGGAAAGCTTCTCGCGTCAGAACGACCAGTTCTTCGCCGACTACAAGGCCGGCAAGCTCGACATCCACGCGTACCTGACGGCCATGCTCACGCCGCTCGCGAAGTATTCGCGCGAGCAGCTCGCGCAATGGCACGAGCAGTACATGCACGAGGTGATCCGCCCGGCGATGACGCCCGCCGCGCTCGAACTCGTGCGCGCGCACCTCGACGCGGGCGACCTGTGCTGCATCGTCACCGCGACCAACGAATTCATCACGCGGCCGATCGCGTCCGCGTTCGGCGTCGAGACGCTGATCGCGTGCGAGGTCGAGACGACCGACGGCCATCCCGATTCGCCGTACACGGGCCGGCCGACCGGCACGCCGAGCTATCGCGAAGGCAAGATCGTGCGCACCGAGGCCTGGCTCGCCTCGCTCGGCAAGCACTGGGACGACTTCGCGCGCAGCTACTTCTACAGCGATTCGCACAACGACATCCCGTTGCTCGAGAAAGTCACCGACCCGATCGCGACCAACCCCGACGACACGCTGCGCGCGCATGCCCGCGACCGCGGCTGGCGCATCCTCGATCTTTTCTGAACGTCGTGATCAAGAAATTCATCCGCAAGCTGCTCGGCCAGGACGACGCCGCGCAAACGTCTCCCGCAGCGGCTCCGGCCGTCGAAGCGGCCTCCGCCCCGCGCCCCGCCAAGGGGAGCCGCGGCGGCGGCGCAAGGAAGCCGCGCAGCAACCACGAGCCGACCGTCGTGCCGGCCAGCGTGCACGGCATCGACCCGTCCCTGATCTCGCGCAACGCGGTACGCGTGACCGACACGCTGCAGCAGGCGGGCTTCCGCGCGTTCATCGTCGGCGGCGCGGTGCGCGACCTGCTGCTCGGCATCGCGCCGAAGGACTTCGACGTCGCGACCGACGCGACGCCCACCGAGGTGCAGCGCCTGTTCCGCCGCGCGCGCCTGATCGGCCGCCGCTTCCAGATCGTCCACGTGCAGTTCGGCCAGGAGCTGATCGAGGTGTCGACGTTCCGCGCGCTGGTCGACGCGCCGCCGGAAGCGGCCGCCGCCGAGCCGCCGAAGCGCCTGAAGCGCGACGAACTGGACCGCCGCACGCACGCGGTCGACGCCAGCGGCCGCGTGCTGCGCGACAACGTCTGGGGCGAACAGCACGAAGACGCCGCGCGCCGCGACTTCACGATCAATGCGATGTACTACGACCCGTCGACGCAGACGGTGCTCGACTATCACGACGGCATGGCCGACGTGCGCGCGCGCCTGCTGCGGATGATCGGCGATCCGGCCACGCGCTATCGCGAGGATCCGGTGCGGATGCTGCGCGTCGTGCGCTTCGCGGCGAAGCTCGGCTTCGAGATCGAGCCGCACACGCGCGAGCCGATCCACGCGCTCGCCGACCTGATCAACAACGTGCCGGCCGCGCGCCTGTTCGACGAGATGCTGAAGCTGCTGCTGTCGGGCCACGCGCTCGCGTGCCTGCAGCGGCTGCGCAAGGAAGGGCTGCATCACGGGCTGCTGCCGCTGCTCGACGTCGTGCTCGAACAGCCGCAGGGCGAGAAGTTCATCACGCTCGCGCTGAACAACACCGATGCGCGCGTGCGCGCGGGCAAGCCCGTGTCGCCGGGCTTCCTGTTCGCGACGCTGCTGTGGCACGACATGCGCCAGCGCTTCGAGCAGTACACGGCCGAAGGCGAGTTCCCGGTGCCCGCGCTGCATCGCGCGATGGACGACGTGCTCGACATGCAGACCGAGAAGCTCGCGATCCACAAGCGCTACTCGGCCGACATGCGCGAGATCTGGGGCCTGCAGCTGCGCCTCGAAAAACGCTCGGGCCGCAGTGCGCTGAGGCTGCTGGAACACCAAAGATTTAGAGCGGGGTATGATTTCCTCCTGTTACGCTGCGAATCCGGCGAACTGGAACAGGACGTCGGACAGTGGTGGACGGATTTCATCGAAGGCGACGCGGCCGCTCGCGAAGCATTGCTCACGCAGGGCGGCTCGAAGGAAAAATCGCCCCGCAAGCGGCGCCGCCGCGGCGGTGCGCGGAACCGCAAACCGGCCGAAGGCGGCGCTGAGCACGCGCCGGAAGCCTCGAACGGTTCCGACGACTGACGCGCGCGCCGGCGAACGACGTAGGAAGTGATGCCATGACGGTTGCATATATCGGACTGGGGGCGAATCTCGGCGATGCGCGCCAGACCCTGAAGGACGCGGTGGTGTGCCTCGCGCAGCAGCGCACCATCTCGATCCTCGGCAAATCGAGCCTGTATCGCACGGCGCCGTTCGAAGCGGGCGGCGACGACTTCTACAACTGTGTCGTCAAGCTCGACACGACGCTGTCGGCCCGCGAGCTGCTCGCGCTCTGCCAGAAGATCGAACATCACTTCGGACGCGAGCGCCCGTATCGCAATGCGCCGCGCACGCTCGACCTCGACATCCTGCTGTTCGGCGCCGATGCGATCGACGAGCCGGACCTGATCGTCCCGCACCCGCGCCTGACCGACCGCGCGTTCGCGCTCGTCCCGCTCGTCGAGATCGAGCCGACGCTCGACATCCCCGCGCGCGGCCGCGCCGACGCGTTCCTCGCCGCCGTCGCCGATCAGCGCGTCGAAAAGGTGCAGACCTGCCAGTGCCTGATGCAGAAGGCGCTCGCCGCCGGCGACGGCACCGACAAGAACCGCTGCCGATGAACCCCACCCCGCTGACCGTCACCGCGCCCGACCTGCGCGCCCCGCATCGCTATCTGGTGATCGAGGGCCCGATCGGCGTCGGCAAGACGACGCTCGCGCGACTGCTCGCCGAGCGCTGGTCGATGCAGACGCTGCTCGAACGCCCGCAGGACAACCCGTTCCTCGAACGCTTCTATCGCGACACCGCGCGCTATGCGTTGCCCACGCAACTGTCGTTCGCGCTGCAGCGCGCGCAGCAGGCCGGCGAGCTGATCGGCGCGCTCGACACGGGCCGCCCGGTCGTCGCCGATTTCATGCCGCAGAAGAACGACATCTTCGCGCGGCTGAACCTGCCGGAAGACGAGTGGCAGCTGTATCGCTCGATCGCGACGCACCTCGACGTGCCGCGCGCGCCGGTGCCCGATCTCGTCGTCTACCTGCAGGCGAGCCCGGAAGTGCTGTTCTCGCGCATCCAGAAGCGCGGGCTGCCGATGGAGCTGCAGATCAGCGACGCGTACCTGCGCTCGCTCGTCGACGCGTACAACGAATTCTTCTACCACTACGACCGCACGCCGGTGCTGACGGTCGCCGCGGAACACCTGAATCCGCAGGACTCTCCCGAGGATTTCGCGTTGCTGGTCGAGCGCATCGAGACGATGCGCGGCCGCAAGGAATTCTTCGTCAAGGGCGAGACGACGCGCTGAAGCGTCGCCTCGCCCGTCGTTTTCACCCATCGACCCGGATTTCCCCCATGACCTACCTCCAGGAATCGAGCCGGCCTGCCGTGACGGTGCCGAAGCTGCAGGCGATGCGCGACGCCGGCGAGAAGATCGCGATGCTCACCTGCTACGACGCGAGCTTCTCTGCCCTGCTCGATCGCGCGGGCACCGACGTGCTGCTGATCGGCGATTCGCTCGGCAACGTGCTGCAGGGCCACACGACCACGCTGCCGGTCTCGCTCGACGACATCGCGTATCACACCGCCTGCGTCGCGCGCGCGCAGCCGCGTGCGCTCGTCGTCGCCGACCTGCCGTTCGGCACGTACGGCACGCCGGCCGAAGCGTTCGCGAACGCGGTCGCGCTGATGCGCGCCGGCGCGCAGATGGTCAAGCTCGAAGGCGGCGAATGGCTCGCCGACACGATCCGCTTCCTGGTCGAGCGCTCGGTGCCGGTGTGTGCGCACATCGGCCTCACGCCGCAGTCGGTGCATGCGTTCGGCGGCTTCAAGGTGCAGGGCAAGACCGAGGCCGGCGCCGCGCAGCTGCTGCGCGATGCGCGCGCGGTCGAGGACGCGGGCGCGCAGCTCGTCGTGCTCGAAGCGGTGCCGACGCTCGTCGCGTCCGAAGTCACGCACATGCTGAAGATCCCGACGATCGGCATCGGCGCGGGTGCGGACTGCTCCGGGCAGGTGCTCGTGCTGCACGACATGCTCGGGATCTTCCCCGGCAAGCGGCCGCGTTTCGTGAAGGATTTCATGCAGGGCCAGCCGAGCATCCAGGCTGCGGTCGAAGCGTATGTGCGCGCGGTGAAGGACGGTTCGTTCCCCGGGCCGGAACACGCGTTCTGATTGCCGCTGCGCGTCGGCGGTTCATGCGCCGGCGCACGACGAAAAAAAGCGCGGCGCCCTTTGCGGGGCGCCGCGCTTTTTTGTCGATGCGCACTCGCCGGCGGTTACTTCAACACCGCGTCGAGCGCGCCGCGCAGCGCATTGGTCAGCAACAGCGCCTGCGCACGCGCCAGATCGTCGCGCGTCACGACACGCTCGATCGCGCCGAACGCCGGATCGTCGAGCAGCACGCCGCGCATCACGCCCGGCAGCACGCCGCACGCAAGCGGCGGCGTCACCCACTGCCCGTCGAGCTTCACGAACAGGTTCGAGCGGCCGCCCTCCGTCAGCTCGCCGCGTTCGTTGACGAACAGCATGTCGAAGCAGCCGAGCGCCTCGGCCGCCTGCCACGCGCGATCGTAGTCGGCGCGCCGCGTCGTCTTGTGCAGCAGCAGCGCATCGTCGGCGCGGGTCGGCGCGAAGCCGTGCGCCGGCGCGAGCAGCACGCCGACCGGCCCGGCCGGCAGCGGCTTGAGCGGCGCGGCGACGATCTCGACCGCGCCGTCCTTCGCCAGCGCGAGCTTCATCCGGTACGCGCCGTCGCCGTCGAGCGCCGCGCAGCGCGCGTCGATCGCGCGGCGCAGCGCATCGGCGTCGAAACGGAAGCCGAATGCGTCGGCGCTGCGCTGCAGCCGCGCCAGATGGCGGTCGAGATATCGAATCCCGTCCGCGCGCGTCGCGCAGGTCGTTTCGAACAACTGGAAGCCGGGATCGGCATCGGTCAGGAATCGTGCCTTCAATTCGCACTCCGCGTATTCGTCGGCGGCGACGCTGTCGAGCACGATGCCCGCGCCGACGCCCATCGTGCCGCGCCGCCGGCCGGCCGATGCGGTTGACGGGGCGGGCGCGCCGGCTTCCGCTTCGGCCTGCGCCGCCTCCAGCGTCAGCGTGCGAATCGCCACCGACAGGCAGAAATCGCCGCACCCTGCCGCTTGAGCGTCCGACGGCGCATCGAGCCAGCCGATCGCGCCCGTATAGAGCCCGCGCGGCGTCGACTCGATCGCGTCGATCAGCTGCATCGTCTTGTGCTTCGGCGCGCCGGTGATCGAACCGCACGGAAACAGCGCGCGCAGCATCGCCGCGAAGGTCGTGCCGTCGCGCCAGCCGGCCTCGACCGTCGACGTCATCTGCCACACCGACGCATACGGCTCGACCGAGAACAGCGCCGGCACCGTCACCGTACCCGTGCGCGCGATCCGCGACACGTCGTTGCGCAGCAGGTCGACGATCATCACGTTTTCCGCGCGGTTCTTCGGATCGTTCGCGAGGAACGCGGCGGACGCCGCATCCTGCTCGGGATCGGCCGAACGCGGCGCGGTGCCCTTCATCGGCCGCGCGCGCAGCACGTCGCCGTGCTTCTCGACGAACAGCTCGGGCGAGCACGACACGACCCACGCGCCATCGGGCAGCGCGATCAGCGCGCCGTAGCGCACCGGCTGGCGCGCGCGCAGCCGCCGGTACAGCGCGAGCGGCGTGCCGAACACGTCGAAATCGAGCCGGTACGTGTAGTTGACCTGGTACGAGTCGCCCGCGCGCAGCGCGTCGTGCACCGCATCGATCGCCGCGTCGAACGCGTCGCGCGCGACGCTTTTCGACACATGCGCGACACCCGCGATCGACGGCGCGCCGCCGCCATCCTGCCGCGCGAGCCACGCGTCGACTTCGTCGCGCGACAGCCGTTCGCAGCGCGCATACAGCAAAAAGCGCAGCGGGGCATCGCCCGGCTGCGCCCGTTGCAGGTTGCGTCCGAATGCGTAGTCGCCGACGACCACCGCGTGCAGCCCATCGCGCAAATCCTGCGCGAGCGCCGCGTCGACTTCGTCGAGGCGGCCGGGATCGGTGCACACGCGTTCGCGCACGAAGCCCGAATACAAACGACTCGACCGCGCGGACGCGGTCGAGTCGCAATCGTCCAAGAGCGCGAACGACGCGCTCCCGCTGCCTTCAGTCATGCCGTTACTCGAAGAAGCTCTTCACACGGTCGAACCAGCTCTTGCTCTGCGGGCTGTGACGCGCGCCGCCCTCGGCCAGCGACTTCTCGAACTGCTTGAGCAGGTCGCGCTGGTGCTCGGTCAGCTTCACGGGCGTCTCGACCTGCACATGCACGTACAGATCGCCCGCGATGCTCGAACGCAGCCCCTTGATGCCCTTGCCGCGCAGGCGGAAAGTCTTGCCCGACTGCGTGCCTTCCGTCACCGGGAAGGTCGCGCGGCCGGCCAGCGTCGGCACCTCGATCTCGCCGCCGAGCGCGGCGGTCGTGAACGGGATCGGCATCTGGCAATGCAGGTCGTCGCCGTCGCGCTCGAACACCGCATGCGGCTTGATGTGGATCTCGACGTACAGGTCGCCCGGCGGCCCGCCGTTGATGCCCGGCTCGCCGTTGCCGGCCGAGCGGATACGCATCCCGTCGTCGATCCCGGCCGGGATCTTCACCTCGAGCGTCTTGGTTTCCTTCACCTTGCCCGAACCGTGGCAGTGCGCGCACGGTTCCGGGATGTAGGTGCCGGTGCCGTGGCACTTCGGGCAGGTCTGCTGGATGCTGAAGAAGCCCTGCGACATGCGCACCGTGCCCTGGCCGTGACAGGTCGGGCAGGTCTCGGGCTTGGTGCCCGGCTTTGCGCCCGAGCCGTGGCAGATCTCGCACGACACCCAGCTCGGCACGCGAATCTGCGTGTCGTAGCCGTGCGCGGCCTGCTCGAGCGTGATTTCCATGCTGTAGCGCAGGTCCGCGCCGCGATACACCTGCGGGCCGCCGCGCCCGCCGCGACCGCCGCCGGCCGCCTGGCCGAAGATGTCGCCGAAGATGTCGCCGAACGCATCCGCGAAGCCGCCGAAGCCCTGTGCGCCCGCACCGCCCATGTTCGGATCGACGCCCGCGTGGCCGTACTGGTCGTACGCCGCCCGCTTCTGGCTGTCCGACAGCATTTCATAGGCTTCCTTCGCCTCCTTGAAATGCTCTTCCGCATCCTTGCTGTCCGGATTGCGGTCAGGGTGATACTTCATCGCAAGCTTGCGATACGCCTTCTTGATTTCGTCGTCGCTCGCGTTCTTCGCGACGCCCAGAACCTCGTAGTAATCCCGTTTCGCCATATCGATTCACTGCCGTCCGCGCCTGAGGCACGCGGGCGGCTCCTTTCGCTCGCAGTAAAGTCTCTCGACTCGTCTGGCGCCACGCCCGTCCGCAGACAGCCACGCCGCGCCCGCCAAAAAACAAATGTGCCCGGAGGGCCGCGAAGCCCGCCAGGCGTGGAGTCGATCCGGCCATCCGCTGCGCATCGCACAGCGGCAGGAAGGACAGACAGACCGCTTGTCAGCCGCGCCGCGCGCGGTGCTCGCGCGCGGCGTACGGTGCCATGGCAACCCGGCTCAGTCCTTCTTCACTTCCTTGAACTCGGCGTCGACGACGTCGTCCGCAGCCTGTTGCGCGCCGCCCTGCGCCGCGCCTTCCGCTGCACCCGCCGCGCCGGCCGCCCCCGCCTGGGCCTGCATGTCGGCGTACATCTTCTCGCCGAGCTTCTGCGAGACCTTGCCGAGCTCCTCGACCTTCGCGTCGATCGCCGCCTTGTCGGCCGAGGTGTCCTTCAGCACGTCCTCGAGCGACTTGATCGCTGCCTCGATCGATTCCTTCTCGCCCGCGTCCAGCTTGTCGCCGTACTCGGTCAGCGCCTTCTTCGTGCTGTGGACCAGCGCGTCGCCCTGGTTGCGCGAATCGGCCAGCTCACGCAGCTTGTGATCTTCCGCCGCGTTCGCTTCCGCGTCCTTGATCATCTGATCGATTTCCGCCTCGGACAGACCCGAGTTGGCCTTGATCGTGATCTTGTTTTCCTTGCCGGTCGCCTTGTCCTTCGCGCCGACGTGCAGGATGCCGTTCGCGTCGATGTCGAAGGTCACTTCGATCTGCGGCACGCCGCGCGGTGCGGGCGGGATGCCTTCGAGGTTGAACTCGCCGAGCAGCTTGTTGCCGGCCGCCATTTCGCGTTCGCCCTGGAACACCTTGATCGTCACCGCGCTCTGGTTGTCGTCCGCGGTCGAGTAGACCTGCGCGTGCTTGGTCGGGATCGTCGTGTTCTTGCTGATCATCTTCGTCATCACGCCGCCGAGCGTCTCGATGCCGAGCGACAGCGGGGTCACGTCGAGCAGCAGCACGTCCTTGCGGTCGCCCGACAGCACCTGGCCCTGGATCGCCGCGCCGACGGCGACGGCTTCGTCCGGGTTCACGTCACGGCGCGGATCCTTGCCGAAGAACTCCTTCACCTTCTCCTGCACCTTCGGCATGCGGGTCTGGCCGCCGACCAGGATCACGTCGTCGATGTCCGACACCTTGACGCCGGCGTCCTTGATCGCGATGCGGCACGGCTCGATCGTGCGCTCGACCAGGTCCTCGACCAGCGCTTCCAGCTTGGCGCGGGTGATCTTCAGGTTCAAGTGCTTCGGGCCCGATGCGTCGGCCGTGATGTACGGCAGGTTGATTTCGGTCTGCTGGCTCGACGACAGCTCGATCTTCGCCTTTTCGGCCGCTTCCTTCAGGCGCTGCAGCGCGAGCACGTCTTTCGACAGGTCGACGCCCTGCTCCTTCTTGAACTCGCCGATGATGTAGTCGATGATGCGCTGGTCGAAGTCCTCGCCGCCGAGGAACGTGTCGCCGTTGGTCGACAGCACTTCGAACTGCATTTCGCCGTCGACGTCCGCGATCTCGATGATCGACACGTCGAAGGTACCGCCGCCGAGGTCATACACGGCGATCTTGCGGTCGCCCTTCTCGGCCTTGTCGAGGCCGAACGCGAGCGCAGCCGCGGTCGGCTCGTTGATGATCCGCTTGACTTCGAGGCCCGCGATGCGGCCGGCGTCCTTGGTCGCCTGGCGCTGGCTGTCGTTGAAGTACGCCGGCACCGTGATCACGGCTTCCGTGACCGGCTCGCCGAGGTAGTCTTCGGCCGTCTTCTTCATCTTGCGCAGCACTTCGGCCGAAACCTGCGGCGGCGCGAGCTTTTCGCCATGCGCTTCGACCCACGCGTCGCCGTTGTCGGCCTTGACGATCGCGTACGGCATCAGGCCGATGTCCTTCTGGACTTCCTTCTCTTCGAAGCGGCGGCCGATCAGGCGCTTCACCGCGAACAGCGTGTTCTTCGGGTTGGTCACGGACTGACGCTTGGCCGGCGCGCCGACGAGCACTTCGTTGTCGTCCATGTACGCGATGATCGACGGCGTGGTGCGCGCACCTTCCGAGTTCTCGATGACCTTGACCTGGTTGCCTTCCATGATGGCGACGCACGAGTTCGTGGTGCCGAGGTCAATACCGATGATCTTTCCCATTTTTCCTAATCTCCAGATATGCCTGTTTGCTGCGCGAAACCCCGCTTTTTTGGCCGGTTTCGCGCGCCGAATTCAACTCTGTTCCCGAAATGCGTCCGTCCGATCCGTTTTCAAGACCCGACAAGCGATGCGGATATTAAATTTTTTCAATCGCCGTGCGAAGCGGGATCGCCCGCCGCGGGATCGCCCGCCGCAGGCGCCGTCCCGGCTGCCGCCGCGATCTTCGCGCGCGCTGCCGCAACCGCAGCCTCGAACTGCGCGAGGCCGTGCCAGCCGGTCGCGCGGCCCAGCCGCCTGCCGCGGTGAAAGAAGAACCACGTCGGCACGCCGTGCAGCCCGAAGCGGCGCCCCAGCTCCTGATGTTCGTACACGTTGCAGTGGAACCACTTCAGGCCCAGCGCGCGGATCGCGTCGGGCTGCGCGAGCATCGCCTTCTTCGCGATCTCGCAGTTGAAGCAGTCGACGCCCCAGAAGAACACCACCGCGAGCGCATCGCCCGCGCCGGCGATGCCCGCGTCGAACGTGTCGGCGGACAGCGCCTGCATGTCGAACGCGTCGAACGCGGCCGGATCGACGCCGGCGGGCAGCATCGCGGCGGCCTTACTTCGGCTGCGCGACCGTGACGAGCGCCGGACGCAGCACGCGGTCGGCGATCATATAGCCCTTTTGCAGCACCGTGACGACGGTGTTCGGCTCCTGTTCGGCCGGCACCATCGAAATCGCCTGGTGCTGGTGCGGATCGAACTTCTCGCCGACCGGGTTGATCGCGACGACGCGGCCCTTTTCGAGCGCGCTCGTCAGCTGGCGCAGCGTCAGCTCGACGCCTTCGCGCACCTTCGTGATGTCGCCCGAGGTGTCGCCGACGGCCGCCTCGAGGCTGTCCAGCACCGGCAGCAGGTGCTCGGCGAAGCTTTCGATCGCAAACTTGTGAGCCTTCGCGACGTCGTCCTGCGCGCGGCGGCGAACGTTCTCGGTTTCGGCCTTCGCCCGCAGGAAGCTTTCCTGGAGCTCGGCGACCTTGGCTTGAGCCTCGGCCAGCGCCGCGTCGGCTGCTTCGGCGGCGGGAGCCGCGCCTTGCGTCGCCTGCGTCTCGCTGCCGGTGTCTTCGGCCGATTGGGATGCCGGGTTCTCTTGCGTGTTTTCCATGTCGCTGAAAGTCGATTAGAGGTTGAAGCCAAATCGGCAACCGCCGGACCGTATACCGGCGGCACCGCACATTGGTGGTGCAGATAAGGGCGAAAACCCCGGTTTCAAGAGGGAGATTCGCCGCCATTCGGCAATACCGGGAAACAACCGGCGCATCGCCGGTGCATTGTGCGCATAGGCGGTCAAATCGGAGGAAACGGCCTGTAACAACGCTTACCTGGCAGGGACTAGCCCCGCACAGGCCGCTGCACTACACTCGATTCATGCGTGCGGAAAGGGCGTTTACCCTAGCTGACCGCCGCCTGACATCCACCTGGCGCCGTTTTCACCCTTCTTGTCGAGGGGGAGTACCGTGAAACTGACCTTTGCGATCTCGGTGGTCGCGCTGGTACTCATTGCCGGCACCACCACCATTTGCCTGTCGGGAGCCGTGACCGACCGTACGACCGAATACGGCGGTGCGCTGGCGACGTTCGACCACGCGTTCAGCTCCCACCAGAAAATCTGTCGATGATCCGGCGATCGCGCTTGGTCGGCCGGCCGTGCAGCTCGGCCGCCGGCTCGCGATAGGTGCGGCGCCGCTCCAGTTCGGCGAGCCGCGCCGCCCGCCCTGCCTCGGTTTCCTCGTAAAGCGTCTGCGCGATGGCCGCCGGCCCGCGCACGTCGCAAATGCCGAGCACGGCAATGTGCCAGACGAGGCCGTCGATCGCAATCTCGACCTCGTCGCCGACGCGCACGTCCTTGGACGGCTTGACCGCCGCGCCGCCGATCTTCACATGCCCCTTGTCGACCGCGTCGGACGCGAGCGAGCGCGTCTTGAAGAAGCGCGCGGCCCACAGCCACTTGTCGATGCGCAGTTTCGCGCCCGGTTCCGTGGAAATCCTGTAATTCATCAGCTCACCGTTTCGGGTTGCGCGGCCCGCACGGGCCAGCCCTGCAGATTTTCGGCAACGATCTCGCCGAGCGCGCCGATCCACGCCGGCGCGGCGTTCAGGCACGGAATCCGGTGGAAGGTCTTGCCGCCGCCCGCGATGAACTCGTCGCGCACTTCCATCCCGATCTCCTCGATCGTCTCCAGACAATCGGCGGTAAAACCGGGACAGAACACGTCGGCGCGCCGCACGCCGGCCTCGCCGAGTTCGCGCAGCGTCGGCGCGGTGTACGGCTGCAGCCATTCGGCCTTGCCGAAGCGCGACTGGAACGTCACGCGGCACTCGATCGTCGACAGCCCGAGCGCGGCCGTGAGCAGCGCGCCGGTCTGCTGGCACTGGTCGTGATACGGATCGCCGAGGTCGAGCGTGCGCTTCGGCACGCCGTGGAAGCTCAGCACGAGCTTGTCGCCGGCCGCGAAATCGGGCCGGCCGTGCTGCGCCCAGTACTGGCGCACCTGCTCGGCGAGCGCGTGAATATAGGCCGGATGGTCGGCGTAGTGGCGCACCGTGCGCACTTCCGGCTGGTTGCGCATGCGCGCGAGCGCGGCGAACGCGGCGTCGAACGCCGTCGCCGTGGTCGAGGCCGAGTATTGCGGGTACATCGGCATCAGCAGCACGCGCTCGACGCCCGCGCGCTTGAACTGCGCGAGCGCCTGCGCAATGCTCGGGCTGCCGTAGCGCATCGCATGGTCGACCAGCACGTGATAACCGTTCGATGCGAGCAGATGCCGCACGCCGTCGGTCTGGCGCTCGGTGTACACGCGCAGCGGCGAGCCCTCGGGCAGCCACACGGCCGCGTATTTCTTCGCGGACGCGCGGCCGCGCAGCGGCAGGATCAGCGTGCGCAGCAGCACCTGCCAGACGGCCTGCGGAATTTCGACGACGCGGGGATCGGACAGGAATTCGGCCAGATAGCGCCGCACCGCGCGCGGCGTCGGCGCGTCGGGCGTGCCGAGGTTGATCAGCAGCACGCCGATGCGGTGGGCGGCCGCGACGCTCGAAGGCGGCTCAAGATCGAAACGCATGGGCAAGAACGTGCTCGGGGCACGAAACCGGACGGCTTTCAATTATAGCGGCACGCTTCGCGCCGGTCGGCCGGCCGTTCGGCCGAGTGGCGGCGCGCACGGCGTCGCGGCACGATGGCGGCACGAGGGTGGAGTCGGCCGCGGCGGCGGCTATTGCTGGCTCAGCGTCAGCGACAGCAGGCGCGCGGTGATGTCGACGATCGGGATCACGCGGTTGTACGCCATGCGGGTCGGGCCGATCACGCCGAGCGTGCCGACGATCTTCCCGTTCACCTCGTAAGGCGCGGTGACGACGCTCATCTCCTCGATCGGCACGAGCGTCGATTCGCCGCCGATGAAGATCTGCACGCCCTGGGCGTGGCTCGACACGTCGAGCAGTTGCAGGAGGCCCGTCTTTTGGTCGAACACGTCGAACAGCTTGCGCAGCCGCGCCATGTCGGACGAAAGATCCGCCACTTCGAGCAGGTTGCGCTCGCCGGAAATGAGCACGGTGTCCTCGGTGTCGGGCACCTCGGTGCTGGCCGTCACGGCCGCGTGCATCAGCGCGGTCATGTCGCCGCGCAGCTGGTCGATCTCGTCGCGCAGGCGGCGGCGCACCTCGTCGAACGACAGGCCGGCGAAATGCGCGTTGATGTAGTTGGACGCCTCGGTGAGCTGCGACGGCGAGTAGTCGCGCGGCGTCGCCAGCATCCGGTTCTGCACGTCGCCCTCGGGCGTCACGATGATCAGCAGGATGCGCTTGTCCGACAGGCGCATGAACTCGATCTGCTTGAACACGTGGCTGCGGCGCGGCGTCAGCACGACGCCGGCGAACTGCGACAGGTTCGACAGCACGCTCGCCGCGGCCGCGACCACCTTCTGCTGCGGCTCGCCGGCCTGCAGCAGGGTCTGCACCTGCCGCGCGACCGCGTCGGCGTCGCCTTCGACCGTCAGCATCGTGTCGACGAACAGGCGGTAGCCGCGCGGCGTCGGCACGCGGCCGGCCGACGTGTGCGGGCTCGACACGAGGCCGAGCTCCTCCAGGTCGGACATCACGTTGCGGATCGTCGCCGGGCTCAGCTCGAGCCCGGAGTAACGGGACAACGTGCGCGATCCGACCGGCTGACCGTCGGCGATATACCGTTCGATCAGGGTTTTCAGGAGGGTTCGTGCGCGAGGATCTAGCATGGTGGAAAATTTTAGCGCAACCGCGCGACCGCGGCGAGTGGCCGCGGCCGCTGCCACGCGGTCCGGCCCGATCCGGCCCCGTCGGGGCAGGACCGGTTCTTTTCGTCAACGAGCTATGGTGTAATGCCGGCATGAAAACCGGTAATCAGTTCAACACCGTCGCGCTCGTCGGCCGCAGCAACACGCCCGGCATCGCCGAGCCGCTCGCCACCCTGGCCGCGTGCGTCGCGAAGCTGGGCTTCGAGGTCGTCTTCGAGGCCGACACCGCGCGCGAGATCGGCATCGCCGGCTACCCGGCGCTCACGCCGGCCGAGATCGGCGCGCGCGCCGACGTGGCGGTCGTGCTGGGCGGCGACGGCACGATGCTCGGCATCGGCCGCCAGCTCGCGCCGTACCGGACGCCGCTGATCGGCATCAACCACGGGCGGCTGGGCTTCATCACCGACATCGCGGCGGCCGACATGCAGGCGCTCGTGCCGGTGATGCTGTCGGGCAAGTTCGAGCGCGAGGAGCGCTCGCTGCTCGAGGCGCGGATCGTGCGCGACGGCGAACCGATCTACCACGCGCTGGCGTTCAACGACGTCGTCGTGAACCGCAGCGGCTTCTCCGGGATGGTCGAGCTGCGCGCGTCGGTCGACGGCCGGTACATGTACAACCAGCGCTCGGACGGCCTGATCGTCGCCACGCCGACGGGTTCGACCGCGTACGCGCTGTCGTCGGCCGGGCCGATCCTGCATCCGCAGCTGCAGGGCATCGTGCTGGTGCCGATCGCGCCGCACGCGCTGTCGAACCGGCCGATCGTGCTGCCGGACGATTCGAAGATCGCGATCCAGATCGTCGGCGGCCGCGACGTCAACGTGAACTTCGACATGCAGTCGTTTACGTCGCTCGAACTGAACGACACGATCGAGGTGCGCCGCTCGAAGCACACGGTGCCGTTCCTGCACCCGATCGGCTACAGCTACTACACGACGCTGCGCAAGAAGCTGCACTGGAACGAACACGCCTCGAACGAAGACGACAAGGCGTCCTGACGCCGTCCCGCCCGACACCATGCTCCGCCACCTCTCGATCCGCGACTTCGTCATCGTCGCCGCGCTCGATCTCGAATTCGACAGCGGCTTTACCGTCTTTTCCGGCGAAACCGGCGCCGGCAAATCGATCCTGATCGACGCGCTGGCGCTCGCGCTCGGCGAACGCGCCGACGCGAGCGTCGTGCGCACCGGCTGCAGCCGCGCCGACATCACCGCCGAATTCACGCAGCACGACCGCGTCGCGCGCTGGCTCGACGAGCATGCGTTCGACACCGAGGACACCGTGATGCTGCGCCGCGTGATCGACGCGAACGGCCGTTCGCGCGCGTTCGTCAACGGCACCAGCGCAACGCTCGCGCAGCTGCGCGAGCTCGGCGAGATGCTGGTCGACATCCACGGCCAGCACGCGCACCAGTTGCTGATGCGGCCCGATGCGCAGCGCGAGCTGTTCGACACGCATGCGGGGCTCGTCGCCGACGCGGCGAACGTCGCGCGCGCGTGGCGCGTATGGCGCGACGCAACCCAGGCGATCGACTCGGCGAAGGCGCACGAGCGCGAACTCCAGCTCGAACGCGAAAAGCTCGCGTGGCAGCTGGCCGAGCTCGACAAGCTCGCGCCGCAGCCGGGCGAATGGGACGAAATCAACGGCGAGCACAAGCGCCTGTCGCATTCGGCGAACCTGATCGAAGGCGTGCGCGGTGCGCTGAACGCGTTGTCGGAGTCCGACGACGCGATGCTCGCGCAGCTCGGCGCGATCGTGTCGAAGCTGCGCAGCCTCGCCGACTACGACGCCGCGCTCGGCGACGCGCTCGCGTCGCTCGAACCGGCTGAGATCCAGCTGCAGGAAGCGGTCTATTCGCTGTCGCACTACGCGCAGCGCCTCGATCTCGATCCCGAGCGGCTCGCGCAGGTCGAACGACGCGTCGATGCGCTGCATTCGACCGCCCGCAAGTTCCGGCTGCCGCCCGACACGCTGCACGAGGAACACGCGGCACGCCGCGCGCAGCTCGCCGCGCTCGACGCGGCGGCCGATCTCGGCGCGCTCGAGGCCGCCCAGGCCAAGGCGCGGGAAGCGTATCTGGCCGACGCGAAGCGCCTGTCGAAGGCGCGCGCGCAGGCGGCCAGGGCGCTCGGCACCGCGGTGACGGCCGGCATGCAGGAACTGTCGATGGCCGGCGGCAGCTTCGAAGTCGCGCTCGTGCCGCTCGCCGACGGCGGCCCGCACGGGCTCGAACAGGTCGAATTCCGCGTCGCCGGGCATGCCGGCGTGCCGCTGCGGCCGCTCGCGAAGGTCGCATCGGGCGGCGAACTCGCGCGGATCAGCCTCGCACTCGCGGTGATCGCGAGCGCCGCGAGCCCGACGCCGACGCTGATCTTCGACGAAGTGGACACCGGCATCGGCGGCGGCGTCGCCGAGGTGGTCGGCCGCCTGCTGCACCAGCTCGGACGCGACCGCCAGGTGCTGTGCGTGACGCACCTGCCGCAGGTCGCCGCGCGCGGCGACCATCACTTCCAGGTCGCGAAAGGCGCGGACGCGCACGGCGGCACCGTGTCGACGGTCTCGCCGCTCGACAGGGCGAGCCGGATCGAGGAAGTCGCGCGGATGCTCGGCGGCCTCGAAATCACCGCCACCACGCGCAAGCACGCGAAGGAAATGCTGGCGGCCTGAGCGGCGGCCGCCCCTCCTCCGCCCGGCTCAGACGGCCGACTCAAACACCCGTTTCAAGCGCGCCGAACACGCGCGTCCACAGCGCGGTCACGGCCGCGCGCTCGTCGGCGACCACGGCCGGATCGACGCGCGCCTTCTCCATCCCGTCGAGCCGCAGCTTGTGCTGCAGCTTCCGGTACGTGCGGTAGGCCGCGCCGACGCGCTCGGCCTCGTCCTCGCCCATCAGCCCGAAGCGCGCGACCTCGCGCAGCAGCGCGATATTGCCGGTGTTGCGGATCAGCTCGGCATCGCTCGACGCATGCAGCAGCACCCAGTACTGGACGATGAACTCGATGTCGACCATCCCGCCGCGATCATGCTTCAGGTCGAACAGCTCGGTGTGGTTCGGGTGCCCCGCGAACACCTTGCCGCGCATGTCGACGATCTCCTTCGCGAGTACGGCGCCGTCGCGCGGCGTCGTCAGCACCTGGTGCCGGATCGCCTCGAAGTCCGCGCCGATCTGCGCGTCGCCCGCGCTGTAGCGCGCGCGCGTCAGCGCCTGGTGCTCCCAGACCCACGCGGTATTCGCCGCGTCGCCTTCGCGCAGCTGGTAGCGGCGGAACGCGTCGAGATCGGTGACGAGCAGCCCGGCCTCGCCGTTCGGCCGCAGCCGCAGGTCGATGTCGAACAGCGCGCCGGCGCCGGTCGCGGTCGTCAGCCACGTGATGAGCCGGCGCGTGAAGGTCGTGTAGACGTCGGCCGAGCGCTCGTCCGGATCGTCGTACAAAAAGATCAGGTCGAGATCCGACGCGTAGCCGAGTTCCTTGCCGCCGAGCTTGCCGTACGCGATCACCGCGAACTTCGGCACGTCGCGGTGGCGCTTCGCGAGCTGCGACCAGACGACTTCGATCGTCACGTCGAGCACCGCGTCGGCCAGTTCGGACAGGCGGTCGCTCACGTGCTCGACCGACAGCTGCCCCGCCAGGTCGATCAGCAGGATGCGGAACACCTCCGCGTGCTGCGCGTGCCGCAGCAGGTCCATCTGCTGCTCGGGGCCGTCGGCCGCCGCGAGGCGCGCGCGCAGCGCAGCCTTGAACGCGGGCCAGTCGAACGGGCTCGCGATCGCCTCGTCGTCGAGCAGTTCGTCGAGCAGCTGCGGATGGCGGATCAGGTAGCCGCCGCCCCAGCGCGTCGCGCCGAGCACCGACAGCACGCGGTCGAGCGCGGCCGGGTATTCGGTCAGCAGCGCCAGGTAGACGCCGCGCCGGCTGACCGTCTCGAGCAGGTCGAACAGCCGCACGACCGTGTCGTCGCGGCGCGCGGCGTCGATTTTCGGCGCGGCCTCCAGCGCGCGCTGCGCGACGCTGTCGAAGCGCTGGCGGCTTTTTTCGGGCAGCCCCGCATAGCGCGACGACTGCCAGATCGCGCGCAGCCGCGCGAGCACCGCTGCCGGATCGGCAAAGCCGAGCCCGTCGAGGCGCGCCAGCAGCGCGTCGTCCTCGCCGTCGTCGGCGAGCGCGCCGCTCCAGATCCACGCGGCCGCCGTGTCCTCGCCGGCGCCGCAGGTGCCGTTGCCGTTCACCTTGTCCGCGAAGATCTGGTCGAACTGCGCCTCGACGAAGCTCCGGTGGCCGTCGAGCACCGTCATCAGCGCCGCATAGTCGGCAAAGCCGAGCGACGCGGCCAGCGCCGCGCGCTCGTCGAGCTCGACCGGCATCGCGTGCGTCTGCGCGTCGTTGCGGTACTGCAGCCGGTGTTCGAGCGTGCGCAGGAAGTTGTACGCGTCGGCCAGCCGCGCCCGCACGTCGTCGCCGATCAGCCCGCGCGCCTGCGCATGGCCCAGCACCGCGAGCGTCGGCCGCACGCGGAAGCCGGCGTCCTGGCCGCCGCGAATCAGCTGAAACACCTGCGCGCTGAATTCGATCTCGCGAATCCCGCCGCGCCCGAGCTTGATGTCGTCGGCCTTGTCCGGCCGCATCGACGCGCGGCGCGCGGCTTCCTGGCGAATCTGCTGGTGCAGCGAGCGGATCGCGCCGATCACGCCGAAATCGAGATAGCGACGGTAGACGAACGGCTTCACGATCGACTCGAGCTGCGCCTCGAGCCGCTGCGCCGCGTCGCTCGCGCCTTCCGACACGAGCCGGCCCTTGATCCACGCATAGCGCTCCCACTCGCGCCCCTGCACATAGAAATATTCCTCGAGCATCCCGAGGCTGCAGACGAGCGGCCCGGAATCGCCGTTCGGGCGCAGCCGCATGTCGACGCGAAACACGTAGCCGTCGGCCGTGACCTCGGACAGCACGCCGATCAGCCGGCGCCCGAGGCGCGTGAAGTATTCCTGCGTGGACAGCGGCGAGCGCGCGCCGCCGGTCGTCTCGCCATCGTCCTCGTAGACGAAGATCAGGTCGATGTCGGACGACACGTTCAGCTCGCGGCCGCCGAGCTTGCCCATCCCGACCACGCCGAGCACCACGCGCTGGCCGTCCGCGCCGCGCGGCTCGCCGTACAGCGCCTCGAGTTCGGCCGACAGCAGCGCGAGCGAGCGCTGCACGGCCACCTCGGCGAGATCGGTCATCGCGCCCGTCACCTCGGCGACGTCCGCCAGACCGCGCAGGTCGCGCTCGGCGACCGCGCCGAACACCTCCGCGCGCAGCTGCCGGAGCGCGCGCTTCAGCTGGTCCTCGGACGGCGCGGCCGCGCCGGCGGACGTGCCGAGCAGCTCGGTGAGGCGCGCGTCCTGCTGCGCGCGCGCGAGCGGCGCGGCGG
>NZ_CABVPP010000071.1 GCF_902499075.1 Burkholderia pseudomultivorans | reverse complement strand
GGGCGCCGACGCGGGCGGCGGCGCGCTGCCCGACGACGAACGCGGCCGCATCGTCGCGGCGCTCACCGCGCACCGCTGGCGGCCCGACGCGACCGCGCAGGCGCTCGGCATTTCGCGCGCGACGCTGTACCGGCGCATCGCGAAGCACCGGATCGTCGCGCCGCATCGCGCGTGATGCGTGCGACGCGCCGCCTGTGTCATGCGGTATGCACGGGCGCGTCGCACGTTGCATCGGCGGCGCCGGTATCCGCATCGCGCTGCCGGAACACCTCGTGCGCGGCGAACAGCGCGTTGAGCGCGGCCGGCATACCTGCGTAGACGGCCATCTGCATGAACACCTCGACGATCTCGTCGCGCGTGCAACCGACGTTCAGCGCAGCCTCGACATGCACCTTCAACTGCGGCTGCGCGTTGCCGAGTGCGGCCAGCGCGGCGATCGTCGCGATCTCGCGCGATCGCAGGTCGAGTTGCGGGCGGCTGTAGATGTCGCCGAACGCGAACTCGATCAGCAGCCGGCCGAAGTCCGGTGCAATCGGCTCGAGCGCCGCGATCACGCGTTCGCCCGCGTCGCCGTCGATTTCCTTCAGCTTGTTCCAGCCGCGCATATAGCGGTCTTCAATCGTGCGTTCCATTGCGTATGTCCTGATGATCGGGTTGAGGGGAAGTCGCCCGTCGTCCCGCATCGCGCTCCGCCGCCTCGTAGTACGCGATCTTGGCGTCGATCGCGGCGAGGCTCGCCTGCAGTTCCGCGATATGCGCGCGCACCGCGTCGCGGTGCTCGACCAGCATCTCGCGACGCTGGCCGATGGTCGGCTCGCCGTCGGCGCGCAAGGCCGCGAACTGCTGCATCTGCGCGATCGGCATGCCGGTCGCCTTCAGGCGCATCACGAACGCGAGCCAGTCGAGGTCGGCCGGCGCATAGAGCCGGTGTCCGGCTGCGGTGCGCGAGATCGCGCGCAGCAGGCCGGCCTGCTCGTAGTAACGCAGCGTATGCGTCGACACGCCGATCAGCTCGGCAACCTGGCCGATCGTCAGCGGACCGGCGGCGGAAGAAGTGGATACGGTGATTGACATGGCATGCTCGAGGTTAGGACTTAGAGTTCACTCTAAGTCAAGCGCTGTCGAACGACCAGCGCCGCGCGGCGCGCCGACACCGTAAAGAATGGTCAAAATCGCCGCCCGGCGCGGCATTCGGCCTTTACAGCGGCGCAAGCCTTCAGCAAGATTTGGACAGCTTGTCTTAAAAAGGGCACGCATTTGTCCTATGCTTAACGGCGACACACGGCCACGCCGCGCACGGCCGTCCGTTGCAACTGCCATTCATCCGTCAAACCGGAACCAGGGAGCCTTTGCCATGCTGAAAAAGCTGCTGATGCTGTTCGTTGCGCTGTCGCTGTCGCTTGCTGCCGGCCTTGCCGCGGCAGTCGAGGTCAACACGGCCGACCAGGCCGCGCTCGAATCCGTGAAGGGCCTCGGGCCGGTGAAGTCGAAGGCGATCATCGACGAACGCACCAGGAACGGCCCGTTCAAGGATGCCGACGATCTCGCCAACCGCGTGAAGGGCCTCGGCACGAAGTCGGTCGGGCACCTCGAGGAAAACGGCCTGACGATCGGCGGCTCGTCGGCCCCGCCGAAGGGCGTGAAGCTGTCGAAGCCGGCCGCGACGACGTCGGCAGGCACCGCAGCGACGTCGACGACCGCGACGGCCGGCACCACGGCCGCCGCCCCGTCGCCGGCAGCAAGCGCGCCGGAAGCGGCGACCAAGCCGGCCAAGAGCAAGCGCGCCTCGAAGAAGGACAAGGCGGCGGCAGCAGCCGCGGCGTCCGCCGATGCGGGCGCGAGCGCGCCGGCCGCCGCTTCGTCGACGAAAGCGACCAAGGGTTCGAAGAAGAAGAGCAAGAAGGACAAGGCAGCCTCCGCCGCCGCGGCGTCGGGCGCCTGACATGCGCCGCGTGCACGATGGCGTGCGCGCGGCATTCGTTCAACGGGCGCCGTCGTCACGGCGCCCTTTTCAGTGAAGGTGAACAACCATGGGTCTCCTCGATATCGTCGGCGGTCTGATCGGCGGCCAGGCCGGCGGCAACTCGCAAAGCGCGCTCATCACGACCGCGCTCGAATTCATCAATAACCAGCCGGGCGGGCTGAACGGCCTGATCGAGAAGTTCAAGGCCGGCGGCGCCGGCGACGTCATCGGCTCGTGGGTCGGCAACGGCCAGAACCAGCCGATTTCGCCCGACACGCTGCAGAACGTGCTCGGCTCGGACGCGATCGGCGCGCTGGCGAGCAAGGTCGGGATCGATCCGGGCCAGGCGTCGTCGATCCTCGCGCAGGTGCTGCCGCACGTCGTGAACCATGCGACGCCGAACGGCGAAGTGCCGGCCGACGGCCAGGTCGACACGTCGAACGTGCTCGGCGCGCTGTCGCAGCTGGCCGGCATGTTCGGCGGCAACAAGCAGGCGTAAGCGCGCACCGCCGCACGCGGTTCGGCAGCCGTCGCGCGGCCACATAAGCAAACACCCCGCCGAGGCGGGGTGTTCGTTTTTGCGCGCCCGGCGCGAACCGGGCGTGGGCCGATGGCGGTCAGTGCACGACGCGGTCGAACACGAACTGGCCGTCGTTGACGTCGACCGGGATCACGTCCTTCGGACCGAAGCGACCCGCGAGGATCAGCTTCGCGACCGGGTTCTCGATCTCCTGCTGGATCGCGCGCTTCAGCGGCCGCGCACCGAACAGCGGATCGTAGCCGACCTTCGCGATCTGCTCGAGCGCCGCTTCCGACACGTCGAGCGCCATGTCGAGCTTCGCGAGCCGGTCGTGCAGGCGCGCGAGCTGGATCTTCGCGATCGACTCGATGTTGCGGCGGTCGAGCGCGTGGAACACGACGACGTCGTCGATCCGGTTCAGGAACTCGGGGCGGAAGTGCTGCTTCACCTCGAGCCACACCGCGTCCTTGATCTCGTCCTGCGGCGACTCCGCCATCGCCTGGATCACCTGCGACCCGAGGTTCGACGTCATCACGATCACGGTGTTCTTGAAGTCGACCGTGCGCCCCTGCCCGTCCGTCATTCGGCCGTCGTCGAGCACCTGCAGCAGCACGTTGAACACGTCCGGGTGCGCCTTCTCGATCTCGTCGAGCAGGATCACGCTGTACGGCTTGCGGCGCACGGCTTCCGTCAGGTAGCCGCCCTCCTCGTAGCCGACATAGCCCGGCGGCGCGCCGATCAGCCGCGCGACGCTGTGCTTCTCCATGAATTCGCTCATGTCGATGCGGATCAGATGCTCTTCCGAGTCGAACAGGAACGACGCCAGCGCCTTGCACAGCTCGGTCTTGCCGACGCCCGTCGGGCCGAGGAACAGGAACGAGCCGTACGGACGGTTCGGATCGGCGAGACCCGCGCGCGAGCGGCGGATCGCGTCGGCGACCGCGTTGATCGCCTCGTCCTGGCCGACCACGCGCTCGTGCAGCTTCTCCTCGATGTGCAGCAGCTTCTCGCGTTCGCCCTGCATCATCCGCGACACCGGAATCCCGGTCGCGCGCGACACGACTTCCGCGATTTCCTCGGCACCGACCTGCGTGCGCAGCAGGCGCGGCCGCGTCGGGCTGTGCTGTTCCTGCTCTTCGGCCTGCGTGACCTGCTTCAGTTGCGCCTCGAGCTGCGGCAGCTTGCCGTACTGCAGTTCGGCGACCTTCTCCAGCTTGCCTTCACGCTGCAGCCTCGCGATGTCGGCGCGCACCTTCTCGATCTCTTCCTTGAGCTGCGCGCTGCCCTGCACCGCGGCCTTCTCGGCGGTCCAGATCTCCTCGAGGTCCGCATACTCGCGGCCGAGCCGCTCGATCTCTTCCTCGATCAGCTGCAGGCGCTTCTGCGACGCTTCGTCCTGCTCCTTCTTCACCGCTTCGCGCTCGATCTTCAGCTGGATCAGCCGGCGGTCGAGCTTGTCCATTTCTTCGGGCTTCGAATCGATTTCCATCTTGATCTTCGAAGCGGCTTCGTCGATCAGGTCGATCGCCTTGTCCGGCAGGAAACGGTCGGTGATGTAGCGGTGCGACAGCTCGGCCGCGGCGACGATCGCCGGGTCGGTGATGTCGACGCCGTGGTGCAGTTCGTACTTCTCCTGCAGCCCGCGCAGGATCGCGATGGTCGCCTCGACGCTCGGCTCGTCGACGAGCACCTTCTGGAAGCGGCGCTCGAGCGCGGCATCCTTCTCGATGTACTTGCGGTATTCGTCGAGCGTGGTCGCGCCGATGCAGTGCAGCTCGCCGCGCGACAGCGCCGGCTTCAGCATGTTGCCCGCATCCATCGCGCCTTCGGCCTTGCCCGCGCCGACCATCGTGTGGATCTCGTCGATGAACACGATGGTCTGGCCTTCGTCCTTCGCGATGTCGTTGAGCACCGCCTTCAGGCGCTCCTCGAACTCGCCGCGATACTTCGCGCCGGCCAGCAGCGCAGCCATGTCGAGCGACAGCACGCGCTTGCCCTTCAGCGTCTCCGGCACTTCGCCGTTGACGATCCGCTGCGCGAGCCCTTCGACGATCGCGGTCTTGCCGACGCCCGGCTCGCCGATCAGCACCGGGTTGTTCTTGGTGCGGCGCTGCAGGATCTGGATCGAGCGGCGGATTTCGTCGTCGCGGCCGATCACCGGGTCGAGCTTGCCCGCGCGGGCGCGCTCGGTCAGGTCGACCGTGTACTTCTTCAGCGCCTCGCGCTGGCTTTCCGCGTCCTGGCTGTGCACCTGCGAGCCGCCGCGCACCGCGGCGATCGCGGCTTCGAGCGCCTTGCGCGTGAGGCCGTGCTGGCGCGCGAGCTTGCCGGCTTCGCCCTTGTCGTCGGACACCGCGAGCAGGAACATCTCGCTCGCGATGAACGTGTCGTTGAGCTTTTGCGCTTCCTTGTCGGCCTGGTTCAGCAGGCCGGCCAGTTCACGGCCGATCTGGATGTCGCCGCCGGTGCCCGTCACTTGCGGCAGGCGCGAGATCGCCTCGTTCAGCGCGCCTTGCAGCGCCTGCACGTGGACGCCCGCGCGCGACATCAGCGAGCGGGCCGAGCCGTCCTGCTGCGCGACCAGCGCCGCGAGCACGTGAACGGGTTCGATGTATTGATTGTCGCGGCCGGCCGCGAGGCTTTGGGCGTCCGCGAGTGCTTCCTGGAACTTGGTGGTGAGCTTGTCGATTCTCATTGTGTCGAGACCTCCAATTTTCGATTAACACCAAGGTGAGGATGGTTATGCGGCTTTCAAGCGGAATTCGGGTTGATTCAGCGCAAAAAATCGCCGGGCAGCGATGCGGTCGCGCTGAATGAGGGGCGGAACAAGGGGCTGGCAAGGCCGGCGGGTCAGTCGGCCTTCGATGGCGGTTCGGCGGACCCGGCCGCCGCAGGCTCGGCGCGCACGATCGCGATCGGCCGGATGCCGAGCAGCGACACGAGCGACGACGCGGGCGCGGCCAGTTCGCCGAGCGTGTGGCGGTCGAGCTCGGCGAAGAACGCGTCGCGCGCGGCGGCCAGCACGCCCTTGAGCCGGCACTGCGGCTCGATCACGCAGCCGCGCGAGTCGCCGTCGGCCGCGAAGCAGCCGACCAGCGCAAAATCGGCCTCGGTCGCGCGTACGACCTCGCCGACCGTCAGCCGCAGCGACGCGGGAAACAGCCGCAGGCCGCCGTTGCGGCCGCGCACCGTGTCGACCCAGCCCAGCTCGCCGAGCCGCTGCACGACCTTCATCAGATGATTCTTCGAGATGCCGTACGCGTCCGAGATCTCCTGGATCGTCGCGAGTCCCTCGCCGTGTACGGCAAGGTACAGCATCACGCGCAGCGAATAGTCGGTGTAGTCGGTGAGTCTCATCGGCGATTACGGTGGTGACTGATCATGCCCTGTTACGCGTGGCGCGCTGCTTCACGACGCCGGGTTGCCTGGAATGCCCGCACGCAATAAGATGCATTCAATCTGTACGTTTTTCACGGGCAAGTGGCCGCTATTTTGCGGCAAAATCCCGCCGGCGTCGCGCGCTTCGCCCGTGCGCCGCTCCGGATGCCCGCCCTTTTTCGCCATGACCGACACGCCTGCCTCGTCCGACACCGCACCGGCCCGCCCTCGCGACGCCGAGCCGACCGAAGCCAACATCCGCGACCTCGTCTACGCGTTCTACGACCGCGTGCGTGCGGATCCGCTGCTCGGGCCCGTGTTCGACGCGAAGCTGGCCGGCCGCTGGGACGACCATCTGCCGAAGATGGTCGGCTTCTGGTCGAGCCTCGTGCTCGGCACCAAAGGCTACCGCGGCAACGTGCAGCAGGCGCACCAGCCGCTCGACGGGCTCGAGCCCGCGCATTTCAGCCGCTGGCTGTCGCTGTTCCTGAAGACCGTCGACGCACGCTACGCGCCGCCCGCGGCGGTCCGCTTCATGGAACCCGCGCTGCGGATCGCGCAGAGCCTGCAACTGAGCCGGTTCGGCTGGGATTACCGGATTCCGCCCGAGCAGCAGGCGCTGCTCGACGCGATCGCGCCGCGCCGCGCCGCGGACGGCGACTCGCCGGGCGGCGATCCGCCGGGCGGCGCCCCGCATCGCCTGCCGTCGCGCGCACGCGGCGAGCCGTTTCCGGCGAAGATCATCGGACGCGGCACCGATCCGGACGCCTGACGCCGCGTGCGGCCAAAAGCCGCACCGCCCCGGCCGATGCGGCCTTCGCCGCGCGCCCGCTTACGTCCGGCTGCGACCTCGCGCCCCCGCGCTCAACGCGGCGCGTTGCCCGATTCGACGCCCCAGCGCGCGAGCGCCGCGTCGTCGGCGCTGCGCGCGTCGACCCAGCGCTCGCCTTCCGGCGTCGTTTCCTTCTTCCAGAACGGCGCCTCGGTCTTCAGATAGTCCATCACGAACTCGCACGACGCGAACGCGTCGCCGCGATGCGACGCGACCGTCGCGACCAGCACGATCTGGTCGAGCGGATACAGCTTGCCGACGCGATGCACGATCGCGACGTCGATGCCGGGCCAGCGCCGGCCCGCCTCCGCGGCGATCTTCTCGAGCGCCTTTTCGGTCATGCCCGGATAGTGCTCGAGCTCCATCGCGGCGACCGACTCGCCTTCGTTCAGGTCGCGCACCGTGCCGACGAAGCAGGCCACGGCGCCGATCTTCGGATTGCGCGCGCGCAGCGCCGCCACTTCGGCGTTCAGGTCGAAGTCGTCGGCCTGGACTCGTACCGTCGCCATCAGTTGCCTCCTGCCGGCCCGGAGCCGGCCTTGCGGGTGCCGTGCATCATCGCGCTCAACCGCCCGTCACCGGCGGGAAGAACGCGACCTCGCAGCCTTCGGTGAGCCGCGTGCCGGCATCGGTCATCTCGTGGTTGCAGGCCATGCGCAACGCGCGCCCTTCGGCCAGCGTGTCGGCCCACGCGCCGCCGCGCACGCGCAGCCATGCGCGCACGTCGCCGACGGTGTTCACGCCGTCCGGCACGTCGACCTGTTCGTCGGCCACGCCCAGCGCCTCGCGCACGCTCGCAAAGAATTTCAGTTGAATCTTCATGTCGGGAAGCCGTCGCGTTACGACAGCAGTTCGGAAAACGGAATGAAACGCACGGTCTCGCCTGCGCTGATCGCGTGCTGCGGCGGATTGTCGATCAGGCCGTCGCCCCAGACCGTCGACGTCAGCACCGCCGAGCTCTGGTTCGGGAACAGGTCGAGCCCGCCCGCCGCGTTCACGCGCGCGCGCAGGAATTCGTTGCGCCGGTCGCCCTTGGGCTGCGAGAAATCGGCGCGCAGCGACAGTGCGCGCGGCGCGACGTCGCGCACGCCGGACAGGCGCAGCAGGAACGGCCGGACGAACAGCAGGAAGGTGACGAAGCTCGATACGGGGTTGCCGGGCAGTCCGATGAAGTGCGCATCGCCGTGCGCATCGCCGCGACGCACCGCGCCGTAGGCGAGCGGCTTGCCGGGCTTCATCGCGATCTGCCACAGCGCGAGCCGCCCTTCGGCCTCGACGGCCGGCTTCACGTGGTCTTCATCGCCGACCGACACGCCGCCGCTCGTCAGGATCACGTCGTGGTCGCGCGCGGCTTCGCGCAGCGTGTCGCGCGTCGCCGCGAGCGAATCGGGCACGATCCCGTAGTCGGTCACGTGGCAGCCGAGCCGTTCCAGCAGCCCGCGCAGCGTGAATCGGTTCGAGTTGTAGATCGCGCCGGGCTTCAGCGGCTCGCCGGGCATCGTCAGCTCGTCGCCGGTGAAGAACACCGCGACGCGGATCCGCCGCGCGACCGACAGCTGCGCGCAGCCAACCGACGCGGCGAGGCCGAGCGCCTGCGGCGTGAGCCGCGTGCCGGCCGACAGGATCACCGCGCCCTGCCGGATGTCGGCGCCCTGCGCGGTGATCCATTCGCCGGCCTTCGGCGTATGCAGGATCTCGACCGCGTCGCCGTCGGCAGACGTCTGCTCCTGCATCACGACCGCGTCGGCGCCGAGCGGCATCGTCGCGCCCGTGAAGATCCGTGCGGCCGTGCCGGCCGCGAGCGGCACGGCCGGGTGGCCGGCCGGAATGCGCTGCGAGACCGGCAGGCGGCGCTCGCCATGCAGCAGGTCGGCGACGCGCACCGCATAGCCGTCCATCGCACTCGTATGCATCGGCGGCACGTCGAGCGGCGAGCTCACGTCGGCCGCCAGCACGCGGCCGAGCGCGTCGAGCGTCGCGACGGTTTCAGCGCCGGGCAGCGGCTTCGCGGCATCGAGCAGCGCGGCCAGCGCCTCGGCGGTCGACAGCATCGGCGCGCGCGGCGCCGCGGAATTCGGGTTCGACATCGATGGAATCGGGGATCGTGGAAGGCAATACGTCATTGTAGCGACGCCGTCGCGCGGGCGCGCGATATGGCGGTCATGCGGAAATCGTGATCGGCGCGGACGGGCGGCACGCCAGCCCGATTTGCGCCGCAAGCGAGCGGCATGCGGCGGCCGGGCCGCGCGTCGGCAACGCGCGACTGCGCCGGCAACGACCACGCCAATGTCGGTCGCCCGCGCCCGCCGCCAAGCAAAACGGCCGGAACCCCGATCCGTTCGACGAATCGGCATTCCGGCCGTCCGACGCCGCCGGGCGCGCGGCCCGGCGTCACGTCATGCGCCCGTATGCGCGGCGATGAAGTCCTTCACCTGCTGCGCGTCGGCCTTCACGACCTCGAAGCGCTGCGGCAGCGCCTCGAGCCCGTCGAACGCGGCCGGACGCTCCGGCTCGCGATCGAGCGCTTCGCGGATCGTCTCGCCGAACTTGATCGGCTGCGCGGTCTCGAGCACGATCATCGGCACGCCGGCGTCCAGATGCTCGCGCGCGACCTTCACGCCGTCGGCCGTATGCGTGTCGATCGTCGTGCCGTAGCGCGAGAACACGTCGCGGATCGTCGCGAGACGGTCCGCATGGCTGCTGCGGCCCGACACGAAGCCGAACTCGGCGACGCGCGCGAAATCGCCGCTCGCCGCGAGATCGAAGCCGCCCTTCTCCTCGACGTCGCGGAACAGCTGCACCACGCGCGCGGGATCGCGGCCGAGCAGGTCGAACACGAAGCGCTCGAAGTTCGACGCCTTCGAGATGTCCATGCTCGGGCTGCTCGTGTGATAGGTGTTCTCGGCGCTGCGCACGCGATACGCGCCGGTGCGGAAGAACTCGTCGAGCACGTCGTTCTCGTTGGTCGCGACCACCAGCTTCGCGATCGGCAGCCCCATCATCCGCGCGATGTGGCCCGCGCAGACGTTGCCGAAGTTGCCCGACGGCACCGTGAACGACACGCGTTCGTCGTTCGACCGCGTCGCCGCGAAATAGCCCTTGAAGTAGTACACGACCTGCGCGACGACGCGCGCCCAGTTGATCGAGTTGACCGTGCCGATCTTCTGCTGCGCCTTGAACGCGTGATCGTTCGACACGGCCTTCACGATGTCCTGGCAATCGTCGAACACGCCTTCGACCGCGAGATTGAAGATGTTCGGATCCTGCAGGCTGTACATCTGCGCGGTCTGGAACGCGCTCATCTTCTTGTGCGGCGACAGCATGAACACGCGCACGCCGGCCTTGCCGCGCATCGCGTATTCGGCCGCGCTGCCGGTGTCGCCGGAGGTCGCGCCGAGGATGTTCAGCGTCTCGCCGTGCTTGGCCAGCGTGTACTCGAACAGGTTGCCGAGCAGCTGCATCGCCATGTCCTTGAACGCGAGCGTCGGGCCGTTCGACAGCTCGAGCAGCGACAGCGTCGCGCCGTGCTCGGCGCCGAGCGTCTTCAGCGGCGTGATGTCGGCCGCGTTTTCGCCGTGGCGCGTGTTGCGGTACACGTCGGCCGTGTACGTGCGGCGCGTGATCGCGCGCAGGTCGTCGGCCGGCACGTCGTCGCAGAACTTCGACAGGATCTCGAACGCGAGATCCGCGTACGGCAGCGTGCGCCAGCGTGCGAGTTCGTCGGCGGACACCTGCGGATAGTCGGCGGGCAGGTAGAGCCCGCCGTCCTTCGCGAGGCCGCCGAGCAGGATGTCGGAGAACGTGTGGCGCTCGCCCATGCCGGCGCCCCGCGTGGAGATGTAGTTCATGTCGTCCTCAGTCGTCAGCTCAGTTCAGCGCTTCCATGCGCAGCTTCGTCACCTTCGACACGACCGTCGACAGGCTCTCGATGCGCGCGATCGCCGCATTGACGTTCTTCTCGAGCGTCTCGTGCGTGATCAGGATGATGTCGGTTTCGCCGTTCGCGTCGTCGACCTGCTCCGATTCCTTCTGCAGCAGCGCGTCGATCGAGATGCCCGAATCGGCGAGGATGCGCGTGATGTCGGCCAGCACGCCCGTCTCGTCGGCGACGCGCAGCCGCAGGTAGTAGCCGCTCGTGACTTCGTCGATCGGCAGAATCGGCGTGTTCGACAGGCTGTCGGGCTGGAACGCGAGATGCGGCACGCGATGCTCGGGATCGGCCGTGTGCAGGCGCGTGACGTCGACGAGGTCCGCGACCACCGCCGAAGCCGTCGGCTCCGCGCCCGCGCCCTTGCCGTAGTACAGCGTCGTGCCGACCGCGTCGCCGTGCACGACGACCGCGTTCATCGCCCCCTCGACGTTCGCGAGCAGGCGCTTCTCGGGGATCAGCGTCGGGTGCACGCGCAGCTCGATGCCTTTTTCGGCGCGGCGCGCGATGCCGAGCAGCTTGATCCGGTAGCCGAGCTCTTCCGCATAGCGGATGTCGGTCGCGTCGAGCTTGCTGATGCCTTCGACGTACGCGCGGTCGAACTGCACCGGCACGCCGAACGCGATCGCGCTCATGATCGTCGCCTTGTGCGCGGCGTCGACGCCCTCGATGTCGAAAGTCGGGTCGGCTTCCGCGTAGCCGAGTTCCTGTGCGGCCTTCAGCGCGGTCGCGAAGTCGAGCCCGCGGTCGCGCATTTCCGACAGGATGTAGTTGGTCGTGCCGTTGATGATGCCCGCGATGTACTGGATGCGGTTCGCCGTCAGCCCTTCGCGCAGTGCCTTGATGATCGGGATGCCGCCCGCGACGGCCGCCTCGAACGCGACCATCACGCCCTTCTCGCGCGCGGCCTCGAAGATCTCGGTGCCGTGCACCGCGAGCAGCGCCTTGTTGGCGGTCACGACGTGCTTGCCGTTCGCGATCGCGCGCAGCACGAGCTCGCGCGCAATGCCGGTGCCGCCGATCATCTCGGCGACGATCGAGATCGACGGATCGTCGACGACTGCGTTGAAGTCGTCGGTGATCTGCGCGCCGGCGGCGTCACCGCCGAGCGCAGCCTGCGCCTTGGCCGGGTTGCGCACCGCGATGCGCGCCACCTCGATGCCGCGCCCCGCGCGTCGCTTGATTTCTTCCTGGTTGCGGCGCAACACCGTGAAGGTGCCGCTGCCCACCGTGCCGAAGCCCAACAGGCCAACTTTGATCGGTTCCATGCTGCGTGTGATCGATGATTGAAAAGGTGTGAATTCCGTCCGGTCCCGCCCGCTCACGCCGTATGGCGCTTGCGATAGCCGTCGAGGAAGCGCGCGATCCGCTCGATCGAATCGGACAGATCCTCGAGGTTCGGCAGGAAGACCACGCGGAAGTGGTCCGGCGTCGGCCAGTTGAAGCCCGTGCCCTGCACGAGCAGCACGCGCTCCTCGAGCAGCAGGTCGAGTATGAACTGCTGGTCGTTCTGGATCGGATAAAGCTTCGGATCGAGACGCGGAAACATGTACAGCGCGGCCTGGGGCTTCACGCAGGTCACGCCGGGGATCGACGTGAGCATGTCGTACGCGAGCTCGCGCTGCTTGAACAGGCGCCCGCTCGGCACGATCAGCTCGTTGATGCTCTGGTAGCCGCCGAGCGCGGTCTGGATCGCGAACTGCCCGGGCACGTTCGCGCACAGGCGCATCGACGACAGGATCCCGAGCCCTTCGAGATAGTCCTTCGCGCGCCGGCGGTTGTCGCCGCCGAGGCCCGACACGGCCATCCAGCCCGCGCGGTAGCCGCACGAGCGATAGCTCTTCGACAGGCTGTTGAACGTGACGGTGATCACGTCCTCCGACAGCGCGCCCATCGCCGTGTGCTCGAGGCCGTCGTAGACGATCTTGTCGTAGACCTCGTCGGCGAACACGATCAGCCCGTGCTGGCGCGCGATCTCGAGCAGCTCCAGCAGCAATTCGTCGGAATAAAGCGCGCCGGTCGGGTTGTTCGGGTTGATCACGACGATCGCCTTCGTGTTCGGCGTGATCTTGCTGCGGATGTCGTCGAGGTCGGGCATCCACGCGTTCTGCTCGTCGCAGACGTAATGCACCGGCGTGCCGCCCGACAGGCTCACCGCGGCGGTCCACAGCGGGTAGTCGGGCGCCGGCAGCAGCACTTCGTCGCCGTCGTTCAGCAGCGCCTGGGTCGCCATCACGATCAGCTCGGACGCGCCGTTGCCGATGTAGATGTCGTCGAGGCCGACGCCGACCACGCCCTTCTGCTGCGTGTAGTGCATCACGGCCTTGCGCGCCGAGAACACGCCCTTCGAATCCGAATAGCCGGACGACGTCGGCAGGTTGCGGATCATGTCCTGGATGATCTCGTCCGGCGCGTCGAAGCCGAACGGCGCGAGGTTGCCGATGTTCAGCTTGATGATGCGGTGGCCTTCTTCCTCGAGGCGCTTCGCGTGCTCGAGTACCGGGCCACGGATGTCGTAGCAGACGTTGAGCAGCTTGTTCGACTTCTGAATCGGTTTCACGACGACACGTTTCCTGGGTTGGCCTTGCGGCCGGGGGACGGGATCAAAAACTGGAGAGCGGCTGGTCTGCGCACGCTGTCTAGACTGGAAAAAGCGGGCGGTCGGGCGCGGCTTGTGGCGACGCGCGACGCAAGTGGCGCCCGGTGGCGACCAAAAAGTTATAATTTAGCGGATTTTGGCCGACTTTCGCAATGCACCATAGCCGCGCCGGGCCCGCGCCGTCGGGCATTCGGCGCCGGATGGCACGCGCAGGCGGCCGCCCGGGCCCGCGCGGCCCGGCCAGACATTCCCCTTACGGAACCGCGGAATACCGATTTGAAACTGCACCAGGACACGAGCGGCGCGCTCAACACCGTTACCGGCTACGGCCCCGATTATGTCGACGTCAACCTCGAACGCCATGAAACGAGCGTCATCGTGCTGCCCGGCGCACCGGTACGGGAATGGCCGGTCGCGTCGTTCGACGCGCTCGTGCCCGAACATTTCGCGATGCTGCTCGACCCGGCGCCCGAGCTCGTGATCTTCGGCAGCGGCGCGCGGCTGCGCTTCCCGCACCCGCGCTTGCTCGCGGCGCTCGCCGCGAAGCGGATCGGCGTCGAGACGATGGATTTCCAGGCCGCCTGCCGCACCTACAACATCCTGATGGCCGAAGGCCGCAAAGTCGCCGCCGCGCTCTTAATTGAACGTTAATCACCGATGCGGTAAAACTCGGGCCGGCGCATCGGGACGATCCCCGCGAGTCGCCGCCCGATAAGCCCGCCCGCCCCGGCGCAACCCGCCGGCGCCCATCACAACAACCAACAGGCTGAAACTCCATGAACGATACGCCGCCGAGGCTACCGCTCAATCGCATCGCGCTCGTCCTCCTGCTGATCGCGTTCGCCGTGATCTGGTTCGCGCCGCTCGGGCTGCGCCACCTGATCCCGAGCGACGAAGGCCGTTACGCAGAGATGGCGCGCGAGATGTTCGTCACCGGCGACTGGATCACGCCGCGCTACAACGGCTACAAGTACTTCGAGAAGCCGCCGCTGCAGACCTGGCTCAACGCGCTGACGTTCGCGTGGTTCGGCGTCGGCGAATGGCAGGCGCGCCTGTACACGGCGCTCGCGAGCTTCGCCGGCGTGCTGCTGGTCGGCTTCACCGGCGCGCGACTGTTCAACCCGCTGTCCGGCTTCCTTGCCGCGATCGTGCTCGCGTGCTCGCCGTACTGGAACCTGATGGGCCATTTCAACGCGCTCGACATGGGGCTCGCATTCTGGATGGCGCTGTCGCTCTGCGCGCTGCTGCTCGCGCAGCGCCCCGGGCTGCGCCCCGCCGCGATGCGCGGCTGGATGTGGACGTGCTGGGCGGCGATGGCGTTCGCGGTGCTGTCCAAGGGCCTCGTCGGGCTGATCCTGCCCGGCGCCGTGCTCGTGCTCTATACGCTGATCGCGCGCGACTGGGCGCTGTGGAAGCGCCTCTACCTCGTCAGCGGGCTGGTGATCTTCTTCGCGATCGCGACGCCCTGGTTCGTGCTCGTGCAGCAGCGCAACCCCGAATTCTTCAACTTCTTCTTCATCGTCCAGCAGTTCCGCCGGTACCTGACCCCGGAACAGAACCGTCCGGGTCCGTTCTACTACTTCGTGCCGGTGCTGCTGATCGGCTTCCTGCCGTGGCTGTCGGTCGCGTGGCAGAGCATCCGCCACGCGCTGCGGATGCCGCGCCAGCCGAACGGCTTCTCGCCGATGCTGGTGCTGCTGATCTGGAGCGCGTTCATCTTCCTGTTCTTCAGCGCGTCGCATTCGAAGCTGATCTCGTACGTGCTGCCGGTCGCGCCGGCGCTCGCGCTGATGATCGGCGCGTACCTGCCGCTGATGACGGCCGAGCGGTTCCGCCGCCACCTGCTCGGCTACCTGGTGTTCTTCGTCGTCGCCGCGTTCGGCATCGTCTTCCTCGCGCGCCTCGGCGACGCCCGCACGCCGAACGCGCTGTACCGCGCGTTCCAGGTATGGCTGTACACGGGCCTCGCGGTCGCCGCCGCGCTGACGCTCGCGGCCGCATGGCTGAACCGCCGCGCGGGCGTCGCAGCCGCGATCGCGATGTTCGGCGCGGCCTGGCTCGCGTTCGGCACGATCGGCGGCACCGGCCACGACGAATTCGGCCGCTACAGCTCGGGCGCGCTGATCGCGCCGGCCGTGCGCGCCGAGCTGGCGAAACTGCCGCCCGACACGCCGTTCTACTCGGTCGAGATGCTCGATCACACGTTCCCGTTCTACGTCGGCCACACGACGATCATGGTGCAGCGCCAGGACGAGCTCGCGTTCGGCATCTCGGTCGAGCCGAACAAGTGGATTCCGACCGTCGACGAGTGGATCGCGCGCTGGAAGCAGGACACCCATGCGCTCGCGATCATGGCGCCGGGCCAGTACGACACGCTGGTCAAGCAAGGCGTGCCGATGCGCGTGATCGCGCGCGACAACCGCCGCGTGATCGTCGAGAAACCCCAGTCGTAAGGACAGCCTCCCGCATGAACCCGATTTCGTTCGTCTGCATCATTACCGGCGTGATGCTCAACGCCTGCGCGCAACTTCTGCTGAAAGCCGGCGTCAACGCGGTTGGACACTTCGAATTCAGCCGTGCGAACATCATCCCGGTCGGCCTGAAGATCGCGACCCAATTGCCGATCATCGGCGGGCTCGGCTGCTATGTGCTGAGCGTCGTCGTATGGATCGTCGGGCTGTCGCGGGTCGACGTGTCGATCGCGTACCCGATGCTGTCGCTCGGCTACGTCGTCAACGCGTTCGCGGCCTGGTACCTGTTCGGCGAGGTGCTGTCGGTGCAGCGGCTCGTCGGCATCGGCATCATCCTGATCGGGGTGCTCGTGCTCGCGCGCAGTTGAGCCGCGGCAGCCGGCAGCGTTAAGCGTCCGCCTACAAAAAATCACGGTACGAATCCGCCAACCGGTGTTTAATGCCGGTTTCGGACGGGATTGCCCGACCCTTTTATTACACGCCATTACAGGCCTACGTGTTCATGAGCCAGACTACCGCTCCGTTTCTGCCGTTCACCCGCCCCGAGATCGACGAGGAAACCATCCAGGGCGTCGTCGAAGTGCTGCGCTCGGGCTGGATCACCACCGGCCCGCAGTGCCAGAAGTTCGAGGCCGCGCTGTCCGAGTACTGCGGCGGCCGCCCGGTGCGCGCGTTCAACTCGGGCACCTGCACGCTGGAAATCGGCCTGCGCATCGCGGGCGTCGGCCCCGGCGACGAGGTGATCACGACGCCGGCGTCGTGGGTGTCGACCAGCAACGTGATCCTCGAGACCGGCGCGACGCCCGTGTTCGCCGACATCGACCCCGTCACGCGCAACCTCGACCTCGACAAGCTCGAACAGGCGATCACGCCGCGCACCAAGGCGATCATCCCGGTCTATCTGGCCGGTCTGCCGGTCGACATGGACCGCCTGTACGCAATCGCGCGCGCGCGCAACCTGCGCGTGATCGAGGATGCCGCGCAGGCGCTCGGCTCGACGTGGAACGGCAAGCGCATCGGCGCGATCGGCGACATCGTGTCGTTCAGCTTCCACGCGAACAAGAACCTGACGACGATCGAAGGCGGCGCGCTCGTGCTGAACAACGACGACGAAGCGACGCTCGCGCAGAAGTACCGGCTGCAGGGCATCACGCGCAGCGGCTTCGACGGGATGGACTGCGACGTGCTCGGCGGCAAGTACAACCTGACCGACGTCGCCGCGCGCGTCGGTCTCGGCCAGTTGCCGCACCTCGAGCGCTTCACCGCGCAGCGCCGCGCGCTGGTGCGCGCGTATTTCGCCGCGTTCGAAGGCGGTGCGGCCGTGAAACTCGGTGTCGGGCTGCCGGTCGCCGATTTCGAGAACTGCAACTGGCACATGTTCCAGATCACGCTGCCGCTCGACCGGCTGTCGATCTCGCGCGCCGATTTCATGGCGCAGATGAAGGAACGCGGAATCGGCACGGGCGTCCACTACCCGGCGATCCATCTTTTCACGCTGTACCGCGCGCGCGGCTTCAGGGAGGGCATGTTCCCCCACGCCGAGCGGTACGGCGCGTCGACCGTCACGCTGCCGCTCTTCACACAGATGACGGAAGCCGACGTGCGTCGCGTCGTCGACGCCACCAACCAGATTTGCGAACAATACGGAAAGTAAGCGTACATGAGTCACCTTGAAGCACGCGCCGGCCATCCGGGCGCCGCGAGCCCGGAAGTATCGATCGTCATCCCCGTGTACAACGAGGAAGACGGCCTTGCCGCGCTGTTCGCGCGCCTGTACCCGGCCCTCGACGCGCTCGGCACGTCGTACGAAGTGATCCTGATCAACGACGGCAGCCGCGACCGCTCGGCCGCCATGCTCGCGGACCAGTTCCACGTGCGTCCCGACACGACGCGCGTCGTGCTGCTCAACGGCAACTACGGGCAGCACATGGCGATCCTCGCCGGCTTCGCGCAGTCGCGCGGCGAGATCGTGATCACGCTCGACGCCGACCTGCAGAACCCGCCCGAGGAAATCGGCAAGCTGATCGCGAAGATGCGCGAGGGCTACGACTACGTCGGCTCGATCCGCAAGCAGCGCCAGGACAGCCTGTGGCGCCGCAAGGCCTCGCAGATGATGAACCGGCTGCGCGAGCGCATCACGCGGATCAAGATGACCGACCAGGGCTGCATGCTGCGCGCATACAGCCGCCGCATCATCGACACGATCAACGTGTGCGGCGAGGTCAACACGTTCATCCCCGCGCTCGCCTACACGTTCGCGCAGAAGCCGACCGAGATCGAGGTCGCGCACGAGGAGCGCTTCGCCGGCGAGTCGAAGTATTCGCTGTACAGCCTCATCCGGCTGAACTTCGACCTCGTGACCGGCTTCTCGGTCGTGCCGCTGCAATGGCTGTCGTTCATCGGCGTGATCCTGTCGCTCGGCTCCGCCGCGCTGTTCGTGCTGCTGCTCGTGCGCCGCTTCATCGTCGGCGCGGAAGTGCAAGGCGTGTTCACGCTGTTCGCGATCACGTTCTTCCTGCTCGGCGTGATCCTGTTCGCGCTCGGCCTGCTCGGCGAGTACGTCGGCCGCATCTATCAGCAGGTGCGCGCGCGGCCGCGCTACCTGATCCAGGCGGTGCTCGAACAGCATGACGGCATGCCGGCGGCGCCGGTCGGCGCGCAGCACACGGGAGCGCAGCCGTGAAGCCGCGCGCCGTCGTATTCGCGTACCACAACGTCGGCGTGCGCTGCCTGCAGGTGCTGCTCGCGCGCGGCGTCGACGTCGCGCTCGTCGTCACGCACGAGGACAACCCGAACGAGAACATCTGGTTCGGCAGCGTCGCGTCGGTCGCCGCCGAGCACGGCATCCCGGTGCTGACGCCGGCCGACCCGGCCGATCCGGCGCTGCGCCGCGCGGTGTCGGCCGCGCAGCCGGATTTCATCTTCTCGTTCTATTACCGCCACATGCTGCCGGTGGACCTGCTCGCGATCGCGCCGCGCGGCGCGTACAACATGCACGGTTCGCTGCTGCCGAAATACCGGGGTCGGGTGCCGACCAACTGGGCCGTGCTGAACGGCGAGACCGAAACCGGCGCGACGCTGCACGAGATGGCCGCGAAACCCGACGCGGGCGCGATCGTCGGCCAGACCGCGGTGCCGATCCTGCCGGACGACACCGCCGCGCAGGTGTTCGACAAGGTCACGGTCGCCGCCGAGCAGACGCTCTGGCGCGTGCTGCCCGCGCTGCTCGCCGGCGAAGCGCCGCATTTGCCGAACGACCTGTCGTCCGGCAGCTACTACGGCGGGCGCAAACCCGAGGACGGCCGCATCGACTGGTCGAAACCGGCCGCGCAGGTCTACAACCTCGTGCGCGCGGTCGCGCCCCCTTACCCGGGCGCGTTTACGGAGATCGACGGCACGCGTTTCGTCGTCGCGCGCGCGCGCCTCGCCGCGCCCGGCAGCGCCGCTGCCGCCGCGGCGGCGGATTTGCCGCCCGGCCTGCACGTAAGCGATAATGCGCTATTCGGCGTCTGCGGCGACAGCCGCGCGCTATCCATACTCGAGCTGTGGCAGCAGCGCGACGGCGGCGAAACCGTCGTGACGCCCGCGGAATTCGCGCAGTTCATTCATTCTTCCCGTCATTCATGAAAGCAAAAAAAGTCCTGATCCTGGGTGTGAACGGCTTCATCGGCCACCACCTGTCCAAGCGCATTCTTGAAACCACCGATTGGGAAGTGTTCGGCATGGACATGCAGACCGACCGGCTCGGCGACCTCGTCAAGCACGAGCGGATGCATTTCTTCGAAGGCGACATCACGATCAACAAGGAGTGGGTCGAGTATCACGTGAAGAAGTGCGACGTGATCCTGCCGCTGGTCGCGATCGCGACGCCGGCGACCTACGTGCAGCAGCCGCTGCGCGTGTTCGAACTCGACTTCGAGGCGAACCTGCCGATCGTGCGTTCGGCCGTCAAGTACGGCAAGCACCTCGTGTTCCCGTCGACCTCCGAGGTCTACGGCATGTGCTCGGACGAGCAGTTCGACCCGGACGCGTCGGCGCTCACCTACGGCCCGATCAACAAGCCGCGCTGGATCTACGCCTGCTCGAAGCAGCTGATGGACCGCGTGATCTGGGGCTACGGGATGGAAGGCCTGAACTTCACGCTGTTCCGTCCGTTCAACTGGATCGGCCCGGGCCTCGACTCGATCTACACGCCGAAGGAAGGCAGCTCGCGCGTGGTCACGCAGTTCCTCGGCCACATCGTGCGCGGCGAGAACATCAGCCTCGTCGACGGCGGCTCGCAGAAGCGCGCGTTCACCGACATCGACGACGGCATCAGCGCGCTGATGAAGATCATCGAAAACGCGAACGGCGTCGCATCGGGCAAGATCTACAACATCGGGAATCCGAAGAATAATTTCTCGGTGCGCGAACTCGCCCACAAGATGCTCGAGCTGGCCGCGGAATTCCCCGAGTACGCCGATTCCGCAAAGCAGGTGCAGCTCGTCGAGACGACCTCCGGCGCGTACTACGGCAACGGCTACCAGGACGTGCAGAACCGCGTGCCGAAGATCGACAACACGATGCAGGAACTCGGCTGGGCGCCGCAATCGACCTTCGACGACGCACTGCGCAAGATCTTCGAAGCGTATCGCGGCCATGTCGCCGACGCGCGCGCACTCGTCGAGCAGCAAGGCTGACGGGACGCTCGCTTGGCTCGCATCGTCCTCAAGATCGACGTCGACACGCTGCGCGGCACGCGCGAAGGCGTGCCGAACCTCGCGCGCATCTTCGACCGCTTCAGCGCGCGCGCGACCTTCCTGTTCAGCCTCGGCCCCGATCACACGGGCTGGGCGCTGCGCCGCGTGTTTCGTCCCGGCTTCCTGAAGAAGGTATCGCGCACGTCGGTGGTCGAACACTACGGCGTGAAGCAGCTGATGTACGGCGTGCTGCTGCCCGGCCCCGACATCGGCCGCCGCGCGATCGCCGACATGCGCGCGATTCACGAAGCCGGCTTCGAATGCGGGATCCATACGTGGGATCACGTGTACTGGCAGGACAACGTGCGCGTGCGCGACCGTGACTGGACCGCGCGTGAAATGCAGAAGAGCCACGCGCGCTTCGTCGAGGTCTTCGGTGCGCCGCCGGCCACGCACGGCGCGGCCGGCTGGCAGATGAACGACGCGGCGTTCGAGCAGATCGACGCATGGGGGATGCGCTATGCGTCCGACGGCCGCGGCCATTCGCCGTACCTGCCCGTCGTCGGCGGCCGCACGCTGTCGCACGTGCAGATGCCGACCACGCTGCCGACGCTCGACGAGGTGCTCGGCGTCGACGGCATCGACACGCACAACGTCGCCGCGCACATCCTCAAGTTCACCGAAACCAATCCGCACGACCAGGTGTTCACGCTGCATGCTGAGCTGGAAGGCCAGAAGCTCGCGCCGGTGTTCGAGCAACTGCTCGCCGGCTGGCGTGCGCAGGGCCATACGTTTGCGACGATGGGCGACTACCACGCGACGCTGGACCGCGACTCGCTGCCATCGTACCCTGTCGCGTGGGGCGAAATCCCCGGCCGCTCCGGCGAACTGATCGTCCAGCCCGACTGAGTTCGCGCGCGAGCCCGCGCTGCCTGCGGCGCGCCGCGGCAGCGCGCTCCGAATCGCGCCGCCGCGCGCGGCGCCCTTCCATAACAACAGGAGAAACACGTGTCCGTCGAAGTTGACCGTCAAGTTCCCGATTTCACCGCACCGGCCACGGGCGGCGATATTTCGCTGTCCGACCTGCGCGGCAAGAAGCTCGTGCTGTATTTCTATCCGAAGGACAACACGCCGGGCTGCACGACCGAAGGGCTGCAATTTCGCGATCTCTATCCGAAGTTCAAGAAGGCCGGCGCGGAAGTCATCGGCGTATCGCGCGACAGCCTGCGCTCGCATGACAATTTCAAGGCAAAGCTCGAACTGCCGTTCCCGCTGATCTCCGATGCCGACGAAGCGCTGTGCGCGCTGTTCGATGTCATCAAAATGAAGAAAATGTATGGCAAGGAAGTACGCGGCATCGAGCGCTCGACGTTCCTGATCGACGCCGACGGCGTGCTTCGTCACGCATGGCGCGGCATCAAGGTGCCCGGTCACGTGGACGACGTGCTAAGTGCTGTACAAGCGCTTTGAGGCGCGTTATATTGGGCCGCAATGAATGCCAGTTCGCCCCATATTTCTCGTAGCTGCGCCGGTGCTCGTTGCGATGCTTCCCGGCACCTGACGCGCATCACGACGGTATCAGCCGAGCCGCATGTCCCGGTCCACGGGGCAGCGGCTTTTTTTATGGACTGCGCGCCGGCTCTCGGTCCGGCCCTCAACCCGTGAAGGAGTTGATCGACACTTAGGCGAACCGGCTAGACGATATTCCTGTGCGCCACCGCGCGCAAACTGCAGGCGTTCCCGTCACGCAGGATGCGATCAGCGGCGCACGCCATGCGACACGATTCCTCCGAGGGACACCATGCCTTTGCCTACTCCCCCCAGCAAGCTCGGCAGCCTGCTGCCGCCCGATGAATACAAGGCGAAAGCGCGGCCCGCGAAAGCCGCGAAGAAATCCGCCGAAGGGGACGCATCCACAGCCGGTGACTATGGCCCGGCCAGCGTGGCCCAACCGATGACCGAAGCCGCGAACACGGCAGCGCCGCTGCGCGCCGTCGCGCCGGCCCAGGAACCGGCGAGCGCGCCCGCACGCGCGCGCAAGAGCAAACAGACCGCGGCGCTGCTGCAGCCGATGCCGGCGCCCGTCGAAGCCGACGCACCCGTTGCGCGCGGCGACAAGCCGACCGACGCAAAACCGGTCGCCGCGCCCGCGCGCGATACCGGCGCCGCGACGAAGTCGCGCAGCCGCAAACCGGCCGACGCAGAACTGCAGAAGCTGTTCGTGCTCGACACCAACGTGCTGATGCACGACCCGAGCAGCCTGTTCCGTTTCGAGGAACACGACGTCTATCTGCCGATGATGACGCTCGAGGAACTCGACAACCACAAGAAGGGGATGTCCGAAGTCGCGCGCAATGCACGCCAGGTCAGCCGCACGCTCGACGCGCTGGTCGCCGACGCGGGCCCGATCTCGGCCGGCATTCCGCTCGCGCGCCTCGGCAGCCGCGAGGCGCTCGGCCGCCTGTATTTCCAGACCAAGCTCGCCGACATCGCGCCGGTCGAGGGCCTGCCCGAGGGCAAGGCCGACAACCAGATCCTCGGCGTCGTGCGCGCGCTGCAGCGCGACCGGCCGGACCGCCAGGTCGTGCTGGTGTCGAAAGACATCAACATGCGGATCAAGGCGCACGCGCTCGGCCTGCCCGCCGAAGACTACTTCAACGACCAGGTGCTCGAGGACAAGGATCTCCTCTACACCGGCGTGCGCGAACTGCCGCAGGACTTCTGGACCCGGCATGCAAAGGGCATGGAGAGCTGGCAGGACACCAAGACGGGCACCACGTACTACCGCGTGACGGGCCCGCTCGTTGCGTCGATGCTCGTCAACGAGTTCGTCTATCTCGAGCCGCAGAACGGCGAGCCGACGTTCCATGCGATCGTGCGCGAGCTGAACGGCAAGACGGCGCTGCTGCAGACGCTGCGCGACTACAGCCACCACAAGAACAACGTGTGGGGCATCACCGCGCGCAACCGCGAGCAGAATTTCGCGCTGAACCTGCTGATGAACCCCGAGATCGACTTCGTCACGCTGCTCGGCCAGGCCGGCACCGGCAAGACGCTGGTCGCGCTCGCGGCCGGCCTCGCGCAGGTGCTCGACGACAAGCGCTACAACGAGATCATCGTCACGCGCGCGACCGTGCCCGTCGGCGAGGACATCGGCTTCCTGCCGGGCACCGAGGAAGAGAAGATGCAGCCGTGGATGGGCGCATTCGACGACAACCTCGAAGTGCTGCAGAAGACCGACGACGCGGCCGGCGAATGGGGCCGCGCGGCGACGCAGGAACTGATCCGTTCGCGCCTGAAGGTCAAGAGCATGAACTTCATGCGCGGCCGCACGTTCGTCGACAAGTACCTGATCATCGACGAGGCGCAGAACCTGACGCCGAAGCAGATGAAGACGCTCGTCACGCGCGCGGGCCCCGGCACGAAGATCGTGTGCCTCGGCAACATCGCGCAGATCGACACGCCCTACCTGACCGAAGGCAGTTCGGGCCTCACCTACGTCGTCGACCGCTTCAAGGGCTGGGGCCACAGCGGCCACGTGACGCTCGCGCGCGGCGAACGCTCGCGACTCGCCGACTACGCGTCGGACATTCTGTAACGCATGGCGCCGGCCGGTCGGCCGGCTTCCGACGCCTGACGGCGCTCCACTCCGGAGCGCCGTTTTATTTTGGGGGTCGGAAACGTTGATAACGCACTGTTACGAAAACAACACCGATTTACGCGCGAAACTTCAAGTAAATTCTCAGGAATGGTTGCGCAAGCCCCGTCGGAGCGTCTACCATCGGGCCTATCCGTTGTCATACGAATCACGGGCGCGCCGCGCCCGTTCCGTCTTTCATGCTTCGAATCTGGGTTCCCGTCGCCGTCGTTTCGCTGCTTGCGGCCTGCTCCAGCGTGCCGCCGCAGACGGCATCGCGCTCGTCCGGCATGACGATCACGACGCCGCGCGCGTTCCCGCCGCCCGCCAATTTCCCGAAATTCGTCGACCACAGCGTCGGCCAGGAAGAAATCTCGATCCAGGCGATGAGCCTGGTCGGCGTGCCCTATCGCTGGGGCGGCAACACGCCGACCAGCGGCTTCGACTGCAGCGGGCTCGTGCGCTACGTGATCGGTCGCGCGGCCGACGTGAACCTGCCGCGCACGACCGCCGACATGAGCAGCCGCGGCGTGTCGATCGACCCCGACCAGATCGCGCCGGGCGACCTGATCTTCTTCAATACGACCGGGCGGCCGCACTCGCATGTCGGCATCTACGTCGGCAAGCTGCGCTTCGTGAATGCGCCGTCGACCGGCGGCACCGTGCGGCTCGACTATCTGACGAACCCGTACTGGGCGAAGCGTTTCGACGGGATTCGCCGCGTCGCGCCGCCGCGCGCGAAGCCGACGCCGTTCGATGCGCCGACGTATGAAGCACGGCGCGACGAGTCGCGCACACCGGCGGCGGCCGCACCCGCGCCGGTCGTGACCGCGGCGGCACCGCAGCCGCCGGCTTATGCGGCAGCGCAACGCGTGTCGGCGGCGTCGCCTGCGCCAGTCGTTGCCGCAGCACCGCCCGCATCCGCCACAGCCGCGCCCACCGATCCGTACGAGCCGCCGCCGGCTCGCCTGTCCGCGGCCCGGCAACAGGCGGTGTCCGCCGGCGGCGATGCGATCGCCGCGACGTCGAATGCGACGTCGAACGCGGCACCTGCCGGCGTGCCAGAGGTCGGCACGCAGATTCCGACGACGGCGCTGACCGCCGCCGAAGCAGCCGCCTTCGATGCGGAACTGCCGGCCGCCGCCGCGCCGGCGCGCAACACCGAACCGGCCGCCGTGCAGGTGCTGCGCGCATCGACGCAGTCCGCGCCGGTCGGAGCCCGCACCGGCACCACCGACGACCCGATCGCCCGCTTCGCGAACGGCAGCTATTGACGGCGTCGCCACGCCGGGTTCGCGCATCTCGCAAAATCCCGGCGACCACGGTGGCGCCCTGCCCGCATTCATTCAGCCCCGCGCGCCGTCATTCCACCGTCTTGCCGATCGGCTCGATAACCGGCTTCCTGCCGGTTCGTCGTACTCGCCCGTCGTTTTGCTACGCGGACATGCGTGCTCTTCGACTCACCACACGGCACGCAAGCGCAGCGGCATCGACCGGCCGGCAACGCAAACGCCGCATCGATCCGCCATCTGGACGAACCTCGCACACACACACCGCCCACACCGCCAACCGCCCGCCCCACGCGCAAAAAAACGCCGCAGCCTGTTCGGCATGCGGCGTTTCGTGCGTCGAAGCGTCGAGCGTTTCGCGTCGGAAATCAGAAGATCCGGTGTCCGAGCCACCAGCCGCCGGCTGCGATCAGCGCAGAGGCCGGAATCGTCAGCACCCACGCCCACACGATATTGCCGGCCACGCCCCAGCGCACGGCCGACAGCTTCTGCGTCGCGCCGACGCCGACGATCGCGCCGGTGATCGTATGCGTGGTCGAGACCGGAATGCCGAGGAACGACGCGATGAACAGCGTGATCGCACCGCCGCTCTCCGCGCAAAAACCGCCGACCGGCTTGAGCTTCGTGATCTTCTGGCCCATCGTGCGCACGATGCGCCAGCCGCCGAACAGCGTGCCGAGGCCCATCGACAGGTAGCACGCGCCGATCACCCACGCCGGCGGCGCATCGGACGTCGCCGACGCATAGCCGGACGCGATCAGCAGCATCCAGATGATGCCGATCGTCTTCTGCGCATCGTTGCCGCCGTGTCCGAGGCTGTACAGCCCGGCCGACAGCAGCTGCAGCCGGCGGAAGCGCCGGTCCACCTTGCTGGGCGCGGTGCGGAAATACAGCCACGACACGCCGAGCATGAACAGCGAGCCGAGGATGAAGCCGAGCAGCGGCGAAATGAAGATGAACGCGACGGTCTTCATCAGGCCGTCGACGTTCAGCGCGCTCCAGCCCGACTTCGCAAGCGCCGAGCCGACAAGGCCGCCGATCAGCGCGTGCGACGAGCTCGACGGGATCCCGTAGTACCAGGTGATCACGTTCCAGCCGATCGCGCCGACCAGCGCGCCGAACACGACGTAGTGGTCGACGATGTCAGGGTCGATCGTGCCTTTGCCGACCGTCTGCGCGACCTTCAGGTGGAAGATGAAGTACGCGATGACGTTGAACGCGGCGGCGAACACGACGGCCTGTTGCGGCTTCAGCACGCCGGTGGACACGACGGTGGCGATCGAGTTCGCCGCGTCGTGGAAGCCGTTCATGAAGTCGAATACGAGCGCGACGAGCACCAGCGTCGCGACCATCCATAGGGCGAGTTGTATCGAATGCATCGTGGTCCGCTCAGGCGTTTTCCAGCACGATGCCTTCGATGATGTTCGCGACGTCCTCGCATTTGTCGGTGATCTCTTCGAGCAGCTCGTAGATCGCCTTCAGCTTGATGAGCGTCTTCACGTCGTCTTCCTCGCGGAACAGCTTCGACATCGCCGAGCGCAGCACGCGATCGGCTTCCGACTCCCAGCGATCGATCTCCTCGCACTGCTTGAGGATTTGCGCGGACTGCTTCATGTCGGACAGCAGCGCAACCGCCTGCTGCACGTGCTGCGCCGACTGCGTGACGATGTGCGCGAGCTGGCTCGCCTCGGACGTGACGGCGCGCACGTCGTACAGCGACACGGCCGTCGCGACGTCCTCCATCAGGTCGAGGATGTCGTCCATCGTCGTGATCAGCTTGTGGATTTCGTCGCGATCGAGCGGCGTGATGAAGGTCTTGTGCAGCAGATCGATCGCTTCGTGCGTGAGCTTGTCCGCGGCCTTTTCGGCAGTCTGCACGTTTTGCTTGTGGATCTCGGCATCGGCGAGATTGTCGATCAGCAGTTCGAGCTCGCGGCCACCGGAAACGATGTGCTTCGCGTGCGCGTTGAAGAGTTCAAAGAACTTGCCCTCGGTGGGCATGAATCGACCGAACATGGGATTCCTGAGAGATTGTCAAACGACTGTCACGAAAACGGGCGATATTGTACCGTTTTCGGTTGCGCCGCGACGCGCGCATATGCGCGCGCCGGGATTGGATACAACGCTCGGCAAAATAGGGGTTTACATCCAGCCTTACTCGCCGTAGAAGTTTTGCGCCCCTGCAAAGTTGTCGAACTTCGTGTATTGCCCCAGGAACGTGAGTCGAACGGGGCCGATCGGACCGTTACGCTGCTTGCCGATGATGATTTCGGCGGTGCCCTTGTCCGGGCTGTCCGGGTTGTAGACTTCGTCGCGGTAGATGAACAGGATCACGTCCGCATCCTGTTCGATTGCGCCCGATTCACGCAGGTCCGACATCACCGGCCGCTTGTTCGGCCGCTGCTCGAGACCGCGGTTGAGCTGCGACAGCGCGATCACCGGCACGTCGAGCTCCTTGGCCAGGCTCTTCAGCGACCGCGAGATCTCCGAGATTTCGGTCGCCCGGTTCTCGCCCTGCGACGAGCCCGACATCAGCTGCAGGTAGTCGACGATGATCAGGCCGAGCTTGCCGCACTGGCGCGCCAGACGCCGCGCGCGCGAGCGCAGTTCCATCGGGTTCAGGCCGCCCGTTTCGTCGATGAACAGCTGCGCCTCGCTCATCTTCTGCACCGCATGCGTCAGCTTCGGCCAGTCCTCGTCCGTCAGGCGGCCGGTACGCATCCGGTGCTGGTCGAGCCGGCCGATCGAGCCGAGCATCCGCATCACGAGCTGCGTGCCCGGCATTTCCATCGAGAACACCGCGACCGGCAGCCCGTACTCGACCGCGACGTATTCGCCGATGTTCATGGAAAAGGCCGTGTTGTGCGTCACGACGTAATCGTCGGTCACGTACAGCCGCGACGGATGCGAGACCGAAATGCACTGCGTGGCGGTCCGGCGCGTCGGCTCGATGCCGACGATGACCGGCATCTTGCGGCGTGTGCGCCCGCCCGTGAGACGCTCGCGCTTGCCCTCGAACAGGAACAGGCTCTGCGGGTCCGGATGACTGATCGTGCACACGTAAGCCGTCGCACCGGCCTTGCGTTCGCCGCCGACCGTGAAGCTCGTCGCCTTTTCGGCGACCTGGCACCACGCCCCGAGCGAGCGCGCCAGTTCGCGCACGTCGTTCGCCAGTTGCGCACTGGCGGTCGAATAACGCACCGTCCCCCACGATTCGACCCAGCCGTCCGTGTCGAGCAGCCCGCGCAGCAGGTCCAGTCGCGCGTCCTTGTCCGCATCGAGGTAAATGCGCGGGATGAACTTGTCGTAGCTCGTCCTGCCCCATACCCCGAGCCGCTCGAGCGCCGCCTTGAGCGGATTGGCGGACGGCCGGGGCTCGTCGGCGGTCGACGGCCGGCGCTTGATGCGCCAGTCGTACTGGCCCGCGTATTCGAGCTCGAGCGACGCGTCGACGCGCGTGCGCATCCGATTCAAGGTTTCCTCGGCCTTCACGCTGAAACGCACGGCCGTACCGCCGAGCGCGCCGTCGCCGAGCAGCGCGCCGAGCACCCACGGATCGACGGGCAGCGCGTCGCGGTGACCGAACTCGCCGCTCGGCATGTCGATCCACAACCGGTTCCGGTAGCGCTCGCGCGTGAGCAGGGTGCGAATCTCCGCGGTCGACAGCACGCGCGGCTTTTCCCACTCGCGGAAATGCACGCACCACAGGTGCTCGTCGCAGCATTCGGCCGAGCGGCCGTCCGAAAAGCGAACCCGATAGACCTGGCGTTCGCCCTGCGGGTAGATGCCCGTCACGATCGACGGCGCGCCGTCGACCGACGCAAGCGCGTCGCCGACCGCCAGTTCGCCCATCGGCTTCCAGCCCGTCAGCGTCCTGACGCGCGCGTCGAGCGGCTGGGCCTTGCCCATCGACGGCCGCCCCGCCACGATGATCAATTCGCCGCCATGCATCCCCGACGTCATCCGGTCGAGGTCGACGAAGCCCGTCGGCGTGCCCGTGACGTCGCTCGGGTTCGCGGTGTGGTACAGCGTGTCGATGCGCTCGACGACCTGCGTAAGCAGCGGGCCGATCTCGAGGAAGCCCTGGTTGCCGCGCGCGCCCTCCTCGGCGATCGAGAACACCTTCGACTCGGCCTCGTCGAGCAGCTGGCGGACTTCCTTGCCCTGCGGATTGAACGCGTCGGCCGAGATTTCGTCGGCGACCGACACGAGCCGGCGCAGCACCGCGCGGTCGCGCACGATTTCCGCATAGCGGCGGATGTTCGCGGCGCTCGGCGTGTTCTGGGCCAGCGCGTTCAGGTAGGCGAGCCCGCCGACGTCGTCGGCCTTGCCCGACGTCGTCAGCGCTTCGTACACGGTCACGACGTCGGCCGGGCGCGTCGCCGCGATCAGCCGGCCGATGTGCTCGTAGATGATCCGGTGGTCGTAGCGGTAGAAGTCGCCCTGCGACAGGAAGTCGGCAATCCGGTCCCATGCCGCGTTGTCGAGCAACAGGCCGCCCAGCACCGACTGTTCGGCTTCGACCGAGTGCGGCGGGACTTTCAGCGAATCGAGTTGGGGATCTTGCGGCGCGTTCATGGGTTGGGATTATCGCGAATTGATCGCCGGTACGCTACCGCTCACCGGCGATCGGGCAATAAAAAAGGCAGGCCCCGGTTGCCCGGGCGCCTGCCCCTGTTCCTGCCCGGACGGCGCGAGCCGCCCGGCAAGACTGCGTACGCTTAAGCGTGGTCGCCGATCACGTTGATCGTGACGTCGACGACGACGTCCGTGTGCAGCGCGACCTGGACGCTGTGCTCGCCGATCATCTTCAGCGGGCCTTCCGGCATGCGAACCTGCAGCTTCTCGACCTCAAAGCCTGCCTTCTTCAGCAGTTCGGCGACGTCTGCGTTCGTGACCGAGCCGAACAGACGGCCGTCCACGCCCGACTTCTGCGTGATTTCGAACGACTGGCCAGCCAGCTTCTCGCCGACAGCCTGCGAAGCCGCCAGCTTTTCAGCGGCGATCTTCTCGAGCTCTGCGCGGCGCACTTCGAATTCGGCGATCGCTTCCTTCGTGGCACGGCGAGCCTTGCGGTTCGGGATCAGGAAGTTGCGAGCGTAACCGTCCTTGACCTTGACGATATCGCCGAGGTTGCCCAGATTGGCGACTTTTTCCAACAGAATGATTTGCATTCGAATTCTCCTTATTGCGTCGCCTGATTACGCCTTGTGCTGATCGGTGTACGGCAGCAGCGCGAGGAAACGCGCGCGCTTGATCGCCGTATCCAGCTGACGCTGATAGTGCGCCTTCGTACCCGTCAGACGAGCCGGCGTGATCTTGCCGTTTTCGCCGATGAAGTCCTTCAGCGTTTCCGTGTCCTTGTAGTCGATCTGCTCGACGCCGGCTGCCGTGAAGCGGCAGAACTTCTTGCGCTTGAAGAGCGGGTTTTGTTGCTGACGACGCTTGTCGAATTTCTTACCAGTGGGGCGGGCCATGTTCAGTCCTTTCCAATGTCCTGCAATGCTGTGATGTGAAACACCAAGGTTCGCGCGTTGCGGCTTTTCTTGGCCAGGAAGCCCGTGAACAGCGTTTCAACGCCCAGTTCACATCGCTCCAGCTTGCCGCTCGCCTCGCCGGCCGCCACCGCCTCGATCGTCATGTCGACCCGACGGGGAATGCCTGCCTCGACGACTTCCGTGCTGTGCTGCAACGTCGCGCTTGCGATCGGAACGCCGGCGGGCGTGTATCGCACCGCTGCGCGCTCGACGACGCTTGCCGTCAATTGCAACCTGTTCACGTGAGTGGCGTGCTCCTTGGTGGCTTAATCGAGACGAGCTTAAGCCTGCGCTTCGGTCGGCTGGGCAGCAGCCGCCTTCTTGGCTTCTTCGCGCTGAACTTCCTTCATCATCGGCGACGGGCCGGTTTCGGCCTTCTTCATCTTGACGATGAGGTGACGCAGCACGGCGTCGTTGAACTTGAACGCGTGTTCGAGTTCGTCGAGCGTCGTCTGGTCGCACTCGATGTTCATGCAGACGTAGTGAGCCTTCGCGAGTTTCTCGATCATGTAGGCCAGCTGGCGACGGCCCCAGTCTTCGACGCGGTGGATCTGGCCACCGTGCGACGTGATCGTGGTCTTGTAACGCTCGATCATCGCGGGCACTTGCTCGCTCTGATCGGGGTGCACGATGAAGACGATTTCGTAATGACGCATTACACACTCCTTGTGGATTGAAGCCACCCGGGCGTCTGAACCGGTGTGGCAAGTGAGAAGCCGAAGATTCTAACCCGATTATGGGGCGCGCGCAAGACCGATCGACGATTCGCGGCCGGATTCGGCCGTGTTTTCAACGACTTGAACGGTTCCGGCCGCCACGAGCCGCGCCGGCATGGCCGTTTCGCGGAGCGGGGACGGATCGCAACGCGGATGTTGCGGGGCGAAGCCGGCGGACGGCCCCGCCCGCGGTCATTCGACGCGCGTGCCCGCGAGCCGCGCGTCGAGCGCCGTCCGGAATGCCGCGAGCGCGGACGGTTCCGCGTCGGTCACGGCCCACCACGTCATCCCGGCCGCGTTCCAGCGGTCGAGCGCGTAGCCCTGCGACACGGTCGCATACGGCGCGCCGCGGCCGTCGCCCGCCGGTCGCACGTAGACGTCGATCACGTGCTGCCGATAGCGGTACACGAGCACCGCGACGCGCCGACGCCCGACATAGTCGAGCCGGCCGCCGACCAGCGCGAAGCCGCTCGCGGCCAGGTCCTCGACCGGCGGCGCATAGTCGAGCCGCCCGTTGAACCACGGCTTGACCGTGTGCCGGTCGGTCGAGATCACGTCGACGTCGCGCGCGGACAGGCCTGCCCGCACATGGCTCGCGACGAGTTCGTCGACCGTGCGGTCGGTGTCGGCGCGGTGCGCGGACAGCGCCATCGCGGCCGCGGCGGCCAGCGCGACCAACAGCGCGACACCCCAGCCGAGGCCCGGCAGCGCGCCGACGCGCG
>NZ_CABVPP010000070.1 GCF_902499075.1 Burkholderia pseudomultivorans | reverse complement strand
CCGCGCCCGATGCATCGGGTGCCGATGCCGCCGATGCCGCGTCCGCTGCGCTGGCCGCGCTCGGCACGACCGGCTGCGGCAGCGCGGTGAAGCCGGCCGCGACGGTGGCGGGCTTGTTCGCGTCGCCGATCACCGGCGCGTTGACGGGCTCGGTCGCCGACGCCGCGGCGGCCACGGCCGCGGCCTCGTTCTTCGGGTTCTGGCGATCGACGAGGTAGAAGTCGAGCACGCGGCGCGCGATCGGGCCGGCGGCCTGCGCACCCCAGCCGCCGTTCTCGACGATCAGCGCGAGCGCGATCTGCGGATGATCGACCGGCGCATACGCAATGAACAGCGCATGGTCGCGCAGGTGCTCGGCAAGCAGATGGCCCTTGTAGTTGCCGCCCTGCAGCGAGAACACCTGCGCGGTACCGGTCTTGCCGGCCGCCAGGTACTGCGCGCCGCGGAAGATCTTGTAGCCGGTGCCCGACGGATTCTCGACGACGTTCTCCATCCCGCGTTTCACGACGTCGATGTCGGCCTGCTTCAGCGGAATCACGCCGCTTTCCTTCGGCACGGTCAGGTGGCGCGCGCGCGTGATCGGATCCTCGACTTCCTTCACGAGGTGGGGCTTCATCACGATGCCGTTGTTCGCGAGCGTCGCGGTCGCGTGCGCGAGCTGCAGGATCGTGAACGAGTTGTAGCCCTGGCCGATCCCGAGGCTGATCGTCTCGCCGTCGAACCACTTCTGCTGCGCGGGTTTTTTGAACGCCTTCTTCTTCCAGTCGGTCGACGGCAGGATCCCGCGCGCCTCGCCCTGCACGTCGATCCCGGTGATCTGGCCGAAGCCGAACTGTTTCATGAAGTTTGCGATCGCGTTCACGCCGAGATCGCGCGCGAGCATGTAGAAGTAGGTGTCGTTCGACACCATGATCGCCTTGTTCATGTCGACCCAGCCCTGGCCCGAGCGCACGTCGTTGCGGAACGTGTGGCCGCCGAACGTGAAGTAGCCGGGATCCTGGAAGCCCCAGCCGGGCGTGCGCTTGCCGAGCGTCAGCCCCGCCAGCGCCATGAACGGCTTGTAGGTCGAGCCGGGCGGGTAGGTGCCGTGCAGCGGGCGGTTCAAGAGCGGCTTGTCGGGCGAGTTGTTGAGCTCGTCCCAGGTCTGCTGGTCGATGCCGTCGACGAACGAGTTCGGGTCGAAACTCGGCGACGACACGAACGCGAGCACGTCGCCCGTTTTCGGCTCGATCGCGACGAGCGCGCCGCGCTTGCCGGCGAACGCCTGCTCGGCGACCTGCTGCAGCCCGATGTCGAGCGACAGCACGAGGTTGTTGCCGGGTGTCGCCTGCGTGCGCGACAGCGTGCGCACCGGCCGCCCGCCCGCCGTGACCTCGACTTCCTCGAAGCCCGTCAGCCCGTGCAGGTCGGTCTCGTAGCTCTGCTCGACGCCGATCTTGCCGATGTAGTCGGTGCCCTTGTAGTTGTTCGCGTCGCGGCGCGGATCGTAGTTTTCCGGATCGCTGTCGTTGTCGTCGCTCATCGCGTCGATGCGGTCCTGGTCGCGCTTCGAGATCCGGCCGATATAGCCGATCACGTGCGCGGCCGTCATGCCGAGCGGGTATTGACGGAACAGCCGCGCGCGCACGTCGACGCCGGGGAAGCGGTAGCGCTGCGCGGTGAAGCGCGCGACTTCGGCGTCGGTGAGCCGCGTGCGGATCGGCAGGCTCTCGAAGTTCTTCGAGTCTTCCTGCAGCTTCTTGAAGCGGCGGCGGTCGCGCGCGTCGATCGGGACGATCTCGGCCAGCTTGTCGATCGTGTTGTCGAGCGTGTCGTCGAGCTTCGACGGCGTGATCTCGAGCGTGTACGCAGAATAGTTCTTCGCGAGGATCACGCCGTTGCGGTCGGTGATGATCCCGCGGTTCGGCACGATCGGCGCGACCGAGATGCGGTTTTCCTCGGCCTGCAGCGCGTATTTGCCGTGCTGCATCAACTGCAGGTAGAAGAAGCGGCTCGCGAGCAGCCCGAAGCAGACGAACACGAACACGCCCGCCGCCGCGACGCGCAGGCGGAACTTCGAGAGCTGCTGTTGAGTGTCGTTGAATTCGGTCATGCTAGGGTCGGTTTACATACGGAACGCACGGGCGAATGCCCGAAATCTCGCGCAGGGCCGCAAGTGAAGGGCGCCGTCTGGCCGAGCCGGTGGTCAAGGTCGGCCCCGGCCTCAGATGGGGCGCGTATCGTCCGGGTCGACCGGGCGGCGCTGCGGCATCAGCAGCAGGTGGCTCGCGATCGGCCACAGCGCGGCCTCGACGAAGCCGTCGACGAGGTAGCGCCAGCCGGGGAACGCGGCACCCATGACCAGGCGGATCACGAACGGCACGAGCTGCGCGACGACGAGCAGCGGCGTCACGTACAGCACCTGCACGCCGATCGGCATCCACAGCACGCGGCGGTGGATCGTGATCGCGCCGTACGACAGCAGCGTATAGGCGAGCGCATGCTCGCCGAGCAGCCCGGCGTCATGCACGTCCATCAGGATGCCGAGCGCGAACGCGACGCCCATCCCGACCTTGCGCGGCTGGTGGATGTTCCAGAACAGCAGCACGAGCGCGACGAAGTCGGGCACGCCGGGCAGGCGGCCCCACGGCATCAGGTTCAGCAGGAACGCGGCGGCGAGGCTGAAGACGATGAAGTACGGATTGACCGGCTGCAGGATGTATTGCGGGCGATTCATCGCTGGGCTCCAGTTTGCCCGGCCGCGGGTTTCGCGGGTGCGGCCGCGGGCTTGCCGGGCGCGGCAGGCGTCGCGGGCGCGGGCTTCGCGCCGGCGGCCGGCTTCGCGTTCGCGTCGGCCGCCTTGTCGGCCTTGTCGTTCTTGTCGCCCTTCGCGGCGGATTTCGCGGCCTTCTTGCCGCCCTTCGCGTTCTTGTCGGCGGCCGGGTCGGGCTCGGCCGGGCGCGGCGGAATGTCGTTCTGGTAATGCAGCACGAGCATCTGGCGCGCGCCGCGCACCGCCGCGATCGGCGCGCAGGTCACGCGCGCGAACGCCGTATCGGCGAGCTTGTCGACGCGCACGACCTTCGCGACCGGCAGGCCCGACGGGTAGACGCCGTCGAGGCCGCTCGTGATGAGCTCGTCGCCGACGACGAGGTCGGCGCTGGTCGGCACGAAGCGCAGGTCGAGCGAATCGCCCTTCGGCGTGCCGTAGATCACGCTGCGCAGGCCGGTGCGCAGCACCTGCACGGGAATCGCGAGATCGCGGTCGGTGATCAGCGTGACTTCGGCCTGCAGCGGGAAGGTGCGCGTGACCTGGCCGATCACGCCGTCCTCGCTGACGACCGGCGCGCCGTCCTGGATGCCTTGCTGCGAGCCCTGGCCGATCACGATCTTCTGCGTGAACGGGTCGCTGGTGTCGTACTGGATCTCGACGGGCGTCGACTGCGTCGCGATGTGCTGGCGCAGTTCGAGCACCGCGCGCAGATGCACGTTCTCCTGCGCGAGCACGGCGGCCTGGTTGGCCTGCGTCGACAGCTGCAGGTTGCGCTTGCGGAGCTGGTCGTTCTCGTGGCGCAGCGCCGCGCCGGTAACGGCGATGTCGGCGGCGCCCATGAACAGGTCGCGCGGCACGAGCGCCGCGCGCTGCAGCGGGTACAGCACGGTGCCGAGCACGCCGCGGACGATTTCGAGCGTGCTGAAGCGCGCGTCCGACACGAGCAGCGCGATGGCGAGGGCGACGAAGAAGATGAGCCGCGCGAGCGCGGGCGGACCTTGCTTGAAGAGGGGCGGCGGACTGTATTCCATGGTCGGCGCCGGGCGCGTGTGATCGGTTAAATGATGCTCAGACGCGCAAACGGCGCGGCGGTTCGATCTGAGCGAGCGAGCCGGCCACGCCGCGAGTGCGTCATGTCAAACGGGACTGCCTAGACGATCACTCGTACGAGAAGATGCTGCCCAGCTTGTCCATGCGTTCGAGCGCCATGCCCGAACCGCGCACGACGCAGGTGAGCGGGTCTTCCGCGACGAGCACCGGCAGGCCGGTCTCTTCCGCGAGCAGGCGGTCGAGGTCGCGCAGCAGCGCGCCGCCGCCCGTCAGCATCATCCCGCGCTCGGCGATGTCGGCGCCGAGTTCCGGCGGCGTCTGCTCGAGCGCGATCTTCACCGACGACACGATCTGGTTCAGCGGATCGGTCAGCGCTTCGAGGATTTCGTTGCTGGAGATCGTGAAGCTGCGCGGAATGCCTTCCGACAGGTTGCGGCCCTTCACTTCCATTTCCTTGACTTCCGAGCCCGGGAACGCGGAGCCGATTTCCTTCTTGATCGCTTCGGCGGTTTGCTCGCCGATCAGCATCCCGTAGTTGCGGCGGATGTAGTTGACGATCGCCTCGTCGAACTTGTCGCCGCCGACGCGCACCGAGCCTTTGTACACGATGCCGCCGAGCGAGATCACGCCGACTTCCGTGGTGCCGCCGCCGATGTCGACGACCATCGAGCCGGTCGCTTCCGAGACCGGCAGGCCCGCGCCGATCGCGGCCGCCATCGGCTCCTCGATCAGGTAGACCTGCGAGGCGCCGGCGCCGTGCGCGGCTTCCTTGATCGCGCGGCGCTCGACCTGGGTCGAGCCGCACGGCACGCAGATGATGATGCGCGGCGACGGCGAGAACATGCGCGACTCGTGGGCCGTCTTGATGAACTGCTTGATCATCTGCTCGGTGACGGTGAAGTCGGCGATCACGCCGTCCTTCATCGGGCGGATCGCCTCGATGTTGCCCGGCACCTTGCCGAGCATCTGCTTGGCTTCCTTGCCTACCGCCTGGATCGTTTTCTTGCCGTTGGGGCCGCCTTCCTGGCGAATCGACACGACGGACGGCTCATCGAGCACGATGCCTTTGCCGCGCATGTAGATCAGGGTGTTTGCGGTGCCGAGGTCGATCGCCAGATCGTTGGAGAAGTAGCTGCGCAAAAAACCGAACATTCAGAATCCTGTTTCGCTCTGGGCCGGCCCTGTATCGCGAACGCTGAGGGCGGCAGCGGAAAAAATAACAGCCTCGGATCGTGGCGGGAACGGCCGCCGCGGCGCTCGAAGCTGGGTGTGAAGTCTACCGGCGGTCGCTTGAAGCACGCACGGCTTGCCGAAGCGGGGCGAAACGGTGCGGGAAAGGCTGCCGGGTTTGGGTCGAACGCGTAATGATACCTTATAATTTCTCGGTATTTGAATCGAAACGGGCGGTATTTTTGCCGCTTCGGCCCCGATTTTTGAGGGTGGGATCGCACCCTTCAACCCCCGCCGCGGCGCAGTCTTTCGCGCGCCGCGCAGCCTTGTTTTCCGGTGATCGCATGGCCCTTACCCTGACCGATGTGAAACGCATCGCGCACCTCGCGCGACTCGAAATGGCCGACGCCGACGCCGAGCACACGCTCGGCCAGCTCAACGATTTCTTCGGCCTCGTCGAGCAGATGCAGGCGGTCGATACCGCCGGCATCGAGCCGCTCGCGCACCCGATCGAACATATCCAGGAAGTCGCGCAGCGCCTGCGCGACGACGCCGTCACGGAAGTCGTGAATCGCGACGACAACCAGCGCTCGGCGCCGGCCGTCCAGGACGGCCTCTATCTCGTGCCGAAGGTGATCGAGTAAGCGTTCGACGACCAGCGCGCCGGCCGCCCTCGCGCCGCGCGCCACCCAGAATTCCCAGGAAAACACCTCATGCACGCAAAAAGCCTGACCGAACTGCGCGCCGCGCTCGCCGCCAAGGAATGCTCGGCCGTCGAGCTCGCGCAGCACTATCTGAAACGGATCGACGCCGCGCGCGACCTGAACGCGTTCGTCCACGTCGATGCCGACCTCACCCTCGCGCAGGCCAAGGCCGCCGACGCCGAGCTCGCGCGCGGCGCGGGCGGCGCGCTGACCGGCCTGCCGATCGCGCACAAGGACGTGTTCGTCACGCGCGGCTGGCGCTCGACCGCCGGCTCGAAGATGCTCGCGAACTACGAGAGCCCGTTCGACGCGACCGTGGTCGCCCGCCTGCAGGCGGCCGGCATGGTCACGCTCGGCAAGACCAACATGGACGAGTTCGCGATGGGCTCGTCGAACGAGAATTCAGCGTTCGGCGCGGTGAAGAACCCGTGGGACACGAACGCGGTGCCGGGCGGCAGCTCGGGCGGCAGCTCGGCCGCCGTCGCCGCGCGCCTCGCGCCGGCCGCGACCGGCACCGACACCGGCGGCTCGATCCGCCAGCCCGCGTCGTTCGCGGGCGTGACCGGCATCAAGCCGACCTACGGCCGCGTGTCGCGCTACGGGATGATCGCGTTCGCGTCGTCGCTCGACCAGGGCGGCCCGATGGCGCAGAGCGCGTCCGACTGCGCGCTGCTGCTGAACGCGATGGCCGGCTTCGACGAGCGCGACTCGACGAGCCTCGAGCGCGACGACGAAGACTTCACGCGCCACCTCGGCCAGCCGTGGGCGGCCGGCAACGACGCGGGCAAGCCGCTCGCCGGCCTGCGCATCGGCCTGCCGAACGAGTATTTCGGCGACGGCCTCGCCGACGACGTGCGCGCGACGATCGACGCGGCGCTCAAGCAGTATGAAGCGCTCGGCGCGACGCTCGTGCCGGTGTCGCTGCCGAAGACCGAACTGTCGATCCCGGTCTATTACGTGATCGCGCCGGCCGAGGCGTCGTCGAACCTGTCGCGTTTCGACGGCGTGCGCTACGGCCACCGCGCCGCGCAGTACGGCGACCTGCTCGACATGTACAAGAAGTCGCGCGCCGAAGGCTTCGGCGCCGAGGTGAAGCGCCGGATCCTGGTCGGCACCTACGTGCTGTCGCACGGCTACTACGACGCGTACTACCTGCAGGCGCAGAAGATCCGCCGCATCATCGCGCAGGATTTCCAGGAAGCGTTCAAGTCCTGCGACGTGATCATGGGGCCGGCGTCGCCGACCGTCGCGTGGGATCTCGGCGCGAAGGGCGACGATCCGGTGCAGATGTACCTGGCCGACATCTACACGCTGTCGGTGAGCCTCGCGGGCCTGCCCGGCATGAGCGTGCCGTGCGGCTTCGGCGCCGGCGCGAACGCGAAGCGCCCGGTCGGTCTGCAGATCATCGGCAACTATTTCAACGAAGCCCGGATGCTGCAGGTCGCCGACGCGTTCCAGCGCGCGACCGACTGGCACAAGCAAGTTCCGGCAGGGGTGGGGAATGAGCCCCCACGCTCACTTTGTTCGCTGCCCCCCGAGGGGGCGCATGCCTCCCTTGAGGCGGCTCGGCGGGAGGCATGAACATGTCTACACAATGGGAAGTTGTGATCGGTCTCGAGACGCACGCGCAACTGTCGACCGTCTCGAAGATTTTCTCCGGCGCCTCGACGCAGTTCGGCGCCGAGCCGAACACGCAGGCCTGCCCGGTCGACCTCGCGCTGCCGGGCGTGCTGCCGGTGCTGAACCGCGGCGCGGTCGAGCGCGCGATCCGCTTCGGCCTCGCGATCGGCTCGACCATCGCGCCGCGCAGCATCTTCGCGCGCAAGAACTATTTCTATCCGGATCTCCCGAAGGGCTATCAGATCAGCCAGTACGAGATTCCGGTCGTGCAGGGCGGCACGATCACGATCCAGGTGCCGGCCAACGAGAAGGCCGGCAAGCCGGCCTATGAAAAGACCATCAACCTGACCCGCGCGCACCTCGAGGAGGATGCGGGCAAGTCGCTGCACGAAGACTACGCGGGGATGACGGGGATCGACCTGAACCGCGCGGGCACGCCGCTGCTCGAGATCGTCACCGAGCCGGAAATGCGCAGCGCGGCCGAGGCCGTCGCGTACGCGAAGGCGCTGCACGGGCTGGTCGTATGGCTCGGCATCTGCGACGGCAACATGCAGGAAGGCTCGTTCCGCTGCGACGCGAACGTGTCGGTGCGCCCGGTCGGCCAGGAGAAGTTCGGCACGCGCGCCGAGATCAAGAACCTGAACTCGTTCCGCTTTCTTGAAGACGCGATCAACTACGAAGTGCGCCGCCAGATCGAGCTGATCGAGGACGGCGGCGAGGTCGTGCAGGAAACGCGCCTGTACGACCCCGACACGCGCGAGACGAAGTCGATGCGCAGCAAGGAAGACGCGCACGACTACCGCTACTTCCCCGATCCCGACCTGATGCCGCTCGTGATCGGCCGCGACTGGGTCGAGCGCGTGCAGGCCGGCATGCCCGAGCTGCCGGCCGCGATGCAGCAGCGCTTCGTCGACGAGTACGGCGTGTCCGCGTACGACGCGGGCGTGCTGACGTCGAGCAAGGCGATGGCCGCGTACTTCGAGGCCGTCGTCGCGAAGGCGGGCGCCGCGAATGCGAAGATCGCCGCGAACTGGCTGATGGGCGACGTCTCGTCGCAGCTCAACCGCGACGGCATCGAGATCGACGCGATCCCGGTGTCGGCCGCGCAGCTCGCGCTGGTGCTGCAGCGCATCGCCGACGGCACGATCTCGAACAAGATCGCGAAGGAAATCTTCGCGACGATCTGGGAAGAGAAGGCGACCGACGACGGCGCGGCCGACCGCATCATCGACGCGAAGGGACTGAAGCAGATTTCCGACACCGGCGCGCTCGAAGCGATCATCGACGAGGTGCTGGCGGCGAACGCGAAGTCGGTCGAGGAATTCCGCGCAGGCAAGGAGAAGGCGTTCAACGCGCTGATCGGCCAGGCGATGAAGGCCACGAAGGGCAAGGCGAACCCGCAGCAGGTCAACGAACTGCTGAAGAAGAAGCTCGGCTGAGCATGCCTGCGCGATTGAACCGCGCTTGACGACGGGCCGCCGCCGAACGAAGCTGTTCGGGGCGGCCCGTCGCGTTTGGTGCGTGCGCCGGCGGGCGTGCCGCGCCGTCCAACGGAGGAAACAATGGCGAAACAACCGTCTCTCGACGATTTCCGCGTGCCGTACCACACGCGCGGGAAGGAAGCCGCGGCATTCGCGCTCGATGCGTTCGACCCGGCCGCGAAGCCGTTCTCGTCGGGTTCGAAGGACGCCGATCGCGAGCGGCTGTCGGCCGTATCGAGCGAGCTCGACGTGCTGCAGGAGCGTCTGCATACGCAGCAGAAAAAGCGCGTGCTGCTGGTGTTGCAGGGGATGGATACCAGCGGCAAGGACGGCACCGTGCGCGCGGTGTTCCACGAGGTCGATCCGCTCGGGCTGCGCGTCGTGTCGTTCAAGGCGCCGACGCCGATCGAGGCCGCGCACGATTTCCTGTGGCGCGTGCATGCGCAGGTGCCGGCCGCCGGCGAACTGGCGATCTTCAACCGCAGCCATTACGAGGACGTGCTCGTGCCGCGCGTGCTCGACCAGATCGACGACAAGGAATGCGAGCGCCGCTACCGGCAGATCCGCGATTTCGAGACGATGCTGGTCGAGAACGGCACGACCATCGTCAAGTGCTTCCTGTACATCTCGAAGGACGAGCAGCGCGAGCGGCTGCAGGCGCGCATCGACGATCCGACCAAGCACTGGAAGTTCGACATCTCCGATCTCGACGCGCGCAAGCACTGGGACGCGTACCAGTCCGCGTACCGCGACGCGCTCGCCGCGACCTCGGCCGAGGATGCGCCGTGGTACGTGATTCCGGCGAATTCGAAGACGCACCGCAACGTGATGATCGCCGAGCTGCTGCTGCGCACGATGACCGACATGAAGCTGGAGTTCCCGCCGCCGAAGCCGGAACTCGAAGGCGTGAAAGTCCGCTAAGCTGCTCCCCTGTCAATCTCGAACTGAACGGAACTCCGACATGATGCGTGTGATTACCGCCAACCTGAACGGCATCCGCTCCGCCGCGAAGAAGGGCTTCTTCGAATGGCTCGGCGAGCAGAACGCCGATTGCGTGTGCGTGCAGGAAATCAAGGTGTCGGCCGACGACCTGCCGGCCGAATTCGTCGAGCCGCACGGCCTGCGCAGCTATTTCCACCATGCCGAGAAGAAGGGCTACAGCGGCGCGGGGCTGTACAGCCGCCACGAGCCCGACGACGTGATCATCGGCTTCGGCAGCAGCGAATTCGATTCCGAGGGGCGCTATGTCGAGGCGCGCTACGGCAAGCTGTCGGTCGTGTCGGTGTATGTGCCGTCCGGGTCGAGCGGCGAAGAGCGCCAGCAGGCGAAGTACCGCTTCATGGACGCATTCATGCCGCATCTCGCCGAACTGAAGAAGAAGCGCGAGGTGATCCTGTGCGGCGACGTGAACATCGTCCACAAGGAAATCGACATCAAGAACTGGAAGAGCAACCAGAAGAACTCCGGCTGCCTGCCGGAGGAGCGCGCGTGGCTGACGAAGCTGTTCGACGACGTCGGCTACGTCGACGTGTTCCGCACGCTCGATCCGCGTCCCGAGCAGTACACGTGGTGGAGCAACCGCGGCCAGGCGTACGCGAAGAACGTCGGGTGGCGGATCGACTACCAGATCGCGACGCCGGGCGTGGCCGGCACCGCGAAAAGCACGTCGATCTTCAAGGACATCAAGTTCAGCGACCATGCGCCGCTGACGGTCGATTACGACTACAAGAAGTGACGGGCGGCTGCGGGCGTGTCGCGAGGCGGTCGGCATGACGGCAAGGATCCGCGCGATGCTGGTCGCGACGCTGACGGTACTGTCCGCGCAGGGTCACGCGCAATCGTACGTCGGCTATGACGCGTTCTACGCCGACCGGCCGGGGGCGGTGTTCGGCGCACCGCTCGAGCACGAACGCGACGCGCACGAGCCCGATGCCAAGGTGCTGTACGTCGACCCGGACGAGCCCGGTGTTTTCGCGCAGCGACAGGCGAAGCTGGGGCGCAGGACCTTCGATATCGCGCTGTGGGGCGACCGGATCGCGATCGATGGCAGGACTTATCGCTTCGCAGACGCCATCGCGTTTTCCGGCGCGTTTGCAGCGCCGATCTACCCGGGCTCGGCCGAGGTGTTCGTCGCCGGGCGAACCGATATCCATCCGCCGCTGCTTTGCGTCGAAGGCCATGGCAGCGCATCGGGCGAAGCGTCGAGCCGGTACACGCAAATCCTGCTCGTGATCGACCCGCTGGCGCGCAAGCCGGTGCTGCTGCTCTTGCCCCGTCTGCTTTCGTCGTGCCGTGCCGTCGTGGCGACGCATGACGGAACGCTGGCCTTTCCCGGCAACCGCTACCTGTTCGACGATGCGCACGCGCTTCGCATCGGCTTGCTGGTTTCCTACTACAGGTTCGACGGCCGGCATTTCGTGCCGACCGGCGACACGCTTCGGCTTCGGTTCGTCGAGCCGGACAATCCGTTCCGCTTCTCGCTTCAGCGCGCCCACTAAGCTTCCCGGCACGCGTCGCGGCACCGACGCGGCCGCGCCGCGCCGGTGCCGCGATATCGGCGCGACGCTCAGCGCTTGAGCGACGCCATGTCGATCACGAACCGGTACTTCACGTCGCTCTTCAGCATCCGCTCGTAAGCGGCGTTGATCTGCTGCATCGGGATCGTCTCGATATCCGACGTGATCCCGTGTTCGGCACAGAAATCGAGCATTTCCTGCGTCTCCGCGATCCCGCCGATCAGCGAGCCCGCGAGGCGGCGGCGCTTGAAGATCAGGTTGAACACCTGCGGCGACGGATGGTCGTGCTCGGGCGCGCCGACCAGCGTCATCGTGCCGTCGCGCTTCAGCAGATGCAGGAACGGATTCAGGTCGTGCTGCGCGGCGACCGTGTTCAGGATGAAGTCGAAGCTGTTCAGGTGCGCGTTCATCTGCGCTTCATCCTTCGAGATCACCACTTCGTGCGCGCCGAGCCGCTTGCCGTCGTCGATCTTCGACGGCGACGTCGTGAACAGCACGACGTGCGCGCCCATCGCGCGCGCCAGCTTCACGCCCATGTGACCGAGGCCGCCGAGGCCGACGATGCCCACCTTCTTGCCGGGGCCGACGTTCCACTGGCGCAGCGGCGAATAGGTCGTGATGCCTGCGCACAGCAGCGGCGCGGCGCCGGCCGGGTCGAGCGTGTCGGGCACGCGCAGCACGAACGCCTCGTCGACGACGAGCTGCGTCGAGTAGCCGCCGTAGGTGATGTCGCCGGTCACGCGGTCCTGACCGTTGTAGGTGCCGACAAAGCCGTTCTCGCAATACTGCTCGAGCCCTTCTGCGCAGCTCGCGCAGGTGCGGCACGAATCGACGAGGCAGCCGACGCCGACCAGCTCGCCGACCTTGAAGCGCGACACCTGCGGGCCGGTCGCGGTGACGCGGCCGACGATTTCATGGCCCGGCACGACCGGGTAGATCGTGTTGCGCCATTCGTTGCGCGCCTGATGAAGGTCCGAGTGGCAGACGCCGCAGTACAGCACGTCGATCTGGACGTCGAGATCGCGCAGCGCGCGACGCTGGAATTCGAACGGGGCGAGCGGCGACTGCGAATCGGTCGCCGCGTAGGCATAGGTTGTGCTCATGCGGGGGCTCCTTGTCCGGTGACACTGACTGCCGCCGGCATCATGTGGCGATGCGGCGAGACAGGTCGTCATCGTAAGGAGCGCGCGCTCGCGGCGAAATACACGAAGGTCTCGAAGATTTGCCTATTTCTCTTGAATTGCGCGCGAACGGCCGTCAAAACGCGTTCAGGGTGCTACATTGCGAGCCAGATTCTCTTGCCGGACAGGACGACGCCGATGAGCTTCCAGCCCCTTTTCGCCGACTCGGGCGACCGCGTGCAGCGCCGCATGATCGACCTGCACACGCGGCTCGCGCCGAACGAGGGCGACACGCTGGCGGCGCTCGACGGCGTGCGCTTCATCCGCGTGAGCCGACCGGCGCCGCGCATGCCGGTGCTGTACGAACCGAGCATCGTCGTCGTGTGCCAGGGGCGCAAGCGCGGCTATCTCGGCGAGCGTTCGTTCGTCTACGACGCGCAGCAGTACCTGGTGCTGTCGGTGCCGCTGCCGTTCGAATGCGAGACCTTCGCGAGCGTCGACGAGCCGTTTCTCGCGATTTCGATCCGCGTCGACCTCGCGGTGATCGCCGAGCTCGCGATCCTGCTCGACGAGACGCTCGGCGCGGCCGTCAGCGAGCCGCACGGGATCTATTCGACGCCGCTCGACGCGCCGCTCGCCGACGCGGTGCTGCGGCTGCTCGAAGCGCTCGCGTCGCCGCACGACACGCGCGTGCTCGGCCCCGCGATCATGCGCGAGATCGCCTATCGCGTGCTGACGGGCGCGCAGGGCGACGCGATTCGTGCGGCGCTGGTCCAGCAGCATCACTTCGGCCGTATCGCGAAGGCGCTGCGCCGCATTCACGCGGACCTGAACGCCGACCTCGACGTCGAGACGCTGGCGCGCGAGGCCGGGATGAGCCTCGCGGTGTTCCACGCGCAGTTCAAGCACGTGACCGCGACGTCGCCGATGCAGTACGTGAAGGCCGCGCGGCTGCATCAGGCGCGGTTGATGATGGTGCAGGACGGCGTGGGGGCGGGCGCGGCCGCCGCACGCGTCGGCTATGCGAGCGCGTCGCAGTTCAGCCGCGAGTTCAAGCGGCTGTTCGGCCGCAGCCCGGGCGACGAGGTGCGCTGGATGCGCGACAGCGGCGGCCGGCCGACCGGCGATCGAGACACGCTCGACCTGACGGCCTGAGCGACGCCCGGCGCGGCGCGCTCGCGCGCATCGAATCGCGGCGCGTCGCGCCGCTGCTCGCTCAGCGCCGCACGACCTTGCGCCGCTGCGCGCTGATGCCCGCGTAGTCGGGCAGCGAGTCGACGCGCTTGCCGATCGCCTTCGCGTACAGCGGCATCAGGTCCGGCAGGCGGTTCAGCAGATCCTGCCGGCGCGCGGCGCTGTACGGATGCGTGTAGATGAAGCCGGTCGCCTTGTTCGCGCGCGTCGCGGCGGCGAGCTTGTCCCACAGCGTGATCGCCGCGCGCGGATCGAAGCCCGCACGCGCGGCGATGTCGCCGCCGATCACGTCGGCCTCGGTTTCGTCGGTCGGGTCGTAGCGCAGCGACTGCAGGCGCGCGCCGAGATTCAGCGACGGCGGCAGCGGATCGCCGACGCCGAACAGCGGCGGCAGCGCGGCCGCGCGCAGCGACGTCTGCGAGGCCGTGCTGAAGTTGCTGCGCGCATGCTCGCGCAGCGCGTGCGCGATGCCGTGGGCGAGCAGCACGCCGAGTTCGTCGTCGTTCAGGCGGATGCGATCGAACAGGCCGCTGTACACGAGGATCTTGCCGCCCGGCAGGCAGGTCACGCGGATGTCGCGCGAACGGATCGCGTTGACGTCCCAGGCCCAGCCCTTCACGCGATCGTTCCATTTCACCGAATACGGCGCGAGCCTGGCGACGATCGCGCGCAGGCGCTTCACGCGCGGCTGGTTGGCGGGCAGCAGGCGATTGCTGTCCGCGGCCGCCTGCACGATCTGCGCATATTCGTTGCCGGTGAGCTGTTCGAGCAGCGGCGACGGAAGCAGCGTGCGGAACGCGATCGCGTTGCCGAAGCGGACCTGCTGCGGCGTCGGCGTATAGGCCTTCGCGGGCGCGGCGGCGCCGGTCGGCTGCGCCGCTTCGGCTACCGATGGTGGCGTGGGCGCGGCGGGCGCGGGCGTTGAAGTGGGCGGCGCAGCCGGCGTGGCGGCCGGCGCGGCGCCTGCCGCGTTCGTGCCGGCGTCGGCCGCGTGCGCGGGCGATGCGCCCAGCGCGCCCATGCAGCTCAGCGACGCGGCAAGTTGCGCGAGGCGGCGCAGCGAATCATTGCGCACGGCTGGCCTCGTTATTGCGCGCGGCGCCGTTCCATGGCGCGATCCTGAACAGCAGCAGCATCCCGGGAATCGCGAGCGCGGTGCATACGAGGAAGTAGTCGAACCAGCCGATCTTCGCGACGATGAAGCCGCTCGCGGCCGACGCGAGCGTGCGCGGCACCGACGCGAGGCTGGTGAACAGCGCGAACTGCGTGGCCGTGTAGCGCGGGTCGGTCGTGCTCGCGATATACGCGACGAATGCGGCCATCGTCAGGCCGGTCGTGAACGTCTCTGCGCCGTAGACGATCGCGAGCGCGACCGTCATCGGGCTGAAATGCGGCGTGACCTCGATGCCGAATACCGACAGCGCCGACGCGATCGCATGGCTCGTCGACACGGTGAAGTCGTACAGCACCGCGAGCACCGGCGAGCCGGGGCCGAGCTGCGCGAGCCACGCGAAGCCGAGCGTCGACACCATCTGCAGCGCGCCGAAGATCCACAGCCCGCGGCCGATGCCGATCTTGACCAGCCATACGCCGCCGATGATGCCGCCGGCGACGCTCGCGACCAGCGCGGTCGTTTTCGCGACGATGCCGATCTCGGTGCGCGTGAAGCCGATGTCGAGGAAGAACGAGGTCGACAGCGTGGTCGCCATCGTGTCGCCGATCTTGAACAGGAAGATGAACGCGATCACCAGCAGCGCGCCGGCCCAGCCGTCGCGCTGGATGAATTCGCGAAACGGCAGCACGATCGCGTCGCGCAGGTTGCGCGGCGGCGCGCCGATCACCTCGGGCTCGCGCACGACGAGCGTCATCAGGATGCCGGGCAGCATGAACGCGGCGGTGACCGCGAACACGACGTCCCACGGCAGGTGATCGGACAGGATCAGCGCGAGCGAGCCGGGGATCAATGCGGCGAGCTTGTACGCGTTCACGTGCACCGCGTTGCCGAGGCCCTGCTCGGTGTCGCGCAGCAGTTCGCGGCGGTACGCGTCGATCACGATGTCGGCGCTCGCGCCGAAGAACGCGACCAGCGTCGTGAGCGCGGCGACCGTCCAGATCGAGTCGCGCGGCGACACGAAGCCGAGCGTCGCGATCGCGCCCGCGACCAGCACCTGCGTGAGCAGCAGCCAGCCGCGCCGGCGGCCCGGGCGCCAGCCCGGCAGATGCGGGATGTAGCGGTCCATCAGCGGCGCCCACAGGAACTTCCACGTATAGGGGAACTGGATCAGCGCGAACAGGCCGATTTCCTTCAGGTTCACGCCCTCGGAGCGCAGCCATGCCTGTACGAGGTAGACGAGCGTGAACAGCGGCAGGCCGGACGTGAAGCCGAGGAACACGCAGATCAGCATGTGCGTGTTCAGGTAGGCGCGCCAGCCCGGGTGATCCTCGTGAGCGGCGAGTGCGGGCGCCTCGTGTGGCGTTTTGGACATGGACAGAAAACCGGGTAGCGTTGACGTATTGCAGCGGCGGCACGGACGGCGCGGGGGGCGCGACCGCGCGTGCGGGCCGGCCGGACAGGAGCCGGCCGGGCGTCCGTCAACGGCCCCCCGGCTCAGCTGCGCTTGACGCGGTAGACAGCAAGACTACCACGCCAGTTCGCTCCCCATCGAATCGGCTGGCCGTCGTGCAGCACGACGCGATCGAGGATCGTCACGCCGACCTCGGGCGCGAGCGCCTCGAAATCCTCGATCGTCAGCACCCGCACGTTCGGCGTGTTGTGCCACTGGTACGGCAGCGACTTCGACACCGGCATCCGGCCGTTCAGCACCGAGAGCCGGTGCGGCCAGTAGCCGAAGTTCGGGAACGACACGATGCATTCGCGCCCGACCCGCGCGGTTTCGCGCAGGATCGCGGCCGTCTGGTGGATCGTCTGCAGAGTTTGCGACAGGATCGCGATGTCGAAGCTGTGATCCTCGAACAGGCGCAGGCCGTCTTCGAGGTTCTGCTGGATCACGTTGATGCCGTTCTTCGCGCTTGCGAGCACACCGGCGTCGTTCAGCTCGATGCCGTAGCCGGTCACGTCCAGCTCTTCCATCAGCAGCGCCAGCAGCGAGCCGTCGCCGCAGCCGAGGTCGAGCACCGTCGAACGCGGTTCGACCCAGCGGGCGATCGTGCGGAAATCCGCGCGTGCGGACAGGGAATTCAGCGCTTGCTGGTTCATGCGCCCACCTCGTTGGCGATTCGTTCGTAATACGCGCGGATCAGGTTGTGATAGCGCGCGTCGTCGAGCAGGAACGCGTCGTGGCCGTGCGGCGCGTCGATTTCCGCGTAGCTGACCGTGCGCTTGTTGTCGAGCAGCGCCTTCACGATCTCGCGCGAGCGTGCCGGCGCGAAGCGCCAGTCGGTCGAGAAGCTCGCGATCAGGTATTTCGCCTGCGTGTGCGCGAGCGCGGCGCTCAGGTTGCCGTCGAACGCCTTGGCCGGATCGAAGTAGTCGAGCGCGCGCGTGATCAGCAGGTAGGTGTTCGCGTCGAAGTAGTCGGCAAACTTGTCGCCCTGGTAGCGCAGGTACGATTCGACCTCGAACTCGACGTCGAAGCTGAAGTTGTACGCGTCGAGCGCGCCGTCCGCACGGCGCAGCGCGCGGCCGAATTTCTCGGCCATGTCGTCGTCGGAAAGATACGTGATGTGGCCGATCATCCGCGCGACGCGCAGCCCGCGCCGCGGCTTGACGCCGTGCGCATAGTAGTCGCCGCCGTGGAAGTCGGGATCGGACAGGATCGCCGAGCGCGCGACCTCGTTGAACGCGATGTTCTGCGCGGACAGCTTCGGCGTCGACGCGATGTCGATGCAGTGCGCGACGCGCTCCGGATACATCAGGCTCCACGCGAGCGCCTGCATCCCGCCGAGGCTGCCGCCCATCACCGCGGCGAAGCGCTCGATGCCGAACGCGTCGGCGACGCGCGCCTGCGCGTGCACCCAGTCCTCGACGGTGACGACCGGAAAGCGTGCGCCGTACGGCTTGCCGGTCGACGGGTCGATGCTCATCGGGCCGGTCGAGCCGAAGCACGAGCCGAGGTTGTTCACGCCGATCACGAAGAAGCGGTTGGTGTCGAGCGGCTTGCCGGGGCCGACCATGTTGTCCCACCAGCCGGTGCTGCGCGGATCGTCCGCGTAGACGCCGGCGACGTGATGCGACGCGTTGAGTGCGTGGCAGACGAGCACCGCGTTCGAGCGCGCGGCGTTGAGCTCGCCGTACGTCTCGACGACGAGCTGATAGTTGCCGATCACGCTGCCGCTTTGCAAGCGCAGCGGTTCGGCGAAGTGCATGGTCTGTGGAGCGACGATGCCGATCGATTCCATTCGTTCCGCCTTATGCCTTATGACTGGGCGGCTAAACGGTGTCGGCGATGCGCGGAGTCGAAGATGCGCGGCTGACGACCTCTTTAGCCGCATTTGTAGTGAACCGCCGGGGCAAGGACGAACCGGACCCCGGTCGGTTCGCGCGCCCGCAATCGAGTCAGCAAATCGGCGCGCTTCCGACCGGCCGCCAAGGTGGCGGCAGTCGGCAGAGTATAGCGGAAATTGCCGGCGCGGGACGCGAAGCCGCGGCGCGCCGGCTGCCGCCGCGGCTTCGGGCCGGCCCGGGCCTTATCGCCAGCGATATTTCGCCGCGAGCTGCCCCTTCACCGTCGCGTAGTTCGACAGGTTGGCGTCGACGCCGAAGCTGACCGATACGGCGAGATTCCGCGTGATCTGCCCGGTCGCGCCCAGCTTCAGCTCGGCGCGGTCGCGCGGCATCCGCAGCTCGAACGGGTTGCCGTCGACGCTGAGCCGGTGCGAGCCGGGCCCGTGCCACCAGTTCGCCTCGATGAACGGCCGCAGTTCCTGCGATGCGGAGATCGGCGAGACGCCGTGCACGCGCACGCCGATGCGCGTGAGCACGTCGTTCGCGCGCTGCACGCCGATATAGCCGCCCGGCGAGTCATGCCCTGCCGCCTGGTAGTTCGAGTACACGATCTGCGCGCCCGGCTCGACGAAAAAGCGCGACCGGCCGTCGTCGTACATGCCGAACGAATAGCCGGCCTCGACCGACGCGGTGAGCGTGCGCGACCGGTAGCGGTCGCCCGGCAGGCTGCCGCCGACGTGGTTGTCGTACGTGCCGTACATCAGCCACGTATCGACGTGCGGCCCGGTCAGGATGTCGCGCTTGCCGTACCACGTGCCGTACACGCCGAAGTTGTAGCCGTCGACGCTGCCGCGGGCGGTCGCCGGCGCATAGCGCTGCGCGACCGGGTTCCACAGTGAGCGCGTCGACCAGCTCGTGGCGCTCGCGTACATGCCCATCGCGCCGAGCCGGAAACTGCCGCCGCGACCGTCGTCGAAGCGGAACATGTCCGCGCCCACGTGAATCAGGCGGCCGTTGCCGCTGACGCTGCGGCCGCCGCCGAGCGACGTGGACTGTCCCTGCGCGCGCAACCATACGGCGCCGTAGCGCGTGTTTTCGTCGGTCTGTTCGCGCAGCGTCTGGTCGCTGCGATCGTGCAGCGTGTGGATCGGCATCAGGATCGCGGCGTCCGCGTTCGCGAGATAGGCGTCCGGCTCCGGGGCGACGGCGCGCACGGGCGGCGGGACGACTTCGGGCTGCGGCGGGACGGTTTCCGGTTCGACCGGCTCGGGTTCGGGCACGGGCTTGGCCGCGGAGACGAGGTACCAGTCGTCGACGTGGCCGGCCCGCCCGCCGCGCGTCAGCATGTAGTCGTAGCCGCCCGCCGAAATCGTGCCGAAATCCTTGCGGTAGCCGTCGGACGCCGCGTCGAGCGCGAAGGCTGCCGCATCGGTCGTGCCGCCGTTGCGGGTCTCGACGAGCGGGATGCCGACGGCCGTCGCGGCGCCGTCGCCGCTGGCGCGCTTCACGACCAGCGCCGTGTTGCCCGACGCGTGGCCGCCGTCGATCACGAGCTTGTCGGTCGGTGCAAGATCGTCGCCGTACACGGTGTTCAGGATGACCTTGCCGTCGCGCGCCGTGTAGTCGCCCTGCACGACGAGCGTCTTGTGCGCGCCGCCGACTGGCGCGCCGAACGCGATCGTCGATTGGTCGAGCGTGACGGCCTGCACGGTGGAGTCGCCGGTGACCGACCACTGGCTGTCGCCCTGCATCGACACCGCGCGGACCGCCTGCGTCGCGCCTTCCCACGCGGCGCCGCGCGACAGCGCGAGGTTCGTGACGACGGGCGTCGGGCTGCCGTCCTCGGCCGGCACGTTGACGATATTGCCGCGCGCGGTGGCGTTGTCGAGCATCAGATGCACCGGCTCGCCGGCCGTGGCCGCGACGGCGAGCAGCGTGCCGTTGCCGCCCTCGAGGTGCGCGCCGCCGGACGCGCGCACGAGGCCGGTGGTCGCTTCGATCGCGCTGCCTTGCGCGCTGACGATCGAGCCGCCGTCGAGATGCAGTTCGCCGCCGAATATGCCGGCGCCGGCTGCGTGCTCGCCTTCGGTGCGGACCGTCGTATTGACGAGATCGACCAGGCCGCCGTAGCTCGCCTGTACGCCGCGTGCGCGCGCGCCGTTGGTGGCGACCGTGCTGTCGAGCATGCTGACGATGGAGTCGTCGCGCACCGACAGCACGCCGATCGCCTTGTCGCCGTGCGTTTCGACGGCGGTGCCGGTGAGCGTGACTTCCGCGCCGTCGCGCGCGATCGTGCCGATTGCGCCCAGGCCGTGCGTGGTGACGCGCGAATCGGTGACGTCGAGTTGCGCGGTCTGGGCGTCGAGCGCGAGCTCGCGCGATGCATAGAGACCGTGTGAGCTTTCGCCGGTCGTGATCACGTCGGTGCGCGCCATCGTCATCGCGCCCTCGCGAAGGTCCACGGCCGGCGCGAGGAACCCGTTGGTGCGCAGCGTCGAGTCGGTGATCGACATCGTGTTCTCGCCGATCAGGCTGAGCGCCGACGACTCCTGGCCTTCCGTCGTGACGTCGAGCCGTTCGAGCTTCGCATGGTTGCCGTCCGAGCCCACCGCGATGGCGGGTGCGAACGCGCCGACGGTGCGGATGCGCGTGTCGGCGACCGCGATCGACGCGCCGGGGCCCGGGCCGACGTAGATGCCGTATGCCTCGCGGCCGAGCGTGTCGATCGAGCCGCCGACCATGTCGAGCCGGTTGCCGGAGCCGTACATGCGCACGCCGGCGGCGTTGTCGTCCAGCGTATTGAGCGTCGTGTTGTCGAGCAGCGCGCTGGCGCCGTCGGGCGCGCCGGAGCCGTGGAACAGATAGAGGCCGTAGGCGGAATTGCCGGTCGTGTGAACCTGGCTGTCCTGCAACTCGATACGCGAACCCGCGCCTTCCACGTACAGGCCGATCGCACCGATGCCCTTCGAAAACACGCGCACCGGGCCGGTCGCCGTCATCAGCCCGCCCTTGCTGACGTTCAGCACCGAATCGTAGTTGACGGTCGCGTAATCGCCGGCGGCGATTTCGACATGCTCGCCGTTCGCGTACTGCGGGTTGTTGACGACCTGCGCGGTGGCGGACAGCGGCGCCATGATCGCGACGATCAGCGCCGCGCAGATGGATAGCGGTACCGGCGGCATGTCGGGCATGCCAGGCGTCGTGTTGCCGCCGGATCCGGCACGACGCCGCGCGGCGGGCGCTTTCGGGAAAGGGTGGGTGGATGCGGTCATGAGTGTCGAAACGAAGGGATGAAAGCTAAAATTAAACCAATCGAGCTAACGCGCGGCAATAGGACATGTCTGGAATTGCGCGGAGATGAGGGCGGAATGACCGCGAATGCGACGTGTGCGGACCCGCGCGAGACGCAGGCGCGGCGGCGGTCATGCGGCGCAGCGGCGCGCCGGATGGCGCATGAGGGGCCGTCGCTGCGGGCGTGGTTGCTTATCGCGAGCGGGCTTCGCCTGAAGGTCGGCATGGCCGCGCGGCGTGCCGACGTGCCGCTCGGAGCGACGAAGCGGCGTTCGATCGAGGCCACCCGACGCGGGTGGGCCGCGCGCGGCGGCGGTGTGATGCACCGTCGCGCGACGGCAAGTTACGCGATCGAGCGGCGTTTCCGACGCGCGCGCCGGACGAGACGGGAGACCCCGCGCCCGTGTTCGCCGCGGGCGCAGGGTCGGCGTGCCGACGTATTACTGGTAGACGATCGAGTACAGCGCCGACGTCTTGACCGTGCCGGCCGTTGCCGGGCCACCCATCGCGACGTATTGCGCGTAGTACGCGAGCGTCGCCGCGCCGTTCTCGAGCGCGACCGGCTTCGAGTTTTCGTTGGCCGAGCCGAGCTTGATGATGCTCGTGTCCGGGTTGTTCAGCACACCGACTTCGACGTTCGATGCGGTGCCTTCCGCGTTGAGCAGGTTGCCGCTCGCCGTGTTGATGGTGTCGCTCGGTTCGAAGTGCGTGTAGACGTTGCCCGTCGCCGGCGAGCAGTTCGTCAGGCTGATCGTGAAGGCCGTGCGGCCGGCCGTGGTGCCACCCTGGGCGAGCGACGTGATCGACACCGGCGGCAGCGCGACGGTGAAGTTCTTGCTGCCGGTACCGTTGCCGTTGATCTGGCAGGTCTGGGCCTTGATGGTGCCCGTGAACGTGATCTGGCCGTCGGTGGCATGCGAAACCGACGGGGCGAGCGATGCGAATGCCGCGACGGCGACGAGCGTGCGAAGAGTTGCTTTCATGTGTTCTCCATATGGACATGGGTAAATCAATGATGCGAGGCGGCCGGCTCGGTATTGCAGGCGTTGTCGAACCGGTTTCCGGCCGTTCGCGTCATTGGAGGAATCCGGCTGCCTGCACCGCGCAGGCGGCCGGAAACGGTTGCCGCTCGGCATCGTTCGACACGGAGTGCAAACAATGCCGGGCAAGCATCGGGTCGGGCCGTGCGCTGCACGGCCTTCGATGAACGGTGCTCATTGGTAGCTCAGCGTGAACGACGCCAGGCCTTTCACCGATCCGGCCTTCACCGCGCCGGTCGCGATGTACTGGGCCGTCAACGGAATGCCGGTCGTGCTGCCCGACGGGCCGAGATACCACTGGTTCAGGTTGCCGGCGCTCGAGCTGTCGGGCCCGAAGCTGACCGGCACGCCGCCCGGTCGCAGCAGCCGCAGCTGGACGCCCGAAGCGGTCGAGCCGGGCGCGAGCGTCAACTGATTGGTCGTGTTGCCGGGATTGCTCAGGTCGGTCAGCGTGACGTAGACGTTCGTGCCGGGCGAGCAGGACAAGCCGACGTTGAAGGGTTTGTCGCCTGCCGTCGAGCCGGGCATCGGCAAGCGCGACGTATAGACGCTGTCCAGCTGCACGGGCGTGTCGGGCAGCGTGGCGCGGCAGCTCTGCGGGATCGTGGTGATCGTCAGCGGGCCGTTGTTCCACATGATGTTGACCGGGTTGGCGATGAACGTCGCGTTATTGATAATCCTGAATTCGCCGAATTGGAGATTGAGACCCGCCGCCATGCTGGGAGGCGGGCTGTAGATCATGTCGTTGAGCTTCACGAGTTCGATCTTGAAGTCCAGCGTGCCGGAGAACGGGGCCGTGCCGGTCCGCGGCGGCATCCATTGCGCGAACCCGTAGTTGTAGTCGTTGTTCATTTGCTGTCCGGTGTTCAGGTTGGTGACCCGAACCCCGATGCCCATGTTGGCGTTGTAGTACAGGTCGCCCGGCACGCTCGCCGAAGAACGGAAAAACGAGCGATAGCTGAAGCTCCAGCCGGAAGCGCTGGTCGTGGGCGGACAGCTGTAGCCAATCGACATGGTCGTGGTTGCAAGCACCGTACCGTTCTGCGCGCCGGACGGCACGCCGATCCACTGCGGGAAGCCGAAGCGGAACGAGTCCGCATTCGGCGGCGAGTAAGAGCAGCTTTGAGCATGGGCAGGCGCCGCCCACGCGATGGCGATCAACATCGCGTACAGCCAACGGACGACGTGTCTGCGTTGCAGCGATCGAGTCATTGTGAAATTTCCTTCATGGCGGAGGGGTTCCGGGATGCCGACACCTGCGTGTCGGCATGCTGCGTCAGCGGGGCGGCTTCGCCGGCGTCGTGCGCGGCCGGCCGCGAGGTCAGCGGGATCGCGTACGACGGGGCGTCGGCCAATGCGCCGCCGCCGCAGGTTGCGTCGACGCGCGCGTAGCCCGCGTCCTTGCGCGGTGCCGTCGGAAGCCGGTACGAAAACGAGCAGGAATCCCGCGGGCCGTTGCCCCACTTTGCGGTCAGCACGCCGTCGTCCGGAATGCCGCGGACGAACAGATGGCTGCTCTGTGCGATGACGCCGACGCTGGCGCCGGTGCTGTCGAACACGTGGGTGCCGAACGGCAGCGACTTGCCGTCCGGCAGGCGCGGCGTGATCAGCGCCGCACGGCCGGTGGTGGTCGCGAAGCGCACCGCCACGAGCGCGTTGGCGCGCGGCGCGACCTGCCGGCTCGTCGATTGCAGCTCGACGTCGAGCGGGATGCCCTTCGGGTCGATGCTGATCGTGTTGAGTATGTACGGCGACAGCGACGGCACGATCGCGTAGCCGCGACCGTCGATGCGGATGCCCGAGCCGTTCGTCACGCGTGCGCCCTTGGCATCGCGCGCTTCGACGAGCGCGGCCGTCTCGCCGAGGTCGTTCGCGAACGTGACGCCGCCGGAATGGGCGACCAGTGCGCCGGACAGGCCTGCCGAGATCTGCGATTGCCCCGAGCCGCCGGAGGCGGCAGCGGACAGGCTCGCATACGGCGCGCGATACTGGGCGGTCCCGCCGCCATACAGCGAGCCGGGCGAGCGGCTGCCCGTGACGCTGTACGAGAATTCGCCGCTTTCGCCGGCCGAGCCGTTCAGCCCGATCAATTGCGACGAGCCGCCCCGCGTGTCGCGCGACAGCGATGCCGACAGCGTCGGCGCGTTGACGTGCTTGCCGAGCGGGATCGTCAGATTGGCGTACAGCCGATTGTCGAAATCCTGCGAGAACCCGTTTCGCTGGCGCGAGAACGACAGGTTGTAGCTCAGGGTGTGGCCGGCGAGCTTCAATGTGTTGCTGTAGCCGAGCTGCACGCTGGTGGTCGAGCCCGGCTGGTTCCAGTAGTTCTGCATCGAGCCGATCGCATAGGCGCTGCCCCAGCGCGTGCCGAGGTCCTGGCTCACCGTCAGCTGCAGCTGGCTGCGTTCGCGGGCGACGTCGTCCGCGCGCTGGCCGGTCGCGACCAGGCTGCGCGCGTAGATTGCGTTGCGCGCCGTCCAGAAGCCGCGCGACGAATAGCGGTAGGCGGCGATCGCGATACTGGTGTCGGTCGCCGGCACCAGCTTGCTGTAGGTGATGCGCGCGCTCTGGCCGGTGGTCGCGGCGGCGCCCGGAATCTCGGCTTTCGCCTGCGTGAAGTCGACGGCGAACGCGCCCCAGCGCGTATTGAACGCGCTGCCGACGAGCCCGGCGACATAGCCGCGTGCCGCGATAACGCCCGCGTAGCCGGTGAACACGTTGCTGAAGCCGTGCTGGATCGTCGCCTGCGCGAAATTCGGATGCGCGTCGACCAGTTGTTCGCGGAACTGGCCGAGCGAGACGCTGAAGCGCGTGTTCCCTTCGCGCAGCGACTGCGACACGGACGCATACGGCACCGTGAAGCTGCGCGTGCTGCCGTTCGCCTCGGTGATCGTCACCAGCAGGTCGCCGCCATAGCCGGTCGGATACAGATCGTTGATCTCGAATGCGCCGGGCGGCACGTTGGTTTCGTACAGCGTGTTGCCGTTCTGCGAAACCTTGACGTGCGCGTTGCTGTTGGCCACGCCGCGGACCAGTGGCGCGTAGCCGCGCTGCGAGTCGGGCAGCATGCGGTCGTCGGTGGCGATCGTGACGCCGCGCAGGCCGACGCTGTCGAATATCGAGCCGTCGGTAAACACCTCGCCGAGCGTGACCTGGCTGCGCAGCGCCGGCAGGTCGCGCTGCACGTAGGTCGACACCGCGTAGTAGCGGCCGGTGCTGCCCGTGTTCCACGCATACGAGCCGGTGTGCCGCAGATGCCAGCCGGCGACGTTGATGCCGCCGTTCAGGCCCAGATAGGCCATGTTGCTCGCATGCCCGAAGGACGACGAGCGATAGGTATTGAAGTTGTACTTCAACGTGGCCGACGGAATGCCCGCGTCCCACAGCTCGGGGCTCACGTAGCCGCGCGGCTGGCGCTGCAGCGCGGCTTGCGGAATGGTCAGCTCGAGCCGGAAATCGGCCTGGTCGAAACGGTACGACGCACCGTCGGCGAGCAGCGGGAAGTCGCCGCATTCGCCCGCGCGGATCTTCGCCAGCTCGGCGCGGCCGGCGTCGGTGAGGGCGGCGTCGTCGAGCGCGATACGCGTCGCCAGCGGCGCATCGACGCACAGCGTTGCGCTGTCGCTGCCCGGCGCGCCGACGAATCGCAGCGCCGAGCGGCCGATCCATTTGCCGTTCAGTGCGATGTCGGCCGTGTATTCTCCGGGCGCGACGGGATTGCCGCGCGCGAACCGCGATACGTCGATGCGCTGGCCTCGCCCTTTCAGCAGCAGCGTGTCGCTGAAGCGGACTTCGGGCGGCTGACCGGCTTCCGCCGCGGCGGCCGCGCCGGCATGCGTTGCGGCGACGCCGCCGAGCGCCGCCAGCACACATGCATGACTCGGCTTGAGCGCGAACTGCAATCGCGCGCGCGACTTGATTGACTTGCGCATCCTGTCCAGGACCCTGTTGATGAAGTGTTTCCGGGGATCGACGGCTCGGGTGCCCGCGTGGCGGGCGCGAGTTATCGGGCGGGTTGCGGGACGGCCTTGCCGGGCACGCCGCTGCCGTAATCGTCGAGATACGTGTAGTCGACCTCGGCGGGGCCGGCCGGCAATGCCGTCAGGCCGTCGATGCCGAACGTGGCGGTGGCGCCGGGATCGACCATGCCGCCGAGCGAATTGGTCCGGACGGTGTCGCCCGTCTTGAGCGCGATGCGGCTGAACGTGACGTGGTAAGGCGTCGGGTTGTGCGCCTCGACGCCATAGCGGCCGCCCTCGAGACGCGCGAGCTTCCAGGTGACCTTCGACGGTGCCTCGGCTGCGCTGTCCTGCAGGGCCGCCGGCCGGAAGAACAGCTTGATGCGCGTGCGGAACGCCAGTTGCAGCGAATTCGGCTGCGCTTCGTCGCGATCGAGTTCGGGCGGAACTTCCAGCACGTTGAGCCAGAACAGCGATTCCTTGTCCTGGGGAAGCGCGTCTTTCGTGTAGAGCACGCGCAGGCTCTGGCCCTGCGCCGGGTCGATGCGGAACAGCGGCGGCGTCAGGATGAACGGCGCCTTCGTGTCGTCGGGCAGTGCGTTCGGATTGCCCGAATCGACCCACGCCTGCACCAGCGCCGGTTTTTCTCCTTCGTTAGTCAGCCGCACCGTGACTTCACGGTCTTTTTCCGGATAGACCACGCGCGTACCGCCAATCACGACGCTCGCGTGACCGTTCCCGGCGGCGAGCGAGATCGTCGCGGCGACGGCGAGCGCCCATGCTTTCCATTTTCCGGCGTGTCGAGTCATATTGATTTTGGAGTGAACGAAACGATCGGTTCAGGTAATTCGGCGACCGGGTTATTCGAATGTGAAAAACCCGATCGCCGCGATTTACCGCCGATTATTGATAAGTGAGCGAATAAAGGACCGAGGTATTGACGCTGCCCGAGCCTGCGGGCCCGTTCGCCGCGACGTATTGCGCGATGTACTCGAGCTTCGCCGAGCCCGATGCGATGGCGACCTTCGCCGAGTTTTGCGACGCCTCGACGGCACCGAGCTTGATGACGCTGCGGTCCTTGTTGAGCAGCCCGATTTCGACGTTGGCCGCCGTGCCCGACGTATTTTTCAGCTGGCCGGTTTGCGCGTTGACCGTCGTGCCCGGTTCAAAGTAGGTCGCCACGTTGCCGCTGCCCGGCTGGCAGTTCGTCAGCGCGATGTTGAACTGCGTATCGCCGGTTCGCGCGCCGTCCGAGCCGAGCGACGACGCGACGACTTCAGGCAGCGCCACCGTGAAGTTGGGACTGCCGGTGCTATTGCCGGAAATCTTGCACGTCGTGCCCTTGATCTCGCCCGTGACCGAAATGGTGCCGTCGGCGGCATGGGCGGCCGGCAGCGCGCAGAGGCCGGCGGCCAGCAGAGCGGCGCTCAGCGCCCGGGATAATCCTTTGGTCGAAAATTGATCCATTGTTCTGAATCTCGCAGGTTGGTTGTGGTCGAATTCGAAATGTTTCAAACATTTGTCATTTCGGCTTTCGCCGATATTGAAATGAATGAAAAATTTCTGCGAGATTGTTGCTGCGTCGGTATGGTTGGGTAAATTGGACGAGTACGAAAAATTATCGAAAATCAGATTTGAAAGAATGGTTTGGTTTTGAGATTTTTTATCTCGATTTATTCGTCTAATCGGACGGGGAACGCTATTCCGGTCATGCCGCGTGCGTGCGGCGCGTCGTCGCCGGAGGCGGCGCGATCAGTCTTGTGGGGGGGGGCGAGGATCGGGGAGAGGAGGCGTGGCGCGGCATGCCTGCCATGCGGGCGGCACGCCGTGAGCGGGGTCGAGGATGAGGTCGAGCGGCCGGTCGATGAAGGCCGTGCGCTTTGGCCGGCGGCGCGATCGCGCGCCGTGTGGCGTGTGCCGTGTGGCGGCCGGAACGGGCCGCGCCAATGCGCCAATGCGCCGGCGCGGCCGCGCGCAGCCGATGCGTTACTGCAGAATCAATTGCAGCTTCTGTTCGGCAAGCTCGCCGGGCGGCTTCGTGAAGCCGCTGCGCGTGTAGCGCTGCCACGCGCCGACCGCATAGCCGACCAGCAGGTTCGCGCGCACGGCCGGGTCGTAGCCGGCCGGCAGCGGCGCGGCGCCGCCGGGGCCGGCCGCACTGCGCTCGGCCAGCGCGACGCGCAGGCACTGCCGTACCGAGGCCTCGATCCGCTCGAGCATCCGGTCGATGCGCTCGGCCAGCCGCTCATGTTCGCCGACCAGCGCCTCGCCGGTCAGCACGCGCGTCATGCCGGGATTCTTCGCGGCGAAATTGAGCAGCATCAGGCCGATTGCGCGCGCCTGCAGCAGGCCGTCGGGCTCCTTCGCGGCGATCTGGTTGATCAGCCCGAAGAAGGTTTCCTCGATGAACTCGATCAGCCCGTCGAACATCTGGGCCTTGCTGGCGAAATGACGATAGAGCGCTGCTTCCGACACGTCGAGCCGTGCCGCGAGCGCGGCCGTCGTGATCTTCTCGCGCTTCGGCGCTTCGAGCATCGACGCGAGCGTCTGCAGGATCAGCATGCGGCGCTCCCCCGGCTTCAGGCGGGCGCGGGTGCGCGTGGGTGGTGCCTGGTCTTCCGTTACGCCGTGGTCCTGCGGGTAAGTCGGCTGCATTTCTGTCGCCCCGATCGAGTGCCCAGTCGGAGCGATTTTAACGAACGAATTCGCTGGTCGACATAATGCGGGCGTCCGGTGGCCGGCAGATGGCCCGGCAGGTGGCCGGTGATCCATACCGTGCCGATGCCGAGGCGCTTGTAGCGCTTCAGGTGGCCGCGCGTATCCTCGACGAGGATCGCATCGGCCAGCCGCGCATGCGCGGCGCGCAGCGTCCGGCGCAACATCGTGTGGTCGGGCTTCGCGCGCCACGTGCGGCGGTCGCGCATGTGCTCGATCGCGATCACGCGCTCGAACAGCCGCTCGATGCGCAGCTCGCGCAGCACCGCGCGCGCATAGTTCTCCGGCGCGTTGGTCAGCACGAACTTGCGGCCCGGCAGCGCGGCGACGATGCGCGCGAGGCCGCGCTCGGCGCGCAGCATCGCCGGCAGGTCGGAGAACGTATGGACCACGCGCAGGAAGTCGTGCGGATCGATCGGATGATGGCGCGTGAGGCCGAGCAGCGCGGCGCCGTAGCGCTGCGTGTAGCCGGTGCGCAGGCGGTCGGCTTCGGCGCGATCGACGCCGAGCGTGTCGATGATGTATTGCGTCATCGCGCGGTTGATCTGCGGAAAGACCGCGTGCGATGCGTGGTGCAGCGTGTTGTCGAGATCGAACAGCCACACCGGCGCGCCGGCGCGCGGCCGGCTGCGCGAGATGCGCCGGCGTCGCAGCGGGGCCGGCAGGTCCGGGACGGCCGGCGGGCGGCGCGTGCTCAATGCGAGCGGATCATCGTGCCGAACGGCTGCTCGGTCAGGATTTCCAGCAGCACCGAATGCTCGATGCGGCCGTCGACGATGTGCACCGACTTCACGCCGCTCTTCGCCGCGTCGAGCGCCGACGAGATCTTCGGCAGCATGCCGCCCGAGATCGTGCCGTCCTCGAACAGCGCGTCGATCTCGCGCGCGGACAGGTCGGTCAGCAGGTTGCCGTCCTTGTCCATCACGCCCGGGATGTTGGTCATCATCAGCAGCTTTTCGGCGTTCAGCACCGTGGCGAGCTTGCCCGCGACAAGATCCGCGTTGATGTTGTACGACAGGCCGTCCTCGCCGAAGCCGATCGGCGAGATCACCGGGATGAACGCGTCGTCCTGCAGCGCCTTCACGACCGCCGGGTTGATCGCCTCGACTTCGCCGACCTGGCCGATGTCGATGTACTGGCCCGGGTTGTCGCGGTCCGGCATCAGCAGCTTGCGCGCGTGGATCAGGCCGCCGTCCTTGCCCGTCAGGCCGACCGCGTGGCCGCCGAAGTGATTGATCAGCATCACGATGTCCTGCTGCACTTCGCCGCCGAGCACCCATTCGACGACTTCCATCGTCTCCTCGTCGGTCACGCGCATGCCCTGGATGAAGGTGCCGGCCTTGCCGATCTTCTTCAGCGCGTGATCGATCTGCGGGCCGCCGCCGTGGACGATCACCGGGTTGATGCCGACCAGTTTCAGCAGGATCACGTCGCGCGCGAAGCCCTGCTTGAGCCGTTCTTCCGTCATCGCGTTGCCGCCGTATTTGATCACCACGGTCTTGCCGTGGTAGCGGCGGATATAGGGCAGCGCCTCGGCGAGGATTTCTGCTTTCAGCGTGGGGGCGATCTGCGAGAGGTCGATGGGCTCGGACATGGCGGCGGCTCAGGCTGGGAACGGTTGAAACACGGCGAATTGTACAGGAGTGGCGCAGCGCAGCATCGGGTTTTTGGGCTGGCCGGACGGACGGCGGCGCAGGCTGCGCGCCAGGCGGGGCGGCCCGCCGGCCATGGCGCGGCGGGCTGGAAGCGAGGCGGCGGCCGGCGCGCTGGCAGGCGTTCGGCGCTCGCATCGGCCGTCCGGCCGACGTGCAAAATCCGTGCGTCGCGCTATGCTTGTCGCGTGGGGCGCTGCCGCGCCCGCTTCCGCGACTGCCGCCATGACCGATTCCGCCGCCGACGCCCGTCCCGCTCCGCGCCGCGCGCGCTGCCCGCACTGCGGGCGCGGCTTCGACTGCGGCGCGCACACGCAGCCGTTCGACTGCTGGTGCGCGGCGATGCCGCCGCTGCCCGGCGACGCGCCGCCGGAGCCGGGCACGCGGTGCCGGTGCCCCGAGTGCTATGCCGACGCGATTGCGCGGCACCTGGCCGGCGCGGCCGGCTGACATGCCGATGGCGCGTGCGCCGCGCCCGGCGGCCGCGCCGAATGCCGTCCCGATCCGGCCCTGATGGAGGTGGGGCGCGCTAAACGGGTAAACTGGCCGGATGCAACGAATTACCACCACCGGGCGCGTCAACCTCAGTCACCTGTTCTGGCTGCGCAATCTCGCGATCATCGGCCAGCTCGTGACGATCGGCGTCGTGCAGACTTATTTCGGCGTGCATCTGCCGTTGCCGGCGATGCTGATGGTGATCGCGCTCGAAATCGTTTTCAACGGGCTGACCTGGGTGCGCGTGCTGCGCGCGCGGCCCGAGACCAACTTCGAGCTGCTGGGCCAGCTGTGGGTCGACCTCGGCGCGCTGTCGGCGCTGCTGTTCCTGTCGGGCGGCACGACCAATCCGTTCGTGTCGCTGTACCTGCCGTCGCTGGCGATCGCGGCGGCCGTGCTGCCGTGGCACCTGATGATCTGGCTCGCGGCGTTCGCGGTCGCGTGCTATGCGGCGCTCGGCTTCGATTCGGTGCCGCTGAACATGGACAACCCGGCGAACCTGTTCGACTACTACCGCACCGGGATGTGGGTGAACTTCATGGTCAGCGTCGGGCTGATCGCGTGGTTCGTCGCGCGCATGTCGAATGCGCTGCGCCAGCGCGATTCGGCGCTCGGCGAAGCGCAGCAGCGGCTGCTGCGCGACGAGCGGGCGGTCGCGCTCGGCGTGCAGGCCGCGACGGTTGCGCACGAGATGGGCACGCCGCTGTCGACGATCGCGATGCTTGCCGAGGAGCTGCGCGACGCGGCGCGCGACGATCCGGGGCTCGCGCGCTACGAGGCCGACCTGAAGGTGCTCGAGGAACAGATGACGCTCTGCACGTCGGCGCTCGCGCGCCTGCGCAGCCGCGCGAGCGCGCCGGCGAGCCGCCAGCCGGTGGACGACTGGCTCGACACGTTCGTCGAGCACTGGCGCCTGCGGCATCCGCACGTGCGGTTCGAACTGCTCGGTGCGCGTCCGGCGGGCGTCGCGCTCGACGACACGGTCGCGGCCGGGCAGATCCTGACGATCCTGCTCGACAATGCGGCGCGGGCGAGCGCACACCGCGTGACGCTCGCCGCGAAGGTCGCGCACGGCGACGCGGCCGACACGATCGAATTCGAGGTATGCGACGACGGGCCCGGCATTCCGGCCGCGCTGCGCGAATCGCTCGGCGCGATGCCGGTCGACAGCACGCAGGGCGGCCACGGCGTCGGCCTGTATCTCGCGTTCAGCGCGGCCGCGCGGCTGGGCGGCGAGATCGAACTGTCCGATGTGACGCCGCGCGCGGGCGCCAACGGGCGGGCCGGCGGCGCGCCGCACGGCCAGGCCGCGGCCGCGGCAGAAC
>NZ_CABVPP010000069.1 GCF_902499075.1 Burkholderia pseudomultivorans | reverse complement strand
GCCCGCGCCGTCGACGGCCGCCGCTGCGCCGCGCGCGCGCCTGCGGGCCGCGCCCGCCGCCGGAGAGCGTGGATGAGCGCGCTGCCGATCGCGACCAACCGGTACTTCGACAACCACTTCGGCCTGCCGGGCGTGAAGCTGCTGCCGAACGAGTTCTACACGACCGCCGACGACATGGTGCTGGTGACCGTGCTCGGCTCGTGCGTCGCCGCGTGCCTGCACGATCCGTTCGCGGGCATCGGCGGGATGAACCACTTCATGCTGCCCGACGACGGCGCGGATCCCGGCGCGGCAGCGTCGGAGTCGATGCGCTACGGCGCGTATGCGATGGAAGTACTGATCAACGAGCTGATCAAGGCCGGCGGCCGCCGCGAGCGCTTCGAGGCGAAGGTGTTCGGCGGCGCGGCCGTGCTGGCCGGGATGACGACGATCAACATCGGCGACCGCAACGCGGAATTCGTGCGCCGCTATCTTGCGCTCGAGCGCATCCGCATCACCGCGGAGGACCTGCAGGGCGTGCATCCGCGCAAGGTCGCGTTCATGCCGCATACGGGGCGCGCGATGGTGAAGAAGCTGCGCCTCCAGGTGCCGGGCGTCGCCGAGCGCGAAGCCGCGCTCGCACGCGATGCCGAGCGGGCCCGCGCCGCGCGGTCGCGCGCGCAAGTCGAGCTGTTCCAGGCGAAGCGGCCGGCCGCGCCGCAGCCGGCGCGCCCGCGCATCGAGCTGTTCGGCGCGCGCGGGGCGAGCGCGGGAAGCGCAGGCGGTGCGGGCGGCGTACGCGCCGGGGGCCCGTACGCCGGGAGCCCGTATGCCGGGAGCCCGTACGCCGGCAGCCCGTATGCCGCCACCCCATCGAAAAAGCAGGAGGCGTGAACGTAGTGCAAAAGATCAAAGTGTTGTGCGTCGACGACTCGGCGCTGATCCGCAGCCTGATGACCGAGATCATCAACGGCCAGCCCGACATGACGGTGTGCGCGACCGCGCCCGATCCGCTGGTCGCGCGCGAGCTCATCAAGCAGCACAACCCCGACGTGCTGACGCTGGACGTCGAGATGCCGCGCATGGACGGGCTCGACTTCCTCGAGAAGCTGATGCGCCTGCGGCCGATGCCGGTCGTGATGGTGTCGTCGCTGACCGAGCGCGGCTCGGAGATCACGCTGCGCGCGCTGGAGCTCGGCGCGGTGGATTTCGTCACGAAGCCGCGCGTCGGGATCCGCGACGGGATGCTCGACTACGCGGAAAAGCTCGCCGACAAGATCCGCGCGGCGTCGCGCGCCCGCGTGCGCCAGGCGCCGCAGCCGCAGGCCGCCGCGCGCGCCGCGGCGGGCCACCCGGCCGCGCCGATGATCAACAACCCGCTCGTCAGTACCGAGAAGCTGATCATCATCGGTGCGTCGACGGGCGGCACCGAGGCGATCCGCGAGGTGCTGACGCCGCTGCCGCCGGACGCGCCGGCCGTGCTGATCGCGCAGCACATGCCGCCCGGCTTCACGAAGTCGTTCGCGCAGCGGCTGAACGGCCTGTGCCGGATCGCGGTGAAGGAAGCCGAGCACGGCGAGCGCGTGCTGCCGGGCCACGCGTACATCGCGCCGGGCCACGCGCACCTGCTGCTCGCGAGAAGCGGCGCGAACTACATCGCGCAACTGTCGGACGAGCCGCCGGTGAACCGTCACCGGCCGTCGGTCGACGTGCTGTTCCGCTCGGCGGCGACGCACGCAGGCAAGAACGCGATCGGCGTGATCCTGACCGGGATGGGCCGCGACGGCGCAGCCGGGCTGCTGGACATGAAACGCGCGGGCGCACACACGTTCGCGCAGGACGAGGCGAGCTGCATCGTGTTCGGGATGCCGCGCGAGGCGATCGCGCTCGGCGGCGCGGACGAGATCGCGCCGCTCGCCGAAATGAGCCGGCGCGTGATGGCGCGGCTCGCAACGATGGGCGACCGCGTGCAGCGCGTTTAACGAGATGTGGCGGGGCGCGACCGACGTGGCGCGCCTCGACGGAAACGAATCTGGAAAGGAACGACGATGGACAAGAGCATGAAAATCCTGGTGGTGGACGATTTCCCGACGATGCGCCGGATCGTCCGCAACCTGCTCAAGGAACTGGGCTACTCGAACGTCGACGAAGCGGAGGACGGCCTGACCGGTCTCGCGCGGCTGCGCGGCGGCGGCTACGATTTCGTGATCTCGGACTGGAACATGCCGAACCTCGACGGTCTCGCGATGCTGAAGGAAATCCGCGCGGACGCGACGCTCACGCACCTGCCGGTGCTGATGGTCACGGCCGAGTCGAAGAAGGAGAACATCATCGCGGCCGCGCAGGCCGGCGCGAGCGGCTATGTCGTGAAACCGTTCACGGCCGCGACGCTCGACGAGAAGCTGAACAAGATCATCGACAAGATGGCGAAGGCCGGGAGCTGACGTGAACGAGCCGATCCATGCCGCGCTGGCCGGCGCCGGGTTTCCCCCCGACGGCCAGCCCGAAGGCGCCGATCTCGCGAGCGACCGCATCCTCGCGCGCATCGGCCAGGTGACGCGCACGCTGCGCGATTCGATGCGCGAGCTCGGGCTCGACAAGCACGTCGAGCGCGCGGCGGAAGCCGTGCCGGACGCGCGCGACCGGCTGCGCTACGTCGCGACGATGACCGAGCAGGCCGCCGAGCGCGTGCTCAACGCGATCGAGATCGCGAAGCCGGTGCAGGAGCGCATCCAGAACGAGGCCGAGGCGCTCGACGGGCGCTGGACGCAGTGGTACGCGGCGCCGATCGAGCATGCGGAAGTGCGCGAGCTGATGGACGACACGCGCGCGTTCCTGCACGCGCTGCCGGACGCGACCGCGGCAACCAACGCGCAGCTGCTCGAGATCATGCTCGCGCAGGATTTCCAGGACCTGACCGGGCAGGTGATCAAGAAGATCATGGACATGGTCTACCTGATCGAGCAGCAGCTGCTGACTGTGCTGGTCGAGAATATCGCGCCGGAACGGCGCGAGCAGTTCGCGGCGACCGCGGCCGCACTCGCGCTGGAGGCCGAGCAGACGAGCGCGACCGGCAGCCCCGAATCGCTGTTGAACGGGCCGCAGATCGCGCCGGAAGGCCGGTCCGACGTCGTCCAGGACCAGGCGCAGGTCGACGACCTGCTTGCAAGCCTCGGCTTCTGACACGCGCGCAGCGGGCGCCCCGCCCCCCGGCGCCCGTTGCGCGTACCGTCCGGCCCAGCCGGACCTCGCTTCGCCGGCCGAATTGACACGCCGTCACAGTCAGCAGGCATACTACGCGTCAGCGGCAACAAAACGTCATTCATACGACTTTCGCGATGGCCGGCGCGGGCGCCTGCATCGGGCGAGTCCCTTGGGGGGGAACGTGAAGCTGAAACGTTTGGGCTGGAGCGCCGCACGTGCGGCGGCGGCAACGAGCGTGCTGTGGGCGGTCCACGCGCACGCGGAACTGGGCGGCGCGCCGATGTCGCCGCCGGCGAACGATCCGGCCGCCACGGTGCGCGCGACGCAGCGCGCCATGCGCTCGGCCGGCGGCGCGCAGGCGAGCGCGGCCGCCTATACGGTGCGCGAGATCACGCTCGGATCGGGCACCGTCATCCACGAGTACACGTCGGCGTCCGGCACCGTGTTCGGCCTCGCATGGCACGGACCGACGATGCCCGACCTCGCCTCGCTGCTCGGCAGCTATTTCCCACAGTACACCGCCGGCGTTGAAGCCGCGCACGCGGCGCGCGGCTGGCGCGCGCCCGTGTCCGTCGGCACGAGCGACCTCGTGATCCGGACAGGGGGCCACATGGGCGCCTTCTCGGGGCAGGCGTGGCTGCCGACGGCGCTGCCTGCCGGGCTGACCGGCAACGACATCCAGTGACAGCGGGAGAGCGATCTTGCGAATTCCTCGTACATTCATGCGCTGGCTCGGCGTGCTGAGTCTCGCGGCCGCGACGGCCCTGGTCGTGACGGCATGCGGCGGCGGAGACGGCGGCAGCGGCGGCGGCAACAGCGCCGGCAGCGGTTCCGGTTCGGGTAATGGCAGCGGCAGCGGCGCGTCGGGCAATACCGCCAACACGGCCACCATCACGGTCGGCACCGGCGTGTCGAACGTCATCAATATTCCGACCGTCAGCGTGACGATCTGCGCGCCGGGCACGTCGAACTGCCAGGTCGTCGACAACGTGCTCGTCGATACCGCGTCGTACGGGCTGCGGCTCGTCGGTTCCGCGGTGTCGGGCGTCCTCAGCGCATTGCCGCAGTCGACCAGCGGCGGCGCGCCGCTGGCCGAGTGCGGGATGTTCGTGTCGAGCTATACGTGGGGGTCGGTGCGCACCGTCGACCTGACGATCGGCAGCGAGCAGGCGAGTTCGCTGCCGGTGCAGATCATCGGCGATCTCGACACGGCCAACGTGCCGAATTCGTGCGCAGGAAATCGCGCGTCGGCCAACACGGCGAGCGCGCTCGGCGCGAACGGGATCCTCGGCGTCGGACCGGCGCCGTACGACTGCGGCACCAGTTGCACGACCGCGTCGTCGGCGACCTACAGCAACTACTACGCCTGTCCGAACGGCAATTCGAGCTGCGCGACGACGCTGGTGTCGCAATCGCAGGTAGTGGCCAATCCGGTTCATCGTTTCGCGAACGACAACAACGGCGTGATCGTGAAGATGCCGGCCATTTCGAGCAGCGGGCAGGCGAGTGCGACGGGCCAGCTGATCTTCGGGATCGGCACGCAGAGCAACAACGCGCTCGGCGCGTCGACCGTGCTGACTTCGACGACGGCGGGCGACGTCGATGCGACGTTCCAGGGGCGCTCGCTGCTGACGGCGAACGGCGGCGGCGCGTTCTTCGATACGGGCTCCAATGCGTACTTCTTCGACGATTCGCAGACGATCTGTACGACCAACCGGGACTTCTACTGCCCGTCGTCGACCGTCACCTATACGGCGACGCTGGCCGGCCAGAACGGCACGACCGGCAACGTGTCGATGCCGGTGGCGAACGCGGATGCGTTGTTCTCGAACTCGTCGACGTTTGCGTTCGACGACATCGCGGGGCCGATGAGCTCGACGCCGACGACGAACCCGTCGTCATGGCTGGATCTCGGCCTGCCGCACTTCTACGGCAAGACGATCTACTTCGGGATGGATCGCACGTCGATGGGCGGCGCGGCGCCTTACGTCGCGTTCTGAGCGAGACACGACTTGCAGCAAGCGGCAAGGGGGGCGATCGAATCGCCCCCTTTTTTCATTCACGGGCGCCGCCGCCGCGCGTGACGCGCACCCGCGCGTTTCCCGCCGTCGGCGGGCCCGCACCGGGCCGCCCGATTCCCCGAAATACCCCCCTTTCCCGGCTTTGCTCGACCGATCGGCGTTTGACGCCTCCATGAATAATCGGTGTCACTGGAAAGCGGCATTCCGCCGTACCCGACTGGAGGCACCGTGGCAGACGAGAGCGATCTCGACAGAACCGAAGCCGCCACTCCGAGACGCCGCGAGAAGGCGCGCGAGGAGGGGCAGGTCGCGCGTTCGCGCGAGCTGGCTTCGTTCGCGCTGCTCGCGGCCGGGTTCTACGGCGCATGGCTGCTCGCGGGCCCGTCGGGCGCGCATCTGCAGACGATGCTGCGCGGCGCGTTCTCGTTCGACCGCGCGACCGCGTTCGATACGCACCGGATGCTGTCGGCAGCCGGCAGCGCGAGCCTCGAAGGCTTCGCCGCGCTGCTGCCGATCCTCGCGCTGACCGGGCTGGCGGCGCTGCTCGCGCCGATGGCGCTCGGCGGCTGGCTGATCTCGCAGAAGACCTTCGAGCTGAAGTTCGACCGGCTGAACCCGATCTCGGGCCTCGGCCGGATCTTCTCGATCCAGGGGCCGATCCAGCTCGGGATGTCGATCGCGAAGACGCTCGTCGTCGGCGGGATCGGCGGCATCGCGATCTGGCGCAGCAAGGACGAACTGCTCGGCCTCGCGATCCAGCCGCTCGACGCGGCGCTCGTCGATGCGCTGCACCTGGTCGCCGTGTGCTGCGGCACGACGGTCGCCGGGATGCTGGTGGTCGCCGGGCTCGACGTGCCGTATCAACTCTGGCAGTACAACAAGAAGCTGCGCATGACGAAGGAAGAAGTGAAGCGCGAACATCGCGAGAACGAGGGCGATCCGCACGTGAAGGGGCGCATCCGCCAGCAGCAGCGCGCGATCGCGCGCCGCCGGATGATGGCGGCCGTGCCGAAGGCCGACGTGGTCGTCACGAACCCGACGCACTTCGCGGTCGCGCTGCAGTACACGGACGGCGAGATGCGCGCGCCGAAGGTCGTCGCGAAGGGCGTGAACCTCGTCGCCGCCCGGATCCGCGAACTCGCGGCCGAACACAACGTGCCGCTGCTCGAAGCGCCGCCGCTCGCGCGGGCGCTCTACCACAACGTCGAACTCGAACGCGAGATTCCCGGCTCGCTGTACGCGGCCGTCGCCGAAGTGCTCGCGTGGGTGTACCAGCTGAAGCGCTTCCGCTCGGAAGGCGGCGCGTTCCCCGCGGTGCCGGTCGATCTCGACGTGCCGGCCGATCTCGACAAGGGTGCGTCGGTGCCTGCCGACGACGAGCGCGAGGAAGCGCAGGACGCGCTCGGAGGTGCACGATGACCAGCACCCGCGCCCGTATTAGTTCGCTCGGGGAGGCGGCATGAGCACGCCGAGCCTGTTCGCGAAGCGCCCGAACCTGCTGGCGGGCACCAACCTGCGCGCGCTCGCGGGTCCGATCCTGATCTGCATGATCCTCGGGATGATGATCCTGCCGCTGCCGCCGGTGCTGCTGGATCTGCTGTTCACGTTCAACATCGCGCTGTCCGTGATGGTGCTGCTCGTCAGCATGTACACGATGAAGCCGCTCGACTTCGCGGCGTTCCCGAGCGTGCTGCTGTTCTCGACGCTGCTGCGCCTGTCGCTGAACGTCGCGTCGACGCGCGTCGTGCTGCTCGAAGGCCACACCGGCCCCGACGCGGCCGGGCAGGTGATCGAGGCGTTCGGCCACTTCCTGGTCGGCGGCAACTTCGCGGTCGGCATCGTCGTGTTCGTGATCCTGATGATCATCAACTTCATGGTGATCACGAAGGGCGCGGGACGGATCGCCGAAGTGTCCGCGCGCTTCACGCTCGACGCGATGCCGGGCAAGCAGATGGCGATCGACGCCGACCTGAACGCGGGCCTGATCAACGAGGAGCAGGCGAGAAAGCGCCGCCAGGCCGTCGCGCAGGAGGCGGAGTTCTACGGGTCGATGGACGGCGCGTCGAAGTTCGTGCGCGGCGACGCGATCGCGGGCCTGATCATCATGGCGATCAACGTGATCGGCGGCCTGATCGTCGGCATGATCCAGCACGACATGACGTTCGCAGCGGCGGGCACCAACTACACGCTGCTGACGATCGGCGACGGCCTCGTCGCGCAGATCCCGTCGCTCGTGATCTCGACCGCCGCCGGCGTGATCGTGTCGCGCGTCGCGACCGACGAGGACATCGGCACGCAGATCACCGGCCAGCTGTTCACCAACCCGCGCGTGCTGACGATCACCGGCGCGATCATCGTGCTGATGGGGCTGATTCCCGGCATGCCGCACTTCGCGTTCCTGCTGCTCGGCGGCGGCGCGATCTGGCTGGCCCGCACGCAGACGAAGCGCGCGGCGGCCCGCAAGGCGGCCGGCGACGTGACCGAGATCGCGCCGCCCGCCGCGCTGTCGGCCGACAGCCACGAGGCGACCTGGGACGACGTGCAGCTGATCGACCCGCTCGGCCTCGAAGTCGGCTACCGGCTGATTCCGCTGGTCGACAAGAACAGCGACGGCGAGCTGCTGAAGCGCATCAAGAGCATCCGCAAGAAATTCGCGCAGGAAATCGGCTTCCTGCCGCCGGTGATTCATATCCGCGACAACCTCGAGCTGCGGCCGAACGCGTACCGGATCGCGCTGAAGGGCGTCGAGATCGGCACCGGCGAAGTGTTCCCGGGCCAGTGGCTCGCGATCAATCCCGGCCAGGTGACGGCCGCGCTGCCGGGCGCCGTCACGCAGGATCCGGCGTTCGGGCTGCCCGCCGTGTGGATCGACGTCGCGATGCGCGAACAGGCGCAGGTGTACGGCTACACGGTGGTCGACGCGAGCACGGTCGTCGCGACGCACCTGAACCATCTGGTCGTCCAGCACGCGGCCGAGCTGCTCGGCCGCCAGGAAGTGCAGGCGCTCGTCGAGCGCACCGGCAAGGACGCGCCGTCGCTCGTCGAGGACCTCGTGCCGAAGACGATCTCGCTGACGACGCTGCAGAAGGTGCTGCAGAACCTGCTCGAGGAAGGCGTGCCGATCCGCGACATGCGCACGATCCTCGAGGCCGTCTCCGAGCATGCGGGGCGCGGCGACGCGTACGAGATCACGGCCGCCGTGCGGCTCGCGCTCGGCCGCGCGATCACGCAGCAGTGGTATCCGGGCGCGGGCGAGATGCAGGTGATGGGGCTCGACGCGAATCTCGAGCGCGTGCTGTCGCAGGCGCTTGCCACCGGCGCGAACCCGGGCCTCGAGCCCGGCCTCGCGCACACGCTTCTGACCGGCACGCAACAGGCGATGCTGCGTCAACAGAATCTCGGGCTGCCGCCCGTGCTGCTCGTGCAGCACGCGTTGCGCGCGATGCTCGCGCGCTTCCTGCGCCGCAGCCTGCCGCAATTGAAAGTGCTGTCGTACGCCGAAGTGCCGGACACACGCACGATCAAGGTTGTTAACGTCATCGGGGGTTCCGCTTGAACATTCGCAAATTCACCGGCGCGACGAGCCGCGACGCGCTTCGTCTGGTGCGCGAGGCACTCGGCGCCGACGCCGTCGTGCTGTCGAACCGCACGCTCGATGACGGCAGCGTCGAAATCGTCGCACTCGCCGACGCCGAACTGGCCGCGGTCGCGCCGCCGGCCGCCGCTGCACGACCGCGTGTCGCGCTGCGCACGCCGGAGTCCGTGCCGGCCGCCGCGGTGCCGGGCATCGTGGCGCGGCCCGCCGCGGCGCCTGCGCGCATGAGCGCCAATCCGTATGCCGCCGGCGAAGGCGGGCTGCCGGACGTGTTCTCGTCCGTGTTCGGCGCGAGCGCCGACCTGACGGAGACCGCCGCCGAAGCGGATGAGGATGGGTCGGGCGCCGTTGCGTCGGGCGCCGCTGCACCGTCGAGCGCCGCGCCGGCACCGGCCGCGGCGCCCGCCGCCGCCAGCAGTTGACAGTCGCGGCCCCACCGGGCCGCGCCCATTTCGCGCCGCCGGCGCGGTCCATTGACGGCAGATGATGAAAAAGACGACCCTGAAATCGGTGTTTCTGACCGGCCTGCTGGTTCTCGTCCCGCTCGCGATTACGCTGTGGGTGCTCGGCCTCATCATCGGCACGATGGACCAGACGCTGCTGCTGCTGCCCGAATCGTGGCAGCCGGAGCGGATGCTCGGCTTCCACCTGCCGGGCATCGGCGCGGTGCTGACACTCGCGTTCATCTTCGTCGTCGGGCTGGCCACGCAGAACTTCATCGGCCAGAAGCTCGTCACGTGGTGGAACGCGGTGGTGCGTCACATCCCGGTCGTCGGGCCGATCTACACGAGCGTCAAGCAGGTGTCGGACACGCTGCTGTCGAGCAGCGGCAACGCGTTCCGCAAGGCGCTGCTGATCGAATACCCGCGTCGCGGCTCGTATACGATCGCGTTTCTGACCGGCGCGCCCGGCGGCGACGTGGTCAACCATCTGACGGAAGAGTACGTGAGCGTGTACGTGCCCACGACGCCGAACCCGACGTCGGGCTTCTTCCTGATGCTGCCGAAGAGCGAAGTCATCGAACTCGACATGTCGGTCGATGCCGCGCTCAAGTACATCGTCTCGATGGGCGTCGTGGCGCCTCCGGCGCCGGTTCCGGCGCCCGCCCGCCGCCCCGTCGAGCCGCCGCTGTAAGCCAAGAATCATCGCCCGGGCCGCGCGTTGCGGCGCCCGTTGATCAAACCGAACGAAAGCAAACATCATGTCGATGCGTACTGAATACTGCGGTCTCGTGACCGAACACCTGCTGGGCCAAACCGTGTCGCTGTGCGGCTGGGTGCAGCGCCGCCGCGATCACGGCGGTGTGATCTTCATCGACCTGCGCGATCGTGAAGGCCTGGTGCAGGTCGTGTGCGACCCGGATCGCGCGGAAATGTTCGCGACCGCCGAAGGCGTGCGCAACGAGTTCTGCGTGCAGGTGAAGGGTCTCGTGCGCAACCGTCCGGAAGGCACGGTCAACGCGGGCCTGAAGAGCGGCAAGATCGAGGTGCTGTGCCACGAGCTGAACGTGCTGAACGCGTCGATCACGCCGCCGTTCCAGCTCGACGACGACAACCTGTCGGAAACGACGCGCCTCACGCACCGCGTGCTCGACCTGCGCCGTCCGCAGATGCAGCACAACCTGCGCCTGCGCTACCGCGTCGCGATCGAGGCACGCAAGTACCTCGACGAGCAGGGCTTCATCGACATCGAAACGCCGATGCTGACGAAGAGCACGCCGGAAGGCGCGCGCGACTACCTGGTGCCGTCCCGCGTGAACGCGGGCCAGTTCTTCGCGCTGCCGCAGTCGCCGCAGCTGTTCAAGCAGCTGCTGATGGTCGCGAACTTCGACCGCTACTACCAGATCACCAAGTGCTTCCGCGACGAAGACCTGCGTGCCGACCGCCAGCCGGAATTCACGCAGATCGACTGCGAGACGTCGTTCCTCGGCGAACAGGAAATCCGCGACCTGTTCGAGGACATGATCCGTCACATCTTCAAGACGACGATCGACGTCGCCCTCGACGAGAAATTCCCGGTGATGCCGTACTCGGAAGCGATGGCGCGTTTCGGCTCGGACAAGCCGGACCTGCGCGTGAAGCTCGAATTCACCGAGCTGACCGACGCGATGAAGGACGTCGACTTCAAGGTGTTCAGCACGCCGGCCAACGCGAAGGACGGCCGCGTCGCGGCGCTGCGCGTGCCGAAGGGCGCCGAGCTGTCGCGCGGCGACATCGACGGCTACACGGAATTCGTGCGCATCTACGGCGCGAAGGGCCTCGCGTGGATCAAGGTCAACGAGAAGGCGAAGGGCCGCGACGGCCTGCAAAGCCCGATCGTCAAGAACCTGCACGACGCGTCGATCGCGGCGATCCTCGAGCGCACCGGCGCTGAAGACGGCGACATCATCTTCTTCGCGGCCGACCGCGCGAAGGTCGTCAACGACAGCCTCGGCGCGCTGCGCCTGAAGATCGGCCATTCCGAATTCGGCAAGGCGAACGGCCTCGTCGAAGCGGGCTGGAAGCCGCTGTGGGTCGTCGATTTCCCGATGTTCGAATACGACGACGAAGACGCACGCTACGTCGCCGCGCACCACCCGTTCACGAGCCCGAAGGACGAGCACCTCGAGTACCTCGAGACCGACCCGGGCCGCTGCCTCGCGAAGGCATACGACATGGTGCTGAACGGCTGGGAAATCGGCGGCGGCTCGGTGCGTATCCACCGCGAGGAAGTGCAGAGCAAGGTGTTCCGCGCGCTGAAGATCGGCGCGGAAGAAGCACAGGCGAAGTTCGGCTTCCTGCTCGACGCGCTGCAGTACGGCGCGCCGCCGCACGGCGGTATCGCGTTCGGCCTCGACCGCATCGTCACGATGATGGCCGGCGCCGATTCGATCCGCGACGTGATCGCGTTCCCGAAGACGCAACGTGCGCAGGATCTGCTCACGCAGGCGCCGAGTCCGGTCGACGAGCGTCAGCTGCGCGAACTGCACATCCGCCTGCGCCAGCCGGAGCAGCCGAAGGCGTAACGCGCGTGCGTGCATCGCGGTGTGCGCGGCAACGCGCACATCGCTCGAAGAAAAAGGCGCCGCGATGCGCCTTTTTCGCTTTTTGCGGTACAGTCGCAGCACTTGCCGCACGTTCGGGACGTGAGCGCCCGGCGCGGCCCCGCCGTATGAAACAAAGATGACGAAGCCGCCGAAAATCCCCGAATCCGTTCTCGTCGTGATCTACACCCCGGAGCTCGACGTGCTGGTGATCAAGCGCGCCGACCAGACCGAATTCTGGCAATCGGTGACGGGGTCGAAGGACACGCCCGACGAGCCGCTGGCGGTCACCGCCGCGCGCGAGGTGGCCGAGGAGACCGGCATCGCGGTCGGTACGCCGGAGGTGCCGCGCGACGCGCTGGTCGACTGGCACCACCGGATCGAATACACGATCTACCCGCAATACCTGCACCGCTATGCGCCGGGCGTTACGCGCAACACCGAGCACTGGTTCGGCCTGTGCGTGCCGCGCCGCGTCGACGTGACGCTGTCGCCGCGCGAACATGTCGACTACGCGTGGCTGCCGTATCGCGACGCCGCCGCGCGCTGCTTCTCGCCGTCGAACGCCGAAGCGATCCTGCAGCTGCCCGTGCGCGCGGCGCTCGCGCAACACGGCGCGTCCGCATGACGGCGGAGGCCCGCAAGCGTTTTGCGCAGTTGCGGCAGATGTTCCTGCAGGAGCGCGGTTCCGCGTCGAGGCTCGCCTTCACGACCGGCAACACGGTGCGGCTGTGCGAGGGCGGCGGCGAATTCTTCCCCGCGCTGATCGACCGCATCGATGCCGCGCGCGAGCAGGTGATGCTCGAAACCTACATTTTCTGCGACGACGCGGCGGGCCGCCCGGTGTCGGACGCGCTGATCCGCGCCGCGCAGCGCGGCGTGCGCGTGCGCGTGATCACCGACGGCGTCGGCACCGCGCGCACGCCGCTGTTCGACGCGTGGGCGGACGCCGGCATCGAGCACTGCATCTACAACCGCTACCTGTTCGGACGCTTCGGTTTCTCGCGCACGCACCGCAAGCTCGCGGTGATCGATCGCGACGCCGCGTTCTGCGGCGGCATCAACATCGTCGACGACTACGCGCAGAACGGCACGACACTGCCGCACCCGCGCTGGGATTTCGCGGTCGAGATGACGGGGCCCGTCGTGTCGGACGTGCGCGCCGCGTTCGAACTGCAGTGGCACCGGATCCTGTTCGGCCACAAGCCGTATGCGCAGTACGCGGCCGGGCTGCACGGCGGCGAAGCCTTCCCCGAGATGTTCCGGCGCTGGATGCGCAGCCATCGGTGGATCAAGGCCGGCGCGCTGCGCGTCGTGACCGAGCCGAGCGTCGCGTTCGTCGCGCGCGACAACGTCGTCAACCGCCGCACGATCGAGAAGGCGTATCTCGCGGCGATCGGCCGCGCGCGCCAGCGGATCCTGCTCGCGAACCCGTACTTCATGCCGGGCCGCAAGCTGCGCCGCGCGTTGACCGGCGCCGCGCGGCGCGGCGTCGACGTGCGCATCCTGATCGGCCGCAAGGAATTCGCGGCGCTCGATACGGCCGTGCCGTTCCTGTATCGCGCTCTGCTGCGCGCGGGCGTGCGCGTGGCCGAATACGACAAGACGATGCTGCACGGCAAGGTGGCCGTGATCGACGATAATTGGGCGACGGTCGGCTCGTCGAATCTGGACGCATTGAGCCTGATGCTGAACAATGAGGCCAATGTCGTGCTCGTGCGCTACGACGCGATCACGAACGAGCTGCGCGACGCGATCGCGGCGGCGTTCGAGGACGGCCGCGAAATCGACCCCGCACTCTATGCGGCGCGCCCGCTCGGCGAGCGTATCCTGAACTGGCTCGCGTACACGACATACCGCATCGTGATGAAGGCGCTGACGGTCGGCAGCTACGATTAAGCGCACACTTCAAAAAAGACCGCACGTTCGTGCGGAAAAGCCGCTCCGGCGCCGCCGGAATCGCGCAAAATAGCGGCTCGGTTAGACACCGGTTTCTAATAATTTCCTTGTTTCCGCGGGCGGTCGCACCCAATAATAGTACGGCCGTTCGATTTTATTTGAACCCCCGAACGGTGACAGAAAAAGCTATGCGAAAAGGCGAACAGACGCGTGCCGCGATACTCGAAGCTGCTTTGGACCTCGCCAGCCGTGACGGGCTGGAGGGGCTGACGATCGGCCTGCTGGCCGAACGGATGCAGATGAGCAAGAGCGGCGTGTTCGCGCACTTCGGATCGCGCGAGGACCTGCAGGTCGAGGTCGTCCGCGAGTACCACCATCGTTTCGAAAACGAGGTGTTCTTTCCGAGTCTGCGCGAGCCGCGCGGTCTGCCGCGCCTGCGGGCGATGCTGGCGCGCTGGATCGAGAAGCGCATCCAGGAGGTGACGACCGGGTGCATCTACATCAGCGGCGCCGTCGAGTACGACGACCGGCCGGACAGTCCCGTGCGCGAGCAGTTGATCGCGAGCGTGACCGCCTGGCGTGCCGCGTTGCTGCGCGCCATTTCGCAGGCGATGAAAGAGGGGCATCTGCGTGCGGATACCGATCCGGACCTGATGCTCTTCGAGTTGTACAGCTTCACGCTCGGCCTGCATCACGACGCGCGCTTCCTGCATTCGCCGGATGCGGTGCGCCTCACGTGGGCCGCGCTGGAAAAGACGATTGTTTCGTATCAGAGCGAGAGCCGTTAGCGGCGCGTGATCCGCCCGCCTGGAGCTTGAGCCGATTGCCCACCTTTGGAGAGAGTCATGGGACAGTACGCCGCGCCGCTGCGCGACATGCAATTCGTGTTGCACGAGCTTCTGAACGTCGAAGCCGAGCTCAAGCAAATGCCCAAGCATGCGGATCTCGACGCCGACACGATCAACCAGGTCCTCGAAGAGGCGGGCAAGTTCTGCGCCGAGGTGCTGTTTCCGCTGAACCAGGTCGGCGACCGCGAAGGCTGCACGTATGAAGGCGACGGCGTCGTGAAGACGCCGACCGGCTTCAAGGAAGCGTATCGGCAGTACGTCGAGGCCGGCTGGCCGGCGCTCGGCTGCGATCCGGACTACGGCGGCCAGGGCCTGCCCGCGTTCGTGAACAACGCGCTGTACGAAATGCTGAACTCGGCGAACCAGGCCTGGACGATGTATCCGGGCCTGTCGCACGGCGCCTACGAATGCCTGCACGCGCACGGCGCGCCGGAACTCCAGCAGCAGTATCTGCCGAAGCTCGTGTCGGGCGAATGGACGGGCACGATGTGCCTGACCGAGCCGCACTGCGGCACCGACCTCGGCATCCTGCGCACCAAGGCCGAGCCGAACGGCGACGGCTCGTACTCGATCAGCGGCACGAAGATCTTCATCTCGAGCGGCGAGCACGACATGTCGAAGAACATCATCCACCTCGTGCTCGCGCGCCTGCCGGACGCGCCGCAGGGCACGAAGGGGATCTCGCTGTTCATCGTGCCGAAGTTCATCCCCGATGCGGCCGGCGAGCCGGGCGAGCGCAACGGCATCAAGTGCGGCTCGATCGAGCACAAGATGGGCATCCACGGCAACTCGACCTGCGTGATGAACCTCGACAACGCGAAGGGCTGGATGGTCGGCGAGCCGAACAAGGGCCTCAACGCGATGTTCGTGATGATGAACGCCGCGCGCCTGGGCGTCGGCATGCAGGGCCTCGGCCTCACCGAAGTCGCGTACCAGAACTCGCTCGCGTATGCGAAGGAGCGTCTGCAGATGCGCTCGCTGACGGGCCCGAAGGCGCCGGACAAGCCGGCCGACCCGATCATCGTGCACCCGGACGTGCGCCGCATGCTGCTCACGCAGAAGGCGTACGCGGAAGGCGCGCGCGCGTTCACGTACTGGTCCGCGCTGCAGATCGACAAGGAGCTGTCGCACGCCGACGAAGCGGTGCGCAAGGAAGCGGCCGACCTCGTCGCGCTGCTCACGCCGATCATCAAGGCGTTCCTGACCGACAACGCGTTCGAGTCGACCAACCACGCGATGCAGATCTACGGCGGCCACGGCTTCATCTCCGAGTGGGGGATGGAGCAGTACGTGCGCGACGCGCGGATCAACATGATCTACGAAGGCACGAACTCGATCCAGTCGCTCGACCTGCTCGGCCGCAAGGTGCTCGGCGACATGGGCGCGAAGCTGAAGAAGTTCGGCAAGCTCGTCACGGAATTCGCGGAAGCCGAAGGCGTGAAGCCGGAGATGGCCGAGTTCATCAACCCGCTCGCGGACATCGGCGAGAAGGTGCAGAAGCTGACGATGGAAATCGGCATGAAGGCGATGCAGAACCCGGACGAAGTCGGCGCCGCCGCCGTGCCGTACCTGCGCACCGTCGGCCACCTGGTGTTCTCGTACTTCTGGGCCCGCATGGCGCGCCTCGCGCTCGACAACGAAGCGTCGGGTGATCCGTTCTACAAGTCGAAGCTCGCGACGGCGCGCTTCTACTTCGCGCGCCTGCTGCCGGAAACGGCCGCGACGATCCGCGCCGCGCGCGCCGGTTCGAAGACGCTGATGGAAGTCGACGAATCGCTGTTCTGACGCGAGTCCGGGCGGGGCGCGAGCGCGCCGCCCGAACGCAACGGTTCCTGGTACTCACTTCGCCGTGCAGCCCACCCAATCCGCGCTGCACGACATTATCCGGAGACATCCCGTGAGCAATTTCCTGATTCGCAAGGTCGCCGTGCTGGGCGCCGGCGTGATGGGCGCGCAGATCGCCGCGCATCTCGTCAATGCGCGCGTGCCCGTGCTGCTGTTCGACCTGCCGGCCAAGGAAGGCCCGAAGAATGCGATCGCGCTGAAGGCGATCGAGAACCTGAAGAAGCTGTCGCCCGCGCCGTTCGGCGTGAAGGAAGACGCGAAATACCTCGAGGCCGCGAACTACGAGGACGACATCGCGAAGCTCGCCGAGTGCGACGTCGTGATCGAGGCGATCGCCGAGCGGATGGACTGGAAGCACGACCTGTACAAGAAGGTCGCGCCGCACATCGCGCCGAACGCGATCTTCGCGACCAACACGTCGGGCCTGTCGATCACCAAGCTGTCCGAAGGTTTCTCCGACGAGCTGAAGGCGCGCTTCTGCGGCGTGCACTTCTTCAACCCGCCGCGCTACATGCACCTCGTCGAGCTGATCCCGACCGCGCACACGCGTCCGGAAATCCTCGACCAGCTCGAGACGTTCCTCACGAGCGTCGTCGGCAAGGGCGTGGTGCGCGCGAAGGACACGCCGAACTTCATCGCGAACCGCGTCGGCATCTTCTCGATCCTCGCGGTGATCGCCGAGGCCGGCAAGTTCGGGCTGCGCTTCGACGAAGTCGACGACCTGACCGGCAGCCGCCTCGGCCGCGCGAAGTCGGCGACGTTCCGCACCGCGGACGTGGTCGGCCTCGACACGATGGCGCACGTGATCAAGACGATGCAGGACAACCTCGCCGACGATCCGTTCTTCCCGGTCTACCAGACGCCCGCCGTGCTCGCCGAGCTGGTGAAGCAGGGCGCGCTCGGCCAGAAGACGGGCGGCGGCTTCTACAAGAAGGAAGGCAAGGCGATCAAGGTGCTCGACGCGAAGACGGGTAGCTACGTCGATGCGGGCGCGAAGGCCGACGAGACCGTCGCGCGCATCCTGAAGCGTCCGCCGGCCGAGCGCCTGAAGCTGCTGCGCGAGACCAACCATCCGCACGCGCAATTCCTGTGGTCGATCTTCCGCGACGTGTTCCACTACATCGGCGTGCATCTCGAATCGATCGCCGACAACGCGCGCGACGTCGACCTCGCGATCCGCTGGGGCTTCGGCTGGAACGAAGGCCCGTTCGAAGGCTGGCAGGCCGCCGGCTGGAAGCAGGTCGCCGAGTGGGTGCAGGAAGACATCGCGGCCGGCAAGGCGCTCGCGAACGTGCCGCTGCCGTCGTGGGTACTCGAAGGCGCGGTCGCCGAGAAGGGCGGCGTGCACACCGCCGAAGGCTCGTGGGCGCCGGCGTCGAAGCGCTTCGTGCCGCGTTCGGACCTCGCCGTCTATCGGAAGCAGGTGTTCCGTGCGCCGCTGCTCGGTGAAGCCGGCGCGGATCCGAAGACCTACGGCAAGACGCTGTTCGAGACCGACGCAGTGCGCGCCTGGGTCGACGACCGCGCGGGCGAGGACGACGTCGTGATCGTGTCGTTCAAGTCGAAGATGAACACCATCGGGCCGAGCGTGATCGACGGCCTCGTGCAGGCGATCGAACTCGCGGAGAAGGACTACCAGGGCGTCGTGATCTGGCAGCCGACCTCGCTGAAGCTCGGCACGCCGGGCGGCCCGTTCTCGGCCGGCGCGAACCTCGAGGAGGCGATGCCCGCGTTCATGATGGGCGGCGCGAAGGGCATCGAGCCGTTCGTGAAGAAGTTCCAGGACGGCATGATGCGCGTGAAGTACGCGAACGTGCCGGTCGTCGCGGCCGTGTCGGGCATCGCGCTCGGCGGCGGGTGCGAGCTGATGCTGCACAGCGCGAAGCGCGTCGTGCACGTCGAGAGCTACATCGGCCTCGTCGAAGTGGGCGTCGGCCTCGTGCCGGCGGGCGGCGGCCTGAAGGAAGCGGCGCTGCGCGCGGCGGACGCCGCCACCGCCGCGAACGCGACCACCGACATCCTGAAGTTCGTCACGAAGTCGTTCGAGAACGCCGCGATGGCCAAGGTATCGTCGTCGGCGCACGATGCGCGCGCGATGGGCTACGTGAAGCCGTCGGACACGATCGTCTTCAACGTGTTCGAGCTGCTCGACGTCGCGAAGAAGGAAGCGCGCGCCCTCGCCGCTACCGGCTACCGCGCGCCGCTGAAGGCGAAGGACGTGCCGGTCGCGGGCCGCTCGGCGATCTCGACGATCAAGGCGCAGCTCGTCAACATGCGCGACGGCCGCTTCATCAGCGACCACGACTACCTGATCGCGAGCCGCATCGCCGAAGCGGTGTGCGGCGGCGACGTCGAGGCGGGCAGCCTGGTCGACGAGGAATGGCTGCTGGCGCTCGAGCGTCGCGCGTTCGTCGAGCTGCTCGGCACGCAGAAGACGCAGGAACGGATCATGGGCATGTTGCAGACCGGCAAGCCGGTGCGTAACTGAGCGAGCGATAAGGCAAGGAGTTTCAAATGAGCAAACAACTGCAAGACGCATACATCGTCGCCGCCAGCCGCACGCCGATCGGCAAGGCCCCGCGCGGTGTCTTCAAGAACACGCGGCCGGACGAGCTGCTGGTGCATGCGATCAAGTCGACGGTCGCGCAGGTGCCCGGCTTCGACACGAAGCTGATCGAGGACGCGATCATCGGCTGCGCGATCCCGGAAGCGGAGCAGGGCCTGAACGTCGCGCGCATGGGCGCGCTGCTCGCGGGCCTGCCGCAGACGGTCGGCGGCGTGACGGTCAACCGCTTCTGCGCGTCGGGCATCACCGCGCTGGCGATGGCGGCCGATCGCATCCGCGTCGGCGAGTCGGACGCGCTGCTCGCGGGCGGCTGCGAATCGATGAGCATGGTGCCGATGATGGGCAACAAGCCGTCGATGTCGCCGCACATCTTCGATCGCAGCGAAGACTTCGGCATCGCGTACGGAATGGGCCTGACGGCAGAGCGCGTCGCCGAGCAGTGGAAGGTGAGCCGCGAAGACCAGGACGCGTTCTCGGTCGAGTCGCACCGCAAGGCGCTCGCCGCGCAGCAGGCCGGCGAATTCGGCGACGAGATCGCGCCGTACACGATCACCGAGCGCTTCCCGAACCTCGCGAGCGGCGAAGTCGACGTGAAGACGCGCGAGATCGCGCTCGACGAAGGTCCGCGCGCCGATACGTCGATCGAAGGCCTCGCAAAGCTGCGCGCGGTGTTCGCGAACAAGGGCTCGGTCACGGCCGGCAACAGCTCGCAGACGTCGGACGGCGCGGGCGCGCTGCTCGTCGTGTCGGAGAAGGTGCTCAAGGAATTCAACCTGACGCCGCTCGCGCGCTTCGTGAGCTTCGCGGTGCGCGGCGTGCCGCCGGAAATCATGGGGATCGGCCCGAAGGAAGCGATTCCGGCCGCGCTGAAGGCCGCGGGCCTGAAGCAGGACGATCTCGACTGGATCGAGCTGAACGAGGCGTTCGCCGCGCAGTCGCTGGCGGTGATCCGCGATCTCGGCCTCGACCCGTCGAAGGTCAACCCGGTCGGCGGCGCGATCGCGCTCGGCCACCCGCTCGGCGCGACCGGCGCGATCCGCGCGGCGACCGTCGTGCACGGCCTGCGCCGCCGCAACCTGAAGTACGGGATGGTGACGATGTGCGTCGGCACCGGCATGGGCGCCGCGGGCATCATCGAACGCCTGTAAGCGGGGCGGCACGGTAGCGACGGCGGTGCGCGAGCCACGAGCTTGCGCACCGCTTTTTCATTCCGACAGAGGACAGTCAAAGGAGACGGTAGTGACGGATATCCTGGTGGAACGCGCCGACGGCGTGATGACGATCACGATCGCGCGCCCGGCGAAGAAGAACGCGCTGACGGCGGCGATGTATCAGACGATGGCCGATGCGCTGGCCGACGCGCAGGAGGACAAGGCGGTCCGCGCGATCCTGTTGCGCGGCAGCGACGGCAACTTCAGCGCGGGGAACGATCTGGAGGATTTCCTGAAGTCGCCGCCGAAGGACGAGAACGCGTCGGTCTTCCAGTTTCTCGCGCGCATCAGCGGCGCGAGCAAGCCGGTCGTCGCGGCGGTGCCGGGCATCGCGATCGGCGTCGGCGTGACGATGCTGCTGCACTGCGACCTCGTCTATGCGGCCGACACCGCGACGTTCTCGCTGCCGTTCGCGCAGCTCGGGCTGTGCCCGGAAGCCGCGTCGAGCGTGCTGCTGCCGCGCCTCGCCGGCCATCAGGTCGCAGCCGAGAAGCTGCTGCTCGGCGAGGCGTTCGATGCGCTCGAAGCGCACCGGATCGGCATCGTCAACCGCGTGCTGCCGGCGGCCGAACTGGACGCGTTCGCCGCGAAGCAGGCCGCGAAACTCGCGGCGCTGCCGGCGTCGTCGCTGCGCGTGACGAAGGCGCTGCTGAAGGATACGGGCGGCGTGACCGTGGCCGCGCGGATGACCGAGGAGGCGGGCCACTTCGCCGCGATGCTGCGCGCACCGGAGGCGCGCGAGGCGATGACGGCGTTCTTCGAGAAGCGCAAGCCGGATTTCCGTCAGTTCGACTGACGGACGGCGCGGCGCCGCGCACTTACGCGGTGCCGTAGTCGACGTGGCCGGTTTCGCGGCAGAAGCTGACGAGCCGCAGGCCGGCCGCTTTCGCGATGTCGATCGCGAGCGACGACGGCGCGGAAATGGTCGCGACCATCGGGATGCCGACGCGCGCGGCCTTGCGTACCAGCTCGTAGCTCGCGCGGCTCGACAGGAACACGAAGCCGTCGGCGGTGTCGGCGCGCGACAGCACGAGCGAGCCGATCAGCTTGTCTAGCGCATTGTGGCGGCCGACGTCCTCGAACGCGGTGCGGATCGCGCCTGTTGCGTCGCACCATGCGGCCGCGTGCAGGCCGCCGGTGAGTTGCGTGAGCGCCTGGTGCGCGGGCAGCGCATGCGCCGCGCGCGACAGCGCGTCGGGCGCGAGGCGCGCGAGAAAGCCGGTATCGGGCACGCGCTCGGGCGCGAGGTCGAGCAGGTCGATGCTTTCGATCCCGCACACGCCGCAGCCGGTGCGGCCGGCGAGCGCGCGGCGCCGGTCCTTCAGCGCGGCGAACGCCTGCTGGACGACCTCCAGATGCACTTCCGCATACGGCATCGGCGCGTCGGCATGCAGGAACACCTCGATGTCCTTGATGTCGCTGCCGCGCTCGACGATCCCTTCCGAGATCGCGAAACCGACCGCGAACGCGTCGAGGTCGCACGGCGTGCACATCATCACCGCATGCGAAATGCCGTTGAAGACGAGCGCGACCGGCCATTCCTGGCCGACGTAGTCGTGCGCGGTGACGACCGCGCCGCCGCGCGTGCGCTGCACGGACAGTTCGATCGCCCCGCGCGGTTCGGCGGTTTCAGTCGGATTCACGAGCACTCCCGTTGATGTGCGCCACGGCCGGGGCGGCGATGACGCCGCCGGACGCGCGCAGAGGTTCTAAAATACCTCAGGCAGGCCGGCCGCGCCGGCATCCGCCACGTCAGGTAACGATCATGGGACTCAGCGACGCACCGTTGCTATTCAATTTCGAACACGAATCGTCGGAAAACCTCAAGTACATCCCGATGATCGTGCGTTTCAATCTCGACCGCTTCGGTCTGCGGATCTCGCTCGAACAGTGGCAGATGCTGCCGCTCGAGGATCGCAGGCTGCTCGCGCGCTTTCCGGCCGACGAGGACGCCGCGATCGAGCCGAACTTCGACCATGCGCTGTTCGAGATGCTGCGCACGCACGCGGATCTCGAACCGTCGTGGTTCCAGCCCGACGAGCAGCCGGCCTGGCGCTCCACCGAAACGGTGCCGGACGCGCTGGTGCAGCAAAGCGCGCTGGCCGGGCTGCCGGCGCCCGCGCTCGGGCAGTGGCAGCAGCTCGCGCCGTTCCAGCGCTACGTGCTGGTGAAGCTGTCGCGCAAGCCGAAGCTCAATCACGATTTCCTGCCCGCGATGCGCGAGTTCGGGCTGGCCGCGCCGCACTGAGCGCGGCGCGCCGGGGCCGTCAGAGCGGCGGCAGCGGCCGCGGCTTGCGGTCGGGGCCGGTCGCGACGTAGGTCAGCGTCGCCTCGGTAACTTTCACGACTTCGCCCATCAGGCGCATGCGCTGCGCGTACACCTCGACGTCGACCGTGATCGACGTGTTGCCGGTGCGCGTGATGGTCGCGAAGAAGCTCAGCAGGTCGCCGACGAACACCGGCTGCTTGAACACGAACGAATTGACCGCGACCGTCGCGACGCGGCCGTTCGCGCGCTGGCTCGCCGGAATCGAACCGGCGATGTCGACCTGCGACATGATCCAGCCGCCGAACACGTCGCCGTGGACGTTCGCGTCGTGCGGTTGCGGGACGACGCGCAGCGCGGGCTGCTTTTGCGGAAGTTCGAGGGTCGAATCGGTCATGTTGGAGGCTTTCATCCTGTAATCAAGGCGCCGGCCGCGCACCGGCCGGCCGGCGAGGGCGCCGGCAGCGGCGCGAAGCGGCTTCTGCGACAATACAACGTTCGCAAATTGTACGAGAAAGCAGGCAAGCCGGCCGCCGATGCATACGGCCCGCGCCGCCGCCGACCCTTCCCCCCATGCGCCGATTTCCCGCTTCCGGCGAGCCCGCGCCGGCTTCGACCGGGCCTCGCAACGACTGGCAGACCATCCGTTCGCTGCTGCCGTATCTCGCCACCTACAAATGGCGCGTCGCGCTCGCGCTCGGCTGCCTGATCGGCGCGAAGGTCGCGAACCTCGGCGTGCCGGTCGTGATGAAGCGCATCGTCGACCATCTGTCGGCCGTGCAGCAGCTCACCGCGCTCGGTCGTGCGGAGCAGTCGGCCGGGATCGTGCTCGCGGGCGGCGTCGGGTTGCTGGTGGTCGCGTACGCGCTGGTGCGGCTGTCGACGTCGCTGTTTACCGAGCTGCGCGAGATCCTGTTCTCGAAGGTCACCGAAAGCGCGGTGCGCCAGCTCGCGCTGCAGGTGTTCCGGCATCTGCACGGACTGTCGCTGCGCTTTCATCTCGAACGCCAGACCGGCGGCATGTCGCGCGACATCGAGCGCGGCACGCGCGGCATCCAGCAGCTGATCTCGTATTCGCTGTACAGTATCCTGCCGACGCTCGTCGAGGTCGGGCTCGTGCTCGGCTTCTTCGTCGTCAAGTACGAGGCCTATTACGCATACGTGACGTTCGCCGCGCTGATCACGTACATCGTGTTCACGGTGAAGGTCACCAACTGGCGCACGCACTTTCGCCGCACGATGAACGAACTCGACTCGCGCGCCAATTCGCGCGCGATCGATTCGCTGATCAACTACGAGACGGTCAAGTATTTCGGCAACGAGGAGTGGGAAGCGCAGCGCTACGACGAGAACCTGCGCCGCTACCGCAAGGCCGCGATCCGCTCGCAGAATTCGCTGTCGGTGCTGAACTTCGGCCAGCAGGCGATCATCGGCACCGGGCTCGTGTTCATCCTGTGGCGCGCGACGCAGGGCGTGCTCGCCGGCAAGCTGACGCTCGGCGACCTGGTGCTGATCAATACCTTCATGCTGCAGCTGTACATTCCGCTGAACTTTCTCGGCGTCGTCTATCGCGAGCTGAAGCAGAGCCTCACCGACATGGACCGGATGTTCGGGCTGCTGTCGGCCGCGCGGGAAGTCGCGGACCGGCCCGACGCGCCGCCGCTCGCGGTGGCCGGCGCGCAGGTGCGCTTCGAGCACGTGAACTTCGCGTACGAGCCGTCGCGGCCGATCTTGCACGACGTGACGTTCACGATCGACGCGGGCACGACGACGGCCGTGGTCGGCCACAGCGGCTCGGGCAAGTCGACGCTGTCGCGGCTGCTGTTCCGCTTCTACGATCTCGACCGGCAGGCGGGCGGCGCGATCCGGATCGACGGGCAGGACATCCGCGACGTCACGCAGGACTCGCTGCGCGCGTCGATCGGGATCGTGCCGCAGGACACCGTGCTGTTCAACGACTCGATCTACTACAACATCGCGTACGGCCGGCCGACCGCGACCCGCGACGAGGTGATCGCGGCCGCGCGCGCCGCGCACATCCACGACTTCATCGAAAGCCTGCCGAAGGGTTATGACACGCCGGTCGGCGAGCGCGGGCTCAAGCTGTCGGGCGGCGAGAAGCAGCGCGTCGCGATCGCGCGCACGCTGCTGAAGGATCCGCCGATCCTGCTGTTCGACGAGGCGACGTCGGCGCTCGATTCGCGCTCGGAGCGCGCGATCCAGCACGAACTGGACCAGATCGCGCGGCACCGGACCACGCTCGTGATCGCGCACCGGCTGTCGACGGTCGTGCATGCGCAGCAGATCCTCGTGATGGACCACGGCAGGATCGTCGAGCGCGGCACGCACGACGAACTCGTGCGCGCGGACGGCTTGTATGCGCAGATGTGGGCGCTGCAGCAGCAGCGCGCGGCGGCGGGCGGGGAGGAGGCGGAAGCCGCGTGAGCGGCGGCGCCGCGCGCGATGGCGCGCAGCGCGAACGGCAGCGGCGGCCCGTTACTTCGCGGCACGCAGCCGCGCGTCCAGCTCGCCCAGCTGCGCGGGCGTGCCGACGTTCTCCCAGATGCCTTCGTACAGCTCGCCGCTCGCGCGGCCGGCTTCGATCGCCGCGCGATAGTACGGCGTCAGCGCGCGCCGCGTGCCGGGCGCGAGATCGCGGAACATCCGCGTGTCGTACAGCCCGATATTGCCGAACGTGACGCGCGCGGCGCCGTCGAGCGACAGGCGGCCGTCGGCCAGTGCGAAGTCGCCGGCCGGGTGGAACGGCGGGTTCGGCACCATCACGAGGTGCATCGCCGGCGCATCGAGCGCGGCCATCCGTGCGGCGCGCGGCGCGAGCGTGCGGTAGTCGAACGCGCAGAACACGTCGCCGCTGACGGCGACGAACACGGTCGGCCGGCCGTCGCGCTCGAGCAGCGGCAGCGCTTGCGCGATGCCGCCGGCGGTCTCGAGCGCTTCGCGTTCGGCCGAATACAGCAGCCGCACGCCCCAGCGCGAGCCGTCGCCGAGCGCGGCTTCGATCTGCGCGCCGAGCCATGCGTGGTTGATGACGATGGTGTCGATGCCGGCCCGCGCGAGGCCTTCGATCTGCCAGACGATCAGCGGCTTGCCGCCCGCTTCGAGCAGCGGCTTCGGGCAGGTGTCGGTCAGCGGGCGCATGCGTTCGCCGCGCCCGGCGGCGAAGATCATCGCCGTGGTCAGGATAGGAGTCATCTTCGGCTGCAGGTCACGCGATCAGAACGTATAGCCCACTTCGGCCGCCGCGTGGCCCTCGAGCTCGTCGAGCAGCTTCGCGAACGGCACGAGCGGCCGGTAGCGCAGCGCGACCCTGCGCGCATAGCCGATGAAGCGCGGCAGGTCGTCCAGGTAGTGCGGCTTGCCGTCGCGGTAGTTGATCCGCGCGAACAGGCCGAGCACCTTGATGTGGCGCTGCAGGCCCATCCATTCGAGCTGCCGGTAGAACTCGCCGAAGTCGGGATCGACCGGCAGGCCGGCCTTCTTGGCCTTTTCCCAGTAGTACGCGAAGCAGTCGAGCTCGAATTCCTCGTCCCAGCTGATGAAAGCGTCGCGCAGCAGCGACACGACGTCGTACGTCAGCGGCCCGTAGACGGCGTCCTGGAAGTCGAGGATGCCCGGGTTCGGCTCGCAGACCATCAGGTTGCGCGGCATGAAGTCGCGCAGCATGAAGCCCTGCGGCTGCGCATGCGCGCTCGCGACCAGCAGCGCGAAGGTGCGGTCGAGCGTGCCGCGCATCGCGTCGGTGACGGGCTTGCCGAGATGGCGGCCGACGAACCATTCGGGCATCAGCTCCATCTCGCGGCGCAGGAACGCCTCGTCGAACGGCGGCAGCACGTCGGGTTTCGACGTCAGCTGGAAGCGGATCAGCGCGTCGAACGCGTCGCGCATCAGCGGCCGCGCGGCGAGCGGCTGGGCCGGATCGAGCACCGAGATGTACGACGTGCGGCCGAGATCCGTCACCAGCATGAAACCGGCGTCGAAATCGTGGGCCAGTACCTCCGGCACATGGTCGCCGGCGGCGGCGAGCAGCTGCGCGACCTGCACGAACTCGCGGCATTTCTCGGGCGGCGGCGCGTCGACGGCGATCAGCGAGCCGCCGGGGCGGGTGGCCGACGCGACACGGAAATAGCGGCGGAAACTGGCGTCCGACGACGCGGGCGCGAGGGTCGACAGGTCGAGGGCGTAGCGGTCGGCGAGCGGGCGCAGCCAGGCGGCAAGCGCGTCGACGCGGGCGTCGGGGTGAGCGGCAGTGGATGGGGGCGTCATGAAACTCGGCGGAGGGGGGAACGTCTTGCCATATAATACCCCACGACTTTTTTGACGCGCCCCGCGTCAGCTTCCGCCGTGCAGGCCGCCGCCTGTCGCGCCGTTCGCCCGATCGCCTCCCCGGTTTGCGCTCAGCCGCAGTCGCGGTTCGACGGCGCGGGACGGCCGTGCGCGTAGGCGCGGTTGACAAGGGGCGATTCGCCAAACGATAGATGCCGCCCAAACCGCTATTCCCGAATGTCTTCCCCGCTGACGGGGTGCCGCGCAAACGGCGGCTCGCGCTCGCGCTCCTGGCCGTGCCCGGCCTCGTGCCGGCCGTGTCGCACGCGCAGCTGACGGGCGCGGCCGCGCAGCCGCAGCCGCTCGACTCGCCGTGGGATCTGCGTCTCGCGCCCCAGCTCGAGGATCATCCGCTGAAGGACGGCGCGAAGCCGGCCGCCTTCGTGATCGCCGACCATACGAGCGGCACCGCCGAGCAGGACCTGGCCGCGAAGGGCTCCGCCGAACTGCGGCGCGGCGACGCGGTCGTGAAGGCCGACGCGCTCCACTACGATCAGGATACCGACATGGCCGACGCGTACGGCCAGGTCCGCGTGATCAATGGCGGCACGTCGTTCGCGGGCCCCGAGGCGCATCTGAAGATCGAGGCGAACCAGGGCTTCATGACCGCGCCGAAGTATCACTTCAACGTGACGGGCGGCTCGGGCAGCGCGGAGCGGGTCGACCTGCTCGACAGCGAGCGCTCGGTGTTCGTCAACGGCACGTATACGGCGTGCCAGTGCGCGACCCATCCCGCGTGGTACATCAAGGGCAGCCGCTTCGACTTCGACACGGGCGCCGACGAGGGCACCGCGCGCAACGGCGTGCTGTTCTTCCAGGGCGTGCCGATCTTCGCGAGCCCGTGGATGACCTTCCCGCTGTCGGGCGAGCGCCGCAGCGGCCTGCTGCCGCCGACGTTCTCGATGAACTCGAACAACGGGTTCGAGCTGTCGCTGCCGTACTACTTCAACATCGCGCCGAACCGCGATCTGACGATCACGCCGCGCATCATCTCGCGGCGCGGCGTGCAGACGGAAGCGACGTTCCGCTACCTGTCGCCCAGCTATTCGGGCACGTTTACGGCGAATTACCTGCCGGACGACCGGCTCGCGCACCGCAACCGCTACGCGATCTACTGGCAGCACCAGCAGAACTTCGGCGGCGGGTTCGGCGGCTACGTCTATTACAACAAGGTCTCGGACAACACCTATCCCGAAGACCTCGGGTCGATGAACCAGTTCATCAACGGGACCCAGACGCTGTATCAGCAGGAAGCGGGGCTCACGTACAACAACGGCCCGTGGTCGGTGCTCGCGCGCTACCAGCACTGGCAGACGCTGCCGCCGTCGATCGCGCCGTACAGCCGCGAGCCGCAGTTGAACGTGAAGTACACGAAGTACAACGTCGGCGGCTTCGACTTCGGCGCGGAAGCCGACTATTCGCGGTTCCGCATCACGACGGCCGATTCGACCGAAGGCGACCGGATCGTCTTCAACCCGTACATCGCGTATGGCGTGTACGGGCCCGGCTACTTCGTCGTGCCGAAGGTGCAGTACCACTTCGCGTCGTACGACCTGAACTACCTGTCGTCGAGCACGCCGAACAGCCCGAAGCGCTTCACCGAGTCGATCCCGACCGTGAGCTTCGATTCGGGCCTGATCTTCGACCGCTCGGTGCGCCTGTTCGGCCAGGACTTCATCCAGACCCTCGAGCCGCGGCTGTACTACGTGTACACGCCGTACCGCGACCAGTCGAACGCGCCGCTGTTCGACACCGCGGAATCGGACTTCGGCCTCGCGGAGATCTACCAGCCGAACACGTTCGTCGGCAACGACCGGATCGCCGACGCGAACCGGATCACGGCCGGCCTGACGTCGCGCTTCATCGATCCGCGCACCGGCGACGAGCGCGCGCGCTTCGTGGTCGCGCAGCAGTACTACTTCGCCGACCAGCGCGTGACGCTGAACTCCGGCCAGTCCGCGGTGCAGGCGCGCCATTCCGACCTGATCGTCGGCGCCGCGCTGAAGCTCGGCTCGGGCTTCATGTCGGAGACGGCGTTCCAGTACAACCAGAACAACAACCAGCTCGTGAAGTCGAGCGTCGGTTTCGGCTTCAGTCCGGGCGAGCGCAAGGTGATCAACGTCGGCTATCGCTACACGCGCGCGAACACGACGCTCGACGGCCAGCCGATCAACCAGTTCCTGGTGTCCGCGCAATGGCCGCTCACGCGCCGCCTGTACGCGGTGGGCCGCTTCAACTACGATCTGGCCGGCGATCGCGTGGTCGACGGGCTGCTCGGCTTACAATACGACGCGGATTGCTGGGCGCTCGGCGTCGGTATCCAGCGCTTCGCGAACGGCGTGAATTCGTCGGGACAGCAGAATTCGTCGACGCGCTTCATGATGCAGCTGACGCTCAAGGGGCTGTCGACCGTCGACAACGGCCTCGTGGCGGCGTTCCGCGCCGGGGTGCCGGGCTACCAGCCGCTGCCGTCCGCGCCGCCGCCGATGTCCCGCTTCAGCAACTACGAGTAACGCCGGCGTGTCCGTACCGGTCAGCACGATTTCAATGGAGTCTCAGTGGCAATGAAGAAAACCCTTCGTTTCGCGGCAGTCGTGTCCAGCCTCGCCGCGTCCGCCGCGCTGCTCGGCGCCGCGCCGGCCGCGGCGCAGGCGCTCGGTTCGCAAGGCGCGCAGCTCGCCGACGAAGTCGTCGCGGTCGTCAACAACGACGTGATCACGGGCCGCGAACTCGACCAGCGCGTCGGCCTGATCGCACGCCGGCTGCAGCAGCAGAACGCGCCGGTGCCGCCGACCGACCAGCTGCGTGCGCAGGTGCTGAACCAGATGGTGCTCGAACGCATCCAGGTGCAGAAGGCCAAGGACGACGGGATCCGCGTCGACGATGCGACCGTGCAGGCCACGCTGCAGCGGCTCGCGCAGGCGAACGGGATGACGCTCGACCAGTATCGCGCGCGCCTCGAATCGCAGGGCGTGCCCTGGAGCATCTTCACGGCCGATGCGCGCACCGAGCTGATGCTGTCGAAGCTGCGCGAGCGCGAGGTCGACGGCAAGATCACCGTGTCGGACGCCGAGGTCGCGAACTACATCGCGAGCCAGCGCGGGCCGAACGCGTCGCAGCAGCAGGACCTGCGCTTCCAGCACATCTTCATCAAGGCGCCGACCAACGCGCCGCAGACCGAGATCGAAGCCGCGCAGAAGAAGGCCGAAGCGCTGCTGCAGCAGGCGACGTCGGGCGCCGATTTCGAGAAGCTCGCGAAGAACAACTCGGAAGCGAGCGACGCGAAGAAGGGCGGCGATCTCGGCTTCAAGTCGCCGAGCGCGCTGCCGGCCGAAGTCGTCGACGCTGCGTCGAAGCTGCGTCCGGGCCAGGTCAACCCGACGCTGATCCGCGTGCCGGACGGCTTCGAGATCGTTCGCCTGGTCGATCGCCGCCAGAGCCAGGGCGCCACGGCCGCTGCGCCGAAGATCGTGCAGACGCACGTGCGCCACATCCTGCTGCGCGTCGGCGAAGGCAAGTCCGAGGGGCAGGCGCGCCAGCAACTGCTCGACATCCGCAACCAGATCGAGGCAGGCGGCGATTTCGCGAAGTTCGCACGCACCTATTCGCAGGACGGGTCGGCGTCGCAGGGCGGCGATCTCGGCTGGATCAGCCCCGGCGAGACGGTGCCCGAATTCGAGCGCGCGATGAACAACCTGCAGGACGGCCAGATCAGCCAGCCGGTGCGCACCGAGTACGGCTACCACCTGATCCAGGTGATCGGCCGCCGCGACGCGGAAGGCTCCGTGCAGCAGCAGATGGACATCGCGCGTCAGGCGATCGGCCAGCGCAAGGCCGAACAGGCATATGCGGACTGGCTGCGCGAGCTGCGCGATTCGTCGTACGTGCAGTACAAGATCGGCGGCGTCGGGCCGGCGAACTGAGCGAGTATCCGATGACGACGCCCGCGCTGCAGATTGCGATCACCACCGGCGAGCCCGCGGGCGTCGGTCCGGAACTGACCGTGCAGGCGCTGCGCGACGCCGGCGCGCGCTGGCCCGATGCGCAGTTCACCGTGCTCGGCGACGCCGCGCTGCTCGACGCGCGCGCGGCGGCCGTCGGCGTCGACCGCGCGGTATTCGCCGGCGGCGGCCAAGTGTCGGTCGAGCATCATCCGCTTGCCGCGCCGGCGCAGGCGGGCAAGCTGGACGCGGCGAACGGCCGCTACGTGCTCGGGCTGCTCGATGCGGCGATCGACGGCGCAGTGGCCGGCCGCTATGACGCGATCGTCACCGCGCCGCTGCAGAAAAGCACGATCAACGATGCGGGCGTGCCGTTCACCGGCCATACCGAATACCTGGCCGAGCGCACGCGCACGCCGCGCGTCGTGATGATGCTGGCCGGCACCGGCGACACGCCGCTGCGCGTCGCGCTCGCGACGACGCACCTGCCGCTGAAGGACGTGTCGGCCGCGCTGACGATCGACGGGCTGGTCGACACGCTCGCGATCATCGATCGCGACCTGCGGCGCGATTTCGGCCTGGCCGCGCCGCGCATCCTCGTGACGGGCCTGAACCCGCATGCAGGCGAGAACGGCTATCTCGGCCGCGAGGAAATCGACGTGATCGCGCCGGCGCTCGCGCAGGCGAAGGCGCAGGGGATCGACGCGCGCGGCCCGTATCCGGCCGACACGCTGTTCCAGCCGCGCTATCTTGCCGATGCCGACTGCGTGCTCGCGATGTTCCACGACCAGGGACTGCCCGTGCTGAAGTACGCGACGTTCGGCGAGGGCATCAACGTCACGCTCGGCCTGCCGATCATCCGTACCTCGGTCGATCACGGCACCGCGCTCGATCTGGCCGGCACCGGCCGCGCCGATCCGGGCAGCATGGTCGCCGCGCTCGACACGGCCGTCACGATGGCGCGCCATCGGCGCACGGCCTGACGTGGCCGGGGCCGCGCGGCTCCACTAGACTTCACCCATCGCGTTTTTTTCGTTTTTTTCAGTCGATGTCGAACAGCAGACAGCACCAGGGCCATTTCGCGCGCAAGCGCTTCGGGCAGAACTTCCTCGTCGATCATGGCGTGATCGATTCGATCGTCTCGACGATCGGGCCCGCGCGCGGCCAGCGGATGGTCGAGATCGGCCCCGGGCTCGGCGCGCTGACCGAGCCGCTGATCGAGCGTCTGGCGACGCCCGAGTCGCCGCTGCACGCGGTCGAGCTCGACCGCGACCTGATCGCGCGCCTGACGCAGCGTTTCGGCGCGTTGCTCGAGCTGCACGCGGGCGATGCGCTCGCATTCGACTTCCGCTCGCTCGCGGCGCCCGGCGAGGCGCCGTCGCTGCGGATCGTCGGCAACCTGCCGTACAACATTTCCAGCCCGCTGCTGTTCCACCTGATGACGTTCGCCGACGTGGTGATCGACCAGCATTTCATGCTGCAGAACGAAGTCGTCGAGCGGATGGTCGCGGAGCCGGGCACGAAGGCGTTCTCGCGGCTGTCGGTGATGCTGCAGTACCGCTACGTGATGGACAAGATGCTCGACGTGCCGCCCGAGTCGTTCCAGCCGCCGCCGAAGGTCGATTCGGCGATCGTGCGGATGATTCCGTATGCGCCGCACGAGTTGCCGGACGTCGATCCGGCGCTGCTCGGCGAACTGGTGACGGCCGCGTTCTCGCAGCGCCGCAAGATGCTGCGCAATACGCTCGGCGACTATCGCGACGCGATCGACTTCGACGCGCTCGGCTTCGATCTGGCGCGTCGCGCGGAGGATGTCAGCGTGGCGGAATACGTCGGCGTCACGCAGGCGCTCGCGGCGGCGCGCAAGGCCGGGTAACGCGCGACGCGCGCGTCGTCGTCGAGGCTGCCCGGTCGGGCAGCCTTTTTTGTGCGCGGTGGCGGTGGTGCATGGCGTCACGCCCTGCCGCGCGACGGCGCGTTGACCAGCGCGATGCCGGTCAGCACCAGCGCGGCGGCCGACATGAAACGCCAGCCGACCGATTCGCCGAGCAGCAGCACGCCGAACGCGACGCCGAACAGCGGCGACAGGAACGTGAACACCGACAGCCGCGACGCGCTGTAGCGCGTCAGCAGCCAGAACCACGACAGATAGCTGACGAACGCGACGATCACCGACTGGTACGCGAGGCTCGCGATGGCCACCGGCGTGACGAGCGCGAACGACATCTGGCCGAGCAGCGCGGCGAGCGCGACCAGCACGACGGCCGACACCGCGAGCTGGTAGAACAGCGTCTTGCTGGCGCTCGCGCGCGCGAGCGACGTCGAGCGCACGACGACCGTCGTCGCGGCCCACATCGCGCCGCCGAGGATCCCGAGCGCATCGCCGGCGAGGCCGGCCAGCATCGACGCGCCGGGGGCGAGCGGCTTCAGGAAGCCGTCCGCGAACGCGAGCGCGATGCCGGCGAACGCGAGGCCGACGCCGGCCCATTGGACGGGCCGCAGGCGCTCGCCCGGTGCGAACAGGTGCAGGCCGAGTGCGGTGAAGCACGGCGCGGTGTAGAGGAAGATTGCCATATGCGACGCGCTCGTCAGCGTCAGCCCGAAGAACACGCAGATGAATTCGCCCGCGAACAGCGCGCCGGCCGCGAGGCCGGCGCCGAGCGTGCCGTCCGCGCGGAACAGCGGCGTGCCGCGCGAGCGGGCCCAGCCCCACAGCAGCAGCGCGGCGAATACCGAGCGCAGGCCGGCCTGGAACATCGGCGGAATCGCGGCGTTCGTGCTCTTGATCGCGACCTGCTGGAAGCCCCAGATCGCGCACAGCAGCAGCATCAGGCCTGCGGCGCGCGCATCGAGCGCGCGCCGCGCGGGAGCGAGCGTCGTCATCGGCGCGCCTCGGCGGCCCGCAGCGGCGGAGGCGGGATCGGGCGGGCGGCACGTACGGCGCGCTCGTATCGGCGGTCTGGCACGGCAGTGTGGCTGAATGGGCAGGTGATCGCGTGGCGGTGGCGCGCGGCATGCCGGCCGGGGAGGCTGGCTGCCGTGCCCGCTTTTGGTGCGAGGTGCAGCGATGTTACCCGATCGGCGGGGCGGGCGGGAGCGTGCCACTGGCGGGCGCACCATGCGTGGAGCAGACGCCCGGTATCGGCGCGACCGGGCGGCCCGCCTTCGACGAAATTTGCGCGACTCTGGTAGAGTTTCCGGTTCTGGAAAGTCCCCACAGGAGTACGACACATGCGTTTGCTGCATACGATGCTGCGAGTCGGCGATCTCGACCGCTCGATCAAGTTCTACACCGAATTGCTCGGCATGAAGGTGCTGCGCCGCGACGACTATCCGGAAGGCAGGTTCACGCTCGCGTTCGTCGGCTATGAAGACGAAAGCACGGGCACCGTGATCGAGCTGACCCACAACTGGGATACGCCGTCCTACGATCTCGGCAACGGCTTCGGCCATCTGGCGCTGGAAGTCGACGACGCGTACGCGGCCTGCGAGAAGATCAAGGCGCAAGGCGGCAAGGTCACGCGCGAAGCGGGCCCGATGAAGCACGGCACGACCGTGATCGCATTCGTCGAGGATCCGGACGGCTACAAGATCGAGTTCATCCAGAAGAAGGCGCACTGAGTAACCGTCTTCCGAGTCAAGTGCGATGAAGCGAATTGTCCCAAGGCGTGTTGGATCTGACCATGGCATTAAGCATGGTCAGGAGCTTGCGCATGCAGGCGACCAGCGCGACCTTGGGCAGTTTGCCGCCTGAGATCAAGCGCTGGTAGAAGGCGGTGATAGTGGGGTTGCGACGTGCGGCTGTCAGCGCGGCCATGTACAGAACGCGGCGTATTTCGAAGCGTCCGCCTTGGATATGTCTGCGACCACGCGTTGCGCCGGAGTCGAAGGCCATCGGGGCCACACCGACCAAGGCGGCGATTTGTCGTCGATTGAGGCGGCCGAGCTCAGGTAACTGAGCAATCAGGGTGGCGCTCGCGACAGGTCCAATGCCGCTGGCAGAGCGCAGCAGCGTATCGAGCGCGGCGTAATGCTCCCGTACATGGGCGACCATCTGCGTGTCGACGTCATCGAGCTGTTGGCGAATGGCGTTGATCATGGCCTCGATGCTCGGTCGCACGACGGGGATCGCCAATTGCAGGCGTTGCCGCTCTGACAGCAGCATGCCGAGCAATTGACGGCGACGCGTGACCATCGCGGCCAGCGCTTGCTGCTGGGCATCGGCCAACGGGCGAATGAAACAGGCGAGATCCTTGCGCCGAACCAGGACCGAAGAACCTGTCCGCATTTTTGTGGGCGAGGCGGTTGAACAACGCGTTATCCACGCGCCTGCGTAAATCGCTCTCCGAA
>NZ_CABVPP010000068.1 GCF_902499075.1 Burkholderia pseudomultivorans | reverse complement strand
CGCGAGCCGCTGCGCGAACACGCGGCCCGACGCCTCGAGCGTGTCGGCCGGCGCGGCCAGCATCGCGTGCAGCGCGTCGAGCGCCGCGCGGATCCGCGGTTCGCCGGCGCCGAGGTCGGACAGCTCGGCGAGCAGCGCGGCGGCCGCGTCGGGCTCGCGCGACACGGCGCGCAGCACGTCGAGGCACATCACGTTGCCCGAGCCTTCCCAGATCGAATTGACCGGCGCCTCGCGGAACAGCCGCGCGATCGGGCCGTCGTCGACGTAGCCGTTGCCGCCGAACACTTCCATCACCTCGCCGGTCAGCTCGACCGCGCGCTTGCAGACCCAGAATTTCGCGGCGGGCGTGACGATCCGCTTCCACGCGCGCTCGCGCGGCGAGTCGTCGCGCTCGAATGCGTCGGCGAGGCGCATCGCGAGCACGAGCGCGGCCTCGCTTTCGAGCGCGAGATCGGCGAGCACGGTGCGCATCAGCGGCTGCTCGGCGAGCGCGCGGCCGAACGCGTGGCGCTGCCGCGTATACGCGATCGCCTGCACGACACCCTGGCGCAGCATCGCCGCGCTGCCGAGCACGCAGTTCAGCCGCGTGTAGGTCGCCATCTCGATGATGGTCGGAATGCCGCGGCCTTCGTCGCCGAGCATGATGCCCCACGCGTCGTTCAGCTCGATTTCGCTGCTCGAGTTGCTGCGGTTGCCGACCTTGTTCTTCAGGCGCTGGATCTCGACCGCGTTCTTGGTGCCGTCCGGCCGCCAGCGCGGCACGTAGAAGCACGACGGGCTGCCGGCCTCGGTGCGCGCGACGACGAGGTGCGCATCGCACATCGGCGCGGAGAAGAACCACTTGTGGCCGCGCAGCCGGTATTCGCCGCCGCGCCCGCCCGCGCCGACCGGCGTCGCGAGCGTCGTGTTCGCGCGCACGTCGGAGCCGCCCTGTTTCTCGGTCATGCCCATGCCGAACCAGATCGAGCGCTTGTCGGCGATCGGCACGTCGCGCGGGTCGTAGTCGTCGCTGTAGAGCCGGTCGCGCAGCAGGTCCCACAGCGCGGGCTCCTTCTGCAGCACGGGGATCGCGGCCTGCGTCATGGTCGCCGGGCACAGCGTGCCGGCCTCGATCTGGCCGTGCAGGTAGAAGCCGGCCGCGGTCGCGGCCCAGCGGCCGGGACGCGCATCGCGGAACGCGAGCGACACGAAGCCCTGGTTGCGATACAGGCCGAGCAGCGCATGCCAGGCGGGATGGAACTCGACGCGGTCGAGGCGCCGGCCGCGCCGGTCGAAGATGTTCGGTTCCGGCGGGTGGCGGTTCGCTTCGTCCGCGAGCCGGGCCGTCTCGGCGCTGCCGAGCCGGGCGCCGTACGCGTCGAGCTGCGGTGCGGCCCAGTCGGCGCCGGCGCGCGCGAGCGCGTCGCGCAGCGCGAGATCCGTCGCGAAGAGGTTATAGTCGACCAGTTCGTCGAACTGGTTCGCGACGGCGTGGGTCGGTTCGGTCATCGAGCTGTCTCCGGTCTCGTGCGGCGCGGGCGGCCGGCCGCCGATGCCGCGTAAATCGCGTTCCCTGTTGAATTCCAGAGTAGCAAATATGCCGCCGCGACATGTTCAGGTTCCGGCGCCGCCCGGCCAGCCGGCGGCGCAACCCTCGCCCGCCCTGCGCCGCCGGCCGCGCCAGTCGCGCGCGCAGGCGAGTTCCGAGGCGCTCCAGCAGGCGTTCGTTCAGCTTTTGCGCGAGCGCGGCTACGCGAAGGCGACGATCCGCGAGATCGCGGCCGTCGCCGGCGTGAGCGTCGGCACCTTCTACGAATACTTCGGCGACAAGCAGAGCCTCGCGGCGCTGTGCATCCACCGTCACGTGCTGGCGATGGCCGACCGGCTGCGTGCGGCCGCGCAGGCGCTGCGCGGCACGCCGCGCGCCGAACTGGCCGCGGCGCTCGTCGACCTGCAGATCGACGTGATCGGCGCCGACGCGCCGCTGTGGAGCGCGCTGTTCGCGCTGGAGCGGCAGGTGTCGCCGCTGGCCGCGTATCGGCGGCACTACGACGCCTATGTCGCGCTGTGGCGCGACGCGCTCGCGCATGCGGCCGACCCGCCGCCGGCCGCACGGCTCGACGGGCTCGCGCGGATGGCGCAGACGGTCTGCTACGGTGGGATCTCGCAGGCGCTGCTGACGCTCGGGCCCGCGCTCGATTTCGCCGCGCTGCGCGGCGAGCTGCGGGCGGTGCTGCGCGCGTATCTGGCTGCGGCCGATGGATGACGGCGCGCCGGTGCGCGGCGCGCCCGGCCGGTAGAAATGCCTGATTCGCATGCCTGGCCGGGAGTCGGGCCTTTTCTTCGGACGCTTTTTGGCCTATGCCATGAGAAAAATGCATGGCGGGCATGACGAAGTTTCGTTTGTCGGCCGATATTGGCTGGGGCTAAATCATGCGGCAGGCAGCGGCCCGCGAGATTGAGCGGAGCCGCCCGGAGAACATCAGGAGGAGTCATGCGAAGCGCCACCGCGCCCCGTTCGAAACTGCCCGACGTCGGCACGACGATCTTCACGGTCATCGGCCAGCTCGCCGCACAGCACGATGCGCTGAACCTGTCGCAGGGCGCGCCGAATTTCGCGCCCGATCCGGCGCTCGTCGAAGGCGTCGCGCGCGCGATGCGCGACGGGCACAACCAGTACGCGCCGATGGCCGGGCTCGCATCGCTGCGCGAGCGGCTCGCGGAAAAGACCGAGGCGCTGTACGGCGCGCGCTACGATCCGGCGACCGAGGTCACGGTGATCGCGAGCGCGAGCGAAGGGCTGTACGCGGCGATCAGCGCGCTCGTGCATCCGGGCGACGAGGTGATCTATTTCGAGCCGTCGTTCGACAGCTATGCGCCGATCGTGCGGATGCAGGGCGCGACGCCGGTCGCGATCAAGCTGTCGCCGGCGCACTTCCGCGTGAACTGGGACGAAGTCGCCGCGGCGATCACGCCGCGCACGCGGATGATCATCGTGAACACGCCGCACAACCCGACCGCGACCGTGTTCTCGGCCGACGATCTCGCCCGGCTCGCGCAACTCACGCGCGATACCGGCATCGTGATCCTGTCCGACGAGGTCTACGAGCACGTCGTGTTCGACGGTGCGCAGCACCAGAGCATGGCGCGGCATCGCGAGCTGGCGGAGCGCAGCGTGATCGTGTCGTCGTTCGGCAAGTCGTTCCACGTGACGGGCTGGCGGGTCGGCTACTGCGTCGCGCCGGCCGAGCTGATGGACGAGATCCGCAAGGTGCACCAGTTCATGGTGTTCGCGGCCGACACGCCGATGCAGGTCGCGTTCGCGGAAATTCTCGCGCGACCGGACAGCTATCTCGGGCTGTCGGCGTTCTACCAGGCCAAGCGCGATTTGCTCGCGCGCGAGCTGGCCGATTCGCGTTTCGAGCTGCTGCCGAGCGAAGGCTCGTTCTTCATGCTTGCGCGCTTCCGGCATTTCTCGGACGAGCGCGACAGCGATTTCGTGCTGCGCCTGATCCGCGATGCGCGCGTCGCGACGATTCCGCTGTCGGCGTTCTATACCGACGGCACCGATGCGGGCGTGATCCGGCTCAGCTTCTCGAAGGACGACGCGACGCTGGTCGAGGGTGCGCGGCGGTTGCGGTCGGTGTAGGTGGGTGGGATGCGACGGGGCGTTGAAGCGCCGACTCGTACCAAACGACAAAGGAGATCAGGATGAACCGTACGAAAACCTTGAAACTTGCGTTCGCACTCGCCTGCGCAATCGGCTCGGGCGCGGCTGTCGCCGACGCGCAGACGCTGCGCTTCGGCCTCGAGGCGCAATATCCGCCGTTCGAATCGAAGGCGCCGAACGGCGATCTGCAGGGCTTCGACATCGATGTCGGCAACGCCGTGTGCCGGACCGCGAAACTCAGCTGCAAATGGGTCGAGACGTCGTTCGACGGGCTGATTCCCGCGCTGAAGGGGCGCAAGTTCGACGCGATCAACTCGGCGATGAACGCGACCGAGCAGCGCCGCCAGGCGATCGACTTCACGACGATCATCTATCGTGTGCCGACGCAGCTGATCGCCCGCACCGACAGCGGCCTGCTGCCGACGCCCGAATCGCTGAAGGGCAAGCGCGTCGGCGTGCTGCAGGCGTCGATCCAGGAAACCTACGCGAAGGCGCACTGGGAGCCGGCCGGCGTGTCGGTCGTCGCGTACCAGGACCAGAACCAGGCGTATGCGGATCTCGTGTCGGGCCGCCTCGACGCGACGCTGGTGCTCGCGCCGGCCGGCCAGCGCGGCTTCCTGTCGCGTCCGGACGGCAAAGGCTTCTCGTTCGTCGGTCAGCCCGTGCGCGACGACAGGATCCTCGGCAGCGGCATCGCATTCGGGCTGCGCAAGGGCGACGACGCGCTGAAGTCGAAGCTCGACGCGGCAATCGACAAGCTGAAGGCCGACGGCACCGTGAAGTCGCTCGGTCAGAAGTACTTCGGCAATATCGACATCTCCGCGCAGTAAGCGGCGACGCGCGCTCAGCCGTCGACCCAGCGCAGCGCGCCGATCTTCAGGTGCTCGACGACGCTGCGCGCCCAGTCGAGCTCCGCGTTGAGCAGCACCAGTGCATGCTCGTTCTGCAGCAGGAACAGGCGCGGCACCTGGTCGGCCTGAGCGCGGTTGCGCAGCGCTTCGAGACGCTCGCGCTCGGCCTCCAGCGCGGCGATGCGGCGTTCGAGCTGGTGACGCGCGTCTTCGGCGTCGAGCAGCGGCAGGAATGCGAGCCCGGCGCCGAACGCCGGGAATTCGCGCGCGGGTTCGGCCAGCAGCGCGTGCAGCCACGCCTGCCCGGCCGTGTGCCCGGCTTCGGTCAGCGTGTAGAGCGTGCGCTCCGGAAACGCGCCGTCGCGCTCGGTGTCGTGCACGGCGATCAGGCCGTCGCGCAGCAGCCGGTCGATCGTCTGATAGAGGCTCGTGCGCTGCCGCACGTTGACGACTTCGTCGTACCCGCGCGCCTTCAGCTGCTGCAGCATCCCGTACGGATGCATCGGCGTTTCGGTGAGCGTCGCGAGGACCGCGAGCGCAAGCGGAGACGGGCGGTTTGCAGACATGAATAGTTTATCTATGTCTAGTTATGATATGACTAGTATTGACTGAACTATCTTGTTTCACAAGGATTTCAGCCGAGGTGCGAGCGCTTCGCGGCCGGCGCGACGGTTTCCATCGTCGCGAGGCCGTGCACGATTCCGCAATCCTCGACCGAATGCTCGCCGACGCACTGGCGGCGCAACTCGGTGAGCTGTTCGCGCAGATGCGTGAGTTCCGCGAGGCGCGCGTCGACGTGGCCGATGTGTTCGTCGAGCAATGCGTTGATCGAATCGCAGCGGTCGGCCGGCGCATCGGTCAGCCGCAGCAGCGCGCGGATCTCGTCGTGCGCCATGTCGAGCGCGCGGCAGTTGCGGATGAAGCGCAGCCGTTCCAGATGCACATCCGTGTAGTTGCGGTAGTTCGCATCGGTGCGCTGCGCATCGGGCATCAGACCCTCCTTCTCGTAGAAGCGGATCGTTTCCGGCGTGCAGCGGGCCGCCTTGGCCAGTTCGCCGATCTTCATGACCTTTCTCCCGTGTAAGGGTTGACCTTGTAGTGGCTTCAGGGTGTTAACTCTACACCGTCAAGCCATTGAAGGAGATTCGTGATGACCGACGCGCTGCGTTCCCGCGATCCGCACCCCCGCGATGCCGACGGCACCGATACGTGCTGCGTCGCCGCGTGCGACGCGCAGGCGGCGACTGCTGCCGCCGACGCGACGCTGGCCGCAGGCGGGCATGCACACGACGGCGCCGCGTGCGGCCATTCGGGCGCACCGGGGCGCGAGCACGTCCACGGCAAGGGGCACGGTCGAGCGTGCGGCGACGGCTGCTCGCAAACCGCGCTCGACGATCCTGGTCATGACCACGACCACGACCACGACCACGACCACGACCACGACCACGACCACGACCACGCGGCCGGCGCCTGCTGCGCGCCCGCGCCGCTGACGCTGGCCCCGCTGCCGGCCGCGCAGGCGACCGCCTCGGGTCGCGTGCGCTCGGCGTTCCGGATCATGCAGATGGACTGTCCGACCGAGGAAACGCTGATCCGCAAGAAGCTCGGCGCGATGCGCGAGGTGTCGGCGCTCGAATTCAACCTGATGCAGCGGATGCTGAGCGTCGAGCACGTGCCGGGCGCACAGGCCGCGATCGAAACCGCGATCCGCTCGCTCGGGATGACGCCGGAGGCCGCGGCAGCCGATGCGCCGGCGTCGCCGGTCGCCGCCGCGCCCGCGAAGCCGTGGTGGCCGCTCGCGCTGGCGGGCGTGGCCGCAATCGCGTCCGAAGCCGCGAGCTGGGCCGGCCTGCCGGTGTGGCTGTCGGCGGCGCTCGCGCTCGCGGCGGTGCTTGCCTGCGGGCTCACCACCTACCGGAAGGGCTGGATCGCGATTCGCAACGGCAACCTGAACATCAACGCGCTGATGAGCATCGCGGTGACGGGCGCGATGGCGATCGGCCAGTGGCCGGAAGCCGCGATGGTGATGGTGCTGTTCACGATCGCCGAGCTGATCGAGGCGAAGTCGCTCGACCGCGCGCGCAATGCGATCCAGGGGCTGATGCGGCTAGCCCCCGATACCGCGACCGTGCGCGATGCCGACGGCGCGTGGCGCACGATCGAGGCCGCGCAGGTCGCGCTCGGCGCGATCGTGCGCGTGAAGCCGGGCGAGCGGATCGGGCTGGACGGCGAGGTCGTCGACGGCCGCTCGACGGTCAACCAGGCGCCGATCACCGGCGAAAGCCTGCCGGTCGAAAAGACCGCCGGCGACGCGGTGTACGCGGGCACGATCAACGAAGCGGGCTCGTTCGAATACCGCGTGACGGCCGTCGCGGCCAACTCGACGCTCGCGCGCATCATCCACGCGGTCGAGGAGGCGCAGGGCGCGAAGGCGCCGACGCAGCGCTTCGTCGACCAGTTCGCGCGCGTGTACACGCCGATCGTGTTCGCGGTCGCGCTGCTGGTCGCGGTGGCGCCGCCGCTCGTCGCGGGCGGCGCGTGGCACGACTGGATCTACCGTGCGCTGGTGCTGCTCGTGATCGCGTGTCCGTGTGCGCTGGTGATCTCCACGCCGGTAACGATCGTGTCCGGCCTCGCGGCTGCGGCGCGGCGCGGGATTCTCGTGAAGGGCGGCGTCTATCTGGAAGAAGGGCGCAAGCTCGCGTGGCTCGCGCTCGACAAGACCGGCACGATCACGCACGGCAAGCCGGTGCAGACCGATTTCGACGCGCAGGCGGCGGATCTCGACGCGGCCCGGGTCCGGCAGCTGGCGGCGAGCCTTGCCGCGCGCTCGGACCACCCGGTTTCGCAGGCGATCGCGGCCGCGGCGCGCGCGGCGGAAACGGCGGCCTTCGCCGATGTGCAGGACTTCGAAGCGCTGCTCGGGCGCGGCGTGCGCGGCACGATCGACGGTGCGCGCTACTGGCTCGGCAATCACCGGCTCGTCGAGGAGCTCGGACGCTGCTCGCCGACGCTCGAAGCGAAGCTCGACGCGCTCGAACGGCAGGGCAAGAGCGTCGTGATGCTGATCGACGACGCGCGCGTGCTCGGCCTCTTCGCGGTGGCCGACACGATCAAGGACACGAGCCGCGCGGCGATTGCCGAGCTGCATGCGCTCGGCATCCGCACCGCGATGCTGACCGGCGACAACCCGCATACCGCGCAGGCGATCGCGCAGCAGGCCGGCATCGACGATGCGCGCGGCAATCAGCTGCCCGAGGACAAGCTCGCGGCGGTCGACGAACTGGCGGCCGGCGGCGCGGGCGCGGTCGGGATGGTCGGCGACGGGATCAACGACGCGCCGGCGCTCGCGCGCGCCGATATCGGCTTCGCGATGGGCGCGATGGGCACCGACACGGCGATCGAGACGGCCGACGTCGCGCTGATGGACGACGACCTGCGCAAGATTCCCGCGTTCGTGCGGCTGTCGCGCGCGACGCATCGCGTGCTGGTGCAGAACATCGGTTTCGCGCTCGGCGTGAAGCTCGTATTCCTCGGGCTGACCGTCGCCGGGCTCGGCACGATGTGGATGGCCGTGTTCGCCGATGCGGGCGCGAGCCTGATCGTCGTCGGCAACGGCTTGCGGCTGTTGTCGTCGTCGCGGGCGTTCGATGATGCGCGGGCGAAGCGCTGACGCGCGAAGGAGCGGACGATGGGTTTCCTGAAACGGATCCTGGGCGGCGACCATCGAAGCGGTGGTCACGGCGGTGGTCACGGCGGTGGACATGACGGCGGTCATCACGGCAGTCGGCGCGGCCACGACGCACGCGACCGCGACCGTCACAGCTGGGGCCAGCAGGCGCCGGCCGGCGGGATCGAGGCCAATGCGCCGCTGCGCCAGCTCGCGTGCGCCGGCTGCGGCGCGCTCAATGCGGCCGACGCGCGCTTCTGTGCGCAGTGCGGCGCCGCGCAGCGCGGCAACGCGTGCAGCCGCTGCCATTCGGCGCTGGCCGCCGATGCGCGGTTCTGTCCGTCGTGCGGCACGCAGGCCGGTTAGGCCGCTCGACGGTGCGGCGCGCCGGCGAGCACCGCCGCTGACGAACCCGGGCGGCGCGGCAACGGGCCAGCCGTCGGCCCGGGCTGCCCCGCAACCGCTCCTCCAGCCCTTCGCTCACCGCAGCGGCAAATGAATCTCCGTGCGCAGGTCGGCCGGCGCCGCGTCCATCGGCGTGTTCAGGTACAGCTCGAACGGCGGCGCGTCGGCGGCTTCGCGGCCCGAATGGCGCAGCCAGTCGCCGTACAGCCACTGATAGGCGGTCTTCAGGTCCGCGTACGGCCCCGTATGCAGCAGCACCGCGTAGTCGCCGCCGGCCACCGTCACGCGTTCGACGGGCGGCTCGGGCTCGACGTCCGGCGCGCCGTCGGCCGGCACGAAGCACGCTTGCGCGCGCAGCTGCGCTTCGGGCGTCGTGTCCGGATCGTCGTGGAAGATCCCGATCATCTTCGCGCCGGGGCCGATCAGCCCGTGCCGGCCGACCCATGCGCCGATCCGCATGAACGCGTCGCCGACCTTCATGTACGACCCGGTATGGGCCACCGCATAGCCATGCAGTGCCGGCAGGCGCCGGATCTCGACTTCGTGCTTGAACATGTCTGCCTCTCCTCTCTGTAGCGGATAAACGGGGCGGTGCACGCCCGTGCGCCGATGCTGCGCGGGCGGCACGCCGTACGCGTCGCGAAACGCGCGCGCGAATGCATGCGTCGAGCCGTAGCCGGCGCGCCGCGCGATCTCGTCGATCGGGCGCGCGGTGCAGACCAGATCTTCGGACGCCCGCACGATCCGCATCCGCCGCACCGTCATCAGGATCGACTCGCCGTACAGCGCGCGATACACGCGATGCCAGTGATACGGCGACAGGCAGGCGATTTCGGCGAGCCGGTTCAAGTCGAGCGTGTCGTCGAGGTGGGCGCGGATGTAGTCGTGCACGCGCGCCAGGCGCGCCGCATAGCGCATCCAGCACGGCGTTTCCGCTTTCGACCCGGTTGTCGTTTCGGCGTCCATCGTTGCGCCTCGGCAAGAGTGGAGGCCACGTTAGCAAGGTGCGACTGGACAAATCTTGCTGAAATGCGTAGCGCCCCGCTCGAACCGCCCCTTTTTATTTCGCCGAAAATGGGTCTCGTACCGCGCGATTGATGACTAAAGTTAAAAGACGGTGAAATCGGGTGATCGCGTCATTTTTCTCGGGTAAGTTGCTCGGACGGAGCAGCAGGCTTTTTCGAAGTACGCAGGTAGTTCGTCGATGTTCAATCGCAACACCACGTTTTCGGGAGAAGAAGAAATGGATGCTTCCAGCTTCATCACGTCGCTGCAGACCACGCTGGGCGGATATCTGCCCAAGATCGCCGGCGCGATCGGCATCCTGGTGATCGGCTGGCTGATCGCCGTCGCGGTGCGGGCCGGCGCGCTGCGCCTGCTCGGTGCGCTGAAGGTCGACCAGCGCATCAACGAAAGCACCGGCCAGGGCGCATGCGTCGAGCGCATTATTGCCGGCGGCCTGTTCTGGCTGATCCTGCTGGTCACCGCGGTGGGCATCTTCAACGTGCTCAACCTGTATGCGGTGTCCAATCCGTTCTCGCTGCTCGTCACGCATATCGTCAACTACCTGCCGAACCTGATCGGCGGCGCGGCGCTGACGCTGATCGCGTGGCTGATCGCGTCGCTGCTGCGCAGCCTCGCGAACCGCGCGCTGAAGGCGAGCCGGCTCGACGACAAGTTGTCGGAAGGCGCGGGCATGCAGCCGATGAGCGGCTATCTCGGCGACGTGCTGTTCTGGCTCGTGATCCTGATGTTCCTGCCGGCGATCCTGTCGTCGTTCGCGCTGTCGGGCCTGCTGTCGCCCGTGCAGGGGATGGTCGACAAGCTGCTCGCGATCGTGCCGAACCTGTTCGCGGCCGCGGTGATCGGCGTCGTCGGCTGGATCGTCGCGCGCGTGCTGCGCGGTCTCGTGACGAACCTGCTGGTCGCGGCGGGCGCCGATCGCCTCACGCAGCGTCTCGACAGCCCGACGCCGGTGCGCGTGTCGAGCCTCGTCGGCACCATCGTCTACGTATTCGTGTTCGTGCCGACGCTGATCTCCGCGCTCGACGCGCTGAAGATCGACGCGATCTCGGTGCCGGCGACCAACATGCTGAACCAGTTCCTCGGCGCGGTGCCCGACATCGTCGCGGCGATCGTGATCGTGCTGGTCACGTTCTACTTCGCGCGCTTCGTCGCGTCGCTCGCGCAGAAGCTGCTCGAAACCGCCGGCGTCGACGGGCTGCCGGCCGTGCTCGGCGTCGAGCGCGTGTTCTCGGGGATGCTGCAGCCGTCGGTGCTGGTCGCGCGGCTGATCGTGTTCTTCGCGATGCTGTTCGCGACGGTCGAGGCCGCGAACCGGCTCGGCTTCACGCAGGTGCGCGACGTCGTCACGCTGTTCATCGAATTCGGCGGCCACGTGCTGACGGGCGGCGTGATCCTCGTGATCGGCGTCTGGCTCGCCGGCCTCGCGCGCCGCGTGATCGAGCAGGCCGACCGCGAGCACAGCGTGCTGTTCGCGCGCATCGCGCAGTTCGCGATCCTCGGCCTCGTGTTCGCGATGGGGCTGCGCGCGATGGGCATCGCCAACGAGATCGTGCAGCTCGCGTTCGGGCTCGTGCTCGGTGCGATCGCGGTGGCCGTCGCGCTGTCGTTCGGCCTCGGCGGCCGCGAGGCCGCGGGCAAGCTGCTCGACCGCTGGTTCAACCAGCGCGGCGGCGGCCAGTAACCGGCAGGCGCTGCGCACGCGCACGGCAGGCGGCGGCGGGTCGCGCCGCCGCGATTGCCGTCGCAGGCGCGGCGATCGTTTCCGTCAGCGAAACGTCAGCCGCCGTCTTTGCCGAATTTCGATAACACGTCGAATAATGACTCTCTAGCATCGATTCTCAGTCGCGCAGGCCGCAGGTCTGGCGCTCTTGAGGAGAGTCCGATGAAAGCAGAGTCGAAAGGCCAGCCCGCGCTGCAGCAGACGCTCGGCACCTGGCAACTGTGGGGCATCGCGGTCGGCCTCGTGATTTCCGGCGAATACTTCGGCTGGAGCTACGGCTGGGCGAGCGCCGGCACGCTCGGTTTCGTGATCACCGCACTGTTCGTCGCGGCGATGTATACGACCTTCATCTTCAGTTTCACCGAGCTGACGACGTCGATCCCGCACGCGGGCGGCCCGTTCGCCTATGCGCGCCGCGCGTTCGGCCCGGCCGGCGGCTATCTCGCGGGCGCCGCGACGCTTGTCGAATTCGTGTTCGCGCCGCCGGCGATCGCGCTGGCGATCGGCGCCTACCTGCACGTGCAGTTTCCGGGGCTCGAACCGAAGCACGCGGCGATGGGCGCGTATCTCGTGTTCATGGCGCTGAACATCGTCGGCGTGCAGATCGCGGCGACCTTCGAACTCGTCGTCACGCTGCTCGCGATCTTCGAGCTGCTGGTGTTCATGGGCGTCGTGTCGCCGGGCTTCGCGTGGAGCAACTTCGTGAAGGGCGGCTGGGCCGGCGCCGACCATTTCAGCGTCGGCGCATTCCACGGGATGTTCGCGGCGATTCCGTTCGCGATCTGGTTCTTCCTCGCGATCGAAGGCGTCGCGATGGCCGCCGAGGAAGCGAAGAATCCGAAGCGCTCGATCCCGATCGCGTATGTGGCGGGGATCCTGACGCTGGTCGCGCTCGCGGTCGGCGTGATGGTGTTCGCCGGCGGCGCGGGCGACTGGACCAAGCTCGCGAACATCAACGATCCGCTGCCGCAGGCGATGAAGTACATCGTCGGCGCGAACAGCGGCTGGATGCACATGCTGGTCTGGCTCGGGCTGTTCGGGCTGGTCGCGTCGTTCCACGGGATCATCCTCGGCTATTCGCGTCAGATCTTCGCGCTGGCCCGCGAAGGCTACCTGCCCGAATGGCTCGCGAAGGTGCATCCGCGCTTCAGGACGCCGTATCGCGCGATCCTGGCGGGCGGCGTGGTCGGCATCGCGGCGATCTACAGCGACGAGCTGATCCAGTTCGGCGGCCAGACGCTGACTGCGAACATCGTGACGATGTCGGTGTTCGGCGCGATCGTGATGTATATCGTCAGCATGGCCGCGCTGTTCAAGCTGCGCCGCTCGCAGCCGAACCTGGCCCGCCCGTTCCGCGCACCGCTGTACCCGTTCTTTCCGGCGTTCGCGATCGTTGCGGCGCTCGTCTGTCTCGGTACGATGGTGTACTTCAACGGCCTCGTCGCGCTGGTGTTCGTCGTGTTCCTCGCGCTCGGCTACGCGTACTTCCTCGCGACCCGTGCGCAGCGTGCGGCGAGCGCACCGGCCGACGCGCTGCTGGAGGACTGAGCATGACGAAGCCGAACGGCCGTTCCTGACGGCATCGGCGCGCCCGGTCGCAGCGGGCGCGCCGCCGGTTTTTTGGGCAAGGAGACACGCACGATGTCCTACACGGAGACGATCGGCCCGCGCACGTACCGTTTCGCGGACCTGAAGACGCTGCTCGCGAAGGCGAGCCCGCTGCGCTCCGGCGACCAGCTCGCCGGCGTCGCGGCGGCGAGCGAGGAGGAGCGCGTCGCCGCGAAGATCGCACTGGCGGCCGTGCCGCTGCGCGCATTCCTGAACGAAGCGCTGATCCCGTACGAGGACGACGAGGTCACGCGGCTGATCGTCGACGATCACGACGCGGCCGCGTTCGCGGACATCTCGCACCTGACCGTCGGCGATTTCCGCAACTGGCTGCTGTCGCCCGCGGCCGACGGCGCGGCGCTCGAGCGCATCGCGCCGGGCCTCACGCCGGAGATGGTCGCGGCGGTATCGAAGCTGATGCGCAACCAGGACCTGATCGCGGCCGCGCGCAAGCGCCGCGTCGTCACGCGCTTTCGCAACACGGTCGGGCTGCCGGGCCGGATGTCGGTGCGGCTGCAGCCGAACCACCCGACCGACGACGTGAAGGGGATCGCCGCGTCGATGCTCGACGGGCTGATGTACGGCTGCGGCGACGCGATGATCGGCATCAACCCGGCCACCGACAGCCTCGCGGCGATCGTCAGGCTGCTGGCGATGATCGACGCGTTCCGCGAACGCTATCGCGTGCCGACGCAATCCTGCGTGCTGACGCACGTGACCAACACGATCGCGGCGATCGACAAGGGCGCGCCGGTCGACCTCGTGTTCCAGTCGATCGCCGGCACCGAGAAGGCGAACGCGAGCTTCGGGATCTCGCTCGCGCTGCTCGCCGAAGCGCGCGAGGCCGCGTTGTCGCTCAAGCGCGGCACGGTCGGCGACAACCTGATGTACTTCGAGACCGGGCAGGGCAGCGCGCTGTCCGCGAACGCGCATCACGGCGTCGACCAGCAGACCTGCGAGGTGCGCGCGTACGCGGTCGCGCGCAAGTTCGAGCCGTTCCTCGTGAACACGGTGGTCGGCTTCATCGGCCCCGAATACCTGTACGACGGCAAGCAGATCATCCGCGCGGGGCTCGAGGATCACTTCTGCGGCAAGCTGCTCGGCGTGCCGATGGGCTGCGACATCTGCTACACGAACCATGCGGAGGCCGACCAGGACGACATGGATACGCTGCTGACGCTGCTCGGCGCGGCGGGCATCAACTTCATCATGGGGATTCCGGGCGCCGACGACGTGATGCTGAACTACCAGAGCACGTCGTTCCACGATCAGCTGTACGTGCGCGAAGTGCTCGGGCTGCGCCGCGCGCCCGAGTTCGAGGAATGGCTGGAGGCGATGGAGATCGCCGACGCGCACGGCGCGCTGCGCGCCGCGACGTCCCGCGTGCCGCTGCTCGCGGGCGCGAACGACTGGATGGGGCTGTCAGCATGAGCGATGCCGTCGAACGGAACCCGTGGGGCGAGCTGAAGGCGTTCACGAATGCGCGGATCGCGCTCGGTCGCGCGGGCAACAGCCTGCCGACCGCGCCGCTGCTCGCGTTCAACCTGTCGCACGCGCAGGCGCGCGACGCGGTGCACCAGCCGCTCGACGCGGACGCGCTGCGTCGCGAGATTGAGGCGGCCGGCCTGCTGCCGACGCTCGGCGTGCAGAGCGCCGCGCCGGATCGCGACCACTATCTGCGCCGGCCCGATCTCGGCCGCAAGCTGTCGGACGACAGCCGCGGGCTGCTGGCCGGCTACGGCGCGGCGCTCGACGACGCGCCCGACCTGGTGTTCGTGGTCGGCGACGGCCTGTCGGCGTTCGCGGCCGCGAAGCAGGCGCTGCCGCTGCTGCAGGCGGTGCGGCCGCGGCTCGACGCGGACGGCTGGCGGATCGGCCCGGTGGTGGTCGCGAAGCAGGCGCGCGTCGCGCTCGGCGACGAGATCGGCGAGCTGCTGCGCGCGAAGGCCGTCGCGATGCTGATCGGCGAGCGGCCGGGGCTCAGTTCGCCGGACAGCCTCGGCGTGTACCTGACGTGGGCGCCGAAGGTCGGCTGCCACGACGCGCTGCGCAACTGCATCTCGAACGTGCGGCCCGAAGGGCTGCCGCACGACGCGGCTGCGCACAAGCTGCACTACCTGCTCACGCATGCGCGCCGGCTCGGGCTCACGGGCGTCGGGCTCAAGGACGACAGCGACGCGCTGCTGCCGGGCGCGCCGGCCGAACGGATCTCGGCGGGGGTGACGACCGGGTAGCGACCGGGGGGCGCGCGGCGGTGGTCGGCTTGCCCGCAGCGGCCGGACAGCCCGTCGCGGCTGTGTCGGTGCGAGCGTGCGGCGCGGCCGGCCTTGCCGTGCGCCACGCTCGCGCTCGCGCTCGCTCGCGCAGTGCCCGGTCGCTACCGGAACAGCCGCTCGCACAGAAAATCGACGAACACGCGCAGCTTCGGCGACAGCTGCCGGCTCGACGGCCACACGATCGAGAACTGTCCGGGCGCGATCCGGTACTCGTCGAGCACGGTGACGAGTGCGCGCTGCTCGAGCGCGTCGCGCGCGAGGAAGTCCGGCATGTAGCCGATGCCGAGCCCGGCGAGCACCGCGCCGCGCAGCGCCTCCATGTTGTTGCAGGTCATCGCGGTGCGCAGCTTCAGCGGCGTGCCGTCGTCGGCCGCGAGCGCCCAGTCCTGCAGCTTGCCGGTGGTCGGGAAGCAGTAGCGCACGCAATCGTGCGCGGCCAGCTCGCGCGGCGTGCGCGGCGTGCCGGCCCGCGCGAGATACGCGGGCGTCGCGCACAGCACGAACCCGAACGGGCCGAGCCGCCGCGACATCAGGCTCGAATCCGACAGCGGGCCGCTGCGGATCACCGCGTCGAAGCCGCCTTCGACGACGTCGACCATCCGGTCGTTGAAATCGAGATCGAGCTCGACGTCCGGGTAGCGCGCCCTGAATTCGGGCAGCACCGGCAGCAGGAACCGGTAGCCGATCACCGGCAGGCTCACGCGCAGCTTGCCGCGCGGGCGCTGCGCGGACGCGCTCACGGTCGCCTCCGCATCGCGGAAATCCTCGAGGATGCGCTGACAGCGTTCGTAGAAGTGCCGCCCTTCGTCGGTCAGCGTCACGCGCCGCGTCGTGCGGTTGAACAGGCGCACGCCGAGCGACTGCTCGAGCCGCGCGATCGTCTTGCCGACCGCCGATGCCGAGATGCCGAGCGCGCGGCCGGCCGCGACGAAGCTGAGCGCTTCCGCGGTGCGGACGAACGCGACGATGCCGTTCAGGTTGTCCATCGACAGGGATATGGGGATGCGTTGAGGGTAATTACGGAATTTTAATCCGCTATATCCGGATTTCGAGCGGGTTTTTCCGCGATTGAATCGGATTTATCTTGTGTCGCTCGTATGGCGCGTAGGCGCCGGCCTTACAAGGAGCGATGATGGATCACCCGTTTTCCGCCGTTGCGGCGCGCCGGCGCAGGTTCGTGCTGGCCGCCGTCTGCATGGCTGCCGTCGCGCTACCGCTGTCCTTTTCCGGCGGCGCGGTCGCGACGCCCGCGATCGGTCGCGCGCTGCACGGCGGCCCGGTCGCGATGAACTGGATCACCAATGCGTTCATGCTCGCGTTCGGCAGCTTCCTGATGGCGGCCGGCGCGCTGGCCGACCAGTTCGGCCGCAAGCGCGTGTTCGCGATCGGCGTCGGCGGCTTCACGCTGACGTCGGTCGCGCTCGCGTTCGCGCCGTCGATCCTCGTGCTCGACCTGCTGCGCGCCGCGCAGGGGCTCGCGGCGGCCGCGGCGCTCGCGGGCGGCACCGCCGCGCTCGCGCAGGAGTTCGACGGCGCGGCGCGCACGCGTGCGTTCAGCCTGCTCGGCACGACGTTCGGCGTCGGGCTCGCGTTCGGGCCCGTGATCGCCGGCTGCCTGATCGAGCACGGCGGCTGGCGCGCGATTTTCGTGACCGGCGCGGTCGCGGGCGCGCTGTCGCTTGCGTTCGGGCTGCCGCGCCTGCAAGAGTCGCGCGACCCGCACGCGACCGGGCTCGACTGGCCCGGCACGGTCGCGTTCACCGCCGCGCTGACGCTGTTCACGTTCGGCGTGATCGACGCGCCCGCGCGCGGCTGGACCGATCCGCTCGTGATCGCACTGCTGGCCGGCGCGGCGCTCGGCGCGCTCGCATTCATCGCGATCGAGACGCGCGTCGCGCGGCCGATGCTCGACCTGTCGCTGTTCCGCATCGCGCGCTTCGTCGGCGTGCAGGTGCTGCCGGTGTCGACCTGCTGCTGCTACATCGTGCTGCTGGTCGTGCTGCCGCTGCGCTTCATCGGCATCGACGGCTTCAGCGAGATCGACGCGGGCTGGCTGATGCTCGCGATTTCCGCGCCGATGCTGGTCGTGCCGTTCGTCGCGGCGACGCTCGCGCGCCGGCTGTCGGCCGGCCTGATCTCGGGGCTCGGGCTGGTCGTCGCGGCGGCCGGGCTGGTCTGGCTCGACGTCGCGCTGCGCGGCGGCGCGGGGCCGGCGGCGATCGCGCCGATGCTCGCGATCGGCGTCGGTGCCGGCTTGCCGTGGGGGCTGATGGACGGACTGTCGGTGAGCGTCGTGCCGAAGTCGCGCGCGGGAATGGCGACCGGGATCTTCAGTACGACCCGCGTCGCGGGCGAGGGGATCGCGCTGGCGGTCGTCGGCGCGGTGCTCGCGGCGCTCGCGCATGCGGGGCTGCGGCAGGCGGTCGGCGCAGGCGCCACGACGGACGCGACCGACGCCACGATACGCGCCGCCGCACGGCTCGCGACCGGCGATCTTGCCGGTGCGGCAGCCGCGCTGCCGGGCGTCGGCCATGCGGCGCTGCTCGCGAGCTATGCGCATGCGTTCGACCGGCTGCTGATCGGGCTGGCCGTCGTCACGCTGCTGTGCGCGGTGGTCGTGTTCGTGTTTCTCGGCGGACGGCAGCAGCCGGAGGATGACGGCGGTGCCGAGAGCGTCGTCGCCGATGCTTCCGCGCGGGCCGTAGGCGAGGCCGAAGTCGAGGGCGTTGCCCGACATGGCCGGCGTGCACCGGCCTGCGCGGAGGCGGGCGGGCGCTGACGCGCGTCGGCCCGTTTCGTCGACGATCGCTTGCGACGACGCCTCAAGCCAGCACGAGCGGCGGCAGCGCCGTATCGGCCCGCGACTGCGCGCGCTCGACCGCGACGACGACATGGCGTCGCGCGTCGGGCCATCGATGCGCCCATCGTCCGGCGTCCTCGTCGATCGTCGCGCGCCCCTGCACGAGCCACGTCGTCTGGCGCTCGAACTCGACGAACAGCAGCGCGATTGCCGGGTTCACGAGCAGGTTGCCGATCGTGTTGAACAGGTTGTTGCCCGCGAAGTCGGGCAGCACCAGCGTGCCGGCGTCGGCGACCTCGACCAGCGGTTCGAACGAGCCGTCGGCGCGCGGCTGCCGGCCGCGGTACGAGCAGTCGCTGTTGCCGTCCGCATCGGCGGTCGCGACGATCAGGAACGCCTGTTCGCGAATGAACGCGATCGCGTCGTCGGTGAGGTGGCCGGCTGGACTCATGGTGTCGGGCGGCGCGCAGGCCGCGGCGTGGGGATGCGCACTCCGCACGCAAGCGACATGCCACGCGCGCCGCGCCGCGCATGCCGTACGCGTCGCGCGCCGCCGCTGTGAAAAATCCGAACACCGGCCGCGCCGCTGCGCAATCGCGCTGTTCAGAATCGGCACAGTCGCGCGCCGCAGGCCGGCGCGTCGCCCCGCGCGCGGCGGGCCGGCCGCTCTCGTCGTGCATCGCAGCCGTTTGGCACGCAGTTTGCGTAAAGGAGGCAGCGCGATCCAACCGGCGCTGTATTCACAAGCACGATGAACAGGAGACATGTATGAACCCGTTTGACCTGAAGCAACTGGGCCTCGACGTCGAATATCCGTATCGTCAGCAGTACGACAACTACATCGGCGGCAAGTGGGTTCCGCCGGTGAAGGGCGAGTATTTCGAGAACGTCTCGCCGATCAACGGCCAGCCGTTCTGCCGCGTGCCGCGCTCGAGCGCCGACGACATCGACGTCGCGCTGGACGCCGCGCATGCCGCGCGCCGCAAATGGGGCAAGACCTCGGTGGCCGAGCGCGCGAACCTGCTGCTCGCGGCCGCCGATCGGATGGAAAAGAACCTGAAGCTGCTGGCGGTCGCCGAGACGATCGACAACGGCAAGCCGCTGCGCGAGACGATGGCGGCCGACCTGCCGCTCGCGGTCGATCACTTCCGCTATTTCGCGGGCTGCATCCGCGCGCAGGAAGGCGGCATTTCCGAGATCGACGACAACACGGTCGCGTATCACTTCCACGAGCCGGCCGGCGTCGTCGGCCAGATCATTCCGTGGAACTTCCCGCTGCTGATGGCCGCATGGAAGCTCGCACCGGCGCTCGCGGCCGGCTGCTGCGTGGTGATGAAGCCGGCCGAGCAGACGCCCGCGTCGGTGCTCGTGCTGATGGAACTGATCGGCGACCTGTTCCCGCCGGGCGTGATCAATATCGTGAACGGTTTCGGCAAGGAAGCGGGCGAAGCGCTCGCGACCAGCAAGCGGATCGCGAAGATCGCGTTCACGGGTTCGACGCCGGTCGGCAAGCACATCCTGCACGCGGCGGCCGACAACCTGATCCCGTCGACGGTCGAACTGGGCGGCAAGAGCCCGAACGTGTTCTTCGCCGACGTGCTCGACCAGGACGACGCGTTCCTCGACAAGGCGCTCGAAGGCCTCGCGATGTTCGCGCTGAACCAGGGCGAGGTGTGCACGTGCCCGTCGCGCATCCTGATCCAGGAATCGATCTACGACCGCTTCATCGAGAAGGCCGTCGCGCGCGTCGAGCGCATCAAGGCCGGCCACCCGCTCGACCTGCAGACGATGATCGGCGCGCAGGCGTCGCAGCAGCAGCTCGACAAGATCCTGTCGTACATCGACATCGGCCGCGGCGAAGGCGCGCAATGCCTGACGGGCGGCGAGCGCACGGCGCCGGCCGCCGAGCTGAACACGGGCTACTACGTGAAGCCGACGATGCTGCTCGGCAACAACAAGATGCGCGTGTTCCAGGAAGAGATCTTCGGGCCGGTCGCGTCGGTGATGACGTTCAAGGACGAGCAGGAAGCGATCGAGCTCGCGAACGACACGTTCTACGGGCTCGGCGCCGGCGTGTGGACGCGCAACGGCACGCGCGCGTACCGGATGGGCCGCGAGATCGAGGCGGGCCGCGTGTGGACCAACTGCTACCACCTGTACCCCGCGCACGCGGCGTTCGGCGGCTACAAGCAGTCCGGGATCGGGCGCGAAACGCACAAGATGGCGCTGTCGAACTACCAGCAGACGAAGTGCCTGCTGGTCAGCTACCAGGCCGAGGCGCTCGGGTTCTTCTGATCGCCGGTGCGGGGGCGAGGCGCGGGCGCCGGCCGGTCGGCACGGATGGGCATGTGCCGGCCGGTTCGGTCGCCGCGTTTCGACGATGGATTTCCGGCTGCGAGCCGGCGCCGGCCGGGTGACGTGCGCGTCGCCCGGCTGGTATCCGGTTCGTGCGGCGGCGCGGCGTTCGACGCGGCGTGGCTCGGTTCGGTTGTCCGCCGAGCCCGCGACGTCGACGCGTTCCCGCTGCATTCGCCGGCCACGGTTTCTACTGCGCGGCCCGCTCGTGGCGGCGCATCATTCCTGGCAGCATCGACATGACCGAACCGTCCCGACCCCATTCGCGGCATCCGGTATTCCACGCAGGCGAGCTGGATGCGCATCGCCGCTTCGGCGTCGCCGACGAGGCCGAACGGATGAGCGAGGTCGTGACGACGCGGCTGTCGATCGGCGTGCGGCAATTCATCGAGACGCAGCCGTTCATGTTCGTCGGCACGGCCGGCGGCGGGCCGGCGCCCGTGACCTGCGACATCGTGCAGAGCCGGCGCGACGCGGGCGGCGGCCTGCTGCCCGTGGTCCGCGTGATCGATACGAAGACGCTGCGCTTCGCATTGCCGGTGCACGGCGACCGGATCGATGCGGCGCGGTGCGACGGCCGCGGCGTCGGACTGCTGTTCGTCGATTTCATGCGCGGCGTGCGCTACCGGATCAATGGCCGCGCGACGCTGCGCACGGACCTGTCCGACGCGGACGCGGCGCCCTGGCCGGCCGGCAGCCCGATCGTCGAACTGGCGGTCGCGCAGGCGTACGGCAACTGCGGCACGCGGGTCGTGCGGCTGCGGCTCGCGAACGACCGCTAGGCGGCGGGCATCGGCGATATGCCGCTTGATGGCGCGCGCCGGCCCGCCACGGTTCGGCGGGCGCACCGCCGGCGTGCGCGCGGCGCGGCGTCCGGGCACGCCCGCATGGTGCGCGCCGGCCGCAACGCGTTGAATGACGGGCTTGTCGCCGGATCGCGCGCGGTTCGGCACGGGACTTGCGTGACCGGCGCGGTGGCGGGCAGCAGAAGGAGGGCAAGATGGATCAACGAGTGGATCGCGACGACGAACCGACGGCCGAAGACACGCGGCGCAGCGCGCAGGGCGACGACGCGCCGGCCGGGCAGGCCGTCGTCAGCGTCGCGCACGACGCCGACGAGCAGGCGCGCAACCTGATCGGCTGGCGGCAAACCTACGACCAGCTCGCGGCGGGCCGCTTCGTCGGCACGCTGACCGAGCTGCCGCTCGACACGATGAAGCTGTTCCGCGAATCGACCAGCCACATGCTGCGCCAGGCGTGCGAGGTGCGCGGCGATGCGTACTGGTTCGGCATCCCGGTCGCGAACGACGGCACGGCGCGCGTCGACGCGTGCCGCATCGGCCCCGGCGCGCTTGCGTTCCGGCCCGGCAACGTCGAATTCGAACTGCTGACGCCCGCGCAGTTCTCGATCTACGGCGTCGTCGTGCGCGGCGACGTGTTGCGCCGCTATGCGGAGCAGGTCGAGCGCCGCGTGCTCGACGAGCAGCGCTTCGCGCAGCAGCGCGTGATGCAGGTCGGCGACGCAAGGCTTGCGCGCCTGTGCGCGCTGCTCGGCCGCCGGCTCGACGCCGCGGCGGCCGGCGACGGCCCGCTGCCCGACGCGCAGCGCGACGACTTGCAGGCGGAGGTGCTGGCCGCGCTGTTCGACGTATGCGCGCAGCCGGGCGACGACGGCGGCGGCGCTGCGCCTTCGACGCGGCGCTGGATCGTCGAGCAGGCGCGCGACTACGTGCTCGCGCATCGCACGCGCCCGGTCGGCGTGCCCGAGCTGTGCGAGCAGCTGCACGTGAGCCGCCGCACGCTGCAGTACTGCTTCCAGGACGTGCTCGGGATGGCGCCCGCGACCTATCTGCGCACGCTCAGGCTGAACGGCGCGCGGCGCGACCTGTGCGGCCGGGCGGCGGGTTCGGTGCAGGATGTCGCCGAGGCGTGGGGCTTCTGGCACCTGAGCCAGTTCGCGACCGACTACCGGCGCCTGTTCGGCAAGCGGCCGTCGGATACGCTGCGCGAGCGCGAGGCGGTGGCGGGATAGGCGCGAAGGCGGCGCCGCAAGGCGGGGCAACTGCGGCGCTGGCGGCTTTGCGGCCGGCCGCTGTTTCCCTATTCGGCCGTGGTCGCGGCCGTCGCCGCACGCGCTGCCGGCCACGCGAGCGCATCCCAGTCGACCGCGCGATACGCGGCCTCGACGGCCGCGAGATCGTCCGGCCGTTCGCTGCGATGGAGGCCGTGCAGTCCGGCCGGCACGTCGAGCGCGACCGGCACGCAATGCGGATAGTCGCGCGCGCGCAGCGCCGGCCCGATCGTCGTGAAGCAGGCGAGCGTCGGCACGTCGAAGCCGTCGGCGAGATGCAGCGCGGCCGTATCGGGCGCGAACAGCATGCTGGCGCCCTTGACCCATGCGATGAACCGGGCCGTGTCGCCGGCCGCGTCGGCGCTCACGTCGACGTATGCGGGATGCGCGACCGGCCCGAAGCCCACCACCGGCAGGCCGTAGCGCTGCGCGAGCCGGTCCACGAGCGGCGTGCGCAGCGCGGGCGGCACGCTGCGCACTGCGGTGCTCGCGTCCGGGCAGAACAGCACGTACGGCCGGTGCCATGCCGCCGGCAGCGCGGGCAGCGCCAGCCGCGCGAGCCAGCGGTTGCGCTTCGCCGACGCGGGCACAGCGGCCGGGTCCGCGCCGAGCGCGTCGAGGAAGAAGTCGATCATCGGCTGCCGCGCGAATGCGGGCCAGTACAGATGATTGCCGACGTCGATGCACGGCGTCTGCGGCGGCAGCGCATCGGCGCGATACGGCAGTGCGCGGATGGGCGCGACGACGCCGGCTGCCAGCGCATACAGCGCTTCGACGTAGCGCGGCGCGCGGGCCGGCCGATACAGCGTGAAGCACACGTGCGGATGCGCGTCGCGCAGCGCGGCAAGCGCGGTCAGCCCGATCACCGAGTCGCCGAGCGTGACGCCCATCCCGTTGACCACGTGCACCTGCGTTGCACGACCGTAGTCGAGCCGGAACGGCCGGTGCGCGCCATGCAGCAGCCCGAGCGCGGGCGCGGCCGGCACGTGGCCGACGGCGCGCGCGCTGCCGTGTTCGAGGTCGTACGGCGCGACGAGCGTGCCGTCGGGCGCGAGCAGCGTGCCGGGCAGCGCGAGCGCGTCGTCGTGCGACAGCGCGGCGACGCCGGGCGGCATGGCATACGCGGCCACCGTCATTCGCCGCGCGCGCGGCGACCCTGTTCGCGGATCTGTTCGAGCGTCGCGGCCGGCGTGCTGGCGTCCTGCGGGATGCGGATCTCGATCAGCGCGGGCAGCCCGCAGGTCAGCGCGCGTTCGAGCGCCGGCGCGAAATCGGCGGTGCGCTCGACCGTCTCGCCATGTGCGCCGAATGCGCGCGCATACGCGGCGAAATCGGGATTGGTAAGCCCGGTGCCGTGCACGCGCCCCGGATAGTTGCGTTCCTGATGCATGCGGATCGTGCCGAAATGACCGTTGTTGACGACGATCACGACGATGTTCAGCCCGTACTGCATCGCGGTCGCGAGCTCGTTGCCGGCCATCATGAAGCAGCCGTCGCCCGCGAGCGCGACGACGGCCCGCGACGGATACAGCGACTTCGCGGCGAGCGCGGCCGGCACGCCGTAGCCCATCGCGCCGCTGGTCGGCGCGAGCTGCGAGCGGAAATGCCGGTACGCGAAGTGGCGATGCAGCCAGATCGCGTAGTTGCCTGCGCCGTTGGTCAGGATCGCGTCGTGCGGCAGCCGCTCGCGCAGCTGCACCATCACGTCGCCGAGCTGGACGTCGCCAGGCATCGGCAGTGGCGCGTGCCATTCGCGGTACGCGCGATGCGCGTCGGCGGCCGTGCCGGCCCACGCGGGGCGCGCCGGCGGTTCGAGCGCGGCGAGCGGCGCCGCGATCTCGGGCATCCCCGACACGATCGGCAGGTCGGCCGCATACACGCGGCCGAGCTCGTCCGCACCCTGATGCACGTGGATCAGCGTCTGGCGCGTCTTCGGGATGTCGAGCAGCGTATAGCCGCCAGTGGTCGCCTCGCCGAGGCGCGGCCCGATCACGAGCAGCAGGTCGGCATCGCGGATGCGCTTCGCGAGCGCCGGGTTGATCCCGAGCCCGACGTCGCCCGCGTAGTTCGGGTGCGCGTTGTCGATCGTGTCCTGGTAGCGGAACGCGCACGCGACCGGCAGTTGCCAGCGCTCGACGAAGGCGCGCAGGTTCGCGCAGGCGTCGGGCGTCCAGCCGCTGCCGCCGACGATCGCGAACGGCCGTTCCGCGCGCACCAGCCGCTCGCGCAGCTCGTCGATCTGCGCGGCCGACGGCGCCGCGGCGATCCGCTTGGCGGCGGGCGCGACGGGTTGCGGCGCGCACGCTTCGGACAGCACGTCCTCGGGCAGCGCGAGCACGACGGGCCCCGGGCGGCCGGCGGTCGCGACGTGGAACGCATGGCTCAGGTATTCGGGGATGCGGCGCGGATCGTCGATCTGCGCGACCCATTTCGCCATCTGGCCGAACATCCGGCGGTAGTCGATTTCCTGGAATGCTTCGCGGTCGAGGTGCTCGCGCGCGCACTGGCCGACGAACAGAATCATCGGCGTCGAATCCTGGAACGCGGTGTGCACGCCGATCGACGCGTGCGTCGCGCCGGGCCCGCGCGTGACGAACGCGATGCCGGGGCGGCCGGTCAGCTTGCCGACCGCCTCGGCCATGTTCGCGGCGGCCGCCTCGTGGCGGCAGACGACCGTCTGGATGCGCGCGGTGTCGTCCGCCAGCGCGTCGAGTACGGCGAGAAAGCTCTCGCCCGGCACGCAGAACACGCGTTCGACGTGATTGGCGAGCAACGCATCGACGAGCAGTCGCGCGCCGGTGGTGGCGGGCTGCTCGAGATCCTTGGAATGCGACATGGGCTGCCGTCTCCCTGGGTAGCGGGACGTACAGCTTACGCCCGTTGGCGGGCCTCCGGTACGCCGGCCGGTGAAAAGTGTCGGAACGCGGGGAGGGCGCGGGCCGGGTTGTGTACACACACGGATTTACATTGGACGAAAAAACGACCTAATGTACATCCTTCGTACATCCGTAATGGGAGACATGACATGCATACCACCCGGGTCTTCCGGAATGGCAACTCGCAGGCGGTGCGGATTCCCGCGGATCTGGCTTATGAGCGCAGCGATATCGAACTCGAAATCGAGCGTGTCGGCGACGAAATTCGCATCCGGCCTGCGCGGCGGCCGCTGACCGGCGTGCTTGGCAAGTTCGCGAAATTCGGGCCGGATTTCATGGCCGAGGGGCGCGGCGATCAGGAACAGGCCGAGCGCGAGGGTTGGTGATGCCGCGCTACATGCTCGACACCAACATGTGCCTCTATCTGATGAAGAACCAGCCGGAGCAGGTCGCGCGGCGTTTCGCGCAGTGCTACACGGGGGACGTCGTCATGTCGGCGATCACCTATGCGGAACTCGAGTACGGCGTGACGGTATGCGCCAATCCGGCCCGCGAACGCCGCAATCTCGCCGCGCTGATCGAGGATATCCCGGTTGCGCCGTTCGACGGAGCGGCTGCGCAGGCATACGGCCCCATTCGCGAGGCGACGCGGGAACGCAAGAAGGATCATCTCGACAAGCTGATCGGCGCGCACGCGGTATCGCTCGACGTCGTGCTGGTGACCACCAACGAGCGGGATTTCGCGAGTTATCCGGGCTTGAGGCTGGAGAACTGGCTGATCGGCTAGCACGCAGATGCTGCGGCCAGCCGGTTCGAATGGCCGCGAGGGCGGCCGGCGCGCAACGGCCCGCCGATGAAAGGCGCGCGCGTATCGCGCGGCCGGGTCGAGCGGCCGTGACCGCCGACGCTCAGCACTCGACGATATTCACCGCCAGCCCGCCGCGCGACGTTTCCTTGTACTTCGTCTTCATGTCGGCGCCCGTCTCGCGCATCGTCTTGATCACCGAATCGAGCGACACGTAGTGCGAGCCGTCGCCGCGCAGCGCCATGCGCGCCGCGTTGACGGCCTTCACCGACGCCATCGCGTTGCGCTCGATGCACGGGATCTGCACCATCCCGCCGACCGGGTCGCAGGTGAGGCCGAGGTTGTGCTCCATGCCGATCTCGGCCGCGTTCTCGACCTGGCGCGGCGTGCCGCCGAGCACCGCCGCGAGCGCGCCGGCCGCCATCGAGCAGGCGACGCCCACCTCGCCCTGGCAGCCGACTTCCGCGCCCGAAATCGACGCGTTGAGCTTGTAGAGGATGCCGATCGCCGCGGCCGTCAGCAGGAAGTCGATCACGCCCTGTTCGTTCGCGCCGGGCGTGAAGCGCGTGTAGTAGTGCAGCACGGCCGGGATGATGCCGGCCGCGCCGTTGGTCGGCGCGGTGACGACGCGGCCGCCCGCCGCGTTTTCCTCGTTGACCGCGATCGCGTACAGGTTGATCCAGTCGACCATCGACAGCGGATCCTGCAGCGCGCGCTCCGGGTTGCCGGTCAGCGCGCGGTACAGCTGCGGCGCACGACGCTTGACCTGGAACGGCCCGGGCAGGTTGCCGTCGGCGTCCGGGTTGCCGATCCCGCAGCCGCGCGACACGCACGACTGCATCACCGCCCAGATCTTCAGCAGCCCGTCGCGCGTCTCCTGCTCGGTGTGCCACGCGCGTTCGTTCTCCCACATCAGCTGCGCGATCGACTTGCCGGTCGACTCGGTCAGCGCGAGCAGCTCCGCACCGGTGCGGAACGGGTGCGTCATCTGCTCGGCCGCGCTCAGCACCTTCGTGTTCGGCGCGCCGGCCGTCACGACGAAGCCGCCGCCGACCGACAGGTACGTGCGTTCGACCAGTACCGCGCCGTTCGCGTCGCTCGCGCGCAGCTTCATCCCGTTCGGATGCTCGGGCAGCGCCTGCCGGTAGAACGCGATGTTCTCCTTCAGCACGAACGGCACCGGATGCGTGCCGAGCAGCGCGAGCTGCTTCGACGTGCGCACGGCCTCGAGCCGCGCGTCGATCGTGTCCGGATCGACGGTGTCGGGCGCGTCGCCGAGCAGGCCGAGCATCACGCCGCGGTCGGTGCCGTGACCCTTGCCGGTCGCGCCGAGCGAGCCGTACAGCTCGACCTTCACCTGCGCGGTTGCATCGAGCAGCCCGTCGCGCTCGAGGCCCTGGACGAACATCAGCGCCGCGCGCATCGGTCCGACCGTATGCGAGCTGGACGGACCGATGCCGATCTTGAAGAGGTCAAACACGCTGACTGCCATTTGGATTCCTGCCTTGCTTTAAGAGTAGTGCTAGCGCGCCTGCAATGGCAGGCACGCAGCGAGCCATGCGGGCGGCGTTGGGGAAAGCTGCTGCGCGACGCGGGCGTAGCGTCCGTCGAGCCGCGCGGCCAGATGAAAGAGTTCGGTGGCGTTTTTCGGGTCCCACTGCCCCGTATAGCCCGGCAGCCCGGCCTCGCGGCGCTGGGCGTCGAACGGCACCGGCGAGTGCACGAATTCCTCGTGCGTCTTCTCGCCGCGCGCGTACGGCACCAGCCAGTCGAGCGCGGCCGCGAGCGTTGCGCCGTTCGCGCCGCGCTCGCGCAGCCAGTTGCGGTTGAAGCGGCGCGCGGCGAGCGCGGCCGTCACCAGCGGCTGCAGGTCGTAGACGGCATAGTGCAGCGCGTCGCGTTCCTCGAAGTCCCAGGTCGTGCCGTCCGGGCCGATGTTGTCGGCCAGATGCTCGACGAACAGCCGCTGCGCGGCATTCATCATCTTGCGGTCGCCGAGCGTGAACGCCGACAGCGCGATCAGCTTGATCCGGTGGCTCTGCCAGTTGTTGCGCCAGGTGCCGGTGAGCGGGCGCTTCTGCGCGTCGATCTGCGCGACGTAGCCGGCGCCGAGCTTCGCGATGAACGCGGACGCCGCGTTGCGCGTCTTCACCGGCAGCGCGCTCGCGGTCATGTCGTACGCGAGGATCAGGCTTTCGAAGCGCGTCTCGTCGATCGGGTTGAAGCTCGGCTGGTAGGTCGCGACCCACGCCGACAGGAAGCGGTCGACGAGCTGCAGGTAGCGCGGCGCGTTGGTCACGCGCCACGCGAGCGCGGCGTCGCGCATCAGGTCCATGTCCTTCAGCGCGTCGGCGCTCTGGTCGTAGATGCCCTGGTGCGGCAGCGTGCCTTCGGTATGCACGCGCGCCATCGCCTTCGGCTGCTCGCCGAGGCGCGCGTCGACGCTGCGGATCAGCGCCTGCACGCCGGGTTCGGCCTGCGTCGTCTCGCTGGCCTGCAGCGCGGGCGCCGCGCAGAAATTCATCGCCGCGTGCGCACTGCCGGCCGCGCCGAAGCCGGCAGCGGCGAACGACAGCGACGCGACGAAGGTCGGCACGAAACGGCGTGCGCGCACGCGTCGCCGCGCTGGCCTGTCGACATGGCCCGGAAACATCGGACGCACCATGCGGAACTCCTTCATTGGCTGGATCGCGTGTGATGTTAGCCGGATTGGGGGACAAGCGTGAGCCGGATCGGCGTCAAATGCAAAAACCGCACGCAACGCGGAGTTGCGTGCGGTGTCGGGCGCCATCGGGCGATCCGGGCGCCGCGCGCGTTACGCGTATTCCGACATCGGCACGCACGCGCAGAACAGGTTGCGGTCGCCATAGGCGTTGTCCGCGCGGCCGACCGGCGGCCAGTACTTGTTCGTGCCGAGCGACGCGACCGGGTACGCAGCCTGCTCGCGCGTGTACGCATGCGGCCATTCGTTCGCGGCGACGACGGCAGCCGTGTGCGGCGCGTGGCGCAGCGGGTTGTCCTCGCGATCGGCGCGGCCTTCCTCGACCGCGCGGATTTCGTCGCGGATCGCGATCATCGCGGCGATGAAGCGGTCGAGTTCTTCCTGCGATTCCGATTCGGTCGGCTCGACCATCAGCGTGCCCGGCACCGGGAAGCTCATCGTCGGCGCATGGAAGCCGTAGTCCATCAGGCGCTTCGCGACATCGTCGACGGTGATCCCGCTCGATTCCTTGAGCGGCCGCAGGTCGAGAATGCACTCGTGCGCGACCAGCCCGCCCGGGCCCGAGTACAGCACCGGATAGTGCGGCGCGAGACGCTTCGCGATGTAGTTCGCGTTGAGGATCGCGGTTTCGGTCGCGGCGGTCAGGTTCTTCGCGCCCATCATCGCGATGTACATCCACGAGATCGGCAGGATCGACGCCGAGCCGTACGGCGCGGCCGATACCGCGCCGATGCCGTGCTCTTCGCGCGTGTAGCCGGTCGAACGCTGGTTCGGCAGGAACTTCGCGAGGTGCGGGCCGACCGCGACCGGGCCGACGCCCGGGCCGCCGCCGCCGTGCGGGATGCAGAAGGTCTTGTGCAGGTTCAGGTGCGATACGTCGCCGCCGAACTGGCCCGGCGCGGTCAGGCCGACCATCGCGTTCATGTTCGCGCCGTCGACGTACACCTGGCCGCCGTGCGCGTGCACGATCTCGCAGATCTCGCGCACGTTCTGCTCGAACACGCCGTGCGTCGACGGATAGGTGATCATGATCGCCGCGAGGTTCGCCGAATGCTGCTCGGCCTTCGCCTTCAGGTCGGCGATATCGACGTTGCCCTGCGCGTCGCACGCGACGACCACGACCTTCATGCCGGCCATGTGCGCGGACGCCGGGTTGGTGCCGTGCGCGGACGCCGGGATCAGGCACACGTCGCGGTGGCCTTCGCCGCGCGACGCGTGGTACGCGTGGATGATCAGCAGGCCCGCGTACTCGCCCTGCGAGCCCGCGTTCGGCTGCAGCGACACGGCCGCGTAGCCGGTGGCCGCGACCAGCATCTGCTCGAGCTGGTCGATCATCTCGCGGTAGCCGACGGTCTGGTCGGCCGGCGCGAACGGGTGAATGCGGCCGAATTCGGGCCATGTGACCGGCAGCATTTCCGACGTCGCGTTCAGCTTCATCGTGCACGAGCCGAGCGGGATCATCGAGCGGTCGAGCGCGAGATCCTTGTCCGACAGGCTGCGCAGGTAGCGCAGCATTTCCGTTTCGGAATGGTGGCGGTTGAACACGTGGTGCGTCAGGTACGCGCTCGTGCGAACCAGGCCGGCCGGCAGCGCGGCGTCGCCGCCGAGGCCCGCGTCCAGCGCGTCGACGTCCGGCGCGGTGCCGCCCGCCGCCTGCGCGAACACCGCGAGCAGCGTGGCGAGATCGTCGCGCGTCGTCGTTTCGTCGACGGACACGCCGACCTGCGTGTCGCTGACGCGGCGCAGGTTGATGCGCTGCGCGGCGGCGAATTGATGGACCTGCGCGGTGCGCGCGCCGGTGTCGATCGTCAGCGTGTCGAAGAAGGTGTCGTTGACGGTCGCGAAGCCGAGCTGCTTCACGCCGGCGGCGACCAGCGCCGCGACGCGGTTCACGCGCAGCGCGATCGTCTTCAGGCCGTGCGGGCCGTGGTAGACCGCATACATGCTCGCCATGATCGCGAGCAGCGCCTGCGCGGTGCAGACGTTCGACGTCGCCTTCTCGCGGCGGATGTGCTGCTCGCGCGTCTGCAGCGCGAGGCGCAGCGCGGGCTTGCCCTGCGCGTCGACGGTCACGCCGACGAGGCGGCCCGGCATCTGGCGCTTGAACTCGTCGCGCACGGCCATGTAGGCGGCGTGCGGGCCGCCGAAGCCCATCGGCACGCCGAAGCGCTGCGTGTTGCCGACCGCGACGTCCGCGCCCCATTCGCCGGGCGGCGTCAGCAGGGTCAGCGCGAGCAGGTCGGCCGCGACGACGACATGGCCGCCGGCCGCGTGGATCGCTTCGGTGAGCGCGCGGTAGTCGCGCACGTCGCCGTTCACGCCCGGGTATTGCAGCAGCACGCCGAACGCGTTCGACTGCGCGGCATCGGCGGCCGGGCCGGTCTTGACCTCGATGCCGACCGGCAGCGCGCGCGTGCGGATCACTTCGAGCGTTTGCGGCAGCACGTCGTCGGCGACGTAGAACACGTTCGACTTCGGCTTGCCGGCGCGCTGCAGCAGCGTCATCGCCTCGGCCGCGGCGGTCGCCTCGTCGAGCAGCGACGCGTTCGAGATCGCGAGGCCCGTGAGGTCGGTCACCATTTGCTGGAAGTTCAGGAGCGCCTCGAGGCGGCCCTGGGAAATTTCGGGCTGGTACGGCGTATAGGCCGTGTACCACGCCGGGTTTTCGAGCACGTTGCGCAGGATCACGGCCGGCGTATGCGTGTCGTAATAGCCTTGGCCGATATAGGAGCGGAACACCTGGTTCTTGTCCGCGAGCGCGCGCAGCGCGGCGAGCGCTTCGGCCTCGCTCTTCGGCTGGGCGAACGGGCCGAGCGGCAGCGTTTCGGCGCGGCGGATCGAGGCCGGGATCACGGCGTCGATCAGCGCGGCGCGCGACGCGAAGCCGAGCGTGTCGAGCATGGCCTGCTGGCTGGCGGCGTCGGGGCCGATGTGGCGTTCGGCGAACGCGTCGTGCGTTTCGAGCGCGGCGAGCGAGAGGGGCGTGCGGTTCATCAGGCGGTCCGGGTGTTCGAGCTTCATGGCGTTCCTATGTCGACCCGAGGGCGCGCGTCGGCGCGTTCGGGCCCCATGCTGTGCGGTCGACCGGCGCTGGCGCCAGCGCCGGTCGCGCGCGGGACCGGACGGCCGGCTCCGCGCAGTTCGGGGAATAAAGTCAGTCGATCAGCTTGCCGTAGGCTGCGGCGTCGATCAGCTTGTCGGTCGATGCGCCGTCCGCGAGCTTGATCTTGAACAGCCAGCTCGCGTAGGCGTCGCTGTTGACTGCGTCGGGCGTGTCGACGATGGCTTCGTTGATCGCGACGACTTCGCCGGACACCGGCGAGTAGATGTCGGATGCCGCCTTCACCGACTCGACGACGCCGACCGCGTCGCCCGCCGTCACCTGCTTGCCGACTTCCGGCAGTTCGAGGAAGACGATGTCGCCGAGCGTGCTCTGCGCGTGATCGGTGATGCCGACCGTCAGCGTGCCGTCTGCTTCGGTGCGGATCCACTCGTGTTCGTCGGTGTACTTCAGATCGGCCGGGACGTTGCTCATCGGATGCTCCTGGATAAAAGTGTGTGATTCGTTCTGCTGGCGCGCCGCGCGGACGCGCCGGATGTAAGGTTCGCCGGGCGCCATCTCCCGGCGTGCCGGGAGGCGGCCTCCCGGTCGTTACGCAGCGAGGACCTTGCCGTTGCGCACGAACGGCAGTTTTACCACGCGCGCGGGAAGTTGCTTGTCACGAATCTGCACATGGACCGTGTCGCCGACCTGGACGGCCGCCGGCACGCGCGCGAACGCGATCGATTCCTGCATCGACGGCGAGAACGTGCCGCTCGTGATCTCGCCTTCGCCGTGCGGCGTGACGACCTTCTGGTGCGCGCGCAGCACGCCGCCCGCCTTGCCGTTTTCCTTCTGCAGGATCAGGCCGACGAACGCGGCGCGCGAGCCGTCGCGCTCGAGCGCGGCGCGGCCGACGAAGTCGCGCGGCGCCGACAGGTCGACCGTCCACGCGAGGCCCGCGTCGAGCGGCGAGACGGTGTCGTCCATGTCCTGGCCGTACAGGTTCATGCCGGCCTCGAGGCGCAGCGTGTCGCGCGCGCCGAGCCCGCACGGGCGCACGCCGTTTTGCTGCAGCGCGTTCCACAGCGCCTCGACGTGTACGGCCGGGACGATGATCTCGAAGCCGTCCTCGCCCGTGTAGCCGGTGCGCGCGACGGTGAGGTCGCCGAACGGCGTGCCGGCGACCTGCGCGGCGTTGAACGGCTTCAGCTCGCTCGTCGCGGCGCGCGCGGCCGGAATCGTCGTCCAGGTCTTTTCGCGGGCGTTCGGGCCCTGCACGGCGACGATCGCGAAATCGCGGCGCGGCGCGATCGTCACGCCGTAGCCGCCCTGTTCGTTGAGCTGGTTGAACCACGCGATGTCCTTGTCGGCGGTGCCGGCATTGACGACGACGCGGAAGAAGTCTTCGGTGAAGTAATAGACGATCAGGTCGTCGATGACGCCGCCCTGCGGATTGAGCAGGCACGAGTAGAGCGCCTTGCCGGGCGTCTTGAGCTTGCCGACGTTGTTCGCGATCGCGTGCTCGAAGAAGGCGCGCACGCGGCTGCCGGTGAAATCGACGACGCACATGTGCGACACGTCGAACATGCCGGCGTCGGTGCGCACGGCTTCGTGTTCTTCGATCTGCGAGCCGTAGTTGACGGGCATGTCCCAGCCGCCGAAGTCGACCATGCGGGCATTGAGCGCGCGGTGCGCGGCGTTGAGCGGGGTATGTTTCAGTGCAGTCATCGAGGCCTCAGGCAAGGCGCTTGCGCGCGGATCAGAACGGCCATGTGCCGACCGCCGCGGCCGCGAGCCGGCGAGCGATCCTGTACATGCCCCTCTGTCCTCGATACCTGAGAGATTGCGCTGCGGGCAAAGCCCGGCGAACGCGCGCCCCTTCGGTGGGCAGCCTGCCCGCGCCGCATCGGCGCAGCGGGCTACTGCCGCTCTCCAGAGTGCGGGGAGTGCGGCCCGCGCAATGCACGGACGGCGTTCCCCGACGCGGTCGGTCCTTTTGCCTGAGAGTTTGCGGGTGTGCCCCTTCGGCGGCGCGACCGGCGTTCAACAACGCGGTCACACGCTCTCCCGACGCGTGCGGGCGACTGTACGCGAGCGGCCCGGCCTTGTCAATTTGGGCAAAAGAATGTCGCTTCGCGACAAGCGGCGGCAGGGCGCCGCCGCTTTTTTCGTCGCCGGCGGGCGCCGGCCTTACTCGCCGATCGCGCGCGCGGCCGTGTCGAGTTCCTGGTTCAGCACGCGCTGCTCGTCGCCGGACAGGCCGCCGCCGTGCTGCGCCGACATGTCGTTCGATTCCTGGCGGATCACGTCGAGGCGATGGTGCAGCTGCGCGCCGTACGGCGGCGGGTAGTAGCCGCCGTTGACGCGGGCGTCGATCCGGCGATGCAGGTTGTCGATCCGGCCCTGGATCTGTTGCATCCGCTCGTTCGCGACCACCTGCGGATTCGGCCGCGGCGGCGGCGCCGGCCGGGCCGGTTGCTGCGGCTGGACGATACATGCCGCGAGCGAGGAAACCAGGACGCAGCATGCTGCTGCGCGAATCAACCGTTGCATCACATTCTCCTGACGGTTTGGGTGTCGGATCGACTTTCGGGAAACGCGTCAGACCGGTCGGCCGCTGACTTTCGTTCCCGCTCCATTTGTAACGGAATGTAGGGGCGGGCCGGTCGCGCAGGCTGGTGCGGCTCCGCATGCAGCCAGGCGTGGCCGGCGCGCCGCTCAGACCGTCCGGCGCACGAACGGCAGCCGGCGGCCTTCGTGCTCGCTCTGCGCGGCGAGCTCGATGATCGTCATCACGTCGACGGCGTCCTGCGGCGTAATCGGGAACGGCGCGCCGTCGCGGATCGACGCGGCGAGCGCGCGGTAGAACTCCGCGTACTGGCCGTCGAGCGTCGGCACCGGGCGTTCGAGCTCGACTTCGCCGTCGAGCACGCGCAGCAGGCCGGGCGGGTTGCCGCCGCCGAATTCGACGTCGTCCGGCGTCAGGCCGGCTTTCAGCTGGTCTTCCTGCGTGTCGAGCCCGAACTTCTGGTAGCTGCCGCGCGTGCCGTGCAGCGTGAAGCGCGCGGGCTCGATCGCCGACAGCGCGCTCGCGTGCAGCGTGACGTCCTTGTCCGGATAGCCGAGCAGCAGGTGCACGAAGTCGGGCGCCGCGCCGTTGTCGCGGCGCGTCTTGACGGTCGCGCTGACGGTGTCGGGCAGGCCGAACAGCGCGAGCGCCTGGTCGATCAGGTGCGGGCCGAGATCGAGCAGCAGGCCGCCGCCGCGCGCCGGCTCCTCGCGCCAGCGCGTGCGCGGCGTCGGCCGGAAGCGGTCGAAGTGCGATACGAACGCGGTGAGCCGGCCGAGCTCGCCCGCTTCGACGATGCGGCGCACGGTGAGGAAATCGCCGTCCCAGCGGCGGTTGTGGAATGGCGCGAACAGCCGGCTGCGCGCATTGGCGAGCCGCGCGAGCGCGAGCGCCTCGTCGGCGGTGAGCGTGACGGGCTTGTCGACGACGACGTGGCGGCCCGCTTCGAGCACCTGGCGTGCGAGTGCGAAGTGCGTGTCGTTCGGCGTGGCGATCACCACGCACTCGATGTCGTCGAGGCCGAGCAGCGTATCGAGATCGGCGACGACGCGCGCGCCGGGATAGGCGGCGCGCGCGCGATCGGGCTGCCCCGTCGCGATCGCCGCGACTTCCGTGCGGCCGCTCGCCGCGATCACTGGCGCGTGGAACGTGGCGCCGGCGAAACCGAAACCCATCAGACCAATCCTGAGCAATGACGACATGGCAATCCCTGGCTACGAACGAAACGAAAGGACGGTGCGCCGTAACGGCGCGATGACGACCGGCTATTTTGGCACGGCGGCGATGCGCGCACCGGCCGGTCTGGCGAAATGCGCACCGCGTCGCGGCGCACGCGCGGCGCGCGCCGGCGTTTTGCGCGCATCCGGCGGCGTGGTGCGCGTCGCCGCACCGCGCGCGGCGCGGTGG
>NZ_CABVPP010000067.1 GCF_902499075.1 Burkholderia pseudomultivorans | reverse complement strand
GCGGCCGCGCGGCCGCATGCAGCGTGGCCGCCGGGCGCCGCCGACCTGTCCGCCGCGTCGTCCGACGCGCAGGCGCCGTCGCCCGTGCATCCGGCCGCGGTGCCGCTGGTACGGCAGCAGCTCGACGCGCTCGCGACCGACCAGTTCCGCTGGACGGGCGACGCGTGGCCCGGTGCGCGGCTCGACTGGACGATCGAGCCCGACGATCCGGGCGGCCGCGCACCGCGCGGCGGCAGCGACGATGCGGGCGACGGCATCGCGTGGCGCACGCGCCTGACGCTGACGCTGCCGTCGCTCGGCACGGTCGATGCGGAACTGGTGCTCAGCGGTGCGCAGCTCGTCGCGCGGCTGCGCGCGAACCATGCGGGCGCCGTGCGCCTCACGCAGCACGAGGCCGCGCTGCGCCGGCGCTTCGAAGGGTCGGGGTTGCAACTGGGCGGACTGTCGATCCGCGCGGTCGACCATGCGCCCGACGCATTCGACCTGTTCGCCGCGCAGGCGGCCGCGACCGCCTATGCGCGCGGCGCGGCGGGCGGGGCGGGGCCGCGCACGCCGGCCGACGACGAGGCGCCGCGATGAGCATGACGTCCCGCAAGCGCGCGGCCGCGCTCGTCTACGACCCGAAAGGCGGCGACGCCGCGCCGCGCGTGGTGGCGAAGGGCTACGGCGCGCTGGCCGAGATGATCGTCGCGCGCGCGCACGATGCGGGGCTGTACGTGCATACGGCGCCGGAGATGGTGTCGCTGCTGATGCAGGTCGATCTCGACGACCGGATTCCGCCGCAGCTCTACCAGGCCGTCGCGGACCTGCTCGCGTGGCTGTACGCGCTCGACCGCCCCGAGGCCGGGCCGGACGACACGTCGCCGCGCTTTCCGCTGCCGCCGCTGCGCTGAGCGTGGTCGCCGCGTGCGGAAAACGCGCGAAGACTACAAAGGCCTTTCGGTCGGCATCTCGCTTCGATATGCGCTCATTGCCGCGCGTTCTTCTCGCATAATTCGGCATCTTTGGCCGTCAAGCCCGTCGCGACGGGCCGGCTTCCATTGAGCCCAATCTCAATTTATGTAATGATATCCATTCTCATTTTCATGTCGAACGGGCGGCGCGCGATCTCCACGCGCCGCCCGTTGTTTTGAACGAATGGATACTTTCGCGTGAACGCGCCCGAAACCATCGACCCGCCGCGAGCGGGCGTCACCGTGCTGCATCCGTCGGCACGTCCGCTGACCGACGCGGAACTGTCCGCGCGCCGCCACCGTTCGCGCCGCGCGACCTTCATCAAGTGGCTGCGCAAGGTGCACGGCTGGGTCGGGCTGTGGGGGGCGGTGCTCGGGCTGCTGTTCGGCGTGACCGGCGTGCTGCTCAATCACCGCGCGCCGCCGCTGAAGATTCCGACCGGCGAACCGCAGGTCGAGCAGATGCAGATCGCGCTGCCCGATCCGGTGCCGAAGTCGCCGGCCGCGATGACCCGATGGCTGCAGCACGAACTGCACTTCGACGGCCGTCCGGGCCGCGTGCGCAAGGAACCCGCGCAGGCCGTCGCGTGGGGCGACAAGCGCGTGATGCAGCCGGAGCACTGGCAGTTCGGCGTGTTCGGGCCACACCAGAACCTGCAGGCCGAATACTGGGTCGGCAACGGCTACGTGTCGGTGAAGCGCACCGGCAACTCGTTCCTGTCGACGCTGAACAGCCTGCATCGCGGCGTCGGCATGGGGATCGGCTGGGTGCTGCTGATGGACACGATCGCGGGCTCGCTGATCCTGCTGTCGCTGACCGGCGTGCTGCTGTGGACCGAGCTGAACAAGCGCCGCACGGTCGGCGTCGTGCTGGTGGCCGGCTCGGTCGCCGCCGCGCTCGTCGCGGGCCTCGCCTGACGCGTGCGCCTTGCGCGCCCGCCGCGGCGGGCGACGGCGGGCGACGGCGGGCGCGTTTCGCGCGCTCAGAGCCCGCAGGCCGTGCCGCCGTTCGCGGCGATTTCGCGCGCGGCCTTCGCGCCTTCGACCTGCAGGATCGTCGGCAGCGACACGTTGTTCTTCGCGGCCGTGACTTCCGCGAGGATCGAGATCGCGATTTCCGGCGGCGTCCGGCTGCCGATGTAGATGCCGGCCGGCCCGTGCAGGCGCGCCAGTTCCGCTTCGTTCAGGTCGAATTCGCGCAGCCGCTCGCGCCGCGCCGCGTTGTTGCGCCGCGAGCCGAGCGCGCCGACGTAGAACGCGGGCGTTTTCAGCGCCTCCATCAGCGCGAGGTCGTCGAGCTTCGGATCGTGCGTGAGCGCGATCACCGCCGAGCGCGCATCGAGCTTCATGTCGAGCACGGTGTCGTCGGGCATCGTATGCACGACGCGCGTGCCCGGCACGTCCCACCCGTCCGTGTATTCGACGCGCGGGTCGCACACCGTCACCTGGTAGTCGAGCCCGACCGCGATCTGGCACAGATAGCGCGACAGCTGCCCCGCGCCGATCACGAGCATCCGGAAGCGCGGGCCGTGGATCGTCACGAGCCGTTCGCCGTCGAAGGCGAGCCCGTCGGTCGCCAGCGCGGGCGACAGCGACGCGCGGCCGGTGGCGAGCGTCATCGTGCGCGTGACGAGGCGGCCGGCCTCGATTTCCGCGCAGAGCGCCGCGATCCCGCTGTCGCGCGTGAGCGGCTCCATCACGAGCTGGATCGTGCCGCCGCACGGCAGCCCGAAGCGGTGCGCTTCCTCGGCCGTCACGCCGTATTTCACGGCTTCCGGGCGCGCGTCGGGCGCGATGCCGCTCGCATGCACGCGGGCGATCAGGTCGTCCTCGATGCAGCCGCCGGACACCGAGCCGACGACCAGCCCGTCCTCGCGCACCGCGAGCATCGCGCCTTCCGGGCGCGGCGACGAGCCCCAGGTCTTGACGACCGTCACGAGCAGCACGCGCCGCCCTTCTTCGAGCCAGCGCGCGCTGGATTTCAGTACATCGAGATCGACGCTTTCCATCATCTGTTCCTGTTGCGGACGGCCTGCCGTGCCGGCCGTCGTTCGATGGCGGGATTATGAACCGCCCGGCGCGCGCGTGCAGGGCGGCTGCGGCCCGTGCAGGCACATCCGGACGATCGGGCAAGAGAGTGCGACGATCGGGCAGCGATCGGGCGCGCGGCCGCTGCGGCGCGCGTGCGGCCGGTTCGGGCGGAAGGCGGGAAGGCGCGGGGCCGATTGCAGCCCCGCGCGGCGGCGCATCTCGTTGCGCGCGGCGTGCGCGCCGACGCGCCGGTCAGTGCGCGTCGCGGTGACCGTGCGCGAGCTTCGAGTGATGCCGCGAATACAGGAAGTAGATCACGAGCCCGATCACGAGCCAGATGCCGAACGCGGCCCACGTGATCGGCTGCAGGTTCAGCATCAGGAACAGGCACGACGCGACCGCGAGGATCGGCACCACCGGCACGCCCGGGCAGCGGAACGCGCGCGGCAGGTCGGGGTGCGTGCGGCGCAGCACCAGCACCGCGATCGACACCATCGAGAACGCGGCGAGCGTGCCGATGTTGATCAGCTCGGCGAGCACGTTGAGCGGCACCAGCGCGGCGATCAGCCCGAAGAACAGGCCGACCAGCCAGGTCGTCAGGAACGGCGTCGCATAGCGCGGATGCACGCGCGACAGCGTCGCCGGCAGCAGCCCGTCGCGCGACATCGCGAAGATCACGCGGGTCTGGCCGTAGCTCATCACGAGGATCACGGTCAGCATGCCGAGCACGGCGCCGAGGTCGATGAAGCCCGCGACCCACTTCTCGCCGGCCACCTGCAGCGCGTACGAGATCGGGTGCGAGATGTTCGCGTACTGCGCCGACGGCACGATGCCGGTCGCGACCGCGGCGACCGTCACGTACAGCACCGCGCACACCGCAAGCGACGCGATGATGCCGATCGGCAGGTCGCGCTTCGGATTCTTCACCTCCTCGGCGGCCGACGACACCGCGTCGAAGCCGATGAACGCGAAGAACATCACGGCCGCCGCGCCGAACACGCCGTTCCAGCCGTGCGGCATGAACGGCTTCCAGTTCGCCGGCGTCACGTGGAACAGGCCGACCGCGATCACCAGCAGCACGACCGACACCTTGATGAACACCATGATGTTGTTGATCCGGGTCGACTCGCGGATGCCGATCGACAGCAGCGTCGTGATCACCAGCATCACGAGGAACGCGGGCAGGTTGAACCACGTGACGGCGCCGGGCACCGCGCCCGGCGCGGCCGTCAGCACGGTCGGCAGCGTCAGCCCGAAGCCCTGCAGCAGCGACTGCAGGTAGCCCGACCAGCCGACCGACACGGCCGACGCCGCGAGGCCGTATTCGAGCATCAGGTCCCAGCCGATGATCCATGCGACCAGTTCGCCGAGCGTCGCGTACGAATACGTGTAGATCGAGCCGGCGACCGGAATCGTCGACGCGAATTCGGCATACGACAGCGCCGCGAGCCCGCAGGCGATCGCGGCGATCACGAACGACAGCATCAGCGCGGGGCCGGCCTGCACGGCGCCGGTGCCGGTCAGCACGAAGATGCCGGTGCCGATGATTGCGCCGATGCCGAGGAAGGTGAGGTCGATCGCGCCGAGCGCTTTCTTGAGCCCGGCGGCGTGCGCGCCGGCGATCATCCGATCGACGTTTTTCTTGCGGAAGAGAGACATTGCGGGTGGAATCGCCAGCACGCGCGAGCGCGGCGACGCTGGCTGAGTGAAAACCCGTAATTTTAGCCGATTTGACGCGAATGACCCGCTGCGGCGCAACGGCACGGCGCGGAATCGTCCGATAAAACAAGCGCTTGCATGCGCAACGACGCGATGCGGCGGCCCGTCAGGCGCCGGAGACGGGCGACATGTCGACGAGCCGGTTGCTCATCACGTAGAACGTGAGCTCCGCGTTGTTCGACAGCCGCATCTTCTCGAGCAGCCGCGAACGGTACACGCTGACCGTCTTCACCGACAGCGACAGCGTGTTCGCGATGTCGGTGAGCCGCTTGCCCGACGCGAGCATGCACAGCGTCTGGTATTCGCGGTCGGACAGCTTCTCGTGCGGCAGCGGCTCGTTCTCGAACGACACGTATTCGGCGAGCGCCTCGGCCATCGCGGGGCTCACGTACTTGCGGCCGGCCGCGACCTGCTGGATCGCGCCGATCATCTGCGCGGCGTTGACCGTCTTCGACAGGTAGCCGGCCGCGCCGGCCTTCAGCGCGCGCACCGCGTACTGGTCCTCGCGGTACATCGAGAACATCAGCACCGGCGTGCGCGGCAGCTTGCGCTTCAGGCGCTTGAGCACCTCGATGCCGTTGGTGTCCGGCAGCGAGATGTCGAGCAGGATCACGTCGAATGCCTGCCGGTCGACAGCGGCCAGCGCGTCGCCGCCGTTCTCGGCTTCGACGACCTCGCGCGCGACGCCGCGATCGACGAGCAGCTGGCAGATCCCTTGCCGGACGATCGCGTGGTCGTCCACGAGCAGGATGTTCAGGCTCATCGCGACCTCACGAAAGCGACGCGCGGCGCAGCGCGGCGGGCGCGGCGAACAGCGCGTCCCACGCGAAGCGCGCGGTGACGCGCGTGCCGCGGCCGGCCTGCGCGGGCGCGAGCTCGAGGCTGCCGCCGAACGCTTCGCAGCGGGCGCGCATGCTGGTCAGCCCGTAACCGGCGCGCCGGCTGCGGGCGAAACCGGTCCCATCGTCGGCGACGATCAGCGACAGACTGGAGGCGTCCGCATCGATCCGCACGTCGACGGACGCGGCGCGCGCGTGCTTCGCGACATTCGACAGCGCTTCCTGCGCGACGCGGAAGATCGCGAGCGCGCCGTCGCCGGCGAGATGCGGCAGGCGCGCGTCGGCCGCGCACACGAAGCTCGTGCGCAGGCCGGTGCGGGCCGCGTGCGCGTCGATCCACGACGACAGCGCGCCGACCACGCCCGCGTCGAGCGCCGGCGTGGCGCGTTCGTCGATCAGCCGGCGATTCGCGTCGGTGGCGGCGTCGAGCGCGCGCTGCGCGAGTTCCAGCGCGCGCAGACAGCCGTCCGGCGCATCGGCCGGCAGCCACGTTTGAACGTTTGCGAGGGCGAAACGCGCGGCGGTGAGTTCGGCGCCGAGGCCGTCGTGCAGCTCGCCGGCCAGATGGCGGCGCGCGGCTTCGTCGGCGGCGAGCAACTGGGCGGACAGTGCCGCGATGCGCGCGGCGCCGGTGTCGCGTTTAGGGGCGGGAGCGGCCATGGGCGCAGTGGCGGCACAGCCCTGGGCGGGCTGCCGCGACGGGAACGGGGCGTGGGCGCCCGAGGGCGCGTTAAGCGACGTATCCATGACTCTCCCTGCTGTCAGAAAGCGGTTCAGGCACCGGCCGGCCGCGTGGATCGGCAGTCGTATCGGCGACTCCGGCCGCCAGAGAATCGCTGCGTGCCAAGGTAACAAAAGTTACATCCAGTAACACCTTCATCCGACCCTTCAGCGTGCATCGGCGCGATGGCCACGCGCCGCGAATCATATCTCAAAAATGAGGAAAAGGTCATGCTGGACGGACATTTAAGGGTAATTGTGAATAATCGGATTGAACCCGGTGTAGGAAAAACACCGACACCGAAGGTCGCGGCCGCGGCGGGTCCAAATGTAACTATTTGAGATGAAATGGTCGCCTATTGTTACGAATTCGCCAAGGCAGCGACGAAAAAAAACCGGAGCTTTCGCTCCGGTTCCTGATGCAGCGCAAATTTCGGGGACGGATCAGTCGACGAACGCGCGCTCGATCACGTAGTGGCCCGGCGCGCTGTTCTTGCCTTCGACGAGGCCGGCCTGCTTCAGCAGTTCGGTCGTGTCCTTCAGCATCGCGGTGCTGCCGCACAGCATCACGCGATCGTGTTCCGGCGAGAACGGCGGCACGCCGAGATCGGTGAACAGCTTGCCCGACGCGATCAGGTCGGTGATGCGGCCCTCGTTCTCGAACTCCTCGCGGGTGACCGTCGGGTAGTAGACGAGCTTTTCCTTGATGATGTCGCCGAGGTACTCGTGGCCCGGCAGGTCGTGCTTGATGTAGTCCATGTACGCGAGCTCGCCCTTCAGGCGGCACGTATGCGTCAGGATCACGCGCTCGAAGCGGTCGTAGATGTCCGGGTCGCGGATGATCGACATGAACGGCGCGAGGCCCGTGCCGGTCGACAGCATCCACAGCGTCTTGCCCGGCAGCAGGTTGTCGGCGACCAGCGTGCCGGTCGGCTTCTTGCCGATCAGCACCTTGTCGCCGACCTTCAGGTGCTGCAGGCGCGACGTCAGCGGGCCGTCCTGCACCTTGATGCTGAAGAACTCGAGGTGTTCCTCGTAGTTCGGGCTCACGATCGAGTAGGCGCGCGCGAGCGGCTTGCCGTCGACCTCGAGGCCGACCATCGTGAATTCGCCGTTGTTGAAGCGCAGGCTCGCCTCGCGGGTGCAGGTGAAGCTGAAAAGCGTGTCGGTCCAGTGATGGACGGATTGGACGGTGGCGGTGTCGAATTTGCTCATGGCTTTGAAAACGGACGCGCGTAGCGATCGCGTGTAACGGGCCCAAAAACGGGCAAAAACCGAGTGCGTCGGCCCGATCGCGGATCGGCCGGCCGGCGCGTCGGACACGCGCCTTCTCGATGACAGACGATTGAGGAACTCGGTATTTTACCCTGCTTGCGCTAATCGCGGGCTTGACCCCCGCGGCGGCGCGGATTTGACGCAACGCATCCTTACGGAATGTTTTCGATGTAGACGACGCGCGCTACTGCGGATCGAGGCGCAGGCGCGCGATGTACGGCAGGTGATCCGACAGCCACGCGGTTTCGCCCGACGGCGCATGCCATTCGAGCGGCGTCAGCCCGCGCACGAACATCTTGTCGAGCGCGAGCGCCGGCGAGAACGCGGGGAACGTGCGCCCGGACTGGCCGAGCAGCGTCGCGACCTCGGACAGCCCGATCTCGCCGAACAGCGCGACCGAATCGTTGCGCCAGTCGTTGAAGTCGCCGGCGAGCACGAGCGGGCCGGCGCCCGCGTTGCGCACGATCCAGTGCGCGATCCAGTGCATCTGGCGCAGCCGCGCCGCGCGCGTGAGCGCGAGGTGCGCGCACAGCAGCGTGACGGGGCGCGAGCCCGCGAGCGTCGCGCGCGCGACCAGCAGCCCGCGCCGCTCGAAGCGGTGCGCGGAGATGTCCCAGCGGCCGCCGAGGTCGAGCGGATGCGGCGACAGGATCGCGTTGCCGTGCCGCCACGACGGCTTGAACACGTTCGGCCCGAGCGCGATCTGCCAGTCGAGCGCGTGCGCGATCTCGGTGGCCTGGCAGTGCCAGACGTCGTCGTACGCGTCGTCCATCGGCGCGCCGAAGCCGGGCGCGAGCACGGGGCGCGGCATGCGGCGCGCCATCGCTTCCTGCAGGAAATAGACGTCGGCGTGCGTCGACTGCATCCAGTTGCGCATCGCGTTCCACGCGGTGAAGCCGAGCGGCGAGCGGCCCTTGTGCAGGTTCCAGCTCACCGCGGTGAGTTCGTCGGGTGCGGCGTGCGGCTCGGCGAACGGCAGGGACAGGGCGTCGGCGGACATGGCGGTCAGTCCTTCGCGACGTGCGCACGCACGCGGTACACGAGGTGCGGATGCTGTTCGACGAGCGTCCAGTCGGTCCACGCGTCGGCGCCGACCGACAGCCCGGGATGGCTCGCGACGATCTGCCGCGGCGACGCCGGCACGCACGGGTCGCTCGGCTTTGCGCCGTCGTCGTCGAGCGTTTCCTGCACGTCGAGCGCGAGCGACACGGTGTGCGCGCCGTCGTCGACGGCGAGCGGGGCGACCGTGACCGAGCGCGAACGCTCGGTCGGCACGGCGCGCGCGGCGCTGCCGCAGCCGACCGAGACGGCGGACGGATAGCGATGGGTGTCGGTGCGGGTCTGACCCACGGTGGTGCGCTGCTGGAACGTGTCGATCGTCTGACCGTCGCGGACCACCTGGATCTCCCACGCGACGACGGCCGGTGCAGGGCTCTGTGCATGGGCGGCGAGCGCGACGCTCGCGAGCAGGACGGCCAGGCCGTGTTTCAGCATGAAACCTCTCCGGAAACGCGGGATAGCGGGGAACGGACGCACATCTTACGCCCGATCGATTTTGGCGGTGATCCGACCGCATCCGACGCGGCGGGTTCGCCGCACGATGCGGTCCTGTCCGAAAGGTAGGTCCGGGACATGCGTTTTCAAGCAAAAAAGCGCGCGAACTCGGCGACGCTCGCGCGCTCGGTGACGAGGCGGTTCTCGACCGCGTCCGGGTCTGCATGGCCGAGCGACATCCCGCACACGAGCTGTTCGTTGGCCGGGATGCCGAGGTGTTCGGCGACGATCCGGTGGAACGGCACGAACGCGGCCTGCGGGCAGGTATCGAGGCCGCGGGCGCGCGCGGCCGTCATCACGCCCTGCAGGAACATCCCGCAGTCGAGCCACGCGCCGTGCGTCATGATCCGGTCGAGCGTGAAGAACAGCGCGACCGGCGCATCGAAGAAGCGGAAGTTGCGCGCGTGCTGCGCGTGCATGCGGGCCTTTTCGTCGCGGCGGATGTTCAATAGCCCGTACAGGTCCCAGCCGACCTTGCGGCGCCGGTCGATATAAGGCGACACCCATTCGCGCGGGTAGTAGTCGTACTCGGCCACGTATTTCTCGTCGCGGGCGGGATCGTCGTATGCGGCAGTGAGTGCGGCCGCGAGCGCGTCGCGGGTCGCGCCGGTCGCGACATACACGCGCCACGGCTGGATGTTGGTGCCCGACGGCGCGCGGCTCGCGGCTTCGAGGATCGCTTCGAGCGTGTCGCGCGGCACGGGCGTCGGCAGGAACGCGCGCACCGAGCGGCGCGACGTGAGCGCGGCGTCGACGGCGCGAATCGCGTCGAGGTCGACGCGCGGGAAAGCGGCGGGGACGGACATCGGCAACCCTTCGGGACGAAAGCGGACGCGGCGCGCGAAGCGCCGCCGGCGAGGCCGGCGCGCCGGCCGGTGAACTGTCGATGATACGCCGCGCCGCCCGCGCGTGCAGCGCGCCGCCGCTGTTAGCAGCACCCGCGCGCGGCTGCTTGCTTGCGCGCAGATTTGGTCCCGCTACACTGAAATCGTAAGGGTCTGATGACGACGTGACAGCAAGCGGTAGCGAGGTTGGTATGACGACGGCGATGGTGAAACAGGAACTGGCGGTGGCGTCCTTCAGCACGGTGTACGACCTCGAGCAGGTCGAGACCGCGCTGAACGACCTGAACGAGAGCGCGAGCGACGCACTGCGCGCCACCTATGAACGGATGCTCAAGACCGGCAATCTGCGCTTCTGCGTGAAGCCGAACCGGATGCCGTCGTTCGACGAGCTGGGCGACGCGTTGCCGAATTTCGCCGAGCCGCTCGACGACGTGCGCAAGCAGATCGCGCTGTGCCTCGAAACGGAGGACCGGCTCGAACTGATGCCGATCCTGCTGCTCGGCCCGCCCGGCATCGGCAAGACGCACTTCGCGAAGGCGCTCGCGCAGATGCTCGGCACCGCGTATCACTACGTGCCGATGAGTTCGCTGACGGCCGGCTGGATCCTGTCGGGCGCGTCGTCGCAATGGAAGAACGCGAAGCCCGGCAAGGTGTTCGACGCGCTGGTGAACGGCAGCTACGCGAACCCGGTAATTGCGGTCGACGAGATCGACAAGGCCGGCGCCGACGCGCAATACGACCCGCTCGGCGCGCTGTACGCGCTGCTCGAACACGACACCGCGCGCGCGTTCATCGACGAATTCGCCGAGGTGCCGATCGATGCGGGCAACGTGATCTGGATCGCGACCGCGAACGATGCGCAGGCGATTCCGGAACCGCTGCTCAACCGGATGAACGTGTACGAGATCGCGCCGCCCGATGCGGCCGGCGCGCGCCGCATCGCGCAGGCGATCTACGACGAGATCCGCGGCTCGCATGCGTGGGGGCGGCGCTTTCCCGACACGCTCGGCGATGCCGCGCTCGACGTGCTGGCCGCGACGCCGCCGCGCACGATGCGCCGCGCGCTGCTGCACGCGTTCGGCGCCGCGCGCCTCGACGGCCGCGACGCGATCGAGCCGCGCGACATCCGCGCCGACGAGGGCGCGGCCCGGCGCAGGCCGATCGGGTTCTGAACCCGCGCGGCGAGTCGGTGCCGCATTCGCGTTCGGCAAGCGGGCGAACCGGGACGTACAATTCTTCCGTCTCCCCTCGATGCGACAAGTCATGGAGCAGATGGATTGTGTAGTGATCGGCGCCGGCGTCGTCGGTCTCGCGATTGCGCGCGAACTGGCCGCGCGCGGACGTGAAACGATCGTGCTCGAAGCGGCCGATGCGATCGGCACCGGCACGAGTTCGCGCAACAGCGAGGTGATCCATGCGGGGCTCTACTATCCGCGCGGCTCGCTGAAGGCGACCTCGTGCGTGCACGGGCGCGACCTGCTGTACGCCTTCTGCGAAACGCATCATGTGCCGCACCGGCGCGTCGGCAAGCTGCTCGTCGCGACGACGCCCGCGCAGGTGAAGCAGCTGAAGGCGATCGCCGCGCGCGCCGAGGAAAACGGCGTGCTCGACCTGCTGCCGCTCACGCGCATCGAGGCGCAGGCGCTCGAGCCCGCGCTCGAATGCGTGGAGGCGCTGTTCTCGCCGTCCACCGGCATCGTCGACAGCCATCAGCTGATGCTCGCGCTGCTCGGCGACGCGGAGCGCGACGGCGCCGTCTGCGCGCTGCAAGCGCCGGTCGAGTCGATCGACGTGCTGCGCGGCGGCCGCTTCGTCGTGCACACCGGCGGCGCCGCGCCCGCCGAGATCGAGGCCGCGTGCGTGATCAATAGCGCCGGTCTCGGCGCGCAGGCGCTCGCGCGCCGCACGCGCGGTCTCGATCCGCACTGGGTGCCGCCGCTCTATCTTGCGCGCGGTAATTATTTCAGCCTGACCGGTCGCGCACCGTTCTCGCATCTCGTCTATCCGATGCCCGACCGCGCGGGGCTCGGCGTGCACCTGACGCTCGACCTCGCGGGACAGGCGCGTTTCGGCCCGGACGTCGAATGGTGCGATTCGCTGCGCTACGCAGTCGACCCGGCGCGCGCCCGCGCGTTCTACGCGTCGATCCGCGCGTACTGGCCGGCGCTGCCCGACGATGCGCTGCAACCCGCATACTCGGGGATCCGGCCGAAGCTCGCGGGGCCCGGCGAGCCGCCGGCCGACTTCGTCGTGCAGGGCGCCGCGCAGCACGGCGTGCGCGGGCTCGTGAACCTGTTCGGCATCGAGTCGCCGGGACTCACCGCGTCGCTCGCGCTCGCGCAGCGCGTCGGCGAGATGACCGCGTACGGCTGAGCCCGCCGCAGCGGGGCGGTTCGAGCGGGCTCGGGCCGGCCGTGTCGAATTCATTATTTCCGGCATTTCGGGGCGCACGTTTCATCGCTGGGCGGTTATGCTGTAGCAGCTGTCGCCAGAACAGCTTTCAAACCGATAACGTTGGAGCGAGTCCCCATGAAAACATCCCGTCGGAGTTTCCTGATTTCGAGCGTCGGCGTCGTGTCCGCGCTGGCGCTGTCGCGCGAAGCGCTGGCCGATGCACCGATGCTGTCGGAAAGCGATCCGACCGCGACGGCGCTCGGCTACAAGGCCGACGCCACCAAGGTCGACAAGGCGAAGTATCCGAAATACGCGGCAGGCCAGGATTGCGCGGCCTGCATGCTGTACCAGGGCAAGAAGGGTTCGGCATCGGGCCCGTGCGGCGCATTCCCCGGCAAGCAGGTGTCGGCGAAGGGCTGGTGCAGCGCATTCTCGAAGATGGGCTGACGCCCGTGCGGCATCGTGCGGTGCCGCAATGTCGCGAAAACCGCAAAACGCCTGCCGTCGAAAGACGGCGGGCGTTTTTATTGCTTGAAAACGGTTCCGTCGCTTTCTACACTCGCTGCAAACCGATGCGCCGCGGCAACGCGTGCGCCGAGCCGTCCGACACGGCGAATTCACGAGGACGAGGCACGCATGGCGACGATTGCGAACTCAACGAAGACGGTCCGGCCCGAGCGTGCGCTGAACCGGCGCGTGGTGGCGGCCGCGGTGATCGGCAACGCGCTCGAATGGTACGACTTCACGGTGTTCAGCTTCATGGTGGTCGTGATCGCCGAGCTGTTCTTCCCGACCTCCAGCGAATACGCGTCGCTGCTGCTCACCACCGCGACGTTCGGCGTCGCGTTCTTCATGCGCCCGATCGGCGGCATCGTGCTCGGGCTGTACGCGGATCGCGCGGGCCGCAAGGCCGCGCTGTCGCTCGTGATCCTGCTGATGACGGCCGGCATCTTCCTGCTCGCGGTTGCGCCGCCGTATGCGGCGATCGGCATCGGCGGCCCGCTGCTGATCGTGTTCGGCCGCCTGCTGCAGGGCTTCTCCGCGGGCGGCGAGTTCGGCAGCGCGACCGCGCTGCTGATCGAGGCCGCGCCGTTCTCGAAGCGCGGCTTCTACGGCAGCTGGCAGATGGCGAGCCAGGCGGCCGCGCTGCTGGCCGGCGCGCTGGTCGGCGCGGCCGTCACGCGCGGGCTGTCGCACGACGCGCTGCGCGCCTGGGGCTGGCGCGTGCCGTTCATCATCGGGCTCGTGATCGGGCCGATCGGCTTCTATATCCGCCGCCATCTCGCGGATTCCGAAGCATTCCTGCATGCGCGGCAGAACGCGCGTCGCGCGACGCTCGGCGAAGTGTTCGCGCGCCACTCGCGCGAGGTGATGTGCGGGCTCGGCTCGGTGATCGCGCTGACGGTGACGGTCTACGTGCTGATCAGCTACCTGCCGACCTTCGCGGTGAAGCAGCTGAAGCTGCCGTATGCGGACTCGTTCTCCGCGGTGATCATCGGCAATCTGCTGCTCACCGTGCTGTCGCCGGTCGCGGGCGCATGGTCGGACCGCATCGGCCGCAAGGGGTTGTCGCTGTGGTCGCTGGTGCTGACGCTCGCACTGATCTATCCGCTGTTCGCGTGGCTCGACGCCGCGCCGAGCGTCGGCCGGCTGATCGCGGTGCAGGCCGTGCTGTCGGTGACGCTCGCGGGCTACTACGGCCCGTTCGGCGCGATGATCGCCGAGCTGTTTCCGGCCAACGTGCGCTCGACCGGGCTGTCGATCGCATACAACGTCGCGGTGATGCTGTTCGGCGGCTTCGGCCAGTTCATCGTCACGTGGCTGATCAAGGTCACGGGCACGCCGCTCGCGCCGACCTATTACGTGATGGCGGGACTCGCGCTGTCGATCGTTGCGGTCGCGTTCGTGCCCGCGCGCAGTGCCGATCTCGACGCGCCGGCGTGACGCTGACGCACATCGTGTCGCGACATGCAAGGTTTCGCGGCATGCAATGACGTAGCGCAAAAACTGCAAGAAACGCGTGAGGCTGCGGCAAGACGCGGTGTCGCGTGTTCGTGTTCGCGGCCGAAATGTTTAGTTGTCGAAGGAAACATGTGCGCGATGAACGGAACCGTCGCTCGCGCGCGTTCTCGCATTTTTCGCAGCGGCAAAACATCCGCAAAAACCCGTGCCGATGCGTCTGGAAGAGTTTTTTCTCCAGCTTGTTGCAAAATCGTTTGCTCAAGTAATATCCGCGTACGCCGGACCCCCGAGGGACCGGTTCCGATCTGGAGACCTGGAGGAAACATGGAATACAACCGTCTGTTGCACACCCTGCGTGTTACCGCCATTGCAGGCGTGGCAGCGGCATCGCTCGGCATCGCGGGCTCTGCATTCGCACAGATCCCGAACAAGACGCTCGTCTACTGCTCAGAAGGCAGCCCGGCGGGTTTCGATTCCGCGCAATTCACGACCGGCGTCGATTTCACCGCCGCCACGTTCACCGTCTACAACCGTCTCGTCGAGTTCGAGCGCGGCGGCACCAAGGTCGAGCCCGGCCTCGCCGAAAAGTGGGACGTGTCGCCGGACGGCAAGGTCTACACCTTCCATCTGCGCCACGGCGTGAAGTTCCACACGACCGACTTCTTCAAGCCGACCCGCGAATTCAACGCGGACGACGTCGTGTTCACGTTCCAGCGCATGCTCGACCCGAACAACGCGTTCCGCAAGGCATACCCGGTGTCGTTCCCGTACTTCACCGACATGGGCCTCGACAAGCTGATCACGAAGGTCGAGAAGGTCGATCCGTACACCGTGAAGTTCACGCTCGCGGAGCCGAACGCGCCGTTCATCCAGAACATGGCGATGGAATTCGCGTCGATTCTGTCGGCCGAATACGCGGACCAGCTGATGAAGGCCGGCAAGGCCGCCGACATCAACCAGAAGCCGGTCGGCACGGGCCCGTTCATCTTCCGCAGCTACACGAAGGATGCGACGATCCGTTTCGACGGCAATCCTGACTATTGGAAGAAGGGCGAAGTGAAGATCTCGAAGCTGATCTTCTCGATCACGCCCGACCCGGGCGTGCGCGTGCAGAAGATCAAGCGCAACGAGTGCCAGGTGATGAGCTATCCGCGTCCGGCCGACATCGCGACGCTGAAGGCCGACTCGAACATCGACATGCCGTCGCAGCCGGGCTTCAACCTCGGCTACCTCGCGTACAACGTCGAGCACAAGCCGGTCGACAAGCTCGAGGTGCGTCAGGCGCTCGACATGGCGATCAACAAGAAGGCGATCCTCGAATCCGTGTATCAGGGTGCGGGCCAGGCCGCGACCGCGCCGATGCCGCCGACCCAATGGTCGTACGACAAGAACCTGAAGATGGCCGCGTACGACACCGCGAAGGCGAAGGCGCTGCTCGCGAAGGCCGGTTATCCGAACGGCTTCGACATCACGCTGTGGGCGATGCCCGTGCAGCGCGCGTACAACCCGAACGCACGCCTGATGGCCGAGATGATCCAGGCCGACTGGGCGAAGATCGGCGTGAAGGCGAAGATCGTCACGTACGAGTGGGGCGAGTACATCAAGCGCGCGCACACCGGCGAGCAGGACACGATGCTGATCGGCTGGACGGGCGACAACGGCGACCCCGACAACTGGCTCGGCACGCTGCTCGGCTGCGAGGCGATCAAGGGCAACAACTTCTCGCACTGGTGCTACAAGCCGTTCGACGAGCTGATCCAGAAGGGGCGCACGACGACGGGCCAGGATGCGCGCACCAAGCTCTACACGCAGGCGCAGCAGATCTTCGCGCAGCAGTTGCCGTTCTCGCCGATCGCGAACTCGACGGTCTACCAGCCGGTGCGCAAGAACATCGTCGACATGCGCATCGAGCCGCTCGGCTATGCGCGCTTCGACGGTGTCAGCGTGAAGTAACCGGGCTGGCGTAAGCTGTCGTCGTTGAGAAGACCGGCTTGACATCATCCGGCGGCGGGAGGCCAAAAGCTTCCCGTCGCCGGTCGCACATTTCCCACAAGAAAAGACGAGACGCATCATGCTCCGATTCGTGTTGCGCCGCGTGGGCATGGTGATTCCGACCTTCATCGGCATCACCATTCTCGCGTTCGCGCTGATTCACCTGATACCGGGCGACCCCATCGAAGTGATGATGGGCGAGCGCGGCGTCGATCCTGCGATGCACGCGGAGGCGATGAAACGCCTCGGGCTCGACCAGCCGCTGCCCGTGCAGTATCTCCACTACATCGGCCGTGCACTGCACGGCGACCTCGGCACGTCGATCATCACCAACACGAGCGTCGCGGGCGAGTTCTTCGCGCGCTTTCCGGCGACCGTCGAGCTGTCGCTGTGCGCGCTCGTGTTCGCGCTCGCGGTCGGGCTGCCGGCCGGCGTGATCGCCGCGCTGCGGCGCGGCTCGATCGTCGACCACGGCGTGATGGGCACCGCGCTCACCGGCTACTCGATGCCGATCTTCTGGTGGGGGCTGATCCTCATCATGGTGTTTTCGTCGTACCTCGGCTGGACGCCCGTGTCGGGGCGCATCGCGGTCGAATACGACTTCCCGCATCCGACCGGCTTCATGCTGATCGACGCGCTGCTCGCACCGGACGAAGGCTCGTTCAAGTCGGCGGTCAGCCACCTGATCCTGCCCGCGATCGTGCTCGGCACGATTCCGCTCGCGGTGATCGCGCGGATGACGCGCTCATCGATGCTCGAAGTGCTCCGCGAGGACTACATTCGCACCGCGCGCGCGAAGGGTTTGTCGCCGGCGCGCGTGGTGGTCGTGCATGCGCTGCGCAACGCGCTGATTCCGGTCGTCACCGTGATCGGCCTGCAGATCGGCACGCTGCTCGCGGGCGCGGTGCTGACCGAGACGCTGTTTTCGTGGCCCGGCGTCGGCAAGTGGCTGATCGATGCGATCGGCCGCCGCGACTATCCGGTCGTCCAGGGCGGCATCCTGCTGATCGCGACGCTCGTGATCGTCGTGAACCTGGTCGTCGACCTGCTGTACGGCGTGCTGAATCCGCGCATCCGCCACACGAGGTAATGCCATGAGCAATCTGCAAAATACCCTGCCGACCGAATCCGCGCCGGCCGGCGGCCGCGCGCTCGCGCTGCGCGAATTCTGGGCCAACTTCTCGCGCAACCGCGGCGCGGTCGGCGCGGGCATCGTCGTGCTCGCGCTGATCCTGGTCGCGCTGCTCGCGCCGGTGCTCGCGCCGCACAGCCCGGTCGAGCAATACCGCGACTTCGTGAAGATCCCGCCCGCGTGGCTCGAAGGCGGCAACTGGAAGTTCATCCTCGGCACCGACGAAGCGGGCCGCGACATCCTTTCGCGGCTGATGTTCGGCGCGCGCATGTCGTTCTGGATCGGCTTCGTGTCGGTCGTGCTCGCGCTGATCCCCGGCATCGTGCTCGGGCTGGTCGCCGCGTTCTTCCAGAAGTGGGCCGACACGCCGGTGATGCGCATCATGGACGTGCTGCTCGCGCTGCCGTCGCTGCTGCTCGCGGTCGCGGTCGTCGCGATCATCGGCCCGGGCCTGACCAACACGATGTTCGCGATCGCGATCGTCGCGCTGCCGGCCTATGTGCGCCTCACGCGCGCGTCGGCGCTCGGCGAGCTTCAGAAGGAGTACGTGACGGCGTCGCGCGTCGCCGGCGCCGGCACGCTGCGGCTGATGTTCTCGCAGGTGCTGCCGAACTGCACGGCGCCGCTGATCGTACAGGCGACGCTCGGCTTCTCGTCGGCGATCCTCGACGCGGCCGCGCTCGGCTTCCTCGGCCTCGGCGTGCAGCCGCCGACCGCCGAGTGGGGCGCGATGCTCGCGTCCGCGCGCGACTACATCGACAACGCATGGTGGATCGTGACGATGCCTGGCCTGTCGATCCTGATTTCGGTGCTCGCGATCAACCTGCTCGGCGACGGGCTGCGCGATGCGCTCGATCCCAAACTGAAACGGATGGCCTGAGCATGAACCAAGATCTTCTGACCATCCGCAATCTCGCGGTGAACTTCAACGGCCTGCCCGCGGTCGACCGGATCAACCTGTCGATCGCGCCGGGCGAGGTGGTGGGCGTCGTCGGCGAATCGGGCTCGGGCAAGAGCGTGACGATGATGGCGCTGATGGGCCTGATCGATGCGCCGGGCAAGGTGACGGCCGACGAGGTCCGGTTCGACGGCGTCGATCTGCTGAAGGCGTCGCCGAAGGCGCGCCGCAAGATCGTCGGCAAGGACATCGCGATGGTGTTCCAGGACGCGCTGACGAGCCTGAATCCGAGCTACACGGTCGGCTACCAGATCAAGGAGGTGCTGAAGCTGCACGAAGGCCTGCGCGGCGACGCGCTGCACCGGCGCGCGCTCGAACTGCTCGACCAGGTCGGCATTCCCGATGCGAAGAACCGCATCGCGTCGTTTCCGCACCAGATGTCGGGCGGGATGAACCAGCGCGTGATGATCGCGATGGCCGTCGCGTGCAACCCGAAGCTGCTGATCGCCGACGAGCCGACCACCGCGCTCGACGTGACGATCCAGGCGCAGATCATGGATCTGCTGGTGAAGCTGCAGAAGGAGCGCGGGATGGCGCTCGTGCTGATCTCGCACGATCTCGCGGTGGTGTCCGAGGTCGCGCAGCGCGTCGCGGTGATGTACGCGGGCGAGATCATCGAGACCAATCGCGTGCCCGACATCTTCCGCGCGCCGCATCATCCGTACACGGAAGCGCTGCTCGCGGCGATTCCCGAGCACAATAAGGGGGCGCGTCGCCTTGCCGCATTGCCGGGCATGGTGCCGGGCCGCGATGATCGCCCGTCCGGGTGCCTGTTCGCGCCGCGCTGCAAGTACGTCGTCGACGACTGCCGCAAGGCGCGCCCGGCGCTCGACGCGCTGGCGGCCGGCAACGACGCGATGCGCGCGCGCTGCATCAAGCCGCTCAATCTGACCAACCTCGACCTGACGGGAGGCGCACGATGAATGCAGTCCACGAAACGCGTGCCACGCCGCACGACGAGGACGTCCTGGTGGCCGACGGGCTTGCGAAGCACTACACGGTGAAGCGCGGGATGTTCGGGCAGGGCACGGTGAAGGCGCTCAACGGCGTGTCGTTCTCGCTGAAGCGCGGCAGGACGCTCGCCGTCGTCGGCGAGTCGGGCTGCGGAAAGTCGACGCTCGCGCGCCAACTGACGATGATCGAGACGCCGACCGCAGGCAGCCTGACGATCGACGGCAAGAACGTGGCCGGCGCGAGCCGCGACACGGTCGCCCGGCTGCGCCGCCAGGTGCAGATGGTGTTCCAGAACCCGTTCGCGTCGTTGAACCCGCGCAAGACCGTCGAGCAGACGCTCGCCGAGCCGCTCGAGATCAACGCGAACCTGACGGCCGCCGAGCGCGCGCAGCGCATCGCGCAGATCATGCGCACGGTCGGGCTGCGGCCCGAGCATGCGAAGCGCTATCCGCACATGTTCTCCGGCGGCCAGCGGCAGCGCGTCGCGATCGCGCGCGCGATGATCCTCGACCCGCGCATCGTCGTCGCCGACGAGCCGGTGTCCGCGCTCGACGTGTCGATCCAGGCGCAGATCCTGAACCTGTTCATGGATCTGCAGGAGCAGTTCAAGACCAGCTACGTGTTCATCTCGCACAACCTGTCGGTGGTCGAGCACGTCGCGGACGACGTGATGGTGATGTACTTCGGCAGCGTCGCCGAGCTTGGCGACAAGGCGACCATCTACGCGCATCCGCGTCATCCGTACACGCGCGCGCTGATGTCGGCGACGCCGGCGATCTTCGAGGAAGACCGTCGCGTGCAGATCAAGCTGCAGGGCGAGCTGCCGTCGCCGCTCAATCCGCCGTCGGGCTGCGCGTTTCACCAGCGCTGCCCGTACGCGGTCGAGCGCTGCCGGGTCGAGGAACCGCAGCTGCGCGATGTCGACGGACGCCGCGTGGCCTGCCATCGCGCCGAGGAGGTGGGGGAGGCGAATGCCTGAACGGTTGGCGGCGCGCGCGTCGGCGGTGCGCCGTTCGGGAGCCGGCAGCGCGCGGATGATGCGCGCCTGCCGCTGCGCGCGGCGCTGGAGCGTGCGCACCGTGACGGGCGCGGCGCTGGCCGGCGCTTGCCTGGCGGCCGGCATCAGCGTACCCGTCGAGGCCGCGCGCGCCGAAGGGCGCGCGCCGGCCACCTCGCCGATCCATCCGTCGCAGGTGCCGCCGCCCGGCATGAGCCTGCCGGGCTTCCACGTGCCGCCGTCCGGGTCGAACGGCACGGTCGCGCGCGGCGCGGTACGCGTGCAGCCCGCGCGCATGCCGTTCTACGTCGCGACGCGCGGCAAGGTCACGCTGTACGTGCTCGGCACGCTGCATACGGGCGACCCGTCCGACTATCCGCCCGCGCAGCCGTTCCGGCCGCGCATCCTCGCGGCGCTCGCCGCGTCGCCGACGCTCGCGCTCGAACTGTCGCCCGACGATCTGCTCGAATCGCAGGACGACGTGTCGAAGTACGGCGTGTGCCGTTACGCGTGCCTGCCGCGCCTGCTGCCCGAACCGCTGTGGCAGCGGCTCGCGGCGCGCCTGCGCGGCAACCCGGCCGCGCTCGCCGAGATCCGCAAGATGCGGCCGTGGCTCGCGTCGCTCGTCGTCGAGACCTACGATTCGCTGTCGGCCGGCCTGCAGACCGAGTACGGCACCGAGGCGCAGCTGCAGAACGTGTTCCTGAAGAAGAAGGGCGGCCGCGTGATCGGGCTCGAGACGCTGGCCGAGCAGATGCGCGCGTTCACCGGGCTGACGCTTGCCGAGCAGCGCGAGATGCTCGCGCAGGACATGGTGCAGACGCCGGTGCAGAACGCCGACGACATCAAGTCGCTGCACCGACTGTGGCGAATTGGCGACGCCGATGCGATCTCCGCATGGGCGGTCGCGAAGAGCGAACGGCTCGCGCGTTCGAAGGCGCTGTCGGCGTCGATCGACAACAAGATCCTGTACGACCGCAACCGGCGTTTTGTTGCACGAATGACGGCAATCGCGGCGCCGAACCGGCCGCTGTTCGTCGCGATCGGCGCGCTGCATCTGGGCGGCCCGCGCGGCGTGCTCGAATTGTTGCGTCAACAAGGTTACAGCGTCGACGCGAACTGATCGCGACCGGCGCGTTCGCGCCGATCCTCCCCTGTTCGATTGACGGCTTGCGCACTGTGTGAGGCGCCTGCACGGCCATGCAGGCCGATAAGGAAAACCCTCGAATCGTCAGAAAATAGCGTTTAAAACGATTGACATCCCGATCGGCGAATCTCTATTCTTCACCCCACAAGTTGAAAAAATGAAAAGAATAGAAAAAGTTCTACGGGGTAGCAGAAATAAAGCGCGGGGTTAGCGTTGCCGGCACGTGGTTCGCGTGCCGGCCGCGGAGTGTCTGCATGCACGGCGGGGCCAGCCATCGTCGGATAACAACAAGCATGCAGGCCGACTTGCAGATAAGCAACGTTCCGTCGTCCAACCGGGGGATGCAGTGATCGGGCGGCGGCGGACGTCTTTTAATCCGGAGATTTTTCCGGTCACCGTCGACAGACGGTTTCGGGGGACGCATCGACAGACGGCGAAGTCCGCAGCGATTGCGTCAACGGAAAAGCGCTACGAGGGCGCTTTTTTCTTTTGTGCGGCCGATTCGCGATGCGCGCGATTTACACGCCTTCGTCGGTCTGCAACGCTCCCGGCGCCGCCACCTCCACCCCCGCCTTTTCCAGCGCGTCCCGAATCCTTCGCGCGAACGCGAGCGCATGCGGTCCGTCGCCGTGCAGGCAAACTGTCTGCGCATTGAGCGGCACCCATTCGCCGCTCACCGCGCGCACCTGCCGGTCGCGCACCATGTCCAGCGTGCGCGCGAGCACCGCGTCCTCGTCGTCGATCAGTGCGCCGGGCTGGCTGCGCGGCACCAGCGAGCCGTCCGCGCGATAGCCGCGATCGGCGAACACTTCCTCCACCGCGGCGAGCCCCGCATTGCGCGCGGCCGCGACGAACACGCTGTTCGCGAGCCCGAACACCGCGAGCGACGGATCGAAGTCGTGGATCGCCGACACGACCGCGTCGGCGATCATCGGGTCGCGCGCGGCCTGGTTGTACAGCGCGCCGTGCGGCTTCACGTGCGCGATGCGCCCGCCCTCGGCCTGCGCGATCGCCGACAGCGCGCCGAGCTGGTACAGCACGCCCGCGTAGATGTCGCCGGCCGGCAGCTGCATTTCCTTGCGGCCGAAATTCTCCGGATCGTGGAAGCTCGGGTGCGCGCCGATCGACACGCCCTTCTGCACGGCCCAGCGCACGCAGTCTCGCATTGCGTTGGCGCCGCCTGCATGCCAGCCGCATGCGATGTTCGCCGACGTGACGAGGTCGAGCAGCGCCTCGTCCGATCCGCATCCTTCGCCGAGATCGGCGTTCAGATCGATTTCCATGGTGTTCCTCATCCACTGATTGCGTGGCGCGCCGCCTGGATGCGGCGCAAGTCCTGCACCGTCCATTGTCACGCCGCTTGCGATTGCGTGCGGCGGCGCGCTTCCTCGCGCATCTCGATCGCGACGTCGATCTGCCGCAGATAGGCGCGTTCCGCGGCGAGCGCGGCGCGCGCGGCGTCGGGCGTCGTGCGCACGAAGCGGATCGGCAGGTTGAGCCGCGCCTGGGCGAGCTTCCACAGGTCCGCGCGGATCACCGAGCCGATCTTCGGATAACCGCCGGTCGTCTGCGCGTCGTGCATCAGCACGATCGGCTGGCCGTTCGGCGGCACCTGGATCGTGCCGGGCAGCACCGCGTGCGACAGCAGCTCGGCCGGCCGCTCGCGCACGAGCTCGACGCCCGCGAGACGATAGCCCATCCGGTTGCTGTTCGCGGTGACGAGCCATTCCTCATCCCAGAACGCCTGCTGCGAATCGGCCGAGAACGACGCGTAGTCGGGGCCCGGCAGCACGCGCACGGGCATCGCCCACGGCGCATGCGCGGGACGGTGGCGGCGCGGCGGCTCGTCGACGCGCACGAACGCGCACCACGCCGGCGCCTTCACGCCGAATTCGGGTGCGTCGGGTGCGAGGCACCCGATGCCGGCCGGCGGCACACCGACCGGAAGACGATCGCCGTCGCGCAGCGCGCGGCCGCCGAGGCCGCCGAAGCGCGACGCGAGATCGGTGCTGCGCGAGCCGAGCATCGGCAGCACGTCGATGCCGCCCGCGATGCACAGATAGCCGCGCATGCCGCGCTTCGCGGCCGGCAGCACGAGCGTCTGGCCGGCGTCGACCGGCAGGCTCCACCACGAATACACGGGCTTGCCGTCGAGCGTCGCGCCGAACTCGGTGCCGGTGATCGCGATGCGCGTCGCGCGCGTGAAGCGGAACGTGGCGGGGCCGAACGTGATCTCGACGGCCGCCGCGTCCGGGCGGTTGCCGACGAGCCGGTTGCCGACCTCGAGCGCGAGGCCGTCGAGCGCGCCGCCCTGCGCGACGCCGAGATGGCGCGCGCCGCGGCGCCCGAGATCCTGCACTGTCGACAGCGGGCCGGCCCGCACCACCTCGATGGTGCCCGGCGCTTTGCTCTGGCTCATGTCGCGTCGACTCCCGCAATGGTGAAGCGCACCCGGTCGCCGGGCAGCAGCAGCGTCGGCGGCTGCCGCGTCGGGTCGAACAGCACGTGCGACGTGCGGCCGATCAATTGCCAGCCGCCGGGCGACGTGGTCGGGTAGAGGCCCGTCTGCGCGCCGCCGATGCCGACCGAGCCGGCCGGCACCTCCAGCCGTGGCGCCGCGCGGCGCGGCGTATGCAGCGCCGCGTCGAGGCCGCCGAGATACGCGAAGCCCGGCTGGAAGCCGACGAAGAACACCACGTATTCGCCGGCCGCATGCCGCGCGACGACCTCGTCGGCCGACAGCCCCGTATGCGCGGCGACGGCCGCGAGGTCCGGGCCGTTCGCCCCGCCGTATACGACCGGGATCTCGACGTCGCGGCCGTCCGCATGCTCGACGTCGGCCGTCTGCCATGCGTCGTGCAGCAGCGGCGTCAGCGACTCGGCGGTGGTGGCGAGCGCATCGAACACGATCGTCAGGTTGTTCATGCCCGGCACCACGTCGACGACGTCGGGCCACGCGCGCGCGGCCTCGGCGACGGCCCAGACGCGGCGCTGGCAGTCGAGCGTGGCGGGCGGCGGCACTTCGCACACGAGGGCGGTGTCGCCGAGCGGATAGATGCGGGGTTGCGTCATCGGACTGGCACGGTTCGGACGGCAATGTTAGCGTACATTGTCAACAAGATATCGATAACTTCCCAATAAGCGTTTTTGCCTAGCTCGCGCGCCGCCGCGGTGGCGTACACTCGGCACACCCTGACATCCCGCTTGCGCCGCCTGTCCATGAAGCGTCATCCGACCAAGATCGTGTCGTCCGAACACCTCGTTTCCGATTCGAGCGCGGAGCTGTCGGAGCTCGAATACGGGCTCATCATGGCCGGCAATGCGTTCAACCGCTGGATGGTGCGCTGCATGTCGGCGGCGGGCGCGAAGGACATGACGGCGGTCGAGGTGTCGCTGCTGCATCACGTCAGCCATCGCGAACGCAAGAAGAAGCTCGCCGACATCTGCTTCGTGCTCAATATCGAGGATACGCACGTCGCGACCTATGCGCTGAAAAAACTGATTGCCCGCGGCTATGTGAAGAGCGAGAAGAACGGCAAGGAAGTGTTCTTCTTCGCGACCGACGCGGGGCGCGACCTCTGCCTGAAATATCGCGAGGTGCGCGAGCACTGCCTGATCGAGACGCTGAAGGACAGCGGGCTCACCAACGAGCAGATCGGCGACGCGGCGCAGCTGCTGCGCCATGCGTCGGGGCTCTACGACACGGCCGCACGCGCGGCGGCTTCGCTGTAAACGATTGCGCGCGTGCGGCGGCCGGTCGATGCGCGACGGCCGCGGCACGCCGCGCCGCGTCATTCGATGGATGGATAGAGATGGCCGTCCGTGACGACCCAGCGCATCGCGAGATCGTGCGCCTCGGCCGGCAGCGCCTCGACGCGGCACGCTTCGTATGCGATGCCGACCGTCACCGGCAGGGCGTCGCCCGGCCACGCGGCAAGCGTGCGGTCGTAATAGCCGCCGCCGTATCCGAGCCGGTAGCGCTGCGCATCGAATCCCACGCAGGGAATCAGCAATAGGTCGGGCACGACGACGATTCCCGACGCGGGCTCCGGAATCCGGTGATGGCCTTCGCGCATCGGCGTATCCGCATCCCACGCATGGAACGCGAGCGGCGTGTGACGCTCGCCGATCACGGGCAGCGCCGCGCACCGGTCGGCGCCGGCCGCGCACCACGCGAGCACCGCGTCGCGCGCGTCGAATTCGCCCGGCAGCGGCCAGTAGAAGCCGACCGTGCGCGGCGCGAGCCGTTCGAGCAGCGCGCGCAGCCGGGCGTCGAGCGCGGCGTTCGCGGCGGGTTGCGATGCCGCGTCGCGACGCGCGCCGGACAGCGTTTTGCGCAGCGCAACCTTCGGGTTCGGCACAGGGTTGCGTGCTATGCTTTCGCTCACTTCGTGCTCCATTCAAAACGATGTCGAACAGCCTTTTCCGAGTATATCGCGCGGTCGCGCTGGCACTGTCGGCCGCCACGCTCGTCGCGGGCACGGCCGCGTGCGCCGCACCGAACGACGACACGCTCCCCGGGGATGACCAGATCTTCGTACAGCTTCGCGAAGCCGCGCGCCGCAACGACGCCGCGAAGGCCGCGCAGCTCGCCGCGACGATTCCGAACTATCCGGTGCCGTCCTACGTCGAGTATTTCCAGATCAAGCCGCAGTTGTTCGATTCGACGGGCCGCGCACGCGTGGATGCGCCGGACGCGCCCGTGCAGGCGTTCCTGCAGCGCTACGACGGCCAGGCGATCGCCGACCGCATGCGCAACGACTACCTGCTCGTGCTGGGCGCGCGCCACGACTGGCGCAGCTTCGACGACCAGTACAAGCGCTTCGTGCTCGACGACGACACGCAGGTCAAGTGCTATGCGCTCGAATCGCGCGCGGCGCGCGGCGAGAACGTCGCCGACGCGGCGCGTGCGCTGCTCGTCGAGCCGAAGAACTACGGCGACGCATGCGTCGACCTGATCACCGCGCTGACGGTCAACCAGCAGTTCACGAGCGACGACGTGTGGCAGCAGGCGCGTCTCGCGTACGAACAGAACTACACGACGCTCGGCGGCAAGATCGTCGACGCGCTCGGTCCGCGCCCGGTCGCGTTCGACCAGGCGACCAGCGCGCCGCCGCTGTATCTCGCGCGCGGCATCGGCCCCGACGCCGTGTCGCATCAGCTCGCATTGATCGCGATCGGCCGGATGGCGCGCAACGATCCGGACGCTGCGGCGGGGATGCTGACGTCGATCGCCGGGTCGCTGACGAAGCAGGAGCAGGCGATCGCGTGGGGCGCGATCGGCTACCAGGGCGCGATCAAACGCTCGCCGCTGGCGTCGGTCTGGTACGCGAAATCCGCGAATGCGCCGCTGTCGAACCCGGGCTACGAATGGCGCACGCGCGCCGCGCTGCTCGCCGGCAACTGGCCGATGGTGCGCTGGTCGATCGAGCAGATGCCGCCGTCGCTGCGCGACGATCCGGCCTGGATCTATTGGCATGCGCGCGCGCTCAAGCAGAGCGGCGACACGCTGCAGGCGAACCAGGAATTCGAGCAGGTCGCGGGCCAGTTCAACTTCTACGGGCAGCTTGCCGGCGAAGAACTCGGCCAGCGCACGACGATCCCGCCGCGCACGAAGGTCAGCGACGCCGAGATCGACGCGATGAGCAAGATCCCGGGCTTCGCGCTCGCGCAGCGCTTCTACGCGCTGAACCTGCGCCTCGAAGGCAACCGCGAATGGAACTGGCCGCTGCGCGGGATGACCGATCGCCAGCTGCTCGCGGCCGCCGAATACGGCAAGCGCATCGACCTGCTCGACCGCACGGTCAACACGGCCGACCGCACGAAGGCCGAGCACGACTTCACGCTGCGCTATCCGGCGCCGTACCGCAACATCGTCGAGCGTTACGCGCAGTCGACGGGCCTCGACATCGAATGGGCGTACGGGCTGATCCGCCAGGAATCGCGCTTCATCATCAGCGCGCGTTCGTCGGTGGGCGCGGGCGGCCTGATGCAGCTGATGCCGGCCACGGCCCAGATGGTCGCGAAGAAGCTCGGGATGGGCACCATCACGCGCGCGCAGATGCACGACATCGATACCAACATCCAGCTCGGCACCTGGTATCTGGCGGACATCTACAACAACTTCGACAGCTCGCCGGTGCTGGCCACCGCGGGTTACAACGCGGGCCCCGGCCGGCCGCGGCAGTGGCGCCAGGTGTTGACGCAGCCCGTCGAAGGCGCGATCTTCGCGGAGACGATTCCGTTCAACGAGACGCGCGACTACGTGAAGAACGTGCTGTCGAACACCGTCTACTATGCGGCGCTCTTCGAGGGCAAACCGCAGTCGTTGAAGAAACGTCTAGGCATGATCTCGCCCTGATCCACAAACCTTCACACTGCCGCGCGAGACGCGGCAGTGTGCTTTGAGGGACTGTTCACGCCGGTCACGGAGCGGCGAACATGCGCGGCCGGCCGCGCCAGACCTGCGATGCTCGACGCGCGATGCGGGCGGCAACGCCCGTTTCCCTGGCTGCGGCAAGCGCAGGTCCGTGACTGGCGTGAACAGCCCCGGGAGTCCTGAATCATGGATCGCCAGACCATCGCGCTGCTGGGCGGCACCGGCTTCGTCGGCAGCCGGCTCGTCAATGCGCTGATCGATGCCGGCAAGCAGGTGCGGATCGGCACGCGCCGCCGCGAGCACGCACGCCACCTGTCGATGCTGCCGGTCGAGATCGTCGAACTCGACGCGCTCGATGCGCGTACGCTCGCGCGCTTCGTCGCCGGCGCGCACGCGGCCGTCAACCTCGTCGGCGTGCTGCACGGCGGCCGCGGCACGCCGTACGGGCCCGGTTTCGAGCGCGCGCACGTCGCGCTGCCGGCCGCGCTCGCGAGCGCGTGCATCGAGACCGGCGTGCGGCGCGTGCTGCACATGAGCGCGCTCGGCGCCGACTCGCACGGCCCCAGCATGTACCAGCGCTCGAAGGGCGACGGCGAGGCCGCGCTGCATGCGGTCGCGGCGACCGATTCGCTCGCGCTGACGATCTTCCGTCCGTCGGTGCTGTTCGGCCCCGGCGATGCGTTCCTCAATACCTTCGCACGCCTGCAGCGCACGGTGCCCGTGCTGCCGCTCGCGATGCCCGATGCGCGCTTCCAGCCGGTGTTCGTCGGCGACGTGGTGCGCGCGTTCGTCAATACGCTCGATCTCGCGGCGTCGTACGGCAAGACCTACGAGCTCGGCGGCCCGACCGTCTATACGCTCGAACAGCTGGTGCGCTATTGCGGCACGCTGGCCGGCCGGCAGGCACGCATCGTGCGGCTGCCCGACGCGCTCGCGCGGCTGCAGGCGCGCGTGTTCGAGTGCCTGCCCGGCGAGCCGGTGCTCACGCGCGACAATCTCGCGACGATGTCGGTGCCGAACGAGATGTCGGGGCCGCTCGCGCCGGAACTCGGGATCTCGCCCGCGAGTCTCGAAAGCATCGCGCCCGCGTATCTCGGCGACGCCGCGCAGCGGTCCCGGTTCGACTGGTTCCGCTCGCGCCGCTAGGCGCCGTCGCCGCGCGTGCCGTTTCGTTTATTTCTCCCCGCATTTTCGGAAGACCGTCATGAAACTCGTCATTGGAGACAAGAATTACTCGTCGTGGTCGATGCGGCCGTGGCTGCTGCTCGTGCATTTCGGGATCCCGTTCGACGAGATCGCGATCGAGCTGCGCCGCGACGACACGAGCGCGCGCATCCGCGAATACTCGCCGTCCGGCAAGGTGCCGTGCCTGATCGACGATCACGGCGCGACGATCTGGGATTCGCTCGCGATCGCCGAGACGCTCGCCGAGCGTTATCCGCATCATCCGATGTGGCCGGCCGACCCGCAGGCGCGCGCCCAGGCGCGCAGCATCGCGGCCGAGATGCATGCGGGCTTCGCGGCGCTGCGCACGCAGATGGGGATGAACGTGCGCGCGTCGATGCCGGGGCGCGGCGCGACGCCCGAAGCGCTCGCCGACGTCGCGCGCATCGACGCACTGTGGAGCGCGTGCATCGAGGCGTCGGGCGGCCCGTTCCTGTTCGGCGAATTCGGGATCGTCGACGCGATGTATGCGCCGGTCGTGATGCGCTTCAACACGTATGAACCGGCGCTGTCGCCGGAAGCGGCCGGCTATGCGGCGCGCGTGACCGCGCTGCCGGCCGTGCAGCAGTGGATCGACGCCGCGCGGCGCGAGACCACCGTGATTGCCGAATACGAGCCGACACGATGAACATCTACGCAGTGGGCGGCGCGATCCGCGACGAATTGCTCGGCGTGCCGGTGCAGGACCGCGACTACGTGGTGGTCGGCGCGACGCCCGAGCAAATGATTGCGCAGGGTTTCCGGCCGGTCGGCAAGGATTTCCCGGTGTTCCTGCATCCCGACACGCAGGAGGAATACGCGCTCGCGCGCACCGAACGCAAGACGGCGGCCGGCTATCACGGCTTCCAGTTCCACTACGCGCCCGACGTGACGCTCGACGAGGATCTCGCGCGGCGCGACCTGACGATCAATGCGATGGCGCGCGAGCTGAGCCCCGACGGCACGCTGGTCGGCCCGGTGATCGATCCGTACGACGGACAGGCCGACCTGCGGGCGCGCGTGTTCCGGCACGTGAGCGACGCGTTCGTCGAGGATCCGGTGCGGATCCTGCGGATCGCACGTTTTGCCGCGCGCTTCGCGGACTTCACGGTCGCCGACGAGACGCTCGCGCTGATGCGCCGGATGGTCGACGCGGGCGAGGTCGACGCGCTCGTGCCGGAGCGCGTGTGGCAGGAACTTGCGCGCGGGCTGATGGAGGCGAAGCCGTCGCGGATGTTCGCGGTGCTGCGCGACTGCGGCGCGCTCGCGCGCATCCTGCCCGAGGTCGACGGCCTGTGGGGCGTGCCGCAGCGCGCCGACTACCATCCGGAAGTCGACACGGGCGTGCACGTGATGATGGTCGTCGACTATGCGGCGAAGCAGGGCTATTCGCTGCCGGTGCGCTTCGCGGCGCTCACGCACGATCTCGGCAAGGCGACCACGCCGGCCGACGTGCTGCCGCGCCACGTCGGCCACGAAGGACGCAGCGTCGACCTGCTGAAGCCGCTGTGCGAGCGGCTGCGCGTGCCGAACGAATGTCGCGACCTCGCGATCGTCGTCGCGCGCGAGCACGGCAACCTGCATCGCGTGATGGAGATGGGCGCGGCGGCGCTGGTGCGGTTTTTCGAGCGCACCGACGCGCTGCGCAAGCCCGCGCGCTTCGCGGAAATGCTGCAGGCATGCGAGGCCGACGCGCGCGGGCGGCTCGGGCTCGACGCGCAGCCGTATCCGCAGGCCGAGCGGCTGCGCGTTGCGCTCGCGGCCGCGCGCAGCGTCGATGCGGGTGCGATCGCGCGCGGGATCGGCAACGATGCGGTGAAGATCAAGGACGCCGTGCATCGCGCGCGGATCCAGGCCGTCGCGCAGGCGCTCGAGATCGGCGAGTAGCGGGGGGGCGCGCTTGCGTGGGCGAGCAAGGTCGGGCGGTGTGGCTCGCGTGCCTGCATGCTTGCGTGGGCGGTCGGGGCAGGATTCCGGCGCAGTGCCATTTCGGCACATGAATCATGTCGTCGATGGGCGGCAAAGGCCGCCCGCCGTCATTGCTTCGTACGCGCGGCTGGCTTGCGGCTCGTCGCGGCAGCCGCAGGGCGCTTGCCCGCGGGCGCCGCGGTAGCGGTCCTTGCTGATGCACCAGCCGGCTTCGCGGCATCCGCCGCGCGCCCGCCGCGCTTCGGCTCGGGCTGACGGCGGCTCACCCGCGGTTCGCCCGGGATCGCCCGCGCCTCGCGCCCGGGCTGCCGGATTTCCATCGTCGCGGATACGAATTCGGCCTGGCCGTCGTCGAACAGCGGCAGCGTGCCGACCACGATCAGCTCGGCAGGCCCGTCGCCGACGTTGGCGACGCGGTGCCGCTTGCGCGCGTCGAAGTGGAGCGAGTCGCCGGCCGACAGCGGATAGTCCTTCTTGCCGACCGTGTAGCAGATCCGCCCGTCCAGCACGTAGACGAATTCGTCGCCGCCGTGCGCGACCCATTCCGAACGGTAGCCTTCCATCATCTGCACTTTCACCGCATTGATCTGGCTGCCGTCGAAGGTGGTCGACAGCCGCTCGTACCACTGCGACGTGCGGTCGACCGCGTACGATTCGCGGCGGCCCTGGTGCGAATCGGGCTGCGCCTGGCGCGGCTGGTCGATCAGCGCGCCGAGCGGCACGTTCAGCGCCTTCGCGACGTTGACGAGCGACGAGATGGAGATGCCGGTGAGGTGGCGTTCGACCTGGGACAGGAACCCGACCGACAGCTTCGCCTCGGTCGCGACTTCCAGCAGCGTTTTCTTCGCTTCCCGGCGCAGGCGGCGAATGCGCTGGCCGATACGCATGATGTCTGAATCCATGAATCTCTTTCGTGGCAACGAGCCGGAAGGCGGGAGGGCGGTGCAGCGCCCGGGCGTCGGTTTTCCGCGAATCGCACGAAGCACGACCGTCTGAACGACGATGCCGGCGCATTGTACCGCGCAGCGTCGTGACGGCGTGTCCGCGCAGCAGGCGGGCGCCGCAGTCCGGAATTTTAGTGACACAAAAATTTTGGCTTGACCTCAATTCCGACGTCCTCTAGATTGCTGTCGCACCGTGCAAAAATTTTAGTGAGACAAAAATCCGGGGCCGCGTTTGCGATGCGGCTCGCCGGGTGACGGCCCGGCGTCGTGCTGCCGCGTCGGCTGTCTCGACGCGCCACGCCGCATGCGAAGGCCGCGGCCGTGCGTGGGCACGCCGACACGCGAACGCGCACATCGCCCTGCGCGCGCCGACAAAACAACGACCCCACAGGCATCCGATGATCGATCGACTGAAATACAGTTTCTCCGGCCTTCCCCCGTACGATGCCTGCGTCGCCGACACGCAGGCCGGGCTGTCGCGACTGCTCGACACGCTGCGGCTCGATGCGGCGATCGTCACGTCGCAGGACGAGTTCGTCACCGAGTACCTGCCGCGTCGCAACAACCCGCGCTATGCGGTGTCGGGCTTCGACGGCTCGGCCGGCTGCGGGATCTTTCTCGCCGAAGCGGCGGCGCGCGCGCTCGGCGTGCCGCCGTTCGTGCTGTTCGTCGACGGCCGCTATCACCTGCAGGCCGAACGGCAGTGCGATCCGGCGCGCGTGCGCGTCGAGAAGCTCGGTCTGAACGTTTCGATGTGGCCGGCGCTGGCCGACTGGCTCGTCGCGCGGGCCGACCTGATCAAGCGCATCGGCTACGACGGCTGGCGGCTCAGCGTCGCGCAGCGCGACCGGCTGCTCGACAGTACGCGGGCGGCGCAGCTCGACTGGACGAGTCTTGCCGGCCGCGAAATCGATCGCGCGGTCGCGCTGCCGGGCTGGGTCGTCGAGCGGCCGATCTTCGCGCTGCCGGAAGCGATGACCGGCACGAGCGTCGCGCACAACATCGCGACGCTGAACCGGCGGCTGGCCGCGCAGGCGGACGTGGCCGCAGCGGCGACCGACGGTGGGACCGATGGCGCGACCGCGTTCGTCACCTGCGCATCGGACGATCTCGGCCATCTGCTGAACAGCCGCGGCTATCACATCCCGAATGCGTCGTCGCACCTCGGCTACCTGTTCGTGATCGGCGAGCAGGTCGCGCTGTTCCTGCCGGAGGGCTGCGACCGCTGTCCGGTCGAACTCGCGTCGTATCCGGCGCTGCAGGTGATCCGGCGCGACTTCGACGCGCTCGCGCGTTTTCTCGCGCAGTTCGCGGTCGGGCGCGTGTGCTACGGCTTCGAATCGGTCAACTGCGCGCTCGTCGACACGGTGCGGCGCGTGTGGCCGCACGCGCCGCATGCCGATTGCAACCCGGTCGAGGCGATGCGCGCGGCCAAGACGCCGGCCGCGCTCGACCGGTTTCGCGATGCGTTCGCGCGCAGCTCGGCGGCGATCGCCGAGACGATGCGCTGGGCGAAGGCGGGCGAGCCCGGCCTGCGGCATTCCGAATACGATCTGGCGCGCGCGATCAGCGATGCGTACGGCGCACGCGGCGCGGTGGCGCTGACGTTTCCGTCGGTCGCGGCGAACGGCGCGAACAGCGCGTCCGCGCATTACACGGCGGCCAGCGCCGAGGTCGAGCTGGGCGAAGGCGAACTCGTGCTGCTCGACAGCGGCGCATACTACGAAGCCGGCTTCGCGACGGACTGCACGCGCGTCGTACTGCGCCGCACGCGCGCGGAAACGGTCGCGCAGCCGTGGCAGCGCGAGATCTACACGGTCGCGCTGAAGGCCTGCATCAAGGGGCTCGTCACGCACTTCCCGAAGGACGCGACGGGCGCCGACGTCGACGCGGCGGTGCGGCAGGTGTGCCGCGACCACGGTCACGATTTCGGGCACGGCACCGGACACGGCGTCGGGATCCACGTGCACGAAGGCGGCGTGCGGTTCGCGCCGGGCGCGCGGTACGGGCTGGTGCCGAATGCGGTGGTCTCGGTCGAGCCGGGCATCTACCTGCCGGGCAAGGGCGGCGTGCGGATCGAGAACATCGTGATCATCCGCCCGAGCGAGCAGGACGCCGACAAGGTCCGTTTCGAGAACATCGTCTCGGTCGGCTACGACTGGGATCTGATCGACGTCGATCTGCTGACCGACGACGAGCGCGACTACCTGCGCGATTACGAGCGACTGTGCGTCGAGCGCGGCACGCAGGTGACCGCGTGTCCGCTGCTGTAAGCGGGTGCGTTTGCCGGCGAAGGCGGGCCCGGGCGGGACGCGGCGGCTGGGCCGCACGCCCGCGCAGGCCGTGCGGACGGCATAGGTGAAACGGGCGGGTAAAGGGACAGCGTGTGGAGAAAGCGGACGCGAACGGCGGCGTGCCGCGCCGGTCGTCAGCGCATCAGCGCCGACACGCGGCCGTCGGGCCCGTAGACGCCGGCCGGCGCGGGCGCCGAGCGCAGCACCGCGAGCGCGCGCTCGTTGTAGTCCATCCGGATCCGGATCAGCATCCCGTTGTTCGCGTTGGCCCGGCGCGCCCGTTCGGCGGCCTGCTGCAGCAGCTGCCAGCGGCCGGCGAGACGCGCATCGCGCTCGGCGGCCTGGTCCATCCCTTTCTTGCCGCCCGCGAAGCCGAGCGCCGACAACTGCGCATCGCGCGTGCGCTCGAGCTGCGCGAGCCGGTCGAGCAGCGCGCTTTTCTTCTCGACGATGCCGGGCAGCATCGCGAGCGGCTCGGCCGTCGTCAGCGCCTTTTCCTCATACGCAAGCAGCGACGCGAACGCTTCGACCGTCGCGTGTTCGTCGTTGACCGTGGCCAGCAGCTCTTCTCTCATTGCGTGATGCTCGTCGCGCCGGCGCGCGTCTGATGCACGCGCACCGGCAAACCGGGGGACCGGCGCGAGCCGGCTCAGTTGCCCTGCGGGCGCTGCTGTTGCAGCAGTTCGCGGGCGGTATTCAGCACGCCGTCGGCGATCCGGTTCGGATCGATCGTCAGCGTGCCGTTGTTCAGTGCGTCCTTGATCGACTGGACGAGCGCCGTGTCGATGTCCGCGTCGCCGGATGCCGACTGCGCGCGCAGCTGGCCGGACAGACCGGACAGGTTCACGGTCGCGTCGCCGCCGGCCGATCCTGCATTGGCCGTCTGCGCAGCCGTCGACGAGGCCGCGCCGGCTTGCGGGCGGGCCGCGCCGTTGCCGCTGCTGGCCGGTGCGACGGGGCTCGGGTTCGGAGTGGAATCGATTTTCACGATGGGGTTCCTGTACGGTTTGACCCAGATAACGGCAGGTCCGGGCCGAACTTTAGCACCGTGTCTTCAAAATTCTCCGAATAAACAATCTTTTACACTCTTACAGCGGGATCTCCACGGTCCCCGCGTCCTTGACGATCGCGGTCACGATCTGGCCCGCCGCCATCCTGACCCGCACCGACTGGCCGGGCGCCGCATTCGCGAGCGCGCTGCCCTCGGCCGAGATCGTGAAGCCGGGGCCGGCCGCGACGACGCGCACCGTCTGCCCGGCCGACACCGACGCCGCGCTCTTCAGCATGTCCTGGCGCAGCGGCAGCCCGGCCGCGATGCGCGCGAGCGCGGTCGCGCCGATCGCCTGCGCGGGATCGGTAATCACGGCCAGCGGCAGCACCGTCAGGTCGCCGTCGCGCGCGACCAGATCGGCGGCGCTCAGCGGCTCGCCGGGCGCGATCTGCCGCGCGGCGACATAGTAGGTGGCCTGCACCGCGACTTTTGCCTGCAGATAGACGGTCCACGGCCGCTCGCCCGCGCAGCGCACGCCGACCGTCGTGCGGCCCCACAGGCGCGCGCCGGTCGGCAGGAACGGCTCGAGCGTCGTGCAGGCGGCTAGCCCGCGCGGAAACGCGGGCGCGACGGTCGCGGTGGTCTTGCCGGGCAGGCCGGCGATCTGCTGCTGCAGGAACGCGAGCGCCGCGCGGCGGATCGTGTCGGGATCCTGCTGGGCCGGTGCGGTGGCGGGTTGCGCGGCGACGGCGGTTGGCGCGGCAGCGGCCGGCACGCCGGCTGCGGCCG
>NZ_CABVPP010000066.1 GCF_902499075.1 Burkholderia pseudomultivorans | reverse complement strand
CGCGCGCCGAGCGCCCACGCACGCGACATCACGCGCTTCACGCGCCAGCTCGCGAGCCTGCTGCAGGCGGGGCTGCCGCTTGCGCCGTCGCTCGACATGCTCGCGCGCACCCGCACGCGCGACGGCCTGCCGCGCATCGCCGCGGGCCTTGCGCGCGAGATCGGCGGCGGCCAGCGCTTCGCCGCCGCACTGGCGCGTTACCCGCATCAATTCGGCACGCTGTATCGCCAGCTGATTGAGGTCGGCGAGGCGTCGGGCGCACTGGGCGCGGTATTGACGCGAGTCGCCGAGCACCGCGAGCGTGCGGATGCGCAGTGGCGCAAGCTGCGTGCAGCGCTCACGTATCCGGCCGCAGTGATCCTGTTTGCGCTTGCGATCTCGGCCGCGCTGATGGTGTGGGTCGTGCCGACGTTCCGGCAGATCTTCGACGGCTTCGGCACCGCGCTGCCGGCGCCGACCCGCGCGTTGCTCGCCCTCTCTTCCGCGCTGTCGACCTGGGGCGGCGCACTGGCCGCGCTGACCGCCGCCGCCGGACTCGCAGTGCAACAGGCCACGCGGCATCGGCCATCGCTGCGATACGCGCTCGCCCGCTACATGCTGGCCGCGCCGTTCATCGGCGATACGCTCGCGCGGTTCGCGGCCGCGCGCTGGTGCCGCTCGCTCGCGACCCTGCTCGGCGCTGGCGTGCCGCTCGCCGATGCATTCGCGACACTCGAGCGTACGGCCGGCCACCCGGTATTCGAGCGAGCCACCGCGCACATCGCGGCACGCGTGTTGCGCGGTGCGCGTCTCGCCGATGCGATGCGGGCGGCCGGCTGCTTTACGGACGACGTCGTGCAGCCGATCGCCGTCGCCGAGGAAACCGGCGCACTCGACACGATGCTCGCCGACATCGCCGCGCTGGGCGAACGGCAGCTCGATGCGCGCCTCGATACGCTCGCCGCGCTCGGCGAGCCGCTGATCGTGATCGTGCTCGGTGCGCTCGTCGGCGGGCTCGTGATCGCGATGTATCTGCCCATCCTTCAGCTCGGCAACGTGGTGTAGCATCGCAACGAATCTGTCGCCTTTAAGTCCGAACCCCGAGCCTCATGACGCCCCTGTACGCTGCCCCCGACTCGCCCGCGAACGCGCTGCTCGCATTGGCGATGCTGCCGCCTGTCGCGCAGTACGCGTTCGCCGTCGTGCTCGGCCTGTGCGTCGGCAGCTTCGTGAACGTGGTCGTGCACCGGCTGCCGGTGATGATGCAGCGCGCGTGGCAGGCCGAAATCGCGGAAGCAACCGGCAACGCCGACGTGCCCGACGACGGCTATCCGCCGCGCTACGACCTGTGCCGTCCGCGCAGCGCATGCCCGCATTGCGGCCACGTGCTGCGCGCATGGGAAAACATTCCGCTCGTCAGCTACCTGCTGTTGCGCGGTCTCTGCCGGCAATGCGGCCACGCGATCGGCCTTCGCTATCCGCTCGTCGAGCTCGCGGGCGGATTGCTCGCGGCCGGCGCGCTCGCGGCATTCGGCCCCACCGGCACGGCGCTTGCGGTATTCGGGCTATGCGCGGCGCTGCTCGCGATGAGCGCGATCGACATCCGCACCGGCTACCTGCCCGACTCGATGACCTTGCCGCTGCTTTGGGCCGGCCTCGCGCTGAATCTCGCCGACACGCTGACGTCGCTGCGTTCGGCCGTGATCGGCGCAATGGCCGGCTATCTGTTCCTGTGGTCGATCTACTGGCTGTTCAAGTGGCTGCGCGGCATCGAGGGCATCGGCTTCGGCGACCTGAAGCTGCTCGCCGCGCTCGGCGCGTGGATGGGCTGGGCCGCGCTGCCGCAGGTCGTGCTGTTCGCCGCCGTGACAGGCGCGATCGTCGGGCTCGTCGCGACCTGGCGCGGCCGGATGCGTTTCGAGGAGCCGATCCCGTTCGGGCCGTTCCTCGCAGCAGGCGGCGTTGCGACGCTGTTTTTCGGCACCCCTTTCTATTCCGCGCTCGGAGGCTGACAGCATGTTTTCAGTGGGACTCACCGGCGGCATCGGCAGCGGCAAGACGACCGTCGCCGATCTGTTCGCCGCGCGCGGCGCGACGCTCGTCGATACCGATCTGATCGCGCACCGTATTACCGCGCCGGGCGGTCTCGCGATGCCCGCGATCAAACAGGCGTTCGGCCCGGATTTCGTTGCGGCCGACGGCTCGCTCGACCGCGCAAGAATGCGTACGCTGATCTTCAGCGACGACGATGCGCGCCGCCGCCTCGAAGCGATCACGCATCCGCTGATCCGCGCGGAAACCGATCGTGAAGCCCGCGAAGCGCGGGGCGCGTACGTGATCTACGTCGTGCCGCTGCTCGTCGAATCGGGCAACTGGAAAACGCGCGCCGATCGCGTGCTGGTCGTCGACTGTCCGGTCGAGACCCAGATTGCGCGCGTGATGCGGCGCAACGGTTTCACCCGCGAACAGGTCGAGGCGATCATCGCGCGGCAGGCAACGCGCGACGCGCGCCTCGCGGCGGCGGACGACGTGATCGTCAACGATGCGGCGACGCCCGACGAACTCGCCGCGCAGGTCGATGTGCTGCACCGGCGCTATCTCGACTGCGCGACGCGCGCACGCTGATCGCCGCAAACATTCGTGATGGCGTACGAAATTGGCGCGTTGCTAGGGTAGAGTGTGAGCATTAGAATGTCCTGCATTGTTTCCATCCCTACCCGAGAGGCGAGCACGCTTGATTCTTTACGAGTATCCGTTCAATGAGCGAATTCGCACGCTGCTGCGCCTCGAAGACCTGTTCGAGCGCTTTGCGTTCTTTTTGGCTCAGGAGGACCCGCGGGAACATCACGTCGCGCTGACGACGCTGTTCGAAATCGCCGAGGTGACGGGCCGCGCGGACCTGAAATCGGATCTGATGAAGGAGCTCGAACGTCAACGCCAGACGCTCGCGCCGTTTCGCGGCAATCCGGGCATCGAACAGAACGCGCTCGAAGCCGTGCTCGGCGAAATCGAGCAGACGCTCGCCAATCTCGCGCAGATGCAGGGCAAGACCGGCCAGCATCTCGTCGACAACGAATGGCTCGCGAGCATCCGCAGCCGCGCGGTGATTCCGGGCGGCACCTGCAAATTCGACCTGCCGTCGTACTACGCGTGGCAGCAATGGCCGGCCGAGCAGCGTCGCCAGGACATCGCGAAGTGGATCATGCCGCTGTTGCCGCTGCGCGACGCGGCGACGATCGTGCTGCGGCTCGCGCGCGAATCGGGCCAGGCATCGAAGGTGATGGCGATGCAGGGCAGCTACCAGCAGATGCTGTCCGGCCGCAGCTACCAGTTGATGCAGGTGCGCGTGCCGCCCGAGCTGCGCGTGATTCCCGAGGCGAGCGCCAACAAGTACATGCTGTGGGTGCGGTTCACGATGCAGGACGGCGACGTACGGCCGCGCGCGGTGGACATCGACGTGCCGTTCCAGCTGACCCTGTGCAATCTGTAACGGCCGCGTGCCGAATCGACGCTTTCGTATGACTACCGTTGTGAAATGTCCGTCCTGCGGCAAACCCGTGCGCTGGACGCCCGAGAACCCGTTTCGCCCATTCTGTTCCGCCCGCTGCAAGCAGCTCGACCTCGGCGCATGGGCGGCGGAAAAGTACCGGATCGGCGGCTCGGACGACGCGCCGTTGTCCGACGAAGACGGCACGGACGACCGTCGCGACAGCTGAGCGGCGCACCACGCCGCCCGCTGGCGATATCGATACGGCCCGCTTTTCGCAGCGGGCCGACCGCCTCGGCGTCAGTGCGACGCCGCTTCCTTCTCGAGCAATTCGAGCACCGGCAGCGCAGCCGGCAGCAGCGGCGCGACGTCGACCGGCAATTGCTGCCAGACGAACGCCTGCCCTTCCTTGCTGTGCGGCTCGCCCGTCCAGCCCGTCACCTTGCAGAAATAGAGCCGCACATAAGCGTGCGGATAATCGTGCTCGAGCGTGTGCCAGCGATGGCTGGCCGTGACGACGATCCCGAGTTCCTCGTGCAGTTCGCGCGCGAGCGCGTCCTCGACGCTTTCCCCGGCTTCGAGCTTGCCGCCCGGAAACTCCCAGTAGCCTTCGTACGGCTTGCCCTGCAGACGCTGCGCGAGCAGATACCGGCCATCCGGCTGCACCATCACGCCGACCGCGACTTCGGTCACCTTGCGGCCGTCCGGCGCGCGCACCGCGCCCGCTGCGAGGTCCGCACTCATGCCTGTTCCTTGCGGCCCGACCAGTCGCGCGCGAACTGCCACGCGACGCGCCCCGAACGCGAACCGCGTTCGAGCGCCCATACGAGCGCGTCGCCGCGCGCGGCCTCGATCTCGGCGTCCGCGCAGCCGAAGTGGCGCAGCCAGTGCGCGACGATGTCGAGGTAGTCGTCCTGCTTGAACGGATAGAAGCTGACCCACAGGCCGAAGCGCTCCGACAGCGAGATCTTCTCCTCGACCACTTCGCCCGGATGGATCTCGCCGTCGGGCAGATGCTTGTACGACTCGTTGTCGCTCATGTACTCGGGCAGCAGATGGCGGCGGTTCGATGTCGCATAGATCAGCACATTGTCCGACTGCGCGGCGATCGAGCCGTCGAGCGCCACTTTCAGCGCCTTGTAGCCCGACTCGCCGTCCTCGAACGACAGGTCGTCGCAGAACACGATGAAACGCTCGGGACGCTGCGAGATCAGGTCGACGATGTCGCCGAGATCGTGCAGGTCGTCCTTGTCGACTTCGATCAGCCGCAGCCCGTCGTTCGCATACGCGTTCAGGCACGCCTTGATCAGCGACGACTTGCCGGTGCCGCGCGCGCCGGTCAGCAGCACGTTGTTCGCCGGCTTGCCGTGCACGAACTGCCGCGTGTTCTGCTCGATCAGCCCTTTCTGGCGATCGATGTTGTGCAGGTCGCCGAGCGTGATCGACGAGGTGGCCGGCACCGGCTGCAGATAGCCGCGCCCCTGGCGCTTGCGCCAGCGGAACGCGTGCGCGGCATCCCAGTCGACCGCGGCCGGCGCCGGCGGCAGCACCGCCTCGAGACGGCCGAGCAGCGCTTCCGCGCGCGTCAGAAACTGTTCAAGCTTGTCCATATCGTTCGAGCGCCCCGATCAGGAACGGTAGTCCGCGTTGATGCTCACGTAATCGTGCGACAGGTCGCAGGTCCAGACGGTCGCCTGCGCATCGCCGCGGCCGAGCAGCACGCGAATCGCGATTTCGCTCTGCTTCATCACGCGCTGGCCGTCCTCTTCCTGGTACGCCGGGTTGCGGCCGCCCGCCTTCGCGACCAGCACGTCGTCGAGATAGAGGTCGATGCGGCCGACGTCGAGATCCGCGACGCCCGCATAGCCGATCGCCGCGAGAATCCGGCCGAGGTTGGGGTCCGATGCGTAGAACGCCGTCTTCACGAGCGGCGAATGACCGATCGCGTACGCGATCTGCCGGCATTCGGCGACGTTGCGACCGCCTTCGACCTGTACCGTGATGAATTTCGTCGCGCCTTCGCCGTCGCGCACGATCAGCTGCGACAGCACCTGCGCGAGCTCGGTCACCGCGTCGCGCAGCGCCGCATACCCGGGCGAATCGGTCGACGTGATCGCGGGCAGCGTGCTCTTGCCCGACGCGATCAGCATGAACGAGTCGTTCGTCGACGTGTCGCCGTCGATCGTGATGCAGTTGAACGAGCGGTCGGCCACTTCCTTCACCAGCACGTCGAGCACCGGTTGCGCCACCGTCGCGTCGAACGCGAGGAAACCCAGCATCGTCGCCATGTTCGGCTTGATCATGCCGGCGCCCTTGCTGATGCCCGTCAGCGTGACCGTATGGCCGTCGATCGTCACCTGGCGCGACGCGGCCTTCGGCAGCGTGTCGGTCGTCATGATCGCCTGCGCGGCGTCGTACCAGTTCGCGGCCTTGCGGTTCGCGAGCGCGGCCGGCAGGCCCGCCTTCAGGCGGTCGATCGGCAGCGGCTCGAGGATCACGCCGGTCGAGAACGGCAGCACCTGCGACGGCTCGATGCCCGCGAGGCGCGCGAGTTCCGCGCAGGTTTCGCGCGCGTTCACGAGACCCGGCTCGCCGGTGCCTGCATTCGCATTGCCGGTGTTCACGACGAGCGCACGAATGCCCGGGCCGCCGGCGCGCACCTTCGCGAGATGCTCGCGGCACACCGTCACCGGCGCGGCGCAGAAGCGGTTCTCGGTGAATACGCCGGCGACCGTCGCGCTTTCGTCGACGGAAATGACCAGCACGTCCTTGCGATTCGGCTTGCGGATGTTCGCTTCCGCCCAGCCGAGCGTGACGCCGGCGACGGGATGCAGTTGGGCGGGATCGATCGACGGAAAATTGACAGCCATGGGGCACACCTGCCGGATGGAAAATGCCGGCGCGCGCCGGCATCGATTTGAAGAACCGGCGGCCGCACACGCGGGCCGCCGCAACTCGCATCGCTCACGCGAAGCGGCAAGCGACGCGGCGCGCGTGTTGCGCGCCGCGTCCGATCATGCCAGCTTCCCGTGACAGTGCTTGTACTTCTTGCCGCTGCCGCACGGGCACAGGTCGTTGCGGCCGACCTTCGGCAGCTCGCCGCCCGGGCCGCTGTGGGCCATGGCGCTGCCGACCATGTCGGCCGTCGCAGCGGCCGCCGCGACCGCTGCGCCGCTCGCCGCCGGCGCACCGGCTTCGGCGAATTCGGCGTGCTGGTACTCGACGTTGTCGAGACTGCCGCTGCCGCGCTCCTCGATCTGCTCGGCCGCTTCCTCGAGCTGCTCCGGCGACTGGATCTGCACGTTCATCACGATCCGCGTGACTTCCTGCTTGATCGCCTCGAGCATCGCGGCGAACAGTTCGAACGCCTCGCGCTTGTATTCCTGCTTCGGATTCTTCTGCGCATAGCCGCGCAGATGGATGCCCTGACGCAGGTGGTCGAGCGCCGCGAGGTGCTCGCGCCACAGGCGGTCGACCGTCTGCAGCATCACCGAACGCTCGAACGCGCTGAACGATTCGCGGCCGACCATCGCGACCTTCGCTTCGTATTGCTCGTCGGCGGCCGTCGTCACCGCTTCGAGAATCTCGTCGGCGGTGATCGACGACGACTCGTTCACCATTTCCTGGATCGCGAGATCGAGCTGCCAGTCGTTGCGCAGCGCTTCCTCGAGCTCGGGCACGTCCCACTGCTCTTCGATGCTGCCTTCCGGCACGAACTGGCGCACCACGTCGCCGATCACGCTGCGACGCATCGCGCCGATCGTCTCGGTGATGTCGTGCGCTTCGAGCAGTTCGTTGCGCTGCTGGTAGATCACCTTGCGCTGGTCGTTCGATACGTCGTCGTATTCGAGCAGCTGCTTGCGGATGTCGAAGTTGCGCGCTTCGACCTTGCGCTGCGCGGATTCGATCGAGCGCGTGACGATGCCGGCTTCGATCGCCTCGCCTTCCGGCATCTTCAGGCGGTCCATGATCGCGCGCACGCGGTCGCCCGCGAAGATGCGCAGCAAAGGATCGTCGAGCGACAGGTAGAAGCGCGACGAGCCCGGGTCGCCCTGGCGGCCCGCGCGGCCGCGCAGCTGGTTGTCGATCCGGCGCGATTCGTGGCGTTCGGTGCCGATGATGTGCAGGCCGCCCGCGGCCTTCACCTGCTCGTGCAGCGTTTCCCACTCGTCATGCAGCTGCTGGATGCGGCGCGCCTTCTCGTCGGCCGGAATCGCTTCGTCGGCCTCGATGAACGCCGCCTGCTTCTCGGCATTGCCGCCGAGCACGATGTCGGTGCCGCGGCCGGCCATGTTGGTCGCGATCGTGATGCGCTTCGGGCGGCCGGCCTCGGCGACGATCGCCGCTTCGCGCTCGTGCTGCTTCGCGTTCAGCACTTCGTGCGGCAGCCCGGCCTGCTTCAGCAGATGCGACAGCAGCTCGGAGTTCTCGATCGAGGTCGTGCCGACCAGCACCGGCTGGCCGCGCTCGTAGCAGTCGCGGATGTCGCGGATCACCGCGTCGTAGCGCTCCTTCGCCGTCTTGTAGATCTGATCCTGCTTGTCGATCCGCTTCGGCGGACGGTTGGTCGGGATCACGACCGTCTCGAGACCGTAGATCTCGTTGAATTCGTACGCCTCGGTGTCCGCGGTGCCGGTCATGCCGGCCAGCTTCGCGTACATCCGGAAGTAGTTCTGGAACGTGATCGACGCGAGCGTCTGGTTCTCGCTCTGGATCTTCACGTGCTCCTTCGCCTCGACCGCCTGGTGCAGGCCGTCGGACCAGCGGCGCCCCGCCATCAGGCGGCCCGTGAATTCGTCGACGATGATCACTTCGCCGTTCTGCACGACGTAGTGCTGATCCTTGTGGAACAGCGTGTGTGCGCGCAGCGCCGCGTACACGTGGTGCATCAGCGTGATGTTCTGCGGTGCGTACAGGCTCTCGCCCTCGCCGATCAGGCCCCATTCGGCGAGCAGGCGCTCGGCCTTCTCGTGGCCCGACTCGGTCAGGAACACCTGGCGCGATTTCTCGTCGAGCGTGTAGTCGCCCGGCTTCTCGACGCCGGTGCCGTCGGCCTTCTCTTCGCCGATCTGGCGCTCGAGCAGCGGCGGCAGCGCGTTCATCCGCACGTACAGCTCGGTGTGATCCTCGGCCTGGCCCGAGATGATCAGCGGTGTGCGCGCCTCGTCGATCAGGATCGAGTCCACTTCGTCAACGACTGCAAAGTTCAGTGCCCGCTGCACGCGCGCGTCGGTCTCGTAGACCATGTTGTCGCGCAGGTAGTCGAAGCCGAACTCGTTGTTCGTGCCGTACGTGATGTCGGCCGCATACGCCTGCTGCTTCTGGTCGTGCTCCATGCCGGACAGGTTGATGCCGACCGACAGACCGAGGAAGTTGTACAGGCGCGCCATCCATTCGGCGTCGCGCTGCGCGAGGTAGTCGTTCACCGTCACGACGTGCACGCCGCGGCCCGACAGCGCGTTGAGGTACACCGGCAGCGTCGCGACGAGCGTCTTGCCTTCGCCGGTGCGCATTTCCGCGATCTTGCCGTAGTGCAGCACCATGCCGCCGATCAGCTGCACGTCGAAGTGGCGCATCTTCAGCACGCGGCGGCTCGCCTCGCGGCAGACCGCGAACGCTTCGGGCAGCAGCTTGTCGAGCGACTCGCCGGCCGCGACCCGCTGGCGGAATTCGTCCGTCTTGCCGCGCAACTGGTCGTCCGTCAGCTTCTCGATCTGCGTTTCGAGCGCATTGATCGCCGCGACGGTCTTTTGGTATTGCTTGACGAGACGCTGGTTGCGGCTGCCAAAAATTTTCTGGAGAAAACCGGTTGTCATCGGATCGGATCCTGCGTCGCAGCACCGGCGCCCGGCGCGTGTTGCGCGCCCCGACGCCCGAGCCTCGGCGGCTTAGCGAATTAGTGGACTCAAACGGTGAATTTTAGCACGCGGGGAGGCGCGCGCCTGCGTTGCGGCCGGACGGCCGCCGCATGCCGACGCAGGGGCCCGCGCCCGGGCGGATGCCCGTGCCGGCGCCCGCGTTGCGCCCCGAATTGCGCCCCGAAAGCCGCGCGCAGGCAGGCCGGCGCAGGTACAATCGGCGGCAACGTCCGCGCGCGTGCGCGCCCGAAGAAAGCCTCGATGAACCGATTTTCCAAGCGATTCGGCCCGCTCGCCGCGCATCGCCCGCAACCCGTGTCCGAAGTGCTCGGCCGCACCGACGCTTTCGCGGCACTGCGCGCCGGCGTCGAGCAGATCGTGTCGCTGCAGCGCGATCTCGCCGCGCTGCTGCCCGACTATCTCGCGAACCACGTCGAGCCGGGCTTCGTGAAGGACGGCACCCTGACCCTCTTTGCCGCACACAATGCGCTGGCCGCGCGGCTGCGGCAGGTCGAGCCGCGCCTGCTCGGCGATCTGCAGAAACGCGGCTGGCCGGTCTCGACGCTGCGCGTGCGCGTGCGGCCGAAGGACGCGCCGGAGCCGCCGCACGTGAAGCAGGCGCGCATGACGCCGGTCGGCGCGGCCGCGTTGCGCGAGCTTGCCGAGCACCTCGAACCGTCGCCGCTGCAGGCTGCGCTCGCGCGGATGGCGGCGCGCCACGGCGCGAAGAAATCGCCGCGCTGACGCCGGATCCGCTGCGCCCAAACGAAAACAGCGGCCCGCAGGCCGCTGTCTCGATCGTTGCGCCGGGGACGCCGCTCGCTCAGGCGAACGCCGTCTGCATGTCGAACGCGAAGCCCTTCGGCGCAGACTGCGGATCGTCGAACGTGACGATCTCGTACGCATCCTCGTTCGCGAGCAGTTCGCGCAGCAGCGCGTTGTTCAGCCCGTGACCCGACTTGTATGCGGTGTACGACGCCAGCAGCGGATGGCCGATCACGTACAGGTCGCCGATCGCGTCGAGCATCTTGTGCTTCACGAACTCGTCGTCATAGCGCAGCCCGTCGTTGTTCAGGATGCGGTATTCGTCGAGCACGATCGCGTTGTCCATGCTGCCGCCGCGCGCGAGGCCCATCTCGCGCAGCATCTCGGCCTCGTGCGCGAAGCCGAACGTGCGCGCACGCGCGATTTCGCGCACATACGACGTGTTCGCGAAATCGACCTCGAGTTCCTGGCCGGTCTTGTCGACGGCCGGGTGACGGAAGTCGATCGAGAACTTCAGCTTGAAGCCGAAGTACGGGTCGAGACGCGCGAACTTGTCGCCGTCGCGGATTTCGACCGGCTTCTTCACCTTGATGAAGCGCTTCGGCGCGTTCTGCTCCTCGATCCCGGCGGACTGGATCAGGAATACGAAGGTCGCCGCGCTACCGTCCATGATCGGGATTTCCTCGGCCGTCACGTCGACATACAGGTTGTCGATGCCGAGGCCCGCGCACGCGGACATCAGGTGCTCGACCGTCGACACGCGCACGCCATCCTTCTGCAGCACCGACGCAAGCCGCGTGTCGCCGATCGACGTCGCCGCGGCGGGAATGTCGACGGGCGTCGGCAGGTCAACGCGTGAAAAAACGATGCCCGTGCCCGGCGCGGCAGGACGGAGCGTCAGCTCGATCTTGCGGCCCGAGTGGACACCGATCCCCACGGTCTTGACGATGGATTTGATGGTGCGCTGCTTCAGCATGATGTTCTTCGTCGCGATTGAAGATATCAATCAGGAGTTATATTCGATAGGAGGGATTATAGCGTAATTCCCTATTCAACGCTGTTTGAAACTGCGTATCAATCTGTTTCGACTGTTTACCCGCGCCGATACGGGACGGGCCGACGCCCGGAACGGAGGCGTTTCCGGTCATCGGCCCGTGTTACAACAATCCCGAGGCGGGTGGACGGCGTTGCCGGCAGGCAACGGTTCACCGCACGATCAGGACGTCAACGTCTTGAGCACACTCGCCGCATCGCTCACTTCGAACTTGCCCGGCGCTTCGACGGCCAGCGTCTTGACCACACCGTCGTCGACCACCATCGCGTAGCGCAGGGAACGGATTCCCATGCCACGCGCGGACAAATCCTGCGTCAGCCCCAGCGCATGAGTGAAAGCAGCGCTGCCGTCCGCCATCATGCGCACCTTGCCCGCGGTGTGCAGATCACGTCCCCATGCGCCCATCACGAATGCGTCGTTGACGGACACGCACCAGATCTCGTCGATGCCCGCCGAGCGCAGTTGCTCGGCATGCTCGACGTAACCCGGCACATGCTGCGCCGAGCAGGTCGGCGTGAATGCGCCCGGCAATCCGAAGATCACCACCCGCTTTCCCGCAACCTGGTCGCGCACGCTGCGGGCGTTCGGCCCCAGCGTGCAGCCTTCGCGCGCGTCGTCGATGAATTCGAACAGTTGCGCGTCGGGCAGCGCGTCGCCCACTTGAATCATGGCTGGTCCCTCATAGCGATACGGTTTTTCAGCGTGTTGCGGACAGCCCGGCCCCTCCCGCTCCGCCATCGCGAAGAGGGCACGTTTCCCGGCCCGGCGTCATTTCCGACGCGGCCTGTCGTGGCTCGTGGCATCCGTCACGCCGGCGATACCGCGGCGTTGCCGCCGCGGCTTCGCCTGTGTGCGTCAGTCAGCCTGCTTGCGCAGGAAAGCCGGAATGTCGTACGTATCGACACCCTTCTCCTGCAGCGCCTGCACGTGCGATGCCGCGGTTTCGCGCGAGTTGCGCCACACCGCCGGCGTGTCGAGCGCGCCGTAGTCGGCCGTGCTGACGTGGTGCGGCTGTGCGTAGCCGTGCGAGACCGCGTTGACCGGCTGGTTGTCCGTACCGGTGCGCAGCAGCGTCATCGGTGCCGACTGCTGCTTCTTCGCTGCACGGCCCAGACCCGTCGCCACGACCGTCACGCGCAGCGCATCGCCCATCGCATCGTCGTACACCGCACCGAAGATCACCGTCGCGTCTTCCGCCGCATAGCTCTTGATCGTGTTCATCACTTCGCGCGTTTCCGACAGGCGCAGCGAACGGCTCGACGTGATGTTGACCAGCACGCCACGCGCGCCCGACAGATCGACGCCTTCGAGCAGCGGGCTCGCCACGGCCTGTTCCGCCGCGAGGCGCGCGCGATCGACGCCGGCGACCGTCGCCGTGCCCATCATCGCCTTGCCCTGCTCGCCCATCACCGTCTTCACGTCTTCGAAGTCGACGTTCACGAGACCATCGACATTGATGATTTCGGCGATGCCGGCGACCGCGTTGTTCAGCACGTCGTCCGCGCACTGGAAGCACTTGTCCATCTCGGCGTCGTCGCCCATCACGTCGAACAGCTTGTCGTTCAGCACGACGATCAGCGAATCGACGTGATCCTCGAGCTGCTGCGAACCGGCTTCCGCGACGCGCATCCGCTTGCCGCCTTCGAACTCGAACGGCTTGCTGACGACGCCGACCGTCAGGATGCCCATCTCCTTCGCGATCTGCGCGACGACCGGTGCCGCGCCCGTGCCGGTGCCGCCGCCCATGCCGGCCGTGATGAACACCATGTGCGCGCCGCGCAGTGCGTCGGCGATGCGCTCACGCGCCTCTTCGGCGGCCGCACGACCCATTTCCGGCTTCGCGCCGGCGCCGAGGCCGGTGTTGCCGAGCTGGATCACCGACGGTGCACGCGCACGCGACAGCGCCTGCGCATCCGTGTTCATCACGATGAAGTCGACGCCCTGCACGCCGCGGTTGATCATGTGCTGCACGGCATTGCCGCCAGCGCCGCCAACGCCCACCACCTTGATGATGGTGCCGTTGGTTTCGGTTTCCAGCATTTCGAATTCCATTGTTGCCTCCGTCAAGAAAATAACTGCTACTCGGCCGTTATTCGGCAGGAGATCGGGCAACCCCCTGTCGCGCGCCAGCCGCCGGCACCGGCGCGAATTTCGATTCGGTCCGTCAGAAGTTGCTCAGGAACCACTCCTTCATCCGCGAGAAGATCTGCCCCGCGTTGCCGGACTGCACGGCGACCTTGCGGCCGCGCATGCGCTGAGCACTGCCTTCGACGAGCAGGCCCATCGCCGTCGAGTAGCGCGGATTGCGCACCACGTCGGCAAGGCCGCCTGCATATTCCGGCGCACCGATGCGCACCGGTTTCAGGAAAATGTCTTCGCCGAGCTCGACCATGCCCGGCATCATCGCGGCTCCGCCGGTAATGACCACGCCGGAGCTCAGCAGTTCTTCGTAACCCGACTCGCGCACGACCTGCTGCACGAGCGAGAACAATTCCTCGACACGCGGCTCGATCACGGCCGCCAGCGCCTGGCGCGACAGCGTGCGCGGACCGCGCTCGCCGAGGCCGGGCACCTCGACCATCTCGTCCGGATCGGCGAGCGCCTGCTTGGCAATGCCGTAGCCGACCTTGATGTCTTCCGCATCCGGCGTCGGCGTGCGCAGCGCCATCGCGATGTCGCTCGTGATCTGGTCGCCGGCGATCGGAATCACGGCCGTGTGGCGGATCGCGCCTTCCGCGAAGATCGCGATGTCGGTCGTGCCGCCGCCGATGTCGACCAGCACCACGCCGAGATCCTTCTCGTCTTCGGTCAACACCGCGAGCGACGACGCGAGCGGCTGCAGGATCAGGTCGTTCACTTCCAGCCCGCAGCGGCGCACGCACTTGACGATGTTCTGCGCGGCACTCACCGCGCCCGTCACGATGTGCACCTTCACTTCCAGGCGGATCCCGCTCATCCCGATCGGCTCGCGCACATCCTCCTGGCCGTCGATGATGAATTCCTGCGTGAGGATGTGCAGCACCTGCTGGTCGGTCGGGATGTTGATCGCCTTCGCGGTCTCGATCACGCGCGCGACGTCCGTCTGCGTGACTTCCTTGTCCTTGATCGCGACCATCCCGCTCGAGTTGAAGCTGCGGATATGGCTGCCCGCGATCCCCGTAAACACGTTGGTGATCTTGCAGTCGGCCATCAGCTCGGCTTCCTCGAGCGCGCGCTGGATCGACTGCACGGTGGCCTCGATGTTGACCACCACGCCTTTCTTCAGACCCTTCGATTCGCTCTGGCCGAGACCGATCACCTCGTAATGGCCCTCGCCCTTCAGCTCGGCGACGATGGCCACCACCTTCGACGTGCCGATGTCGAGGGAAACCAGCAGATCCTTGTAGTCTTTGCTCATAAAGTGCTCTTGCGTGTGATCTCTCGTTACTTCTTGCGCTTGTCGGTATCGGTCAGGAACCGCATGCCTGCCGCGCGAATCGCGAATCCGTTCGGATAGCGCAGGTCCGCGTACTCGATGTCGTTGCCCCAGCGCTCCGTGACGGCCGGCCACGCGGCGACGAGGCGCTGGCTCCGGTCATGCAGCGTGTCGCTGTTGCGCTCCTTGCCCAGCTCGACCTGCATCCCGTTCGACAGCTTCACCGTCCACGCGTAGCGCGCCGACAGCGTCACTTCTTCCGGCGCCGCCTTCAGCGGCGCAAACCATGTCGTGAAGTCGCGGTACCGCGTCACGACTTCCTTCGCACTGCCCTCCGGGCCGTCGAACGCGGGCAGTTCGCGGTCCAGTTCGCCCTGGTTCGCGGTAAACAGCTCGCCGTCGACGCTCACGAGCTGGTCGCTGCCCCAGGTCCCGAGCGGTTTGTACTCCTCGAGCGTGACAGCCAGCGCATTCGGCCAGACGCGCCGCACGCTCGCGTGACGCACCCACGGCATCTGCTCGAACGCGGCCCGCGCCGTGTCGAGATCGACCGTGAAGAAATTGCCCTTCAGCCGGCCCACCACGCCGGCGCGCACCGTCGGCGTGTTGATGTGCTCGGTGTCGCCGTCGATCCGGATCTCGCGCAGCGCGAAAGTCGGACGCTGGATCAGCCAGTAGCAGCCGGCCGCCGCCAACACGAGCAGCAGCAGCGCGTACAGCGCGCTGGCGGCAAGGTTGAGTTGGCGAACGTTGTTCCACATACGTCGTTCCGTTCCTGCGTCAATCGTTGAGCGTGAGCGACAGCACCTTCACGACCAGCTCCGAATAACTGATGCCGACCGAGCGCGCGGCCTTCGGCGGCAGCGAATGGTCGGTCATCCCGGGGGCCGTGTTCACTTCCAGGAAATACGCGTTGCCGGCGGCGTCGAGCATGAAGTCCGCGCGCCCCCAGTCGGTGCAGCCGAGCACGTCGAACGCGCGACGCGCGATGCGCTTCAGTTCCGCTTCCTGCTCGGCCGGCAGCCCGCACGGGATCAGGTACTGCGTGTCGTCGGCGACGTACTTCGCGTGGTAGTCGTAGAACTCGCCGGCCGGCACGATCTTGATCAGCGGCAGGTCGAGATCGCCGGCGATGCACGCGGTGTATTCGCCGCCGCCCTCGATGCTCTTCTCAACGATCACGATCCTGTCGTGCGCCGCCGCTTCCGCGAGCGCAGCCGGCAGCGCGTCAGCCGTCTTCACCTTCAGCACCGCGACGCTCGAGCCTTCGCTCGCCGGCTTCACGAACAGCGGCAGGCCGAGCTTCGCGACGATGCCCGTCGCACGCGCCGCGTAGTCGTCGCCGCGCAGCACCGTCTCGAACGGCGGCGTCGGCACGCCCGTCTGCTGCCACACGAGCTTGGTGCGGAACTTGTCGAGGCCGAGCGCCGAACCGAGCACGCCGCTGCCCGTGTAGCGGATCCCGTAGAAATCGAGCGCGCCCTGGATCTGGCCGTTCTCGCCGTAGCCGCCGTGCAGCGCGATGAACGCGCGTTCGAAGCCTTCGTCCTTCAGCGCAGCCAGCGGCCGCTCGGCCGGGTCGAACGGATGCGCGTCGATGCCCGCGTCGCGCAGGCCCTGCAGCACGAGGCGGCCCGAGGTCAGCGACACCTCGCGCTCGGCGGATTCGCCGCCGAGCAATACCGCCACCTTGCCGAAACGTTTCGGATCGATCCCGCTCATGTCATCCCTTCTGTTGCGTGTTCTGCGCGACCTTCGCCGGCACCCCGCCGATCGAACCCGCGCCCATCGTGATCACCACGTCGCCGTTCTGCGCGACCTTCGCCAATGCGTCCGGCACCTCGTCGACGCTCGCGACGAACACCGGATCCACCTTGCCCGCCGTGCGCAGCGCGCGCGACAGCGCATCGCCGTTGGCGGTCGCAATCGCCGCCTCGCCGGCTGCATAAACTTCCGTCAGCACCAGCGCATCGACCGTCGACAGCACGTTGACGAAATCGTCGAAGCAGTCGCGCGTGCGCGTGTAGCGGTGCGGCTGGAACGCCAGCACGAGGCGGCGGCCCGGGAACGCGCCGCGTGCGGCCGCGATCGTCGCGGCCATCTCGACCGGGTGATGGCCGTAATCGTCGATCAGCGTGTAGTGGCCGCCGTCCGCGCTCGGCACTTCGCCGTAGCGCTGGAAGCGCCGGCCGACGCCGTTGAATTCCGCGAGCGCCTGCTGGATCGCGTCGTCCGACACGCCGAGGTCGGTCGCGATCGCGATCGCCGCGAGCGCGTTCTGCACGTTGTGCAGCCCCGGCAGGTTCAGCACGACCGCGAGCGGCGCGCGCCCTTCGCGGATCACCGTGAAATGCATGCGGCCGTCGCGCGCGTCGACGTTTTCCGCGCGCACCTGCGCGTCCGGCGACAGGCCGTAGCGCACGACCGGCTTCGAGATAAACGGGATGATCTGCCGCACGTTCGGATCGTCGACGCACACCACCGCGCTGCCGTAGAACGGCAGACGCTGCGTGAATTCGATGAACGCCTGCTTGAGCCGCGCGAAATCGTGGCCGTAGGTGTCCATGTGGTCGGCGTCGATGTTCGTGATGACTTCGATCACCGGATACAGGTTCAGGAACGACGCGTCCGACTCGTCGGCCTCGGCGACGATGAAGTCGCCGGTGCCGAGCCGCGCGTTCGCGCCGGCGCTGATCAGCCGCCCGCCGATCACGAAGGTCGGATCGAGCCCGCCCGCCGCGAGCACGCTCGCGACGAGGCTCGTCGTCGTGGTCTTGCCGTGCGTGCCGGCGATCGCGATGCCCTGCTTCAGGCGCATCAGTTCCGCGAGCATCACCGCGCGCTGCACGATCGGCACGCGCTTCGCGCGCGCGGCCAGCACTTCCGGATTGTCCGAGCGCACGGCCGTCGACACGACGACCGCGTTCGCGCCCTCGATGTTCGCCGCGTCGTGGCCGATCGCGATCCGCGCGCCGAGCGCCTGCAGGCGATCGGTCACCGCGTTGCGCGACAGGTCGGAGCCGCTGACCTCGTAGCCGAGGTTGACGAGCACTTCGGCGATGCCGCTCATGCCCGCGCCGCCGATTCCGACGAAATGAATGTGTTTGACGATGTGTTTCATTGCAGTTCTTCCAGGTTCGCGCCGGCCACCTTCGCGCATACGCGCGCGACTTCGTCGGTGGCCTCGGGCTTTGCCAGCGAGCGCGAACGCTCCGCCATGTCCGCGAGCGACGCTCGCGACTGGCCGCGCAGCCAGTCGGCGAGCAGTTCCGCCGACAGGTCGCGTTGTTGCACCAGTACCGCCGCCCCCGCCTCGGCGAGGAACGCTGCGTTGGTCGTCTGGTGATCGTCGACCGCGTACGGGAACGGCACGAACAGCGCCGCCACGCCCACCGCCGCGATCTCCGACACCGTCATCGCGCCCGAGCGGCAGATCACCAGATCCGCCGCTGCGTACGCGGCCGCCATGTCGTCGATGAACGGCACGAGCCGCACGTCGTCGCCCGCCGCGAAACCGGCGGCTTCGTAGTTCGCCTTCAGCGCGTCGATATGCTTCGCGCCGGCCTGATGCACGACACGCGGCCGCGCGTCGGGCGCCAGCAGCGCGAGCGCGCGCGGCACGACTTCGTTCAGCGCCGCCGCGCCGAGGCTGCCGCCGACGACCAGCACGTTCAGCGGACCGCTGCGCGATGCATAGCGTGCTTTGGGCGGTTCCGTGCGCGCAAGTTCCGCGCGGATCGGATTTCCCGTCCATTCCGCGTGCGGCAGCGCGCCGGGGAAGGCGACGAGCACGCGTTTCGCGAATTTGGCAAGCACCTTGTTCGCGAGGCCCGCGATCGAATTCTGTTCGTGCAGCACCAGCGGCCGCCCCGACAGCGCGGTCATCACCCCCGCCGGGAACGTGATGTAGCCGCCCATCCCGAGCACGACGTCGGGCCGCACGCGGCGCAGCGCGGCAAGGCTTTGCCCGCACGCGCGCAGCAGGTTGAACGGCAGCGTCAGCTTGGTCTTCAGACCCTTGCCGCGCAGTCCGCCGAAGCGCACGTATTCCATCGGAATGCCGTGCTTCGGCACGAGCGTCGCTTCCATCCCGGCCGGATTGCCGAGCCATACGACGCGCCAGCCCGCCGCTTCCATCCGGTGCGCGACCGCGAGCCCCGGGAACACGTGGCCCCCGGTGCCGCCTGCCATCACCATCAGCGTGCGTCGCGACGCGGTCATACCTTCCCTCCCCGCATCAGCACCCGGTTCTCATAGTCAACGCGCAGCAGCACCGCGAGCGCGACGCAGTTCAGCAGAATGCCCGAGCCGCCGTAGCTGACGAGCGGCAGCGTCAGACCCTTGGTCGGCAGCAGCCCGAGGTTCACGCCCATGTTGATGAATGCCTGCGCGCCGAACCAGATGCCGATGCCCTTGGCCATCAGCCCCGCGAACGTGCGGTCGAGTGCGAGCGCCTGACGGCCGATCTCGAACGCGCGGCGCACGATCCAGTAGAACAGCAGGATCACGACCAGCACGCCGACGAAGCCGAGTTCCTCGCCGATCACCGCGAGAATGAAGTCGGTATGCGCTTCGGGCAGGTAGTTCAGCTTCTCGACGCTGCCGCCGAGGCCGACGCCGAACCACTCGCCGCGGCCGAACGCGATCAGCGAGTGCGTAAGCTGGTAGGCCTTGCCCTGTGCGTAGCGCTCGTCCCACGGATCGAGATACGCGAAGATCCGCTCGCGACGCCACGGCGACAGCCACACGAGCATCGTGAAGGTGCCGACCGCCGTCGCGACGAGGCCGCCGAACAGCTTGCCGTTCACGCCGCCGAGGAACAGCACGCCCATCGCGATCGCCGCGACCACCATGAACGCGCCCATGTCGGGTTCGAGCAGCAGCAGCGCGCCGACCAGGCCGACCGCGAACGCCATCGGCAGGAAGCCCTTCGCGAAGCTCTGCATGTATTCCTGCTTGCGCACCGTGTAGTTCGCCGCGTAGATCGTCACCGCGAGCTTCATGATTTCCGACGGCTGCATGTTCGTGATGCCGAGCGGAATCCAGCGGCGCGCGCCGTTCACGCCCTTGCCGACGTGCGGAATCAGCACGATCACGAGCCCGACCAGCGCGATCAGGAAAAGGTGCGGCGCGTACTTGTCCCAGGTCGACACCGGCACGCGGAACGCGATCACCGCCGCGATGAACGCGACGACGAGCGACACGACGTGGCGCATCAGGAACGCGTAGTCGTGATACTGCGCGTACTTCGGCGAATCGGGCATCGCGATCGACGCCGAATACACCATCACGACGCCGAGCCCGAGCAGCGCGATCGCAACCCACAGCAGCGAGTAGTCGAAGTCGAGCATCCGCGAGCGGCTCGGCCGCACGCCGTTGACGACGCTGGCCAGCCCGCCCGTCGCGGCACGCGTGGCCGACGCGACGCGCCCGCCCGCGGCATTGCCGCCGGTGTCGCGCCGGTCGTTGAAACGGGAGACGAGGCGATCGGACCAGCTCATGGCGTCGCTCCTTTGTCGATGGCGATTTCATCCACCGCCGCACGGAACACGTCCGCGCGGTGGGCGTAGTTCCTGAACATGTCGAGGCTCGCGCACGCCGGCGACAGCAGCACCGCGTCGCCCGGCTCCGCGAGCGCCGCCGCCGCGTGCACCGCGCCTTCGAGCGTCGCGTGGTCGACGAGCGGCACGCCGGTTTCCGCGAGCGTGTCGCGGATCGCCGGCGCATCGCGGCCGATCAGCATCACCGCGCGGCACCAGCGCGCGACCGGCGCGACCAGCGGCGCGAAATCCTGGCCCTTGCCGTCGCCGCCCGCGATCAGCACGATCTTCTGCGCGAGCCCGTCGAGCGCAGCCACCGTCGCGCCGACGTTGGTACCCTTGCTGTCGTCGACGTAGTCGACGTCGTCGATCGTCGCGATCACTTCGACGCGATGCGCTTCGCCGCGGTATTCGCGCAGCCCGTGCAGCAGCGGCGCGGCCGGCAGGTCGATCGCGCGAGCGAGCGCGAACGCGGCCAGCGCGTTCGCCGCGTTGTGCAGCCCGCGGATGCGCAGCGCGTCGGCCGGCATCAGCCGCTTCTGCGCAATGTCGGGCGTATGTGCGGCGTCGCGCTTGCGGCGCCGGCCGGTCGTCGCCGTTTCATCCGGCGCATCGCGATCGACGGCTTCCACCAGCCATGCGATGCCGTTGTCGCGCGACAGCCCGTAGTCGCCATCCTGCGTCGGCTCGTTCAGGCCGAACGTGATCGTGCGCGGCGCGTCGGCAGCGCCTGCCGCCGGCGCGAACTTCATCACGGCCGCGTCGTCGCGGTTCAGCACGCGCGTCGTCGTCGCGCCGAAGATCCGGCCCTTCGCGGCCGCATACGCGTCGAAGCTGCCGTGCCAGTCGAGGTGGTCCTGCGTGATGTTGAGGATCGCGGCCGCATCGGGTGCGAACGTGCGCGCGGTCTCGAGCTGGAAGCTCGACAGTTCGAGCACCCAGACGTCGGGCAGCGCGGTGTCGTCGATCGCACCGGCGAGCCGGTCGAGCATCGCCGGGCTGATGTTGCCCGCGACCGCGACCTTCTTGCCCGCACGCTGGCACAACAGGCCGGTGAGGCTCGTGGTCGTGGTCTTGCCATTCGTGCCCGTGATCGCGAGCACCTTCGGCTGGTAGCCGCTGGTGCCGAGCGCGCGCAGCGCCTGCGCGAAGAATTCCAGTTCGCCCCATACCGCGATCCCGCGCTCGTTCGCGGCCGCGATCAGCGCCGCGAGCGCCGGTTCGAGCGGCGACAGCCCGGGGCTCAGCCCGACGATCTCGACGCCGCCGTCGAGCAGCGCGGGCGCGAACGGCCCGCCGACGAATTCCGCATCGATGCCTTCGGCCTGCAGCGCGGCAAGGTTCGGCGGCGCCTCGCGGGTATCGGCAATGCGCAGCCGGCACCCGTGCCTCGCGCACCACCGCGCGATCGCGAGACCCGATTCGCCGAGTCCCAGCACAAGCACCATCGGCCGTTGCCGATCTCCAAACATCTCGCCAGACATCCTTGTTACCTTTCCTTTACCGCAGCTTGAGGGTGGTCAGACCGAACAGGCACAGCATCAGCGTGATGATCCAGAAACGCACCACCACCTGCGTTTCCTTCCAGCCGGACAATTCGAAATGGTGATGCAGCGGCGCCATCTTGAGCAGGCGCCGCCCTTCGCCGTAGCGCTTTTTCGTGTACTTGAACCACGAAACCTGCAGCATCACCGACAGCGTTTCCGCGACGAAGATGCCGCCCATGATGAACAGCACGATTTCCTGGCGCACGATCACCGCGACCGTGCCGAGCGCGCCGCCGAGCGCCAGCGCGCCGACGTCGCCCATGAATACCTGCGCGGGGTGCGTGTTGTACCAGAGGAACGCGAGCCCTGCCCCGCCCATCGCGGAACAGAAGATCAGCAGTTCGCCCGCGCCCGGGATGTGCGGGAACAGCAGGTATTTTGAATAGACCGCACTGCCCATCACGTACGCGAACACACCCAGCGACGCGCCGACCAGCACGACCGGCATGATCACGAGACCGTCGAGGCCGTCGGTCAGGTTCACCGCGTTGCTCGCGCCGACGATCACGAAATAGGTCAGCACGATGAAGCCCCACACGCCGAGCGGGTAGCTGATCGACTTCAGGAACGGCAGCATCAGGTCCGCGCGCGCCGGCAGCCCCATCGACAGGCCGCTGCGCACCCACGCCATGAACAGGTCGAACACGCGCACGTTGTTCGCCTCGGACACGCTGAAGGCGAGATAGACGGCCGCGAACAGGCCGATCACCGACTGCCAGAAATACTTCTCGCGCGACGACATCCCGCGCGGATCCTTGTGGACGACCTTGCGATAGTCGTCGACCCAGCCGATCACGCCAAACCCGAACGTGACGAGCATCACGATCCAGATGAAGCGGTTCGTCAGGTCGCCCCACAGCAGCGTCGCGACCGCGATGCCGATCAGGATCAGCACGCCGCCCATCGTCGGCGTGCCCGACTTGACGAGGTGCGTCTGCGGGCCGTCCTTGCGCACCGCCTGCCCGACCTTCATTTGCGTCAGCTTGCGGATCACCCACGGTCCGCACACGAGCCCGATCCCGAGCGCGGTGATGGTGGCCATCACCGCACGGAACGTGAGGTACGTGAACAAGCGCAAAAAGCTTGCGTCTCCTTGCAGCCATTGCGCCAGCGCCAGCAGCATGCTTCCTTCCTTCTACTCAGTGTGCGGCGGGCGTCGTGCCCGTCGCGGGTTGGTTCGTCAGCGCGTCGACCACGCGCTCCATCTTCATGTACCGCGAGCCCTTCACGAGCACCGTCGCCGCTGCGTCGTAGCCGCTCGCGAGCAGCGCTTCGACCAGCGCGCCGACGTCGCCGAAATGGCGGGCCGTGTCGCCGTAGGCCGTGCAGGCGTCGCGCGACGCGTCGCCTAGCGCGAACAGCGCATCGACACCGCGCTCGCGCGCGTACGCGCCGATCTCGCGATGGAAGGCGGGGCCTTCGTCGCCGACCTCGCCCATATCGCCGATCACCAGCACGCGCGGCGCCGGTTGCCCGGCGAGCACGTCGATCGCGGCGCGCATCGAATCGGGGTTCGCGTTGTACGTATCGTCGACGACCGTCGCGCCGGCCAGACCGCCGACCGTCGCCCGACGGACCTGCAGACGCCCCTTGACCGGCTCGAACGCCTCGAGGCCCTGCTTGATCGCCGGCAGCGCGACGCCCGCCGCGAGCGCCGCGGCCGTTGCCGCCAGCGCGTTGCGCGCGTTGTGCTCGCCGAGCGCACGCAGCCGCACCGTGACCGCGCCGGCCGGCGTATCGATCGCGAGCTCGCCGCCGTGCAGGCGGCCCGTCACTTGCGCGTCGGTCTGCCGTTGCGCGTCGTTCAGCGCGAAATCGAAGATCCGGTTGCCGGTCGCCGCGACGCGCCAGATGCTCGCGTACGCGTCGTCGGCCGGGAACACCGCGACGCCGTCCGGCGTCAGCGCGTGAATCACGGCCGCATGCTCGAGCGCGACGGCTTCGACCGTCGCCATGAACTCCTGATGCTCGCGCTGCGCGTTGTTAACGAGCGCGACCGTCGGCGCGGTCAGGCGCGCGAGCACCTCGGTCTCGCCCGGATGGTTCATCCCGAGCTCGATCACCGCGAGACGGTGCGCGGCCGACAGGCGCAGCAGCGTCAGCGGCAGGCCCACGTCGTTGTTCAGGTTGCCGGCCGTCGCGAGCCGCGCGTCGGCGCCGACCGCCGCCGCGAAGATCGACGCGATCATTTCCTTCACGGTCGTCTTGCCGTTGCTGCCCGTCACCGCGACGAGCGGCAGCGCGAATCGCTTGCGCCAACCGTGCGCGAGCGCGCCGAGCGCGGCACGCGTCTCGCCGCCGACGATCAGCGGCATCGCGAGGCCCGCCGGCACGTGCGCGACGAGCGCCGCGGCCGCGCCGCGCGCGGCCACGTCGCCGAGGAAGTCGTGCGCGTCGAAGCGCTCGCCTTTCAGCGCGACGAACAGGTCGCCCGGGCCGACCGTGCGGCTGTCCGTCGACACGCGCTCGAACGTGACGCTCGCGTCGCCGTGCACGGTCGCGCCGGGAATCAGGCGTGCGGCTTGATCCAGACTGAGCATCGTCATTCGCCGCCTCCCTTGCCGTGCGTCGCGCGCGCAGCGAGGGCGAGCCGTGCGTGATCCTGATCGGAGAACGTGCGCTTCTTGCCCATGATTTCCTGGGTTGCCTCGTGGCCCTTGCCGGCCAGCACGACGACGTCCTCGCGTGCGGCGCCGCGCACCGCTTGCAAGATCGCGCTGGCGCGATCCTCGATGCGGCGCGCGCGATCGGGCGCGGTCATGCCAGCGACGATCTGGTCGATGATCGCTTGCGGATCCTCGCTGCGCGGGTTGTCGCTGGTGACCACGACTTCGTCGGCGAGCCGTTCCGCGATCGCGCCCATCAGCGGGCGCTTGGTCGCGTCGCGATCGCCGCCGCAGCCGAACATGCAGACGAGCCGGCCGCCGCGCGCCGCCGCGATCGGGCGCAGCGCGTCGAGTGTCTTTTCGAGCGCGTCGGGCGTGTGGGCGTAATCGATCACGACGAGCGGCTCGTCGCTCTGCAGCCGGCCGCCGAGACGCTGCATCCGGCCGTTCACCGACTCGAGCCGCGCGACCTCGGCCAGCGCCGCGTCGAACGGCACGTCGGCCGCGAGCAGCGCGCCGAGCACGGCGAGCAGGTTGCTGACGTTGAAGGTGCCGAGCGTGCCGACCTCGACGTCCGCATCGCCCCACGACGAACGCAGGCGGAATGCGGTGCCCGTCGCGGTCGCACGCACGTCGAGCGCGACCAGTTGGCGGTCGGCGTCGGGCGCCTGCGGCGCGTCGCCGATCCCGTACGCGATCGTGCGCACGCGGCCGGCGAGTTTTTCGAGCAGGCGGCGGCCGGCCGCGTCGTCGCGGTTCACGACCGCCGCGCGCAGCCCGCGCCATGCGAACAGCTTCGCCTTCGCAGCCTCGTACGCGTCGAACGTGCCGTGATAGTCGAGATGATCCTGCGTGAGATTCGTGAACACGGCGATGTCGAATGCGGTGCCGTTCACGCGCCCCTGATGCAGCGCATGCGACGACACCTCCATCGCGACCGCCTTCGCGCCCGCTGCGCTCAGCTGCGCGAGGCTGCGCTGCAGTTGCGGCGCATCCGGCGTCGTGAAGCCGGTCGGCACGAGCTGGCCCGGCATTCCGCTGCCGAGCGTGCCGATCACCGCGCACGGCTGGTGCAGCGCCGTCAGCGCGGTCGCGATCCATTGCGTGCACGAGGTCTTGCCGTTCGTGCCGGTCACGCCGATCGCGAGCAGGCTGTCGCTCGGATCGCCGTACCAGCCGCTGGCGATCTCGCCCGCGAGCTGGTCGAGCGCCGGCACCGCGAGCGCGGCGGGCGCCGTCGGCGCAGCAGCCAGCCCTTCCGGCTGATACAGCACGGCCGCCGCACCGCGTGCGACGGCATCGGCGATGAAGCCGCGATTGTCGGCCCCGTCGACGGCATAGGCGACGAACACATCGCCGGGCCCGAGGCTGCGCGTGTCCGCATGCAGCTGCGCGGCGGGGGCCACATGCTGGCGCAGCCACGCAAGCGCGGCTGCGATCTGCTGATGCGCCGGATGAGAACTGCGAGCGGCGCTCATCGAACAACTCCTGGTGAATTACGGGTCGTGCTGGACACGATCATATGCTTTGCGCCACTGCCTGCGGCCAGCTTTTGCGGGCCCGTCGCAGCGGGCGCGGCCGGCGAATCGTCAGACACGACGAGCTGCTTGATCGGCATGTTGGGCGGCACGTTCAGCGCGCGCAGCGTATCGCCCGCGATCGCCGAGAACACGGGACCCGACACCTGGCCGCCGAAGTGGCTGCCGGCAGTCGGCTCGTCGACCGACACCGCGACGACGATGCGCGGGTTCGGCATCGGCGCCATCCCGACGAACGACGCGCGGTACTTGCGCGTATAGCCGTGGCCTTCGTGCTTGTAGGCGGTACCGCTCTTGCCGCCGACGCGATAGCCCGGCACCGCCGCATCCGGCGACGTGCCGCCCGGCGCGACCACCGTCTCGAGCATCGCACGCACCTCGCGCGCGGTGGTCGGCGTAAACACCTGCGTGCCGGTGATCTGCTGATTGGGGTCGGTCTTGAAAATGGTCACCGGCATCAGCTCGCCGTCGTGCGCGATCGCCGTGTACGCGCGCGCGAGCTGGAACAGCGACACCGACAGGCCATAGCCGTACGACATCGTCGCCTGCTCGATGCGGCGCCAGCTCTTCCACGGACGCAGGCGGCCGGCCGCCGCGCCCGGGAACCCGACCTTCGGCGGCTGGCCGAGGCCGATGCTGGTATACATATTCCACATTTCCTCGGGCCGCATCGTCATCGCGATCTTCGTCGCGCCGATGTTGCTCGACTTCTGGATCACGCCGCCGACCGTCAGCGTGCCGAAACCGGCATCGTCGGTGATCGGCGCGCCGTCGAGCACGAAGTGCCCGTTGCCCGTTTCGACGAGCGTGTTCGGCGTCACGCGATGCAGATCGAGCGCAAGCGACACCGTAAACGGCTTCATGATCGAGCCCGGCTCGAACACGTCGGTCAGGATCCGGTTGCGCAGCTGCTCGCCCGTCAGGCGCGAGCGGTCGTTCGGGTTGTACGTCGGGTAGTTGACGAGCGCGAGCACCTCGCCGGTGCGCACGTCGACGACCATCGCCGCGCCGGCCTTCGCCTTGAACTTCTCGACGGCGGCCTTCAGGTTCGCGTACGCGATGTACTGGATCTTGCTGTCGATCGACAGGTCGACGTCGGTGCCGTTGTGCGGCGGAATCTGCTCGGCCACATCCTCGACGATGTGCCCCATCCGGTCCTTGATCACGCGGCGCATGCCCGACGTGCCGGCCAGCAGCTTCTGGTCGCCGAGCTCGACGCCCTCCTGCCCTTCGTCCTCGACATTCGTGAAGCCGATCAGGTGCGCGGTGATCTCGCCTTCCGGATAGAAGCGCTTGTATTCGTTGCGCTGGTAGATGCCGGGAATGTCGAGCGCGGCGACCTTGTCCGCCACGTCGATCGGCACCTGGCGCTTCACGTAGACGAAACCCTTGTCTTCCGACAGCTTGACGCGCAGTTCCTTCTGCGTCATGCCGAGCAGCTTGCCGAGCTGACCGAGCTTGTCCGCGTCGAGATCGTCGGGCACCGCATCGGGAATCGCCCAGATCGCGCGCACCGGCAGGCTCGTCGCGAGCACCAGCCCGTTACGGTCGAGAATCTTGCCGCGCGTGGCCGGCAGTTCGAGCGTGCGCTGGTAGCGGCTCTCGCCCTGCTTCTGATAGAACGCGTTGCCGGGCCCCTGGATCCAGAACGCACGCGCGGCCAGCGCGACGAACGCCATGAACAGCATGAACACGACGAGCTTCGAGCGCCACATCGGCAGGTGCACGCCCAGCACCGGGCTCGACGCGAATTTCACGTCCTGGCGCTTCTGCGACGGTTTCATCGCGCGCCCCCCTTGCCCTTGCCGGCGGTATCGGCCGATGCCGGGATCGGCGCGTCGATCGCCTTCGCGGCGCCCGGCGGCAGCGTCAGGTATTGCGTGCGGCCCGTCGTGATCGGCTGCATCTTCAGCGAATCGTTCGCGAGCTGCTCGATGCGCGACGTCTTCGACAGCGCGCTCTGCTGATATTGAAGCTGCGCGTAATCCTGCTGGAGCTGGCGCTCCTGCGACTGCGCACGCTGCAGCTGGATGAAGATCTGGCGCTGCTGGTTCGTCGAGTTGACGACCGACAGTGCGCAGCCCATCACGATGATCAGCAGGAAGATATTGAAGCGGCTCATGGCGTGACGCGCTCCGCGATGCGCATCACGGCCGACCGGGCACGCGGATTGGCGGCCACTTCCGCTTCACCCGGAAACTGGCGGCCGATGATCTTGAGCGGCGGGCTCGGGAGGTCGACGGCACGGATCGGCAGGCGACGATCGACCGCGGGCGCACTCGCGTGCGCCTGCATGAATCGCTTGACGATCCGGTCCTCGAGTGAATGAAAGCTGATGACCACCAGCCGCCCCCCTTGCTCCAGCAACGACAATGCCGCGTCTAGTACGACTTGCAGGTCCGCAAGCTCTTGATTGACGTGAATCCGTATAGCCTGAAAGGTGCGGGTTGCCGGATCCTTGCCCTTCTCACGGGTCTTGACGGCGTGACCCACGATTTGGGCAAGCTCGCCCGTGCTGTCGAGCGGCCCGAGACGATCGGACTCTGCCCGGCGAGCAACAAGCGCCTTTGCAATCTGAAAAGCAAACCGTTCTTCCCCATAATCTCGTATCACCTCCGTCAGTTCCTGCAGCGAAGCCCGCGCGAGCCATTCGGCCGCCGACTCGCCGCGCGTCGGATCCATTCGCATGTCCAGCGGACCATCGGCGCGGAAGCTGAAGCCGCGCGCCGGATCGTCCACCTGCGGCGAGGACACGCCCAGGTCCAGCAACACACCCGACACCTTCTCGACGCCGCGCGCCGCAAGCGCGTCGCGCATCGATGCAAAGCTGTCATGCACGATCGAAAAGCGCGCATCGCCGATGCCCTGCGCCGTCTCGATCGCCCTCGGATCCTTGTCGAACGCGATCAGCCGGCCGCCCGGCCCGAGCCGCGCGAGCACCGCGCGGCTGTGACCGCCACGCCCGAACGTGCCGTCGACATAGATGCCGTCCGGCCGCGTCACGAGCGACTCGACCGCTTCGTCCAACAGCACCGTCCGATGCTGCAATTCGTTTCCCATCGCGGGCGTCTCCGTCACCGCAATCAGAACGTGAAATTCTTCAGCGCGTCGGGCATGCCCTGCGCCATCGCTGCCTGCTCCTTCGCGATGTAGGTCTGCGAATCCCACAGCTCGAAGTGACTTCCCATTCCCAACAACATGACTTCCTTTTCCAGCCCGGCCGCCATGCGCAGCTCGGGCGATACGAGAATCCGGCCCGCGCTGTCGAGATCGACATCCATCGCATTGCCGAGAAAAATCCGCCGCCACCAGTGCGCATCCATCGGCAGCGCGGCGATCTTGGCGCGGAATACCTCCCATTCGGGGCGCGGAAACAGCAACAGGCAGCCGTCCGGGTGCTTGGTCACAGTCACCCGTCCTTCTGCCTGTCCTTGCAGCGCTTCGCGATAGCGAGCCGGCACCGACATCCGCCCTTTCGCATCGAGCGTCAGCGCCGACGCCCCTTGGAACACTTTCCGCTCTCCCGTTCAGGGCACCGAAGCACCCAGCCCAATGCTGAGAATTTAGCCGGAATAGCCCGCCAAATCACACAAAAATACACTTTCTCACACTGTCTCCCACTTTAGAGGAAGGGTGTGGCACGGTCAAGGGAGCGGCCCGCTTTTTTGACGAATTTTGTTAGTTAGAACAAGGACTTACGCGCACATGCTCATGCAGCCCCTTATTCCAAAAACCGTTATAAATGAATGAGCTAGTGCAACTTGTGAAGGTGATACGTGAGAAGGACGGGCCAGACGGGCGTGCGGACAGGGCTTTAGGGGGCGGGAAAACGCGGAGAAAACGGGCGATATCGGCGGCGGCAGCCGGAGCGGCGCGAGGCGCGCTCCGGCCCGATCTCAGAGATAGTACGCAGTGCTGGTCATGACTTTCGACGCGGCTCGCATCAGCATCCGGGCGGGCAGCGGCAGCTCGATGCCGCCGGCGTCGGTGGCCGCCTTGCCGTGCTTCACCTCGTCGACGCGCATCTGCTCGACGATCGCGCGCGACGCCGCGTCGCCGGGCGGCAGCTCGGACAGATGGCTGTCGAGATGGCTCTCGACCTGACGCTCCGTCTCGGCCATGAAGCCGAGGCTGACCTTGTCGCCCAGCGTGCCGGCCGCGATGCCGATCGCGAGCGAGCCCACATACCACAGCGGGTTCAAGAGGCTCGGGCGCGAATCGAGTTCCTTCAGGCGGTGCGCAGTCCACGCGAGATGATCCTCCTCCTCGCGCGCGGCCTCCTCGAACATCGCCTTGGCCGACGGCGACCGCGCGGTCAGCTTCTGCGCCTGGTAAAGCGCCTGCGCGCAGACCTCGCCGACGTGGTTCACACGCATCAGCCCGGCCGCATGCGTGCGCTCCGCGGGCGTCAATTCGACATCCGGCGCCCCGGCCGGCGATTCGGCGGGCGCCGGCACCGGCCGGCTCATCCGGCTGATGCCGGTCAGCGACCGCAGGCCGCGATCGAATTCGCTGATGAGTTCATCCAACACCATCCTGTTTCTCCTGGCTGCGTGTGCCTGTCGTGGGAGGCGAAGGCACGTGTCCGCTGCGTAACCGACTTGATTATTCAGCGGAAATTGCGGTTAACCCGTGATTTTAACCATTGTTGCATAAAGGAAACATGGCGACCTTGAGCGACGGCATTTCGCTTTGTGGCAAAAAACGGTTTTGCTACATTACGTGCGACTTCTTGCGAAGTTGATGCGGGGCCCTCGCCAGAACATAACTATCCGCCCCGCCAGAAAAATTCAGTGATTCTTGGAGATCCGTTAATGAAAAAGTCGCTTCTCGCGCTCGTCGCGCTGGGCGCGTTCGCTGGCGCTGCCCATGCGCAAAGCAGCGTGACGCTTTACGGCATCATCGATGAAGGCCTTCTGTTCAACAACAACTCGGGCGGCAAGCACCTGTACAGCATGGCCAGCGGCGTCATGCAAGGCAGCCGCTTCGGCCTGCGCGGCACCGAAGATCTCGGCGGCGGCCTGAAGGCGATCTTTACGTTGGAAAACGGCTTCGACGTGAACACCGGCAAGCTCGGCCAGGGCAGCCTGATGTTCGGTCGTCAGGCTTATGTCGGCCTGTCGAGCAACTACGGTACGGTCACGCTGGGTCGTCAATACGACTCCGTCGTCGACTTCGTCGGCCCGCTCGAGGCAGGCGACCAGTGGGGCGGCTACATCGCCGCTCACCCGGGCGACCTCGACAACTTCAACAACGCGTACCGCGTGAACAACGCGATCAAGTACACGAGCCCGACCTATGCAGGCTTCTCGTTCGGCGGCCTGTACAGCCTCGGCGGCATCGCGGGCCAGTTCGCGCGGAACCAGGTCTGGTCGCTCGGCGCAGGCTACAACAACGGCCCGCTGGTCTTGGGCGTCGGCTACTTGAACGCACGTACGCCGGGCAACGCCGGCGGCATGTTCAACAACGGTTCGACAGCTTCGGCCGATCCGGTCTCGTCGCCGGTCTACGGCGCGTACGCGAACAACGCGAACACGTACCAGGTCATCGGTGCGGGCGGCGCGTACACGTTCGGCGCAGCGACGATCGGTGCGACGTACTCGAACACGAAGTTCAAGGGCTTCTCGGTCGGACCGTACGTGAACCAGACCGCGACGTTCAACAACGGCGAAATCAACTTCAAGTATCAGCTGACCCCGGCGCTGATCCTCGGCGCGGCGTACGACTACACGCAAGGCAGCAAGATCGACGGCAACTCGGCAGCCAAGTACCACCAGGGCTCGCTGGGCGTCGACTACTTCCTGTCGAAGCGCACGGACGTCTACGTGATCGGCGTGTACCAGCACGCATCGGGCAATGTGCTCGACGCGAACGGCGACGTCGTCAAGGCGACGGCAGCGATCAACGGTCTCAGCGGTTCGAGCACCAGCAACCAGGTCGCGGCACGCGTCGGTATCCGTCACAAGTTCTAATCAGCTTGTCTGACAAGCCGCTGGACATTGAAGGCGCCTTCGGGCGCCTTTTTCTTTTGTACGGTGGCGGAACGGCCGGGTTGAACGGTTGGGGGTTAAGGTCGCGAGATATCGAAGTACCGAAGGGCCGGAATCGGCATTGCCTGCGAAAGAGGGAATCCGGATCGAAAATGCCCGGAACCGGCACTCCGCTTGAAGCGCGGAAATGCCGACGCCCGTCGGCGCGCTTGCCGGAGATTCCCCCGTACGCACATCATGCCGGCAAATTGCCGGTGAATTGCCGTTAGTTGCAGCATCGCGCAGGTTCGTGTCGATTCCGGTTGCCCGGTCGATCGGTCGATGCCCTTTCCCGCTCTCCCCCGCCCAGACGAAAAAAAACCGGCGCATGCCGGTTTTTCCGCTCCGCGATCGCGCCTTCAAGCGCGGCCGTCTCGCAGCTCGCGCCGCAGGATCTTGCCGACGTTCGTCTTCGGCAGTTCCGTGCGGAACTCCACGAACTTCGGCCGCTTGTACCCGGTGAGCCGCTCCTTGCAATAAGCGAGGAGATCCTTGTCGGTGAGCGCCGGATCCTTCTTCACGACGAACAGCTTCACGGCTTCGCCCGAGTGCTCGTCCGGCACGCCGACCGCCGCCACCTCGAACACGCCCGGGTGCGACGCCACGACGTCCTCGACCTCGTTCGGATACACGTTGAACCCGGACACGAGGATCATGTCCTTCTTCCGGTCGACGATCTTCACGTAGCCGCGCGCATCCATCACGCCGACGTCGCCCGTCTTGAAAAAGCCGTCCGGGCACATGACCTTCGCGGTCTCGTCCGGCCGGTTCCAGTAGCCGGCCATCACCTGCGGCCCGCGGATGCAGATTTCGCCGGGCTCGCCCAGCGCGACGTCGTTGCCCGCGTCGTCGCGAATCGCGACCTCGGTCGACGGCAGCGGCAAGCCGATCGTCCCGCTGTATTCGGTTGCGGTCACCGGATTGCAGGTCGCGACCGGCGACGTCTCGGACAACCCGTATCCCTCGACGATGGCCGTGTGGGTCTTCTCATACCAGCGCTTCGCGACGCCTTCCTGGATCGCCATGCCGCCGCCATTGGCGATCACGAGCTTCGACAGGTCGAGCTGGTTGAATTCGGGATGGTTCAGCAGTGCGTTATACAAGGTGTTGACGGCCGGAATCGTCGAGATCTGATAACCCTTCAGCTCCTTGATCATCCCGCCGATGTCGCGCGGATTCGGGATCAGGACGCCCATGCCGCCTGTGCGCATCGTCAGGAAACCGCACACGGTCAGTGCGAACACGTGATAGAGCGGCAGCGCCACAACCGTCACGAACTGTTTCACGTCCGGGTATTTGACGTGCGCAGGATGGTGCCAGGCCTCGGCCTGCAGCACGTTCGACACGATGTTCCGGTGCAGCAGCGTCGCGCCCTTCGCGACGCCGGTCGTGCCGCCCGTGTATTGGAGGAATGCGACGTCGTCGGGGCCGAGCTTCTGCGGCTTGAACGTCTGCCGCGCCCCTTCGGCGAGCGCGGCGTTGAAACGCGTGAACGACGGCAGCTGCCACGCCGGCACCATCTTCTTCACCTTGCGCACGACGTAGTTGACGAGCCAGCCCTTGATACCCAGCAAATCGCCCATCGACGCGACGACGACATGCTTGACCGCCGTATTGGCGATGACGGCCTGCAGCGTCGACGCGAAATTCTCGAGGATGACGATCGCTTCGGCGCCGCTGTCCTTCAACTGATGTTCGAGCTCGCGCGGCGTATACAGCGGGTTGACGTTGACGACCGTGTAGCCGGCGCGCAGCACTGCGGCGATCGCGATCGGGTACTGCAGTACGTTGGGCATCATGATCGCGACGCGTGCACCGCGCGCGAGGCCGCGCGACTGCAGCCACGCGCCGAACTGACGCGACAGCGCGTCGAGTTCGCCATACGTGAGCTTCTTGCCCATGCAGACGAACGCCGTGCGGTCGCGATACTGGCGGAAGCTCTCGTCGAGCAGGTCGGGAACGGAAGGATACGGAGACGCGTCAATTTCGGCTGGAACGCCGGGCGGGTACGATTTCAGCCAAATTTTGTCCATACTGCGCGTCTCCTCACGGATTTTCGAATGGTCGTGCTAAAACGCATCGTAGCGGCTCGCTCGTCCCGAGACAACAGGATTAGATGTCCCCTTCCAACTTCCGGAGCGATATGCCGCTGCGTGCCGGCCGGTTTCATCAAGCTCGCTCGACTTCCACGAGACAGTCGTAAAACGTCGCCGAATTGCCGAGATCGGTCAGCGCCTGGCTCGTCACCTCGTTCGCGTTGCGCCCGTCCGGCGATAGCTTCTTCCACCAGATCGACAATCCGACCACCAGTCCCGGGCGGGCGCGGTCGGTCACCCTTGCGAGCGCCTGCATCGAGCCGCGGTCGTTGAAGATGCGCACGACGTCGCCATCGGCGATCCCGCGCGCTTGCGCATCGGTCGGGTGCATGTCGAGATGCGGCTCGCCTTCCGTATTGCGCAGGCTGTCGACGTTCACGAACGTGCTGTTCAGGAAATGGCGTGCAGGCGGCGAAATCATCGCGAGCGGGTAGCGCGCGGCGAGTTCGGGCGCGGCCTCGGCCGATTCGAACGGCGGCAGATAGTCGGGAACGGGATCCATGCCCATTTGCTCGAGCCGCGCGCTGTAGAACTCGCACTTGCCGGACGGCGTGCGAAAGCCGCCGTTCGCAAACGGCGCATCGGGCAGCTTGAGCTTCAGCCAGCCTTCGCGCTTCAGCGTCTCCCAGTCGCTGTCGAGCGACGGATCGTCCCACCGCAACGCCGCGCGCGCGACCTCTTCATCGGAGTGATACAGCGCGGGTTCGTCGAGCGCCATGCTGCGCGCGATGCCCCGGAAGATTTCGGTATTCGGTCGCGCGTCGCCGACCGGCGGAATCGCCGGCAGGTTCGCCATCACGTAGGTGTGGCCGTACGATTTGTGGATGTCCAGATGCTCGAGCTGCGTGGTCGCCGGCAGCACAATGTCGGCGAAATCGACCGTATCTGTCTTGAAATGCTCGAGAACGACCGTGAACAGATCGTCTCGTGCAAATCCGGCCGCTACCTTCGACGAATCGGGGGCGACCGCCACCGGGTTCGAGTTGTAGACGATCACCGCTTCGACTTTCGGCCCGAAAACGGCATCGCCCGGGTGCAGCAGCGCATCGCCGATCGCGTTCATGTTGATGATGCGCGGCAGCGTGTGCGGCCAGCCCGGCATCAGGTCGGGGCGCAGCAATGCAGTCTGGTTGACCGGCGCGGATTCCGACGATGAAAGCAGCAGCCCGCCTGCCCGATCGCGCCAGGCGCCGGTCAGCGCGGGGAGGCTCGCGATCGCGCGTACCGCGTTGCCGCCGCCGCGGACGCGCTGCATCCCGTAATTGAGGCGGATCGACGCCTTGCGGGTGGCGCCGTAACGACGCGCGAGCTCGACCAGTTCCTCAGCATCAATGCCGCAGATCTGAGCGACACGCTCGGGCGGATAGGACATCGCCCTCGCCTTGAGCGCATCGAACCCGAGCGTGTGGTCGGCAATATAGTCGTGGTCGAGCAGATTCTCGGTGATCAGCACGTGCATCATGCCGAGCGCGAATGCACCGTCGGTGCCGGGTTTCAGCGCGATGTGCTGATGGCATTTTTCTGCGGTCAGCGAACGGTACGGGTCGATTGCAACCAACCGGGCGCCGCGGCGCTTCGCCTCCTGCGCACGGGTCCAGAAGTGCAGGCTGGACGCGATCGGATTGGCGCCCCAGATCAGAATCAGCTCGCTTTCCTCGAAATGCTCGAGGTGCATGCCGAGACTTCCGCCGTATGTATAGCGCAGGCCCGCCGCGCCGGCCGCGGCGCAGATCGTACGCTCGAGCCGCGATGCGCCGATCTTGTGGAAGAACCGTTGCGCGATGCCTTCGCCTTGCACCAACCCCATCGTCCCTGCGTAGCTGTACGGCAAGATCGCTTCCGGGGCGCGCGCGGCGATTTCACCGAGACGGCGGCCGATCTCGTCGAACGCTGCGTCCCAGCTGATCGGCACGAAGCGCCCTTCCCCCTTCATGCCGACGCGCTTGAGCGGAACGGTCAGGCGGTCCGGATGATGCACCCGGTCGGCATATCGGCTGACTTTCGTGCAGAGCACGCCTTGGGTCGGCGGATGATCGGGGTCGCCCGTGACCTTGATGGCTTTGCCGTTCTCGACGGTTACGCGCATCGCGCACGTATCCGGACAATCGTGCGGGCAAACGGCCCGGGCTACCTGAGTAACGGCGTTCATTGATCTGGATGCAAAGATGGGGATTCGCAAATTTTACGTGGAGGAGCCATGTAAAGCGCCCATTTTGTGTGGATAGGGTTATTTCGGCGCCGCGGGATACGACGAGGGGGCGACTTTTGCACACTTGCGATTGAACGCGCAGTTTCGGGAGATGTGTGAAGAAAGGGGGTATTTCCGAGGGAGTGGCGGGATTGGGTTGAGCGAAGAATGCCCCTTTCCGCGCCGCAAATGCAAAAACCCCCGCCTGATCGGGCGGGGGTTCTTGGCTTAGGGAGCCTGACGATTACCTACTTTCACACGGGAATCCGCACTATCATCGGCGTGGAGTCGTTTCACGGTC
>NZ_CABVPP010000065.1 GCF_902499075.1 Burkholderia pseudomultivorans | reverse complement strand
AAACGTGAGTGGCTCGATCCGACAGCCGAATTCTGTAGCGTGCATCACACGGTTTTGGAAACAGTCCCCGCCTCTGTCTTTCGGCTGTCGGGTCACTTTGCTGCCGCGCTGCGCGCGATCAGCCGTTATCGCGAGAAACGAGTGTTCAAGGACCGCAGATGGCTGTGTTAGCAGAATTAACGGACACGATTAGCGTTGCAGCGGACGCCATTAGCACAAACTTCGAACTTCAACACCAAGATCAAATTCGACACCATTCGACAGGCGCACATGTAACGAGAGCGCCATCAACGACGTGTCCGGTGGCCGTACAGGGGAAACGGCGGGCACTGTCGATGGCGCGGTGACGACAGGGACAAATGCCTGCGCTTCACTCACCGGAACACGACGCGCCGAACCCGGGATGTCGATCGATACGCCGTCTATCACCAGCGGGTCCGGTCTAGTTGGCGTTTGCAGCGTATGCTGCTGATAGCGCGAGATCCAGCGACGCAACTGGTTCGGGTTGACGTCGTGATCCATGGCCATTCGGGCAATCGACACGCCCGGCTTCAGGCAAAGCTCGACCAGCTCTTGGACGGCAGCCTCATCAAATTCCCGCCGGCCATCCCGTCGGCGGCCGACCACCAGTCTGCTTCGAAGGTCCTGTTTCTCTGTCATCACGGTCTGAGTGCATGTGTCCACGCGGACACTTAGCATCTGACCTTCTGCCTACCATTGGTAGGGCGTCATTTATTGACGGCTTACCAAACTTCGAACTTCAACATCCATCGACGGGAAAGGTCGAGACCTTGTTCCGGCCGGTCGCCTTCGCGTAGTACAGCGCCTCGTCGGCCGCCTTGATCAGCGCACCCGGGTCTCCATCCTGACCGGGCGTCGAGCTCGCCATGCCGATGCTGGCGGTGACGCGCCCATATTCGCTGCCGACGTGCTCCAGTGCGAGGTCATCGATCGCCCCGCGAATGCGCTCGGCAATCTCGATCGCGCCCTGCGGGGGCGTATCGGGGAGCAACACCACAAATTCTTCTCCGCCGTAGCGGGCCGCTGTATCCGCTGGCCGGCGGATGTTTTCGCCAATGCAGCGCGCGACGGCCGCCAGCGCATCGTCGCCGGCTTGATGGCCATAGGTGTCGTTATAGGCCTTGAAGCGGTCAACATCGACGAACAGCAGCGAGAACACGGAGTGCGCGCGCTGCGCGCGGCGCCATTCGCGCTCCAGCACTTCGCCGAAGCTGCGGCGGTTATTCAAGCCCGTCAGCCCGTCTGTGCGGGCGAGCAGTACCAATTCCGATTCCGCGCGCATCCGGCGGCGCAGTTGCTTGCTGAGGACCATGGACAGCACAATGAACGCCGCACCGAACGTGCCCACCAGCGCACCGATTGCCGCGGCGCGCTGCCACCACGCCGCATAGATGTCCTGTTCAGCCTCCGCCACCATGATGATCAGCGGCAGCTCCGGTAGGTGTTTGAAGTAGTAGAGCCGGCGCACGCCGTCGATCGACGCGGTCTCTGAAAACACGCCCTCCCGAGCGGACATGAACCGTCGGAATGTCGACGCTTGGCTGATGTCGCGGCCGACGATGCCGTCCGTGAAGGGCTGACGCATCACCATGATGCCGTCCGTTCCGATCAGCGAGATCGAACCGTGCTGCCCGAGCGACAGGCCGGCAAACAAGTGGTGGAAGTATTCGAGGTTGAGGCCAATCAGCGCGATGCCGGCAAACGAGCCATCCGGATTCGAGATACGCCGCGACAGCGCCATGCTGGGCGTGCCGGCACTCAGCCGTGAGATGAACGGATCGCTGATATACAGTCCTACGTCAGCATTATCGCGATGGACCGTGAAGTACTTACGGTCCGCGAAATTGCCCTGGCGCGGCACATCGTGGGCCGAGTCCAGGACGATGTTGCCGTCGGCATCGAGCACCAGCTGCGAACCGATAAAGGCGGCACTCATCGCGTGATCGAATAGCACGGCACGCCGCAGCGCGGGCGCCGCGGCCATCACATCGGGCCGCTGCAGCCCGTGGGCAAGCGCCTGCAGCGACAGGTCGTACAGCTCGAAGTTGCGTTCGATGTCGCGCTCGGCCATCAGACCGAGATTGCGCGCGCTTTCGCTGGCGCGCTCCAGCGCGTCGTGGCGGCTTTGGAACAACTGCAACACGCATAGGCCCATCAGCGCGCAGGCGATCACGACGCCGATTGCCACGATCAGGTAGGGGGCTGTTGTTCGCCGGTGCATCGGTCGCCTCGCTGCATTTTTGGTGCGCCGGGCCCCGACGCCTGCTTTCCGGATACTAAAAAGCCGCGCTCGCCTTGGCAAGGGCCCATGCCGGTTCGTCGCGCCCCGGTCGGGACGGTTTGGGGGCGATCGGGAAATGGGTATTCGTACCTTTCGTGCATATTCTGGCGCTTTTGATCAGACATGCATTTCTGTTCAAATGTTTGCAAAATCGCGTGTTGAAAAGATGTCGCAGGGGCGCGGAGCCTTGTGGGATAAGGGGCTGCGGCGACTGACCACCAGATTTTGCACGAATCGGACGATTACTCCACGAAAGGCTGGCCGGTCCACTGCGACACCGGCGGAGGCCCGTCCTGCGCGGCAAAAAGCAATGAGATCGGATGCGTCAAATCATCGCGCGCGTCAATGAATATTCTCGCTTGTGTTTGACTCGAATCAATCCTGACGCAGTGTTTGCTATGATGCGGCGCGGCCGTTAAATTTTCGCCCGTTTCCGCTCCACTTGGCAGATCAAAAAGAAATCGATGTCCCGATATTTGAAGTTCGCAACCCGCAGCTTACGGGCGGCGGCGTCCATGGTTCTGACGCCCCTTGGGGTCATCGGTTGCACAGGGTTGCTGTGGCTGTGCACATGCTTGTTTTTTGCCGCGATGCTGCTCGAAGCTCGCGAAGACGCCTACGATGGCGAAGTGAGACACGCACGCCAGCTCGTGACCGCGCTCGAGCGCGACATTCTGCGAAGCATCGAGCTTTACGAGCTGTCAATGAGCGCCGCGGCACAGGGCGCCACCAATCCGCGCGTCATGTCGTTGTCCGAAATGCGGCGGCGTCTATCTCATCGTCGACGTCAAGGTGAAAAGCATGACCTTCGATGGCCGCCCGGTTGCGACAGAAGGCGACAAGACGGCGTGTGGCGCCTCGCTGATCGGATCGCAAGAGTCTCTGGACATGTCGAGCAGGTTTCGGCGCCGCTGGCGGCATTGGCGGCGGAATTCCCCAGGCAATGGCGTCGCCGTTGAGAACATAGCATTCGTGTTGTCAGGGCGCGCCAATGCAGTCAAAGGATGCGGTTGGACTCAACCATTAACGTCCTTTTTCGTCCACGGTCAAATTGTTTTTGACCGACGTAACGCCAGGAACACTCTCGGCAACTTTCCCTGCGAGATCGATCTGCGCTTGGTCCGGAGCCATTCCTACTAGCGTAATCTTGCCGCTACGAGCGACGGCATGAACATCAGTGGACTCCAAGCCCTTTTGTTTGTACAACGTCTTCTGAACTCGTTTCGCCAAATCCTTATTTGCTGCTCTAAGCCGAACGAGAGGGAGCTGTTGCTGAAGGTGCCGCGGTCGTCTCTTGTGCCTGAACAACAGGCACGATCGCAGCAATGGCACTGATGGCGGTCGCTGCGGCAACGTAGGTTTTCAAGGATTTCATCTCTAGTCCTTCGGGTGGGTGGAAAAACTGGGTGGGAGAAACTCGAAATGATCGATTGTCGATCAAAGTGCGGCGGGAAATGGGGCCAAACTTTGACGAGCAGTGGTCACGATGTCTGGCAATCAAATTATCAACTCTTCCTCGGCGGATGCGCACATTCAGGCACGCCGACACCTGTCAGGAATTTCGCCTGCTGAGGCCGACTGAGGGTAAGAGCTCCATGAACAACGCTGCTCAAGTATTCGTTGCAACTACAACAAACCGATCACAGGTTGAGATCCTTTTGCCCCCATACCTTGGCTCGCAGACTTCTAATCCTGGCGGGAACTGCCCTCGCCCTAGATCGAGAACTTGAATCGCATTTCTCACACGCGCTAATTCCTTCTCGACCGTGTAGTACCAGTTCATAGCCTCCCTGCGTGAATGCACGGATGATTGTGCACGTCGCTTACGGGATACGATTGATTTGACGCAAAGAGATCGACGGAGATCGCTCCCGCGGGAGCGATCTCGGATGCAGATTGTGGACCGCCCCCTTGCGTGGACATCTTCGGGCCTTAATTTACGGTAGCCGAGGAGGTTAATATGATCGGGACAAGTATTCCGGAATTCACGTCATTCCGTCATTGAGCATTGTCCTGCTATTGTCCAATCACTCTGTGGAGCGCGTTCAGCCATGCGATCGTCCAACAAATCAGACATCAATAGGCTTCGAACCAACCTGCGGGACGAGATGGACGGAGCCGCGCTATATGAAGCGCTTGCCGCCGCGGAACCAGACCCATTGCGCCGCGACGTATTTATGCAATTGGCCGAGGCCGAACATGAACACGCGGAAATATGGCGCGCCAAGCTACAGCACCGGGGTGTCGATGTAGCGACCACGAGGCCGACATTCAAAACCAGGGCATTGCGTATGCTTATACGCAGCTTCGGTCCGCGCTTTGTACTGCCGGCGCTCGCCGCCTCGGAGTTCGCCGACCGCGACAAATATGCCAGGCAGACCGATGCGGGGGCACTGTCCGCTGACGAATCCACACATGCGGCGGTGGTTGCCGCCGTCGCGCGGAGCAACCCTTCTGGTGGCGTGAAGGGCTCCGATATCGCGCGCGCGGAGTCATGGCATCGCGGCGCGTCAGGTAACGATTTGCGAGCGGCGGTCCTAGGTGCCAACGACGGCCTCGTGTCGAATTTTTGCCTCATCATGGGCATTGCCGGAGCGGGTGCCTCCAACAAGACAATCCTTCTGACGGGACTGGCTGGACTCATTGCAGGTGCATCTTCAATGGCACTTGGAGAATGGTTGTCGGTCACGAACGCGTACGAGCTCGCGCAAACCCAGATTGCGCGGGAAAACGAAGAACTCCAGAGAACGCCAAAGGCGGAATTGCGGGAACTCGCGCTTATCTATCAGGCAAAGGGGCTCGATAGAGATGATGCGCGTCGGGTGGCCGAGGAAATGATGCGCAATCGTGACAAGGCGCTCGATACGCTCACACGAGAAGAGCTGGGCCTCGACCCGGAGGAGCTGGGCGGAAATCCCTGGCGTGCCGCTGGCACGTCGTTCGGTTTGTTTGCTCTCGGAGCGATATTTCCTGCTGTCCCGTTTTTCTGGGCTCGCGGAGTGGTGGGTATCGGAATCAGTGTTTCACTCAGCGTGCTTTGCTTGGCCGTGATCGGCGTAGTGACATCGTTGTTCAACGGCCGCTCTTCGTGGTTTTCTGTAACCCGCCAGATCGTGATTGGTTGCGTCGCTGCCGGCTTCACGTATGGTGTCGGCGCGCTGCTCGGTGTGTCCATGTCGTGACACCCGACAGCTCAAAAAAAGCGGGGCGTTCTTCGTTTCTATTATAGAAAAGTTGTGGTATTTTTATTCTAGAGCCGAGAGGAGCACGGAACATGGGATATGTCTGCCAAAAGCGTGACGCTTGGGCGAAGATCGTCGCGACGCTTGACAGACCTAACGACGTGGACCGTTTTACGCCAATAGGTCAAATAGTAGGCAAGAATCTTGGTGCGACCGAGCAGTTCAATACAAAAGGATCAGTTACGTACGACGTAATGCGCGTAGTAAAGATCGTTGACAGGCCGTCTCAAGGAACACTGTTGGTCTCGTGGAGCGACGCACAAAAATGTGTCTACCTCGAGCAAACCTGGAAATTGCGGGTGGCGAATAAACGTGGGCGCTGTGTTCTCAGTGGGCGAGAAATCCAGATCGGCTCGAGCGTATTCGTGCCGTTTTGCCGCCCCCGGCCACTTAATGCTGGGGCGATGATAATAGAAGAAGTGGCACCGATATTTTTCCATGCTAGCAAAGCGTAGGCTCACGCCAAAGCGTCCAAACCGGGCTCGACTCGCGGGGCTTGAAGTCTGCGAACTATTTTCCCGTCAGTCGGCTGTATGCTCCGCGATCCTATGTGAGGCTAGTCCAATTCCGACGCACAATGCGGTCCGATGGGACGCAGAATTCCGACAGTACGTTTTTTGATTTAAACCACGTACGCCGGAAAAAATGCGGCGTTGTGAGAACGTCACGGGCACCTGTGTCCGACGGCTTTCAGTCGTCAGCGATGTTGGCATCGCCCTGCGACTGGGCGTTTGGGCGACGGCTACGTACTCTTCGGCAGATCTCTAAACGCGGTTCTGTACCCGAGATAGCGAGACGCGGGGCGTTGGCCAAAGGTGTTGACGGATCTCGTTAGGCGGCAGGTCGATGCTGACACAATTGACGGCATGGGTGCTACGCGCAATCGCTGCGTTGTTGCCCATTATCGACCACGCCCGAGCGACAATTTCGCCAGTAGCAGCTGAAGATTCATTGGTTTCGGCAGGTGATCGTCAAACCCGGCCGCGTTCGCTGCGTCTCGATCTTGAATCGAAGCGAGGCCTGTGAGCGCTAGAGCGTAGATGCGTCGCCGGTTCCCTTCTTGCTGCCGGATGCGGCGCAGCAGCGTGTGACCGTCCGCGCCCGGCATGGCAAGGTCGGTTATAAGAATGTCGAACGAGCCGGCCTCAAGACAGTTGAGTGCATCTGCTGCGCCGGTCGCAGTGTGGACTTGCGCACCTAGGTTGCGCAGCAAGTGAGCCAACACCTCTTGTGCCGCCACGTCATCGTCGACCAGCAGAAACGACAGGCCATCCAGCAGTGCCGAGCCGCTTGAGGCAGGAGCAGTAAATTCTTGATCCACAGATGTTTCGTGCATCAGCGGCAAGCGCACTGTAAATCGAGCGCCACGCTCTTCGCCACCACTGCTGGCCGTCACCGTGCCTCCATGCGCGATGACGAGATACTTGACGATTGATAGCCCCCCTTTCGCAATTCAAAACGGCTATCATATTTGTGATGCAACTAGAGGAGGGAAGCATGCCCACATACAAGGAGTTGAAAGCCCAAATGGATGCGCTGGCCGAAAAAGCGGAAGCTGCCCGCGTAGCTGAGTTCCAAGCCGTCGTTGACGACATCCGCTGCAAGATCGCAGAGTACGGTATTACCGAGAAGGATATCTTCGGCACGCGCCGCGGTCGTCCTGCAAAGCAGGCGACCGTGCAACCTGAAGCAAAGTATCGCGATCCGAAGACCGGCGCGACCTGGTCAGGCCGTGGACGTGCGCCGGCATGGATCAGAGACGCTAAGAATCGCAATCGCTTTCTGATTCAACAATGATCCTACAGATCGTACCGCTCATAAGGTGGAGCGGACTATCTCATTAATTCGGATACTCCCCCCACGCGACTACCCTCACTACGTCCCGACGATATTGCGCCGCCACTTCTGCGTCGATTGACCATCGTCGCTCGGGTGGCTGCAGGGAGTGGGTCGGAGCGGCGCCGTACCTCCAGCCTTTATGCTGTCGGCTGAGCGTGCCGCTGGAAATGGGAATACGGGAAAGAATGGACGCCGTCTGTGGTGTGGCGAGACGACGGCGTACCGGACACCCGGACGCTTCTCGTGCAGTAGATGCGGACCCTGACGGCGCAACTCTTTCATCAATCGAAGCATTTCGTTCGCTTCCACCCAGAGATCGCCGTAGTGATTGCGTCTGGCGAAACCGGGAATAGCGTGAGGCCCTATGGGATAATACTTTGGTTCGAAGACGACCAATCCTGACCGAAACCGCCCTCGAGATTCGTCAAGGATTTGATCCACCTAGCGCACGTGGTTCAATTGTTTCTCACTCGTGTGCTACGAGTTCATCCCATTTTATGGCTAATGCAGTGAGGATGGCGCACGACGCTCACGTGACGCGAATGATTGGCCGAAAGATCGACTCCGCGAGGTCATCTGGAGCTACGGGCCGAAAGGCTGGCTGAAAGCCGACGCGCTCAGTCTGGATCGACAATTTGATGCTCGAGTGCGTACCGAATCAATGCGGCTTCGGTGCGGACTTCAAGTTTTTTAAGTAGACGTGCTTTATATGTACTGACGGTCTTTGCGTTGATGCCCAGACGGCTAGCAATTTCCGATATACCGTTGCCGCATGCCAGTCCTTCGAGTACGGCCTTCTCTCGGGCAGTCAGGCGCGCGTGCAACTGCGCGTCGGGAGAAATATCAATCGTCTGGACCATGCGCTCCGCGACTTGTGCGCTCATGTACCTATGCCCAGCGAGCACCGAGTGCACCGCTCGGACCAATTCGGCCGCCGGGCTGCCTTTCGTGACGAAGCCGGATGCGCCGGCACTAAACACCGACTTTGCATAAGTCGGCTCGGCCGTGCTGCATAGTGCAAGAACTCGCATCATTGGGGTGCAGGATACGACTTGGCTGATCAATTCGGTCGAGCGAGCACCTATACTAATGAGGTCGACGATCGCAATGTCGAATGTTTCATCTCTGACTGTCGCAATCAGTGCATTTCCATCAGGCAACTCGCGAGCGACTTGGTACTCCCCAGTTTCTTGAAGGATGTACCGAATTCCGTCACGCGTGATCGCATGACGTTCCGCGAGAAGTACCTTCTTCATGCTCAATCCTCGTTGCCTTTTATCGGACGCGAGCTGCAACCCAACACGTCAGCTATATTCACCGTGCAATGGCGGCATACAGCGTCTTATGGCCTCAGCTTGATAAAGAGAACTCGCATATGTAACATGCCACCGCATAAAGCGTGCCGCGATTGAACTTTAGATGCTGCGTTTGACAAATGTCAACATAATTCGGCTGGCACGTCGGTTAAGTTCTAGCTCAGACGCTCTGTTTTTCGACTGCGGCGAGACGCGCTTAACGATCACGCTCGGGATCGCGAGTGTGTGCGAGCCGGCTGGCCGAGCCGATGGTGGGATTAGTAGCCTGCCGCGCCGGATTAGACGTTGGAGACATAGTCGGCGCATACGTGGGAGGCGCTCCGCTCGGCTCGGGTGATGCAGCAGAAATGTGCCGGCCGTCGTATCGGCAATGGCCCGGTGGAGAACGAGGTTCCGCAATGAGACTGGCCGATCAAACGGACCCTTCGGCGATCCGTTGTCATCATGGCGACGTGCTGTCGCGATTATCCTAGTGCTATTGTGGCAGCGTGGTGGCGTGAGCCCAACGCTCACCGGACAGACGTGCTGCCCGGTCTCCGACGGCTGTCACCGAAGATGTTGCAGCGCTGTCCACTCATCTCGTTCTTCGAAATAGCGTGATGCCCCGCTGGCTTCTGCACCCCGGGGCTATTTCAAGGGCAACCCAGAACGTTGACGCGCTGGTCGGGTCTGCTGCAGATGGCGATCACGGCGTCGAGTGTGAGCCGCCGCGGAGCAGGAATGGACGTTGAGTAATTTGTGTCCGTCGCCGTTGTTTTGGAACTTGCGGTTTATGGATACAGATGAGTAGAATCACCACACAGCCATGACAACAGGCGTTGCGAACAATGCTGAGAAGACTCGCAGGAGCCATACTGTTGTGCGCCGTTCCCTCCTGCTTTGTCTTCGGGCAGGATAGACCCACGGAACGCGCGCCGGACACCATGCAAGCACGGGTGCTTGCATGTGCGGCGTGCCATGGCAAAGCCGGGGAGGGGACCAATAACGATTACTTTCCCCGTCTGGCGGGTAAGCCTTCCGGCTATTTGTTCAATCAGCTCAAGGCATTCCGCGATGGCCAGCGCCAGTACCCGCCAATGAACTATCTCTTGGCGTATCTACCGGACGCCTATCTAAGAAAGATAGCCGATTTCTTCGCGGCCCAGCATCCGCCGTACCCGCCTGCCACAGCCCCTGCCGTCAGCGCGGAACTACTGCGGCGCGGCAAGCAACTCGTGAATGACGGCGACCGTACGCGCAACATCCCGGCTTGTGCTGCTTGTCACGGCGCATCGCTTACGGGTATGGAGCCGGCCATTCCTGGGTTGCTCGGCCTCCATGCGCAATATATCAGTGCCCAACTCGGCGCCTGGCGCTACGGAACGCGAGTTTCGACAGCACCAGACTGTATGCACGACATCGCCTCGCGTCTTGGTAACGACGACATCACTGCCGTCGCTGCCTGGCTCTCGTCATTGCCCGGTGCGGCGAACTCGGCGCCTGCGACTGCGGGAAGCGTGAAGTTGCCGATTGCTTGCGGGAGCGTACCTCAATGACGGAGCTCACGGTGCGTACCAGGTCTTTCCGGTTCAGTCGTTCGTTCGGTTCACTTCCGGTTAGCCGGATGAGCAAGGCGCTACGCGTTTGCTTGACCACCATCGCCGCCTCTGCGGCCTTGATAATCGCCCCCCCGAGGCTCGCGGTGGCGCAAGACGGTTCCGCCAAGGTGGACGTCATCAAGCGAGGTGAATATCTTGCGCGTGCCGGCGACTGTATAGCATGCCATACGCAACCCAGCGACAAACTCTTCGCGGGCGGTCGCGCGATGCCCACTCCGTTCGGGACGTTGTACTCACCGAATATCACACCAGACGCCGAAACCGGGATCGGCCGATGGAGTTCCGACGAGTTCTACGCGATGATGCACACGGGACGTTCCCGCGATGGCTCCATCCTGTATCCCGCCATGCCCTACGCTGCATACACGAAGGTCACACGCGAAGATAGCGATGCCATCTACGCTTACCTGATGTCCGTGCCGCCCGTCAGGCGGCCGAATCGTCCGCACGATATGAGGTTTCCGTACAACAATCGCGAGTTACTGCTTGGCTGGCGAACGCTGTATTTTCGTGAGGGTGTATACAAGCCCGATCACGAGAAGTCCGTTGAATGGAATCGTGGCGCATATCTCGTACAAGGCCTCGGCCACTGCTCGATGTGCCATACCGCGATAAACGCGTTGGGGGGCAGTTCGGAGTCGAAGGCGTTTGAAGGTGGCCTCATCCCAATGCAGGACTGGTACGCACCATCGCTCACGTCTAGTCGAGAAGCGGGCCTCGGCGCGTGGAGCATTGCAGACATTACGGACCTGCTGCAAAAGGGCGTGTCGCGGCGGGGCGCTGTCTACGGTCCGATGGCCGAAGTTGTGTACGACAGCCTTCAGTACCTTTCAGACGACGACGTCCGGGCGATGGCGGTCTATCTGAAATCACTGCCGCAGCACGGTGGCGAGGGAGCCGCCGAACCCACTTCATCAATGTCACGCGATGAGCGAAATCGACTCTTCAGGGTGGGCAGCAAGATTTACGATTCACAGTGCGCCACTTGCCACGGCAAGAACGGGGAGGGCAAGCTACCCGATTTCCCGCCGCTCGCGAACAATCAGTCTATCCAGATGGTGTCCGCCGTGAATCCGATACGGATGGTGCTCAATGGCGGGTATGCGCCGGGCACTGCGAAGAACCCCATGCCTTACGGCATGCCGCCCTTCGCTCAATCGATGTCCGACGACGAGGTGGCTGCGGTCGTTACGTTCATCCGCACTGCATGGGGTAACCGCGGCATGCCTGTGTCAGCCAAAGATGCCAACGCATTGCGTTCGGCACCGCTGTACTGAGGGGAACTCATGAGCGACTCAACTGAGGACGGAATACCCCAAGCGCCGATCGCCCGGCGTCTATCGGACGACGAGCAGCACGTCGATGACATCGTGCGCATGGGACCGAAGGGGGCACTTGCGCTGGCCGGGATCGCGACGTTTATCGTGATCGCAATGTGGTTTGCGTTCTACTTTCTGGTGTTTTTGCCTCGCGGCGTTATCCAGTAAATCCGAGCCCATGTCGAACACCCAAAACACGCCTCCGACGGCGCCGGCGAATCATGCCGACAGCCATGCAATAGCAGTCCGTACTGAGCGGCGCTGGGCCATGTTCTCGGTGGCGTTTGTACTGCTGCTTGTCGCAATAGTGGTCTTCACCGGTTTGCACTGGGCAATGATGCCCCCGTCGCGAGTAGAAACCATCGATCCGACCACGCTGCACGTGTCCGGAGAATTTATAGAAGGCAATCTCGGAACCGCACGCGAGGCGGACGGTTCGGTGACGGTACGCGTGGTCGCGCAGCAGTATTCATTCACGCCGCAATGTATTCTCGTGCCGGCCCGTACTCCTGTCACATTCAGGATCACGAGCGCGGATGTCGTTCACGGTTTCCTGATCGCGAATACAAACATTAACTCGATGGTCGAGCCGGGCTACATCTCCACGTTCCGCAGTACGTTCAACGAGCCGGGAGACCACTTGATGCCATGTCATGAGTATTGCGGGACAGGGCATGAGGGCATGTGGGCAAATGTGAAGGTGATCGAGGCCGCCGAATTCGACAAACTTGCGGCCGGTGCACGGAGGCTCAGCTGTGTTAAATAACCGACGACTCGTGCTCGCACATTTCTGGTTCGCTTTCGCGACCTTCGGGGTGGCATTGCTGTTGGGCGCCTGGCAAATGTACGTGCGCAGTCCGCTGCATGCTTGGTTGTCCGCGCCTGAGCTGTATTACCGTTCGGTGACGGCGCACGGCTCCGTGATGGCATACGTATTTCCGACACTGATCGCTATGGGGTTCGGCTATGCGATCACCGAGCTCTCGCTTGCGCAGCGGCTGGTCGGTAAGCGGTGGGCATGGGCCGGCTGGTGGCTCGTAGCGGTAGGCTCGATTGTGGCGATGGTGCCGGTATCTATGGGGCGTGCCTCGGTGCTTTACACGTTTTATCCGCCCATGATCGGCAACCCCTTCTATTACATTGGCGTGGTACTCGTGGTGGTCGGATCATGGATTTGGGTGGCACTCATGTCCGTGAACCTGCATGTCTGGAAGAAGGCGAATCCAGGTACGCCTGTGCCGCTGCCCATGTTCGCGAACGTCGCGGGCTCGTACCTGTGGGCATGGACGGCGGTGGGCGCCGCCATCGAAATCCTGTTTCAGATTCTGCCGGTCGCGCTGGGTCTCAAATCCACCATCGATTCGGGCCTCGCGCGCGTATTCTTTTCATGGACGCTGCACGCCATCGTCTATTTTTGGCTGATGCCGGCCTATATCGCGTACTACACGCTCGTGCCGCGCGCCGTGGGGGGCCGGCTCTACAGCGATGAGATGGCGCGCATCTCGTTCATCCTCTTTCTCGTGGTCGCGATGCCGATCGGCATTCACCATTTGTTCGCGGACCCTCAAGTGGGATCGGGCTTCAAGTTCCTGCAGTCCGTGTTCACGGCGCTCGTCGCGGTGCCCACGCTGCTCACCGTCTTCACGATCTGCGCGTCCGTGGAAATTGCAGGCCGACTGCGCGGCGGCAAGGGCGCGTTTGGCTGGATACGCGCGCTGCCGTGGCACGAGCCGATGATGCTGGCTGTGGCGTTCTCGTTCGTGATGCTGGGCTTCGGTGGCGCCGGCGGCCTTATCAACATGAGCTACCAGCTCGACTCGACGATCCATAACACGCAATGGATCACGGGGCACTTCCACCTGATTTTCGGCGGCGCCATCGTCATCATGTACTTCGCGATTGCCTACGAACTATGGCCGCAACTCACAGGGCGCTCGCTTAGGAGCGTGCGGCTCATTCGATGGCAGCTCTGGACGTGGTTTGTCGGGATGATCGTTACGACGTTCCCGTGGCACTATGCCGGCATCCTCGGTATGCCGCGTCGCATGGCATTTTTCGACTACAGCGACCCCGCGATTGCGCCCGAGGCTATCACCGTTGTGCTCTCGTTCGTCGGTGCTCTGATTCTGGTCGCTTCGGCGGTGTTGTTCTTTATCGTGCTTGCAAGGGGGCACCGGGGCGCAATTGAACCCGCGCGTCGCTTCGAATTTAGCGTGGCAGTGCATCCTCCTCGTACCCTCCCGGTTGCGCTCAATAGCTTCGGACTCTGGATCGCGCTGATGATCGGACTTACCGTAGTGAACTATGGCTACCCGATTGCGCAGTTGTTGGCGCTCCCTCAGACTTCCGTGCCGGCCGTCTGGATCGGAGGGCAGCGATGAGGACACCACCGTCACCCGAAGCGCGCCTGTTCTCGCTGCGCAACCGTTGGTTCACCGTGAGCGTAGGGCTGACAGTCGCAGTTGCCGGCGTCTCGGCCCTGATAGGGTTCGTGTGGTTACCGTCGGCCCAGACCGACCCGCAGTTCAAAGGACTGTGGAACGCGATCTGTAGCGCGGCCGGGGTGCCGCAGCAATGGCTCGTCTCGCAGCCCGTGGTTTCGTCCACGAAGACAAGCACGGCAGTGCTTACTCCGCAGACCTTCGCGGGAACGGATGGACTTTCGATTGGACGCGGTGCGACGCTCTCACTGCGATGCACGATGTGTCATGGGCCGCAGGGACTTAGCTTCGCAAACTCACCGAATCTCGCAGGGCAGTACGAAAGTGTTGTGTATAAGCAGTTGAAAGATTTCCAGAGCGGAGCCCGCACGAACGCCGTGATGACCCCCATGGCTACGAATTTGAGCGATCAGGACATGAAGGACTTGGCGGCATATTACGCCTCGCTGCCTCGCGTTCGGGTCGGCGCGTCTGCAGTGCCTGCACCCGCTATCGTTGCGACGGGTTCCCCAATGCGGAATATTGCTCCCTGTGCCTCTTGTCACGGAGCCGCTGAAAACAAGCTAGGTGCGCCGTGGTTGGAGGGTGAGCCGCTCGTCTACATACGCCAGCAACTATTGGCGTTTGCAGGAGGGGAACGACATAACGATACCAGCGAGCAAATGCGCAACGTTGCGAGAAATATGACTCGCGACGAGATCGAAGCGGCCGCCAAGTTCTACTCCGGTCAACCATAACGGAAAACTGCATCTCGCACTCGTGCGATTGAGTCACGGGGAGATGCTGCCTCGGAAGTTCGTAAAGGCGCGGGCCATTTTCCGTCCGACAAGGCCGTGCTCAAACTAATCTGGCCGCAACTGCGTAACGTCGTCGTCAAGAGGCGCCCCCGTGATTAGCAGAGCCTCTGACTCAGTTCGCGCTCCGTTGCCACGAACGGCTCAACACTTCGAATTCTGAATTTCGATCGCCTCATACACGGCGGTCTCAAGAGTCAAGTGCAACGTTTAGCCAATCCGGCGGCAGCCAACTCCATGGCCATGGCTTCTTCCGGCGTTTTCCAGCCGAGCGTCTGACATGGGCGCCCATTCATTAATTTGGCGATGTCGTTCAACTGCATCTGGGTGATGCCCGATAGGTCCATGCCCTTGGGCAGAAACTGACGCAATAGCCCGTTGGTGTGTTGATGTCCACGCAGAACTGACCCACCTGAGGCTGTAGTTTTCATCGAATTTTGACCCACGTGATTGAATGCCCTGCTCAATCTTTGAGCAGGGGATACAGAGGTGATCACGGTGGGCATATTGGCCAAGATCAGGCGGATGTATTTCCGCGAGAAGGTCCCGCTGCGCGAGATTGCGAGGCGCACGGGCCTGTCCCGGAACACGGTGCGCAGCTGGCTTCGGCAAACGGATGCCGTTGAGCCGAAGTACCCGAAGCGCGTCAGCCCGAGCGTCGTCGACGAGTGGGCCGCGCAACTGACGGGCTGGCTGCGGGCAGACAGTCATCGCCCGAAGCGTGACCGGCGCACGGCCCGGTTCATGTTCGAGGCCATCCGCGGCGAGGGCTACGCCGGCAGCTACGGCCGCGTCAGCGCCTTCGTGAGACGCTGGCACGAGGAGCAGGCTGAAGCCCCGCGCAGGAAGGCCTATGTACCGCTGGCCTTCGAACCCGGCGAAGCCTTCCAGTTTGACTGGAGCTGCGAATACGCCTTCATCGGCGGGTTGCGGCGACGCCTGGAGGTCGCCCACGTCAAGCTCAATGCCAGCCGGGCGTTCTGGCTGGTCGCCTATCCGACCCAGAGTCACGAGATGCTGTTCGATGCGCACGCCCGCGCATTCGCCGCGTTCGGCGGCGTGCCGCGCCGCGGCATCTACGACAACATGAAGACCGCCGTGGACAAGGTCGGCCGCGGCAAGGAGCGCGCGGTCAACGCCCGCTTCGAGGCAATGTGCGGCCATTACCTGTTCGAGCCGGAATTCTGCAACCGTGCCGCCGGCTGGGAGAAGGGCATCGTTGAGAAGAACGTGCAGGACCGGCGCCGCCAGATCTGGCACGAGGCTGCGCTACGACGCTGGGAAACGCTGGAGCTTCTGAACGAATGGGTCGCGGGCCAGTGTCGTCAGGCCTGGCAGATGCGGCACCCGCAGTGGCCCGAGCTGACGGTCGAGGACGTGCTGCAGGACGAGCGCACCAGGCTGATGCCCAATCCACGCCCGTTCGACGGCTATGTCGAGCAGACGCTGCGGGTGTCGTCGACCAGCCTCATCCACTTTCAGCGCAACCGCTACAGCGTGCCCACCGAGTATACGAACCAGCTGGTGAGCGTGCGCTGCTATCCGGCATATCTCAGCGTCGTCGCCGACGCCCAGGAGATCGCACGCCACGAACGCAGCTTCGAGCGGCACATGACCTTCTACGACTGGCGCCATTACATCACGCTGGTTGAGCGCAAACCCGGCGCGTTGCGCAACGGCGCTCCGTTCGTCACGATGCCACAGCCGCTGCAGCAGTTGCAGCGACACCTACTGAAGCACCCGGGAGGCGATCGCATCATGACGCAGGTGCTCGCCGCGGTGCGCGAACACGGACTCGATGCCGTGCTGCTTGCTGTGCAGGCAGCGCTGGACTCGGGACGCCCCAGTGGGGAGCACGTTCTGAACGTGCTGAGCCGGTTGAAGGCGCCCACCACGAGTACCAACCTCGCGACGACGAAACTCCAGCTTACCGAAGAGCCGGCTGCCGACGTGAGCCGCTACGAAACCCTGCGCGCCAACCCACCGGAGGACCGTCATGTCTAACGACATCGCCGCCCAGCTTAAGGGGCTCAAACTGCATGGCATGGCGAGCACCTGGCCAGAGCTGCTGGCGCAGTCGCGTCACACGGAGTTCGACCCGGAGCGCTTCATGAAGCAGCTGCTGATGGCTGAGACGGCGGAGCGACAGGTGCGCTCGATCGCCTATCAGATGACCGCCGCTCGCTTCCCGGCTCACCGCGACCTGAAGGGCTTCGACTTCGCGCAGGCGCACGTCGACGAAGCGCTGGTTCGAGAACTCAGTGACCTGTCGTTCCTCGCAAGCGCACACAACGTCGTGTTCATCGGTGGCCCCGGCACCGGCAAAACGCACCTCGCCTCAGCGATCGGAATTGAGGCCGTGCAGCGCCACGGCAAGCGCGTGCGCTACTTCTCGACCGTCGAGCTGACCAACGCACTGGAGCAGGAGAAGTCCATCGGCAAACAAGGCCAGATCGCCCATAAGCTGATGTTCGTCGACCTGGTAATCCTCGACGAACTGGGCTACCTGCCGTTCAGCCAGACCGGTGGCGCATTGCTGTTCCACTTGCTCTCGAAGCTGTATGAACACACGAGTGTCGTGATCACCACCAACCTCAGCTTCGGCGAGTGGGCGACCGTGTTCGGGGACGCAAAGATGACGACGGCGCTGCTGGACCGCGTCACCCATCACTGCCACATCGTCGAAACGGGCAATGAATCCTGGCGCTTCAAGTCCAGTTCTGCCAAGGCGAAGGCAACCAGAAAGAGAGCAGCAAAAGCCGCAGGCAGTGAGGAGTTATCCACACCGGAATAGATGTACTACGCTGTCTCGGGGTGGGTCAGATTTAGATGAAAACGGTGGGTCAAGATTCGGTGGAAATCAACAGCATAAATCCGTCTGGGGTGGGGGCTATGCCGTCCTGGACGTCTTTTGTGCAACAAAGCCTCGGGAATAGCGGTTTTGTTCAAGCAGTACCGGATTATCGGCCGCACAATTCCAGCGTTTGCCGTGGCAGACGCGCGCCGGATAAATGCGAATGCGTGGAATGCCGCGAAGTTCTGTGCATTTTTCAGTCCGCTCAGTTTTCGATATTTCGCCAATTCAAACGAACATGATTACCGAACCGATTTCCCTGCACCTTTACAAAACCAATCGAGAATTTCAATTGCGTATCGCGCGTCTCCTGCAGGAAAGCGGACGCCAGTGGTTCGAAGCGGTCGAGCGCGCGACCGCCGACAGCATTGCCGAATCCGCGGCGGAGATCGAGACGCTGCGCGGAAAGACGGACTGGCCGTCCGTCGCGGCGTTGCCGGCCGAATCGCTCGGGCGTCTGTTCCAGCGGCGCGCCGACGATGCCCAGGCGGTCGCGCGGGAAGCCGTCAAGAGTCAGGCGGCCTTCACCGCCGGCTTGCAGCAGGCGCTGGGGGATTGGCAAAAGGCGGTCGGCGAGGTCGCCGGAGGCGTCAACGCCGCGTCGTCCGCGCAGGATTTCATCAAGCAATGGAGCGGCGCGTGGCAGGGCGCCACGGCCGTCGCCAACGCGAAAGTGCGAAAGGAGGCATGAGATGACGACGACCCAGGATCGCACCGCCCTCGTGACCGGGGGCATGGGGGGGCTTGGCGAGGCCATTGCCCGCGCGCTGTACGACGCGGGATGCCGCGTGCTGGTCACGCATGCGCGCGACGCGGCCTCGGCGGCCGAATGGCTCGCCGGCGAGGCGGACAAAGGCTACCGGTTTCACTCGTACGACGCGAACGTCGCCGATTTCGAGTCCTGCAAGCGCATGGCCGAACGGATTCGGGCCGACGGGCTGCATGTCGACATCCTGGTCAACAATGCCGGCATCACCCGCGACGCCACGTTCCGCAAGCTGGAAAAAGACGGTTGGGACGCGGTGCTGCGAACCAATCTCGATTCGGTGTTCAACGTCACGAAACCGTTCATCGACGGCATGGTGGAGCGGGGCTGGGGCCGCGTCATCAACATTTCGTCGATCAACGGCAGCAAGGGGCAATTCGGCCAGACCAACTACTCCGCCGCCAAGGCCGGCATTCACGGCTTCACCAAGGCGCTGGCGCAGGAAGTCGCCAGGAAGGGCGTGACGGTCAATACCGTCTCGCCCGGCTATCTGGCGACAAAGATGGTGACGGCCGTGCCGGAGGATACGCTCAAGCAGATCGTCGCCGGCATTCCGGTCGGCCGCCTCGGGCAGCCCGACGAGATCGCGGCGCTGGTCGCCTTCATCGCCAGCGATGCCGCGGGCTTCATGACCGGCAGCAACGTCGCGATGAACGGCGGCCAGCACATGTACTAAGCGCGGCCCGTCCGCTTCGCGGCGCGGCATGGCGCGATTGCCGCCGCGTGCCGTTTCCCCTTTGCGCCTTTTTCAAAAGAAACTTTTGTACGCAGAATACCGTCCTATGATGGTATTTTCGCGGGAGGCCGCCATGAAAAGAAAGGGGAATGGCGCGGCGGCATCGGCCGTCGAAAGCGCGCAACCCGTTTCGGCACGCCGATCCCTTTTCGCTCCGCATTGTCGCGACACGCAGAACGGCTTGCGCCGCAGCGGCATCGAGCAGAAGACATTCAACGGTCATGCCATGAACAAGCCCTTTTTCGCCACCCTGATTTCGGTGGTCATGCTGGGGGCGGGGCTGAGTCCCGCGTCCGCGTTCGCGCACGATCTCGACGAGCAGTTCACCTGCAAATCCAGCGCGCACGCGTTCATCTCCCGGCTCATCAGCGACCAGTCCATCGAGCCGTCGCCGATGCTCGTCGAGGCCAATTCGGTCAATGCGTTCAAGCCCCGGCACGACGCAGGGCTCACCGCATTCGGCCTGCGCGTTCGCGCGGTGTTCGGATACCAGCCGGGTGACCCGATGTTCAAGCCGGGGAACGGCAAGACGCCGTCGGGGCCGATCTACGGCGCCGTGGTGTTCGGCTCGACCGATTCCGTCGAAGCGCTCGTGCGGCAAGCGGGCAGCCACGCGGCGATACACCAGGTCATTCCGCTCATGCTCTCCGCGATCGTCTGCGAGAGCTGATCCCTCCGACAATCCCGACGCGCCGCTGGCATCCGGCGCTTGCTGCCTTCCACGCCATGAACGTCGTTCTCGTCATCAACGCAGGCTCGTCCAGCATCAAGTTTCACGCATTCGCGGTGGACGCGGCGCAACTCGAACCGATCGCGGGCGGCAAGCTCGAAGAGATTTACGAGCGTCCGCGCTTCACCGTCAAAGGCAGGGATGGCGACGTGATCGAGCACAGGGTCTGGCCGGCCGGCGAGTCCCTCGGGCACGATGCCGCGATCGCGTTCCTGCTCGACTGGCTGCGCGGCCACGCGGGCGATGCGACGCTGGTCGCGGTCGGGCATCGCGTCGTGCATGGCGGCGACGGTTATTCGGCCCCGGTGCGCGTGGACGATCGCGTGCTCGCGCAACTCGAGACGCTCATCCCGCTTGCGCCGCTGCATCAGCCGCACAACCTGACGGCGATCCGCTCCATACGGGCGCGTCACCCCGATGTGCCGCAGATCGCGTGCCTCGACACCGCGTTTCATCATACGCAGCCGGCCGTGGCGACACGCTTCGCGCTGCCGCCCGAGATCACGAGCCGGGGCGTGCGACGCTACGGTTTTCACGGCCTGTCGTACGAGTACATCGCCGGTGTGTTGCCCGAGTACGACGCGCGCGCGGCGAACGGCAAGACGGTCGTGCTGCACCTCGGCAACGGCGCGAGCATGACGGCTTTCGACAACTGCCGGAGCGTCGCGACCACGATGGGTTTCACCGCGGTCGACGGGCTCGTGATGGGCACGCGCTCGGGCAGCCTCGACCCGGGCGTCGTGCTGTGGATGCTGGAGGAGGGCGGCATGGACGCGCGCGCGATCGAGTCGCTGCTCTACAAGCGCTCGGGCTTGCTGGGCGTGTCCGGCCTCTCCAGCGACATGCGCACGCTGCTCGCCAGCGACGATCCGAGGGCCGCCGAAGCGGTCGACCTGTTCTGCTACCGGATCTCGCGCGAGCTCGGTTCGCTCGCGGCCGCGCTCGGCGGGCTCGACTCGATCGTGTTTACGGCGGGCATCGGCGAATACGCGGACGCTGTGCGCGAGCGCGTGTGCACGCTTGCGGCATGGCTCGGTGTGTCGCTCGACGCCGACGCGAACGCGCGCCACGGCCCGCGCATCAGCGACGCGAAAAGCGCGGTGGACGTATGGGTTATCCCGACCAACGAGGAACTGATGATCGCCCGGCACGCGCTGAGCCGGCTGGCGCGCTAGGGCTAGTGCGGCCGTTCCGGCCGGCCGCGCGGCGCAAGGCGTCGTCGGTCGGCATCGGCAGCGCACACTCGATTGCCTGCGGCCGCGCGCAGGCGTCTGGCGAATCCGGCGCGAATCGCGCGATCACCCGCCCGAACGATACAGCGGTGCTGGCATCGCCAGTGCCATCGCCATCGCGCGCCCGCACGTCGCCCGCACGCCCATGCCGAAGCGGATTCCGGCGCATCCGGCTCCCGCCGAACGAATCCCGGATGCTGTCCGAATAATCGAGGCTTTTGCTGTTCTTGCGCGAAGCCGCTTCGTTATACTCGAACGAAAAGCAGCGAGTGGCAAACGGCGGATGCGCGAAGGCTCCGTCCGGTCGCGAGCGATTCGAGAGACCGTGGGCGCATGGGCGCGTTCCTGTTTGAGAGGTGAGGTATGGGCGATCCTGTTGCGTCGTTGTCGATCTCCGAGGATTTTGCGACATACGTGTCTCCGCGCTTCGGATCGAGGGATTCGACGTCTCGCCCGTCCATGGTGATCGTGATCGGCGCGAGCGACGAAATCCGGCTCGTCACGGAGCGGGGCGCATACACGGGCCGGTGCCTGCTGGTTTCCCCAAATGTCAGCCGGTCGATCGAGGTCAACAATGCCACCGGCCTGTACAGCATCCAGCTGGACCCGGCGAGCCGGCTGAGTCAATACCTGCGGCGTCACGTGCCGGGCGAGAAACCGGTCGTCGATCTGTCGAAGAAGGCCGAGGGCTTCGTGCTGGAAACGTCTGGCGCCGCGCTCGGAAAGCCGCCGGGCGACCCGGACATCGCGGCGGCGTCGCAGCGCGTGCTCGATGCGTTGTTCGGGGACGCCGTCGCGTTCCCGGCCACCGAGTGCCGCGTGCAGACGGTCGCAGGCTGCCTGAAGGCCCGCGTCCCGGTGCGTACCGATCCCCGTTCGCTGGCGAGGCTGTGCGGCATTTCGGAAAGCAGGCTCGTGCATCTGTTCGCGTCGGTGACGGGCGTGTCCATCCGCGAGTACCTGCTTTGGGTCAAGGCGCGAAAGGCCGTGTCGATGTTCGCGTCCGGCAAGACGCTCACCGAAGTCGCCCATGCCACCAGCTTCTCCGACCAGGCGCACCTGAGCCGGACATTCAAGCGCTACTTCGGCCTCACGCCTTCTTTCCTCTCGAATCCGCGCCTGGTGCGCATTTCGAACAGCGCAACGGGGTGTCGCGCCGAACCGGATTGCGGGCGGCACTGCGGGCATTCGAGCTTCCGGATCGCCGATCCGGCGAAGCTCTGCTGAATGAAATCGCGCGTGCGCGACCGGCATCCGGCGCCGCGCGATCTCAATTCCGCACGCGCTTGCGGAATGCGCTCGGCGTGATGCCGTGCCGGCGCTTGAACGCCTGCGAGAAACTCGACAGGTCGCTGTAGCCGAGCCGCCCGGCGATTTCCGTGAGCGTCAGGTCGTCGGCGCCGAGCAGGCTCTCGGCGGCCGACCGGCGCGCCTCGGCCAGCAATTCCCGGAACGTGACGCCCTCGTCGCTCAGGCGGCGCTTCAGCGTCCGCTCGCTGACGTTCATCAGGCGGGCCATGCGCCCGAGATCCGGCAGTGCCGCCCCGGCGGCGCTCAAGTGATGGCGGACCGCCGCCGCGGTGCCGGTGCGCGCGCGTCTCGATTCCATGAGCTGCGCGCACATCTGTTCGCACATCGACGCCGTGACCGGATTCGCATGCGGCAATGCGCGGCTCAGGAGCGAGCGCTCGAACGACAGGCTGTTGAAGCGCGCGGAGAACTCGTGCTCCGTGCCGAGCGCGGTCGGCCACGCCCGGGACGGCCGGTACGCCGGCCGCGGCTCGTCGCCCCTGAACGCGAAACGGAGCGACGCGATGTCGCCGCCCAGGACGTCGCGCAGCAGGACGGCCGCGGCCGCCATGTCCCGCTCGACGAGAAATTGCCGGATGTCGTCCGCGAGGTGATCGAGTTCGCCGAATCGCAACACGCCGACGTGCTCGTGCTCGTGGTACGTGATCGAGGTGAACGCGTAGGAAAGCGGCAGGAAACGCAGCGCGAGCGTGAGCGCGTCTCCGACGGTCTCGCTGCTGATCAGGCCGTAGCCCAGCATCCCGTGCACCGAAAACGTATAACGGCATCCCACCTGGAGCCCGAGCCCGGGCGGGTGCTTCAGCAGCCGCAGCAAATTGCGCGCGATGCACAGCTCCTGCGCGGCGGCCAGTTCCAGGTTGGGGTCGTCGAGCTGGCCGGCGGCAAGGCGCGTGCCGGCCAGCAGGCGAGCGGCCGGCACGCCATGCTCCTGTCCGAAACCGATCAGAAGCCGCGCGCTCGCCGGGCCTCTCGTGAACTCCCCGAAACTCATGTCGACGGACCTCGTGGAAACATCGCTTTGGCCTGAATCATAAAATATTTGTCCTCTCGCAACATTGTAGTTTTTGTGCGTGGCGAGCAACATACGCGTACGTTGCCAGTGTGCGCCGGATCGTTGTGCGTATTTAAACTGACGCGAAGCCAGCAAAAATGGCGATGCGACGAAAGCGGGTGCGTCAATCAGTCGTCGCATTTTCGTTGTCGATCCGGTAATGAGGCTCGCGCGTCGCGATAAATCCGCTAGGATTGTCGTCGCGCAGGGTTTATGCCGCCGCGCGATTCCCGTTTCGCCCTGTCCGCGAAAAGAGACGTGGCGAACGCAAGCCGCCGCGGAACGCGCTGCGCCGCGCCTGCCGTGCGCGGCGTCTGCCCGGCCCGGCCCAATGTTTCGAGGGCCGCGGGCATGGGCGGCGGTCGTCGGTTCCACGAACCTTGTGCTTCAGCGAAATCGCGCGGGCGAATGACGCCGCGCGTCAGGCCGGCGGTGCGGTTCCGATCGGCGAATGCGGACGGCGAGTCAGGCGTGTGTTTTTTTCCGGCGCTGCGCTGGCGGCGCGCGTTTGTTTTTATGTCCGATTCGGACAGCGTCGTTTTGTCTCGCGGACGAACGTAAGGCGTGAGGCGAAATGCGTCGGGCGCTGGGCGATTGTCATGCGAATGAATCGGTTTATTTCCGGGAGATTGCGCACTGCCATGGTTGATATGTATTCGATGAATTCCGTCGGGCATTTCGGTTTCGCAGCAGTTGCATGCGGCGATCAGCCGGTTGTGCCCGCATTGATTTGACCCATGGTCGACAGAGTGCAGATGAACAAAAGACGCAGTTGGGCGATCGCGGCGGTCGTGGCGGTCGGATTGGCCGGCGCGGGCGCGTGGTGGGTGCATGACCGGCGCGGCGCATGGCCGGACGATATCGCGTTCGCGAACGGGCGGCTCGAAATGGCGCGCATCGATGTCGCGGTGAAGTACGGCGGGCGCGTGGTCGAGCTGCCCGTTCACGAGGGCGACGTGCTCGCGGCGGGCGCGGTGGTCGCGCGCGAGGACGACTCGGAATTGCTGGCGCAGCTCGACGCGGCCAGCGCATCGCGCACGCGCGCGGCCGGCGCGGCGACACGCGCGCGCGCCGAGGTCGATGCGAGCGCGGCAAACGAGCGGCTGGCGGGCCTCGAATGGACGGAGACGTCGAAGCTGTTCGGCGACGGGCAGGTGTCGGGCGTCGAGCGCCAGCGCCGCCGGTTCGCGCTCGACGGCGCCGAGGCCGGCCAGCAGGCCGCCCGCTCGGGGCTCGACGAGGCGCATGCGGCAATCGCCGAGGCCGACGCGCAGATCGCGCGGCTGAAGACCGTGCTCGCCGACACGACCATTCGCGCGCCGATCGCGGGCCGGGTCGAGTACCGGATCGTCGAAGTCGGCGCGGTGCTGCCCGCGGGCGGGCGCGTCGCGACGATGCTCAACCCTGACGACATCTATTTCACGATCTTCCTGCCGGCGCCGCAGGCGGGCAAGCTCGCGATCGGCGCCGACGCGCGCATCGTCCTCGACGCGTTCCCGAACGAACCGATTCCCGCGCGCATCGGCTTCGTGTCGAGCGACGCGCAGTTCACGCCCAAATACGTCGAAACCGCGGGCGAGCGCGCGAAGCTGATGTATCGCGTGAAGCTGCAGTTGCCGGTCGACGTGGCGCGGCGTCTCGCGCCACGGCTGAAGGCCGGCCTGACCGGCAACGGCTTCGTGCGGCTCGATGGCGCGCATCCGTGGCCCGCGGCGCTCGCCGTGCGCGGGAGCTGATCGATGGCTGCCACGCTCGGCACGTCGGGGGCTGGCCATGCGGCGGGCGCGATCCATGTCGCGAACCTGTCGCATCGCTATGGCTCGGCGCTCGCGCTCGACGACGTATCGCTGTCGCTGCCGGCGCACACGACGATCGGCCTGATCGGCCCGGACGGCGTCGGCAAGTCGACGCTGCTCGGCGTCATCGCCGGCGTGAAGCGCATCCAGCAGGGCGACGTGTCGGTGCTCGGCGCGGACCTGCGCGTGCGCGACCGGCGCGAGGCGATCCTGCCGCGCGTCGCGTTCATGCCGCAAGGGCTCGGGCGCAATCTGTACCCGACGCTCTCGGTGTACGAGAACATCGATTTCTTCGCGCGCCTGTTCGGGCTCGATGCGCATGCGCGCGCGGCGCGCATCCAGCGCCTGCTCGATGCCACCGGCCTTGCGCCGTTTCCGGACCGGCCGGCAGGCAAGCTGTCGGGCGGGATGAAGCAGAAGCTCGGCCTGTGCTGCGCGCTCGTGCACAATCCCGACCTGCTGATCCTCGACGAACCGACCACCGGCGTCGATCCGCTGTCGCGCCGCCAGTTCTGGACGCTGGTCGACGATCTGCGCGCCGAGCATCGCGGCATGAGCGTGATCGTCGCAACCGCCTACATGGAAGAGGCGCAGCGCTTCGAGCATCTGGTCGCGATGGACGGCGGGCGCGTGCTCGTCAACGACAGCACGCAGGCGGTGCTCGAGCGCGCGGGCACGGACGACCTGGAGCGGGCGTACGTGTCGCTCCTGCCGGGGGCCGGCGGCGCCGGCGCGGCCGCCCTTGTGATTCCGCCGCGCCCGCAGGACGGCGCGCCCGCGATCGTCGCCGACGGGCTCACGCGGCGCTTCGGCAGCTTCGTCGCGGTCGATCACGTGAGCTTCCGGATCGAGCGCAACGAGATCTTCGGCTTTCTCGGCTCGAACGGTTGCGGCAAGACGACGACGATGAAGATGCTGACGGGCCTGCTCGACGCGACGAGCGGGACCGCGACGCTGCTCGGCAAGCCGATCGACGCGACCGACATGAACACGCGGATGAAGGTCGGCTACATGTCGCAGTCGTTCTCGCTGTACGAGGAGCTGACGGTGCGGCAGAACCTCGACCTGCACGCGAAGCTCTACCGGATGGAGGGCGAGCGCGCGAGTGAGGCCGTCGAGCGGTCGCTGGCGAGCTTCGAGCTGCAGCCGTGCGCCGACGAGCGGCCCGCCGCGCTGTCGCTCGGCATCCGCCAGCGGTTGCAGCTCGCGGCCGCATGCCTGCACAAGCCGGAAGTGCTGATCCTGGACGAACCGACTTCGGGCGTCGATCCCGGCGCGCGCGACATGTTCTGGCGGCACCTGATCCAGTTGTCGCGCGAGGAACGCGTGACCATTTTCATCTCGACGCACTTCATGAACGAGGCGGCGCGCTGCGACCGCATTTCGCTGATGCACCGCGGCCGCGTGCTCGCCGTGGGCAGCCCGGAGGAATTGCGCGAGCAGCGTCACGCGTCGACGCTCGAAGAGGCGTTCGTGGCCTGTCTCGAAGAAGCCGAGGCGGCCGGCGCGACGGCGCCGGCCTCGCGCCAGCCGGATGCGGCGCGACCTGACGCTCAGGCGGACGCGACGGCCGAAGCGACAGCCGAAGCAACCGGCAAAGCGACAGCCGAAGGGGCCCCCGAAGCAACGCCCACCACAGCCCCCACCGCCGGCTCGCTCGCGCGCATCTGGGCCTTCGCGCGCCGCGAGTCGCTGGAACTCGCGCGCGACAGGCTGCGGCTCGCGTTCGCGCTGCTCGGCCCGGTGGTGCTGCTGCTCGCCGCCGCATGGAGCGTGTCGTTCGACGTGGAGAACGTGCGGTTCGCGGTGCTCGATCGCGACCATAGCCTCGAAAGCCGTACCCTGGTCGAGCAGTTTTCCGGCTCGCGCTACTTCGTGCCGACCGGCCACGTGTACACCGACGGCGAAGCGCACCGTCTGCTGCAGGCCGACGACGCGCAGCTGGTCGTCGAGATTCCGCCGGACTTCGGCCGCGACCTGCTCGCCGGGCGCCGGCCCGAGCTGTCGTTCCATGTCGATGGCTCCAGCCCGTTCCCCGGCGCGACGATCGGCACCTACGTGAACGCGGTGCTGCTCGACTACGTCGGCAAGGAAATCCGTCATGCGAGCGTCGCGATGCCCGCACTGCCGGTGTCGGTCGAGTCGCGCTTCATCTACAACGAGGAATTCCGCAGCATCTATGCGATTACGCCCGGCGTCATCATGCTCGCGCTGATCCTGATCCCGACGATGCTGACCGCGCTCGGCGTCGTGCGCGAGAAGGAGATGGGCTCGATCACGAATCTCTATGCATCGCCGGCGGGCGTCGGCGAGTACCTGCTCGGCAAGCAGGCGCCTTACGTGGGGCTCGCGATGGTGAGCTACCTCGTGCTCGTCGCGCTGACCGTCACGGTGCTCGGCGTGCCGCTGAAGGGATCGTTCGTCGCGCTCTCGATCGGCGCGCTGCTGTTCGTGTTCGCGGCGACCGGCCTCGGCCTGCTCGTGTCGACGTTCGTGCGCTCCCAGGTCGCGGCGATTTTCGGCACCGCGATTCTGTGCCTGATTCCGTCGGTCAATTTCTCCGGGCTGCTCTATCCGGTGTCGACGCTCACCGGGAGCAGCTACTGGGCGGGCCTCGGCTTTCCGTCGTCGTGGTTCCAGCTCGTGAGCCTGGGCAGCTTCACGAAGGGCCTGGGCGCCGCGCACTTCGGCACGATGTACGCCGCGCTGTCGGGCTTCGCGCTGCTCTACCTGATCGGCGCGTATTGCCTGTTGCCGAAGCAGGAGGCCTAGCCGTGACGCAATGGTTCAAGAATGTCGCGCGGCTCAGCCGCAAGGAGATCTTCAGCCTGTTCAGCGATGCGACGCTGATGGCGCTGATCGTGTTCGCGTTCACGCTCGCCGTCTACTCGGTCGCGAAGGGGATCAAGGCCGAAGTGTCGAACGCGTCGGTGGCGATCATCGACGGCGACCACTCGGAGCTGTCGCGGCAGTTGCGCGCGGCGATCCAGCCGCCGTATTTCAAGCCGCCGGTCGACGTCGGCCGGCAGGACATCGACGCCGAGCTCGACCGGGGCCGCTACATTTTCGCGGTCGAGATCCCGCCGCGCTTCGAGGCGGACGTGCTGGCGGGCCGTTCGCCTTCGGTGCAGGTGCTGGTCGACGCGACCGCGATGACGCAGGCGGGCCTCGGCACCGCGTACCTGCAGCAGATCTTCACGACCGAGACGTTCGCGTTCCTGCGCGCGCGCAACCTCGATGCGCGGCTGCCGGTGAATGCCGTCGTGCGCGTGCAGTTCAATCCCAACACGGAATCGTACTGGTTCACGTCGACCATGCAGATCGTCATCGACATCACGGTGCTGTCGATCATCCTGGTCGGCGCCGCGGTGATCCGCGAGCGCGAGCACGGCACGATCGAGCACTTGCTCGTGATGCCGGTGCGCGCGAGCGAGATCGCCGTCGCGAAGATCATCGCGAACGGCTCGGTGATCTTCGTCGTGTCGCTGCTGTCGCTGTGCTTCGTCGTGAATCTGTGGCTGAAAGTGCCGCTGCAGGGATCGATCGCGCTGTTCGCGCTGGGCACCGCGCTCTACCTGTTCTCGGTGACGGCGCTCGGCATGTGGCTCGCGACGCTCGCGCCCGCGATGCCGCAGTTCGGGCTGCTCGCCGTCCCGACCTATGCGATCGCGTATCTGCTGTCCGGGGCCGCGACGCCGGTGCAGAGCATGCCGGTCGCGATGCAGCCGTTCGTGAAGCTGCTGCCGACGACACAGTTCGTCGCGCTCACCCAGTCCATCCTGTTCCGCGGCGCGGGCATCGACATCGTATGGCCGCGCCTGCTGGGCATCGCCGCGGCGGGCGGACTTTTCCTCGCGCTGGCGCTCGTGCGCTTCCGCTCGATGCTCGCGCAACAAGGTTGAATCGCCGATGACCGACTTCAGAATCATTCAGAACGCTTGCGCGAGACCCGCGACGGGTGCCGATGCGCGCCGTGTGCCGGATCGCGCGCCGGGGCGTGCGTCGCGCCGGCGAGAGGGCGCCGCCGTGGCCGCCGCGATCGCGGCGGCGATGCTCGCCGCCTGCACGTCGATCGTGAAGGTCGACGTGCCGCCTCAGCGCGACGTTCCCGCCGCGTTCGAGCAAGTGCCGGCGGCGGACGGCACGCAAGCCGACCTCGCGCACTGGTGGTCGCAATGGCAGGATCCCGCGCTTGCCCGACATGTCGAGGACGCGCTGCAGGCGAACACGGATGTGCGCGTCGCGCAGGCGCGCGTGCGCGAGGCGCGCGCGCTCGCGGCGGTCGCCGAATCGGCGCGCTATCCGTCGCTGTCCGCGCGGGCGGGCGGCGTCCACGGCTTCGGCAACCTGCGCGATCCGTCGCAGGTGCCCGACGGTTCGCCCGATCTCGACAGTTATGCGGGCGGCATCACGGCCGGGTGGGAAGTCGACATCTTCGGCCGCCGCGCGAGCGACGCGCAGGCCGCCGCGCTGCTGGCCGACGCCGCACAGGAAAAGCTGCGCGGCACGCGCGTCGCGATCGCGGGCGACGTCGCGCAGAACTACCTGGAAGCGCAAGGGCTGCAGCGCAGGCTCGATCTGCTCGATCGCAGCCTCGTCACGCTGCATGCGCTGCAACGCTATACCGACGCGCGGTTTCGTGCCGGGCAGGCCACGCGCTACGACGTGGCGCGCGTGAACGAGCAGATCGTCGCGCGCGAGGCCGAGCGTCCCGCGCTGGCGAGCCAGATCGACGTGCGCAGGCGGCGGCTCGCGATCCTCGCCGGCCAGCCTCCGCAACAGGCCGCGCCGCTGGCCGCGCCGGGGCCGTTTCGGGTGCCGGCCGTGCCGGCGGGCGAGCTGCCGTCGGCGGTGCTGGAGCGCCGGCCCGACGTGCGCGCGACGGCGGCGATGGTGCGCGCGCAGGCCGCACGGCTCGGCAGCGCGAAAGCCGACCTGCTGCCGCGCTTCTATCTGACGTTCGTCGGCCTCGACGGCCGCGTGCATCTCGACGGCCTGCCGGGGCTGAGCGGCACGGGCGGGTTGATCGGCATCGGCGCCGACCTGCCGATCTTCAACGCGGGGCGCATCCGCTCGAACATCGAGGCCAACGATGCGCGCCTGCAGGCCGCGCTCGCGCAGCACGACAAGACGCTGCTGCAGACGCTCGAGGAAGTCGACAGCGCGTATGGCGTGCGTCACGGCTTCGACCAGCGCAGCGAGCGGCTGGTGGCGACGCTCGAGATCGCGCGCCGCAACGCGGACGAGGCCCGGCGCCTTTACGAAGGCGGCCGGCGGACGTTGCAGGACGTGCTCGATGCGCGCATCGACGCGCTGCGGCGCGAAGACGAACTGGTGCAGTCGCAGACCGGCGAGGCGCTCGCGACGGTGCGGCTGTATCTCGCGCTCGGCGGCGGCTGGTCGAGCGGCGACGAGGCATCGCCCGGCAAGACGTGAGCGGCCGGCGCGAAGCTGGCGTGGCGAGCGAAGCGGGGCCGGGAGGCCGCGCGCGGGAACGAACAACTGAACCGTCAGTCCAGTCCGGCCGGTTCGCCGGCGACGGACGACAAAAGGGGTATTCATGGAAACGATCGACCAAGCAGCCGAAGCCGTTGAATCGACGTGCTTCCCGTTCCTGCGGGACAGCCTGTTCCCGTGGGGCGCGATGTCGTCCTACCTGGCCGACGCGTGGCAGCGCGGCATCCTGTACGCGGACGTGATGCGCGAGCGCGGCAACCGGTACAACGCGCATCTGGCGGAGAAAGTCCCCAACGTCCTGCATTTCCCCTGCGAACTGATCCTGTCCGGGCTCGACCTGCCGAAACCGGTGAACTACGGGCTCGTGCGCATCCTGCCCCATGCCGATGCACCGACGGACGAGACCAAGCGCCCGTTCGTGGTCGTCGATCCGCGTGCCGGGCATGGGCCCGGCATCGGCGGCTTCAAGCCCGACAGCGAAGTGGGCGCGGCGCTGCGCGCGGGCCATCCGTGCTATTTCGTCGGCTTTCTTCCCGACCCGGTGCCGGGGCAGACGGTCGAGGACGTGATGCGCGCCGAAGCGGCGTTCCTCGAAAAGGTCATCGAGCGGCACCCGGACAGCCAGGGCAAGCCGGCGGTCATCGGCAACTGCCAGGCCGGCTGGCAGATCCTGATGACGGCGGCCATGCGCCCGGAGCTGTTCGGCCCGATCATCGTCGCCGGTTCGCCCGTCTCGTACTGGGCCGGCTGGAAGGGCAGGAACCCGATGCGCTACGCCGGCGGCCTGCTCGGCGGCTCGTGGCTGACCGCGCTGACGAGCGACCTGGGCGCGGGGCGCTTCGACGGCGCCTGGCTCGTGCAGAACTTCGAAAACCTGAATCCGGCCAACACGCTCTGGACCAAGCAGTACAACCTCTATTCGAAAGTCGATACCGAGGCCGGGCGCTTCCTCGACTTCGAGGAATACTGGGGCGGGCACGTGTTTCTCAACGACGTGGAAATGCAGTACATCGTCGACAACCTGTTCGTCGGCAACCGCCTGGCCACCGCGGAGCTGATCACGTCGGACGGCATCCGCCTGGACCTGCGCAACATCCGCTCGCCGATCGTCGTGTTCTGCTCGTACGGCGACAACATCACGCCGCCGCCGCAGGCGCTCGGCTGGATCACCGATCTGTATCGCGACGACATGGACGTGCTGACGCATGACCAGACCATCGTGTACGCAACGCACGAGAGCATCGGCCATCTCGGCATATTCGTGTCGGGCGGCGTCGGGCGCAAGGAGCACCGGAAGTTCGCGGCGAACATCGACCTCATCGACCTGCTGCCGTCCGGAATCTACGAGGCCACGATCGGCGCGAACCCCGAGCAGAACGTTCAGCCCGCCCCGGTCGAGGGCGAATTTCTGCTCGACGTGAAGCCGCGCAAGCTGGACGACATTCGCGAGATCGTGCAGCCCGACCCGCAGAGCGACCGCCGCTTCGACACCGCCGCGCGCTGCTCGGACATCAATCTCGGGCTTTACCGGACCTTCGTGCAGCCGTGGGTCCGCGCGTGCGTGACGCCCGAATCGGCGCGCCGCCTCGAAACCCTGCATCCGCTGCGCGTGGGTTACGAATGGTGGTCGGACAGCAATCCGCTCGCCGCATGGGTGTCGGCCGTCGCCGGCGACGTTCGCGCGAACCGGACGCAGGTGCTCGCCGACAATCCGGCCTGGCAGGCCCAGGAGCGCGTGTCGGATGCGATCGAGGCGGTGCTGGACCAGTGGCGCGATCTGCGCGACGCCGCCTACGAGCAGACGTTCGAGGCCGTATACGGTTCGCCGTGGCTGCAGGCGCTCGTCGGGCAAAGGGCGGCCGACGACCGGCCGCCGCGTCCGTATCCGAGCGTTTCGCCTGAGCATCGTCAGTTCGTCGACCAAAAGCTCGCCGAGTTGCGCTCGGCCATCGACGAAGGCGGCCTGATCGAGGCGGCGCTGCGGGCGATCTTCTACGTGCTGCGGCATCGTCCGGAAATCGACGAGCGCCGCTTCAATCTCGCGCTGCGCCTTCACGAGTCGGGCGCAGTCAAGCGATCGTCGCGTCGCAAGGCGAACCTCATCGAGGCGTTCCGGATCATCGTGCGGCAGCAGACGAACCTGATGCGCCTCGATCTCGACGCGGCGATGGCCGCGATTCCGCAGTTGCTGGCGCGATCGGAGCCGAACGAAATCCGCCGGCTGGGCGATGCGCTGGAGCAGGTGTTCACGGCCGGCGATCCGCTCGGCGAAGAGGAGCAGGTGGACCTGCGGCACGCTCTGGCGATATTCGACGCTGCCGCGCGACGGTGAGCGCCGGGCGGCGCGGCGCTCGGCGCGCATGGAGACGCGAAGATGCTGTGCCGGCCGAGCCCGTCGCGCAACTCCAGCGCGCGACGCGCGCGCAACTGCAGACCGTCGATGCCTGCCTTGCGGCTGCGCGCGGCGAGATCCCGGCCGACCAACAGGAACGTCTTGCGCGCGTCGCCCGCGTGCTCGGCGTGGATGCGGGCGAGAAGCCCAACAAGCGCGGAAAGTCGACCGAAGCCGCCTGAGGATCCCCATGGAAAACAAACGAGAGAAATACGCGCGCCTGATCGCGTTCGCGAAGACGTTGCCGCCGACGCCGACGGCGATTGCCCATCCGTGCGATGAGAGTTCGCTCCGCGGCGCGGTCGAGGCCGCGCAACTTGGCTTGATCCAGCCGATCCTGGTCGGCCCGTCGGACCGGATCGTCGCGGTGGCGGGCGAGAGCGGGCTGGACATCGCGGATCTGCAGCTCGTCGATGCGCCGCACAGCCACGCGGCGGCCGATACGGCCGTGCGCCTCGTGCGCGAGGGACGCGCACAGGCCTTGATGAAAGGGTCGCTGCACACGGACGAACTGATGAGCGCGGTCGTCGCGCACGACACCGGATTGCGCACCGCGCGCCGCATCAGCCACTGCTTCGTGATGGACGTGCCCGGTCACGACGATCCGTTGATCATCACCGACGCGGCGGTCAACATCGCGCCGACGCTCGAGGACAAGGTCCACATCGTGCAGAATGCGATCGACCTTGCCCATGCGCTGCGATTTCCGGCCGCGCGCGTCGCGATTTTGTCCGCGATGGAAACGGTCAACCCGAAGGTCCCGTCGACGCTCGATGCCGCGGCGCTGTGCAAGATGGCGGACCGGCGCCAGATCGAAGGGGGCATTCTCGACGGCCCGCTCGCGCTCGACAACGCGATCAACGTCGATGCCGCCCGGCTCAAGCACATCGATTCGCCGGTCGCCGGGCACGCGAACGTGCTGGTCGTGCCGGATCTCGAGGCGGGCAACATGCTGGCGAAGAGCCTGTCGTTTCTGGCGGGCGCCGACGCGGCCGGCATCGTGCTCGGCGCGCGCGTGCCCGTGATCCTCACGAGCCGGGCCGATTCGGTGGTCGCGCGGCTTGCGTCATGCGCGGTGGCGGCCCTGGTCGCGCTCTGGCGGCGCGACCCGTTGCGCGCGGTCGTCAACTGAGCCGAGGGACCATGGACGTCATTCTGGTCGTCAACGCGGGTTCGTCGAGCCTCAAGTTTTCCGTCTTCGCGGTGAGCGGGAGCGCGCTCGATCCCGTCTGTCACGGCAATTTCGAGGAAATCGACACGCATCCGCAGGTCCATGTCACGGACGCGCAGGGCGCGCCGCTTGACGAGAAGCGCTGGCCTGAAGGCTTCCGGCTGGGCCACAGTGGCGCGATCGCCTTCCTGTTCGACTGGCTGCATGGCCACGCCGCCGGCTATACCGCGATCGGCGTCGGCCATCGGATCGTGCACGGCGGAAGCCACTATGCGAGGCCTGTGCGCATCGACGACGAGGTGATCGCCGACCTGGAGGCGCTGGTCCCGCTGGCCCCGCTGCACCAGCCGCACAACCTGGCCGCGCTCCGGATCATCGCCGCGCGGCGCGCGGATCTTCCGCAGGTCGCCTGCTTCGACACCGCGTTCCACCACGGGCAGCCGGCGGTCGCGACGCAATTCGCGCTACCGCGCGAGATCACGGAGCAGGGCGTGCGGCGCTACGGCTTCCACGGTTTGTCGTACGAGTACATCGCATCGGTGCTGGCGCGCTACGACGAGCGGGCCGCGCGCGGCAAGACCGTGGTGATGCATCTGGGCAACGGCGCGAGCATGGCCGCACTTGCGAACGGAAGGAGCATGGCGAGCACGATGGGCTTTACCGCGGTCGACGGATTGCCGATGGGCACGCGCTCGGGAACCGTCGACCCCGGCGTGCTGGTGTGGCTGATGGATCATCAGCACATGGACGCCCGCGCGATCGAGACGCTGCTGTACAAGCGTTCCGGCCTGCTGGGCGTATCCGGCATCTCGAGCGACATGCGGACGCTGCTCGCCAGCGACGATCCTGCCGCGGCCAATGCGGTCGAGCTGTTCTGCTACCGGGTGTCGCGTGAGCTCGGATCGCTCGCGGCCGCGCTGGGCGGACTGGACAGCATCGTCTTCACGGCCGGGGTCGGCGAGCATTCCGCCGCGGTGCGCGAACGGATCTGTCGCGCGGCGGCCTGGCTTGGCGTATCGCTCGACCCGGCGGCGAACGCGCGCCACGGGCCGCGTATCATCACGGCCGGGAGCGTGGTGTCGGCGTGGGTCATTCCGACCGACGAGGAGCGGATGATCGCGTCGCACACTCTCGATCTGCTGGAGATCTGAATGGAAGACACGCCGAACCTGCCCCTCGCGGGCCGAAAGGTGCTGATCCTCGGCATCGCAAACGAGCATTCGATCGCCTACGGATGCGCGCGCGCGTTTCGCGAGCTGGGCGCCGAGCTGGCGATCACCTACGCGAGCGAAAAATCGAAAACCTATGTGGAGCCGCTCGCGCGCGAACTCGGGGCCACGCTGTTGATGCCGCTCGACGTGTCGAAGCCGGGTGAAATGGAATCGCTGTTCGACGCGATCCGCGACACGTGGGGCCGGCTCGACGTGGCGCTCCACTCGATCGCATTCGCGCCGAAGGCGGACCTGCAGGGCGGCCTGATCAACAGTTCCGCGGAAGGGTTCGCGACGGCGATGGACGTGTCGTGCCACTCGTTCATCCGGCTGGCGCGGCTGGCGGCACCGCTGATGGACCAGGGCGGGACGCTGTTTGCGATGAGCTACCTGGGTGCGTCCAGGGTCGTGCCGAATTACGACCTGATGGGGCCGGTCAAGGCGGCGCTCGAGGCGGCGTGCCGGTATCTCGCCTACGAACTCGGCCCGCGCGGCATTCGCGTTCATCCGGTTTCGCCGGGGCCGCTCAAGACGCGAGCGGCATCGGGCCTCAAGGATTTCGATCTGTTGCTCAACGAAGCACGCCAGCGCGCGCCGCTCGGCGAACTGGTCGACATCATGGATGTGGGCTTTGCGTGCGCGTATCTGGCGACGCCGTATGCGCGGCGCATCACCGGCAACACGATATTCATCGACGGTGGCGTCAGCATTGTCGGCTGACGTTCGTCCGTATTCCCGCTCGATGCGTTTGTGTGTCGGGCGGCTTTGTTGCGCAAATGGTCGCGGCCCGATGGTAGGCTTGCCGCATGACTCTCAAGAAGAAGACGCCGGTGCGCTACCGCACGACGAACTGGTCGCAGTACAACGCTGCGCTGAAGGCGCGGGGCTCCCTGGGGATCTGGCTTGACCCGGGCATGCAGTGGCTGGCGGCGGCCAGCGGCAAACGGGGGCGTCAGCAGCGGTATTCGGATGCCGCGATTCAATTCTGTCTCAGCGTCAAATATCTGTTCAACCTGGCTTTGCGCCAGGCGTTGGGTCTGGTGGAGAGCCTGCTCAAGCTGGCGGGGCTAGACTGGCCGGTGCCGGACTTCAGTACGGTATGCCGTCGTCAGCGCAACCTGCAAGCGCAACTGAGCTATCAGCCGCGGCATGGCGGACTGGATCTGCTGGTCGACAGTACGGGCGTGAAGTTCCTGGGCGAAGGCGAATGGAAGACCCAGAAACACGGCGCCGACTACCGCCGCCAGTGGCGTAAGGTGCATCTGGCCGTCGATGCGAATACCCTGGAGATTCGCGGTATCGAGGTCACCAGCAATGCGGTGGGCGATGCCCCGATGCTGCCCGAGTTGCTCAAACAAATTCCGGCCGACGAACCGATAGCGAGTGTCGGCGGTGACGGCGCCTACGATACCAAACTCTGCCATGCCGCAATAGCGGCGCGCGGTGCCCAGGCGATTATCCCGCCTCGTCGCAACGCCCAATTCTGGAAACCGGGGCGTGCCGGGGCAGCGGCCCGAAACGAGGCGCTGCGAGCCTGCCAATATCTCGGGCGCAGGCTGTGGAAGCGCTGGAGCCGATATCATCGCCGAAGCTTGGTGGAAACGAAAATGCACTGCTTCAAACGCCTGGGGGATCGCGTGGCTGCCCGCACGTTTGAACGCCAAGTGGTCGAGTTGCAGATCCGTGCGGCGTTGCTCAACCGCTTCAGCCAGCTCGGCCGGCCGAATACGGTCGCTGCGGCAGCTATGGCATAAGTCCGTCTGGGGTTTGGGGTAGTTTCGCCCCGAGCTGATTTACGCAACAGAGCCGCGATGAAACACAAATGGTGGAACCGTTTCAAGCGGCGTACCGTGCTCGCCGCAGTTCCGAATGGCCGGGTCAAGCCATGCCCGCCGCCAATAGGGGGTACTGACGTCAACCGGGTTGATCACGAGGCAGCGGTAGCAGTATGGCAAGCGCCGTCTCGGCGTCATCCAGCCCTCCGGCGTCTGAATTCGGTCGAGTGTCACAACGTCGATGCGAGCCAACACGGCCAGTTTGTGCATGGTGGTCTCGTCCAACGGCGGGAACATAATCCATACTGCATTGGTCAAGGCCGGCAACGAACCAAGTCCATTGGCCTCCCACGCCTCTTCGACTGTCATCCGATAGCGGCCCGCGATTCGTCCGAACCAGCTGCTGTTGAAGCCCTTAAAAACTGCTAATCGTGTCCATAGATTACGCTAATGTAAGACACGGCCACGGCCCCGCGAGATAAGGCATTGCTGCCGTCTCGCGCGTCTTTTCATGCGTTGCGTTTTGGCAACGCGCGCACGATCGGATGTCCG
>NZ_CABVPP010000064.1 GCF_902499075.1 Burkholderia pseudomultivorans | reverse complement strand
CTCGTCGCCGCCCGCGGCCGGAGCGTCCTGCTCCGGCGCATCGTCGGCGCGCGCCGCCTGCACGGCAGGCGCGGACGATTCAATATCGTGGATATCAGTCAAAACAACCTCAAAATGTCAGGTCTCGCGCCCGGAGAGGGCGCGGCAAGAAGTCGGCCGCGATCAGGCGCGACGCTGTTCGGGTTCTGCTTCGTCGTCCGGCAGCGCGTCCGCGCCGATCGGCGCGCTGGCGCTTCGTACGGCATCGGCGAGACTGTCGGACGTGTCGTCCAGCATCTCGCCGCCCGCGAGACGGGTACTGGACGCGTCGGCCCGACCGGCCTCGCCGGACGTGTCGCCGGCCGCTTCCGTCCCGCCCCCGGCAGCCGCATCGGCGGCCGGCTTGCGATCTTCCTCGTTCGATTCCGCGTGCAGCGGCACCGGCTGCACACCGGCCGGCGCTGCTTCGGCGCCGCCCTGTTCGGTTTGCCCGCGATCCGCCCCGAGCGTATCGCGGTTTTGCAATTCCTGCGTCGACGCGACGTCCGTCTCGGCGTCGCCGTGCAATTCGGCCGGCTGCGCGGCAGCCGTTTCGCCGGCCACGACCGACGACGCATCGGCCGCCGCGTCGTCGCCGGATTCGGACGCATCGCCCGCAATCGGTGCATCGCCGTCGAAGTCCATCGCCTGCTGCGCGAGCAGCGCGGCCTCGATGTTCGCGGCAGGCTCCTCGAGCGCCGGCAGATCGTCGAGCGCCTTCAGTCCCAGATCGTCGAGGAACTGCTTGGTCGTCGCATACAGCGCAGGCCGTCCCGGCACGTCGCGATGCCCGATCACCTCGATCCAGTTGCGATCCTCGAGCTGCTTGACCACCTGCGTATTGACGGTGACCCCGCGAATCTCTTCGATGTCGCCGCGCGTGACCGGCTGCCGGTACGCGATGATCGCGAGCGTCTCGAGCACCGCGCGCGAATACTTCGGCGGCTTCTCCGGATGCAGCCGATCCAGAAAATGACGCATCGCCGGCTTGCTCTGAAAGCGCCATCCGCTCGCCAGCGCAACCAGTTCGACGCCGCGGCCGGACCAATCCTGTTTCAGATCTTCGAGCAACGTGCGGACCGTGTCAGCCGACACGCCGTCGGCAAAGAGCTTGCGCAAATCGCCGAGCTTAAGCGGCTCCTGCGCGCAGATCAAAGCAGTCTCGAGGACGATCTTCGCCTCTTGGGTATTCATGCAGCTAGGCCAGACCCTGTGGTCAAACGAACCGGATCAACAAACAGACGAAAGGAACGGAAGACGCGCTCGCCCGATTCTGATCGGTCATATTGATGGGAGCACGAACCGGGGGCGGCGCACCAACTTCAAGCCAGGCCCAAACCGGACGGAACAGCACGACTCAACGACGGAGCCGCGTGACTGAGCGCCATATTACGCAAAATTGCCCGGTGCGTAAAGATGAGTCGAACGGCCGGCCGCTCGCGCTCCGGCCCCGCTTCAGCTTGCTGCGCCACGATCCGCGAGGAACCGGCGCAGGCGTTCGACGCCCGCATCGAGCCGCGCCGGATCGCACGCGTAGCACCAGCGGACGAAGCCTTCCCCTTCGGGCCCGAATGCGCACCCGGGCGCAAGACCGAGCGCCGCGTCGCGCACCAGCGCCTTGCAGAACGCCAGGCTGTCGCCTGCGCCCGGCAGCCGCAGGAACAGGTACATCGCGCCGGGCGGTGGCGCGACCTCGACGCCCGGCAGCGTCCGCAGCGCGGCGACCAAATGGTCGCGCGCATCGCGCAGCGTCGCGACGAACGACTGCACGAACGGCTCGCCGTCGCGCAGCGCGACTTCGGCGGCAGCCTGCACGAAACCGGGCGCGCACGACGTGTTGTACTCGACCAGCTTCGACAGGTCGTCCATCACCGACGCCGGCGCGACCAGCCACCCGAGCCGCCAGCCCGTCATCGCCCACGCCTTCGAAAACGAGTTCACGACGACGACCCGTTCGTCGCGCGACGCGATATCCAGGAACGACGGCGCACCGGGCGCACCGAAGGCGAGCCGTTCGTACACCTCGTCGGCGACCAGCCAGGTGCCGTGACGACGGCAACGCGCGAGCACTGCCTGCTGATCGTCGCGCGACATCGTCCAGCCGGTCGGATTGTTCGGCGAATTGACCAGCAGCATCCGCGTGCCGGGCGTCAGCGCATCGAGCAGCCGGTCGAGGTCGAGTTGCCAGCCGTCGCTGCAGTAGGCGAGCGGCACGCATTCGACCTGCGCACCGAGGATCTTCGGAATCTCGACGAGATTCGGCCACAGCGGCGTGACCGCGACGACGCGGTCGCCGGGGCCGACCAGCAGCTGCGATGCGAGCATCAGCGCGCTCACGCCGGCACTCGTTACGGCCACTGCCTCGACCGCCGTCGCGCCGTGCCGGGCGCTCACGTATGCGGCGATCGCCGCGCGCAGCGATCCGGTGCCGAGGTTATGCGTGTAGAACGTCGCGCCGTCGCGCAATGCGGAAGCCGCCGCATCGCGGATGAAGTCCGGCGTCACGCGGTCCGACTCGCCGAACCAGAACGGCAGCACGTCGGGCACGCCGAAACCGGCGTTCGCCACTTCGCGGATCAGCGACGGACGCAGCGCCTGCACCGCACCGCGCGCCGCCGGCACGTCCGCTGCCGGACGGGAATCTGCGGAATCCAACATCGGGGCCACCGTCGGGGAACACGATCCGCGTAGTGTACCGGCGGCCGGCCGCAACGGCGCGCGTCAGTCGAGATCCTCGGCCCGCGCCGGCATCTGCCTCACCAGCTCCCAGATCGCCTGCGCAGCAGGCGACAGCGACCGGTCGCGGCGCCGCACCAGCTCGACGGTACGCTCGGTGCGCGGCGTGAGCGGCCGCGCGACGAGCGTCGAGCCGGCCGGCAGCGGCAGCGACAGCCACGGCTGCACGCTCACGCCGATGCCCGCCTCGACGAGCCCGAACACGGTCGCCGAATGCCCGAGCTCCTGCATGACCGTCGCACTGACGTGATGGGCGGCCAGCGCCGCGTCGATCAGCGGCCGGCTTCCGGACGCATGATCGAGCAGCACGAGGCGCTCGCCGTTCAGCGCGGTCCACGGCACTTCGGTGCGCGCCGCAAGCGGATGATCGGCGCGCGCGATCAGGCAGAACGAATCGGTCATCAGCGGCTCGCAGACGAGATCGGCGACGGTGAGCGGCCCGATCACGACGCCGAAATCGACTTCGCTCGACTTCACCCTGCGCAGCACGTCGCTCTGCACGTCGTCGCGCAGGCCGAGCGTGACGAACGGGAACTGCCGCTCGCACGACGCCACCACACGCGGCATCAGGCGGCATGCGATCGTCGGGCTGGCCGCGACGATCACGCGCCCGCGGCGCTGTTCACCGATCTCGCGGATCTCGCGCAGCGTATCGTCGAGATCGTCGATCAGCCGCGACACGCTTGCGATCAGGTTCGCGCCGACGTCGGTCAACTGCACGTCGCGGGTCGTGCGGTCGATCAGCTTCAGCCCCAGTTCGGCCTCCAGTTCACGCACGCAGCGGCTGACCGCGGACTGCGTGAGCCCGATCTCGTCGCCCGCGCGACTGAAACTCCTGAGCCGCGCAACCTCGATGAATACGCGAAGCTGGCGCAGCGTGACGTTCATCTCCTGACCTCATCAATCGTCGATATCGATGCGCGATTCTAATGCGCGCACCCCGTGCGATGCCTGAATCGGTGTGGAACGCGCATGTTTCGCTGCGGTGCAATATGCGCGCAAACGCACGTAGTACGGGCGAATTGCACAAGATTGGTGATTGTCCCGATTTGCTGCCGGGTCATTTTGGCGTCTTATACGCCCCTAGCTGACATGGCCGTCGGCTCGCTGCCAAGCGGCTCTCGAGGGATTCACCTCGGACATGGCACGCTTCGTGCATTACATGGCGCACAGGGCAAGGTTTCGTCGGACGGAATGCTGTAACCCCGCTACCGGCTTACCGGACGCCCCCACCCGGCACTCGACGCTCGAGTGCCTGAAGAGTGCGCGGCGCATGGCAGCGCATCGGAGTTAGCTTCGCTGAGGTGAGGACATGATGCTGTTCGACGATTTAAGAGATAACGAATGGGCGCTGGTCGAGGGTCTGTTTTGCTCGGAACCTGCACGCAGTGAGCGGCGCGGCCGCCCCCGCGTAGAGGCCCGTTCGGTGGTGAATGCCGTACTGTGGGTGCTGTCGACCGGTGAAGGCTGGTCGAAGCTGCCGGGCCGCTATCCGTCTCCGCCGACCTGCCGCCGCCGCTTCGACGAATGGCAGGCCGACGGCACGCTCGCGGAAATCGTCAAGCGACTCGGCACCAGCGGCCGGCAGATCTCGCTGCGCGGGCGCATCGGCGCGAGCGCGGCCAAGCCGCCCGCGCCGCCGAGCCGCGATCGGCTGCGCGGCGCCTTCTGGACCAATCCGGAATCCTGGCGCGCGCCGGTCAAGATGGCGTGATGCAGACTCGATCGGGCGGCTTCGGCCGCCCGATTCCATTCTGCGGCGCGATCTTTTCGCGGTGCCTGCGCGGCCATCGATTACGGCTGTCGTGCAGCGATACATCTATTTACCATTATTTACAGCATGCCTGCACTCCCGCGCTTACCTTAGCGACATATCAACAGGCCGCGCCGACGGCTTGAAGGGAGCCCGCCATGAAAACAATGTCACTGCTCGTCGCATGCGGCATTGTCATTTCGCTGGCGCTGACCGCTCCCGCGCGTGCGGACGATCGCACCAAACCACCCCATCGCCAGCAGGATCATCGCAGCGCCCTGATGCACCAGCAGCCGCCCGGCGGCCCGGCCGGCCGGCAGACCGTCCCGCGCGGCGACCTGCGCGGCGACATCGCAAGCAATGCGCGCGCGCGCGTCGGCTCGCAACCCGCCGACCTGCCGCGTCATCCGTAAACGCCCGGTTTCGTCAAAGAAAATGCCCGCAGTCGGGAACTGTCCGGCCGTGCGCCGGGTCACATCGTTGCCATGAGCACAGCGTGGCAACAGCAAAAGTATCCGGTACGCCCGTATCCTCGTGATACGGGCTTTTTTTTGGCGCCGCCGGCACGCCGACGGGAGGCGGGACAGGCTCGAAGCGTCGCTACAGCCTGCTTTCGAGAATCGACACGGCGCTCGCATCGCTGAGCACGTAGTCGTCCATACGGCGATCGGTCCAGGCGATCAGCTTCTCTTCGCGCTCCAGGCGCGCGAACTCGGCTCGACCGTTGTCGGTCAGCACCGCGATGTCGACCGGTGCATGGAAACCCGGCGCGGGCGCGACGGTCTTCTGCCTGACCGTGTCCATCAGCCCGAGCGACCGGAGATACTCGAACACGCCTGGGCGGCGCGCCCACGGTACCTGGCGGTACTGCACTCGTCTCAATGCGTCGAGCACCGCTTCATTGGAATACGTGGCCATCTCGATTCTTTCTTAAAGTGCAGCGACAATGCGAAGCGGCGTGCCGGGCGGGATCTCCGCCCGCCGATGCCGCCACCGATTCTGGGGCTCGACGTTCTCGGCGTCGCGTCAGGGCCGGATCGTCAGCCGTCCATAAAAAGACACCATACCCCAATCAAATTGATCCTGTTCGATTCATTTGTACTTCTCTTCATCGGTTTCATGCTCTTCCGCAAATGGCGGCGACTCATTGCGCTCGCCGCTGCTGCCCTGTTCGGACTGCTGGCAACCGGCTGGCTCGCGGCGCCGCTGATCGCCTGGGCCGAGGCCGGCGTCGTGCCCGTTGCGCGCCCGGACATGCACGGGAAGACCACGCTGATCGTCATCGGCGCCGGCACGCGCCGCACCGACACCGGGCTTCGGCCGCCACCGGACGGCGACGCGCGCATCCGCAAGACCGCCGCGCTCTACCATGCCTGCCGACAGCAGGCCCAGCGATGCACGGTCGTGATGTCGGGCGGCGATCCGCAGCATCACGGCGAAACCGAAGCGGCCGTCTACGGGCGCCGGCTCATTGCCGCGGGCGTCGATTCCGCCGACCTCATCCTCGAGCCGGACAGCCGCACCACCTACGAAAATGCCAAATTCACTGCGTCTATACTACGCTCACAGCATGACGACGCACGCATTCTCGTCACGTCGTCGTATCAGATGCGCCGCGCGCTGCTCGATTTCCACCGCTTCGGCATCGATCCGCAACCCGTCTATGCGAACCGTCGGGACGCGCAGACGGGCTGGCTGCCGCGCTGGCGGAACATCGTCAACGCCGAACAGGCGCTGCACGAGCTGGTCGGCATCGCGCAATTCCATGTTTATCGACTGCTCGGGTGGTTCTGACGGTGCGCCGGCGCACTGAAGCCGCGTGGCAATGCAGAATGGCACGCGCATGACGAAATGTGCGAAGTGTTGCGCGACTTCAACGCGGCCTTGCGTCGCGCCGCGATCGGATTCACACTGATCCGTCACTTTTGTTACACTCGACACGCACTCGATTGCAGTCGCCAGACAAAACGGCAACACTCGGGTTCATCACCACTTAGCGGAGGTAAAGGCAATGAAGAAGACGTCCCTGGCTATCCTGGTTGCGATGTCGGCGCTGACTGGCGCAGCGTATGCGCAAGAGAGCACGCAGATCCAGACCATCACCGATCCGGCCAAGATCGCCGAGATCGAGCAGCGCGCTCAGGCGCTGCAACAGCAGCAAGCGGCCGAAGCCGCTCAGCCGGCGATGCACGAAGAGCATCACCACCACGGCAAGAAGGCAGCCCATCACGCGAAGAAGGCCGGCAAGAAAGCCGCCAAGGCCGCTCCGGCAGACGCTGCCAGCCAGTAAGTTCGGCTGCACCGCACAAGCGAAAAGCCGAATCCGGGCAACCGGGTTCGGCTTTTTTGGTTGCGGCGCCGGCACGCTGTGCTAAAGTCGCGCACCGATTTTTTCCACCCGTACGCACCCCGGTGCGGAGGACAGCATGAGCAACATTCAACTCGACATCGAGTGGACCGACGCCGCCACTCGCAAAATCAAGCAACTGATGCCGCGCGGCTCGGACGACGCCTTTCTCGCGCTGCCGCCGATCGAGTGCCTGCCGATGGAGGGCGATGTGCTGTTCCTCGGCCCGCAGGGCAAGCAGCAGCCGTTCATCGTCGCGGAACGCCAGTACCATCACGACGGCGACGCCGACTGGACGATCATCCTGATCCTCGACGTGCCCAGCGCGTCGCACTGACGCCCCTCGGCGGCCGCCGTTCGCGGACCGGCCGCCCGCTCAGACGAGTTTCGACAGCACGCGAATTTCGGAACGCTCGATCCAGTCCGCGGCCGCTTCACGATAAGCGAGGATGTGCGCGGAACGCGCATGCGCGGCCAGCGCCGCCTCGCTCTCCCACCGCTCGACGAACACGAATCGCGCGGGCTCCTTCAGGTCCCGGTGCAGGTCGTATTGCAGTGCGCCGGCCTCGTTGCGGGTCGGCTCGACGATGCCTTCGAGCACGCCGCGCAGCTTTTCCTCGGCACCCGGTTTCGCGACGATCAGCGCGACGACAGCGATTTCCGACATTCCCCACTCCTCCAATTCAAAAAATCCGAGAATACGCGAATCCGGCCGACTACATCCGCGCGCCGCGAAAGCGCACGCACCAAAAAAATAGCCCGCGCTTCAGAGAAGCGCGGGCAAAACCGTCGCCCTACGAGGATAGGCGACGGGGCCATCGAGATCCGCACGCGGTGCGGATCGTCATCGGTTGCGCCGGCGCTCGCTGCGCCGGCATTCGAAGACGTCGATACCGTTGGTCGGGCGTCCGCGACGCGCGCCCGGTGTCTGACGTCATCCTCCCTGTCTGTGCAATTCCGACATATAAAGCAGACTCCGTGCCAGACATGGGTTTATGAACATTCCTTTGATTTATAAGGGGAATTTTTTCGGTCACGACGATGTAACACCCGATCTGCCGCCGTAACGCCCGGATGTTACGTAACGTCACACAAGGGGACGGAGCCCTTCGCCCATGCGCGCGCGCCGGCGCGCGGTAATAAAAAACCCGCCGGAAGGCGGGTTTCGTGCGGACCGACGGGGAAACGTCGCGATCAGCGCAGCTGATTCACGAGCAGCCCCATGATCTGGCGAGCCGGCGGCGACGTGTCGATCGCCCCCGAATCGTCGACGACCGCGACGCGCGTCTGGTCGGGCGTCAGCGCCTTCACGTTGACGCGATACTGCTTCGCCTGCTTTTCCTTCTTGCCGTGGAACAACTGGCTCCAGAAGCCCTGCTCGGCCGAGCTCAGGTCCTTCGGATCGACGTAGCGCACGAAATACAGGCCCTTCGTGCGATCGCGATCGTCGACCGTGAAGTTCGCGCGATCGAGTGCGAGGCCGACATGCAGCCACGACCGGTCGTACGGTTCGCCGAGCGTGACTTCGGACGGCACCGCAGCCGCATCGCCCGCGTCGTTCCCTTGCGCGGACGTGCGCGTGACGTTCTGCGCAGCGATCGCCGCGGCGGCCTTCGACGAGGCATCGGCGTCGTCCTTCTTGTCCTTCGCCGCCACCGTGTTGTCCTTGATGTTCGCGATTGGCGGCTCGCCGTTCTTCGCGCGCTGCTCGTTTTGCGCGAGCACGGCCATCAGGCGCTTCAGGTATTCGGTTTCCAGTGCCGGATCGTTCGGCTTCGGCTCCCATTTGCTCGAATCGTTGTTCGAGCCGGTGATCGCCTCGCGCATCCCCTTCTGGCTGATGAACACGTAGGTGCCGCCGTTCGGTGCCGCATCGAGACGCGTGCGGTACTTGTTGCGCTCGGCCGTCACGTACGAATTGCCCATCGCCTTCGAGATCACGCTGCGGATCAGGCCGTCGTTGATCTGCGGATGGGTTTCGTTCCAGTCGGTTTCCATCACGCCCTTGGCGCGCTGGTCGACGACGAGCAGGAAACCCTGCTCCTGCCAGAAGCGGCGCACCTGCGGCCAGATATCGGCGGGGCTCTTGCCGTCGATCACGAGCCAGCTTTCGGTGCCGTCGCGCTGGATATGCATGCCGGGCACCGCCGGGGCGACGGTGTCCGTCGCGGGCGCCGCCTGCTGGACCTGCTGAAGCGCGGACAGGGAAGTCGCGCCGCCCTGCGGCGGCAGCGAACGCTGATCGGCCGTCTCGTCGAGCATGTTGGGCGGCACTGCGAGCGACGCTTCCTTCGATTTCGAGTCGCTCTTGTAGTCCACTTTCGTGGGCGACGACGTACCGCAACCGGCGACGAGCGCGCCGGTGGCGAGCACTGCAGCGAACCGCATGGTAAGACGAAGATCAGTCATGTTCGGGGAATCCTCTTCCGCTAAATCACGGCGCTTTCCGTGGATCAACCTTGCATTTTACCGGGGCTGCGGCGGGCTGTGCAAAAAAGCGGCCGGCCCGGCAGCAACCCGCGTCAGCCTGAACCGGCGCGGGTTGCTGTCGGGCCGGCGCAAGAGGATTGAAATCTCCGGCTGACGGCGTCCGGTGCAATCCGTAGATCGCAATGGCCGGCGATCCATCGCAACGCGACAACCGGCGACATCCGCACCGCCCTCGTTCGGCGCACGCTGGGTAGCGCCGCTGCTGCCCGAGTTCTTCGACGCTTATCCGGAGATTTCCGTCGACCTGCATCTCACCGATGTACAGGCCGACCTGATTGGCGAGGGCTTCGATGCCGCGCTGCGCATCGCCATCCTGGAGGACTCGTCGCTCGTCGCGCGGCTGATCGCACCCGTGCGCCGCTTCGTCGCGGCATCGCCTGCCTATCTGTCGCGCCATGGCCGCCCGCGACATCCGCAGGAACTCGCCGCCCATGCATGCGTGACCTACGTGAATCGCAGCCAGCGCGATGTCTGGCGCTTTTCGCGCGAGGACGGTGCAACCTGCGCGCCCCCCCCGCCGGCGCGCTGCGCGGAACAAGCGTGGAAGCGCTGCTACCGACGGTGCTTGCGGGGCTCGCGATTACCGAACTGCCGGAATTCGCCGCGACGCCGTACTTTGCGGACGGCCGACTCGAACCGATCCTGACCGACTGGCGCTTGCCCGAAGGCGGTCTTTATTTCGTCACGCCGTCTGCGCGCGCACGACCTGCCAAGGTCGGCGCGCTGGCCGACTTCTTCATCGCCAGGCTGACGAGTGCGGAAGCGGAATGGCGTGCGGCAACGCACTGAGTTCCGCTGCCTGCAGCGCGGGGTCCACGGATAACCTTCTGGCGGTGAGACTTTCGGCGCAGGGCCACACGAACGAGCCGCTGCTCGATGAGCCGGTGCGGCATTCACTGAATTCGCGCGCGAAAACAGAAAAGGCCTTACGGCGCAAACCGTAAGGCCTTTTCTGCAATACAAATTTTTGGTCGGGGCGAGAGGATTTGAACCTCCGACCACCTGCACCCCATGCAGGTACGCTACCAGGCTGCGCTACGCCCCGAAAGAAAAAAAGTATAACAGACAGTTCGCCGGATTAGAACGGGTCACATGCATTTTATGAATGTCCATGTGAAATTTTTTGCGAGCCCGCGCCGATCTCGCGCTGCCGCTGCCGTCGCACGCAGGCATCCCGGCAAGCATGCATCCGCATCGCTCCCTAATCGAAAAGGACGATGGCCGAAACGTCACCGACCGCTACCGTGCGCTTACCCGGCGCGACATCGACGCGTCCGGACAACCGTCCGACCGCGCGCCGATCGATCCGGCCGTTCCAGGTTTTGCCTCGCCGTGCAGGTCGCGGCAGCGGCGCCGGTCGCCACCTCCGGACGACGCTTGCCATCGTCCCCGACAAAGGCCATCGAATGAATCAGAAAAACGAAATTTCCCGTCGACAATTTCTGCGACTGAGCGCCGGCACGCTCGGCGCGGCGCTGGGCAGCACTTCGCTGCTGTCCGCGTGCGGCGGCGACTCGATCTCGGTCGCCCCGGTCACGACACCCCGACTCGGTTCGGCGTCGAACTTCCGCGATACGGCCGGCCCGAACGGAACCGGCTACGTGACGACGAGCGGCGCGCTCATGAAGAAAGGCATGATCTATCGCTCGTCGGCGCTCGCCCTGTCGGCCGCCGACGTGGCCGTCGTCGACACGCTCGGTATCACGCAGGTCTGCGACCTGCGCACGACCGCGGAAATCCAGGCGCAGCCCGATGTGCCGCTGGCCGGCGCCGCCTGGCAGAACCTGAACGTACTGGGCGTTGCCCAGCTCGGCCCGCTTCCGACCAACGGCGCGAGCGCGGCGGCATTCATGCAGACGATGTACCGCACCTTCGTCACCGCGGACACCGCGCATGCGAGCTATCGCACGCTGCTCACCGGCTTCGCGAACGGCAGCGGCAGCTTGGTGTTCCACTGCACGGCCGGCAAGGACCGCACCGGCTGGGCAGCCGCCATCCTGCACACGATCCTCGGCATGTCCATGCAGACGATTTTCTCGGACTACCTGCTCACCAACACCTATAGCGCGGCCGAGATCGCCGCCTCCGTCGCCCAAGCCCGCAAGGCCGGCGGCCAGGATGCCGCGGACATGATGGCGGCGCTGCAAGGCGCGCAGGCCGACTACCTGCAGGCCGCACTCGACCAAGTCGCCGCGACGTACGGATCGATGACCGCGTATATCGCCGACGGCCTCCAGCTCGACCAGGCGACGCTGAACGCGATCCGGCAGCGCATGCTGATCTGATCAGCGCGATCCAGGCGAACGCGGGCCGTCACGCCGGATCGCAAAAGGCCCGCATCGACGCCCGGCTGCGGCCCGACAACGCTCGGGGAATACCCGGGCGGGATTCCCAACGGATCGCAGCCCGCGCCGGCTTCCGCCCCGCGGCCGCAATCCAACCCGCGCCGCCCAAAACCAAACGACCGTTTGATCCTGCCGCCCCGCCGCCGCGAATCCATTGTCGCGCCGCGCGCCGGCCGCCGCCGCCCCCGTTCCCGCTGTTTGGTAACGCGGCTCTAGCCGGCTATGTCAGACTGCACGGCATCGACGCCCGCGCCGTGCATCGCGCGCGCCGCCGCCGATCATGACAAGACACGGAGACAGACGATGCGGAATGCGGTCCGGCGCGGCCATCGCTCGCCTTTGGCACCCCCAATAGATTGGACTTCCGGCCCGCGACGCGCAGCCGCGTCGCTTTCGCGCGGCGCGTCGCGTGCACTGGGCTGTGGCGTACTCGCGCTCGCGCTGCTCGGCGCCGGCTGCGCGGAATCGACCGCGCAACGCGACCCCAATGCATCGGCCGCGTCGACGAAGATCGAGCGCGCAAAAGCCGAGCGGCTCGCACGCGAACAGCAGATCGCGCGCACCGTGCCGTCGCTCGGATCGATCCGGCTCACGCAGCCGCGCCCGTTCACGCTGCGCGACTCGGGGCAAAACGGCGCGATGACGTTCCTGCGCGACGTCGACTTCCGCGTCGTCAACAATCTCGGCTTCTTCATTCATCAGCTGTCGGCAACGCTCGTGCCGACCCAGCCCGGCGCGCCGATCGTGTTCGACGATCCGACGAGCTTTCAGATCGACGTGCACCAGGGCTCGGTCACGCTCGACAACGCGAAGCTGACCGCGCTGTTCAATACCTACATCTTCGGCTACCGCAACGCGCCGCTGCGCAAGCTCGCCGTATCGGCGGGCGACGGCGTGATCCATCTGCAGGGCGAAATGCAGCGCGACGGCTGGGTACCGTTCTCGCTGACCGGCACGCTCGCGATCCGCGACGGCAGCCAACTGGTATTCCATCCGACCGGCGTGCGCGTGTCCGGGCTCGACGCCCAGCCCGTGATGCGCGCGGCCAACGTGAAAATGGCCGATCTGCTGAAGGTCGAGACGCCGATCGCGCATCTCGCCGGCGACGATCTCGTGATGTCGGTCGACAGGCTGATGCCGCCGCCGCGCCTGAAAATCACGATCACCGCGCTGCGCGTGACGCCGGGCGGCCTCGACCTGACGCTCGACGACGGCACGCACGCGGGCTTCGCGATGCCCGCGAACGCGCCGCAGCAGGCGATGGTCATCCGCGGCGGCGACGTGAAGTTCATGCGCTCGATGCCGATGAACGCCGACATCGTGATCGGCCCGCTCGACGCGTCGAAGCCTGGCCAGAACTTCGTGTTCGACCTGTACCACTATCGCGACCAGGTGTCGGCCGGCTATTTCAATTTCGACGAAAGCGGCGCGATGGCGATCCGCATGCCGTCGTATGCGGGCCCCGCGAGCGGTGCGCCGGTCGGCAACGCGGCCGCGCGCCTGAACGACAGCTTCCTCGCCGCGCAGCAGAACACGCTGCGCGACCTGCGCCAGCACTGGGAAGCGTACGCGCTGGCCGCCGACGCGGCGCGGCCCGGCATGCAGAAGGTCGCGATGCGGCGCACGCCGAGCACGCCGTTCAACGAGCGGCACGTGTCGAACCGCCACCCGACGATTCATCTGCACAACGTCGATTTCAACGTGTCCGGCGACATCGGCTTCCACGTCGAGGATCTCGACGTGCAGCTCGTCGCGAGGCGCGCCGGCGAACCGGTCGATCTCGACGACCCGAACCAGTACGACATCCACATCCTCGGCGGCACGGTCGTCGAATCGTGGAAGGCGATGTCGGCGCTCTTCAACAACTACCTGCTCGACTACTCGCCGCGCTCGCTGAACAACCTGCAGTTGAGCGCGGACGGCCAGAACCTGCGCGTGCGCGGCGGCATCAAGCTGTGGAACCACGTGCCGGGCGTCTGGCTGCCGACCGACATGAAGGGCACGCTCGCGGTGCTCGACGATCGCCACCTCGCGTTCACGCCGTCGCAGGTGTCGGTGCTCGGCGTCCCGCAGGCGAAGCTGCTGCGCTCGCTCGGCATCGAGCTCGCGTCGCTGACGCCGCTGCAGCGCCGCGGTGCGGAGCTGCGCGGCGACACGCTGGTGCTCGACCAGTACACGGTGTTCCCGCCGCCGATACTGAGCGGCAAGCTCGGCCAGGCGACGGTCGAGCGCGACGGCCTGCGCCTCACGTTCCGCCGCGCCGCGGACGCGCCCGCGCCGAAACGGCCGCAGATCGACGCACCGAGCTATATGTGGATGGAAGGCGGCGACATGAAGATGTTCAACGTACTGGAGCTGAACGTGCGCGCGCTGATCCAGAATTCGGCCGAGCCGGGCCCGATGCGCTTCGACCTGTACGGCTACCGCAGCCAGGTCGCGCAGGGCTCGGTGCGGATGCTGCCCGACGGCACGCTGGTCGTCGATACCGGACGGAAAGATCCGCTCGCCGCACGCTGACGGACGCGCAGCACAAGCCGCGCGCATAAAAAAACCGGCTGGCGCGTTATCGCCAACCGGTTTTTTTGTCGTCCGCACGTCGCGCTCAGTCGCGCTTCAGCCCGTCGATCACATCGAGCAGCGCCTGCCGCAGCGCGACGACGTCGACGGTCGCGCCGGCCTTGCCGCCCTGCGCCCGTGCTTCGGCCGCGGCCGGCGCGTCGTTCTCGAGCGGCGCTGCCGCCGCGCCGCGCTCGCCGCCCGGCGAATCGAGCCGGTTGCGCGCGCCGTTGATCGTGAACCCCTGCTCGTACAGCAATTCGCGAATCCGCCGGATCAGCAGCACCTCGTGATGCTGGTAGTAGCGGCGATTACCGCGCCGCTTCACCGGCCGCAACTGCGTGAATTCCTGTTCCCAGTACCGCAGCACGTGCGGCTTGACCCCGCACAGCTCGCTGACTTCGCCGATCGTGAAGTAGCGCTTCGCGGGAATCGGAGGCAAGACGACTTTTTCAACCGTGGTGGTCATCGTCGGTTAACCATCGGTAAAGGGGAGCGCGGCGGCCGCGCGGAAGCCGGCTTTACTCCGCGCCGTTTTCGACCAGCGCCTTCAGCTTCTGGCTGGCGTGGAAGGTTACCACCCGGCGCGCGGCGATCGGAATCGCCTCGCCCGTCTTCGGGTTGCGCCCCGGACGCTGCGGCTTGTCGCGCAGCTGGAAGTTGCCGAACCCCGACAACTTCACGCTTTCGCCATTCTCGAGCGCGTCGCGGATCACTTCGAAAAACGCCTCGACCATGTCCTTCGCTTCACGCTTGTTCAGCCCGACGCTGTCGAACAGCAGCTCCGCCAGTTCCGCCTTCGTCAGCGTAGGCGTCTCGCCGGACGCCGGCGCCGAAGCGTCGCGGTTCATGGCGCTGCGCTGCGCCGTCAGGAGGGCTTCGAATTCACTCGAGGTCATGTCGTTCATATCTGCCATACAGCGCGTTAAATCAAAACTTACGATCGGAAAAGGCCGCCCGCGAACGGGCGGACCCTCTCCTTAGCCGCGCAGACGCGCGCCAGCACGAGCCATCCGCTCGACCAGCGTCTGAATCGCCTGATCGACGACCTCGTCCTGTAGCGTGCCCGCCGCATCCTGCAGCGTCACGCGGAAGGCAAGGCTCTTCTCGTGCGCGGCAAGACCACCGGAAGTATTTGATTTTGCACGAAATTCGTCGAATAGTACAACCTTCTGAACGAATCGGCAGGCGTCCTCGGCCAGCGCCTTCTTGATTTCGTCGAAAAGCGCCTGAACCTCGACCGCCTGATCGACCACGACGGCGATGTCGCGGCGAACCGGCGGGAATTTCGACACGTCGGTCGGGGCCGGCAGCGTGCGCGCGATCAGCGCGTCCGCGTCGATCTCGAACATCACCGGCGCGTGCGGCAGCTCGTACTTCTGCATCAGGCGCGGGTGCAGTTCGCCGATCCAGCCGACCGCGCGGCCGTCGAGCTCGATGCGCGCGCTGCGGCCCGGATGGAGGGCCGGATGCTCGGCTTTCACGAAGCGCGCGACCGCCGGCGCAAGCAGCGCCTCGATGTCGCCCTTGACGTCGAAGAAGTCGACCGCGCGAGTCGCCACACCCCACTGCTCGTCGAGCGCCGGACCGTACGCGAGCGCGCCGACGCGCTTCGGCTGCGCATAGCCTTCGACCGTCAGCTCGCCGGCCTTCGCCGACGGATCGGCGATGAACACGCGGCCGGTCTCGAACACGCGCACGCGATCGGCGCGGCGGTTCAGGTTGTGGCGCAGCACCGAGATCAGGCTGCCGAACAGCGTCGTGCGCATCACCGAAAGCTGGCTCGCGATCGGATTCAGCAGACGAATCGGATTGTCGTTGCCGGCGAAATCGTGCTCCCACTCCGCGTCGACGAAGCTGAAGTTGACCGTTTCCGCGTAGTCGCGCGCGGCGAGCGCGTGGCGGATGTCGTGGATCGAGCGCTGCGTCTCGTTGGTCGCCCGCATCTCGCTCGTCGCGACCGGCGGACGCGCGGGAATCTTCTCGAAGCCGTAGATGCGCGCGACTTCCTCGATCAGGTCTTCCTCGATCTCGATGTCGAAGCGGTACGACGGCGGCGTGACCAGGAAGGCGTCGTCGTCGCGCTCGAACGGCAGGCCGAGACGCGTGAAAATGCTCGCGATCTCGTCGGCGTCGATCTTCACGCCGATGATGCGGTTCGCGCGCGACACGCGCATTTTCACCGGCGCGCGCTGCGGCAGGTTCACCGACTGATCGTCGACCGGGCCGGCCTTGCCGCCGCAGATCTCGAGGATCAGCTGCGTGATGCGTTCGACGTGCTCGACGGTCGTCGCGTAGTCGACGCCGCGCTCGAAACGATGCGCGGCATCGGTCGAGAAGTTGTACTTGCGCGCGCGGCCGCGGATGCTGTCCGGCCACCAGAATGCGGCTTCCAGATAGATGTTGGTCGTGTCGAGCGTGACGGCCGTGCTGTCGCCGCCCATGATGCCCGCGAGGCTTTCGACCTGATGGTCGTCGGCGATCACGCCGACCGTTTCGTCGAGCTCGACCGTGTTGCCGTTCAGCAGCTTCAGCGATTCGCCGCGCTTGCCCCAGCGCACCTCGATGCCGCCGTGGATCTTGTCGAGATCGAACACGTGAGACGGGCGGCCGAGTTCGAACATCACGTAGTTCGAGATGTCGACGAGCGCCGATACGCTGCGCTGGCCCGAGCGCTCGAGACGCTCGACCATCCACTGCGGCGTCTTCGCGCGCGCGTTCACGCCGCGGATCACGCGGCCCGAGAAGCGGCCGCACAGATCGGGCGCGGCGATGCGCACCGGCAGCGTCTCGTCGAGCTCGACGCGCACCGGACGAATGTCGACCGGCGTCAGCGGCGCGCCGGTGATCGCGGCGGTCTCGCGCGCGATGCCGAATACCGACAGGCAGTCGGCCTTGTTCGGCGTCAGCTTGATTTCGAAGATCGTGTCGTCGAGGTTCAGCGTGTCGCGGATGTCCTGGCCGACCGGCGTGTCTTCCGGCAGGATCAGCAGCCCGCTGTGGTCCTCGGACAGCTTCAGCTCGCGCGCCGAGCACAGCATCCCCTGGCTCTCGACGCCGCGCAGCTTCGACAGCTTGATCGCGAACGGCTTGCCGCCCTCTTCGGCCGGCGGCAGTTCCGCGCCGACCAGTGCAACCGGCACCTTGATGCCGGGCGCCACGTTCGGCGCGCCGCACACGATGTTCAGCGTCGCGCCCGTGCCGGCGTCGACCTGGCAGACATTGAGCTTGTCCGCATCCGGATGCTTGACGACTTCGAGCACGCGGCCGACGACGATCTTCGACGTCGGCGGCGCAGCCTTGCTCAGCGATTCGACTTCGAGCCCCGCCATCGTCAGCGCGTGCGACAGTTCGTCGGTCGTCAGCTGCGGGTCGACAAAGGTTCTCAACCAGGATTCAGGGAATTGCATGGATGTCTACGTTCGAAACAGGTTAGATCGACGCGCGGCAGCCCCGTGGATCGTCCGCCGGGGGGCGCGCGGGCACATGTCGGCGCGGCGCGCGTTACGCGAACTGGCGCAGGAAGCGCAGGTCGTTCTCGAAGAACAGCCGCAGGTCCTGCACGCCGTAGCGCAGCATCGTCAGGCGCTCGAGGCCGCTGCCGAACGCGAAGCCGATGTAGCGCTCGGGATCGAGGCCCATGTTGCGGATCACGGTCGGGTGCACCTGACCCGAACCGGAGATCTCGAGCCACTTGCCGGCGTTCTTGCCGTGCTCGAACATCATGTCGATCTCGGCCGACGGTTCCGTAAACGGGAAGTACGACGGACGGAAGCGCACGAGGATGTCGTCGCGCTCGAAGAATTTCTTGAGGAAGTCGGTGTAGACGCCCTTCAGGTCGGCGAAGCTGATGTTCTCGTCGATCCACAACCCCTCGACCTGATTGAACATCGGCGAGTGGGTCGCATCGCTGTCGACGCGATACGTGCGGCCCGGCGCGATCACCTTGATCGGCGGACGGTTCATGCGCGCATAACGCACCTGCATCGGACTCGTGTGCGTGCGCAGCAGCAGCTGGCGGCCGTCGGCATCCTTGCCTTCGACGTAGAAGGTGTCCTGCATCGAACGCGCCGGATGGTTCTCCGGGCTGTTCAGCGACGTGAAGTTGTACCAGTCGGTCTCGATTTCGGGACCGTCGGCCACGTCGAAGCCGATCGAGCGGAAAATCTGTTCGACGCGCTCCCACGTGCGCATCACGGGGTGCAGGCTGCCCGCGCCGGCACCGCGGCCCGGCAGCGTGACGTCGATCGCCTCGGCGGCGAGGCGCTGGTTCAGCAGCGCGTCGGCGAGCGCCTGGCGGCGTGCAGTCAGCGCGGCTTCAACCTGCTGCTTCGCGACGTTGATGCGTGCGCCTTCGGTCTTGCGTGCTTCGGGATCGAGCTTGCCGAGGCCCTTGAGCAACTCGGTCAGCGCACCCGACTTGCCGAGAAATCGGGCTTTCTCGTTTTCGAGCGTGGTGATGTCGGCAGCCTGTTCGAAGGACTGCTGCGCGTCGGCGACAATCTGGTCCAGATCCATAGATCCCATCATTTCCAACGTCATTCGGTCTTGGCGAGCGAATCTGCCCACCAAACAAAAAAGGGGCTCGGAAGAGCCCCGTTTTCGCTGCAGCGGCCGAGACTACCGGAACATCGCTGCAACTAACCACGCAGTGCTAATTTCTCAATTAGGCTGCAACGGCGGCTTTCACCTGCTTGACGATCGCAGCAAAAGCAGCCTTGTCGAACACCGCCATGTCGGCCAGCACCTTACGGTCGAGTTCGATCGACGCCTTCTTCAGGCCGTTGATGAACACGCTGTAGGTCATGTCGTGCTGGCGAACTGCCGCGTTGATACGCGTGATCCACAGTGCGCGGAACACACGCTTCTTGTTGCGGCGATCGCGGTACGCGTACTGACCAGCGCGCATCACCGCCTGCTTGGCGATGCGGTAGACGTTATTGCGGCGGCCGCGATAACCCTTGGCCAGGTTGATGATCTTCTTGTGACGGGCCCGTGCGGTTACCCCACGTTTGACTCGAGGCATGTTTCTCTCCTTGGAGTATCAGTTGAGGGGTTACGCGAACGGGAGCATCGCGCGGACGGAGTTCAGATCGGAATCATGAACTGCCGTTGCGCCGCGCAGGTGACGCTTGTTCTTCGTGGTTTTCTTGGTCAGGATGTGGCGCTTGAAGGCTTGACCGCGCTTGACGGTACCGCCCGGACGCACCACGAAGCGCTTTGCAGCACTCTTCTTGGTCTTCATCTTCGGCATGACGACAACTCCAGTTTATTAGATGGCGATGGGTGTGCGGTTGGCTTGCGCCCTGACCCGCCCTTCGAAACCCAGTCCACTTGTGTACGGCGCACCGCTTGCGCGGCCACCGTCGTTTCTGGCGCGCCGCCCTGACCGGGCCACGCGCCGAACCACTTCGAAACCCGCGCGCATGTCGCGCGCCGGCTCGTTACTTCTTTTTCTTCGGCGAGAGCACCATGATCATCTGGCGCCCTTCCATCTTCGGCATCTGCTCGACCTGGCCGACTTCCTCGAGATCGCCGCGCAGACGCTCGAGCATCCGCATGCCGATTTCCTGGTGAGCCATTTCGCGGCCGCGGAAACGCAACGTGATCTTCGTCTTGTCGCCTTCCTCAAGGAAACGCACGAGGTTGCGCAGCTTGACGTTGTAATCACCGTCATCGGTACCCGGGCGGAACTTGACTTCCTTGACCTGGATGACCTTCTGCTTCAGCTTCGCTTCGTGCTGCTTCTTGGCTTCCTGGTACTTGAACTTGCCGTAATCCATCAGACGGCAAACCGGCGGAGACGCCTGCGGCGCGATTTCCACCAGGTCAACATCCAGTTCTTCCGATTTACGGAAAGCATCAGCGAGTTTTACGATACCGAGCGGTTCGTTCTCGATTCCGACCAGACGCACTTCCGGCGCAGTGATTTCACCGTTGATGCGATGCGACGACTTATCAGTAGCGATGTTACGTTTCCTCTAAAAATTAAAAAAACGAGCCGCGCTGCCAGGGTGGTTACTTGAACGAGCGCAGGTCTTCCTGCAGACGCTCAACGAAGGCTTCGACCGGCATAACGCCAAGATCGACGCCGCCACGGGCACGCACGGCTACCGTTTGCGCATCACGCTCCTTATCGCCCACGACGAGGAGATAAGGCACCTTTTCCAGCGTGTGCTCGCGTATTTTATAGCTAATCTTCTCGTTGCGCAAATCGGCCGTCACTCTAACCCCTTGTTTTTGCAACGTTTGAGCCAGAGACTGCGCATAGTCGGCCTGATTTTCGGCAATATTCATCACGACGACCTGGATCGGCGCGAGCCACGCGGGCATTGCACCAGCATGGTGCTCGATCAGAATGCCGAGGAATCGCTCCATCGAACCGACGATCGCACGGTGCAGCATCACCGGCCGGCGGCGGCTGTTGTCTTCCGCGACGTACTCGGCGCCGAGCCGCTCCGGCAGCACCATGTCGAGCTGCAGCGTGCCGCACTGCCACGAACGGCCGAGCGCATCCTTGATGTGGTACTCGATCTTCGGGCCGTAGAACGCACCCTCGCCCGGCAGCTCCTCCCACGACAGACCGCACGCCGTCAGCGCGTCGCGCAGGCCCTGCTCCGCGCGGTCCCAGGTCTCGTCCGTGCCGGCGCGCTGCTCGGGGCGCAGCGACAGCTTGATGTCGATATGCTCGAAGCCGAAATCCTTGTACACGCTCATCGCGAGCGTATTGAACGCGATCGACTCGGCGATGAACTGCTCTTCCGTGCAGAAGATGTGCGCGTCGTCCTGCACGAAGCCGCGCACGCGCATCAGGCCGTGCAGCGCGCCCGACGCCTCGTTGCGGTGGCACGAGCCGAATTCCGCGTAACGCAGCGGCAGATCGCGATACGAGCGCAGGCCGTGCTTGAACACCTGCACGTGCCCCGGACAGTTCATCGGCTTGATCGCGTAGTCGCGCTTTTCCGACTCCGTCGTGAACATGTTCTCGCGGTAGTTCTGCCAGTGGCCCGACGCCTCCCACAGCGAGCGGTCCATGATCATCGGCGTCTTGATCTCGAGATAGCCGGCGTCGTTCACGCGGCGGCGCATGTACTGCTCGACCTGCTGCCACAGCGCCCAGCCCTTCGGATGCCAGAACACCATGCCCGGCGACTCTTCCTGCATGTGGAACAGGTCGAGCTGCTTGCCGAGCTTGCGGTGGTCGCGCTTTTCCGCTTCCTCGAGCATGTGCAGGTACTGATCCTGGTCTTCCTTCTTCGTCCAGGCCGTGCCGTAGATGCGCTGCAGCTGCTCGTTCTTCGAGTCGCCGCGCCAGTACGCGCCCGCCACCTTCATCAGCTTGAAGACCTTCAGCTTGCCCGTCGACGGCACGTGCGGGCCGCGGCACAGATCGGTGAAGCCGCCGTGCGAGTACAGCTTGATTTCGTCGCTTTGCGGAATCGACTCGATGATCTCGGCCTTGTACTTCTCGCCGATGCTGCGGAAGTAGCCCGCGGCTTCGTCGCGCGACACAACGCGGCGCGTCACCGGCTCGTCCTTCTTCGCGAGCTCCTGCATGCGCTTTTCGATCTTTTCCAGATCTTCCGGCGTAAACGGACGGTTGTACGAGAAGTCGTAGTAGAAGCCGTTGTCGATCACCGGGCCGATCGTCACCTGCGCGTCCGGATACAGCTCCTTCACCGCATACGCGAGCAAGTGCGCGGTCGAGTGACGGATGATGTCGAGCCCGTCGGCATCCTTGTCGGTGACGATCGCGAGCGATGCATCATGGTCGATCACGGTCGACGTATCCACGAGCTCGCCGTCGAGCTTGCCGCCGAGCGCAGCCTTCGCGAGACCGGGACCGATCGAGGCCGCCACTTCGGCGACTGTCACCGGATGCTCGTATTGTCGAACTGAGCCGTCAGGCAAGCGTATCGAAACCATAGCAATCTCCGTGATGCCGACCGTGGGCGGCAGACCAAAAGCACGCGACGGCCGTCGCGCGCGAAAATTTCGCGACAAAAAAAATGCGGCCCCGCTTTCGAGGGGCCGCATTCGATGCTTCACTCAGACTGAAAGGGCGAAAGGGTTCCTCGACTAGCGTCGCTCCGAAAAGGTTTCGGTCAACGTTCGCGGTGTCATAACCGTATTCGCCTTGTCTGCGTTGAGTTATTTACTGCAGTGAACACCCGGACAACCAGGCATTCTCGATTCGTTGGTAGGCTCGATTGGATTCGAACCAACGACCCCCACCATGTCAAGGTGGTGCTCTAACCAACTGAGCTACGAGCCTAGAGAAGCTAAGATTATATGGGGTTGCCGACCCGCTGGCAAGCACTTTTATGCGGTCGCAGCAAAACCGTGACGATCCGACCCTCTCGCCGGGCGATCAGGTCTTGCGCCCCGCCCGCACGACGCCCTGCACTTCGCCGAGCAGCGTGCACGCGCGCTGCACCTGCGAAGAATTCGACACCTCGACCGTGAACTGCATGAACGCCGCGTTGCGGCGGCTCTGCGTCTTCACGCCGACCACGTTCATCTTTTCCCGCGCGAACACTTCCGAGATGTCGCGCAGCAGCCCCTGACGGTCGCTCGCCTCGATCATCAGGTCGACCGGATAGACGGACGCGCCGCGCCCGCCGAGCACGTCGGCCGACCAGGTGGTCTGCAGCACGCGCTCCGGCGCGCGCTCGGCCATCCGGATAAAGGTCGGGCAGTCGCTGCGATGGATCGACATCCCCTTGCCGCGCGTGACGAAACCGCTGATCGGATCGGGCGGCGCCGGCCGGCAGCAGCGCGCGAGCTGCGTCAGCAGCGCATCGACACCGACCACCAGCACGCCGGTCGATGCGCCGTGCGCGACGCTCGCGCCGCTGCTGCGCTTCTCGAAATCGGCCGGCGCCTCGGGGGCCGGCTCGGGCGGCGGCGCGTCGGACAGCGCCTGCTCGACGTTGCGCAGGCTGAACTCCTCCTTGCCGACGACCGAAAACAGCTCGTCGGGCGACTTGAAGCCGAGCTTCGCCGCGAGATTGTCGAGACTGACCGAGGTCTTGCCTTCGCGCTGCAGCGTCTTTTCGACGAGGGCGCGGCCATGCGCGATGTTCTCTTCCTGCTCGATCGCGTTGAACCACGCGCGCACCTTCTGCCGCGCACGCGGGCTCTTCAGGTAGCCGAGCTGCGGGTTCAGCCAGTCGCGTGACGGCCCGCCCTCCTTCACCGCGACGATCTCGACCGTCTGGCCGTTCGCCAGCGACGTGTTGAGCGGCACCATCGCGCCGTCGACGCGCGCGCCGCGGCAGCGATGGCCGAGCTCGCTGTGCAGGTGGTACGCGAAATCGACCGGCGTCGCGCCCTGCGGCAGCGCGATCACGCGCGCCTGCGGCGTCAGCACGTAGATGTGGTCGTCGTCGAGCGAGGTCTCGCGCAGCTGCGCCCACGCCTTGTCGCCTGACTGTTCGGCGCCGTCCTCGACGTCGTCCTTCCACGCGAGCAGCTGGCGCAGCCACGCGATCTTCTCGTCGTACTTGTCGCTCGCCGAGAACTGGCCGCCGTAGCCGCGCGTGCCCGCTTCCTTGTAGCGCCAGTGCGCGGCAACGCCATATTCGGCGAAGCGATGCATGTCCTGCGTGCGGATCTGCACCTCGAACGCACGACCGTCGTCGCCGATCACGACCGTATGCAGCGACTTGTAGCCGTTCGGCTTGGGCCGCGAGATGTAGTCGTCGAATTCCTTCGGCACCGGCTGCCACAGGTGATGCACGATGCCGAGCACCGCGTAGCAATCCTTGATGTCCGGCACGATCACGCGGAACGCGCGCACGTCGTACAGCTCGGAGAAATCGAGCTCCTTGCCGCGCATCTTGCGCCAGATGCTGTAGATATGCTTCGGCCGGCCGCTGACGTCGGCCGGGATATGCGCCTGCGCGAGCTCCTGCTGCAGCCGCTCGATCGCCTGCGCGACATACGCTTCGCGCTCGACGCGCTTCTCGTCGAGCAGCTTCGCGATCCGCTTGTAGGTGACCGGATCCTCGAAGCGGAACGCGAGATCCTCGAGCTCCCACTTCAGTTGCCAGATGCCGAGGCGGTTCGCGAGCGGCGCGTAGATCTCGAGCGTCTCGCGCGCGACATCGGGCGGCGGATCGAGCTTCGCGGCCGCGTAATAGCGCAGCGACTGCAGCCGCGACGCGAGCCGGATCAGCACCACGCGGATGTCCTGCGCGAACGCGAGCAGCATCTTGCGCAGCGCCTCGATCTGCGTGCGCCGCTCTGCCGCGGCGTCGCGCCCCGCATCCGGCGCCGCGTGCTGCGCGGCGCGCAGGCTGACGGTGCCGAGCCGCAACAGCTTGCGCACGTCGGAGACGAGCCGCGCGACTTCGTCGCCGAAGCGCTCGGCAAGCTCTCGTTCCGGGTCGCTCAGGTGCGGCGTCAGCGCGAACAGCGCGGCCGCCTGTATCGCGGACGGATCGACGTTCAGCGTGCGCATGATCGCCGCCGTGCCGGCCGCATGATCGGCCAGCCGTTCGCCCGACGACAGGCGCACGTCGCCGGCCCGCTCGCGCACGAACGCGAGCACGTCGTCGAACGACGGCGCCGCGACGGAAGAAGCGGAAACGGACTCGGTCATCGCGCGGCCTGCAGGAATACGGTCATCGCAACGCGCCGCTCAGCTCCGCTGCGCGGCGACGACGACGATCTCGACGAGCAGCGCCGGATCCGCGAGCTTCGCCTCGACGGTGGCGCGCGGCGGCGTGTTGCCTTGCGCGACCCACGCGTCCCATTCTTCGTTCATCCCGTCGAAATTCGCCAGATCGGAAATGTAGATCTGCACCGACAGCAGATGCGCCTTGTCGCTGTTCGCCTCGGCGAGCAGACGGTCGATGTGGCCGAGCACCTCGCGCGTCTGGCCCTTGATGTCCTGCGTGGTGTCCTCGGCGATCTGGCCGGCCAGATACACGGTCCCATTGTGGATCGCGGTTTCGGAAAGACGGGCCCCGACGTGGTGACGAATGACTGCCATGGAATGTTCCGGTCGTATGAATGATGGGTGAATGACTCGGCGACAGCGCGGCCCGCGCATCGCCGAACCGCATATTATGACGCGTTTATGCGCCGCCTTCGACGAAAAACCGGCGCGCCAGCGCGATCTGCTCGGCGCTGACGAAGGCGGGCGCATGGCCCACGCCGGGAATTTCCACCTGCGTCATGCGCTTGCCCCGCCGCACCATGTCGGCCGCGGTGTCGCGCGACAGCAGATCCGATTCGGCGCCGCGCACGACGAGCACCGACGCGTCGGTCGTCTCGATCGCGCGCCACAGCGCGGCCTCGCCCAGCGCGGCGAGTTCGGGCGTGGTCGCCTTGAACGGCTCGGCGATGCGCGGATCGTAGCGGATCGTCCAGCCGCCTTCGGGCAGCGCGCGCAGCAGCGGCGCGTTGATCTCGCGCCATTCGTCCGCGCTCAGCGGGCCGAACGGCAGCGACAGCGAGGTCAGGTAGTCAATGCCTTCCTGCTCGGTCGCGAAGCGCGGCTGCACGCCGAGGTATTCGCCGATGCGCGTCAGCGAGTCGGGCTCGATGCGCGGGCCGACGTCGTTGACGATCATCCTGCGAATCGGCGAACCGGGCAGCCCCGCGAGCGCCATGCCGATCAGCCCGCCCATCGACGTGCCGAACCAGTCGACCGAGTCGACGTCGGCGCGCGCGATCAGCGTCACCATGTCGGCCACGTATTGCGGAATCGCGTAATGCCGCGGATCGGCGAGCCAGTCCGACTGGCCGCGCCCGACGATGTCGGGGCAGACGACGCGGTACGCATCGGACAGCGCCGCCGCCAGGCGGTCGAAGTCGCGCCCCGACCGGGTCAGCCCGTGCACGCAGACCAGCACGCGCGGATTCGCGGGATCGCCCCATTCGGTATAGGCGACGTGATGAAGGCCGGCGGCGCTGGCGCACTGCACGCGTCGCTGGCGGGGGACCGGAGGAGTCGCTGGAGTCGTTGGCATCGGTGGCATCCTGTCGAACGAGGGCGGCGCGGCGGGACAACGCGTGCGCGGGGCCCGATGCAAACGATTGTAAACCGCTTCCGGCGCGCGGGTCGGCCCGGCGCGGCCGCCTCCAGCGACAAACGCCCCGCGTGCCGTCACCGGCATGCGGGGCGCTGGAGGAGCCGCGCAGCACGCGCGGCCGGCGAACTTACGCGACTGCGCTCACGTCGAGCGGCGCGCCCGTCTTCGCCTGGATCTCGTCGACGCCGACGCCGTCGGCAAGTTCGAGGACCTTCAGGCCGTTCGGCGTCACTTCGATCACGCCGAGATCGGTGATGATCAGGTCGACCACGCCGACACCCGTCAGCGGCAGGTTGCATTCGTCGAGGATCTTGTGCTGGTCGCCCTTCGCGACGTGCTCCATCAGCACGACGACGCGCTTCACGCCCGCGACGAGATCCATCGCGCCGCCCATCCCCTTGATCATCTTGCCGGGGATCATCCAGTTCGCGAGGTCGCCGTTCTTGCTGACCTGCATCGCGCCGAGGATCGCCAGGTTGATGTGGCCGCCGCGGATCATCGCGAACGAATCGGCCGACGAGAAGATCGACGAGCCCGGCAGCGTCGTGACGGTCTGCTTGCCCGCGTTGATCAGGTCCGCGTCGACCTCGTCCTCGGTCGGCGACGGGCCGATGCCGAGCAGGCCGTTCTCCGACTGCAGCCACACCTCGACGCCTGCCGGCACGTGGTTCGCGACGAGCGTCGGCAAGCCGATGCCGAGGTTCACGTAGAAGCCGTCCTGCAGTTCCTTCGCCGCGCGCGCGGCCATCTGGTCACGATTCCAGGCCATGTCAGTCTCCTTTCGCGCGTACGACGCGTTGTTCGATGCGTTTCTCGGGCGTCGCGTTCAGCACGATCCGCTGCACGAAGATCCCCGGCGTGTGAACCTGGTCCGGGTCGAGTTCGCCGTTCTCGACGATCTCCTCGACTTCGGCGACGGTGATCTTGCCCGCCATCGCGCACATCGGGTTGAAGTTGCGCGCCGTGCGGCGATAGATCAGGTTGCCCGACTTGTCGGCCTTCCACGCCTTCACGAGCGCGACGTCGGCCGTCAGCGACGGCTCGAGCACGTAGTGGCGATCGCCGAACTGGCGCGTTTCCTTGCCTTCCGCGATCACGGTGCCGTAGCCGGTGTTCGTGAAGAACGCCGGGATGCCCGCGCCGCCCGCGCGCAGCTTCTCGGCGAGCGTGCCCTGCGGCGTGAATTCGAGCTCGAGTTCGCCGGCCAGGTACTGGCGCTCGAACTCCTTGTTCTCGCCGACGTACGACGAGATCATCTTCTTGATCTGGCGCGTTTCCAGCAGCAGGCCGAGGCCGAAACCGTCGACGCCCGCGTTGTTGCTGATGCAGGTGATGCCCTTGACCGCCGAATCGCGCAACGCGGCGATCAGCGCTTCCGGAATCCCGCACAGGCCGAAGCCGCCCACCGCGAAGGTCTGTCCGTCATGGACGATCCCTTCCAGCGCGGCCGCCGCGCTTGGATAGACTTTGTTCATCAGTATGTCCCTTCCTCTATGGAAACCAGCGAAACCGGTTTTACGCGCCGACGTGGCCCGCAAGCCCGCCGCATCATTCTATGCATGCTCGACCGTGCCTGCGTCGACGCGCGCCGTTTTTATGTCGCGGCACAAGCCGCGAGATGCCTGAAAGGGTACGATGCGGCGCGGATGCGGCACAATACGCAAAAATACATAAGCGTTTGCCACGGTTTCCCGCGCCCATGCCCGCTCTCGATTACCAGACCGCCTTCCACCTCGCGCCGCTCGGGCTCGTCATGTCGCGCGACCGCGTGATCGAGGACTGCAACGATGCGGTCGCGGCGATTTTCCGCTGCGCGCGCACCGACCTGATCGGGAAATCCTATGAAGTGCTGTATCCGTCGCCGGACGAGTTTCAGCGGATCGGCGAGCGAATCTCGCGCGTGATGATCGCGAACGGCATCTACGCGGATGACAGAATCATGAAACGCGCCGACGGCGAGCTGTTCTGGTGCCATGTGACGGGCCGCGCGCTCGACCGCACCGCGCCGCTCGCGGCCGGCGTCTGGACCTTCGAGGATCTGAGCGCGACGCGCCGCGTCGCCGTCGAACTGACGCCGCGCGAACGCGAGATCGCCGCGCAGCTCGCGACCGGCAAGACCAGCAAGCAGATCGGACGCGTGCTCGACATCAGCTCGCGCACGGTCGACATCTACCGCGCGCGGCTGATGCGCAAGTACGGGACGAGCAATACGCCGGAGCTGCTGCAGCGTCTGCTCGGACAGTGAATGGCAATCGGCCGCGCATGCGGCCGATCCGAAGCCCGTCGGGCTTGCAAAACCGCCGGCGACCGGGCGCCGGCGCACCGCTGTCAGCCGACCTTCGACTCGAGCGCGCGCTCGATCGTGTCGCGTAGCACCTGCGGCAGCGGCACCGACTTGCCGAGCGCATAGTCGACCCAGACGCAGCGCGCGTTGCCGCGCGCATACAGGTGCTGCGGATCGTCCGCGCGCGTGAGCTCGAAACCCGTGTCGAAGCTGCTGCGCCCCGGTTTCGCGACCGACATCCGCGCGATCACGTCGCCCGGATAGTGCAACTGCTTCAGGAACTCCATCGACGCCGTCACGATGACCGGCCCCTGCCCTTCGCCGTTGCCGCCGGCAATCCCGAGCTGCTCGAACCACGAGATCCGGGCCTGCTCCATGTAACGGAAATAGACCGTGTTGTTCACGTGGCCGAACGCATCCATGTCGCCCCAGCGAATCGGCATCGACATTTCAAATACGGGGAGGTAATCGCTCATTGCAGTCTTCTTTGTTGCTGGATGTCATCCACTCAGGCGAGGCCGAAGCCGTCGTCGGCGGAGATAATCGAGCCGTTGATGAACTGCGACTCGTCGGCCGCGAGCAGCAACAACAGCCCGTCGAGATCCTGCGGCTTGCCGACGCGCCGGCGCGGCAGCATCGACTGCAGCTTCTGGCCCTGCTCGGTTTCCCACAGGTAATGATTGATTTCGGTATCGATATAGCCCGGACAGATCGCGTTGACGTTGATCCCGTGGCGGCCCCATTCGAGCGCCATCGCGCGCGTCATCTGCACGACCGCGGCCTTGCTCATCGCGTACAGCCCGATCTGCGGAAACGCGCGCAGGCCGGCCACCGACGCGATGTTGATGATCCGGTACGGCGGCTTGCCGTTGCCGTTCGCGCGCATGATCATCCGCTTCGCGACTTCCTGCGCGACGAAAAACGCGCCGCGCGTGTTGGTGTCGAACACGAACTCGAAATCGGCCGGCGTCACGTCGACCAGCTTCTGCATCGTCGACACGCCCGAATTGTTCACGAGGATGTCGATCGTACCGGCTTCGGTCTCCGCGTGCGCGACGGCCGCCTTGATGCTCTGCTCGTCGGTGACGTCGAGCGACACGACGTGCGCGGCGCCGCCCGCCGCCTCGATCTCCGCGCGCAGCTCCTTCAGGCGCTCGACGCGGCGGCTCGCCAGCACGACCTTCGCACCCGCCTGCGACAACACCTGCGCAAAGCGTTGCCCGAGGCCGCTCGACGCGCCCGTGACCAGCGCGACCTTGCCTTCCAGATTGATCGATCGACCCATTTTGCACATCCCCTTTCGATGTCGTTTCGCCGTCCGGACAGCACGGCCGGCGCGGCATAACCCTAGCACAAAAAATAGAACGGTCGTGCTAATCTAGCCGCATGTTGTTGCGGCATGCGTTTCGTTTCGCAGACAATACGCTCCCGAATAAAAGCATTCTAACGGTTAGAGGAACGCCAATGACCCCCGCAAGCCTCATCGAGCAATACGGCCCGCGCGAATCGATGGAATACGACGTCGTGATCGTCGGCGGCGGCCCGGCCGGGCTGTCGGCCGCGATCCGGCTCAAGCAGCTGGCCGCCGAGAAAGGCGCCGAGATCGGCGTATGCGTGCTCGAGAAGGGCTCCGAGATCGGCGCGCACATCCTGTCGGGTGCGGTGATGGACCCGCGCGCGATCACCGAGCTGTTTCCCGACTGGAAGGAACGCGGCGCGCCTTTGGACGTCGAGGTGACGGAAGACCGCTTCCTGTTCCTGTCCGAGAAAAGCGCGGTCGCCACGCCGAACTGGGCGTTGCCGGACAACTTCAAGAACCACGGCAACTACGTGATTTCGCTCGGCAACGTCACGCGCTGGCTGGGCCAGCAGGCCGAGGCGCTCGGCGTCGAGATCTTCCCGGGCTTCCCGGCCGCGGAAATCCTCTACAACGACGACGGCTCGGTGAAGGGCGTCGCCACCGGCAACATGGGCGTGGGCAAGGACGGCGAGCCGACCGAGAACTTCCAGCTCGGCATGGAACTGCACGCGAAGTACACGCTGTTCGCCGAAGGCTGCCGCGGCCATCTCGGCCGCCAGCTGATCTCGAAGTTCAAGCTCGACGCGAACGCCGATCCGCAGGCGTACGGGATCGGCATCAAGGAGCTGTGGGAAATCGATCCCGCGAAGCACAAGCCGGGCCTCGTGATCCACACGGCCGGCTGGCCGCTGAAGTCCGATACCTACGGCGGCTCGTTCCTGTATCACATGGACAACAACCAGGTCGTGGTCGGCTTCGTGGTGGGCCTCGGCTACACGAACCCGTACCTATCGCCGTTCGAGGAATTCCAGCGCTACAAGACCCATCCGTCGATCCGCGCATTCCTCGAAGGCGGCAAGCGCGTGTCGTACGGCGCGCGCGCGATCACCGCGGGCGGGCTGCTGTCGCTGCCGAAGACGGTGTTCCCGGGCGGCGCGCTGATCGGCGACGACGCGGGCTTCCTGAACGCGTCGCGGATCAAGGGCAGCCACGCGGCGATCAAGACCGGCATGCTGGCGGCGGACGCCGCGTTCGACGCGGTGCAGGCCGGCCGGCAGTCGGACGAACTGAACGCCTATCCGGACGCATTCAAGCAGTCGTGGCTGTACACGGAGCTGTACCGCGCGCGCAACTTCAAGCAGTGGATGGCCAAGGGGCTGTACCTCGGCACGCTGATGGTCGGCATCGAGCAGAAGGTGATGGGCGGCAACGTGCCGTGGACGCTGCACCACAAGCATGCGGACCACGAGATGCTGAAGCCGGCGTCGCAGTGCGAGCCGATCGTGTATCCGAAGCCGGACGGCAAGCTGACGTTCGATCGCCTCTCGTCGGTGTTCATCTCGAACACGAACCACGAGGAGAACCAGCCGGCGCACCTGACGCTGAAGGATGCGAGCGTGCCGGTGAACGTGAACCTGCGCACCTACGCAGGCCCCGAAAGCCGGTTCTGCCCGGCGGCCGTGTACGAGTTCGTGAAGAACGACGACGGCAGCGACCGCCTAGTGATCAACGCGCAGAACTGCGTGCACTGCAAGACCTGCGACATCAAGGACCCGACGCAGAACATCGTGTGGGTCACGCCGGAAGGCGGCGGCGGCCCGAATTATCCGAATATGTAAGGCCGCAGCACGCCGCTTCGCGCGGCGTTTTCTACATCGTTCAACGCAAACGGGGCGCTATGGCGCCCCGTCCTTTTGTATCGGCCTGCCCCGTCCGCGCGCCGGCGGCGCCCGGACTGCGCCGTTACGTCGCGCTGCCGGCGATCTTCGGCGTCTGCGTTTCGACGTCGCCGCACTGCGCGCGATGGCGCAGCGCATGGTCGATCAGCACCAGCGCAAGCATCGACTCGGCGATCGGCGTCGCGCGGATGCCCACGCACGGATCGTGACGCCCGAAGGTTTCGACCGTCGCCTGCTCGCCGTCCTTCGTGATCGAGCGGCGCGGCGTGCGGATGCTCGACGTCGGCTTGATCGCGATCGACACCGTGATGTCCTGCCCCGTCGAAATCCCGCCGAGCACGCCGCCCGCGTGGTTGCCGACGAAACCGGCCGGCGTCAGTTCGTCGCCGTGCACCGAGCCGCGCTGCGCGACACTGTCGAACCCTGCGCCGATCTCGACGCCCTTCACCGCGTTGATGCTCATCATCGCCTTCGCGATGTCCGCGTCGAGCCGGTCGAACACCGGCTCGCCCCAGCCGACCGGCACGCCCGACGCGACGACGTCGATGCGCGCGCCGATCGAATCGCCGTCCTTGCGCAGCGCGTCCATGTAGGCCTCGAGCTCGGGAACGATCGCCGCGTTCGGCGCGAAGAACGGGTTTTCGCGCACGTGCGACCAGTCGACGAACGGCACCTCGATTTCGCCGAGCGCGCTCATGTAGCCGCGCACCTCGACGCCGAAACGCTCGCGCAGCCACTTCTTCGCGACCGCGCCCGCGCCGACGATCGGCGCGGTCAGGCGCGCGGACGAGCGGCCGCCGCCGCGGTAGTCGCGCACGCCGTACTTCTGCCAGTACGTGTAGTCGGCATGGCCGGGCCGGAACGTCTCGACGATGTTGCCGTAGTCCTTGCTGCGCTGGTCGGTATTGCGGATCAGCAGCGCGATCGGCGTGCCGGTCGTCACGCCTTCGAACACGCCCGACAGGATCTCGACCTCGTCGGCCTCCTGCCGCTGCGTGACGTGCCGCGACGTGCCCGGCTTGCGGCGGTCGAGCTCGACCTGGATGTCGGCCTCGCTCAGCGCCATCCCCGGCGGGCAGCCGTCGATCACGCAGCCGATCGCGGGACCGTGCGATTCGCCGAAGGTCGTGACAGTGAAAAGCGTGCCGAGGGTATTGCCGGACATGATGGAACCGCCCAAAGAGAAATGGGCAAACCGGGACGCCGCCTGTCGTGCAACGGGCAGCCCGCCGGTTCGCCGATCGAAAAAGAGGTAAACCGATATTATGCCAGCCGCTCCGGCGATGCGGGCCGCGCGATGCGACGCCGACCGGCCGGTCGGCGCAGGCCGGGATGTCGCGGCACGATCGACCGTACCGACACCGGCAAACGGGCAGCCGTTCCGCCAGCCCCGAAACAGGCTGCCCGTAACGCTGCCGTCCGGCCGAAACCGCCCGGCTTCCGATACCGAGCCGCTACTTCCGCGCGCCGCGCAGCTCGCTGACCGCGGCCTGCAACGCCTCGGGCGTCGCGTGCGTCGACGGGATCGGCTCGCCGACCGCGAGCGTCAGCCGGCTCATCACGCCGCGCGTGACGGGCCGCGGCAGCTTCGCCTGCGCATGCCGCGAGAACACGCTGCCCCACAGCCCGCGCAGCGCCATCGGAATCACGGGCACCGGCGTGCGGCGCAGGATCTCGGTGATCCCGTGGTGGAACGTGTTGATGTCGCCGGTCTTGGTCAGCTTGCCCTCGGGGAAGATGCACACGAGTTCGCCGTCCTTCAGCGCGGCCTCGCACGCGTCGTACGCGCGCGCGAGCATCGCCGGATCCTCGTGGCGCGGCGCGATCGGGATCGCCTTCGCATGCCGGAACACCCAGCTCGCGAAGCGCGTCTTGAAGATCCGGTGATCCATCACGAAGCGGATCGGGCGCGGGCTTGCGGCGGCCAGCACCAGTGCATCGACGTAGCTGACGTGATTGCACACGAGCACGGCCGCGCCCTCTTCCGGAATCCGCTCCGCGTGCACGAGCCGGATCCGGTAGAACGTATGCACGAGCACCCACGCGACGAAGCGCAGCAGGAACTCGGGCACCAGCAGGTAGATATAGGCCGCGACGACGACGTTGAGCAGCGCGGTGACGAGGAACAGCCCCGGGATGCCGACACCGGCCTTGGTCAGCCCCATCGCCATCAGCGCCGACAGGATCATGAACAGCGCGTTCAGGATATTGTTCGCGGCGATGATCCGCGCGCGGTGGGTCGGCGCGCTGCGGCTCTGGATCAGCGCATAGAGCGGCACGCTGTAGAAGCCGCCGAACATCGCGAGCAGGAACAGGTCGACGAGGATGCGCCAGTGGCGCGCACCGGCCAGGAATTCGCCGACCGACAGCAGGTGCCCCGGCGACGGCAGCGCGCGGCTCGCGAAATACAGCTCGATCGCGAACACGCTGATGCCGATCGAGCCGAGCGGCACGAGGCCGATCTCGACGCGCCGCTGCGACAGCCGCTCGCACAGCAGCGAGCCGAGGCCGATGCCGACCGAGAACGTCGCGAGCAGCACCGTGACGACGTCGGGGCTCGCTGACAGCACGTCCTTCGCGAAATTGAAGAACGACGTGAGGAAGGTCGCGCCGACGAACCACAGCCACGAGATGCCGAGCAGGCTCAGGAACACGGTGCGGTTCTGCCGCGCGAGCGCGAGATTGCGCCAGGTCTCGCTGAACGGATTCCAGTTGATCACGAGATCGGGCTGCGGCGCGGGCGTGGCCGGCACACGCTGCGCGACGAGCCGCCCCGCGAGCGCGATCACGACGACGCTGACGGCCAGCACGCGCTCGCCGCTGCCCTCGATCCCCGCGGCCGCGCCGCCGATGATCGTGCCGATCAGGATCGCGATGAAGGTGCCCATCTCGACGAGGCCGTTGCCGCCGACCAGCTCCTGCTCGGCGAGATGCTGCGGCAGATACGAATACTTGACCGGCCCGAACAGCGTCGAGTGCATCCCCATCATGAACGTGCACAGATACAGCAGCACCGCGCTGTGCGTGACGAAACCGGCCGCGCCGACCAGCATCAGCACGATCTCGAAGGTCTTCACGAAGCGCGTGAGCGTCGCCTTGTCGTACTTGTCGGCGATCTGTCCGGAGGTGGCCGAGAACAGCACGAACGGCAGGATGAAGATCGCGGAAATCAGGAACGCGGCGGTTTTCGCATCGACGCCCGAGAACCGCGCGGTGTGATAGGTGACCAGCGACGTGAAGCCGATCTTGAAGACGTTGTCGTTCAGCGCGCCGAGGAACTGGGTCGTGAAGAACGGCGCGAAACGGCGCTCGCGCAACAGGTCGAACTGGGACGCGTGGGCGCGCCGTTCGCTGCGTCGCCCCGACGAGACTTGCGTTTGATCGCTCATGCGGAATACGCGCGCGTCGTCTTGGCGAAGCTGCGCGGGCCTTGTCGTAGTGTTGTTGGAAAAACGGCGGCGCAGGCCGTGCCTGTGCCGCCGCGTGCCGGCTCGCCGCGCCCGCGCGTCATGACGCCGGGCGCGGCGCGGTTCACGGCTTGTGCGCCTGGGCTTCCGGTTCCGGCCAGTCGCGGATGTAGGCCTTCAGCATCCGGTTCTCGAAGCTCTGCGCCTCGACGACCGTCTTCGCGACGTCGTAGAACGAGATCACGCCCATCAGCACCTTCTTGTCGAGCACCGGCATGTAGCGCGCATGGCGCTCGAGCATCATCCGGCGCACTTCGTTGACGTCGGTTTCCGGCGTGCAGGTGAGCGGCTCGTCCATCACCTTGCGCACCTGCACGTCGCCGATCGCGCCGCCGTTCTCGTGCAGGCGCAGGATCACTTCGCGGAACGTCAGCATCCCGACCAGATCGCCGTACTCCATCACGACGAGCGAACCGATATCGTGTTCGGCCATCGTATCGACCGCTTCGCGCAGCGGCTTATCGGGCGTCACCGTAAACAGCGTGTTGCCCTTCACTTTGAGAATATCGCTGACGCGCATCGTAGTCCCCTCATGCTTGAATGCAAAACCGCTTTCGATCCTATCGGAAAGCCTGTCAAAAGGAAAGCGCGCGCCGGTGCGGCGTCCCGGCCCGGCTTGCGGACGCCGGCCGCCCGCCGCACAATGACCGCATCGACAGCGGCCCCGAGGAGACGGCCATGGCGCATACGCATTCGGAGCAATTCGCCAGCTTCGCCGATTTCTATCCTTACTACCTGAACGAACACCAGAACCTGACGTCGCGGCGGCTGCACTTCATCGGCTCGCTCGGCGTGATCGGCTGCGTCGCGATGGCGATCGCGACCGGCCACTGGCTGTGGCTGCCGGCGGCGATCGTGTGCGGCTACGCGTTCGCGTGGGTCGGACACTTCTTCTTCGAGAAGAACCGCCCCGCCACGTTTCGGCACCCGGTCTACAGCCTGATGGGCGACTGGGTGATGTTCAAGGACATCTGCACCGGCAAGATTCCGCTGTAACGTTCGCCGGCGGCGGGCTTAGGCGGTGCGCGGCGGGCGCGCGTGCGGGTCGGGCGCACCGTCCGGCGCCGGTCCCGGCACCGCCGCGGGATGTGCGCCGGCCAGCCGATGCGCGGCGATCAGCGACGCGAGCGACACGTCGAAGCGGTCGTTCGACAGCACCGCGAGCAGCGCCGCGCCGTCGACATGGCTGCGGCGCCGCTGCAGCTGGTAGGTCAGCTCGGTGCGGTCGATCACCAGCACGTCGAACAGCTGCGCGAGGGTCAGCCGCTCCGGGTTCGCGAGCAGGATGTAGCGTGCGGCGCCTTCGCCGCCATCCAGCCGCGCGACCCATTCCCGCTCCTCCATCAACGTCAGCAGCCGCTGCGCAGTTTCCATGTCGCAGCGCAGCATCGTCGCGAGCCGCAGCGCCGAATAGCCGGGCTTGCCGGCCGCGCGCGCTTCCGCGAGCCGCGCGAGCATGTCGAGCGCATCGAGCAGGTCGCTGCCCGGATAATGGACGCGGTGGAACTGGCCGATGCGGATCGCCGGCAGCGCCGACGTCACCATCGCGCCGAGCAGCGCGATGAACCAGCTCAGGTACATCCACAGCAGGAACACCGGCAGCGCGGCGAACGCGCCGTAGACGGCCGTATAGGTCGGGATGCGCCGCACGTAGTAGCCGAAGCCGCGCTTCGCGAGCTCGAACGCGACGGCCGCGAACAGCCCGCCGATCACCGCGTCGCGCCACGCGACCGTGCAGTTCGGCAGATACACGTACAGCAGCGTGAACGCGAGCACCGTCAGCGGCAGCGACGCCAGCGTGAGCAGCCACTCGACGATCGACGTCGACGGCGCCGCGCCGGTGAACGCCAGCGACTGCGTAAACAGGTAGGACGACAGCGACAGGCTCACGCCGAACAGCAGCGGGCCGAGCGTGATCAGCGCCCAGTACGCGAGCACGCGCTGCGCGAACGGGCGCGGCTTGCGCACGCGCCAGATCAGGTTGAACGCGGACTCGATCGTCATCATCGTCATCACCGACGTGACGACCAGCACGATCAGGCCGGCCGTGGTCAGCCCCTTGGCCTTCGCCGCGAACTGGTTCAGGTACTTGAAGATCTGGATGTTGAACTGCGCGGGCATCAGGTGATCCGCGAGGAATCCCTGCAGCGAGACCTGGAACGACGCGAACATCGGGAACGCGGTAAACAGCGCGAACGCGACCGTGACGAGCGGCACCAGCGCCAGCATCGTCGTGAACGTGAGGCTGCCCGCCACCTGCGGGATGCGATCCTCGGCGCTGCGCCGGGCCGCGAACTGCGCGAGGCGCTTCAGGGTGTCGAGATCGACGCTCAACTTCGGCAAACGGCTTCTCCTTGTCGATGCCGCGCGCCTCGCGGCGCGCCGCCGCCGCGCTGCGCGACGGCTTCAGCCCCTATAATAGCCGCTCGATCCAGCAGGGGCCGACTGCACCGGGCACGCGCGCGGCCGCATGCGGCTCCGTAGCCCATGAAAGACATCCTCGTCCTCTATTACAGCCGTCATGGCGCGACGCGCGACCTCGCGCTGTCGATCGCCAACGGCATCGACAGCGTGCCGGGCATGCAGGCGCGCATCCGTACGGTGCCGCCGGTGTCGACCGTCTGCGAAGCCAGCGCGCCCGACATTCCCGCCGACGGCCCGCCGTACGCCGAATTGCGCGACCTCGAGGAATGCGCTGGCCTCGCGCTCGGCTCGCCGACCCGCTTCGGCAACATGGCCGCGCCGCTCAAGTATTTCCTCGACGGCACGACGCCGCAATGGCTGTCGGGTGCGCTGAACGGCAAGCCGGCCAGCGTGTTCACGTCGACGGGCAGCCTGCACGGCGGCCAGGAATCGACGCTGCTGACGATGATGCTGCCGCTGCTGCATCACGGAATGATGATCGTCGGCATCCCGTACACCGAGTCCGCGCTCAGCACGACGCGCACGGGCGGCACGCCGTACGGCGCGTCGCATGTCGCGCAGCACGACCGCACCGCGCCCGCCGGGCTGTCGGCCGACGAGAAGGCGCTCGCGGCCGCGCTCGGCGTGCGGCTCGCGCGCACGGCCGCCGCGCTCGCCACCGCCGGGGTCGCATGAACGCGCCCGCCCGCCCCGCTGTCGCGGCCC
>NZ_CABVPP010000063.1 GCF_902499075.1 Burkholderia pseudomultivorans | reverse complement strand
GGCGGAGGCCGTGGCCGCGGGTGCGGCGGCGGCCGACGCATCGGGCGCCGAAGCGGCAGGCGCGGACGCAGCCGCAGCGGACGCCGCGTCGTCCGCGAGCGCGGGGCCGACACCGGCCGCGATCAGCGAGCCGGCCATCAGCAGGGACATCAGAACTTTGCGCATCTTGGGTTTCCTCTTGTCGCTCGTCTTGTTCGTTACAGCGCGTCTGCGCCGGTCTCCCCGGTCCGGATCCGGATCACCTGCTCGATCGGCGTGACGAAGATCTTGCCGTCGCCGATCTTGCCGGTGCGCGCGGCCCGCTCGATCGCCTCGACGGCCTGGTCGACGAGATCGTCGGACACGGCCGCCTCGATCTTCATCTTCGGCAGGAAATCGACCACGTACTCGGCGCCGCGGTACAGCTCGGTATGCCCCTTCTGGCGCCCGAACCCTTTCACCTCGGTCACCGTGATGCCGGAGACGCCGAGGGCCGACAGCGCCTCGCGCGTCTCATCGAGCTTGAACGGCTTGATGATTGCGGTAATGAGTTTCATGAAGTCCTCTCGCTGGGTTGCCCCGTCGCATGGGTTGGATAGTGACGGGTTCTCTTCAGCAACTCGCATGCCATGTCTGCGCGAGGCCCTTGTCGAATGGCTTTCATGCGGGGTCGCATCCCTTCGCGACGGGCGCGAAACCTCGGCCGGACGGCCAACGTGGGCCGGTTTGCTGGCGCCGGGAAAGGATCGTTGCTAGAGTGCACGCACGTCCCGGCTGACCGGGACATTCACCCATGCGGGCGCCATGCCCGGAATCCGCGCCTCGGGCGCACCAATTCCGGTCATGCGTGCATCATGGGCACGTATGCAACTGAAGATGCACATTTTTTGTGCAAGGAAGGGGAATCACATGAAGCAACCCAGCGACGTTTTCAACGATCTGCAGTCGCGCGTCAGCGACCTGCTGAAAAACTCGCCGGCCAAGGATGTCGAGCGCAACGTGAAGGCCATGCTGTCGCAAGGCTTCTCGAAGCTCGATCTCGTCACGCGCGAGGAATTCGATACGCAGGCCCAGGTGCTCGCCCGCACCCGCGTGCGCCTCGAGGAACTCGAAAAGCGCGTGGCGGAACTCGAGCAGAAGCTCGCAGCGCCGCAGGCCTGACGCCCCCACCCGACCGACAGGTCCGGGCCGGGCCGCCCCGCGCGGCCCGCGCCCGCCACCCGGAAGTCGCCCCGCCGTTCCCCGTCGTACCGCGCGCTTCGCAGTTCCTCGCGCGTCGCAGTTCGTCGTTCCGCAGTCCCTCGTTCTTTCCCCCGCGCCACGCCGGCAAGCGCGCTCCGAATCCTCAGCCCTTCGTGGCATGCGGCCCCCGAACGGCCGCCGCCCGACCGTATACAGGAGCCTTGCCATGTCGCTCGCCGTGGTGCGCAGTCGTGCGCCGGCGGCCGGCCGCGCGCCGGACGTCACCGTCGAAGTCCATCTCGCCAACGGGTTGCCGTCGTTCTCGATCGTCGGCCTGCCCGATCTCGAAGTCCGCGAAAGCCGCGAGCGCGTCCGCGCCGCGCTGCAGAACTGCGGATTCGAATTCCCCGTGCGGCGCATCACCGTCAATCTCGCGCCCGCCGACCTGCCGAAGGAGTCCGGCCGCTTCGACCTGCCGATCGCGCTCGGCATCCTCGCCGCGAACGGCCAGATCCCGGCCGACGCGCTGGCCGGCCGCGAATTCGCGGGCGAGCTGTCGCTGACCGGCGCGCTGCGGCCGATGCGCGGCGCGTTCGCAATGGCGTGCGGCGTGGCGCGCGATTCGCAGGCGGCGGATCGCGACGCCGATTCCGGCCTGCGCGCCGGCATCACACCGGATTCGGGCTCCGCGTGGGGAGTCGGCCCGGTTCCGGACACCGGGTCCGCGTCGCGGCCGCCCGAGCTATACCTGCCGCTCGCCAGCGCCGCCGAGGCCGCACTCGTGCCCGGCGTTACCGTATTCGGCGCACCCGACCTGCCCGCGCTGTGCGCGCACCTCGCCGGCGCGCCGGACGGGCGGCTTGCGCCGGTCGATGCGCCGTGCCTCGACGGGCTGCCGATGCCGGCCGCGCCCGATCTCGCGGACGTGGTCGGCCAGCGCGGCGCCCGGCGTGCGCTCGAAGTCGCCGCCGCAGGCGGCCATCACATGCTGATGGTCGGGCCGCCGGGCGCCGGCAAGTCGATGCTGGCCGCACGGCTGCCCGGGCTGCTGCCGCCGATGACCGACGACGAGGCGCTGAGCTCGGCCGCGCTGCTGTCGGCGAGCCGTCTCGGCTTCTCGCCCGCGCAGTGGCGCCGGCGGCCGTTCCGGTCGCCGCATCATTCGTCGAGCGCCGCCGCGCTGGTCGGCGGCCGCAATCCGCCGCAGCCGGGCGAGATCACGCTCGCGCATCTCGGCGTGCTGTTTCTCGACGAGCTGCCCGAATTCGACCGGCATGTACTGGAGATGCTGCGCGAGCCGCTCGAAGCCGGCCGCATCACGATCTCGCGTGCGGCGCAGCAGGCCGATTTCCCGGCCGCATGCCAGTTGATCGCCGCGATGAACCCGTGTCCGTGCGGCTGGCTCGGCGATCCGTCCGGGCGCTGCCGCTGCACGCCCGAGGTCGCCGCGCGCTACCTGCGCAAGCTGTCGGGGCCGCTGCTCGATCGCATCGACATCCAGATCGAGCTGCCCGCGCTGTCGCCGGCCGAGCTGGCGGCGCGCCTGTCGACGCCCGGCGAGCCGAGCGCCGCAGTCGCCGCGCGTGTCGCGCAGGCGCGGGCGCGCCAGCTCGACCGGCAGGGCAAGACCAATCACATGCTGAGCGGGCGCGAGACCGACGACCTGTGCCGGCCGACCGACGAAGGCGAACGGCTGCTGCGCGAGGCCGGCGAGCGCTTCGGCTGGTCGGCGCGCGCGTACTATCGCGTGCTCAAGGTCGCGCGGACGATCGCCGACCTGAACGGCGACCCGCTGCCGACGGCCGCGCAGATCGCGGAAGCGATCCGTTATCGGCGTGCGCTGGCGCCTCCTTGAAGTGCCTCTTAGGACAAAATCCGCCTGTCAAGACTTGACTTATGCACAATTCCACGCATCCAGCCCCGAATCGCGGCTCGTCGCGCACGGTCGGAAGCGAAATTCGCATCCCGTTGTTTTTATTGACTTTTCCGTAAACCCGGACAAACCCCCGAACGGGCCGGAAGGCCGTCCGGCGCGGCTTCGCGGCCGATTCGGGCAATCTTTCCACAAAGTTATCCACACGCGTTGTGGATAGCTGAAAAACCCCCGCAAAATCCGGCGATTAGCGTCGAAAGCTGCGAATGAACTTTCAGTTGTCACATCGAGTCAGAGCGCCCCGCCGCCGCCGTCAGTCGAGCTTGAACGAGCCGAAGAACTGGTCGAGCTGCTCCTGCGCGAGCGGCCCGTCGGCGATCACCACCGCCTGATACGCATGCCGGCCGCGCGCCACGAAGCGCGCGACGATCGTCTTGCGCGCGCGATCGCCGCCGGCCGCCGCACCGGCGACACGCAGCTCGAGCCCGTTCACCGCACCGCCGGCCGCGAGCGGCACGGACACCGCGGCCATCTGCGGCGCGCCTTCGAGGTTGCGCGACAGCCCCGTTCGCAGGAAATCGAGCGCGGCCCGGCGCGTGTCGTCGCGGTCGTCGGGCAGTGTCAGCGTGCCGACCGCGAATACCTCACCGTCCACGTGCGCGGCCTGCATCCGCATCGGCATCGACGTGCCGCCGATCGTGACCGGCTGGTCTTCGACGGTCGGCTTCGCAGGCAGGTCGATCGTATAGCCGGCGTCGTTGTGCAGCGTGCGCCAGTCGAACGACGGCGTACACGCGGCCAGCGCGACGCTCGCGCACGCAAGTGCGACGAAGCGCCGCAGCGGGATAAAAAGGGGACGCAGCGAATCGGCGAATTCCTTCGGCATGGTGCGGATCGGGCAGGCAAAACGCCCATTATGCGTCGAACGGAACGACGGGGATGCGCGGCGGCCACCGGTGCACACGCCGCATTCGCGCTAAAATAGGCGCCGAATTTCGACGTCCTTTGTATCGTTTCGCGTCATCGTCCGACTCCGAGAGCCCCGCAGATGAACACCACGCCTCCCGTCCAGGGCCACAGCCCGGTCCGCTACATCGCCGCCGCCGTGATCGTCGCGGCCATCGCCGTCGCGGGCTTCTTTGCGTTCAACGGCAAGTCCAGCGTGCCGGACGCAACGTTCACGCTGCTGTCGGGCCAGAAAGTGTCGACGGCCGGCGATCTCAAGGGCAAGGTCTACCTCGTGAACTTCTGGGCGACGAGCTGCGCGACCTGCATGCAGGAAATGCCGCAGATGGTCGAGACCTATAACCGCTTCAAGGGTCAGGGGCTGGATTTCGTCGCGGTTGCGATGAACTACGATCCGCCGATGTACGTCGCGAACTACGCGCAGACGCGCCAGTTGCCGTTCAAGGTCGCGCTCGACGACGGCAGCGTCGCGAAGCAGTTCGGCAACGTGCAGCTCACGCCGACGACCTTCGTCGTCGACAAGGACGGCAAGATCCTGAAGCGCTACGTCGGCGCACCGCAGTTCGCGGAACTCGACGCGCTGCTCAAGAAGGCGCTCGACGGCAACGCGGCCTGAGCGCCCGGCCCGAACGCGCCGGACACGCACCCGCGCCACGGACCGCACGACCGGACACCCGGTCCTGCGGTCCGTTTGCTTTTCAGCGCTCGGCATCCCCTTTCGCGGACAGCCCGTAGCGCTTCATCTTCTCGTACAGCGTCGCCTTGCCGACGTGCAACCGGTCGGCCGTCGCGGCCACCGCCCCGCCCGTCTGGTTCAGCGCCTCGGCGATCACCGCGCGCTCGAACTGCTCGATGCGCTCCTTCAGCGTCTGCTCGTTCGCGGCATCGCCGCCGCCCGCGTCCGCTTCCTGCGGCATGTCGGCGACGCCGAGCACGAAACGGTCGGCCGCATTGCGCAGCTCGCGCACGTTGCCGGGCCAGTCGCGCTGCATCAGGCTCGCGCGCTGCCGGTCGCTCAGCACCGGCGCGGGCCGGCCGTAGCGCACGGCCGCGTCGAGCATGAAGTGCTCGAACAGCGGCACGATGTCCTCGCGGCGCTCGGCGAGCGGCGGCAGCGCGATCGTCACGACGTTGAGCCGGTACAGCAGGTCGCGCCGGAACGTGCCGGCCGCGACCAGTTCGCTCATGTCGCCCTTCGCGGCCGCGACCACGCGGCAGTTCACGCGGATCGGCTGGTTCGAGCCGAGCCGCTCCAGCACGCCGTCCTGCAGCACGCGCAGCAGCTTCACCTGCAGCGCGAGCGGCATGCTCTCGATTTCGTCGAGGAACAGCGTGCCGCCGGACGCGTATTCGAGCTTGCCGACGCGGCGCTTCGCGGCGCCGGTGAACGCGCCGGGCTCGTAGCCGAACATCTCCGACTCGAACATCGGCTCGGGCAGCGCGCCGCAGTTGACCGCGATGAACGGCTTGTCGCGGCGCGGCGACAACTCGTGCAGGCTGCGCGCGATCAGTTCCTTGCCGGCGCCGGTGTCGCCGTTGATCAGCACCGACGCGTCGGTCGGCGCGACGTTCGCGATCAGCTTGCGCACCTGCTCGATCGCCGGGCTGCGGCCGATGATGCGCGGCGCGACCACGTTCTGGCCGGCCAGCTCGCGCCGCAGCGCGTGGTTCTCGAGCACCAGCTCGCGCCGTTCGAGCGCGCGCCGCACGGTCTCGATCAGCCGTTCGGCCGCGAACGGCTTCTCGATGAAGTCGTACGCGCCGTCGCGCATCGCCTGCACGGCCATCGAGATGTCGCCGTGCCCGGTGACGAGGATCACCGGTACGTCGCGCGCGCGCTCGCGGCACTGCGCGAGCAGTTCGAGCCCGCTCATGCCGGGCAGCCGGATGTCGCTGACGATCACGCCCGCGTTGTCCGCGACGATCGCCTTGTCGGCCGCCTCGGCCGATTCGAAGCCGGCGACGTCGAATCCCGCGAGCTGCAGGCTCTGCACGCTCGCCCGGCGAACGAGCGCATCGTCTTCGATATAGATCACTTGCAGCCGGTTGGCCATCGTATTCCCTTGCTCCTGGCGGGCCGCGCGGCAGCGTCGCACGCGCGGCGTCGTTGATGCAGACCGGACCGCGATCGGTCGGGCCGCGGCGAACTCGCGCTCAATGCGAGCCCGCCGATTCGGACACGGCGTCCGGATGATGCGTGCGCGCCCGGCGCAGCGTCAACACGAACAGCGCACCGCCCGACGGCGCGTTGCGCGCGGTCAGCGCGCCGCCCGCGTCGCTCGCGATCGACGACGAGATCGCGAGACCGAGGCCGAGGCCGCGCCCCATTTCCTTGGTCGTGAAGAACGGCTCGAACAGGCGCGGCAGCAGCTCGGGCGCGATGCCGGGCCCGTTGTCGCGCACCTCGATCCCGAGCGTCGCGGCCGACACCGCGACCGTCACGTCGATGGCGGGCGCGGCGACGCCCGCGACCGCGTCGAGCGCGTTGCCGAGCAGGTTGATCAGCACCTGCTCGAGACGCAGGTCCTCGCAGCGCGCGACGAGTTCGGGGTGGTCGTCGGCCGGATCGAGCGGCGCGTCGCGCGCGGGCGATACGGTCGCGTCCCGCAGCGTCAGCGTCAGCGCGACGCCGTGCAGCCGCTCGCCGAGCAGCGACAGCACGCCGCGCAGCGCGCGCACGACGAGTGCCCGCTCGTTGCGCGGCTTCGCCCGGCCGACGAACAGCTTCAACTGGTTCGTGATCTTGCCCATCCGCTCGGTCAGCGCGGCGATCGCCTCGAGGTTCTCGCGCGCGGCGCCCTGCTCGCCGCGATCGAGCAGCACGCGCGTATTGTCCGAGAAGCTGCGCAGCGCGGCCAGCGGCTGGTTCAATTCATGCGTGATGCCGGCCGCCATCTGGCCGAGCGCGGCCAGCTTGCTCGCCTGGATCAGCTCGTCGTGCGCGGCGCGCAGTTCCTGCTCCGCGCGGATCCGGTCGCCGACCTCCTTCTGCAACTGCTCGTTCGCTTCCGACAGGTCGGCCGTGCGCTCCTCGACGCGCCGGTTCAGCTCCGCATAGGCCTGCTGCAGCAGCGCGCGGCCGCGGATCATCTCGCGCACGCGTGCGCGGCGCATTCGCCAGTAGAACGCGAGCAGCGCGACCGACACGAAACCGAAGCCGGTGACGATCGTCGCGTTGCGCGCGTCGGCGTCGACCGGCGCAATCGGCGCGAGCGTGACCAGCTGCCAGTCGGGCTCGCCGATCCGGCGCCGGGTCGCGAGAAAGCGCGGTGCGCGCAGGCCCGGCCCGAGGCGCACGATCTCCGCGTCGGCGCCGAGCACCTGCTCGACGCGCAGCGGCAGCGGCGTGACCGGCTGCTGCGCGTACTGGCGCGTCTCGAAGATCGACGCGGCGACAGGCCCCGTCAGCGGCCGCAGCGTGTGGTACTTCCACGCGGGCACCGACGACAGGAACACGACGCCGTGATCGTCGGCGACGACGAGCGGCTCGGACGCGTCGGCGCCCTGGAACCATTCGAGGTTGAGCTTCACGACGACGACGCCCGCGATCCGGCCGTCGCGCCACACCGGCTGCGAGATGTAGTAGCCGGGATCGCGCGAGATCGTGCCGATCCCGAAGAAGCGGCCGACCTGGCCATGCATCGCGTCGATGAAATACGGGCGGAAACGGTATTCGATCCCGACGAAGCTGTCGGGCGCGCGCCAGTTGCTCGCGGCGACGCACAGCCCGTCCGCGCCGATCACGTAGGTGACGGTCGCGTGTGCGTGTTCGTTGAGGTCTTCGAGATAGCGGTTCGCGCGCGCGGCGTAGTCGGTGCGCTTCGGCTCGCCCAGCAGGTCCTGCACGTACGGATGGCTGCCGAGCAGATACGGCAGCGATTCGTAGCGGTCGAGCGTGCTCTTCAGCGCATTGGTGGTGCGGTCGACGCGCACCGCGGCGTTGCGCTGCAGTTCGGCGACGCCGCGCCGCCACGTGAAGGTCCACGTCAGCGCGCAGGCCGCGCCGAGCAGGGCGGCGAGCACGACGAGGACGAGCAGGCGGCGCTTCACGGTCGAGACTTCCTGGCGATGCGGATCGCCTATTGTGTCATAGGCCCCCCGATCGCCGCCGCGCGGCGCGCCGCCCGCGGGCGGTGCCGCCTGCTCCTTCATCGCGTCAGACGCCGGCCGTCTCGGTCGTCGCGACCTCGCCACCGCCCTTCAGCGCCTGGCGCAGCTTCGCGCGGTCGAGCTCCTTCTCCCACGCCGACACGACGACCGTCGCGACGCCGTTGCCGACGATGTTGGTCAGCGCGCGGCACTCGCTCATGAAGCGGTCGATGCCGAGGATCAGCACCATGCCCGACAGCGGGATGGTCGGCACGACGGCGAGCGTCGCGGCGAGCGTGATGAAGCCCGCGCCGGTGACGCCGCTCGCGCCCTTCGACGTCAGCATCGCGACCGCGAGCAGCGTGAGCTGCTGCATCCACGTCAGTTCGATGTTGGTCGCCTGCGCGATGAACAGCACGGCCATCGTCATGTAGATGTTGGTGCCGTCGAGGTTGAACGAATAGCCGGTCGGCACCACGAGGCCGACCACCGAACGCGAGCAGCCGGCCTTCTCGAGCTTCTCCATCAGCTGCGGCAGCGCGGCTTCCGACGAGCTGGTGCCGAGCACGATCAGCAGCTCTTCCTTGATGTAGGACACGAAGCGGATGATCGAGAAGCCGGTGAAGCGCGCGATCGCGCCGAGCACGACCAGCACGAACACGACCGAGGTCAGGTAGAACGTGCCGATCAGCTTCAGCAGCGGCACCAGCGAGCCGACGCCGTACTTGCCGATCGTGAACGCCATCGCGCCGAACGCGCCGATCGGCGCGAGCTTCGTGACGATGTGCACGATGCCGAACAGCACGCGCGTGAGCCCGTCGATGAAGTCGGTGACGACCTTGCCGCGCTCGCCGAGGTGCGCGAGCACGCTGCCGAACAGCAGCGCGATCAGCAGGATCTGCAGGATCTCGCCCTGCGCGAACGCATCGACCATCGTGTTCGGGATGATGTGCATCAGGAAGTCGACCGTCGACTGGCCGTGCGCCTTCGCCGCGTACGACGCGACGGCCTTGCCGTCGAGCGTCGCCGGATCGATGTTGAAGCCGACGCCCGGACGCAGGATGTGCGTGGCCGCGAGGCCGAGCAGCAGCGCGAAGGTCGACACGATCTCGAAGTACAGCAGCGCCTTGCCGCCGACGCGCCCGACCTTCTTCATGTCCTCCATGCCGGCGATACCGGTCACGACCGTACAGAAGATGATCGGCCCGATCACCATCTTGATCAGCTTGATGAAGCCGTCGCCGAGCGGCTTCATCTCGGTGGCGAGCGACGGATAGTAGTGGCCGAGGATCACGCCGACGACGATGGCGAAGATCACCTGCACATAGAGCACTTTGTAGATGGGTTTCTTCTTCACGATGGTTCCTGATGAAGGATGGGTGAGCCGGTGGAAACGGCGTCACGCGCGCGGGCGAATGTCAGGGGAAACGCACTCGCCCGCGCGGCTGCCGTGCCGCAACAAGCGATGCCTCAGGACATCCGGGGGGAAAGGAAGGCGTGGGTCATCGGTTGTCTCCTTGCTGTAGTAGTTGAGGCCGAAGGGCGGCCGTGCGTTTTATATTGCAAGGTCGATGCCAGCTTCCCGAAATCCCTCAAGCCGTTGTTTTCATTGTATTTCCCGTCATGCGGCATGCAAGGAAATCCGGGATTCCGGAAATCCGGAAAGCATCCGTCCGGCGATCCGGACGGATGCGGCGTTTGATCGGACGAATCAGTGCTGCACGGCCTGCCCGGCAAGCACGCCCGTCTGCGCGTAGAACTCCTGCTGCGCGAAGGCGTCGCGCTCGCGCCGCGCGCGCTCGCTGCGGTCCGCGAGCGAGCCCAGCACGATCCCGACGAATGCGAGCGGCACCGAGACCAGCGCCGGGTTATCGAGGAACACCGGCGCATGCGCGTGATGCAGCACGTCGACCCACACCGACTTCGACAATACCGTGAGCACGACGGCCGACGCGAGGCCGAGGCCGCCGCCGAGCACCGCGCCGCGCGTCGTCATCCCGCGCCAGAAGATCGACATCGCGAGCACCGGGAAATTCGCGCTGGCGGCCACCGCCGCGACGAGACCGACCATGAACGCGACGTTCACGTGCTCGAACAGGATCGACAGCCCGATCGCGACCGCCGACAGGCCGATCGTCGCCGCGCGCGAGATGCGCATCTCGAGCCGCTCGTCGGGCTTGCCGCGCGCCCACATCTGCGCGTACAGGTCGTGCGAGATGGTCGTCGCGCCGGCGAGCGTCAGCCCGGCGACCACCGCGAGGATCGTCGCGAACGTGACGGCCGCGATGAACCCGTAGAACCCGTTGCCGCCGACCGCCTGCGCGAGCTTCACCGCCACCATGTTCGAACCGCCGAGCAGGTCGCGCGTCAGGTTGAAGGTGCCGTCCGCGCCGAGCCGGAAGAATTCCGGATGCTGCGCGAGCAGCACGATCGCCGAGAAGCCGATCACGAAGGTCAGCAGGTAGAAGTAGCCGATGAAGCCGGTCGCATACAGCACCGACTTGCGCGCCTCCCTCGCGTTCGGCACCGTGAAGAAGCGCATCAGGATGTGCGGGAAGCCCGCGGTGCCGAACATCAGCGCGATGCCGAGCGACAGCGCGTTGGCCGGGTCGCGGATCAGCTTGCCGGGGCCCATGATCCCGAGCGCGCCCGGATGCACGGCCACCGCGCGGCGAAACATCTCGTCGACGCTGAACCCGAACTCGCCGAGCGCGAGCAACGCGAGCAGCGTCGCGCCGCACAGCAGCAGCACCGCCTTGATCACCTGCACCCAGGTGGTGGCCGTCATCCCGCCGAAGAACACGTAGACGACCATCAGCACGCCGACGATCAGCTCGGCGGCGCCGTACGACAGCCCGAACAGCAGCTGGATCAGCTTGCCCGCGCCGACCATCTGCACGACCAGGTACAGCACGACGATCGTCAGCGCGTTCGCGGACGTGAGCAGCCGGATCGGCCGCTGCGCGAAGCGGTACGCGACGACGTCGACGAACGTGAACTTGCCGAGGTTGCGCAGCGGCTCGGCGATCAGGAACATCACGAACGGCCAGCCGACCAGAAAGCCGATCGAATAGATCAGCCCGTCGAAGCCGAACATGAACACCATCCCCGACAAGCCGAGGAACGACGCGGCCGACATGTAGTCGCCCGCGATCGCGAGCCCGTTCTGCAGGCCGGTGATGCCGCCGCCCGCCGTATAGAAGTCGCGCGTCGAGCGCGTGCGCCGCGCGGCCCAGCGCGTCAGCGCGAGCGTCGCGAACACGAACGCGAAGAACATCGCGATCGCGACCGGATTCAGCTCGACCCGGTCGGGCATCGGGCCCGCCACCGAGACCGCATGGGCGGCGCTGCAAAGCAACGTGAAAAATGCGCCGAGCGCTATGGATGAACGTCGCATCGCGGCCTCCGTCAAGTGCGTCCGAGGATCGCGTCGACCCGGCGGTCGAACGCACGATTCGCGCGCAGCACGTAGCACGCGGTCAGGCCGATCGCGATCGCAATGATCGCGACGCCCGCGACGATCCCGACCGTCGTCGTCGCGCCGCGGTACAGCGGCGCGGCGAGCACGTGCGGCGCGAGCGCGACGAGCAGGATGAAGCCGTAGTAGGTGGCGATCATCAGCGCCGTCAGCACGAAGCTGAAGCGGCGCCGCGCGCGTACGAGCTGCTGGTAGTCGCGGCGCGCCGTGACCGATTCGATGACGGAAAGCTCCATGGTGTCTCCTTTCGCCCGTCGTCCCATGCGACGGACGTATCGTGGTGGGCCGGCGCGCGAACCGCTCCGCCCGCGCCGCGGCGGTAAACCGATCCGGAAGGCCGTGCGGCCGTCACACCACGCGCTCGGCGCGCAGCCGCGCGACGTCGTCCGCCGACAGCCCGAGCCAGCCGCCCAGCACCGCCTCGGTGTCCGCGCCGAGCACCGGCGGCGCACCGCGCACCGGCAGCCGCGCGCCGTCGAACCGGTACGGCGGCGCCAGCACGTCGACCTCGCCCGCAACCGGATGCGGCTGCCGCGTGACGAGCCCCGCACGTGTCGCGCGCTCGGACGTCAGCGCCTCGTGCAGCCCGAGCACCTCGCCGCACGGAATGCCCGCTTCGGCGAGCGCCGCGAGCAGCGTCGCGCGCGGTCGGCGCGCGAGTTCGCGGCGCAGCTCGGGCAGCAGTTCGGCGCGGTTTTCCGAGCGGCCGAGGTTGGTCACGAAACGAGCGTCGGCGGCGAGGTCGGGCCGTTCGAGCACGTCGCAAAAGCGCGCGAACTGCGTGTTGTTGCCGACCGTGATCACGAGCGGGCCGTCGGCCGCGTCGAACACGCCGTACGGCACGATCGACGGATGCGCGTTGCCGTAGCGCGGCGGATCCTCGCCCTTCAGCAGCGCATCGAGCCCGTAGTACGCGGTGATCATCAGCCCGCAGTCGAACAGCGCCATCTCGACGCGCCGGCCGCGCCCGGTCGTCTCACGCTCGACCAGCGCGGCGAGGATCGCCTGCGCCGAATACATGCCGGTGAACAGGTCGACCGCCGCGACGCCGAACTTCAGCGGCGGCTGGTCGGCCTCGCCGTTCAGCGCCATCAGCCCGGCCTCGCCCTGCACGACGAGGTCGTAGCCGGGCCGAGCGGCCTCGGCGCCCGAGCGGTCGTAGCCGGAAATCGCGCAGTGCACGAGGCGCGGATTCAGCGCCGCGAGCGCGTCGTAGCCGAGGCCGAGCTTTTCCGCACCGCCGAACTTGAAGTTGTGGATCAGCACGTCGGCCTGCGCGGCCAGCTCGCGCGCGAGACGCCGGCCTGCGTCCGTCTGCAGGTCGAGGCAGATCGAGCGCTTGCTGCGGTTCACGCTGTTGAAGTAGGTGGTCTCGGTGTCGCCGATCCGCAGCCCCCAGTCGCGCGTGTCGTCGCCGCGCGCCGGATGCTCGACCTTGATCACTTCCGCGCCGAAATCGGCGAGCACCATCGCGCACCACGGGCCCGCGAGCACGCGCGAGAAATCGAGCACCTTCACGCCGGCGAGCGGCAACGGGCACGGTTGGTTCGTCATCGCTGTCTCCTCCATTCGAGTGGTCGCGCTTACTGTTTCGACAGCGCGATATAGCGTGCGAGATGGTGGTCCTCGTCGCCGAGCTGGTGATCGATCATCACGAGGCGCTTCGCGTAGTGCGACAGCGGCAGCTCCCAGGTCATGCCGATCCCGCCGTGCAGCTGGATGCTCTCCTCGGCGACCAGCGTGCCGATCCGGCCGATCGTGTATTTCGCCGCCGCGAGCGCGCGTTCGCGCACCAGGCGCGGCGCGTCGAGCTGCGCGGCCGCGTTGATCACCGCCGAGCGCGCCTGCTCGACCTCGAGCAGCAGGTCGGCCATGCGGTGCTGCAGCGCCTGGAAGCTGCCGATCGGCATACCGAACTGCTTGCGCGTGCGCAGGTAGTCGAGCGTGTATTCCTTCGCGACGTCCATCGCGCCGAGCGCCTGCGCCGACAGCGCGAGCAGCCCGAAGCCGAGCACCTGCTCGAGCCGTGCGGCGCCCTGCTCGCCGTGCGGGTCGACAAGCGCGGCATCGGCCGGCAGCGCGACGCGCTCGAAGCGCAGCTCGGCCGCGCGGCCGCCGTCGATCTTCCGGTAGTCGCGCAGCGACACGCCCGGTGCGTCGGCGGGCACGACGAACAGGCCGATGCCGGCCGCGTCGTCGTCGGCGCCCGCGACGCGCGCGCTGACGACGAAGAACGCGGCCTGCGCGGCCTGCTCGACGACGCCCTTCGCGCCCGTCAACACCCAGCCGTCACCGGAACGCTCGGCGCGCGTGCGCACGGTCGTCAGTTCGTAGTGCGAGCCCGGCTCGTCGTGCGCGAACGCGGCGCTCGCGCTGCCGTCGATCAGCGCCGCGAGCTTCGCGCGATGCGCGTCGCCGCCGGCGAGCGCAAGCGCGCGCCCCGCGAGCAAGGCGCCGAGAAACGGTTCGACGACGAGCCCGCGGCCGAGGCATTCGAACACCACCGCGATATCGAAGCCCGCGCCGCCGAAGCCGCCGTCGGCCTCCGGAAACAGCGCGCCGATCGCGCCGAGCTCGGCGAAGCGCTGCCACATCGCGCGATCGAACCCGTCGGCCGACTGCGCGATGCGATCGCGCACCGCGAACGGATACTGCTCGGCGATGAAGCGGTTCAACGTGTCCGCCAGCATCCGGCGGTCTTCTGTGTGCTGGAAATCCATCGTCGCTCCCTTACAGCCCGAGCATCATCTTCGCGATGATGTTCTTCTGGATCTCGTTCGAGCCGCCGAAGATCGACAGCTTGCGGTTGTTGAAGTACTGCAGCGCCGCGCTCGCGGCTTCGTCGGGCCCGACCGGCTCGCCGTCGTAGTCGGCGTCGAGCGCGTCGTCGACGAACGGCTGCGCATACGGCCCCATCGCGCGCCGCATCAACGACGTGATCTCCTGGCGGATCTGCGTGCCGCGGATCTTCAGCATCGAGCTTTCCGCGCCCGGCGCGCCGCCGCCCGCGACCGCGGCGAGCACGCGCAGGTTGGTCGTGCGCATGTTGTCGAGCTCGATCTCGACGCGCGCGACGCGCGCCGCGAAGAACGGATCGTCGGCGAGCGGCCGGCCGTTCTTCGTCAGCTTCGCGGCGACCGCGCGCAGCCGGTCGAGCGCGGCCGTCGAGAAGCCGACGCCCGCGATGTTGGTGCGCTCGTAGGTGAGCAGGTATTTCGCATAGGTCCAGCCGCGGTTCTCCTCGCCGACGAGGTTCTCGGCCGGCACGCGCACGTCGGTGAAGAACACCTCGTTGACTTCGTGCTCGCCGTCGAGCGTGACGATCGGGCGCACCTCGACGCCCGGCGTGTTCATGTCGATCAGCAGGAAGCTGATGCCCTCCTGCTTGCGCACGTCGGTCGCGGTGCGCACGAGGCAGAAGATCATGTTCGCGTAGTGGCCGAGCGTGGTCCACGTCTTCTGGCCGTTCACGATGTAGTGATCGCCCTGCGCGTCCCTGCGCCGCACCGCGCTCGTCTTCACCGACGCGAGATCCGAGCCGGCGCCCGGCTCCGAGTAGCCCTGGCACCACCAGTCGGAGCCGTCGAGGATGCGCGGCAGCCAGTGGCGCTTCTGCGCTTCGCTGCCGTACTTGATCAGCACCGGCCCGAGCATGTTCACGCCGAACGGCACGATGCGCGGCGCGCCCGCGAGCGCGCACTCGTTGTCGAACAGGAACTTCTGCGCGACGCTCCAGCCGGGGCCGCCGTATTCGCGCGGCCAGTGGCTCGCGAGCCAGCCGCGCGCGTTGAGGATCGCATGCCATTCGCGCATGTCGTCGCGCGTCAGGTGCAGGCCGCCCTTCACCTTGCGCGCCATGCGCTCGGGCAGTTCAGCGGCGAGGAAGCGCTGTACGTCGGTGCGGAACGCTTCCTCTTCGGGAGTGAAATTGAGGTCCATCGTAAGTCCGTTGCGAATGCGGTGGCGGGGTTCAGTCGACGCGGTTCAGGCTCGCGAAATCCGCGCCGCGCCCGACGAGTTCGACGAGCAGCGGCGACGGCGTCCAGAACAGCGGATCCTCCTTCGCGAACGCGCGGATGTCGGCGAGCACGTTCGCGAGGCCGACCGTGTCCGCGTAGTGCATCGGGCCGCCGCGATAGCGCGGGAAGCCGTAGCCGTGCAGGAACACCGCGTCGACGTCGAGCGGGCGCAGCGCGATCTTCTCGTGCACGACGTTCGCGCCTTCGTTGATCATCGCCGCGAGGTAGCGGCGCAGGATTTCGTCGTCGGTGAACGTGCGCGGCGCGATGCCCTTCTTCGCGCGCTCTTCCGCGACGATCGCCTCGACTTCCGGGTCCGGCGTGCCGACGCGCGCGCCGTCCGGATACAGGTAGTAGCCGCGCCCGGTCTTCTGGCCGAACCAGCCGCGCTCGCACAGCCGGTCGGAAATTTCCACGTAGCGCGCGCGCGGGTCGCGCGTCGCCGCCCGGCGCTTGCGGGTCGCCCAGCCGATGTCGCCGCCCGCGAGGTCGACGACCTGGAACGGGCCCATCGGGAAGCCGAATTCGCGCACCGCGCGATCGATCTGGTACGGCGACGCGCCGTCTTCCATCAGATAGTCGGCCGCGGTGCGATAGACCGCGAGGATCCGGTTGCCGATGAAGCCGTCGCACACGCCGGCGCGCACCGGCGTCTTCTTCAGCTGCTTCGCGAGCGCGAACGCGGTCGCGACGACGTCCGCGCTCACGCGGGCCGGCACGACGATCTCGAGCAGCTTCATCACGTTGGCCGGCGAGAAGAAATGCAGGCCGATCACGTCGGACGGCCGGTCGATGCTCGCGGCGATCCGGTCGATGTCGAGATACGACGTGTTGGTCGCGAGCACCGCGCCCGGCTTGCACACGCGCGCGAGTTCGGCGAACACGGCCTGCTTCACCGCCATGTCCTCGAACACGGCCTCGATCACGACGTCGGCCTGCGCGAGCGCATCGTACGACGTGCTGCCCTTGAAGCGCGCGAGCCGCGCCGCGCGCGCGGCCGGCGTCATGCGCCCCTTCGCGACGAGGCCGTCGTAGACCTTCTCGACATGCGCGCGGCCGCGCGCGAGCGACGCTTCGTCGCGTTCGATCATCGTCACGGGCAGCCCCGCGTCGAGCGCCGCGACCGCGATGCCCGCGCCCATCGTGCCGCCGCCGACCACGCCGATGCGCTCGACCGGCCGCGCGTTCGCGCGGCGCGCCTCGGGCGCCTTCGCGGCTTCGCGCTCCGCGAAGAACGCATGCACGAGGCCCGCGCGCTGCGGGCTGTCGACGCACTGCAGGAACAGGCTGCGCTCGAGCTTCATCCCCGCGTCGAACGGCTGCGTGAGCGCGGCCTCGACCGCGTCGACGATCTTCGCCGGCGAGAACAGCCCGCGCGACTTCTTCGGCAGCTCGGCGCGCGCCGCGTCGATCGCGGCCTGCGCGGCCGCGCGATCGGCGAGGCCCTGCGCATCGCGCGTGCGCCGCACGCCGGCGCCGAGCGACAGCAGTTCCTGCGCATACGCGAGACCTTCGGCGAGCGTGTCGTCGCTGTGCGCGACGCGATCGACGAGGCCGAGCGCGAGCGCCTCGTCCGCGCCCACGTGGCGGCCGGTCAGCATCAGGTCGAGCGCGGCCTGCGCGCCGATCAGCCGCGGCGCGCGCTGCGTGCCGCCCGCGCCCGGCAGCAGGCCGAGCGTGACCTCGGGCAGCCCGAGCTTGGTGCCGGGCACCGCGAGCCGGTAATGCGCGGCCAGCGCGACCTCGAGGCCGCCGCCGAGCGTCGCGCCGTGCAGCGCGACCACCACCGGCTTCGCGCTCGATTCGATGCGCGCGCAGACGTCGGGCAGCGACGGCGGCACCGGCGGCTTGCCGAATTCGCGGATGTCGGCGCCCGCGATGAAGTTGCGGCCGGCGCCGACGACCAGCACCGCGCGGACCGCGTCGTCGGCCTGCGCGGCGTCGAGCGCGTCGGCGAGGCCGCGCCGCACGTCGGCGGACAGCGCATTGACCGGCGGATGATCGACCGTGACGACCAGCACCTTGTCGCGGCGCTCGCGCGTGACGGTGCCGGTCGGGGTAGCGGGGAAAGCGGGTGAATTCATCGTGTCTCCTTGACGCGGCGGCGCGCGCATCGGCGCCGGATTCGCGAAAGCGGAAAAGCAGGAACGCGGGGAAGGATCCGGCTGCATGCCGGGCATGACTCGATTCTCGATTGATCGAGATTCATTGACAATTCCAGCGAGCTTTTACAAGCTGTCAAGTCTGACTTGACATTGACTACGCCAGCCGTCCGTCGAACGGGGCGGATCGGGAGCATACGCATGGACCTGAACGCGCTGACGCTGCTCGTCGAGATCCTCGACGCGGGCAATCTCAGCAAGGCCGCGCAGCGGCTCAAGATGAGCCGCGCGAACGTCAGCTACCGGCTGAACCAGCTCGAGCGCTCGATCGGCCAGCAGCTCGTGCGGCGCACGACGCGGCGCATCGAGCCGACCGAGATCGGCCTGAAGCTGTACGAGCACGGCCGGCGCATCCGCAACGAACTGCTCGCGGCGCAGGAATCGGTGACGACGCTCGGTCAGGACCTGCAGGGCCGCGTGCGGCTGTCGGTGCCGAGCGGCTACGGGCAGATGGTGATGGCCGACTGGCTGCTCGCGTTCAAGCGGCTGCATCCGGGCATCGTGCTCGACGTGGTGTTCGAGAACCGCGTCGAGGACCTGATGCGCGACGAGATCGACATCGCGGTGCGCGTGATGCCCGAGCCGCCGCCGAACCTCGTCGCGCGCGACATGGGCGCGGTGCGCTACGTCGCGTGCGCGTCGGCCGCGTACGCAGCCGAGCACGGGATGCCGGCGAGCCTCGACGCGCTGTCGGCCGGGCCGGTCGTCACCGCGACGGTGATGGGCCGGCAACTGCGGATCGCCGCGTATCTCGGCGACGAGCGCCACGAGGTGCTGCTCGAACCGACGCTCGTCTCGGAGAACTTCCTGTTCCTGCGGCAGGCGATCCTCGCCGGCATCGGCGTCGGCATCGTGCCCGACTACGTGGTGCACGACGACATGCGGCGCGGCGACATCGTCACGTCGCTCGACGCGTACCGGCTCAGCATCTTCGGCACGCACATGTACATGCTGTACATGCCGAACCGGCATCACACGCGCGCGACCTCGACCTTCATAGAGTTCATCCTCGAACAGGCCGGAAAGACCGGCCGGCGCGGGCCGGACGCGATGCGTCAGGGTTTTTTGTCGGATGACAAGCCGCCGGCCGCGCGGCGACAATAGCGCGCCGGGGCGCCCGCGCAGCGCCTGCCGCAGCCGCACGGCCGCTCGCCCGCGCTGACGGCCCGCCGCGGAAAACCGCCGCCTCCTTCGAATTCACTGCTGCCGAGGGTTCCATGTTCGACCGGATTCGTCCGCCCGCGCGTCCCTGGACGCTGATCGCCGCCATCGCGCTCGTCGCGTTCAACGCCGCGTGCACGTCGCCGTCCGCACCACCGTCGGGCGCGGTCGTGCCGGTCGCCGCATCGGGCCCCGCCGCGCCGCTGCCCGGCTTTCATGCGCCCGAGCTGTCGAGCGGCTGGACCGACAAGCCGGGCTGGACCGCGCAGCGCGACATGATCGTGGCCGCGAACCCGCTCGCGACGCAGGCCGGCCACGACATGCTGAAGGCCGGCGGCACCGCGATCGACGCGGCGATCGCGACGCAGATGGTGCTCGCGCTCGTCGAGCCGCAGTCGTCGGGGCTCGGCGGCGGCGCGTTCATGCTGTACTTCGACGGCAAGTCGACGCAGGCGTACGACGGCCGCGAAACCGCACCGGCCGCCGCCACCGATCATCTGTTCTACGGCCCGACCGGCCAGCCGATGAGTTTCTACGAAGGCGTCGTCGGCGGCCGCTCGGTCGGCACGCCGGGCGTGCTGCGCATGCTCGAGGCCGCGCATCGCGCGCACGGCAAGCTGCCGTGGCGGCGGCTGTTCCAGCCTGCGATCCGGCTCGCCGAGCACGGCTTCGCGATCAGCCCGCGGCTCGCGAGGCTGATCGCGAACGACCACTATCTGGCGAACGATCCGGCCGCGCGCGCGTACTTCTACAACCAGGACGGCACACCGAAGGCGGCCGGCACGGTGCTGAAGAATCCGGCGCTCGCGGTCGTGCTGCGACAGGTCGCCGATCGCGGCGCGAACGCGTTCTACACGGGCGCGATCGCGCGCGACATCGTCGCGAAGGTGAGGAAGCACCCGACCAATCCGGGCCTGCTGTCGCTGCAGGATCTCGCGCGCTACAAGGCGAAGGTGCGCGCGCCGCTGTGCACCGACTACCGGCGCTCGGTGGTGTGCGGGATGCCGCCGCCGTCGTCGGGCGGCCTCGCGATCGCGCAGATGCTCGGCATTCTCGAAGCGATGCCCGACTGGCAGCAGATCGGCGCGCAGAAACCGGTGCGCAACGAGGTCGGCTACGAGCCGACGCCATTCGCCGCGCACCTGTTCAGCGAGGCCGGGCGCCTCGCGTATGCGGACCGCGCGCGCTACGTCGCCGATCCCGACTTCGTGCCGCTGCCGGGCGGCAACTGGGCGAGCCTCACCGACAAGACCTATCTCGCGCAGCGCGCGCACCTGATCGGCGACACCAGCATGGGCGTCGCGCAGGCCGGCACGCCGCAGGGCGCAACGCTCGCGATGGCCGACGATCGCAGCCCCGAGCTGCCGTCGACCTCGGACATCGCGATCGTCGACCGCTACGGCCAGGCGCTGTCGATGACGACCAGCGTCGAGGACGCATTCGGCTCGCGGCTGATGGTACGCGGCTTCCTGCTGAACAACCAGCTCACCGACTTCTCGTTCGTGTCGAGCGAGAACGGCCGGCCGGTCGCGAACCGCGTGCAGCCCGGCAAGCGCCCGCGCTCGGCGATGTCGCCCGAGCTCGTGTTCGACAAGCAGACCCGGCAGGTGACGATGATCGTCGGTTCGGCGGGCGGCCCGGCGATCATCAACCACGTCGCGAAGGCGCTGATCGGCGTGCTCGACTGGGGGATGACGATGCAGCAGGCGATCGCGCTGCCGAACTTCGGCTCGACCAACGGGCCGACGCAGCTCGAACGCGGCCGCGTGTCGGACGCGCTCGTCGACGGGCTGAAGGGACGCGGACACAACGTGCAGGTCGTCGAAATGAATTCGGGACTGCAGGGGATCCAGCGGCTCAACGTGCAGGGGCAGACGGTGTGGTTCGGCGGCTCGGACCCGCGGCGCGAAGGCGTCGCGATGGGGGATTGAGCGGCGGCAGGCAGGTCGAACGCTGTCAGGCAGCCGAGCGCCGCATGCGTCGCCGAAAACGGCGCGCCACGCGTGCCGTCACCCGCGCCCCTTCCACGGCACCACGCGCCGCTCGATCCAGCGCATCGCGAGATCGAACAGCCACGCGATCAGGCCGATGATCAGGATCCCCATCACGACGATGTCCGTGCGCAGGAAGCTCGATGCGTTGAGCACCATCTGCCCGAGCCCGGCCGTCGCGGCGACCATCTCGGCCGCGACGAGCGTCGTCCAGCCGAAGCCGATCGCGATCCGCAGGCCGGTGAGGATCTCCGGCAGCGCGGCCGGCAGCACGACGTGGCGCACGATCTGCGCGAAGCTGCCGCCGAGCGAATACGCGGCGTTGATCTGCTCGACCGTCGCCGCGCGCACGCCGGCGCGCGCGGCCATCGCGATCGGCGCGAAGCAGGCGAGGAAGATCACGACGAGCTTCGCCGTCTCGTCGATGCCGAACCAGATCACGACGAGCGGCAGATACGCGAGGGGCGGCAGCGGCCGGTAGAACTCCAGCAGCGGATCGAGCACGCCGCGCGCGATGCGGCTCACGCCCATCAGGATGCCGGCCGGCACGCCGATCGCGGTCGCGAGCACGAACGCGCCGAACACGCGCGCGGCGCTCCACAGCAGATGCTCGGACAACGGCAGCCCGCCCTGGATGCGGCCGTGCCACGCGTCGACGAAGGCGGTCCAGACAGCTTCCGGCGCGGGCAGGAACAACGGCGGCAGCCACTGCCGGTGCGTCGCGACCCACCACAGCACGGCCAGCGCGGCGACCGTCGCTGCGCTCAGCCCTGCCGTGCTTCCCTGCCCCGGCAGCCGGTAGCGGTGCACGGCGCGTGCCGCGCGCGGCGGCGCGGTGCGATCGTCCTCGGCGAAACCGGCGGGCGCGCGCTCGGCCGCCCACGAATCCTGCGTGCTCATGCTGTCCTGCCTGTGCAAAGTGCTGTTCCGGCCGCGTCCGACGGACACGCCCTGTCGCGCCAGTTCGCGCATCATGCGACCTCCCCGAGCGTTTCGTCACGATGCAGATACGCGATCAAGCGCTCGCGCCATGCGATGAAATCGGGCGACGACTTCACCGCGCGCGCATCGCGCGATTCGACATAGCGGCGCGCGAACGGCAGTTCGAAGGTTTCGGCGATCCGACCGGGGCCGGGCGTCATCACGACGAGGCGCGTCGAGAGGAACAGCGCCTCCTCGACGTCGTGCGTAATGAAGAACACCGTCTTGCGCGTGCGCGCCCACACGTCGAGCACGAGCGCCTGCATCGTGCCGCGCGTCATCGCGTCGAGCGCGCCCATCGGCTCGTCCATCAGCAGCACGCGCGGATCGCTCGCGAGCGCGCGCGCGATGCCGACACGCTGCTGCATCCCGCCCGACAGCTCGTACACGCGCGCATGCGCATGACGCTCGAGCCCGACGAGCGCGAGCATCTCGGTGGCGCGCGCCTCGCGTTCGGCCTTCGACACGCGCGCGAAGCGCAGCCCGAGCGCAACGTTGTCGAGCACGTCGAGCCACGGCAGCAGTGCGTATTTCTGGAACACGACGCCGCGATCGGCGCCGGGGCCGTCGATCGGCACGCCGTCGACGCGCACCTCGCCCGTCGTCGGCGCGACGAAGCCGGCCATGCAGTTCAGCAGCGTCGTCTTCCCGCACCCGGATGCGCCGAGCGCGACGACGAATTCACCGGCGTCGATGCGCAGGTCGACGTGCGCGAGCGCCTGCGTCGTCGGCCGCCCGCGCTCACCCGGATAGGCGACCGATACCTGACGGACTTCCAGCGTGCTCATGATCGAAGGCTCCGCGTGAGGATCGCCGCGCTCAGCGCGCGGCCTTCTGCACGAACTGAGGATCGACGCCGACCGAGTAGTCGGACAGCACCGTCTGGATCGTGCCCTGCGATTTCAGGAACGCGGCGGTGGCCGCGAGCGACTTCGCGGCGCCCGACTGCGCGCCGCCGCCGAGCCAGGTCGGCGATGCCTGCTCGGCCGGCGTCGGGAACGCGTACAGCGCGAGGCTTGCCGGCACGTCCTGCGCATTCGCGCCCGACACCTTCGCCACCGCCGCGACCTGCGGCGAGCCGACCTTCCACGCGGCCGTGTGCGCGCGGTAGTCGGCGTCGGCCGATGCGAGCACCTTGACGAAGCGCGCGACGAATTCGGGGTTGTCGCGCGCGAACTTGCGGTTCACGACGAAGCCGTCGAAGGTCGCCTTGCCGCTTTCCTTCGCGACCTGGCCCGACGTCGTCAGCACCGTGCCCGACTGCTTGACCTTCGCGAGCACCGGATCCCAGATGTAGGTCGCGTCGATGTCGCCGCGCGTCCATGCGGCCGCGACTTCGGGCGGACGCAGGTTGACGATCTTCACGTCGTTCGGATTGACGCCCGCGGCCTGCAGCGCGACGAGCGTATGGAAGTGCGAGGTCGACACGAACGGCACGCCGATCTTCTTGCCTTTCAGCGCCGCGATGCTGGTCACGCCCGAGCCGTTGCGCGCGACGAGCGCCTCCGCGTCGTTGATGTTGTCGAGCACCCAGAACAGCGAGATGTCGAGGCCCTGCGACAGCCCGGCCGCGATCGGGCTCGACCCGGCCTCGCCGAGCTGCACCGAGCCCGATGCGAGCGCGCGGATCACGTCGGCCCCGCTGTCGAGCTTGCGGAACGTGACCTTGTAGCCGGTCGCCTTTTCGACTTCACCGCTCGCCTGCGCGTAGCGCCACGGCACGACCATGTCCTGATACGCGATCACGACCTCGCGCGATTCGGCGTGTGCCGCGCCGAGCGCGGCGAATGCGGTCAGCGCGACGACGGCGCGGCGGACGAAGCTGAAACGGGACATGCGGCTCTCCTTCGGAATGCGGGCATTGCTGCGGGAGAGCCGACTATAGGAGGTTTGCGCGCGGCGGGAGCGAACTTATCCTGCGAAGCTATCGACGGCGTTTCAGCTTTGCTTTTCACGCTGGATTGGATCGTGCGTCCGGTCGGATGGCGATTGTCGTGCGAATACGCGGCCGGCGGCCGCATCAACGAAAAAGCCCGCATCGCTGCGGGCTTGTTCGGTTGCATGGCTTCATGCAGGGCTGGAAACGCGGACGCTCAAACCACCCCCGCCCCATGCGCCTGCAGATCGGCGTGATAGCTCGAGCGCACCATCGCGCCGACGGCCGCGTGCGTGAAGCCCATCTTGTACGCCTCTTCCTCGTACATCTTGAACGTATCCGGATGCACGTACGCGCGCACCGGCAGATGGTGCTCCGACGGCTGCAGGTACTGGCCGATCGTCAGCATGTCGACGTCGTGCGCGCGCAGGTCGCGCATCACCTGCAGGATTTCCTCTTCGGTCTCGCCGAGGCCGACCATCAGGCCCGACTTCGTCGCGACGTCCGGATGCTGCGCCTTGAAGTCCTTCAGCAGCTTCAGCGAGTGCGCATAGTCCGAACCGGGGCGCGCTTCCTTGTACAGGCGCGGCACCGTTTCGAGGTTGTGGTTCATCACGTCGGGCGGCGCCGCGTTCAGGATCGAGATCGCGCGGTCGAGACGGCCGCGGAAGTCCGGCGTCAGGATCTCGATGCGCGTTTCCGGAGACTGCTCGCGCACTTCGCGGATGCACTCGACGAAGTGGGCCGCGCCGCCGTCGCGCAGATCGTCGCGATCGACGCTCGTGATCACCACGTACTTGAGCTTGAGCGCCGCGATCGTGCGCGCGAGGTTCTTCGGCTCGTCCGCGTCGAGCGGATCGGGGCGGCCGTGGCCGACGTCGCAGAACGGGCAGCGGCGCGTGCACTTGTCGCCCATGATCATGAACGTCGCGGTGCCCTTGCCGAAGCATTCGCCGATGTTCGGGCAGCTCGCTTCCTCGCACACGGTGTGCAGGTTGTGCTCGCGCAGGATCGTCTTGATCTCGTTGAAGCGCGAACTGCCGGTGGCCGCCTTCACGCGGATCCACTCGGGCTTCTTCAGCTTCTCGATCGGCACGACCTTGATCGGAATGCGCGCGGTCTTGGCCTGCGCCTTCTGCTTGGCGGTCGGATCGTACGCAGCGGTCGTCGCGGCCGAATCGGCCGGTGCGGGGGAAGCGGTAACGTCAGTCATTCGAATGTTCCAGTGCCTGCGGCTTGTCGGCGGCCGCGGTTTCGCCGTCGAGGTTGGCAATCAGACGCCCCACCAGCGTATGGGCGACGTCGTTCCAGTCGGCGGCAACCTCGAGGCTCGCCATGTCGACGGTTTCCAGTCCGGCATAGCCGCACGGATTGATCGCGAGAAACGGGCGCAGATCCATCTTCACGTTCAGGCTCAGCCCGTGATAGCTGCAGCCGTTGCGGATCTTCAGGCCGAGGGCCGCGATCTTCGCGCCCTCGTGCACGCCGGATGCCACATAGATGCCCGGCGCGCCCGCCTTGCGGACCGAAGCGAGATTATACGCCGCGAGGGTTTCGATCACGGCCTCCTCGATCTTCGTCACCAGCGTGCGCACCATCAGCTTGCGGCGGCGCAAGTCGAGCAGCAGATAGACGACGATCTGGCCGGGGCCGTGATAGGTGATTTGTCCGCCGCGGTCGACCTTGACGAGCGGCACGCCGCTGTCGGCGACCAGCAGGTGGGCCGGATCGCCCGCCTGCCCGAGCGTGTAGACGGGCGGATGCTCGACCACCCAGATCTCGTCGCCGGAGTCGGCCGTGCGCGTATCGGTGAACGCGCGCATCGCGTCGAAGCTCGTCTCGTAGGCCTCGACGCCCCGCCACCGCACGGTGACCGGCTGGACCGGCGACCCTGCCGGGGATGCGGGAACGACAACAGGCGTGGACACGATGGAAACCGGCGAGACGGACATGGGCGGTAGTTTACCGAAAACCCATGCGTCTCGCCGGCCTGTGAAAGGGACGGATCGCCAGCATCCGTCGCGGAGAAGCGGTGTCAGACCGTGCGCCAGCCGTCGCGGAACATCGCGCCGACGCGTTCGCGCAGCCGCGCGAGCCCGCCGAATGCCACCTCCTTCGGCGGCCGCGACACCGAGAACGCGACGCACGCGCCCTGCGCGCCTTCCGCGCTGAGCCACAGCCGCTCGCCGCGACGCAGCCGCAGCGTCTCGCCGTCGACGAGGAAGTAGTCGTCGACGTCGTTGCTGCGCGTCGCCCACACCGGCCCGCACTGGACCGTCAGCCGCGTGCTGCGCTGAACCTTCATCGGCACGGTTTCGCCGGCAGGTATCTCGAACGTGATGCTTGAAGAAATTTCTTGCATGATCGGCTCCGCCAAAAAGTGCTTCGATGGCTACAATCGTAGACATTTAAAGGCATCCGACCAAACGACCAATTTTCACGTCGATGTGAGGAAAATTAGCAAATGGACCTCCGACAGCTCCCCGCACTGAACGCGATCCGCGCGTTCGAGGCCGCATCCCGTCACGAGAATTTCTCGCGCGCCGCCGACGAACTGTTCGTCACGCACGGCGCGGTCAGCCATCAGGTGCGTGCGCTCGAGGAGGAGCTCGGCGTGCAGCTGTTCACGCGCAACGGCAAGCGGCTGTGCCTGACCGACGCCGGCATGCGCTACGCGCAGCAGGTCCGCACCGCGCTGATGATGCTCGCCGACGCGACGCGCCAGGTGCGCGCGAGCGACCGCGACCGGCGGCTGGTGATCTCGATGCTGTCGTCGTTCGCCGCGCGCTTCGTGACGCCGCGGATCGGCACCTTCATCGAGCGGCATCCGGAAATCGACATCGAGCTGCAGTCGACCAATTCCCTCACCGATTTCGCGCGCGACGACGTCGACCTCGCGATCCGCTTCGGCTTCGGCAGCTACCCGGGGCTCTACGTCGAGCCGCTGTTCGAGGAAGTGTTCTTTCCGGCCTGCGCGCCGACGCTGAACGGCGGCAAGCTGCCGCAGACGCCCGCCGATCTCGTCCACTACAACCTGCTGCGCTCGGACGACGAGCTGTGGCGGCCGTGGTTCGACGCGGCCGGGCTCGACACGCTGACCGAGCCGAAGCGCGGGATCCTGTACCAGGATTCGTCGAACCTGCTGCAGGCCGCGATCGACGGCCAGGGCATCGCGCTCGTGCGGCGCTCGCTGGCGGTGCATGAAGTATTGGAGGGGCGGCTCGTGCGCCTGTTCGACATCGACGGGCCGAGCCCGTGGCACTACTACTTCGTGTGTCCGACGCCGCTGCTGAGCGCGCCGCGCGTGCAGGCGTTCAGGACCTGGATACTTCAGGAAGTCGCGGCGTTCAAGCTGCTGTGCGACGAGCTGGACGCGCGTCGCGCGGCGGGGAAATCCGCCGCCGCGTGAGCGCGGGGGGAAGGAGGATCAGAGCACGACCTTGACCATCGGATGGCCGGTCAGCGCACGGTAGATGTTGTCGAGCTGCTCCTGGCTCGTCGCGCGCACGGTGATCGTCAGGCCCGTGTAGTTGCCGCCGCTCGATGCGCGCTCCTCGATCTTCTCGAGGTCGATTTCATTGTCGTGGACGCTGACGACCTTGAAGATCGTGTCCTTGAATTCCGGGTGCGCCTTGCCCATGATCTTGATCGGGAAATCGCACGGAAACTCCAGCAGCGACTCCTTCCGGGTATCGATCGCGCCGGTCACCTCGATGGTTTTGGTCGGTTCGCTCATCATTTTCTCCGGGTTAGGTCAAACTGTTCAAACTCGCGCGCCTTCGCGCGCTGGTACGCGTCGTACAACGCCGCGAACACGGGGCCCGGCTTGCCGCCCTGCACGGGCAGATCGTCGAGCGACGTGACGGGCAGCACTTCCTTCGTGGCCGACGTGATCATGATTTCGTCGGCCGCGCGCAACTCCGGCTCGCTGATCTCGCGCGCGACGAACGGGATCTTGCATTCGTCGGCCAGTTCCTCGAGCAGCGCGTAGCGGATCCCCTCGAGGATCCGGTTGCTGCGCGGCGGCGCGAGCAGCTCGCCGTTCTTCACGATCCACACGTTCGACGACGAGCCTTCGGTCAGGTTGCCGTCGCGCAGTTGCAGCGTCTCGAACGCGTCGCGCTCGGCCGCATGCTGCGCCATCAGCACGTTGCCGAGCAGCGACGTCGACTTGATGTCGCAATGCAGCCAGCGGCGATCCTCGGCCGTCACGCAGCGCACGCCGCGCGCGCGCTCGTCGGCGGACGGCAGGCTCAGCGGATTCGTCATCGCGAACACGGTCGGCACCGCATGCGCGGGAAACGCGTGGCCGCGCTTCGCGACGCCGCGCGTGACCTGCAGATAGACGGTCGCGTCGCGGCTGCCGAGCCCTGGCGCGTTCTCCGCGACGATGCGCTCGATCAGCGCGCGCCAGCCCGCTTCGTCGTGCGGATTGGCGATGCCGATCTTCTTCAGGCTGCGCTCGAGCCGCTCCAGATGCTGCGCGATCCGGAACGGCACGTGCGCGCCGTCGTGCGCGTAGACGGGGACGACTTCATACACGCCATCGCCGAAGATGAAACCGCGGTCGAGCACCGGAATACGGGCCTGCGACAGCGGCACCCATTCTTCCTGCGCGGACACGCTCAGGTAGACGATCGGATCGAATTCGGCTTGGCTCATGGCTATACCAGATGGGGATGAAGTCGTCGAAACAAAGGCCCGTCGCTGACTCGCTTACTTCTTCTTGCTGAACATCAGCAGGATCGAGTCCCAGATACGACCGAAGATACCCGCTTCCGGCACAGCCTGCAGCGCGACGACCGGGAATTCCGACAGCGTCTTGCCGTCGGCGACGATCTTCACGGTGCCGACCTGCTGGCCTTCGGCGAGCGGCGCGATCAGCGGCGCGTTGACGTCGACTTCCGGCTTGACCTTGTCGCCGAGGCCGCGCGGCACGGTCACCCACTGGTCGCTCTTCACGCCGACCTGCACGGTGTTCTCCTTGCCCTTGTAGAGACGCGGCGTCGAGATCGCCTGGCCGCCCTTGAACAGGCGTACCGCGTCGAACGCGCTGTAGCCGTAGTTCAGCATCTTCATGCTGTCCTGCGTGCGCTCGCCTTCCTTCTGCTCGCCCATCATCACCGACACGAGGCGGCGCTGGCCGTCCGAACCCGGAATCGCGCGCTTGGCCGACGCGATCAGGCAGTAGCCGGCCGCCTGCGTATGGCCCGTCTTCAGGCCGTCGACCGTCGGGTCGAGCCACAGCAGACGGTTGCGGTTGCCCTGGCGGATGTTGTTGTACTTGAATTCCTTCTCCGAGAAGATGCTGTAGTACTGCGGAAAATCGCGGATCAGGTGCGCGGACAGCTTCGCGAGGTCGCCGGCCGTCGTGTAGTGGTTCGGGTCGGGCATGCCGTTCACGTCGGCGAAGTGCGTGCCCTTCATGCCGAGGCGCTGCGCCTCGTCGTTCATCATCGTGACGAACTGCGCTTCGCTGCCGCCGACCAGTTCGGCCAGCGCGATCGCCGCATCGTTACCCGACTGGATGATCATCCCGTACACGAGGTCGTGCACGGACACCGGCTTGTTCGCCTCGATGAACATGCGCGACTCGTCGCGGCCGACGCGGCGCACCGCTTCGCTCGGCGTGACGATCTGCTCCATCGAGATCTTCTTCTTGTCGAGCGCCTCGAACACGAGGTACGCGGTCATCAGCTTGGTCAGCGACGCCGGCTCGACGCGTTCGTCCGCATTGCCCGACGCGAGCACGGTGTTGCTGGTCGCATCGACGAGCACCCACGAGCGCGCGTTCACGCCCGGCGGCGGCACCGCGCCCGGCATGAAGGTCGCGGGCGCGCCGGTGAACTGCTCGGCGGCGGGCGCCGCATGCGCGGCCTTGGCCTTGGCGGCCGGCTTCGCCTCGGCGACGACGATCGTCGACGCGAGCGCGACAGGCAGCATCACGCCGAGCGCGACGTTGCGCGCGGCGGTGCCGAAGGCAATGGAGGAAGCGAGGGACTTGAGGCCTTGGGAAGACAGACGCATGATCGATTCAGGCTGATGGCAGAAAGTGCGGCGCGAAACGCGCAGGGTTGAACGGCAAGGCGGCGCGCGTTTCGGGCGCTCGCCCGAAACGCCGGGCGACGCGAAACGCGCCGGTTGGACTCGTGCGGACGCGTTCGGTTCGCGGCCGTCGCGAGCGGGCAAAGCGGCGGCGAAACGAGCGCCGCATGGGCCCAGCCGGGCCGCGGGCGACGCGAAATGCGGCCATTATACGTGGCCGCGAAACGCGTTTTCGCGAACCAGGCGCCGGACGGCCGCACACCGGCATCGGCAGGATAGCGGCCACGCTGCTCGGGATCGCGGTCGAAGCCGCGCGAAAGGCATGCGCAGGCGCAGCGCAAGTCGGGTTGCGCCGGCGCGCGGCGAGCGGTAATACCGACTGCCGCGCGGATGCGTCACGATGACGCGAGCCGCCGCACATGGCGGCTCGGTGGCTCAGAGGTTAGAGGCTCGGCGGCTCAGTGCCACGCATCGATCACGACGCGCTTCAGCACGTGCAGCTTGCGATGGAAGAAATGCTCGGCGCCGGGGATCACGACGACCGGCAGTTCCTGCGGCCGCGCCCAGTCGTACACCGACGCGATCGGCACGGTGTCGTCGGTTTCGCCGTGGATCACCAGCGTGTTCTCGGGCACGTCGGCGACCTGCCAGCGGCTCGCGGCCGTGCCGACGAACACCATCCGCTCGATCGCCTCGCCTGCGTCGCGCAGCCGCTTCGCGACATGCGACAGCACGAAGGTGCCGAACGAGAAGCCCGCGAGCACCAGCGGCAAGTCCGCGTACGCAGGCTGTGCGCGCATGTGCGCGAGCACCGCGAGCAGGTCGTCGGCCTCGCCGATGCCGTTGTCGTGCACGCCTTCGGTCGCGCCGACGCCGCGGAAGTTCGAGCGGTAGACGACGTAGTTGAGCTGCACGAGCGTGCGCGCGAGCGTCTGCGCGACCTTGTTGTCCATCGTGCCGCCGAACAGCGGATGCGGATGCGCGACCAGCGCGATCCCGCGCGGCGCGGCGCAGCCTTCCCGCACGGCGTCGGGCAGGTCCAGCGCGATTTCGATCTGCCCGACCGGGCCTGCGATCAGCGACTTCTGTGTATGAACGTTCATTCGGCCGGCCCGCTCAGATCTTCAGGCGCTCGACGACCTGGCCGTCGCGCAGGTGCGATTCGACGATCTCGTCGATGTCGGCCTTGTCGACATACGTGTACCACGTGCCTTCCGGATACACGACCATCACCGGCCCCTCCTCGCAACGGTCGAGGCAGCCGGCCTTGTTGATGCGGACCTTGCCGGGCCCGGCGAGGCCGAGTTCCTTCACGCGCTTTTTCGCGTATTCCTGCATGGTCTGCGCGTCGCATTGCGCGCAGCTCGGACGGTCGGCGCCCGGTTCGCGCTGATTCAGGCAGAAGAAGACGTGGTGCTGGTAGTAGGAATCCATGATGGTGGCGACGAGCGGCCCGGCAGCGCCGGACGGATAGAGGGTGGGACGCCGTCGCGCGGTGCGACGGCGGTGCGGACGATTATAACGAGCGGCGCGCGCCGCTGCCCGGTGCGCGTCAGCGGCGCGCCGCGGCCGGCAGCCACGCGCGCTCGACGCGCTGGCCGAGCCAGATCAGCGCCGCGTACGGCCAGATCCACGCGAGCCAGCGCGCGATGCTGTTGAAGTGCACGTAGCGGCCCTGCCGCCAGCCCGACAGCGTGAAGTCGAAGAACGGATTGACCGGCAGCAGGTTGACCAGCACGACGCCGGCCAGCAACGCGACGGCCGCGAGCGCCGCGCGCCACGCGTCGGGCACGCGCAGCGCGACAAGCGCCGCCGCGAAACCGAGCTCGATGCCGAGCCGCGCGCCGGGCGTCGCCCATACGACGACGAGGCCGGTGGCCGACTGCATGAAGGTCGCGGCCGCCTTCAACACGAGCGTCGCGACGACGAACGCGATCAGCAGCCGCACGCGCGGCGCGCGCGGGCGCATCGCGAGCGACGCGATCGCCAGCGCGGCGAACAGCATCAGCCCGCCGAGCGCGGCTTCCCACCCCGAATCGGACAGCCAGCCGTCGATGCGCTCCGGCCATTCGCTGACGCGCCACGCGGCCGGCAGCCACGCGAGCAGCGCATCCTGCATCGACGCATCGGCGCGCTCCCACAGCGCAGCCGGCCAGTCGCCGATGCCGAACAGGAACGGCGACGGGAACAGGATCGCGAACGGCCACAGCCCGGCGAGCAGCAGCGGCGTCGCGCCGTCGGCCTCGAACCACGCGAAGCGCAGCCGCCGCAGCACGCCGCGATCGAGCAGCGCGCCGGCGGCCGGCGCGACGAACGCCGCGCCGAGCAACGCGCCGAGCGAATTGGCGGCCAGATCGAGATTCGACGCGACCCGCGTCGGAAGATAGGTCTGCAGCGCCTCCATGGTGCCCGACAGCAGCACGCCGAGGCCGCCCGCGATCAGCGTCGCGGACACGCCGCGCCAGCGCGGGTGCAGCGCCAGCACGGCGAGCGCGCCGAACGGCATGTAGCCGAGCACGTTGGTGACCACGTCGAACGCGGTCACGTAGCGCTGCATCGGTGCGAACAGATAGTCGAACGGCCCGATGCCGAGCGAGGTCCAGCCCTCGAACGGATACAGCGACGCATAGACGACGAGCGCCGCATACGCGGCGAAAGCCTGCCGCGCCAGCGACGACGCGCGATGCGGGCCGGGCGCGCTCATCGCGGCTGCGCGTCGCGCATTACGGCGAGCCCGCGTATGCCTGCATGCCGACCCATGCGGCGATCTGCGACACGAGCTCGTCGCTCGCCGACGCAAGTGCGCGCGCGCCGCCTGCCGCGTCGGGCGTGCTCGACGGCGCGCGCGACACGAACGTGCGCTGGCCGAGCACCTTGCCGTCCTGCATCAGCGTCGCGCGCGCGGTGACGGCGCCATGGCTCTGCGACTGCCCGTCGAACACCTGTTCGAACTCGCTCAGGTCGACCTTCAGCGTCGGCGCGCGCACGCCGTCCGAGCCTTCGAGCACCGTGCCGCGCGACGACAGCGCGCCGCGCAGCCGCTGCGTGAGCAGTTGCGCGGGCGGCGCGGTCCAGCGGCTGTCGCGATAGACGGCCGTGCGCTGCGCGTCCGCGTACGCGAGGCGATAGACGAACTTGTCCGAGTCGAGCGCTTCCGGCGCGGCGACATCGAGCACCTTCAGCGCAGGGCCGCTGCCGGCCGTCGCGACCGGCGCCGCCGGCCCGAGGTCGTAGCGGATGTTCGACAGCGCCGCGCTGTTGCCGGCGCAGCCGGCGGCCAGCGCGAGCGTCAGCACGGCGAGCGTGGCCGCGGCCGGGCGCAGCGCGCGGTCGAGGATTCGTGGCATGGCGTGTTCCTGCATGATGATCCGGTTGTGCGAAGTGTTTCAGCGGGCGGCGGCCGAGCCCGGCCAGACGAAACCCGGTTCGCCGGGCCCCGGCGCCGAACCCGGCGAGCCGAACAACAGACTGCTCGGATTGCGGCCGAGTTCACCGGCGACGTCCTTCAGCTGCCGCGACGCGTCGCCGACACTGCCCGCCAGCGCATTGAAGCGCGGCAGCGTGTCGTACTGCACGCGCGCATTGAGGTCGTTCAGCGCGACGCCGACCTGCTCGGCGGCCGTGCCGGCCTTGTTCAGGTTCGCGACCAGCGGCCCGTTCGGCTGCAGCAGCGTGTTCGCCGACGCCATCGTGCGATCGACCTCGTGCATCGTCTGCGGCAGCGCGGCGACCGCCGGGCCGAGCTGCTTCGACAGCGTCGTCACGCCGTCCGCCGCGTGCTGCATGCTTTCGGCGGTCGCGCGCAGCTGCTCGCGCATCTCCGGCGACATCAGCTGGTTCGCGCTTTTCGCGGCCAGTTCGAGTTGCCGCAGCAGCACGTCGCCGCGCTCCTGCAGCTGGTCGAACAGGCTCGGCCGCATCGGGATCTGCGCGATCGACTTCGGCGACGACGGCAGCGGCGACAGGTCGCGGCCCGTATCCTCGAGCTGCACGAACGCGATGCCGGTCACGCCCTGGAAGCCGAGGCTGCCGTAGGTCGACTGCGTGATCGGCGCGTCGTGATCGACGAGGATCCGGATCCGGATCTGGCCCGGATGCGTGCGATCGAAGCCGATCGACTGCACCTTGCCGACGTCGAGGCCGCGAAAGCGCACGGCCGCGTCCGGGAACAGGCCCGTCACGTTGGTGCGCGCGATCAGGTCGTACGGCACGCGCACGGTGCGATCGACGTTGAACCAGAACACCGTGCCCGCGATCGCGAGCGTCAGCGCGATCGTGAACAGACCGGCCCAGAACGCATGTGATTTGTTTTCCATTCGCGGGTTCCTTTACAGCTCGACGCTCGACAGCGCCGGTTCGAGGGCCGCCTTCGGCAGCTTCGCGCGCCGCTCGGGCGGCAACGCCTGCAGCGCGCGGCGCCCGCGCAGCCCCAGGAAATATTCGTGGATGAACGGATGGTCGACGTTCGCGGCCTCCTCGACCGGCGCGGCGACCAGCACCTTGCGATCAGCCAGCACCGCGACGCGCGTCGACAGCGCGACCATCGTATCGAGATCGTGCGTAACCATCACGACGGTCAGCCCGAGCGTGCGGTGCAGCGTCGCGATCAGCTCGACGAATTCGTCCGACGCCTGCGGATCGAGGCCGGCGGTCGGCTCGTCGAGGAACAGCAGCTCGGGCTCGAGCGCGATCGCGCGCGCGATGCCGACCCGCTTGACCATCCCGCCCGACAGCGCGGCCGGCATCTTCGACGCATGCTTGCACGGCAGCCCGACCATCTCGAGCTTGAGCATCACGATGTCGTGCAGCAGGTCGGGCGGCACGCGGCCGAGTTCGCGCAGCGGCTGCGCGACGTTGTCGAACACCGTCATCGACGAGAACAGCGCGCCCTGCTGGAACAGCATGCCCGAGCGCGTGCGCATCAGCCGCGCGGTCGCCGCATCGATCGTCGACGTATCGTCGCCGAACACCTTGATCGTGCCCGACGTCGGCCGCTCGAGGCCGAGGATCTGCCGCACCAGCGTCGTCTTGCCCGAGCCCGAGCCGCCGACGATCGACACGATCTCGCCGCGCCGCACGTCGAAATCGAGCTTCTGGTGCACGATGTTGCGCCCGTAGCGCTTGGTCAGGTTGCGCACCTCGATCACGAGGTCGCCGGCCGGCGTCGCCACCGGCGACGGGCCGACCGACGCGGCGGCGACTGCCGCGGCATGGGCGGTCGCTGCGTCGGCCGGCGCAGCACCGGCTGCCGCAGCACCGGCTGCCGACTGATTCGACATATTCATCCGAGCCCCACGTTCTGGAACAGGATCGCGAACACCGCGTCGGCGAGGATCACGACCGTGATCGACGTGACGACCGAGGTCGTCGTGCCTTCGCCGAGGCTTTGCGAGTTCGCCTTGATCCGGAAGCCGAAATGGCAGGCGACCAGCGCGATCAGCATGCCGAACACGACGCCCTTGCCGACGCCGATGTACAGGTTCGCGATCGGCACCACGCCCGGCAGCGAGCGCACGAAATAGTTGACGTCGATGCCGAGCACGAGCTTCGCGGCGAGCGCGCCGCCCGTCAGCGCGATGATGTTGGTCCACATCACGAGCAGCGGCATCGCGATGCCGAGCGCGAGCACGCGCGGCAGAATCAGCCGCAGCCCGTGCGGGATGCCCATCACGCGCATCGCGTCGAGTTCCTCGGTCACGCGCATCACGCCGATCTGCGCGGTGATCGCCGAGCCCGAGCGGCCCGCGACGAGGATCGCCGACAGCACCGGGCCGAGCTCGCGGATCACCGACAGCCCGAGGATGTTCACGATGTAGCGGTTCGCGCCGAACATCTGCAGCTGCTGCGCGGACAGGTAGCTGAGCACGATGCCGATCAGGAACGCGACCAGCGCCGTGATCGGCAGCGCCTGCGTGCCCGCGCTGTAGATGTTCGCGGAGGTCTCCTTCCACGGCATCGTCTGCGGGCGGCGCAGCACCGACAGCGCATCGAGGATCACGCGGCCGAACATCGCGATGCCGCCCTGCAGGTGCTCGGCGAACGCGAACAGCATCAGGCCGAGCCGCGTGACGGGATCGACGCGCACGATGCGCTCGGGCGCCTCGCGCTGGCTGTCGAGCCGCTCGATGCGCTCGAAGATCGTGCGCTGGGTCGCCGTCAGCGCGATGCCGGCCGGCAGCTTGCGGCCCCATACGCGCCACAGCGCCTGGCCGCCGACGTGGTCGAGCCGTCCGATGCCGGACAAGTCCCATTCGCTCACGCGCCCGGTCGCGACGCTCTCGGCGCGGCGCACGACCGCGCCGCGATTGCGCGCGAGCGCGAGCGCGGTCCACTGGCCGGTCAGGCGCACGGTCTGGCCCTGGCCGCCGGCGTCGACCGACAGGCCGGGAGGGGTCTCGAAGTCCAAGGGCGGTTTGTTTGCAAATGAATGACAGCGGCCATTGTAGCGAACCGACCGGCGCCGCGACGTGAGGATTTCCGCGCGAACGCGCGGCCCGGACTGCCGGCCGCGGCACCGGCGGGAGGCCGGGCCCGGCGTTCGCGACGAGATGCGGCCCGGCGCGGTCCGGCCCCGGCGGAGCCCGGCGCGAGGACCGGCACGACGACAGCTTTCATTCTGCCGTCACGTTTGCTTTCGATACTCTCACGCGCCGCACGTCAGGCCGTCGGCGCGCCGCGCCGCCATCTCGTTGCGCACCTCGTCACGATAAAACACCAAACAGGACATTCGATGCGACTCCCCTCGCTTCCCCGCCGTCGCGTACCGGCCGCCGCCGCGCTCGCGAGCCTCGCGTTCACCCTCGCCGCGTGCGGCGGCGACGACGTCACGTCGCCTCCCGCGTCGCAGCAGCCGGCGCAGGCGCCGGCCGGCACGACCGCGACGCTGGCCGTGCTGGAGACGACCGACCTGCACACCAACGTGCTGTCGTACGACTATTTCAAGCTCGCCGCCGACAACTCGCTCGGCTTCGAGCGCGTGTCGACGCTGATCGCGCAGGCCCGCGCGCAGTATCCGAACACGCTGCTGCTCGACAACGGCGACACGATCCAGGGCACCGCGCTGTCGGATTACCAGGCGCTCGTGAAACCAGTCGGCTGCGACCAGACGCTCGCGATCTACAAGGTGATGAACGCGGCGAAATTCGACGGCGGCGGGATCGGCAACCACGAATTCAACTACGGGCTGCCGTACCTGTCGCAGGTGACCGGCAGCACGTTCGACGTCGACGGCCTGCCGGCGCCTGCGCAGCAGAAAAAGTGCGCGGGCCCGAACTTCCCGCAGGTGCTCGCGAACGTGATCAGCGCGAAGACCAACGCGCCGCTGTTCACGCCGTACACGATCCTGACGCGCACGCTGACGGCGACCACGCCCGACGGCAAGACCGTCAGCGCGCCGGTGAAGGTCGGCATCATCGGCTTCACGCCGCCCGCGATCATGAACTGGGACAAGCGCTGGCTCGACGGCAAGGTCTACACGACCGGCCTGAAGGAAGCCGCGCAGAAGTACATCCCCGAGATGCGCGCGAAGGGCGCCGACCTGATCGTCGCGATCTCGCACGGCGGCCTCGACAATTCCGCCTATTCGCCGACGATGGAAAACGGCAGCTGGTGGCTGTCGACCGTGCCCGGCATCGACGCGATGCTGATCGGCCACTCGCACCAGGTGTTCCCGGACGCGGCGAGCACCGTGCCGCAGTTCAACCTGCCGGGCGTCGACAAGGTCAAGGGCACCGTCAACGGCGTGCCGACCGTGATGGCGAACTACTGGGGCAAGCACCTCGGCGTGATCAAGCTCGGCCTGAAGTTCGACGGCAGGACGTGGACCGTCGACAAGTCGCAGACGACCGTCGAGGCGCGGCCGATCCAGAACGCCGACAAGACCTACGTGGCAGCCGACCCGTCGGTCTCCGCCGCGATCGCGGCCGAGCACCAGGCGACCATCGACTACGTGAAGACGCCGATCGGCTCGACCGACTACCGGATGAACTCGTACTTCGCGGACGTCGGCGATCCGGGCGCGATCCAGATCGTCAACGAGGCGCAGGCCGACTACGTCGCGCGCTACGTGCAGGCGAACCTGCCGCAATACGCGTCGCTGCCGGTGCTGTCGGTCAGTGCGCCGTTCAAGAGCGGCTTCGGCGGCGGCAGCGACTACACCGACGTCGCGCCGGGCGCGCTCGCGATCAACAATGCGGCCGACCTTTACCTGTATCCGAACACCGTCTATGCGACGAAAGTGAGCGGCGCCGACGTGAAGAACTGGCTCGAGACGGCCGCGAAGCGCTTCAACACGATCGACCCGACGAAGGCGACCGTGCAGCCGCTCGTCAGCAGCTTCCCCGGCTACAACTTCGACATGTTCACGTCGGCCGACCTCACGTACGAGATCGACGTCACGCAACCCGTCGGCAGCCGGATCAAGCAGCTCGCGTACAAGGGCGCGCCGATCGATCCGAACGCGCAGTTCATCGTCGCGACCAACAACTACCGCGCGAGCGGCGGCGGCAACTTCCCGGGCCTCGACGGCAGCAAGACGATCTTCGCGTCGCCCGACGCGAACCGCGATGTGCTGATCGCGTACATCAAGCAGCGCGGCAAGATCACGCGCGCGGCCGACGGCGCCCAGCGCAGCTGGCGCTTCACGAAGCTCGCGAGCTCGGTCGCGCACGTGCAGTTCGCGTCTGCGCCGAACCGGCTCGCCGACGCGACGGCGGCCGGCCTGACCGGCATCACGCAGGTCGCGGCCGACGACGGCTCCGGCAAGAACCTCGCAACCTACGAGATCGACCTGACGCAATGAGACCCGCGATGCAACCGATCCGGACGATGCGGCCGGCCGAAACCGGCTTCGCCGCCGCGGCGCGCCGCTTGCTGCGCATCCAGCTGCCGCCCGCCGCGCTGCTCGCGGCGGCCGCGGCGACCGTCGCGATCGCGGTCGCGGCGGCCGGCT
>NZ_CABVPP010000062.1 GCF_902499075.1 Burkholderia pseudomultivorans | reverse complement strand
GGCACGCTGGCCGCGCTGGCCGGCGGCGGCGCCGTCGAGCTGTACGAACTCGGCGAACCGGGCGCGGAGCCGCGCCTCGCCTCGGTCGGCCGCACCGACGGCGGCCCGCTGCTGCCGGGCGCGATGCCGCTGCCGTTCGACGCGTTTGCGCACCGCGCGCTCGCCGAGCGCTTCGATCTGTGCCAGTTCGAATTCGAGTCGCAGCCGTGGCGCTTCGATCGCGCGACGGTGAAGCGCCTGCGCGTGCCGATCGCGCTGGTCGCGGCGACGCTCGGCGTCGCGGTGATCGGGATGAACCTGCACTGGTGGAAGCTGTCTCGCGAACGCGACGCGCTGTCCGCGCAGATCACCGAGACGCTGCTGTCTGCGTTCCCGAAGACGACCACGGTGCTCGACCCGCCCGCGCAGATGCAGCGCCAGCTCGACCAGTTGCGGCTCGCGGCCGGCGAACTGTCGCCGAACGATTTCCTCGCGCTCGCGAGCGGGCTGTCGCGTTCGCTGGGCGCGCTGCCGCAGAACGGCATCGCGTCGCTCGACTATCACGACCGGCGGCTCGACGTCGGCTTCAAGCCCGAGGTCAAGGTCGATCCCGACTTCCCGCAGCGCCTCGCGCGCAACGGGCTGTCCGGCGAAGTCGACAGCAACACGGGCAAATGGACGATCCGGAGCCGCTCATGAACACCGCACAACTGAACGAGACGCTGGCCCAGTTCTGGGGCGAGCGCACGCCGCGCGAAAAGACGCTGCTCGGCTGGGGCGGCGCCGTGCTGGCCGTCGCGATCGCGTATTCGGTGCTGTGGTCGCCCGCGCAGGAAGGCCGCGCGCGCATCCAGCGCGAGCTGCCGACGATGCGCCGCGAGCTTGCGCAGATGACCGCGCAGGCCAACGAGGCGAAGTCGCTCGCGGCCGCCGCGCAGGGCGTCGCGCCAACCGGCCTCGCGCTGAAGGACGCGCTGACCGCGTCGCTGTCCGACCACGGGCTGCAGGGCGCGCAGGTGCAGATCGTCGGCAACGGCGTGCAGGTCCAGATGAAGAACGTGTCGTTCCCGGCGTGGACGCAGTGGCTCGACGATGCGCGCCGGCAGTTCAAGGTGCAGGTCGGCGAGGCGCACGCGACGGCGCTGAAGGAGGACGGCCAGGTCGACCTGACGGCCGTGATGCAGCCGTCGATGCACAAATGAGGAAACGGATGACGCAAGCGGCGGGCGCTCGATGAGGCCGTGGATCAGGCGGCTCGCCGCCGCATTGCCGTGGGTCGCGACGGGCGGGCTCGCGACCGCGGTCACGCTGGTCGCGCTCGCGCCGGCCGCGTGGATCGCGCCGCAGTTCGCGCGTGCGACGGGCGGGCATGTGAATCTCGCCGATCCGGCCGGCTCGCTATGGCACGGCTCGGGCACGCTGATGCTCGCGCCGGGCGCCGACCAGAGCGCGGCGACGCTGCTGCCGGGCCGCGTCGAATGGACCACGCGCTTCTGGCCGCTGCTGACCGGGCGCGTGCAGATGCGCATGCGCCAGACCGAGGCGATGCCGGAGCCCGTCACGCTCGATGCGACGTGGCGCGGCGCGGTGCTGTCGGCGGGCGCGATGGCGGTGCCTGCGTCGCTGCTCGCGGGGCTCGGCACGCCGTTCAACACGCTCGACCTGCAGGGCGACGTGCGGCTCGGCTGGACCGACTGGCGGCTGATCGGCAGCAATGCGTTCGGCCAGCTGACGGTGACGATCGACGGGATGAGTTCGCGCGTGTCGCGCGTGAAGCCGCTCGGCTCGTACCGCGCGGTGCTGCAGGCGAAGGGCACGGGCGCCGATCTCGACCTGACGACGACGCAGGGCCCGCTGTTCCTCGACGGGCACGGGAGTTTCGGCCCCGGCAGCGGCGCGTTTCGCGGCACCGCACATGCGGCGCCCGAGCAGCAGGCGAACCTCGCGGGCCTGCTGAACCTGCTCGGCCACCCGATCGGCAACGGCCAGGTGTCGCTGATCTACGGCGACGCGACACGCTGACGCGTTAACGCGCCCGCCGCGCGGCGGCGCCCGCTCCGGTTACTGCTGCGCGAGCGCGCCGGTGCCCGACGCCGCGGCCGCGGCCGGCGCTGCCGCAGCGGAGGCCGGCAACGGCGCCGGCGCGGCCATCTCGCCGGTTTCGCGCGTCATGTCCGACGCGTTCCAGCCGCCGCCGAGCGCCTTCACGAGTCCGACCGACGACACCATCCGCTGGCCGGCGATCGACGCGAGCTTCTGCTGCGCGGTGAAGGCGGTGGTCTGCGCGGTCAGCACGTTCAGGTACGCGACGGTGCCGGCCTTGTACTGGTTCGTGACGATCGCGAGCGAGTGCTGCGCGCTGTCGACGGCCTGCCGCTGCACGTCGATTTCCTGCGCGAGGATGCGCTGCGACGCGAGGTTGTCCTCGACATCCTGGAATGCGCTCAGCACCGACAGCCGATACGCGGCGACGTCCTGGTCGTAGGTCGCGCGCGCGGCATCGGTCTGCGCGGCGCGCAGGCCCGCGTCGAACAGCGTCGCCGCGAGCTGCGGGCCGACCGTCCAGAACCGCGCGGGCAGCGTGAACAGCTGCGACCACACCGAGCTTTCGAAGCCGCCGCTCGCCGACAACGTGAGCGTCGGGAAGAACGCGGAGATCGCGACGCCGATCTGCTCGTTCGCGGCCGCGGCACGGCGCTCGGCCGCGGCGATGTCGGGACGGCGCTCGAGCAGCGCGGACGGCACGTCGACCGGCGTGACCGGCGGTTCGGCCGCGAGCGGCATCGGCGGCAGCGAGAAGATCGACGCCGGTTCGCCGATCAGCGTCGCGATCGCATGCTCGTACTGCGCGCGTGCGACACCGTTGTCGATCGACGCCGCCTGCGCGCTCTGCAGCTGCGTCTGCGCCTGGATCACGTCCGCGCGTGCGGCGACACCCTGCGCGTACTGGTTCTCGGTAAGTTTCAGCGACTGCCGGTACGACTGCACGGTATCGTCGAGCAGCTTCTGCAGCGCGTCGGAGGTGCGCAACTGGAAGTAGGTCTGCGCGAGCAGCGCCTGCTGCGACAGCCGCGCATTCGCGAGATCGGCGGCGGCCGCCGCTTCGCCGGCGCGCTGCGCGCTGACGGTGCGGCTCACCTTGCCCCACAGATCGGGCTCCCAGCTCGCGTCGAGGCCGACGCTGTAGCTGTTGCCGATCGAGCTCGACGAACTGCCGAGCGTCGACGACGAGCCGGACGACAGCGACGCGCGCGGCGTGCGCGAGCGCGAACCCGACGCGCTCAGCCCGACGGTCGGGAAATACGCGGCGCGCGCCTCGGTGACGAGCGCGCGCGCCTGCCGGTACGCGGCCGCCGATTGCGCGATAGTCTGGTTCGATGCGTTGAGCTTGTCGATCAGCGCGTTCAGCTGCGGATCGTTGTAGACCGTCCACCACGGGCCGCGATCGGCGCGGTCGGCCGGCTGCGCGACTTTCCAGCCGGCGGGCGCCTCCTTGAAGGCGGCGGGAATCGACGTGTCGGGACGATGATAGTCGGGGCCGACGGCGCAACCGGCGAGCAGCACGGCCGTCGCAACGGCGACGGCGGCGCTCAGCGGGCGAATGGCGCGCGGAAGTGAGGCGTACGGCATCGTGATTTTCCTGTCTGGGCGCAGCGGGCGGCGCTGCGCGATGCGGTCGTTGCCGCTGGCGGACAAATGGTAACTGACGGCGGAGGTGCTGCGCACCCGTTAGGGTACGGTGCGCGGCGAGCGGAATGTGTTACCGGCGCGACCGACCGGTTTACCGGGCATTACGGATCGCTTGCGGGGCGACACGGCCGGCAATGCGGACAGGAAAGACGAAAGCGCGAAAGCGACGCGGCCCGGCCGCGCCGTATCAGTGGCAGCGTGCGGGCACCGGCTCGGCGGCGGCACGCCATGACGACGGCTCCGTCGCGCCCGGCTGGCCGGTGCGGCGCGCGGCGCCTTTCGCGTTGCGCTGCCGGCGATGATCGAACCACGCGATCCCGAGCGCCGCGAGCGAGCCGCCCGGCACCACCAGCATCGTCACGTACAGCGCGATCTTCCAGCCGCGGTGCGGCCCGGAGAACACATGATGAGCGGTATCGGTCAGGTTGCGGCGCAGCGCGCCGGCGGCATTTTTCAGGAACAGCATCGCGAACATCCTCGGGTGCCCGGCAGCGCGGGCGAATCGGTCAGAACATAGTCTCCGGCAGTGCAGCATGCACGTCGTAACTGGTTGCCTGAAATAATATTGACTAAGCAATCATTTTTCAAGATACTGGGCGCGTTTTGACCTGAAACGCACTATTGCGTCGCGCGCAATCGAATGACCGGCGGCCTCTACGATCCCGACAACATTGCGCTGGAAACGAGCCTCGGCTACTACCTGACGAAGGCCAGGCAGGTGCTCGTCGAGCGGATGGACCGTGCGCTCGCGCCGTTCGATCTCACCGCGCAGCAGATCGGCGTGATCCTGCTGCTGTCGCGCGGCCATGCGCGCACGCCGTTCGAGCTGTCGCGCAAGATGTCGTACGACAGCGGCTCGATGACGCGGATGCTCGACCGTCTCGAACGCAAGGGGCTGGTCGCGCGCTCGCGCAGCGAGCAGGACCGCCGGATGATCGAGCTGACGCTGACCGCGCGCGGCGCGGAAGCCGCCGCGGCGCTGCCGTCGTTGATCGCGACCGCGCTGAACGCGCAGCTTGCCGGTTTCTCGGCCGACGAGCTCGCGACGCTGACGAGCCTGCTGCAGCGCTTCATCGGCAACGGGCCCGGCCTGGCCGACGGCTGTCCGCGTCCCGACGAAGCGGACGATTGACGCGGAGGCGCGATGTCTAGGTTAAGCATTCGCTTATTTATCTGTCTGGGCAGAAGATGACGCGTCACGTGCTCGATTCGATCTCAACCCTGTTCCATCCGCCCGGGCCGCGCTGCACTGCGGGCCGGTGTCTTGCGTCGGCGCGTCGCGCGCGCCGCGCCTAGGAGAATCCGATGTCCGCCACCACGGCATCCGCCGCCTCCCCCGCCGCCGAACCCGCGCCGCTGACCGGCGGCGCGCTCGCGCTGCTCACCGTCGGGCTCGCGCTCGGCACCTTCATGGAAGTGCTCGACACGTCGATCGCGAACGTCGCGGTGCCGACCATCTCCGGCAGTCTCGGCGTCGCGACCAGCGAAGGCACGTGGGTAATCTCGTCGTACTCGGTCGCGTCGGCGATCGCGGTGCCGCTGACCGGCTGGCTCGCGCGGCGGGTCGGCGAGGTGCGGCTGTTCACGCTGTCGGTGCTCGCGTTCACGATCGCGTCCGCGCTGTGCGGCCTCGCGTCCAATTTCGAGACGCTGATCGCGTTCCGGCTGCTGCAGGGCCTCGTGTCGGGGCCGATGGTGCCGCTGTCGCAGACGATCCTGATGCGCAGCTACCCGCCCGCGAAGCGCGGGCTCGCGCTCGGCCTATGGGCGATGACGGTGATCGTCGCGCCGATCTTCGGCCCGCTGCTCGGCGGCTGGATCAGCGACAACTACACGTGGCCGTGGATCTTCTACATCAACCTGCCGATCGGCATCTTCTCGGCGACCTGCGCGTTCTTCCTGCTGCGCGGCCGCGAGACGAAGACGACGAAGCAGCGGATCGACGCGATCGGCCTCGCGCTGCTGGTGATCGGCGTGTCGTGCCTGCAGATGATGCTCGACCTCGGCAAGGATCGCGACTGGTTCAATTCGTCGTTCATCGTCGCGCTCGCGCTGATCGCGGTCGTGTCGCTCGCGTTCATGCTGGTGTGGGAGGCGACCGAGAAGGAGCCGGTCGTCGACCTGTCGCTGTTCAGGGACCGCAACTTCGCGCTCGGCGCGCTGATCATCTCGTTCGGCTTCATGGCGTTCTTCGGCTCGGTCGTGATCTTCCCGTTGTGGCTGCAGACCGTGATGGGCTACACGGCCGGCAAGGCCGGCCTCGCGACCGCGCCGGTCGGGCTGCTCGCGCTGGTGCTGTCGCCGCTGATCGGCCGCAACATGCACCGGCTCGACCTGCGGATGGTCGCGAGCTTCGCGTTCGTCGTATTTGCGGTCGTGTCGCTGTGGAACGCGACGTTTACGCTCGACGTGCCGTTCAACCACGTGATCCTGCCGCGGCTCGTGCAGGGCATCGGCGTCGCGTGCTTCTTCGTGCCGATGACGACGATCACGCTGTCGAGCATCTCCGACGAGCGGCTCGCGAGCGCGTCGGGGCTGTCGAACTTCCTGCGCACGCTGTCGGGCGCGATCGGCACGGCGGTCAGCTCGACGTTCTGGGAAAACGACGCGATCTACCACCATGCGCGGCTGTCGGAGTCGGTGAGCGTCTACGCGCAGAATACGACCGACTACCAGGGCGCGCTCGCGCAGCTCGGCATCGTCGGGCAGACGGCCAATGCGCAGCTCAACCAGCTCGTCACGCAGCAGGGCTTCATGATGGCGACCAACGACTTCTTCCACCTGTCGGCGGTCGTGTTCGTCGCGCTTGCGGCGCTCGTGTGGATCACGAAGCCGAAGAAGGGGGCGGGACCGGCGATGGGGCATTGAGCGCGGGCGGGCGGCGGCCGGCTTTCGCGTCGACCGCGGCCGCACCCGCTTCTATTCTCTCGCCCGCAACCCGCCGAACGCGAGATCGTCGCCGGGCGCGACCGGCAGCGTCGCGCGCGCGACCTCGAGCCACGCGCGCGCCGCGTGCGACAGATAGCCCTTCTTCAGCCAGCCGAGCGCGATCGCCCAGGTGATCTCGGGTTCGACGATCGGGCGGCACGTGAACTGCCCCGCATCGAGCCGCCGGCAGTACGGTTCGGGCAGCAGCGCGATGCCGACGCCCGCATGCACGAGCGCGGCCATGAAATCCCAGTGGCCGCTGCGGCTCACGATCGACGGCGTGAAGCCGGCCTGCCGGCACGCGTCGAGTACCGCGTCGTGCAGCGCGAGGCTTTCCGCGTAGAACACGAACGACTCGCGCGCGAGATCGGCGAGCGGCACGGCCGCGTGGTCCTCCCAGCGCGACTCGCGCGGCGCGACCAGCCACAGCGGCGCGCGCACCATCGGCAGCCGCTCGAAGGTGCCGGGATCGACCGGCTCCAGCAGGCCGCCCAGTTCCAGCTCGCCCGACGTCAGCGCCGCCTCGATCATCCGCGCGCCCTGCTCGAACAGCTTCAGCTCGATGTTCGGATAGCGCTGCTTGTACGCGGCGATGATCGGCGTGAACAGCGACCCGCCGAGCGGCGGAATGCCGATCGTCAGCTCGCCGCGCCCGAGCGTGCCGAGATCGTTCAGCTCCGACTGCAGCTGCGCCTGCGCGGCGAGCACGTCCTGGCCGCGCTGGAACACGATCCGCCCGGCGTCGGTGAGCACCATCTGCCGGCCGTCGCGCAGCAGCAGCGGCGAACCGACCTCGTCCTCGAGCGCCTTCACCATCTTGCTGATGGTCGGCTGCGTGACGAACAGCCGGTCGGCCGCCGCCGTGAAGCTCTGCTGACGAACCACCTCGACGAAGTACCGCAGCGCGCGCAATTCCATCGACGACTCCCCAGATTGGTGCAGCGACTTACAAAAATTCCGAATTGGAATGACAAGAATAGAGACAAGTCATTTTATTTATAGATGGGGGAAACCTATACTTGCGCCATTGAAGAAATATCTGTATGGAGCCTCGCCATGAACAAGCCGATCGCCACTGCCGCCGCCCGCGCCGCCGTTTCGACCGGTATCGCCCGTACCGCGCGCATCGCGCTGCAGGCCGCCGCGCTCGGCGCGCTGTGGATGGCGGTCGACTGGGCCGTGCGGCAGGTCGGGCTGCCGATCCCGTCCGGCGTGATCGGCCTCGCGGTGCTCCTCGTGCTGCTGTTCTCGGGCCGCGTCGCGCCCGCGTGGGTGAAGGACGGCGCGAACTGGCTGCTGTCCGACATGCTGCTGTTCTTCGTGCCGGCGGCCGTCGCGGCCGTTCAGTACGGCGGGCTGTTCCGCGAGGACGGCTGGCGCATCGCGCTGGTGATGCTCGCCGGCACCGCGTTCGTGATGGTCGCGGTGGCCGTCGCGGTCGATCTCGCCGCGAAGCTCGAACGCCGGCTCGCGGTGCAGCGCGTGTATGCCGAACGCCGCCGCGCGCGCGCCTGAGCGCCGCGCTCCCCGAACCGCACCGGAGCCTGTCATGCTTGCCGCGCTGTCGAACCTGTTCGCCGATCAGGCGAACGCCGCGATTTCCTTCGGCTGCTTCGTGCTGACGGTCGTGCTGTACTTCGCGTCGAAGCGCCTCTACGCGTACCGGAAGACGCTGCTGTTCTCGCCGCTCGTGTTCGTGCCGGGCGTGCTGGTGCTGCTCGTGTTGCTGACCGGCATCCCGTATTCGGTCTACTTCCGCGATACGCGCTGGCTGATGTGGCTGCTCGGCCCCGCGACGATCGCGTTCGCGGTGCCGATCTACGAGTATCGCGAGCTGATCCGCCGGCACTGGCTGTCGCTGTCGGTCGGCGTCGCGGTCGGGATCGGCGCGGGCGTGTGCGGGTCGCTGCTGCTCGCGAAGCTGCTGCACCTGTCGCCGGACCTGCAGCGCTCGCTGATGACGCGCTCGGTGTCGACGCCGTTCGCGCTCGCCGTGTGCGACAAGATCCATGCGCCGAAGGATCTCACCGCGCTGTTCGTGATCGCGACCGGGATCTGCGGGATGCTGCTCGGCGAGTTCGTGCTCGCGCTCGTGCCGATGCGCACGCGGCTCGCGCGCGGCGCGCTGTTCGGCGCGGCCGCGCACGGCGTGGGCACCGCGAAGGCGCGCGAGATCGGCAGCGAGGAAGGCGTCGTGTCGAGCCTGACGATGATGATCGCGGGCGTCGCGATGGTGCTGATCGCGCCGCTGCTGACGCTGCTGCCGATCTGACCCGCGCGCGGCGGGGCGGCACCTCAGCCGCCGCGTTCGCCGTGCCGCGCCGCCGTCCGGGCCCGGTCGCGATCACACCGCGCAACGCCCCGGCGTGTCGCGCATCCATCCCCGTCTCCCTGCATCGACCCTTCAGCCGCCCGACAATCGGCTGAGATAGCCGCAAATCCCCCCTCTTTTCCGCCCATCGGGCGCGGCCCGGATGCCGAACAATGCATGCTACGAGACATCACGCACGCATTCACATGGCCTCCACGACCGCAAATCCGTCCGCCGACAAGCCGGCATCGTCCGGCAAGTTCAAGCGCATCGCGCTGATCGCCGTCATCGCGCTGGGCGCGGCCGCGGCTGCCGCGGCCGGCATGTACGTGTTCCTGAACAAGCAGGGCGCGTCTCATGCGGGTGCGCCGGCCGAGCCGCCGCCGCTGGCCGCGCCGGTGTTCTTCCCGCTCGATCCGCTGACCGTGAACCTGCAGTCGGACGACGGCGTCCAGCATTACCTGCGCGTCGGCCTGTCGCTGAAGCTGACCGACCCGAAGGCGCAGGAGCAGCTGACCGCGCGCATGCCGGAGATCCGCAGCCGGGTCCTGCTCGCGCTGTCGAACAAGCATCCCGAGGAAATCGCGACGCCGGACGGCAAGCGCGCGCTCGCGCAGCAGCTGCGCGACCTGATCGAGCAGCCGACGCAGCCGGGCAATCAGCGCGCGAAGGTCGACGACGTGCTGTTTACCGAGTTCGTCGTCCAGTAACGCGGCCGCGAAAGGAGCGCGCATGGGCCACGAAGAATTCATGTCCCAGGAGGAGGTCGATGCACTCCTCAAGGGCGTCACGGGCGAAACCGACGCGGTCGACGAAGAGCGCGACACGTCGGGCGTCCGTCCGTACAACATCGCGACGCAGGAGCGGATCGTCCGCGGCCGGATGCCCGGCCTCGAGATCATCAACGACCGCTTCGCGCGGCTGCTGCGGATCGGCATCTTCAACTTCATGCGGCGCACGGCGGAAATCTCCGTCAGCCAGGTGAAGGTGCTGAAGTACAGCGAGTTCACCCGCAACCTGCCGATCCCGACCAACCTGAACCTGGTGCACGTGAAGCCGCTGCGCGGCACGTCGCTGTTCGTGTTCGACCCGAACCTCGTGTTCTTCGTGGTCGACAACCTGTTCGGCGGCGACGGGCGCTTTCATACGCGCGTCGAGGGCCGCGACTTCACGGCTACCGAGCAGCGCATCATCGGCCGGCTGCTGAACCTCGTGTTCGAGCACTACACGACCGCATGGAAGAGCGTGCGGCCGCTGCAGTTCGAGTTCGTGCGCTCGGAGATGCACACGCAGTTCGCGAACGTCGCGACGCCGAACGAGATCGTGATCGTCACGCAGTTCTCGATCGAGTTCGGGCCGACCGGCGGCACGCTGCACATCTGCATGCCGTACTCGATGATCGAGCCGATCCGCGACGTGCTGAGCTCGCCGATCCAGGGCGAGGCGCTCGAAGTCGACCGCCGCTGGGTGCGCGTGCTGTCGCAGCAGGTACAGGCCGCCGAGGTCGAGCTGAGCGCGGATCTCGCCGAGATCCCGACGACCTTCGAGAAGATCCTGAACCTGCGCGCGGGCGACGTGCTGCCGCTCGAGATCGCCGACACGATCACCGCGAAGGTCGACGGCGTGCCGGTGATGGAATGCGGCTACGGGATTTTCAATGGTCAATATGCGTTGCGCGTGCAGAAGATGATCAGCGCGAGCGACACGATGAAGGAAGGTGGATATGAGTGAGCTGAACCCGACGCCCGAACTCGACCCGCAGGCGATCGCCGACGCGGCGCTGGCGGACTCCGCGGCCGCACCGGCGGCCGAGGCCGATCCGATGGACGACTGGGCCGCCGCGCTCGCCGAGCAGAACCAGCAGCCGGTGCAGCCGGGCGCGACCGGCGCCGGCGTGTTCCAGCCGCTGTCGAAGGCCGCGGCGAGCTCGACGCACAACGACATCGAGATGATTCTCGACATCCCGGTCAAGATGACCGTGGAACTCGGCCGCACGAAGATCGCGATCCGCAACCTGCTGCAGCTCGCGCAGGGCTCGGTCGTCGAGCTCGACGGCCTGGCCGGCGAGCCGATGGACGTGCTCGTCAACGGCTGCCTGATCGCGCAGGGCGAAGTCGTGGTCGTCAACGACAAGTTCGGGATCCGGCTGACCGACATCATCACGCCGGCCGAGCGCATCCGGAAGCTGAACCGATGAAACGGGCGGGGTCCGGCCGCCGTGCGCGTGTCGCATGCGCGGCTGCTGCTGCCGTCGTCGCGTCGCTCGCCGCTGCGCCGGCCGTCGCCGCGGACATGAACGCGGTCAATCACGCCGGCGCGATCGCGTCGGGCGTGGTGGTCGGTTCGGCCGCGCCGTCGCTCGGCGTCGGCGCGGTGCTGCAGACGCTCGTCGGGCTCGCGGTCGTGATCGGTCTCGTGTTCGGCTGCGCGTGGCTCGCGCGCCGCATCGGCTTCCAGCCCGCGCGCCGCGGCGGCCCGCTGAAGCTCGTGTCGAGCGTCGCGGTCGGCGCGAAGGAGCGCGCGACGATCGTCGAGATCGGCGATACGTGGCTCGTGCTCGGCGTCGCGCCCGGCAACGTGCGGCTGCTGCATACGCTGCCGGCCGGTTCCGCGGCGGTCGCGCCGGTGGATGCACCCGCCGGTGCCGCGCCGTCCGGACGCGCTGCGCCGGGCAGCGGCGAGCTGTCCGCCAACGGCGCGTCGTTCGGCGCGCGCTTTCGCGACGCGCTCGCCGGCGAAGCCGCGAAGCGCCTCGGGCGCGGCAAGGAGCGCTGACATGCGCGCGCCGTCGCCCTTCCCTCTTTCTGCCGTAACCCGATGAACCACGCTTTCCTGCGCCGCGCGGCGCGCTTCGCGCCCGCGCTGATCCTCGGCCTCGCCCCTGCGCTCGCGTGCGCGCAGGCGGCCGGCCTGCCCGCGTTCAACGCGAGCCCGGGCCCGCACGGCGGCACCACGTATTCGCTGAGCGTGCAGACGATGCTGCTGCTCACGATGCTGTCGTTCCTGCCGGCGATGGTGCTGATGATGACGAGCTTCACGCGCATCATCATCGTGCTGTCGCTGCTGCGCCAGGCGCTCGGCACCGCGACGACGCCGCCGAACCAGGTGCTCGTCGGCCTCGCGCTGTTCCTCACCTTCTTCGTGATGTCGCCGGTGCTCGACCGCGCGTACACCGACGGCTACAAGCCGTTCTCCGACGGCACCGTGCCGATGGAGCAGGCCGTGCAGCGTGGGCTCGCGCCGTTCAAGGGCTTCATGCTGAAGCAGACCCGCGAGACCGATCTCGCGCTGTTCGCGAAGATCTCGAAGGCCGCGCCGATGCAGGGCCCCGAGGACGTGCCGCTGTCGCTGCTGGTGCCCGCGTTCGTCACGAGCGAGCTGAAGACGGGCTTCCAGATCGGCTTCACGATCTTCATCCCGTTCCTGATCATCGACATGGTCGTCGCGAGCGTGCTGATGTCGATGGGGATGATGATGGTGTCGCCGTCCACCGTGTCGCTGCCGTTCAAGCTGATGCTGTTCGTGCTGGTCGACGGCTGGCAGCTGCTGATCGGCTCGCTCGCGCAGAGTTTCACGTAAGCGACGGAGGCCCCGCGATGACGCCCGAACAAGTGATGACGCTCGCGCACCAGGCGATGATGGTCGGCCTGCTGCTCGCCGCCCCGCTGCTGCTGGTCGCGCTCGCGGTCGGCCTCGTCGTGAGCCTGTTCCAGGCCGCGACGCAGATCAACGAGGCGACGCTGTCGTTCATCCCGAAGCTGCTCGCGGTCGCCGCGACGCTGGTGATCGCCGGCCCGTGGATGCTGACGACGATGCTCGACTACCTGCGGCAGACGCTGCTGCACGTCGCGACGCTCGGCGCCGGCTGAGCGGCGCGTTCGACCTTGCTGCTTCCGCCATGTTCTCGGTTACCTACGCGCAGCTCAACGGCTGGCTGACGGCCTTCCTGTGGCCGTTCGTGCGGATGCTCGCGCTCGTCGCGACGGCGCCGGTGGTCGGCCACCCGTCCGTGCCCGTGCGCGTGAAGATCGGCATCGCCGCGTTCATGGCGCTGATCGTCGCGCCGACGCTCGGCGCGATGCCGCCCGTCACGGTGTTTTCCGCGGAAGGGATCTGGATCGTCGTCACGCAGTTCCTGATCGGCGCGGCGATGGGCTTCACGATGCAGCTCGTGTTCGCGGCCGTCGAGGCGGCCGGCGACTTCATCGGGCTGTCGATGGGGCTCGGCTTCGCGACCTTCTTCGATCCGCATTCGAGCGGCGCGACGCCGGTGATGGGCCGTTTCCTGAACGCGGTCGCGATGCTCGCGTTCCTCGCCGTCGACGGCCACCTGCAGGTGTTCGCGGCGCTGGCCGCGTCGTTCCAGTCGCTGCCGGTATCGGCCGCGCTGCTGCACGCGCCCGGCTGGCGCACGCTCGCCGCGTTCGGCGCGACCGTGTTCGGGATGGGGCTGCTACTTGCGCTGCCGGTCGTCGCGGCGCTCTTGATCGCGAACCTCGCGCTCGGCATCCTGAATCGCGCCGCGCCGCAGATCGGCGTGTTCCAGATCGGCTTTCCGGTGACGATGCTGGTCGGGCTGTTGCTCGTGCAGCTGATGGTGCCGAACCTGGTGCCGTTCGTGTCGCGCTTGTTCGACATGGGGCTGGACGAGATGGGGCGGGTGTTGGTCGGGTGGCGCTAGGCGCCCGCGCAGCTTGCCGGACGGCCCGTGCGCGCTCCGACCCCCGATTGCTGGAAAACCCCTAAAGGATTCACCCCCCCGCGAAAGGTTGCGGAAGGTTTCGCGTCCCTATACTCGTCGCGACGATGCAGCAAGCATCGCGCCACACGAATACAACGAACGGAGACGACCCGATGCGACCCATTCTGCGCACCCTCGCCGTTGCAGCCAGCCTGAGCTGCGCGCTCGCCGCGCACCCCGCCCTCGCCGACGACGGCGGCAAGATCACGATCATGGTCGGCGGGATCGCGAAGCTGATCTATCTGCCCGCCCGCCTCACGCAGGAACTCGGCTACTTCAAGGCCGAAGGGCTCGACGTCGAGCTGCTGTCGCAGCCGGCCGGCGTCGACGCGGAGAACGAGCTGCTGGCGGGCGCCGTGCAGGGCGTGGTCGGCTTCTACGACCACACGATCGACCTGCAGAGCAAGGGCAAGGACGTGAAGGCAATCGCGGTGTTCGGCCAGGTGCCGGGCGAAGTCGAGATGGTATCGACGAAGGCCGCGCCGACCTTCAAGTCGATGGCCGACTCGAAGGGCAAGACGCTCGGCGTGACCGGCCTCGGCTCGTCGACCAGCTTCCTCACGCAATACCTCGCGCTGCAGCACGGCGTGCCGTCGACGCAGTACACGATGCTGCCGGTCGGCGCCGACGCGAGCTTCATCGCCGCGATCAAGCAGGGCCGCATCGACGCGGGGATGACGACCGAGCCGACCGTGTCCGCGCTCGAGAAGATGGGCGACGCGAAGGTGCTGGTCGACATGCGCACCGTCGACGGCACGCGCGCCGCGCTCGGCGGCACCTATCCGGCCGCGAGCCTGTACGTGCAGTCCGCGTGGGCCGACTCGCACAAGGCGCAGGCGACCAGGCTCGCGCACGCGTTCGCGAAGACGATGCAGTTCATCCATACGCACAGCGCCGACGAGATCGCCGCGAAGATGCCGGCCGACTACCAGAAGGACAAGGCGCTGTACGTATCGGCGCTGAAGGCGTCGCTGCCGATGTACACCGCCGACGGCAAAATGCCGGCCGACGGCCCGGCCACGGTGCTGAAGGTGCTGTCGGCGTTCAACCCGTCGGTGAAGGGCAAGCACATCGACCTCGCCCGCACCTACACGAACGATTTCGTGAACGCGAAGTAAGCCTCACGCGCCGGCGGCGGCGATCCCGCCGCGTCGCGCGCCCCGTTCCGGTCCGGCTGACCGGCCCGGCGCCGTCGCACGACGCGGCGCCCTTTTCACCCGCAGGACGAATGCGATGAATCAGGCAGTCTCCCCGAGCACACCGGCGATCGAGTTTCGCAACGTGTCGTGCCGCTTCATCTCGCCGGAAGGCAAGGCGACCGTCGCGCTGCGCGACTTCAGCATGAGCGTCGCGCGCGGCGAGTTCATCGCGATCGTCGGGCCGACCGGCTGCGGCAAGTCGACGACGCTGAACCTGATCACCGGGCTGCTCAAGCCCGTGTCGGGCGAAGTGCGCGTGATGGGCCGCCCGGTCGACGGCATCGATCCGCGCATCGGCTTCGTGTTTCAGGCCGACGCGGTGTTCCCGTGGCGCAACGTGATCGACAACGTCGCGGCGGGCCCGCTGTTTCGCGGCCGCTCGAAGGACGTCGCGTATGCGCAGGCCGAGGAATGGATCCGCAAGGTCGGCCTCGACAAGTTCACGAAGCACTACCCGCACCAGCTGTCGGGCGGGATGCGCAAGCGCGTCGCGCTCGCGCAGACCTTCATCAACCAGCCGGAAATCCTGCTGATGGACGAGCCGTTCTCCGCGCTCGACATGCAGACGCGCACGCTGATGCAGGACGAGCTGCTGCAGCTGTGGTCCGCGAACAAGGGGTCGGTCGTGTTCGTCACGCACGACCTCGAGGAAGCGATCGCGCTGGCCGACCGCGTGTTCGTGCTGACCGCGCGCCCGGCGACGCTCAAGCGCGTCTATCCGATCGACCTGCCGCGCCCGCGCGTCATGTCGGAGGTGCGCTACGACGCACGCTTCATCGAGATTTCCAAGGACATCTGGCACGACCTGCGCGAAGAAGTGCAGATCGGCTGACGGCAAGACCGCAAGGACAGGAGCATGACCGACATGACGCTTCCCACCACCGCCCTTCCGGCGACGACGCTCGAGGACGACGAGCGCGCCGCGCAACGCCGGCTGCGCCGCCGGCGCAACCTGATCGTCACGCTGCGGATTGCCGTGCTCGTCGTCGTGCTCGGCGGCTGGGAGCTCGCCGCGCGGCTCAAATGGATCGATCCGTTCTTCTTCTCGATGCCGTCGCTGATCTTCGAGCAGATCCAGGACTGGTTCGTGAACGGCACGTCGCAGGGCCCGCTGCTCACGCAGGTGTGGGTCACGCTCGAGGAAACCGCGATCGGCTTCGTGATCGGCTCGGTCGCCGGCGTGATCTGCGGGATCGTGCTCGGCCGCAACAAGCTGATGGCCGACGTGTTCGGCCTCTACATCCAGATCGCGAACTCGATCCCGCGCGTCGTGCTCGGCTCGGTATTCGTGATCGCGCTCGGCCTCGGCATGGCGTCGAAGATCGCGCTGGCCGTCGTGATGGTGTTCTTCGTCGTGTTCGGCAACGCGTTCCAGGGCGTGCGCGAGGCGGACCGCTACCTGATCGCGAACGCGCAGATCCTCGGTGCGTCGCGCCGGCAGATCACCACGGCGGTCGTGATCCCGTCCGCGCTGAGCTGGATCCTCGCGAGCCTGCATGTCAGCTTCGGCTTCGCGCTGGTCGGCGCGGTGGTCGGCGAATTCCTGGGTTCCAAGCAGGGCATCGGCCTGCTAATCTCCACCGCCCAGGGCGCGTTCAACGCGAGCGGCGTGTTCGCGGCGATGATCGTGCTGGCCGTGGTCGCGCTGGCCGCCGATTACCTGCTGACCTGGCTGGAGAAGCGGCTGCTGAAGTGGCGTCCCGCCGCGTTCTGAGCGCCGCGCCCGGCCGCACCGCGTGACGCCCCGACCGCGCCGGCACCCCGGCGCGGTTCGGCATTCGGCTCGGCATTCGGCTCGGCATCGAGGACAAGGAGCGACAAAGGATGACGCACAGCCTGCGCGGGCGGCTGCTGTGGTGGCTGCTGCTGCCGCTGGCGGCGTTCGTGCTGATCGCGGGCGCGATGTCGTACGACACCGCGCGGCGCACGGCCACGCTCGTGCAGGACAGCGCGCTCGTCGCGTCCGCGCGCACGATCGGCGAGGACGTCGAATGGCGCAACGGCCTGCCGGTCGCCGACGTGCCGCCCGCCGCGCTGGAGATCTTCGAGTCGCCGTCGCGCGACTCGGTGTTCTACCAGGTGATCGACAGCCACGGCCGGCTGCTCGCCGGCAATCCGGCGCTCGAGGTGCCCGCGCGGCACGGCGTCGAGCCGACGCCGTACGACACGACGCTCGACGGCGTGCCGCTGCGCGCGGTCGCGTACGATCGCCAGCTGTACGACGAAGGACAGATCGAGACGGTGACGGTCGTCGTCGCGAAGACGACGCGCTCGCACCACGCGATGGTCAACACGATCTGGCGGCCGCAGTTGCTGCGGCTGTCGCTGATGCTGATGCTCGCGGTGGTGCTCGTCTATCTCGGGCTGACACTGGAGCTGCGGCCGCTGATGAAGCTGAAGGACGACGTGGCCGACCGCGGGCCGATGGAGCTGGAGCCGATCCGCCCCGAGCGGCTGCAGAACGAGCTGCGGCCGATCGTCGACGCGATCAACCAGTGCATCGCGCGGCTCAACACGCATACGGCCACGCAGCGCCGCTTCATCGCCGATGCCGCGCACCAGCTGCGCACGCCGATCGCGGTGCTCGACACGCAGATCCAGTACGCGCAGCAGCGCGATCACGACGATCCGGAACTCGCGTCGGTGCTCGACAGCATGCAGCGCAGCAGCCGCAAGATGGCCGACGTGACCGACAAGCTGCTGCTGCTCGCGCATGCGGAAGCGACGCCGTCGACGCTGCTGACGCAGCGCGTCGACCTCGCGGCGCTCGTGTCGAGCGTGCTGGAGGAGACCATCGTGCTCGCGCAGCGACGCGACATCGATCTCGGCGCGGAGCTCGGCGAGCGGCTCGACGTCGCGGGCAGCGACAGCCTGCTCGGCGCGCTCGTGATGAATCTCGTCGACAATGCGGTGCGCTACACGCAGCCCGGCGGCTGCGTGACGGTCGCCGCGCGGCGCGACGGCGACACGGTCGTGCTCGACGTGATCGACAACGGCCCCGGCATTCCGGCCGAAGCGCGCCCGCACGTGTTCAAGCGCTTCTACCGCGTGTCGGCCGACACCGAGGGCTCGGGCCTCGGGCTCGCGATCGTCCGCGAGATCGCGCAGGCGCACGGCGGCAGCGTGTCACTCGCGCCGGGACCCGGCAATCGCGGGATCGTCGTGACCGTGCGGCTGCCTGCATACGATTGAAGGAAGCTCCTGATGAAACTCTTGCTGGTCGAAGACAACACCGAACTGGCGCACTGGATCGTGAACCTGCTGCGCGGAGAGGATTTCGCGGTCGACTGCGTCGGCGACGGCGAGCGCGCCGACACGGTGCTGAAGACCGAGCGCTACGACGCGGTGCTGCTCGACATGCGGCTGCCGGGCATCAGCGGCAAGGAAGTGCTCGCGCGGCTGCGGCGCCGCAACGACAACGTGCCGGTGCTGATGCTGACCGCGCACGGCTCGGTCGACGACAAGGTCGACTGCTTCGGCGCCGGCGCCGACGACTATGTGGTGAAGCCGTTCGAGTCGCGCGAGCTGGTCGCACGGATTCGCGCGCTGATCCGCCGGCAGGCGGGCGTCGGCGCGACGCAGCTCGCGTGCGGCGATCTCGTCTATGCGTTCGGCACGCGCGAATTCCGCTGCGGCGACGCGCCGCTCGCGCTGCGCCGCCGCGAGCACGCGATCCTCGAAACGCTGATGCTGCAGCAGAACAAGACAGTGTCGAAGGCGCGGCTGATGGACAGCGTGTTCGCGCTCGACGACGAGCCGAGCGCGGACGCGATCGACATTTACATCCACCGGCTGCGCAAGCACCTGGCCGCGAGCACGGCCGAGATCATCACGCTGCGCGGGCTCGGCTACATCCTGCGCGCGAAGAGCGGGACGGCCTGACGGCCGGCGCGCCCTGCCCGGCGCGCTGCCGGCAGGAACTTTACGGATGGTTCGGATTGCAGAGTTACGGCAGCGGCCGGGCAACCGTTTCCACGCCGATCCGTGAACGCCTGTCGTTCGGTGTTTTCACCGATCCGATCGTTGCGTCCGGGAAAGCCGCATGAAGGATTGCACCCTCTACGATGTCATGCGTCGGTCATCTCGCTGTGGCCGGCAGGCGTCGGCATACGTTACGTACTGCCAATAGACGAATTTCAATGCGGCAGCTCGGAGGAGACGATCTTGAAACGAAAAACCCTGGCCCTTTCCATCGCGGCGGCAGGCCTGTGCGCCGGCACCCAGGCGCACGCGCAGTCGAGCGTGCAGCTGTACGGCCTGATGGACCTGAGCTTTCCGACTTACCGGACCCATGCCGACGCCAACGGCAACCATGTGATCGGCATGGGCAACGAAGGCGAGCCGTGGTTCAGCGGCAGCCGCTGGGGCCTGAAGGGCGCGGAGGACATCGGCGGCGGCACGAAGATCATCTTCCGCCTCGAAAGCGAATACGTGGTCGCGAACGGCCAGATGGAAGACAACGGCCAGATCTTCGACCGCGACGCGTGGGTCGGCGTCGAGGACGAGCGCTTCGGCAAGCTGACGGCCGGTTTCCAGAACACGATCGCACGCGACGCGTCGGCGATCTACGGCGATGCGTACGGCTCCGCGAAGCTGAGCACCGAGGAAGGCGGCTGGACCAACTCGAACAACTTCAAGCAGATGATCTTCTACGCGGCCGGCCCGACCGGCACGCGTTACAGCAACGGCATCGCGTGGAAGAAGCTGTTCAGCAACGGCATCTTCGCCAGTGCCGGCTACCAGTTCAGCAACTCGACCGCATTCGCGACCGGCTCCGCGTACCAGCTCGCGCTCGGCTACAACGGCGGCCCGTTCAACGTGTCGGGCTTCTACAACCACGTGAACAACGGCGGCTACACGAACCAGACGTTCTCAGTCGGCGGCAACTACACGTTCAGCATCGTGCGCCTGAACGCCGGCTACTTCCGCTACAACGGCGACCAGGGCTCGCTCGGCCAGCGCCACGACGATTCGTGGACGGTGTCGATGAAGATCGCGCCGAAGGGCCCGCTCGACTACGAACTCGGCTACCAGCAGATGCGCGTCAAGAACGCCGCGTACGACTCGGACGGCAACACACCGAATGCGAACCTCGGCGCATTCAGCCTGACCAACGGCGTCGGCAACGGCTTCAAGGAGACGATCTACGGGTCGGTGTTCTATCACCTGAGCAAGCGCACCGAGCTGTACCTGGCGGGCGATTACATGCGGCTGCACGGCGGCTATACGGTGGCGTCGACGTTCGGCGCGAAGAACCAGCTGGAGCTGACGTCGGGCATCCGTACGCGGTTCTGATTGCGGGTCCGGCCATCCGGGTCCGGCCATCCGAAGGGCAGGCTTTCCGGCCCCGGCTTCGCCCCGCCCTTCGTTCCATTTCGGGCTTCTCCCTGCGGGGCACGCCGGCATCGCGCCGACCGTGCCCTTTTTTTCCATCGATTCCGGCGCGGCCGCCGCGCGATGCTGCGACAACCGGCCCGATGCCGCGCGCGGCCCGTCCGGCGGGCGATCCCGCCCGATGCACGCACGCCCGGCGCCCATCCGCTCACATCGACGCTTGACCTGCGCCGACCGACTCGCTAGCGTTTCGGGTTTGCCCGGGTGGCCGTTGCCGCCGGTGCCGAGACAGCGCCCGACGTCCTGGCGCGCGCGGCCGGGCTCCGATGGAAAAGACGATGCAGAAACTCGATGCGGCCAGCCCGCAGGCGATGTCGACCGATTTCACCGCCGACAACGTCGCGCGCCTGAAGGCGCTGTTCCCCGAACTCGTGACCGAAGGCCCGCAAGGCGCGTCGGTCGACGTCGACGTGCTGAAGGCGCTGGTGGGCGACCGCACGGTCGGCGATGCCGAAGAACGCTATGGCTTCCACTGGCACGGCAAGCGCGACGCGCGCCAGGCCGCGCTCACGCCGTCGACGGGCACGCTGCGGCCCTGCCCCGAAGACAGCGTCGCATGGGACGACACGCGCCACCTCGTGATCGAGGGCGACAACCTCGACGTGATGAAGCTGCTGCACAAGAGCTACGCGGGCAAGGTGAAGCTGGTCTACATCGATCCGCCGTACAACACCGGCAGCGACTTCGTGTACCCGGACGACTTCAGCGACAGCATCCGCCACTACCTCGCGATGACGGGGCAGACCGAAGGCGGCGTGAAGCGCAGCACCAACACCGAGGCGAACGGCCGGTTCCATACCGACTGGCTGAACATGATGTACCCGCGCCTGAAGCTCGCGCACGCGCTGCTGTCCGACGAAGGGCTGATCGTGGTGCACATCGACGAGCACGAAGTGCACGCGCTGGTGCTGATGCTGCGCGAGATCTTCGGCGAGGAGAACGAGCTCGGCGTCGCGGTGTGGGACAAGCGCAACCCGAAGGGCGACGCACGCGGCATCGCGTACCAGCACGAATCGCTGGTGCTGTTCGCACGCAATGCCGAGACGCTGCTCGAACGCGCGCCGCTGAAGCGCCCGAAGCGCAACGCGCAGCGCATGCTCGACGCCGCGCGCGACGCGATGTACCGCAGCGGCACGCCGAAGGATGCCGCGAAGGCGTTCCGCGCGTGGATGAAGGCGCAGACCAACCTGTCGGGCGGCGAGGCGATGTACGACCGGCTGTCGGAAGACGGGCGCGTGTACCGCCTCGTCTCGATGGCGTGGCCGAACAAGAAGAAGGCGCCGGAGGAATATTTCACGCCGCTGATCCACCCGGTCACCGGCAAGCCGTGCGCGATGCCGGCGCGCGGCTGGCGCAATCCGCCGGCGACGATGCAGGCGCTGCTCGAACGCGGCCAGATCGAATTCGGCGCGGACGAGACCACGCAGCCGCAGCGCATCTACTACCTCGACGAGAACATGTACGAGAACGTGCCGTCGGTGCTGCCGTTCGGCGGCTCGGACGACGCGCTGCTGAAGACGCTCGGCATTCCGTTCGAGCAGCCGAAGCCGGTCGACTTCGCGGCGGCTGTGATCGGCTGGTGCACGCGCGGCGACGACATCGTGCTCGACTGCTTCGCGGGCTCCGGCTCGACCGGCCACGCGGTGATGCAGGTCAACGCGACCGACGGCGGCGCGCGCCGCTACATCATGGTGCAGCTGCCCGAGGCGCTCGACCGCCGCGACAAGACGCAGCAGGGCGCGGCCGACTTCTGCGCGAAGCTGAAAAAGCCGCTGACGCTCGCCGAAGTGACCAAGGAACGGCTGCGCCGCGCCGCGCAGCAGGTCGCACGCGACTATCCGGAAAGCTATGGCGACCTCGGGTTCCGCGTGTACCGGCTCGACACGACCAACGTGATCGAGTGGGATCCGCGCCGCGACGACTTCGACCACGCGCTGTTCGCGTCCGTCGAGCACGTGAAGACCGGCCGCACCGACGACGACCTGCTCGCCGAGCTGACGCTCAAGCTCGGCCTTGACCTGTGCACGCCGGTCGAGCATCACGCGGTGGCCGGCAAGACCGTGCACCTGATCGGCCGCTCGATCGTCGCGTGCTTCGATGCGCGCGTGTCGCGCGACGACGCCGAGCCGCTCGCCGACGGCATCGTCGCGCTGCTCGACGCGACCGGCGCGACGCGCGACGTCACGTGCCTGTTCCGCGACAGCGGCTTCGTCGACGACGTCGCGAAGCTCAATCTCGCCGCGCTGCTCGAACAGCACGGCGTGAAGCGCGTGCGGAGCCTGTGATGCGGCTGCATTTCGAAGCGGACCTCGACTACCAGCGCGACGCGATCGACGCCGTCTGCGACCTGTTTCGCGGCCAGGAATCGTATCGCGGCGACTTCAGCGTGCTCGCCAATGCCGCGCCGGGCACGACGGCCGCCGCGCAGGGCTCGCTCGGCTTCGCGGTGTCGGAACAGGGCGTCGGCAACCGGCTGTCGCTGACCGAGGACGCGCTCGCGCGCAATCTCGCCGACGTGCAGCTGCGCGGCGGCCTGCCGCCGTCCGGCCTGCCCGGCTCGCGCGACTTCACCGTCGAGATGGAGACCGGCACCGGCAAGACCTACGTCTACCTGCGCACGATCTTCGAGTTGAACCGGCGCTACGGCTTCACGAAGTTCGTGATCGTCGTGCCGTCGATCGCGATCAAGGAAGGCGTGCACAAGACGCTCGCGATCACCGAGGACCATTTCCGCGCGCTGTACGCAGGCGTGCCGTACGACTACTTCCTGTACGACTCCGCGAAGCTCGGCCAGGTGCGCCACTTCGCCGCGAGCGCGGCGATCCAGATCATGGTGATGACCGTCGCCGCGATCAACAAGCGCGAGGTCAACAACCTCTACAAGGACAGCGAGAAGACCGGCGGCGAGAAGCCGATCGACCTGATCCGCGCGACGCGGCCGATCGTGATCGTCGACGAGCCGCAAAGCGTCGACGGCGGGCTCGAAGGTCGCGGGCGCGAAGCGCTGGCCGCGATGGACCCGCTCTGCACGCTGCGCTACTCGGCCACGCACGTCGACCGTCACCACATGGTGTACCGGCTCGACGCGGTCGACGCGTACGAGCGCAAGCTCGTCAAGCAGATCGAGATCGCGTCGGCGATCGTCGAGGATGCGCACAACAAGCCGTACGTGCGGCTCGTCGGCGTGTCGAACCGGCGCGGTTCGATCAGCGCGCGCGTCGAACTCGACGTCGCGACGAGCGCCGGCGTGAAGCGCCAGATCGTGTCGGCGACCGACGGCGACGATCTCGAACGGTTGACCAAGCGCGCGCTGTACGCGGGGCTGCGGATCGGCGAGGTGCATGCGGTAAAGGGCGCCGAATACGTCGAGCTGCGGCATCCGGAAGGCGAGGCGTTCCTGTCGCTCGGCGAGGCGTTCGGCGACATCGACACGCTCGCCGTGCAGCGCGAGATGATCCGCCGCACGATCCGCGAGCATCTCGACAAGGAACTGCGCCTCGCCGAACGCGGCGTGAAGGTGCTGTCGCTGTTCTTCGTCGATTCGGTCGAGCGCTATCGCCGCTACGACGAGAACGGGATGCCGGTGAAGGGCGACTACGCGCTGATCTTCGAAGAGGAATATGCGCGCGCGGCGCGCGTGCCGGCCTATCGCGCGCTGTTCGACGGCGTCGACATCGCGCGCGAGGTCGAGCGCGCACACAACGGCTACTTCTCGATCGACCGCAAGGGCGGCTGGACCGACACCAGCGAAAGCAGCGCGGCGGCCCGCGAGAACGCGGAGCGCGCGTACGGGCTGATCATGCGCGAGAAGGAAGCGCTGCTGTCGTTCGACACGCCGCTGAAGTTCATCTTCTCGCACTCGGCGCTGAAGGAAGGCTGGGACAACCCGAACGTATTCCAGATCTGCACGCTGCGCGACATCCAGACCGAGCGCGAGCGTCGCCAGACGCTCGGCCGCGGGCTGCGTCTCGCGGTCGACCAGGACGGCGAACGCGTGCGCGACCCGGGCGTCAATACGCTCACCGTGATCGCGACCGAGCGCTACGAATCGTTCGCGGAAAACCTGCAGAAGGAAATCGAGGCCGACACGGGCATCCGTTTCGGCATCGTCGAGGAACACCAGTTCGCGGCGCTGCCCGTGCAGGAAGGCGACGGGCCCGCGCATGCGCTCGGCATCGAGCTGTCGCGCGTGCTGTGGACGCATCTGCATGAACAGGGCTACGTCGACGCGCAGGGCAAGGTGCTCGACCGGCTGAAGGATGCGCTGCGGCAAAGCGCGCTCGTGCTGCCCGAAGCATTCGAGATGCTGCGCGCGCCGATCGTCGCGACGCTGCGCAAGCTGTCGGGCCGCTTCGCGGTGCGCAACGCGGACGAGCGCCGCGCGATCGCGCTGCGGCGCGATGCAACCGGCAAGGCCGTCGTGTTCGGCGACGACTTCCGCGCGCTGTGGGATCGCATCCGCCACCGCACCGTGTACAGCGTGGAATTCGACAACGCGAAGCTCGTGCGTGACTGTACGGCCGCGCTGCGCGACGCGCCGGAGATCGCGCGCGCGCGGCTGCAGTGGCGCAAGGCCGAGATCGACATCGGCAAGGCCGGCGTCGAGGCGATCGAGGTCGCGGGCGCCGGCACCGTGCTGATCGACGAAGGCGAGCTGCCGCTGCCCGACCTGCTTACCGAACTGCAGGACCGCACGCAGCTCACGCGCCGCTCGCTGGCGACGATCCTGGCCGACAGCGGCCGGCTCGACGATTTCCGCGTGAATCCGCAGCAGTTCATCGCGCTCGCGGCCGACGCGATCAACCGCTGCAAGCGGCTCGCGCTCGTCGCGGGCATCGCGTACCGCAAGCTCGGCGATCGCCACGTGCATGCGCTGGAATCGTTCGAGAGCGAGGCGCTGACCGGCTATCTGCGCAACCTGCGGCTCGACGCGCGCAAGTCGATTTACGAAGCGGTCGTGTGCGAGACGGACGCGGAGCGCGCGTTCGCCGATGCGCTCGAGGCGCACGACGGCGTGAAGCTTTACGCGAAGCTGCCTGCGTGGTTCCGCATCGCGACGCCGCTCGGCAGCTATCACCCGGACTGGGCGGTGCTCGCCGAGCAGGATGGCGGCGAACGGTTGTACTTCGTCGTCGATACGCCGAACGCGGACGGCCATGTGCCGAGCGAACACGAGCGCGCGAAGCTCGCCTGCGGCGAAGCGCATTTCCGCGCGCTGGTGGACGGTGACGACGCGGCGCGGTTCGTGCGGGTCGGGAACGCCGATGCGTTGTTCGACCCTGCGGCGTCGATGACGGGCGCGGGGCGCTAGAACGAAAGGCGGCGACGAGCCGCCTTTTTTCATCGACCGGCAGGAAGCGGCATGCTGCAAATCGGTGCGGCTCGGTGCGATGCCGCTCGTGGCGCGCCGCATGCGAATCCGCGAGAAGACGAAAAAAGGGCGCCGCAGCGCCCTTCCCTCGTCTTTGCCTGACCGCGCTTAAAGCGTGCGGCCGAACGCGTGGTGACGCCCGTGATGCGTGGACGTCGACGCATGCGCGGTATGGCCGTGCGAGTGCCCGCGGCCCGGCTGCACGCCGGCGCGATCGGCGATCGAATCGGAGCGGTCGGCCGCGCGCGACAGGCCCTTGTCGCGGTCGCCGGCGTTGAAGCCGTTCGAGTTGCTGAGCGCGGAACCGCTCATGTGGCCGCCGGACATGCCGCCCGCGTTGCCGCCGGAGCCGCCCGCGCCATGACCGCCGCCGTTGCCACCGCCATTGCCGCCGGCCGCGGCATGGGCGGACACCGTGCCGAGCACGAGCAGCGCGGCCGCCAGCACGGACAGGTATCGTTGATGTTTCATCTTGTGCTCCCTGGAGCGCGTTGGGGTGACTGCATTCTAAGAACGCGCGAAATTCGTGCCGTACGACCTTGTAAATGATCGTAACGATGCGCACGCCCCGCATTCATCGGATTAATCCCCGGCGCGTCGTGCGCGACCGAAGGGGAAACCGACGGGGTCGGCGCCGCAGCGCCGCCCCGATCGCGCGTTACTGCGCGGGCTGCATGCCCTGCGCAGCGGCCTTGCGCTGCGCGGCCTGCTCTTCCGCATGCTTCTTCGCCATGTGATGGCCGACGATGCAGCCGCCGACCGCACCGACGACGGCGTGGTGTCCCGCGTAATGGCCGGCCACACCGCCGACTACCGCGCCCTTCATGCAGCCCGCCGCGTGCGCGCTGCCGATCGTTGCGAGCGCAACGATGGCGGCAGTCGTGTACAGCCCGATGTATCGAATGGACCTCATGCGATCACTCTCCTCTTGTCGTCCGCTTAATCCCAGCGGCCGCCGTGCCAGCCGCCGCGATCGCGCCACTCGTGCTCGCGCCATTCATGACGGCGCCACTCGTGTTCGCGCCATTCGCGTGCACGCCAGCCGTCGTCGCGATAGCCGACCGGTGCGTATGCAACCGGCGGCGGCGGGGCCACGTAGACGGGTGCCGGCGCCGCATAGGCGGGCACGCCGATGCCGACCGACAGGTCGACGTGGGCCGATGCGACGCCCGAAGCTGCCAGCGCCGCTACACCGAGAACTGCACCGAGAAGAAGTTTCTTGCTCATCTCGCGACTCCCTGCACGTGTCGTGCGTCATGTGAATACGGTTCGGAGTCTAGGCACTGGGTCCTGACACAGGTGAAACCGGTCTGCGAGTCCCGTAACGGACGTTTACGGTCGCCCGCAAAGCCTTGCCGGACAAGGGAGACGCGTACTTCTAAACGCCGTTGCAACGCGGCATCGAATCGGTAAAAAGGGGATTTTTCGGCACGAAGCCGCGCGATGCAGGCGCACGGCGGCCACCGGTGCGAGCCGGCTGCGAACCGCCCGCATCGTGCGCGGGCGGTTCGCAGCGGAAGGGGTTACGCGCGGATATCGTCGACGCTGCGCAGCCAGTGCACGCTGAACAGTTGATCGGCGTCGGTCCACACCGTATCGGGCTCGAACCCCGCGCGGCGTGCGATCGCGTGAAATCCGTCGATCGTGAACTTGTACGAGTTCTCCGTATGGATGCGCTCGCCGGCCTCGAAACGGAACGTGTGACCGCCGACGCGCACGCTCTGCGCGACGTCGCTGACGAGGTGCATCTCGATGCGCTGCCGCTCTGGAGCGTAGAACGCGCAATGCGAAAACGCATCGAGGTCGAAGTCCGCGCCGAGCTCGGCATTCGCGCGCGCGAGCAGGTTCAGGTTGAACTGCGCGGTCACGCCCTGCGCATCGTTGTACGCGTCGTGCAGCGTGCGCACGTCCTTCACGAGATCCGCGCCGACCAGCAATCCGCCGCCGCGCAGCAGCCGCGCCGCGTCGCGCAGGAACGCGTCGGCCTCTTCCGGCGAGAAATTGCCGATCGTCGAGCCCGGGAAAAAGCCGATGCGCCGCCGCGGCGACGCGGACAGCTCGGCCAGCTGCTCGGCCTTTGTATAGTCGGCCGCGAGCGGCGCGACGTCGAGCCATGGATAGGCCGCGCGCAGGCGCGCGGCCGCGCCGTGCAGGTAGTCGGCCGAGATGTCGACCGGCACGTAGCGCGCCGGCGCGTTCGCGTAGTTGCCCGCAAACGCATCGAGCAGCACGCGGATCTTCTCGAGCGACCCGGCGCCGAATTCGACGATGTCCGCGTGCGGACCGACGCGCCGCACGATGTCCGCCGCGCGATCGCGCAGGATGCCGAGCTCGGTGCGCGTCGGGTAGTACTCGGGCAGTTCGCAGATGCGGTCGAACAGCTCGGAGCCGGCCGCATCGTAGAAGTATTTCGGCGGAATACTGCGCGGCGTGCGCGACAGTCCGTCGATCAGGTCGCGCTCGAACGCGCTCGGCCGCGAATCGCGGGCGGGTTGCAGGCCACCGCTCGTGGCCGTCAGGTCAGACGTCTCGCGCAAGTCGCACTCCCGTGAATTGCCAGCGCGCGGCCGGCGGAAAGAAATTGCGGTACGTCGGCCGCGCATGCCCGGGCGGCGTCGCGATGCTGCTGCCGCGCAGGACCTGCTGGCCGACCATGAACTTGCCGTTGTATTCGGCCGCGACACCCGCGAGCGGCCGAAAGCCCGGATACGGCTCGTATGACGAACGCGTCCACTGCCACACGTGGCCCAGCATCTGGCGGATGCCGTCTGCCTGGAACGCGGCCTCCCATTCGAATTCGGTCGGCAGCCGCGCGCCGGCCCATTCCGCATACGCGGCCGCCTCGTAGAAGCTCACGTGGCAGACCGGCGCATCGGGCGCGAGCGGTTCGACGCCGTGCAGGCCGAACGCGCGCCATGCGTGCTGCGGCGCGGATGAAGCCGCGTCGGCGACCAGCGTGTCGTCGTCGGTGATCCAGTATGCGGGCCCTTGCCAGCCTTCCCGTTGCACCGTCGCCCAGCCGTCGGACAACCAGTATTCGGCGCGCGCGTAGCCGCCGTCGGCGATGAACGCGGCGAATTCGGCATTCGTCACCAGGCGGTCCGCGATCTCGTACGGCCGCACGAGCGCCGTATGACGCGGCCGTTCGTTGTCGAACGAGAACGCGTCGCCGTCGTGGCCGATCTCGACGAGCCCGCCCGGCTGGCGCAGCCAGCGCACCTCGCCGGCTTCGCCCGCCGTCTCGCCGTGCCCGTCCGCGCCGTTGCGCGGCCGGAACGCCGGACGCAGCGGATTGCACGAGAACGCGTGCAGCATGTCGGTGACGATCAGCTCCTGATGCTGCTGTTCGTGATGCAGGCCGAGCTCGACCTCGGGCGCGATCGCATCGAGCAGGGCCGGATCGTCGAGCGCGAGCGCGCGCAGCATCGCATCGTCGACGTGCTGGCGATACGCATGCACGTCGTCGAGCGACGGGCGCGTGAGCAGCCCGCGCTGCGGCCGCGGATGGCGCGGGCCGAGCGCTTCGTAATAGGAATTGAAGAGGAACTGGAATGCGGCGTCGAACGGCGTGTAGCCGGGGACGCGGCGCATCAGCACGACGGTTTCGAAGAACCACGTCGTATGCGCGAGATGCCATTTCGACGGACTCGCGTCGGGCATCGACTGCACGGCCTGGTCTTCGGCGGACAGCGTCGCGGTCAACGCGACGCTATGGGCGCGCACGTCCTGGTAACGGCGCTGAAGCTGGGATGCAAGGAGGCTCATCGGTTTGCCGTCCACGTCGCGATTCGCTGCGTTGCGTTGCCGGAAAAAGGAAAGCCTCGCGCTCGATGCGCGCGGCTGACGTGCGACCTTCGTTGCTGCGTCGTCGGGCAGCCGGCGCGCGCGCCGGGCCGCGAATGCGGCGTCACTTCATCCGCCCGTGCAGAACAGTATGGTCCAGAAATGTGAACGTCGCGAATCCGATTGCGGATGAAACTGCGCAGAAAGAAAAATGAAAGCTTGTGCGGTATCCGATATCGCGTGCAGCCGGGGTCGCCGACATGCGCTGCGATGCGCGTGCCGATGGGGCTGCGCGGCGGTTCGCCACCTGCGCGCCGCGCGTTCCGGATGCCGATCGTGCCCGCGGCGCGGGTGTGACGATCATGCAACGTTCGGGCTCGTCCGTGGAGCAGCCGGCGCATGCGATGCCGCCGACCGCCCTCGCCTTTTCGAAAATTTTTTTGCCGCGATGTCACATTCGCGGAGCGCTGTCTCGTCATGTCATCGGAACCCACACGAAAGGAGAAGGAACCATGACTGCGAAACTCAACCCGTTTGCCGTCGCCCCCGCCTTGATGAAGAGCTGGATGGGCCTGTCCGTCGCGGTTGCCGGCAGCCTCGAGCCGACGCTGATCGAGCTGGTCAAGATCCGCGCGTCGCAGATCAACGCGTGCGCGAACTGCCTTAACATGCACACCGTCGACGCACGCGCGCAAGGCGAAACCGAACAGCGCATCAACCTGCTCGCCGCGTGGCGCGAAGCGCCCTGCTACACCGACCGCGAACGCGCGGCGCTCGGCTGGACCGACGCGCTCACGCGACTGTCGGAGGGCCACGCGCACGAAGCGGCGTATGCCGCGCTGAACGACCACTTTATGCAGGAGGAACAGGTGAAGCTCACGCTGATGATCAACGTGATCAACGGCTGGAATCGTCTGGCGGTCGGTTTCGGGCTGTGGGTCGATCCGGCCGAGGCGAAGGCCGCCGCCGCGAAGATGGTGGCCTGATGAGGAGCCTCGACCCGACCGTCGCGCATGCCGACGCGGCGGCGAGCTTCGATCCGCTGCGTCGCATGCTGATCCGCGTCGCGTACCGGATGCTCGGTTCCGTCGCCGATGCCGAGGACATCGTGCAGGAGGCGTTCATCCGCTGGATGGACGTCGACCGCGACGAAATCCGCGTGCCCGAGGCGTTCCTGCGCCGGATGGTGATGCGGATGTGTCTCGACCAGCTGAAGTCCGCGCGGCATCGGCGCGAGACCTATGTCGGCCCGTGGCTGCCGGAGCCCGTTGTCGACGCGGACGAAACGGAAGACGTCACGCTGCCGCTGATGCTCGCGCTCGAACGGCTGTCGCCGCTCGAACGCGCGGCGTTCCTGCTGCATGACGTATTCGGTCTCGAGTTCGACGAAGTGGCTGCGACGATCCAGCGCGAGCCGGCCGCATGCCGGCAGCTCGCTGCGCGGGCACGCACGCACGTGCGCGATGCGCGGCCGCGTTTTCGGGTCGAGAAACAGCGCGGCATCGAGCTGGCCGAAGCGTTCTTCGCGGCGTCGCGCAGCGGCGACATGCGCGCGCTCGGCGCGATGCTGGCCGAAGACGTGAGCCTGCATGCGGACGGCGGCGGCAAGCGTTCGGCCGCGGATGTGCCGGTGTTCGGTTTCGAGCGCGTGATGAAGGTGCACACGCATCTGGCCGAACTGTTCGCGACGCACGCGTCGAAGCTCGTGCGTGCGGGGTTCGTCAACGGGTTGCCGGGTTTCGTCACGCTGGAAGCCGACGGCGAGCTGCAGACGACCGCGCTGGAGATCGAGGATGGAAAGATCGTCGCGATCTATGTCGTGCGCAATCCGGACAAGCTGAAGCATCTGCATTGAGCGTCGCGCGCCGTGCGACTGCGCGGCGTCGGCGCCCTTCCGTTCGCGTTTGCCTGCGTGCGTGAATGCGTGATTTCGATGCGGGAAATGCGCGGTGAAACGCGTTGCGTACGGCAGAAAAGAAAAACGCCACGCGAAGTTGCCGCGTGGCGTTCGATCATTTGGCGAGCCGGATTGCCTGTAGGCAATGCGTGCTGCCGACCCCTTCAATTGTTCGTTGGTAGGCTCGATTGGATTCGAACCAACGACCCCCACCATGTCAAGGTGGTGCTCTAACCAACTGAGCTACGAGCCTAAGAAGCCGCGAATTATAGAGAGGGTTTTTGAGGAGCGCAAGCCCCTTCGTGAAAATTCTTCAGGCGCGCGAACGGATGGCGCGCGATGCGCAATGTGTCGCACGTCGATCGACGACGTCGCGCAACGACATGCGATCACGTGGCTCGCCTTTTCGACGCGTATGGAACGATACTGGCGATTCGAGCCCTCGAACCGACCGGAGATGTGCTCATGGGGACGTCGCTCAAGCTGCGCCATCGCGAAGCCGGCCGCTGGCTGACACGCAACCGGGTGATCTTCCCTGCGTGCATCGTGTTGCTGGTCGAATCGTTCTTCTTGTGGGTGCGGGTGGACGGCGCGTATGTCCGGCATATGCGCAGCGTCGCGGCACTCGGCTGGGACTTCGCCGTGTTCTGGAGCGCGTCGTTCCTGTCGATCCATCGCGGTCCGGCGAGTGCGTTCGACTGGACCTTGCTCGGCCCCATCGTGCTGAAGCTGCAGGGTTTGGCCTTCAACGACTATCCGACCGAGTGGGTCTATCCGCCGACGTTTCTGCTGATGGTCTGGCCGTTGTCGCTGCTGCCATTCGTATACGCGTATGTCGCGTTCGTGCTCGGCGGATTCGCGTTGCTCGGCGCGACTTGCGCACGCATTGCCGAACGGCGCCTGCCCGTCGCGTTCTGGTTCGCGGCCCTCGCTTTTCCCGCGGTGTGGATTGCCGGCATGGCCGGACAGAATTCGTTTCTCACCGCCGCGCTGATCGGTCTCGGGCTCGTATCGCTCGATCGGCGGCCGGTCGTCGCCGGCATCTGCTTCGGCTTGCTGGCAATGAAGCCGCAACTCGCGATGGCGATACCCGTTGCGTTGATCTGCGGCCGGCGCTGGCACGCGCTGGCTGCGGCGGCGGTCACCGCCAGCCTGTTCTGCATAGTTGCCGGCGTGATGCTCGGCTTCGACACCTACACGGCGTTCGTCCGGTCCGCCGGCCGCTTCGGCGCGTATCTCGTCGATCGGGCCGGCACCTGGCCGGCCGGGATGCCGACCGTTTTCGGCGCGGCACGTCACGCCGGCTTCGCCCCCGGATATGCGTATGCGCTTCATTTCACGGTCGCCGCGATCGCGATCGGTGCGACCGCGTGGTTATGGCTTCGGCCCGCGCGACAGACACTGCAGGCATCCGCGCTGGTGATAGCCAGCCTGCTCTGTCCGCCCTATCTGTTGACCTACGACCTCGTCTGGCTCGCACTTCCGTTCGTCTATTTATGGCTCGACGGCCAGCGTCATCGCTGGCTTGTCGGCGATCTTCTAGCGCTGATCGCGGCGTGGCTGTCCCCGATCGCCTTTTTCCTGCCGCTCCGGTTGAGCAACGCGGTGCCTGTCGTGCTGCTCGCGATGCTGGCCGTGATCGTCAGGCGCAGCGTCGATACGGCACTGAGTCCCGATGCGACGAGCGACATGCATGCCGTGTCCCGATCTTGATGGCACACAGCGTCGCGACTGTGGGTGATGCAGTTATCCACATTCCCCTCTGGATAACCGTCCTGCAAGCATCTGGATTCACAGTGGAACGATTGAGGATATCTGTACGACCCGGAAATTCACAGAAAAGTTGTTCGACGCATCCGCGAGCTGTGCACGCGAGTCGAGCCGGGTTGTGCATTTTGCATCGTGTTGATTTTTCAGCCGGTTAACGAGGTTATCCACTGTGACGCACAGGTCTTGTTAACTGTTACTACGTATATATACGTTCCCTGTTAACACCTTTGGATAAGCACAGTCCCGCGACTGTGATGCGGGCATGAAGAGGATGTCCTGCCACGGCCAGTCGTATGGGCAGGCTTCGTTGGAATCTTTGTAGAGTCGCGGGCATTGCTGCCAAGTGCGAGGCGATTCATGAAGGCGCCTGTCGATGAAGTGCTGGTGGAGGACATCGCCGGGCCGGTTGCTGTGGTCGTGACCGACGTCGTTCGACGCGGATACCGTTCGATTGCATGGCGTGGCCCGGGGCAGTATGTGATCGAACGGCATTGAAGAAATGCGACGCCTGACGGAAGAGGAAGATATCGGCGGATCGACGTTCAGGGCCGAGCGCGACGAGGAATTCGACAAGGTCTGGCGTGCCGGTGAGCGTGCCTGTCCGGATTGCCTGCGGGAAACGTTGAAGCGCAGCGGTTTGATCAACGACGATGCGACGGCATGACGTCCTTTAGCCAAGCGACGAACGAGCTGTGGAAATCCGGCACGGAAAACTGCGCAAACGCTGTGACCGATTGTCCGGAAATGCGGTTTCAGGACATCGATGAGACGCCGCCTGGCGCACTGCTTCGCATGTACGGGATCAAGTGATGCCCGATGCCGCTACGCGAGCGACAGCCCCGTACGCGGATCGAGATGCTCGTCCTTGCTCAATCGCTTGACCAGTTGCTCCGACGTCGGGCCGGCGACTCTGCAGCGGGCGAAGCCTGTTTTTCGCGTGTGTCGGGCGGATGTGGAAAAGCGCGCGTAAACCGGTCGAAAACGCTGTGTCGTGTGCACCGCGATCCGGGGAGAGCAATGTACGTGTTCGACGATGCCGACAGATCGCACAAATTCAGGCCTTCGAACAAAACGGCCTGTTGGAAAAAATGTGGATAAATCGATTCGAAAATCACTCGCGATGCTGTGTATGAACAGGGTGAGTTTCCCGTCCGCGAGTAGCTTCATCGTGCCGTGAGGCCCGTGTTTCGGGGCTTTTCGAGGATTGGCCGGGAGCGTTCGTTCGACCGGTGACGATCGATGGCATCGACGGTTTCGATGTGGATATCGTGGCGACCAACCGACTCGAAACGCTGTGCGCTTCATGGGTGAGAGGGGGCGAACGAAGGAAACGTTGTGGATATCGCCAGCCCCGAACCACTCGAAATGCTGTGAGCGTCATCGGCCTCGAACGATAGCATCGAGCCGACGCTTTCGGTGTGGATATCCACCGTCAAAAACGGAGCGAAATGCTGTGCATCTCAGGGATGAGGGCACCGGGCTTCGATCGGAGCGCGGCCCGTTTACCGTGATGTGGATAACAGGCCGCCCAACTCACTCCAAACGCTGTGCGCTTTAACGGTGAGCCACGTCACCCAACGCGCGCGCAACCGCCGCGAGCCTTCGCGCCCCGACGCGCCCGCGCATCGTATCACCTACGTCTGCTCGTCGAGCACACGCGCGACGGCCTTTTCCGCGAGACTATCCGCCGGCCCGACCACCGCATAGTTGAGCCCGCGCAACGATCCATACCGCGCGAGCAGCGCGCCGTCGACGCGTTCGCCGGCCGCCAGCAACCGATGCGCGGATTCGGGCGGGCGGAGATAGAAGCTCAGCGTGCGCCCCGCGTCGTCCTGATACAGCACCATCGCGGCGGCCCCGCGTTCGGTCGCGAACAGTCGCGCGCCGATCGGCCTGAATCCCGCGGCGCTCAAATCCGGCAGCATCGCCGATGCGCCGACGCGTCGGGTGAGCCAGGTCTGCAATTCCGCCGCACTCGTCGGCCGGAAATCCACCTTCGCGGCGCGATCGACGACCAGCATCTTGTACGCCTCGACCGCATCGCTCATCGGCGCGACGGCCGCCGGCGCATTCCAGCCGCGTGCCTGCCATCCGCCGAACGTCCCCAGCCCGATGCAGAACACGAAGGATGCGGCCATCGCGAACCGCATCCGCGTGCGTTCCGCGCGCCGCGCACGAATCGCCGCCGGATCGAGCGCGGGGTTGTCCTCCGGCATCTGCATGCTCGCCAGCGCTGCGCGCAAGCGCTGCGCATCCTGCTGCCAGCGCTTCACCTGTTCCGCGCTTTCCGGATGCAGCGCGAGATAGCGCTCGACCGCAGCGCGCGCGTCGTCGTCGAGCTGGCCGTCGACGTAGGCGTGGAGGTTGTGTTCGTCGGGAGGGATGTTCATTTCATCAATCGCAGGGAAGCAGCGGGGAGCTCGCCGTCGCTGAGCAGGCGCAGCGCCTGGCGCGCGCGGGACAGGCGCGACATCACGGTGCCGATCGGCACCTCAAGCAGATCGGCGGCTTCCTGATAGGTGAAGCCCTCGACCGCGATCAGCAGCAGCAGGCTGCGCTGCTCGTCGGGCAGGCGGCCGAACGCTTCGAGCGTCGCGCGCGCGGCCACCTCGCGTTCGGCGGACGGCCAGTGCGGTTCGTCGTCGTCGCGGATGCGGCCGAGCAGCCATGCGTAGCGTTTCGCGCTGCGCTTGCCGTCGAGGAACTGCCGATAAAGGATCGTGAAGAGCCAGCTGCGCAGCGACGCATTCTCGCGGCGGCTCGCCCAGCTCGACAGCGCGCGCTCGAGCGTCGACTGCACGAGATCGTCGGCCGCGTGCACGTCGCGCGCCAGCCAGAGCGCGAAGCGTCGCAGCCTCGGGATGAGTTCGCGTAACGCGTCGTCGTCGGGGGCGGTGGAGGGCATGGCCGGGCCGGTTACCGAAAGGGTCGAGATGCCGCGTAGGACGCCGGTCGGCGCCGCTTATTCCATGAGCATACGAAAAATTTTTTCGTGGAATAAAGCGGCCGGCGCGGCGTCCTACGCGCGTTCGACATTGACCTGACGATCGGGAGTGCATTTCATGGAGCGATCTTCTTCCTCTTCTTCGCCAACGCCGCGACAGGCGCCGGCGCGCGAGTGGTGGCGCTGGGCCGTGATCGGCGGCGCGGTGGCGGGCATGGCGGCGGCGTTCGGCTATGTCGGCGGCTGGCTTTCGCCGACGCGTCTGACGCCGCACCGGCTCGTCGATGCGTTGCAGACCAACGCCGGGCTGCATCCCGGGTTTCGGCGCAATCATGCGAAAGGCGTGTGCGTGACCGGGTATTTCGAGGGCAACGGGGCCGCGAGCGCGTATTCGGTCGCGCCGTTCTTCAAGGCGGGGCGCACGCCGGTGGTCGGGCGGTTCGCGCTGCCGGGCGGGAATCCGTATGCGCCCGACAGGAGCGTGCCGATCCGCAGCCTCGCGCTGAAGCTGACCGCGCCCGACGGCGAGCAGTGGCGGACCGGGATGAACGCGATGCCGGTGTTTCCGGTGGCGACGCCGCAGGCGTTTTACCAGCAGACGGTGGCGACGCGGCCCGATCCCGGGACGGGGAAGCCCGATCCGGCGAAGGTGAAGGCGTTCTTTGGCGCGCATCCGGAGGCGGCGGCGTTTCTGCAGTGGATAAAAGCGGCGAAGCCGAGCGCGAGCTACGTCACCGAGAGTTATTACGGCTTGAACGCGTTCTACTTCGTCGACGCGTCGGGCAAGCGGCACGCGGTGAGGTGGCGCGTCGTGCCGGAACAGACGGCCGGCGCCGGCGACGTCGCGACGGCTGCGGATCCGAACGTGCTGCAGGCGGATCTGACGCGGCGCATCGCGGACGGTGCGCAGAAATGGAAGCTGCTGGTCACCCTGGCGGAGCCCGGCGACCCGGTGGACGACGCAACGAAGGTGTGGCCTGCGCAGCGCACGACGATCGATGCGGGAACGCTCGTGCTCGACCGGGTGGCGCCGCAGGATAGCGGGCCGTGCCGGGATGTGAATTACGACCCGACGGTGTTGCCGCAGGGGATTCAGGTGTCGGGCGATCCGTTGCTGGCGGCCAGGTCGGCCGCTTATGCGGATTCGTATCTGCGACGCACGAGTGAAGAGGCTGGCGTGGCGAAGGCGGCCAGCGTGAGCGAGGAGGGGCGGTGATGAAGACGGTGACGACGTTTGGCCTGCCGGCGAGGGTGCTGCACTGGGTGATGGCTGCGATGATTCTGACGATGCTGTTTGTCGGGGTGGGGATGGTGGCGTCGGTGTCGGAGCGGCACACGTTTCTTGTGGGGATTCACAAGCCGCTGGGCGTGGCCGTGCTGGTGCTGGTGTGCGTGCGGATCGTGGTGCGGCTCGGCTCGAAAACGCCGGCATTGCCTGCGGACTTGCCGGGATGGCAGAAGGTCGCCGCGCATGGATCGCATCTGGTGCTGTATGTGCTGATGGTTGCGATGCCGCTGATCGGTTGGGCGATGCTGTCGGCGGGCGGGTATCCGGTGACGCTGGGCGGCGGGGTGCAGCTGCCGGCGATCGTTTCGGCGGATCCGGTCGCGTTCGCGTGGCTCAGGATCGCGCATCGGGTGCTGGCCTATCTGTTCTTCGCGACGTTTCTTGCGCACTTTGCGGCCGCGCTTTATCACGGGTTGATTCGGCGGGATGGGGTGGTCAGGTCGATGGTGGGGAGATAGGCGCAGAGCGAGAGGAGTCTTATCTCGAAATCATGATATTTTCCGATTTCCTGTAACGGCGCTGCCGTTTCTTTTTGGGCCTCGAAGGCGCCAGTTCGTTGGCGACTGCGAGGTCTTTCTATTGGGACTTCGTGTGTGGGCCCAGCGGAGAAGAAAGTGGAATTGGAAGAACTTCGCGATGTGCTCCGTCAGTTTGTCGCGGAGCGAGGTTGGCAGAAGTTTCACACGCCCAAGAATCTGGCTGCGGCGCTGAGCGTCGAAGCCAGCGAGTTGCTGGAGCCGTTTCAATGGCTCGAGTCGGGAGAAAGAGCGGAGCTTTCGGCTGATCAGTTGACGGCGATCCGCCACGAGATGGCGGATGTGCTGGCCTATCTGGTGTTGCTGGCTGACAGGCTGGAGATCGATCTCCACAAGGCCGCACTCGAGAAAATCGACATCAACAGAAATAAATATCCGGCAGACAAGGTGTACGGAAAATCAAAAAAATACTCTGAATACGGGGATTGAGGAATGCCGCAATACAGCGTGAAGGTTGGCGACATCGAGGACGTGGTGCGCGAACTGGGCGGAAGAGCACCGTACAAGAAAATCTACGAAGCGCTGCTGGCAAAGTTTTCATCGGGGAAGTTGCCGGACAACTATCAAGACATGGCAACGTTTCAGGCAACCGTACGTCGCAAGGTGGAAGATCACTGTCCCCAGTGCATCGATTTTGATTCGTCAAAACGTGAGGCGAAGTTCATCCGCGTAGAGCGCGGGACATTCGAACTTGCCGGCAGTGAAGAACAGGCCGCGGTTTTGCAGACTGTTCAGGCACGCCAGGCGGCTTTCGACAAAGATGTCGATCGAGCACTCGCAGATACATCGGCAGCGCGGAGAAAGCGACTCTCACGAGCCGGCAAGGTGCCGACGAAGATCAAGGCTGTCACGGAGATCTACGTTCGGAACGCCGACGTTGTCGCCGAGGTCTTGCTCCGAGCGAACGGGGTTTGTGAGCTTTGCGAAGAGCCGGCGCCGTTTCTTCGGAAGAAGGACCGTACGCCTTACCTCGAGGTGCATCACAACAAGCGTCTCGCAGATGGCGGTGAGGACACTATCGAAAATGCAATCGCGTTGTGCCCGAACTGTCACCGGAAGCTTCATTTCGGTGTCGAGATCGAGGGCGTGTCACTGTAGCGTGCAGGACCAGATATTTTTTCCAAAACCCCTTGCGCGATTGGAGGAGGGTGCCTAGAATCACGCCTCTTTCGCGCTAACGGCAACGCGGCGCGAGAGGGGGAAGCGGAGTCGGTGGTGTGCTGCAGGTTGAGCGCGCGGCTGGCGAAGGAAGAAGAACCCCGCAGTCGCAACGAT
>NZ_CABVPP010000061.1 GCF_902499075.1 Burkholderia pseudomultivorans | reverse complement strand
GGCGGCAGGCGCGGCCGCTGCAGCGTCGCCCGACGACGCCGCTGCCGGCGCGCTGGTGCCGCCCGAGCCGCCGCGGAAATCGGTGACATACCAACCGGAACCCTTGAGCTGGAAGCCCGCGGCAGTCACCTGCTTGCGAAAGGCATCCTTCCCGCATTCCGGGCATTGCGACAACGGCGCGTCGCTCATCTTCTGGAGCACGTCCTTCGCGAAACCGCACGCTTCGCATCGATAGGCGTAGATCGGCATGATATTTTTCCCGCAGAAACTGGAAACGGCTTGCAAAACCTTGAATTATAGCCGAAACCTCGGCGCGCCCCGGCAACCGGCGCGACATCGGGGCCTCAGCGGCGGTGCCACGTCAGCCAGCGCTCGTGCCCTTCGAATACGGCCAGCGAATCGGCCACCGGCAAATCGTCGACCAGTTCGAAGTGCGGCGCGAGCAGCGCGTCGAGTTCGTCGCGCCTGATCCCGAACGGCGGCCCCTTCGGCTTGTCCATCACGAAGAAGTAGCCGGCCAGCAACGCGCCCTTCGGCAGCAGCGCGGCCATCTTCGCCGCGTAGTCGGCGCGCCGCGCCGGCGGCAGCGCGCACAGGAACGCGCGCTCGTAGACCCACTGCACGTCGAACGGCGGCCGGTACGCGAAGAAATCGGCCTGCTCGACCACGTCCGCGTGCGCGCCGAGCTGCGCCTTCGCGGCCGCCACCGCCTGCGCGGCGAAATCGATCGCGCGCACCGGCCAGCCGGCCCGCACGAGCCAACCGGCTTCCTGCGCGCTGCCGCAGCCGGGAATCAGCACCGCGCACGGCCCGAGCCGCGCCGCGAACGCGCGAAAGCCTTCCGGCACGCCGCCGAATTCCCACGGCGTCACGCCGCGCGCGAAGCGCTCGTCCCAGAACGATGCGTCGCCCGGGTCGCGCGTCGAGAAATCGGCGGCCGTCGGCGCAGTCGGTTGTTTCGGGTCGGACATCGCCGTGCTCCTTTCGGTCACGCGCCGTACGCGAGCGCGAGCAGCACGCGCGCGACGAGCGCCCCGACGCCGACGGCGAGGCCGAAGATCAGCAGCGCCTGCAGCAGCCGGTTGGTTCGTTTCTGCTCGACGAGGATCTGCCGCATCAGGTCCTCGCTCGCCGCGCGCGGCGCGTTGTGGCGCGCGGCCATCGCATGGTGGATCAGGCGCGGCAGCTGCGGCAGCGTCTTGCTCCACTGCGGCGCCTCGACCTTGAAGCGCTCGTACCAGCCGCGCAGGCCGATCTGCTCGGTCATCCAGCGTTCGAGGTACGGCTTCGCGGTCTTCCACAGATCGAGCTCGGGGTCGAGCGAGCGGCCGAGCCCCTCGACGTTCAGCATCGTCTTCTGCAACAGCACGAGCTGCGGCTGGATCTCGACGTTGAAGCGGCGCGACGTCGAGAACAGCCGCATCAGCACCTGGCCGAGCGAGATGTCCTTCAGCGCGCGGTCGAAATACGGCTCGCACACCGCACGGATCGCGCTCTCGAGCTCCTCGACGCGCGTCTCGGGCGGCACCCAGCCCGATTCGAGGTGCAGCGTCGCGACGCGATGGTAGTCGCGCTTGAAGAACGCGAGGAAGTTCTGCGCGAGGTAGTTCTTGTCGAAGTCGGACAGCGCGCCGATGATCCCGAAATCGAGTGCAATATAGCGGCCGAACGTGTCCGGCGCGAGACTCACCTGGATGTTGCCCGGGTGCATGTCCGCGTGGAAGAAGCCGTCGCGGAACACCTGCGTGAAGAAGATCTCGACGCCCTCGCGCGCGAGCTTCTTGATGTCGACGCCCGCCGCGCGCAGCGTCTCGACCTGGCTGATCGGCACACCGGTCATGCGCTCCATCACGAGCACCTGCGACGTCGAGAAATCCCAGAACATCTCCGGCACGAGCAGCAGGTCGAGGCCCGCGAAGTTGCGGCGCAGCTGGCTGCCGTTCGCGGCCTCGCGCATCAGGTCGAGCTCGTCGTGCAGGTACTTGTCGAATTCGGCGACAACCTCGCGCGGCTTCAGGCGCCGCCCGTCGGCCCACAGGCGCTCGGCCCACGTCGCGATGTCGCGCATCAGCGCGAGATCGGAATCGATCACCGGCAGCATGTTCGGGCGCAGCACCTTGACGGCGACCGCCTTGCCCGCGTGCTGGCCCTGCTTCAGTTTCGCGAAATGCACCTGCGCGATCGACGCGCTCGCGATCGGCTCGCGCTCGAATTCGTCGAAGATCTCGTCGACCGGCGCGCCGAGCGACTTCTCGATGATCGCGATCGCGACCGACGAGTCGAACGGCGGCACCTGGTCCTGCAGCTTCGCGAGCTCGTTCGCGAAGTCGACCGACAGCAGGTCGCGACGCGTCGACAGCACCTGGCCGAACTTCACGAAGATCGGGCCGAGGCTTTCGAGCGCATGGCGCAGCCGCACCGCGGGCGGATCGGAATAGCGGCGGCCGATCGTCGTGATGCGCAGCAGCAGCTTCACGCGGCGATCGTCGATCCGGGACAGCATCACCTCGTCGAGGCCGAAGCGGATGACGGTGTAGAGAATCTTGATGAAACGGAAAATGCGCATGCCCTGCGGCCCCTCAGTGCGCGCCGCGCGGGCCTGTACCCGCGCGCGCGCCGATTTTTTGTTCGAGTCGCTCGACCCGCTTCTCGACCCGCGCGAGCGCGTCGCGCGCGCGCGCCAGTTCGGCGTCGAATCCCCCGAGCGACGCGCGCCGGACAACTTGCGGGTTCTCGTCGAGCCAGTACTCGGCGATGGAATCGAGCACGTTGCGGCCGGTGCGGCGCGCACGCGCGCCGGCGTCGCGCACGACCGTCGCGATCCGGTGCGCCGCCGCGTCGCCGACCAGCTTCGCGAGATCCTCTTCCGGTTCCCAGCGCAGGTGCTCGGCCAGCTTCGCGATCTGGGTCGCGAACTCCGCGTCGCCCTCGATCTTCACGTGCTTCATCACGGCTGCCTGGCCGCCCTGCACGAACGCGGCGACCGTGTCGCCCGCGAGCGCGATCGACACGTCGACCTGTTGCGCATCGTGCGCGTCGACCGCCGACAGATAACCGTCAGGCTGCACCAGCAGCGTGAGCGTGACGGGCGGCACGTCGATTCGGGCAGTCTTGCCCGCATAGGGAATCAAGCGGTCGCGCGCCCATGATTCGCGCGCGAGCAGGTGATTGACGGCAGCAGCAAAAGGCTTGGCGGCAAAGGTCATCGGCTGGGAAAGAAAAAACCCGCGCGGGCCGGGCGCCCACGCGGGTTTCTATTGTAACGTCGGATCGACGGCAGACCGTGCCCGACCACACACCCGGGCGGCAAGCGGTCGCAGTGCGACGCGCAGGCCGCCGGCTGCGCTCAGTGCGCGTTCAGCTGCTGGATGCCCGCGAGCAACCAGCCCTGCCCGCCCGACTTCGACAGGTTCCACACCTCGTCGAACGGCTCCGCCGGCGCATTCGCCGATTCGCGGATCAGGCCGTGGAAGCGTACGCTCGCCGACTGCTCGATGCCGCGATCCTCGACCGCGACCAGCTCGGCGTCGAGCTGCACGACGTCGGTCTGGTTCGCTTCGTTGCCGCGCGAATCGAGATCGATCTTGATCTCCGCGAACATCTCGGGCGTCGTGAACTCGCGGATGTCGGCCAGGTTGCCCTGATCCCACGCGGCCTGCAGTCGCACGAAGTAGACCTTCGCGCTACGCAGGAACGCGTCGGCGTCGAAGCCGGCCGGCAGTTGCAGCGGTGCGGCCGCCATCGCGCCCGCTGCGGCGCCCGCCGCCGGCGCACCGCCGCCGAACACGCGCTGCGCTTCGTTCGCATAGTTGCTGCCGCTGCCCGAGTAGTTGCTCGTGCTGCCCGGCTGGAACGACGGGCTCTGCGAGTAGCCGCCCGACGACGATGCCGAGCCGCCGACCGAATACGCAGGCTCCTGCGGACGACGGCGATTCATGAACTTGCGCACCAGCCAGATGCCGACCATCGCGAGCAGCGCGATCACGATCAGGTTCGACATCATGCCGGCGAACGCCTCGCCGAGGCCGAAGTGCGACAGCAGCGCCGCGATGCCGAGACCGGCCGCGAGACCGGCGATCGGCCCGAGCCAGCGCGAGCGGTTGGGCTGCGCGGCCGGCGCCGGCGCGGCCGGGTTCGCGCGCTGCGCCTGCGACGGCGCGGCCTGCTGCATCGACTGCTGCGCGGGCGGCGTGGCCTGCCGCTGTGTGACGGTGGAGTTCTGGCGGCCGATGCTGCGCCCGCCGCCCATGCGCCTGGCTTCGGCGTCGAGCGATGCGAACGTGCCGGCCGTGAGCAGGCCAACCATCAACAGCGTGCCGACCCGTCGAGCCCACGGCTTCGACGGCTTGCTACGGTTGAACAACGAACGCGATTCGGACATCAGCATCTCCAGATGTAAGACAAATGTATGGAAAGAACCCCTTAGTACTTGGTTCCGAGGTGTAAAGCTACCACGCCACCTGACAAATTGTAATATTTGACGGCGTCGAGGCCCGCTTGTTCCATCATCGTCTTCAGCGTGTCCTGGTCGGGGTGCATCCGGATAGATTCAGCAAGATACCGGTAACTGTCGGCATCTTTCGCGAATTTGTCGCCAAGCCACGGTAATACTTTGAAAGAATACAGATCGTACGCTTTTTTCAGCGGATCCCAGACTTTCGAGAATTCCAGCACCATCACGCGGCCGCCGGGCTTCGTCACGCGGCGCATCTCGGCGAGCGCGGCGTCCTTGTGCGTCATGTTGCGCAGCCCGAAGGCGACCGTCACCACGTCGAAGTAGTTGTCCGGAAACGGAATTTTCTCCGCGTCACAGAGCAGCGACGGCGTGACCACGCCCTTGTCGAGCAGCCGGTCGCGGCCGACGCGCAGCATCGATTCGTTGATGTCGGTGTGCCAGACTTCGCCGCTCGGGCCGGCCGCCTTCGCGAACGCCTTGGTCAGGTCGCCGGTGCCGGCCGCGATGTCGAGCACCTTGTAGCCGGGGCGCACGTTCGCCTGCGCGATCGTGAACGCCTTCCATGCGCGGTGCATGCCGGCCGACATCAGGTCGTTCATCAGATCGTAGTTGCTCGCGACCGAATGGAACACGCCCGCCACTTTCTTCGCTTTATCGTTTTCCTCGACGGTTTCGAAGCCGAAGTGGGTTTTGCTCATCGCGTTGATCCTCAGTAAATGGCAAGACGGCGCCGTACGGGCGCCGTCGATTTCAGTGGCAGTGGCCGTGCGGCGCGCTCGCCGCCGGCATCGGCGCATCGCGCTCGACGCCCGCCGCCTTCAGTTTGTCGAAATAGTCGCGCCATAGCGCATCCTGCTGCGTCGCCAGTTCGTACAGCAGGTCCCACGAGTAGATGCCGGTCGAATGGCCGTCGGAGAAGGTGGGCTGCAACGCGTAATTGCCCACGCCCTCCAGCGCGGTGATCGTCACCTCGCGCTTGCCGGTCTGCAGCGTTTCCTGGCCGGGCCCGTGGCCGCGCACCTCGGCCGACGGCGAATACACGCGCATCAGCTCGAACGGAATCCGGTAGCTGTCGCCGTTCGGGTACTGCAATTCGAGCACGCGCGACACCGCGTGCACGACGACGCCGGACGGAATCGGCGTCGTGGAAGTCAAACCGCTCATGGCTGCCTCGAATCGGTCATGCGTTGAATTTCCTCGCGCACCGCATTGTGCAGCAGCGAGGCCTGCGCGGCGCGCGTGCGCAGCAGCGCCTCGGACACGCTGCGCTGGCGCGGCGCCCAGACGGGCTGCGGGAAATGGGCGTCGTTCGAAAAGCGCGGGATCACGTGCCAGTGCACATGCGGCACCATGTTGCCGAGGCTCGCGAGATTCACCTTGTTCGGCTGCATCACGCGGCGCACGGCCCGCTCGACCGCGTAGACCACGCGCATCAGATGTGCCCGCTCGGACTCGCCGAGATCGGAGAACTCGGCCACGTGCGCGCCCCAGATCACCCGGCAGAAGCCGGGATAGTCGTGCTCGCCCGTCGCGAGGACGACGCGCAGCACGTCGTCCCGCCAGAGCACCTCGCCGCCGTCTTCACGGCAAAACACGCATTCCATCGTCGCTCCCATGTGGACGGGCGCCGGCTGCAACGCCTGCGCCCGCGCCCTCCCCGGGCGTCGTCATGCCCGCATTAGACCAGCACGCGCTCGATCCCGCCATGGTTTGCACGTGCGACATAATCGGCCATCCAGTTCTCGCCGAGCACCTGGCGCGCGATCTCGACGACGATGTAGTCGGCCTCGAGGTTCGCGTCCTCGCTGTAGCGCGACAGACCCTGCAGGCACGACGGGCAGCTCGTCAGGATCTTCACGTCCGGGCCGTTCGCGGCGGCCGGCGCCGGTGCGCCGCCGGCCACGACCGGGATGCTGCGCAGCTTCGCGGCGCCCTTGCGGATCTCCTCTTCCTTGCGGAAGCGGACCTGCGTCGACACGTCCGGACGCGTGACCGCGAGCGTGCCCGATTCGCCGCAGCAGCGGTCGTTCTTCTCGATCCGGTAGCCGCCCTTCTCCGAGCCCATCAGCTCGTTGACGAGCTTCACCGGGTCGATCGTCTTGATCGGCGTGTGGCACGGGTCGTGATACATGTAGCGCGTGCCGGTGACGCCGTCGAGCTTCATGCCCTTCTCGAGCAGGAACTCGTGGATGTCGATGATCCGGCAGCCCGGGAAGATCTTGTCGAATTCGTAGCCCGCGAGCTGGTCGTAGCAGGTGCCGCACGACACGACCACCGTCTTGATGTCGAGGTAGTTCAGCGTGTTCGCGACGCGGTGGAACAGCACGCGGTTGTCGGTGACGATCTTCTCGGCCTTGTCGTACTGGCCCGCGCCGCGCTGCGGATAGCCGCAGCACAGGTAGCCCGGCGGCAGCACCGTCTGCACGCCCGCCTCCCACAGCATCGCCTGCGTCGCGAGACCGACCTGCGAGAACAGGCGCTCGGAGCCGCAGCCCGGGAAGTAGAACACCGCTTCCGAATCGACGGTCGTCGTCTTCGGGTTGCGGATGATCGGCACGATCTTGTTGTCCTCGATGTCGAGCAGCGCGCGCGCCGTCTTCTTCGGCAGGTTGCCCGGCATCTTCTTGTTGACGAAGTGGATCACCTGCTCGACCACGGGCGGCTTGCCGGTCGTCGCGGGCGGGTGCTGCGTCTGCTTCGTCACGACTTTCTTCAGCATGTCGTTCGCGAAGCGCTGCACCTTGTAGCCGACGCCCATCATCACGCCGCGCGCGGCGTTGATCGTCTGCGGATTGGTCGCGTTCAGGAAGAACATGCCCGCGGCCTGGCCCGGGTTGAACTTCTTCTTGCCCATCTTGCGCAGCAGGTTGCGCATGTTCATCGTGACGTCGCCGAAGTCGATCTTCACCGGGCACGGCGTCGCGCACTTGTGGCACACCGTGCAGTGGTCGGCCACGTCGTTGAACTCGTCCCAGTGCTTGATCGACACGCCGCGGCGCGTCTGCTCCTCGTACAGGAACGCCTCGACCAGCAACGAGGTCGCGAGGATCTTGTTGCGCGGGCTGTACAGCAGGTTCGCGCGCGGCACGTGGGTCGCGCACACCGGCTTGCACTTGCCGCAGCGCAGGCAGTCCTTCACCGAATCGGCGATCGCGCCGATGTCGGACTGCTGCATGATCAGCGACTCGTAGCCCATCAGCCCGAAGCTCGGCGTGTACGCGTTGCGCAGGTCGGCGCCGTCGAGCAGCTTGCCCTTGTTGAAGCGGCCGTTCGGGTCGACGCGCTGCTTGTACGCGCGGAATTCGGCGATCTCGTCGTCGGTCAGGAACTCGAGCTTCGTGATGCCGATCCCGTGCTCGCCGGAAATCACGCCGTCCAGCGAACGCGCGAGCGTCATGATGCGCGCGACCGCCGCGTGCGCGTCCTGCAGCATCTCGTAGTTGTCGGAGTTGACCGGGATGTTGGTGTGGACGTTGCCGTCGCCCGCGTGCATGTGCAGCGCGACGAACACGCGGCCGCGCAGCACGCGCTTGTGGATCGCCTGCGCTTCGTCGAGGATTTGCTTGAACGCGCCGCCGTTGAAGATCGCGCGCAGTTCCGCGCGGATCTCCTGTTTCCACGAGATCCGCACCGTGCGGTCCTGCGTGACGTGGAACACGGTCGCGCCCGGCTGCTCGTCCGCGCGATCCGCGAATTTCTCCGCGAGCGCCTCGTAGCCGAGCTGCACCAGATAGTGCTGCGCCTCGCGCAGCGGCTGGTCGAGCCGGTCGCGCACGAATTCCCAGCGCGCGCGCACGCGCTTGAGCAGCTCGAGCGCCTGCTGGACACGGTCCTCGAGCAGTTCGGCGCTCGGGATCTCGTTCGCGTCGTCGGTCTTGCCGAGCGGCAGGTTGCCGGCGCGGAAGAACGCGTCGAGCGCGTCGATGAGCTGCAGCTTGTTCTTCAGCGACAGCTCGATGTTGATCCGCTCGATGCCGTCGGTGTACTCGCCCATCCGGTTCAGCGGAATGACGACGTCCTCGTTGATCTTGAACGCGTTCGTGTGCTTCGCGATCGCGGCCGTGCGGCTGCGGTCGAGCCAGAAGCGCTTGCGCGCCTCGGCGCTGACCGCGACGAAGCCCTCGCCGCTCTTGCCGTTCGCCATCCGGATCACTTCGGACGTCGCGTGCGCGACCGCATCGGCGTCGTCGCCGACGATGTCGCCGATCAGCACCATCTTCGGGAAGGCGTTGCGCTTGCTCTTGGTCGCGTAGCCGACCGCGCGCAGGTAGCGCTCGTCGAGGTGCTCGAGGCCGGCGAGGATCGCGCCGCCCTGCTTCGAGGTCTCGAACAGGTAGTCCTTGATCTCGACGATGCTCGGGATCGCCTCGCGCGCCTGGCCGAAGAACTCCAGGCAGACGGTGCGCGTATGCGCGGGCATCTTGTGCAGCACCCAGCGCGCGGACGTGATCAGCCCGTCGCAGCCTTCCTTCTGCACGCCCGGCAGGCCCGCGAGGAACTTGTCGGTGACGTCCTTGCCGAGCCCTTCCTTGCGGAACCGGCGGCCTTCGATCTCGAGCATTTCGGAGCGCAGCAGCTTCTCGCCCGGCGCGTACGCGCCGTCGAACCACTTCAGCTCGAAGCGCGCGACCGCGATGTCGTGGATCTTGCCCTGGTTGTGCTCGTGGCGCGTGACCTCGAGCCAGTTGCCGTCCGGGTCGACCATCCGCCACCAGGCGAGGTTGTCGAGCGCGGTGCCCCACAGCACGGCCTTCTTGCCGCCGGCGTTCATCGCGACGTTGCCGCCGATGCACGATGCGTCGAGCGAGGTCGGATCGACCGCGAACACGTAGCCGGCCGCCTCGGCCGCCTCGGTCACGCGGCGCGTGACGACGCCCGCGCCGGAGAAGATCGTCGGCACCTTGTGCGCGACGCCCGGCAGCTCGGTCAGTTCGACCGCGCCCAGTTGCTCAAGCTTCTCGGTATTGATCACCGCGGAGAACGGCGTGAGCGGCACCGCGCCGCCCGTATAGCCGGTGCCGCCGCCGCGCGGGATCACGGTCAGGCCGAGCTCGAAGCAGGCCTTGATCAGCGCGGCGATCTCGGCTTCGGTGTCGGGCGTCAGCACGACGAACGGGTACTCGACGCGCCAGTCGGTCGCGTCGGTCACGTGCGACACGCGCGACAGCCCGTCGAAGCGGATGTTGTCCTTCTGCGTGCAGCGGCCGAGCGCCTTGGTCGCGCGGCGGCGCAGCTCGGCCATCTTGTCGAATTCGTCCGCGAACTCGTCGACCGCGCGCTGCGCGGCCGCTTCGAGCGCCTCGACGCGCACCGCGCGCTCGCGGCCCGCGTCGTCGTGGTGCTCGGTCAGGTCGGCGCGGCGGCGCTTGCCGATTTCGGTCAGGCGGTGGTTCAGCGCCTCGATCAGCAGCGCGCGGCGCTTCGGGTTGTCGAGCAGGTCGTCCTGCAGGTACGGATTGCGGCGCACGACCCAGATGTCGCCGAGCACCTCGTACAGCATCCGCGCCGAGCGGCCGGTGCGGCGTTCGGCGCGCAGCTCGTCGAGCACCGACCACGCCTCTTCGCCGAGCAGGCGGATCACGATCTCGCGGTCGGAGAAGGACGTGTAGTTATAGGGAATCTCGCGCAGTCGGGGCGCGGGGTCGGCGGCGACGGCAGCGGCCGCGCCATGCGGATCGAAAACTTGTGGTGCGTTCATGTTCGGACGACTCGGAGGGCCGATACACCGTGCACGGGCGTCGGCAAGCGCGTGGGCGCAATCTTGGGGAAATCTGTTCTGTTACCAGGCGCGCGACTGTCCTGCATCGGGCCGGAGCGGGCAGGGATTCGCCACTCCGGGACGGCGACAGGGCCTGGCGGCACTCGGAGCCATCAGCACGATCGCGCGCGGCGCGCATGCCGTTCCGCCGCGGGATGGGCTGCGCGCGGCGACGGCGTCAATTCGGCGATCCGAGGGTGCCTCTGCATCTTCCGATCCTTGATTCAAAACGGAATTCTAACCCATGATCGCAACACGCGTGACACGCCGGACAGCCCGTGGGGCTATCCCGCGAAGCCGCGCCAGGTCTGGCTCGCCGCGATTTCGCCTGATCATTCGCCGCCCGGCCGGTCGGTAACCGGGCGGTTAAACCGGTAAAAAACGCCGTGCCGGACGTCCGGACGGCGCCGCCGCCGCACCTGCCGGCGCCGCGCATGCGGCACGCCGCTTGCATGCGGCGGGACCCTTGGCGCTATCATTGATCCTTTACCGTCTGCTTCCGCACCGCACGCGAGCCCCCATGGCCTCCCACGATTACCTGAAGAAAATCCTCACCGCGCGCGTCTACGACGTCGCGATCGAGACGGAACTCGAACCCGCCCGCAACCTGTCGGCCCGGCTGCGCAACCCCGTGTACCTGAAGCGCGAGGACAACCAGCCGGTGTTCTCGTTCAAGCTGCGCGGCGCGTACAACAAGATGGCGCACATTCCGGCCGACGCGCTCGCGCGCGGCGTGATTACGGCGTCGGCCGGCAACCACGCGCAGGGCGTCGCGTTCTCGGCGGCCCGGATGGGCGTGAAGGCGGTGATCGTCGTGCCCGTCACGACGCCGCAGGTGAAGGTCGACGCGGTGCGCGCGCACGGCGGCCCGGGCGTCGAGGTGATCCAGGCGGGCGAATCGTACAGCGATGCATACGCGCACGCGGTCAAGGTGCAGGAAGAGCGCGGCCTCACGTTCGTACACCCGTTCGACGATCCGTACGTGATCGCCGGTCAGGGCACGATCGCGATGGAGATCCTGCGCCAGCACCAGGGTCCGATCCACGCGATCTTCGTGCCGATCGGCGGCGGCGGGCTCGCGTCCGGCGTCGCCGCGTACGTGAAGGCGGTGCGCCCGGAGATCAAGGTGATCGGCGTGCAGGCCGAGGATTCGTGCGCGATGGCGCAGTCGCTCGAGGCCGGCAAGCGCGTCGAGCTGGCCGAAGTCGGCCTGTTCGCGGACGGCACCGCGGTGAAGCTCGTCGGCGAGGAAACTTTCCGGCTTTGCCGCGAATACCTCGACGGCGTCGTGACGGTCGACACCGACGCGCTGTGCGCGGCGATCAAGGACGTGTTCCAGGACACGCGCAGCGTGCTCGAGCCGTCCGGTGCGCTCGCGGTGGCCGGCGCGAAGCTGTATGCGGAACGCGAAGGGATCGAGAACCAGACGCTGGTCGCGGTCACGTCCGGCGCGAACATGAACTTCGACCGGATGCGCTTCGTCGCGGAACGCGCGGAAGTCGGCGAGGCGCGCGAAGCGGTGTTCGCGGTCACGATTCCCGAAGAGCGCGGCAGCTTCAGGCGCTTCTGCTCGCTGGTCGGCGACCGCAACGTCACCGAGTTCAACTACCGGATCGCCGATGCGCAGTCCGCGCACATCTTCGTCGGCGTGCAGATCCGCCGCCGCGGCGAATCGGCGGAGATCGCCGCGAACTTCGAGTCGCACGGCTTCAGGACGGTCGACCTGACGCACGACGAGCTGTCGAAGGAGCATATCCGCTACATGGTCGGCGGCCGCTCGCCGCTCGCGCTCGACGAGCGCCTGTTCCGCTTCGAATTCCCCGAGCGGCCGGGCGCGCTGATGAAGTTCCTGTCGTCGATGGCGCCGGACTGGAACATCAGCCTGTTCCACTACCGGAACCAGGGCGCGGACTACAGCTCGATCCTCGTCGGGCTGCAGGTGCCGCAGACCGATCGCGCCGAGTTCGAACGCTTCCTCGCGGCGCTCGGCTATCCGTATGTCGAAGAGAGCGCCAACCCGGCGTACCGCCTCTTCCTGTCGTAAAGGCATCACGCAATGAATCCTGAACACTCCCCGCTCGGCAAGGCGACCGTCTACGCATCGCAATACGACGCGTCGCTGCTGTTCCCGATCCCGCGCGCGGGCGCGCGCGAGCAGATCGGCATCACGGCGGCGCTGCCGTTCTTCGGCACCGACATCTGGAACGCGTACGAGCTGTCGTGGCTGAACGCGCGCGGCAAGCCGCAGGTCGCGGTCGCGACCTTCTACGTGCCGGCCGAATCGCCGAACATCGTCGAATCGAAGTCGTTCAAGCTGTATCTCGGCTCGTTCGCGCAATCGCGGTTCGATTCGGTCGACGCGGTGCGCGACGTGCTCAAGCGCGACGTGTCGGCCGCGTGCGGCGCGAGCGTGTCGGTGCAGCTGGTGTCGCCGCACGACTTCCGCAAGCTCGAGATGGACGAGCTCGATGGCTTGTCGCTCGACCGGCTCGACCTCGATGCCGACGTGTACGAACCCGACCCGTCGCTGCTGTCGGCCGCCGAAGACGAAGCGCCAGTCGAGGAAACGCTGGTGTCGGACCTGCTGAAGTCGAACTGTCCGGTGACGGGGCAGCCGGACTGGGGCAGCGTGCAGATCCACTATGTCGGGCCGCAGATCGATCATGCGGGGCTGCTGCGCTACATCATCTCGTTCCGCAATCACACGGGCTTTCACGAGCAGTGCGTCGAGCGGATCTTTCTCGACATCCTGCATCGCTGCAAGCCGGTGAAGCTCGCGGTGTATGCGCGGTATACGCGCCGCGGCGGGCTCGACATCAATCCGTTCCGGACCAACTACAACCAGCCGATGCCGGATAACGCGCGGACGGCGCGGCAGTGAGGGTGGGTGAAGGGCCAAACGAAACAGCCCGGTCGAATCGACCGGGCTGTTTTCATTTCACTTGCGACAAGCGCGCGCCGCCTTACTTCGCCGGCGCCTTGTACGCGATACAGTCGACCTCGACCTTGCAGTCGATCACCATGCTCGACTGCACGCACGCGCGTGCCGGCGGATGCTCGCCGAAATACGAGACGAACACGCGGTTGAACGACGCGAAGTCGCGCGCATCGTCGAGCCACACGCCGCAGCGCACGACGTGCTCAAGGCCGTAGCCGGCTTCCTTCAGAATCGCGATCACGTTCTCGATCGCCTGCTTCGACTGCGTGACGATCCCGCCTTCGACGACCTCGCCGTTCACCATCGGCGTCTGGCCCGACACGTACAGCCAGCCGTCGGCCTCGACCGCACGCGCGAACGGCATCACCTGACCGCCCGTGCCCTTCGCTTCGCCTACGCCATATCGCTTCATCGTTTCACTCCTCGTTTCAGTTCCGTTTCGGTTGCGAATGCGCGCGCCGCAAGCGGCGCGCGCGGAATATCGGCAGCTCGGCCGCGTTCAGAACGCGGCGTCGGCGCTCGCCGGCGCACGTTCGCCGCGCGCGACGAAACCGCCCGCGCGCGCGCCGGTCGGCTGGCCGTTCTCGTAAGCGAGCACACCGTTCACCCACACCGCGTCGATCCCGTGCGCGGGCTGCTGCGGCTTGTCGAACGTCGCCGCGTCGATCACGCGCGCCGGATCGAACAGCACGAGATCGGCGTGGTAGCCGACGTGCACCTCGCCGCGGCGCGCAAGCCCGTAGCGGCGCGCGGACAGCGACGTCATCTTGCGGATCGCCTCCTCGAGCGGCAGCAGGTTCGTGTCGCGCACGTAATGGCCGAGCACGCGCGGGAACGCACCCCACAACCGCGGATGCGGCAGCGGATCGTTCGGCAGGCCGTCCGAGCCGACCATCGTCGCCGGATGCGACAGGATCCGGCGCACGTCGTCCTCGGACATGTTGTGGTACACCGCGCCGGCCGGGCGAATGCGCTGCGCGGCTTCCTGCTCGGTCACGCCCCAGTCGGCGGCGATCGCCTTCAGCAGCCGCCCCGCGACTTCCGGATGCGGCTCGGACCACGTGATCGTGATGTCGATGTCGCCCGTCACCTGCTTCAGGTCGAGCGTCGACGAGCTGCGGCTGTACGGATAGCAGTCGCAGCCGACCGGCTGGTAGCGGCGCGCGCCTTCGAGCGATGCGAGCACCTCGGTGCTGCGCCCCCAGTTCGACGGGCCCGCGCATTTCAGGTGCGAGATCACGACCGGCACGCGCGCGTGGCGGCCGACTTGGTACGCCTCCTCCATCGCGTCGAGGATCGCGTCGAACTCGGTGCGCATGTGCGTCGTATACAGCGCGCCCGCGTTCGCGAGCGGCTCGGCGAGCGCCATCACCTCCTCGGCCGGCGCCGCGAACGCGGAGCCGTACGCGAGACCGGACGACAACCCGAGCGCGCCGTTCGCGAGCGCCTCCTCGAGCTGCGCGCGCATCGCGGCAATCTCGCTGTCGGTCGCTGCGCGATCGAGGCGATCCATCTGGTTGTTGCGCAACGCCGTGTGCCCGATCAGCGCGGCGACGTTCACCGCCGGCCGCGCGTCGTTCACGGCCGCGACATAGTCGGCGAAGGTCGGATAGCGGAACGCGTCGCGCTCGCCGAGCAGGTTCATCGGGTCGGGCGGGTCGCCCGCGAGCGTCACCGGCGCCGCGCTGATCCCGCAGTTGCCGACGATCACCGTCGTCACGCCCTGCGAGATCTTCGGCAGCATCTGCGGCGCGCGAATCACGTGCGTGTCGTCGTGCGTGTGCACGTCGACGAAGCCCGGCGCGAGCGCACGGCCGTTCGCATCGACGACGGTCTCGGCAAGCCAGTTCGACAGGTTGCCGATCGCCGCGATCAGGCCGTTGCGGATCGCGACGTCGCGCGTGACGGGCGGCGCGCCGGTGCCGTCGTACAGTTGCGCGCCGACGATCAGCGTATCGGCCGCTTCGGGATGCGAATGCATGGTCAGTCTCCTACCGGTTGACGGTCGCCGCCGCCGCGATGCGCATCGAGCGCATGCTTGATGCGACGCAGCGATTCCCGGCCCGCATCGCCGAGCCGCAGTGCGACTCCGGTCACGAGCACGTCGATCGCCATCATCATCGCGTAGCGCGATGTCGACGGCTTGTAGATGAAATCGGTTTCGAACGCGACGACCGGAATCAGGTGGTCGGCGAGCTTCGCGAGCGGCGACGCGGGCGCGGTGACCGCGATCAACGTCGCGCCGTAGCGCTTCGCGAGACGGCAGCTCTCGAGCAGTTCCGGCACGCGCCCGCTGACCGACAGCGCGACGACGACCGCGTCGCGCGACAGCGTCGCGGACACCATCCGCTGCAGCAGGCTGTCCTGGTACGACGCGACCGGCCGGCCGAAGCGCACGAGCCGGAAGCGCAGTTCGTCGGCCAGCGCGGTCGAGCCGCCGCCCTGCCCGTACACGTAGATCATCTTCGCGGCCGCGAGCCGGTCGGCCGCCGCGTCGAACGACGTGTTGCGCAGCAGCTGGTGGTTGTGCGCGAGCGCCACGCGGATCTCGTCGTAGACGACCGATGCGGGGCTCGCATCTTCGACGGGCGCGTCTTCCGCCGGCACGAAAAAGCGCTGGCCGACGGCCGCCGCCTGCGCGACGAGCAGCTTCAGTTCGCGCACGTCGCGGCAGCCGACGGCCTTCGCGAAGCGCGTGACCGTCGCGACGCTGACTTCCGCGTCGCGTGCGAGCGCGCCGATGCTCGCATGCGCGGCGCGCGCGAGATCGGCAAGGATGAACGCGGCAACCTTGCGCTCGGCTTCACGCAATTCGGGCGCGCATTCGGCAATCCGCGCGACGATGTCGAGGACCGGTGGCGCGACCGGCGCCGGCTCGGGCGTGGTCGCCTGCATAACGGTGGGGGTGGCGCGCGTATTCATCTGCGGAAAAAGGTGCAAGGCTTGATGTTACTAAATAACATCACCGCGCCGATGCTACTTTCTGTACCATCTGCATGTCAACTTCAGTGCAATGCATAGTGATGATGGAGCGGGATGACATGAAAGTTACAAACTATCAGGAACCGACGATCGATCCTCTGGGCAAGGGCCTCGGCAACCTGCCGAGCGCGAGCGTTCCGCTCGACGACGCGGGCCGCCTCGAGTGGAACCTGCTCGCGGAAGACGTCAGCCTGCCGGCCGCGGTGCTGTACGAGGAACGCATCGAGCACAACCTGAACTGGATGCAGGCATTCGTCCAGCAGTATGGCGTCCAGTTTGCGCCGCACGGCAAGACGACGATGGCGCCGCAGCTGTTCCGCCGCCAGCTCGCCGCGGGCGCGTGGGGCATCACGCTCGCGACCGCGCACCAGACGCAGGCCGCGTACCGCGGCGGCGTGCGCCGCGTGCTGCTCGCGAACCAGCTCGTCGGCCGCCAGAACATGACGATCATCGCAGGACTGCTGTCCGATCCGGACTTCGAGTTCTACTGCCTCGTCGATTCCGCCGACAGCGTCGACCAGCTCGGCCGCTTCTTCGGCGACGCGAAGAAGTCGCTGAACGTGCTGCTCGAGCTCGGCGTGCCGGGCGGCCGCACCGGCGTGCGCGACGCCGCGCAGCGCGAGGCCGTGCTCGGCGCGCTGGCGCGCTATCCGGACACGCTGAAGCTGGCCGGCATCGAACTGTACGAAGGCGTGCTGAAGGAGGAAGGCGAGATCCGCGCGTTCCTGCAGGATGCGGTCGCGCTCACGCGCGAGCTCGCCTCCGCGGGCCGCTTCGCGCGTACGCCGGCGATCCTGTCCGGCGCCGGCTCGGCATGGTACGACGTGGTCGCGGAGGAATTCGCGAAGGCGTCCGACGCGGGCTTCGCGGAAGTCGTGCTGCGCCCGGGCTGCTACCTGACGCACGACGTCGGCATCTACAAGAAAGCGCAGACCGACGTGTTCGCGCGCAATCCGATTGCGCGCCGGATGGGCGAAGGGCTGCTGCCCGCGCTGCAGCTGTGGGCATACGTGCAGTCGGTGCCGGAAGCCGACCGTGCGATCGTCGCGCTCGGCAAGCGCGACGCGGCGTTCGATGCGGGCCTGCCGGAGCCGGCGCGGCATTTCCGTCCGGGCCGCGACAGCGCGCCGCGCGACGTCGCCGCAGGCGAAGGCTGGGCCGTCACCGGGATGATGGACCAGCACGCGTACCTGCAGATCCCGCCGGGCGCGGACGTGAAGGTCGGCGACATGGTCGCGTTCGACATCTCGCATCCGTGCCTGACGTTCGACAAGTGGCGCCAGCTGCTCGTGCTCGACCCGCAGTTCCGCGTGACGGGCGTGATCGAAACGTTCTTCTGATGCACCGCGCGCGACCGCCCCGCCGCGCTGGCGGCGGCCGTCACGCGCGCTTCAAGCTGCCGGAGTACACTGCCTGTTCGTTCTCGGGGCCGCTTTCGCCCGTGCTCGCACGGGCCGTCGCGCCCCTTCAATGGAGAAAGCCATGGCAGCGAAGAAGATCCTGTTCCTGACCGGCGATTTCGCCGAAGACTACGAAACGATGGTGCCGTTCCAGGCGCTGCAGGCCGTCGGCCATCATGTCGACGCCGTATGCCCGGGCAAGCGCGCGGGCGACAAGATCAAGACCGCGATCCACGATTTCGAGGGCGACCAGACCTATACCGAGAAGCCCGGCCACCAGTTCACGCTCAATGCGACCTTCGACGACGTCGACGCGTCCGGCTACGACGCGCTCGCGGTCGCCGGCGGCCGCGCGCCCGAATATCTGCGCCTCGACGCCAAGGTGATCGCGCTCGTGCGCGCGTTCGCCGAAGCCGGCAAGCCGATCGCCGCGATCTGCCACGCGGCGCAACTGCTCGCGGCCGCCGACGTGATCCGCGGCAAGCGCATCTCGGCCTATCCGGCCTGCGCGCCCGAAGTGAAGCTCGCGGGCGGCGAGTACGCGGACATCCCGGTCGATGCGGCCGTGACCGACGCGCCGTTCGTCACCGCGCCCGCGTGGCCCGCGCATCCGGCATGGCTGTCGCAGTTCCTCGCGTTACTGGGCACGCGCATCGAGCTGTAAACCGGGATTGAAACGACGCGATTCGGCGGGCGGGCCCGGCAAGCCCACCGCCGACCGCAGGCGCGGCCGCCGCTTGCGGCGCCGCGCGGGCTTCAGCGCGCGGCCGGCGGCGCCGAGCCGACCTCCGCGATCTTCGACTCCAGCATCGCGAGCGCCCCCGACAGCGCACCGAGCACGTCGTCCGGCAACTGCGCCATCGTCTGTTCGAGAAACGCCTTGCGGCGCGGCAGGCACGCGTCGAACGCCGCGCGGCCGGCGACGGTCAGCGTCACGTTGGTCACGCGGTTGTCGCGCGCGTCGGATGCACGCTCGATCCAGCCGAGCGCGTCGAGCGACTTCAGCTGGCGCGTCAGCGCACCGGGATCGATGCGCAGCACCTCGACGAGCCGCTTCTGCGACGCATGCCCGTCCATCGTGTGCAGCGCAACCATGATGCGCCAGCGCGGCATCGGCTGCCCGACGTGCGCTTCGAACGCGGTCATGAACGCGCGATACGTGCGTCCGAATTGCTGCAAGATCGCGACGCGGTCCTGTTCTTCCATGCGCTGAATTCGTTTCCGTACAATCATTCGGCCAGCGGGCCGGGTTCGATCTTGTGCCGCAGCGCGATCGGCGGCACGCGGCGGCACTGCCACACCGACACCACGGCGACGACGGCCGCCATCGCGACACCCAGGTGAATCGCGCTGACCAGCGACTCGCGGGCCGCTTCGAGCAGCAGCGCGCCATTATGCCCGGCGCGCGTCAGTTCCGCGACGAGGCCGCCCTGCGCGGCGCGGTCGATCAGGATCTGCGGATCGGCCAGCTGCGCGTGCCATTGCAGCGCATGGTCGGCCCCGAGCGCATCGCGTACGCCGCCCGAATACATCTGGTTGACGAGCGTGCCCGTCAACGCGGTGCCGATCATCCCGCCGACCATCCGCAGCGACTGCAGCAGTGCGGTCGCGATGCCGAGATGCTCTCGGCCGGCCGTCTGCTGCGCGAACACGGTGAGGTTCGGCAGCACGAAGCCCAGGCCGATGCCGCCCGCGACCATCAATCCCATCAGCATCCACTTCGGCGTCGTGTGCGTCGACACGACGATGCCCGCGCACGCGATCGCGAACAGCACGAAGCCGACGTGCAGCATCGCGTTCGGGTTGCGGATGCGCGTGACGACGCGCCCGTTCATGATGCTGCCGATCGTGATGAATACGACGAGCGGCGTGATCACGAGCCCCGCTTCCTTCGGCGACATGCCGAAACCGCCCTGGAACAGCAGCGGCGCATAGAACAGCAGCGAGAACATCGAGAAGCCGGCGAGGATCGCGAGCACGAACAGCGCCGACAGCGCGCGATTGCCGAACATGTCGAACGGCAGAATCGGCTGCGCGCAGCGCTTCTCCCACCGCCACAGGCCGATGCCGGCCGCGAGCGCGACGACCAGCAGCAGGCTTGCCCAGCTCGCGATGCCGTGCTTCGGCAGCCATTCGACGAACAGTTGCAGCGCGCCGAGCGACAGCGCGATCAGCAGCGCGCCCGGCCAGTCGAGCCGCATCTTGCCGTCGTGCTCGACGTGGCGCAGGTGCGGCAGGTAGCGCCACACGAACAGCAGCGACAGCAGGCCGACCGGCAGGTTCACGTAGAACACCGAGCGCCAGCCGAACGACTGCGTGAGCACGCCGCCGAGCGACGGCCCGACCGCATTGGCAATGCCGAACGCGGAACTCATCAGCACCTGCCAGCGCAGCCGCACGACGGAATCGGGAAACAGGTCCGGAATGCACGCGAACGCGGTGCCGACCAGCATCCCGCCGCCGATCCCCTGCAGGCCGCGCGCAAGCACGAGCGACAGCATGTCGTTCGCCATCCCGCACAGCACGGACGCGCCGGTGAACACGACGATCGACGCGATCACGAACGGCTTGCGGCCGTAGTAGTCGCCGAGCCGGCCGAAGATCGGCACGGTGATCACGGAACTGAGCAAGTACGAGGTCGCGACCCACGCGTACAGGTCGAAGCCGCGCAACTCGGCGACGATGGTCGGCAGCGCGGTGCCGACGACGGTCTGGTCGAGCGCGACCAGCATGGTGACGAACGAGATCCCGATCATCGCCAGCAGCGACTCGCGGAACGGCAGGACTTGCCCGCTCGAATGATGGGCGGCAGTGTGGACGGCCATTTTTTGATGGTGCAACTTTTGACGGGTCAAACAATCTCAAAATTGTAGCATGCCGGAGTAAGCTAGGCTGGCGCCGCCATCCCGGCCCTGGCCGCAAAGGAGAACGATGGAACCGATTTCAATCACGCCCGCGCCGACGCTGACGCAGGAGGATCGGGACGCGCTGCGGCGCGCGAAGCAGGTGCTGGAAAGCCCGTCGCTGACGATGAAGCTGACTGGCGTGCTCGGCGCGCCGGTCGAGAAGATGATCGCCAGACTGCCCGATTTCGCGACCGGCAAGATCAACGACGCGACGCAGCTGGCGCTGCGCAAGTGCCTGAACATCGCGCTGCGCACGCTCGGCAAGCCGCCCGCGCCGGACGCCGAGCCCGACAAGCCGAGCAACCTGCTGCACAAGCTCGCGGTCGCGACGACCGGCGCGGCGGGCGGCGCATTCGGCTTTCTGGCGCTGCCGGTCGAGCTGCCGGTGACGACGACGCTGATCTTCCGCTCGGTATGCGACATCGCGCGCAGCGAGGGCGAGGACCTGGCGTCGGTCGATACGCAGCTGCAATGCCTCGCCGTGCTCGGCATGGGCGGCAATCCGGACAAGCAGGAAGAGGACGCCGATCTCGGCTATTTCGTGCTGCGCGGCGCGCTCGCGCAGGCGATCTCGAAGGCGTCGTCGGACATCACGAGCAAAGGCATCGCCGCGCACAGCTCGGCAGCCGTGTTCAAGCTCGTGCAGGCCGTCGCGTCGCGCTTCTCGGTGCAAGTGACCGAGCAGATGGCCGCGAAATCGATCCCGGCGATCGGTGCGGTGCTCGGCGCAACCGTCAACACGCTGTTCATCGACCACTTCCAGCAGATGGCGCACGGCCATTTCACCGTACGCCGGCTCGAGCGCAAGTACGGCACGGCGGCCGTCAAGGCCGCGTATCAGGCGATCGACGCGTCGCCGACGCGCTGAACCGCGCGCTCGACCGCGACGCGGTTCAGGAACGCGGCCGCGCGGTCCAGCGCGTCGCGCGATTCCGGCACCATCGGCGCATAGAGCTGCCACACGTGCGGCATGTCCGGCCAGATCTCGATCTCCACCGGCACGCCGGCCGCCCTCGCCTTGTCGGCGACGCGGCGCGAATCGTCGAGCAGCACCTCGGTGCTGCCGACCTGGATGTACAGCGGCGGCAGGCCCGCGAAATCGGCGTAGAGCGGCGACGCGTACGGATCCGTCGCCGGCGCATCGCCCAGATACAGCTTCGCGGCCTTCGGCAGCGCCGCACCGGCGAACATCGGGTCGAGGCCGTCGTTGCTGCGCAGCGTGTCGCCGGTGCCCGCCAGGTCGGTCCACGGCGAGAACAGGATCGCGCCGGCCGGCAGCGGCTCGCCGCGGTCGCGCAGTGCAACGAGCGTCGCGAGCGCAAGGCCGCCGCCCGCCGAATCGCCGCCGAGCACGATCGACTCCGGCGGCGTGCCGAGCGCGACCAGCTGGCGATAGGCGGCCAGCGCATCGTCGAGCGCGGCCGGAAAGCGGCTTTCGGGCGCGAGGCGGTAGTCGAGCGAGAACGACCGCACGCGCGCCCGCTTGGTCAGCCCGAACACCAGCGGGCGATGGGTTTGGGTCGAACAAAAGTAGTAGCCGCCGCCGTGGAAGTACAGCAGCGTGCGGCCGGCGCCGCAAGCAGCAGCCGTATCGGTGCGTTCGAGCCATTCGCCGCGCAGCGGCGCGTCGCCCGGGCCATAGCATTCGCGCAGCCGGTAGCCCGACGGCGCGCGGCGCGGCACGATCATCCGCAGCTCGGTAAAGCGCCGCGCACGCGCCGGATCGAGCACCGGGCGCGTGGTCTCGGGACGGAACTGCCAGCGCAGCAGCCAGCACGCGAACCTGCTTTGCCAACTCATCGACACCCTCCGCAACATGGTGTGTCGATAGTACGTGCGATCGTGCCCGCGCCGCTCGACGCGAGCCTCTATATCAAACGCCCGGCGCTCAGTTCGCCGGCATCACCTGGCCGCGGATCTCGCCCGACGGATGCTCCTTCGTGTGGACGTTGAAATACCACTTGCCGCCCATCAGCTCGGTGACCTGCGCGTCGGTGAGCACCTTCGAGCCCTGGATCGGGCTGGCCAGTTCGTCCTTCGGGATCGGCACCTGCACGCCCGCGTTCTGGCCGACCGGCGCCGGGCCGTGGAAATGCGCGGCCGTCGCGGGGCCCGTCAGGTTTTCGTAGGTGATGGTCCACTTCAGCGTATGCGTGGCCGTGTCGTAACTGGCGTCGACCGCGCCGGAGCCGTGGGTCGCCGTCGGCGGCACCTCGCTCGACGGTTGCAGATTGGCGGACAGGCGCACCGTTTCGGCAGCGGCGCTGCCGGCGACCAGCGCGCCAGCGAGTAACGCCACCTGGAGCAAACGCAGCTTCGGCATGAGATCTCCTTGCACGACGTAGTGGGCCGCCGGCGTGGCGGCATCACTCGATGGTAGTCGATTGCCGCCGATCCGGCAGCCCCTCGACGTCGGGTTGCCGCAGACCGCCCGGCGCCCTGCCGCAATCAGGAACAGACCTTTGCAGCCGGACGGCTGAATCCGTGCGCGGCGTTTCGCTACACTTCGTTTCACAGTTGCTTGTTTCCTTCGTCCGAAGGAGTCTGCGAGTATTCACGCGGCCGCCCGGCCGCGTTTTTTTGTCTGTCGATTTGCATGCCGCGTGCGCCTTGCTTCGACACTCGCGGCCACGCGGCCGGCAACGTGATACGGCGACCCGGTTCGCGCGATTGCAAGCATCCCGAATCGATTTCGAGATCGTCCACGCGCGTTGCGCACCGGCATCGCGGAACCGGAATCGCGCATGGTCGCGACACCGTCATCGTCGCAATGCGTAATAGCGTATTGTGAAAACCCGCGTCGACACGCCGCCGCACGCGCCGGAAAATGACGGGGTTTCATCGTGACTGGAAAGTACCGTGCCGGACCGTCCCCCGATGCCCCGCCCGCCCCGACCCGTCCGTGTCCGCCCAGTGCTGGCGGGCCTCTGTTCCGTCGCCGCGTTCTACGGCGCGCCCGCCGATGCGCAGGAATTCTCGCTGTTCGCCGGCTCGCTGTGGAGCGGCGGCGGCCGCTCGTACTCGTGGGCATTCGACTACCAGGAAGGACTCGGCCCGAACACCGCGCTCGGCTTCACCTGGTACAACGAGGGCCATATTCCGAACCATCACCGCGACGGGCAGGCGGTCCAGTTCTGGGGCCGGCTGCCGCTCGACAACCGCCGTTTCGTGCTGTCCGCGGGCGTCGGCCCCTATCGCTATTTCGACACGGTGCCGGCCGCCGAAGGCCTCGGCTATTCGAACTCGCACGGCTGGGGTGTGCTAATGAGCGTGCGCGCCGCGTACTACACGTCGCACCGCTGGATCGCGCAGCTCCAGCTCAATCGCGCGCAGGTCTTCAGCGGACCGAATACGACCTCGCTGATGTTCGGCGTCGGCTATCAGCTCGACGCGCCCGACACGCCGGGCCCGCGCGACACCGCGCTGCCGCGCACGCGCAAGGTGACGAACAACGAGGTGACCGCGATGCTCGGCGAGACGATCCTCAACAGCCGCTCGTCGCCGTCGACGCTCGGCGGCAGCCTGGAATACCGGCGCGGCCTCACGCGCACGATCGACTGGACCGCGACCTGGATGTACGAAGGCGCGAAACAGGGGATCCGCCGCAACGGGATCGCATCGGAGCTGTGGCTCACGCGCGCATTCCTGAACGACAAGGTCACGCTGTCGGCCGGGGCCGGCGCGTACCTCACGGTCGACCAGCGCAACCGCGAAGGACAGCCGGGGCCCGGCGACGGACGCGTGTCCGGCATCGTGTCGATTTCGGCAAGCTACCGGATGTCCGATCGCTGGCTCACGCGTCTGACGTGGAACCGCGTGGTCACGCGCTACAACCGCGATACCGACGTGATCCAGGCCGGCCTCGGCTACCGGTTCTAGCACCCGCTCACGCGCGATAGCCGGGGTCGATGCGATCGACGATGCGCTGCAGCGCGTCGAATGCGTCCTGCCCGGCGCCGTGCTTCGGATCGAAGTTCAGCGAATCGCGCACGCACGCTTCGAGCACGGGCGGCGCAATCGGCAGCGCGTCGCCGATCGCATGGGTCGCGACCTGCACCTCGCACGCGCGATTGAGCAGCCACATCAGCGAGAACGTCTGCGCGAGCGTCGCGCCGATCGTCACCGGCCCGTGATTGCGCAGCAGCAGCACCGGCCGCCCGCCCGCGCTCTCGACGATGCGCCGCCCTTCTTCGAGATGCACGGTGATCCCTTCGAAGTCGTGATACGCGACCTTGCCGTAGAGCTGCGCCGCATAGAAGTTCGAGAACGACAACCCGTCGCGCGAGCAGCACACGGCCATCGCGGGCGTCGTATGCACGTGCATCACGCAGTGCGCGTCGGGCAGCGCGGCGTGAATCGCGCTGTGGAACGTGAAGCCGGCCGGATTGATCGGCCAGTCGGAATGGCCGATCACGTTGCCGTCGATGTCGATCTTGACGAGGTTCGATGCGCAGACCTCGCGGTAATGCAGCCCGAACGGGTTGATCAGGAAATGACCGTCCTCGCCCGGCACGCGCAGCGAGATATGGTTGTAGATCAGCTCGGTCCAGCCGAGGTGGTCGAAGATCCGATAGGCGGCCGCGAGCTGCACGCGCGCCTGCCATTCGGCTTCGGAGAAACGGGCGGGACGCGTGAACGGCTGGTTCGGGACACGTTGCATGGCAAGCTCCGGTTGCGGTGCACGCGCAGCCGCGCAGATTCGCGGCTTCCGCGTGCCACCCATATCGTTGTGCACACAACCATATCACCTTTCCTCGCGCACCGGTATCGCGGGTTTTGCCGGAGCGCTTCCGGCCCTTTTACAACTGGTCGTCGACCGGCAGCAGCGTGAACACGCCCGTCAGCACGTTGCGCAGCAGCCCCGCGTGCGGATCGACGTGATAGACGGTCGACACGCCGTTGTCGGTGCCCGTCCATTCGAGTGCCGGCGGCGCGCCGCCGGCCGACGGCGCAAGGCTCAGGCGATAGCTTTCGTCGGGCTGCGTGACCCGCGCGAAGATCGTCGCGACCTGCTGCGCGAGCGCCGGGCTGTGTATCACGAGCGCCAGCTCGGTGTTCAGGTGCGCGGAACGCGGGTCGAGGTTCATCGAGCCGATCACGAGGATCTTGCGGTCGATCACGTACGCCTTCGCATGCAGGCTCGCGCGCGAGCGCAGGCCGAGCACCCGCGCACGCTGCCGGCCCGGCTGCGCCTTGAATTCGTACAGCTCGACGCCGTGCTGCAGCAGCGGCACGCGATACGGCGCATAACCGGCCTGCACGGCCACCGCGTCGGTCGCGGCCAGCGAATTCGTCAGGATCGCGACGCGCACGCCGCGCGCAGTCGTGTCGCCGAGGATCTTCACGCCTGCGTCGTGCGGCACGAAATACGGCGAGAACGCGAGGAATTCCTGCTGCGCGGCGCGCGTCAGCTCGACGAGGCGCTGCATCGGCGGGCTGACGTAGCCGGTCGGCTGCGCGACCTTGTCCGGCGCATCGACCTTGAACTCGGCCGGCGCCCACACGAGCCCGAGCTCGTCGCGCGCGATCTGCTGCGCGAGCGGCGTCGCATTCAGCGGCTTCGCGTTGTACGGGTCGGCGTTCTTGCGCCAGTGGTCGCGCAGCTCGTCGCGCATCGCGTCGAGATCCTTGGGATCGAACGTCTGGTGGTTCAGCACGCGCAGCGGATAGCTGCTGGCGCTTGCCCAGTACGCGTCGAAACTGCCGGAGATCTCGTTCGTCACGGGGCCGGCGGCCAGCACGTCGAGATCGCGGAACTGCAGCGTCGGGCTCGCGCTGAAGTATTCGTCGCCAAGGTTGCGTCCGCCGACGATCGCGAGCTGGTTGTCCGCGATCATCGCCTTGTTGTGCATCCGGCGCGTGAAGCTGTCGATCCGCGTCAGGAAATCGGTCGTGCGGCGAACCACGCCCTGCTGCGATGCACCGAACGGATTGAACACGCGGATCTCGATGTTCGGATGCGTGTTCAGCGCAGCCATCACGCGGTCGATGTCGCGGAAGTTCAGGTCGTCGACCAGCATCCGCACGCGCACGCCGCGGTCGGCCGCATAGAGCGCCGCGCCGAGCAGCAGCTTGCCGGTCGTGTCCTCGGTCGCGATGTAGTACTGCATGTCGAGCGTTTTGGTCGCCGCGCGCGCGAGCGCGATGCGCATCTGCAGCGCCTCGGCGCCGTCGGCCAGCAGCCGGAAGCCCGACTGGTCCGGATGCGCGGCCTCGGGCGCGGCCAGCGCGTCGCGCAGCGGCGTCGCAACGGCCGGCGACAGCGCATGGGACACCGGACGATCGAGCGACGTGGCGGGCGGATGCGTCGCGCAGGCGGCGACGAGCGACAGCAGCGCGCTGGCGGCCAGCACGCGGGCAGAGCGGGCGCACCGCAGACGGGCGGCCGGCGCGCGCCGGAACAAAGACATGAGCACGGGGCTTCCTCGACAGGCGGATCAACGAGTCCGCACTCGCCGCGGCGCGCGGCTGACGGGCGGTTCCGGCCGATTCTAGTGGGCGGCCGATGACGCGGTCAATCGTGCGGCGGCGGGCCGGGCGGGGCTCGGCGGGCGCAGCGATGGCGCGGAAGCCGGCGGCTTGCCGCCAAACGCGCGCGCCGTCGCCCCTGCCCCCCGCCCCGCGGCCGCCCGAATCAAGCGGTCCAACCAATTCCGCTCGTACCGGGGCCCATGGATAGCCGGCCTACGCGCCGCCGCTGCGCTCGAAATGGCTGCGCACGTAGTCGATATGCGCCTGCATCGCGGTGCGCGCCTCCTCGGGCCGATGCGCGCAGATCGCGTCGCACACCACGCGGTGCTGCCGCAGCAGCAGGTCCGACGCGTCGTCGTCCTGCTCGGTCATCCCCGACACGTTGATCGAGATGTGCTCGCGCAGCATGCCGAGCACGCTCGTATGCAGGTGCAGGAACATCGTGTTGCGCGACGCGAGCGCGATCGCCTCGTGCAGCTTCGCATCGGTCGCGGCCTCGACGACCCGGTCGTCGTTCGCATGCGCGATCTCGAGCTCGCGCAGCAGCGCGCGGATCCGGCGGCGGTCGTTCGCATCGGCGCGCAGCGCGGCGAAATACGCGGTCGCGCCTTCGAGCACGCGGCGGAACTCGAGGATGTCGTCGCGCAGCGCCGGATGGTCGGCCACCAGTTGCCCCCACGGCGACGCGATGCCCGCGCGCAACTGGTCGGTCACGTAGACGCCCGCGCCGCGCCGGCTCTGCAGCAGCCCGCGCGCGACGAGCCGCTGGGTCGCCTCGCGCACCGTGTTGCGCGCGACGCCGTACTGCTGCGCGAGCACGCGCTCGGCCGGCAGGCGCGTGCCGGCCGGCCAGGTGCCGTCGAGCAGCGCCGTCTCGATCTTGCGCATCACCACTTCGGTCCGGCCCCGTGCCGTCATCGCCGCCATCTCGCGTCTCCTTCGCCTGCGCGCCGCCGATTGGCCCAACCAATTTGAGCTGCGGCGCCGTCGCGGGAATTATGCAGCGAAATCGCCGTTCCGCATCCGCATGCCGGGCCGGCGCCCCTGGAGCGAGACATGATCGAAAGGCAATACCCCGCCGCCGTCCCCGCGCACGCCTATCTGTTCGCGACCTGCCTGGTCGACCTGTTCGTCCCCGAAGCGGGACTCGACGCGGTTCGCCTGCTGGAGCGCGAAGGCCTGACCGTCCACTATCCGCGCGGCCAGAGCTGCTGCGGGCAGCCGGCATACAGCAGCGGCAATCCCGACGAAGCGCGCCGCGTCGCGGCCGCGCAGCTCGACCTGTTCGCCGAGCCGTGGCCGGTAATCGTGCCGTCCGGCTCGTGCGCGGGCATGATCCGTCACCATTGGCCGGCGCTGTTCGCCGACGATCCGGTGCACGGCCCGAAAGCCCGCGCGATCGCGGAGCGTACCTATGAACTCGCCGAATTCCTCGTGCACGTGCTCGACGTGCGGCTCGACGCGACCGTCGCGACCGCCGCGCCCGACGAGCGCGTCGTGCTGCACACATCGTGCGCGGCACGCCGCGAGATGGGCACGCGCGTGCACGGCGTCGCACTCGTCGACGCGCTGCCGGGCGTGACGCGCGTCGAGCACGAACGCGAATCCGAATGCTGCGGCTTCGGCGGCACGTTTTCGCTGAAGCATCCCGACATCTCCGGCGCGATGGTCCGCGACAAGGTCGCGTCGGCCTGCGCGACCGGCTGCGACCGGCTCGTGTCGGCGGACTGCGGCTGCCTGCTGAACATCGGCCACGCGGCCGACAAGGCCGGCGCACCGCTGCCGGTCGAGCATCTCGCGAGCTTCCTGTGGCGGCGCACGGCCGGCGCATCGTCGCTGCGCGGAGACCGGCAATGAGCGCGCGCGCGTCGATCCTCGCGCGCCTGCGCGCGGCCGCGCCCGGTGTCGCCGCCAGCGCCGCGCCCGCGCTCGATGCCCGCATCGATACGCATTACGCGGCGCGCCGCGCACCGGTCGCGCCCGCTCCGGATGCGCTCGCGCAGACGATGCAGGCCGCGCTGAGCGCGTCGCACGCGGAAGTCTGGTGCGCGAGCCCCGACGCATGGCCCGCGCAGCTCGCCGCGCGGCTGGCCGACGCCGGCGTGCGCCGGCTGCTGCTCGACCCGGCCCGCGCCGAATGCGCGGCGCTCGCCCGCGCGCTGCCCGACAGCGTCGCGAGCGTACCGTTCGACCGGCCGATCGACGCGTGGAAAACCGAACTGTTCGACACGATCGACGCAGGCTTCACCGTCGCGCGCTCGGGCATCGCGGCCACCGGCACCGTCGTGCTCGCCCCCGACCCCGGCACGCCGCGCACGGTGTCGCTGGTGCCGCCGCTGCATGTCGCGCTGGTCCACGCGCGCACGCTGCATGCGGATCTGCACGCCGCCGTGCACGCGGAGCGCTGGCACGCCGGCATGCCGACCAACCTGGTGCTGGTGTCGGGCCCGTCGAAAACCTCCGACATCCAGCAGACGCTCGCGTACGGCGCACACGGCCCGCGCCGCCTGTGGGTCGTGATCGTCACCGATGCGCGGTCGGGCGCCGCGCCTGTCGCCTCGGTGGCGACCTCGCAAGGAATGCCGCAATGAGCGACCAACCGCTGCAATTCGTCGCCCCCGGCGACTTCAAGGCCCGCGCGCGCGCCGCGCTCGACGATCCCGCGCTGCGCCGCAGCTTTCGCGGCGCGATGGATTTCCTGCAGGGCAAGCGCATCGCGCAGTTCCCCGACGACGCCGAGCTGCAGCAGCTGCGCGACCTCGGCGAAGCGGTGCGGCAGCACGCGCTCGCGCAACTGCCCGCGCTGCTCGAACGGCTCGAGACCAAGCTCGTCGAAGCGGGCGTGCAGGTGCACTGGGCCGAGACGGCCGACGACGCGAACGCGATCGTGCTCGGCATCGCGCAGGCGCGCAAGGCGCGCCGCGTGATCAAGGGCAAGTCGATGGCGAGCGAGGAAATCGAGCTGAACCATTACCTCGCGGAGCGCGGCGTCGACTGCCTCGAGTCGGACATGGGCGAGTTCATCGTGCAGCTCGCAGGCGAAAAACCGTCGCACATCGTGATGCCCGCGATCCACAAGACGCGCGGCGACATCGCCGAACTGTTCGAGGAACACATCCCCGGCACGCGCTACACGGAGGACGTCGACGAACTGATCCAGACCGGCCGGCGCGCGCTGCGACGCGCGTTCGTCGACGCGGACATCGGCCTGTCCGGCGTGAACTTCGCGGCCGCCGACACCGGCACGCTGTGGCTCGTCGAGAACGAGGGCAACGGCCGCCTGTCGACGACGGTGCCCGACACGCACATCGCGATCATGGGGATCGAGAAGGTCGTCGAGAAACTCGAGCACATCGTGCCGCTGTCGAGCCTGCTGACGCGCTCCGCGACCGGCCAGGCGATCACCACCTACTTCAACCTGATCTCGGGCCCGCGCCGCGACGGCGAACGCGACGGTCCGCGCGAAGTGCACCTGGTGCTGCTCGACAACGGCCGCACGCAGGCTTACGCGGACCAACAGCTGCGCGCGACGCTGCAATGCATCCGCTGCGGCGCGTGCATGAACCACTGCCCCGTCTATACGCGCATCGGCGGCCACGCGTACGGCACGACCTATCCGGGGCCGATCGGCAAGATCATCTCGCCGCACCTGCTCGGCCTCGACGCGACGGCCGACCTGCCGACCGCGTCGACGCTGTGCGGCGCATGCGGCGAGGTGTGCCCGGTGCGCATCCCGATTCCGCAACTGCTGGTGCGGCTGCGCACCGAGGCGAACCGCAAGCCCGGCGAGCCGGTCGCGCACCCGCTGCGCGGTCAGGGCGCGAACTACAACCGCGCCGAAGACCTCGTATGGCGCTTCTGGTCCGGCGCGTTCGCACATCCGCGCGCGTACCGCGCGTTCCGCTGGACCGCGACCCGGCTGCGCGCGCTGACGCCCGCCAGGCAGATGGGCTGGACGCAGCACCGCACGCCGCTCGAACCGGCGCCGCGCAGCCTGTCCGACCTGCTGCGCGCCCGCGGCCAGCCCGAATGAACCCGTCCGTTTTCTGACCGGTACCGATAAAGACCCACCATGGAGGAGACAACCTTGCAGGCCTGGCACCAGATCTATACCCCGCTCGGCAGCCTCGCGCTGTCGGCATTCGTCGCCGCGATTCCGATCATCTTCTTTTTCGTCGCGCTCGCCGCGCTGCGGATGAAGGGGCACGTCGCCGCGGCCATCACGCTGCTGCTGTCGCTCGGCGTCGCGATCCTCGCGTACGGGATGCCCGTGCCGCAGGCGCTCGCGGCGGCCGGCTTCGGCTTCGCCTACGGCATCTGGCCGATCGCGTGGATCATCGTCGCGGCGGTGTTCCTCTACAAGATCGTCGTGAAGACCGGCCAGTTCGACATCATCCGCGCATCCGTGCTGTCGATCACCGACGACCAGCGGCTGCAGATGCTGCTGATCGGCTTCTCGTTCGGCGCGTTCCTCGAAGGCGCGGCCGGCTTCGGCGCGCCGGTCGCGATCACCGCCGCGCTGCTGGTCGGCCTCGGCTTCCGTCCGCTGCACGCGGCCGGGCTGTGCCTGATCGCGAACACCGCGCCGGTCGCGTTCGGCGCGATGGGCATCCCGATCATCGTCGCCGGACAGGTGACGGGCATCGATGCATTCCACATCGGCGCGATGGCCGGCCGCCAGCTGCCGCTGCTGTCGCTCGCGGTGCCGTTCTGGCTCGTGTTCATGATGGACGGCCTGCGCGGCGTGCGCCAGACCTGGCCGGCCGCGCTGGTCGCGGGCGGCAGCTTCGCGATCACGCAGTACTTCACGTCGAACCATATCGGGCCGGAGCTGCCGGACATCACGTCGTCGCTCGTCAGCCTGGTCGCGCTCGCCGCGTTCCTGAAGGTCTGGCAGCCGAAAACGGCACGGCAGGCGGCAGGCGGCCTCGTCGCGGCCGGCGGCGGCAGCGCGGCGCTCGCGGGCTTCGGCGCCGGCGGCAACGGCAGCGGCTTCGATGCGCCGGCGAGTCGTCAGGCGTCGCCGTACACGCTCGCGCAGACCGTGCGCGCATGGTCGCCGTTCCTGATCCTGACGGCCGTCGTCACCGTGTGGAGCCTCGCGCCGTTCAAGGCACTGTTCGGCGCGCACGGCGCGCTCGCCGCGACCGTGCTGAAATTCCACGTCGCGGGCCTCGACCAGCTGGTCGTGAAGACCGCGCCGATCGCCGCGACGCCGAAGGCGCTCGACGCGGTGCTGAAGATCGATCTCGTGTCGGCCGTCGGCAGCGCGATCCTCGTGACCGCGCTGATCTCGATGGCGCTGCTGCGGATGAAGCCGCGCGACGCGCTCGTCACGTTCGGCGAAACGCTGCAGGACCTGACGCGCCCGATCCTGTCGATCGGCTTCGTGCTCGCGTTCGCCTTCGTCGCGAACTATTCGGGGATGTCGTCGACGCTCGCGCTGATGCTCGCCGGCACCGGCGCCGCGTTCCCGTTCTTCTCGCCGTTCCTCGGCTGGCTCGGCGTGTTCCTGACCGGCTCGGACACCTCGTCGAACGCGCTGTTCTGCTCGCTGCAGCAGGCGACCGCGCACCAGCTCGGCGTGCCCGAGACGCTCGCCGTCGCCGCGAACACGACGGGCGGCGTGACCGCGAAGATGATCTCGCCGCAGTCGATCGCGGTCGCCTGCGCGGCCACCGGACTGATCGGCAAGGAGTCGGAGCTGTTCCGCTTCACGGTGCGGCACAGCCTGCTGTTCGCGGTGATCGTCGGGCTGATCACGCTCGCGCAGGCGTATCTGCTGCCGGGCATGGTGCCGTAAGCGGCCGGATGCCCTCGCGGCCCGCGCGGCCGCCCCAAAAACAAACCCCCGCGTTCCGGAGAACGCGGGGGTTTGCGCTGGAGCACCGGCATCGCCGGCCTGGCTTCGTTGCGACGATGGCAACGCCGCCGCCGCGACCGGCCGATCAGCTGCCCTTCGCGATGCGATCCTCGATGTGCTGCGCACGGCTCGTCGACGACGGGTGCGAGCTCATCATCGAGCTCTGGCCGCCGTCGAGCTTCGCGAGCTTCTGGAACGCGGTCACGAGGCCCTTCTGGTTCATCCCCTTCTGCTTCATCAGGTCGAACGAATAGTCGTCCGCCGCGCTTTCCTGCGTCTGCGAGAACTGCGCGTTGATGAACTTCTCGGTGATGTCGCCGAGCTGCGAGCTCGTCAGCGCCGCCACGCCCGGCGATGCCGCGCCGGCCGCGCTGCGCGCCGCGCTGACCGCGTAGGCCGTCTGCATCGCCTTCTTCGAGTGACCGAGTGCGACGTGGCCCATTTCATGGCCGATCACGCCACGCAGCTCGTCGTCGTTCATCATGTCCATCAGGCCGCTGTACACGCGCACGCAGCCGTTGCCCATCGCCCACGCGTTGACGTCCTTGGTCATGTAGACCTTGTAGTTGATCTTCTGGCCGTTCAGCGTCATGTCGCCGAAGCCCTTCATCACCTTCGTCAGGCGCTTCGCGTACGCGCTGTTCGGCGCCGCGATCTTCGATTCGGCGTCGCTCGCCTTGCACGAATCGTTCGACAGCGCCGCGATGTCCGCGTCGGACAGCGTTGCCGCCTTGAACAGGTTGGTCCCCGCCGACGTCAGGCTGTTCGCGTCGAGACTCTGCACGCCGCCGCACGCGCTCAACAGAAACGCCACGCCACACGCCGCCACTGCTTTCTTGAGTTGCATCCCGGATCCCTCGGTAGTTGTATTTGGGAGCGGCGATTTTGCATAATCCGGCAGAAAATTACCAGATGTTTACATCTCATGACATCTTTATTACGCGGCGAAATGACATGAGAAGCGCGGAGAATGGCGGAATTGGAAACCGAAAGACAGGTAATCGCCGCGTTCAGGCAATCGTCCGTCCGCCGCGGCGCGCAAGCCGCCGCGCGAGCAGCATCGGCAGCCGCACCGCAAAACCGGCGACGAGCCGCAGGTGCATCCACGCGAGCAGCAGGTTGTCGCGACCGTAGTGAAAATGCGACACGCCGCCCTCGTGCTCGCCGAAATAGCGCACCGGCGCGTCGATGCGGATCGGGCGCACGCCGGCCCAGCACAGCCGCACGGCCGCTTCCGGATCGAAGTCGAAGCCGCGCATCCACGGCTGGCGGTGCATGATCGCCGCGAGCGGCGCGACCGGATACACGCGAAAGCCGTACAGCGAATCGCCGATTCCGGCCCACAGCGTCTCGAGGTCGGCCCACAGGTTCGACAACCTGCGCCCCTGCACGCGCAGCTGCGGCGCGCTCGCGTCGAACTTCGGCAGGCCCAGCACCATCGCGTCGGGCGCAGCCTGCGACGCGGCCATGAACGCGGGGATCAGGTCGGCCGGATGCTGGCCGTCGGAGTCCATCGTCAGCACGTGCGTGAAGCCGCTCGCGGCGGCCGCGTCGAGCCCTGCGAGCACCGCGGCGCCCTTGCCGCGGTTCTCCGGCAGCACGATCACGCGCAGCCCCGGATCGCGCTCGGCCATCGCCTGCAGCCGCTCGCCACTGCCGTCGGTACTGCCGTCGACGACGACCCATACCGGGTTCCACTGCGCGCGTGCGCTGCGCACGGTCGCATCGACCTTGGCGCCCGGGTTGTAGCTCGGGATCAGCACGAGATGGGTGGACGAGGCGTGCAGCTTGGACATGGAAACGGCCGATTGCGAAGACGATGATCCTGGCAAAAGTTTATGACCTGCCGGCGACCGCCGACAGGCGTCGCCGGCATCGCCCGCGCGCGGCGACGGTTCGCGGATCGTCAGGCCCTCGCGCTTCACGACAGCCACTCCGTCGCGTACCCCGCGCCGGCCTCGATCTCGACCAGCAGGTCGTCGCGGCACACATCCGCATGGACGAACAGCGCGTGCGCGTCGGGGCCGGCCGCGTCGCGCAATACGCGTTCGATCGCGGCGAGCGCCGCGCCGTCGCCGGCGTCGCGCACGTAGACGCGATAGTTCAGGTCGGCGAGCGTGAACGGGCCGTGCCCTTGCCGCGCGGCCTGTTCGAGCACCGCGACGAGGTTCGCGATCGTCTCGCGCGTCTGCGCGACGACGTCGCCGGGATGCACGGTGCGATGCCCGACGATGCTCGCGGTGCCCGACACGAACAGCACCGGCGCGTCGGGCGCGTCGGGCCATGCCGCCGCGCGCGCGAACGTCGGCGCGCGCGGGCCGTACTGTGCCGGATAGTGATACGCGCTGACCTGGCGCGGATTCTCGACCGGACCGGCCGGCGTGCGGCTCGCGAGGAAATGGATCGCCAGCGGCGCGTCCGGCGCGGCATCGCCGGCGACCGGCTCGACCGAGCCGAGCGCGCACGCGGCCGGCACGCCGCCCGTCAGCGCGCGGCGGCACGCATCGAATGCGCGCTGGCGGCCGATATTGAACTGACGATAGCGTTCGATGCCGAACTGTTCCGCATTGATCGCCGGCACGGTGTTCCAGATCCGCAGCGGATGCGGGATGCCGAGCGTGTCGAGCACGTCGAACAGCGCGCGGTAGGCGTCGCAGGTCGCGCGTTCGAGCGGTGTGCCGTCGCCGGCCGCCGCGTCGGCTTCGTGCACGACGATGCTGCCGAACACGAGCCCGGCCGCTTCGCTGTAGCGGTAATGCACGGGCCCGCGCCGCGCGCTGCGCAGGTCGCGCGCGTTGCATTGCCAGATTTCGTAGACGGCGCCGCCCTGCGCGGCCGCGGATCCGAGCAGCGTCATCCGCACCGGCGCGCGCGGCAGATCGGGCGCGGCACCAGCCAGCACGCGGGCGGCCGCGTCGGCGTCCGGCGCGGCCGCAATGCACACGGCGCCCAGCGCGCCCGGAAACGCGCGTTCGAATGCGTCGCCGCTTCCGTGCACCTCGCGCAACGCCGCGACGAACCGTGCCTGATCCGTGTGGACGAGCCGCAACGCGCGCGCGCCACCCTTCGCGCGCGGCACGGCCCGCGCGGCTTCGGCCGGCGTCGCGGCGAACGATTCGGGGGGCGGGCGCCGTTCGGCGTCGACGGGTTGCACGGACACTTCGGGTTCCTTGGTAAGCTGCGCGGCCCGCATCACCGCGATGCGCCGCGCGTCGTCATGCGAGGCCGCCGTTCACGGACAGCACCTGTCCGGTCACATAGGCCGCCGCATCGGACACCAGATACGCGACCATCGCGGCGACTTCGTCGGGCCGGCCCGCGCGTTGCGCGGGCACCAGCTGCTTGATGCGTTCGGCGGGAAACGCGTGGTCGGCCATCGGCGACTCGATGATGCCGGGCGCGACCGCGTTCACGGTGATGCCGCGCGACGCGAGTTCCAGCGACAGCGACCGGGTCGCACCGATCAACCCCGCCTTCGCGGCCGCATAGTTGACCTGCCCGCGATTGCCGGTCAGGCCCGCAACCGACGCGATGTTGACGATCCGCCCGCGGCGCGTGCGGATCATCGGCAGCAGCAGCGGCTGCGTGACGTTGAAAAAACCGTTGAGCGTCACGTCGATCACGCTGCGCCATTGCTGTTGCGACATGCCGGCCATCGGCGCGTCGTCGTGGATGCCCGCGTTGTTGACGAGGATCTGCACCGGCGCGTCGTCGATGAACGGCGTCAATGCGGCGAGCGTCGCATCGGCGTCGGTCACGTCGAACGCGATCGCATGCGCGACGCCGCCGGCCGCGACGATCCGCTGCGCGACCGCCTCCGCCTGCGCGGCATGGCGGTTCGCATGCACCCACACTTCATGGCCGGCCTGCGCGAGGGCCGCGCAGATCGCCTGCCCGAGTGCGCCGCTGCCGCCCGTCACGAGCGCCCGCATCGAATTGCTCCGTCCATCGCGTTCCACCTCGAGCGACGCAGCGGCGCATCGTCCTGCGCTCGCCGCCGCGTACGGTAATCGTTCACGCCGCGCCTGCGCGCGGCGGCGTCACTTCGTGCGATGCGCGGCGACGTACGCCGCCAGCGCGCCGAGCGTCGCAAAGATCTTCTGGTTGTCGGGATTGTCCGAGCGCAGCTCGAAGCCGTACTTCTTCGAGATCAGCAGCGCGATTTCCAGGATGTCGATGGAGTCGAGCCCGAAGCCCTCGCCGTACAGCGGGGTGTCGGCCGTCACTGTTTCGAGCGGGACGTCTTCGAGGTTCAGTTCGCCGACGATCAGCGTGGCGAGCTCTTGTTCCAGTGCGTTCATCATGCTTGCGAGCAGGCGGCCCACGGCAGCGGAAGGCGCCCGGAAACGGTCCGTCTCGAGCACGCCCGGCGCGTGCGAATCTCCGTCCCTCCGGCGTCTGCCGGCTTCCCCGCCTGCGTTATTTGGGGATCGTTTGTAAAAGTTACGCGGATTCTAGACGATGGGTATCGGGACGTATACCGCGAAAGGTTACAGACTACCGGGCCCGCGCCGCGCGTCGTTCCGGGCCCCGAACCAACGAGACGCTTGAGCCGCTTCGCACTGAAATGGACCGACCCCGCGAAACGCCCCGCGCGGTGCCATACAATCGGTTACAAAACCCGCCGGCGCCCGCTCCGAACACCCGCGGCCGCGGCCCTAAAATGAGCGGGCACGACAGCCGGGCGGACACCCGTCCCGACCGTCATTCGTATGATGTTTTGACCGGCCGGCGACCCGCGCCCGGCCCCCGATCGATCCGATGTATCCAGCCATGCCGCGCCCGTCCGTCCGCCTGATTCCGCTTCGCTGCTCCGCTTGCCGCCGCGCGACGGCCGGTGGCATGCGCACGCGCCGCTGCGGAGGCGATCGATGAGCGCGGCGCGGCGTATCGCGCGCGGCGTTGCCGGCGTCGGCGCGGTGGCGGCCTACCAGGCCGGCGCGCACTACGCGGCCGCGACACCCGGCGCGCACGGCTTGGGCCTCGCGATGGCGCTCGTGCCGCCGCTGCTGCTCGCGCTCGCCGCCGCGCTGCGTTCGCCGCGGCGCGCCCTGTTCGTGCCCGCGTGGCTGCTGGCCTGCGCGGCGCTGTGGGCGGCGCGCGCGCCGCTCGCGCAGCACTTCGCATGGGGCCTGTATCTCGAGCACGCGAGCTTCAACCTCGCGATGGCGCTGCTGTTCGGCCGCACGCTCGCGACCGGCGAGGTGCCGCTGTGCACGCGTTTCGCGACGATGATCCACGGCACGGTCACGCCGGCCGTCGCGCGCTACACGCGGCAGATTACGCTCGCGTGGACGCTGTTCTTCGTCGCGATCGCCGCCGTGTCGACGCTGATGTTCGCGACCGCGTCGATCGTCGCGTGGTCGACGTTCGCGAACTACCTGTCGCTGCCGCTGGTCGCCGTGATGTTCGTCGCCGAGCATGCGTGCCGGCGCTTCGCGCTGCCGCACGAACTGCGGCCGCGGATGGCCGACGCAGTGCGCGCGTATCGCGCATCGACGCAAGGCTCGCGATGAGTTCACGGCCGGCGCGGCGCCGCGTGGCGCGCGCCGGCTCCTGTTTCCGTTTCCGCCGATTTATGCCGACTCATCCGCTGGTATTCCATTCTTCGCCCGACCAGATCATCGCGTGGCGCGACGGCGCACCCGTCACCGTGCGCGCGTTCGTCGCCGACGTCGCGCGCGTGGCCGCCGCGCTGCCCGCCGGCGGCCACGTGTTCAACGTGTGCCGCGACCGCTACCGGTTCGCCGTGAGCCTGTGCGCGGCGCTCGTCGCCGGCCGGATCAGCCTGCTGCCGTCGACGCACACGCCCGAAATGGTGCGCCAGCTCGCGTCGTTCGCGCCCGATGCGTTCTGCCTGCACGACGCGCCCGACTGCACGATCGACCTGCCGCGCTTCGCGTACCCCGAAGCCGCGGTCGAGGCCGGCGCCGACGATGCGCCGTTCCAGGTGCCGCAGATCGACGCGGGCCGCATCATGGCCTACGTGTTCACGTCCGGTTCGACCGGCGCGCCGGTGCCGCACCGCAAGACCTGGGGCTTCCTGGTCGGCTGCGTGCGCGCGGCGGCCGAGCGCCTCGGCCTGCTCGACGGCCGCGCGGCCACGCTGATCGGCACGGTGCCCGCGCAGCACATGTACGGCTTCGAATCGACGGTGCTGCTCGCGCTGATCGGCGGGCTCGCATTCAGCAACCGCCAGCCGTTCTATCCGGTCGACATTCGCGACGAACTCGCCGCGATCCCGCAGCCGCGCGTGCTCGTCACGTCGCCGATCCACCTGCGCGCGCTGCTGTCGGCCGGCCACGCGCTGCCGCGCGCGGCGCTCGTGCTGTCGGCCACCGCGCCGCTGTCGGAAAAGCTGGCCGGCGAGGCCGAGGCCGCACTCGATGCCCCGCTCGTCGAGATCTACGGCAGCACCGAGACCGGCCAGATCGCGACGCGCCGCACCTCGCAGGGCGCGGCCTGGCAGCTGTTCCCGGACATCCGCCTCGACGCGCGCGACGGCGGCGACGATGAGCACGGGCCCACCGTCTGGGTGTCGGGCGGACACGTCGAGGCGCCGGTGCCGATGGGCGACGCGCTCGAACTGCTCGGCGACGGCCGCTTCCTGCTGCACGGCCGCAAGGCCGACCTCGTCAATATCGCCGGCAAGCGCACGTCGCTCGCGTACCTGAACCATCAGCTCAACGCGATTCCGGAGGTCGTCGACGGCGTGTTCTTCATGCCCGACGACACCGCGCCCGCGCATGGCGACGCGGAGCGCGAGCCGGTCACGCGGCTCGTCGCGCTGGTCGTCGCGCCGACGCTTTCGGCCGCCGACCTGCAGCGCGCGCTGCGCGAACGGGTCGATCCCGCGTTCCTGCCGCGTCCGCTCGTGTTCGTCGATGCGCTGCCGCGCAACGAGACGGGCAAGCTGCCGCGCGACGTGCTCGCCGCGCTCGTCGCGCGGCACGCGCGCGCCGGCGCGGCAGCCGCGCCGACGGCCGGGCC